>NZ_BCTM01000025.1 GCF_001571285.1 Kluyvera cryocrescens NBRC 102467 | reverse complement strand
CGCCTGCTCTAACCACTGAGCTAAGGGGCCTAAGTAGCCGACGATTATAAAGTAACAGCGGACGCCAATCCAGCATTAAGCGCGCACATGCTGTTTTTATAAACAATGCATTTTCAATTCGTTATACTCAACTGACGATGTATCGGTTGAGGATATTATGGTTAAGGACATTATCGATTCGGGGTTGCGGGTGCTGTTTTGCGGTATCAACCCGGGGCTGTCATCTTCCTCGCTGGGCTATCCGTTCGCTCATCCGGCGAACCGCTTCTGGAAAGTGCTGCATCTCGCCGGGTTTACTGACCATCAGTTGAAGCCGGAAGAGGCGCAGCAGATGCTTAATTTTCGCTGCGGGGTGACGAAGCTGGTTGAGCGGCCGACGGTACAGGCAAATGAGGTGAGCGTGCAGGAACTGCGTAGCGGCGGCCAGGCGCTGATTGAGAAGGTGGAACACTACAAGCCAGCCGTATTGGCAGTATTAGGCAAGTAGGCCTTTGAGCGCGGTTTGGGGCAGCGTAACGCACCGTGGGGCAAGCAGTCGTTGATGATCGGTGAGACGCAAGTGTGGGTGCTGCCCAATCCGAGCGGGTTAAGCCGTATCACGCTGGACAAACTGGTAGAGGCGTATCAAGAGATGGATGTGGCGCTGAAGGCGCGCGGAGTTTAGCATCCGGCTGCGGGATGCACCCAGCCAGTGCGGCCGCGGTGGGGGAATCTAGCCAACTCGCAGGCAAAAAAAAGCTCCCCGTAGGGAGCTTTTTACGTTTTTAGCCGGGGCGATTAATCGTCCAGGAAGCTACGCAGGACTTCAGAACGGCTTGGGTGACGCAGTTTACGCAGCGCCTTCGCTTCGATCTGACGGATACGTTCGCGGGTAACGTCGAACTGTTTACCCACTTCTTCCAGCGTGTGGTCGGTATTCATATCGATACCGAAACGCATACGCAGAACTTTCGCTTCACGAGCGGTCAGGCCCGCCAGCACGTCGTGCGTTGCCGCACGCAGGCTTTCAGTGGTTGCAGAGTCCAGCGGCAGCTCGAGGGTGGTATCCTCGATGAAATCACCCAGATGTGAATCTTCATCGTCGCCGATTGGCGTTTCCATGGAGATTGGCTCTTTGGCGATTTTCAGCACTTTACGGATTTTATCTTCCGGCATCAGCATGCGTTCAGCCAGTTCTTCCGGCGTTGGCTCACGACCCATTTCCTGCAGCATCTGGCGGGAGATACGGTTGAGTTTGTTGATAGTCTCAATCATATGCACCGGAATACGGATGGTGCGCGCCTGGTCTGCGATAGAACGAGTGATCGCCTGACGGATCCACCAGGTTGCATAGGTGGAGAACTTGTAACCACGGCGGTATTCAAACTTATCTACCGCTTTCATCAGGCCGATGTTACCTTCCTGAATCAGGTCAAGGAACTGCAGACCGCGGTTGGTGTATTTCTTGGCGATAGAAATAACCAGACGTAAGTTTGCTTCAACCATCTCTTTCTTCGCACGGCGGGCTTTCGCTTCACCGATGGACATACGACGGTTGATGTCTTTAACCTGCTCGATAGTCAGGCCGGTTTCTTCTTCAATCTGACGCAGTTTTTGCAAGCCACGCTGAACGTCATCCGCGACATCGTGCAGTTTTTCTGACCATGGTTTGTTCATCGCGATAGCCGCGTTGAACCAGGTATCGCTGGTCTCGTTGCCGGTGAACAGGGTGATGAAGTTCTTTTTCGGCATTTTGCACTGTTCAACGCACATCTTCATGATGATACGTTCCTGGGTACGCACGCGGTCCATCATGGTACGCATGCTGTTCACCAGGTAGTCGAACTGCTTCGGTACCAGACGGAACTGTTTGAAGACTTCAGACAGCTTCAGAATTTCTTCCTGAGCGGCTGCATGGCTACGGCCCTTGGCTTTGATGGTGTCGCGGGTCAGTTCGTACTGAGTACGCAGCTCCGCGAACTTCTCACGCGCCAGCTCTGGGTCGATGCTGTTGTCATCGTCGCTGCTATCGTCGTCGTCGTCTTCTTCTTCGTCTTCGTCATCATCCATCTCTTCCTGAGACAGTTCAGAGCCCACGTGCGTCGCAGTTGGCGCCATGTCTTCTTCGGCGTTTGGATCGACGAAACCGGTGATAAGGTCAGACAGACGTGCTTCTTCAGCTTCTACGCGATCGTACTGTTCCAGCAGATAGGTGATCGCTTCCGGGTATTCGGCAACGGAGCACTGTACCTGGTTGATCCCGTCTTCGATACGTTTGGCGATGTCGATTTCGCCTTCGCGGGTCAGCAGCTCTACGGTACCCATTTCACGCATGTACATGCGAACCGGGTCAGTGGTGCGCCCGATTTCAGATTCCACGCTGGACAGAACTTGTGCAGCGGCTTCTTCTGCGTCTTCATCAGTGTTGTTGGAGGTTTCAGCCAGCAACAGATCATCGGCATCCGGCGCTTCTTCCATCACCTGAATGCCCATGTCGTTGATCATTTGGATGATATCTTCGATCTGATCTGAGTCGACAATATCTTCCGGCAGATGGTCATTGACCTCGGCATAGGTCAGATAGCCTTGCTCTTTACCACGTTGGACAAGAAGCTTGAGCTGTGACTGCGGGTTTTGCTCCATAAGACGGTATCCACACTTAATTCATTTGATTGGTGTCGGCCGGCGAACGAACCGCCGACATTTAATGCGAGGGCGAACTTATATTAGTGCCGCTGCGCCTCGGTGCGGCTGTCGGGGGCTACCCGATAGGTATTCGGCAGTTAAGCCGTTAAATTCATTTTTTGGCCAGTTCCTGGTTCAGTGTCCAGAGTTCCCGGCGTTCTTCGCTGCTTAAACCGTGTGTGCGATCGCGAGCTATCAACTCTTCTTGTCGCAGTACAAGCAACGAATCAAACATATGGTTGAGCGAGTCGGTGAAGGTTTCTTCAGCAATATCCTTATCTGCTATATCGTCCCACATCGACAGTTTTTCAAGGGTCGCGGCTTCATTTGTCCCGCGATATTGCTCTAAAAGTTGACCAGTGGTCAGACCGGGCTGGGACAAACAGGTGTTAACCAGTTCGGAAAACAGCTTCAGGCCCGGCAATTTTTTCGGATCAAGCCCGGCTAGCGATGGAACCCGTGGCGCGAGATCGGGGTTTTGCACCAGCAACCCTATAAGTATACGCATGGTCGTGCGTTTTAGCTGTTGAGTCGGGCGTACGACGCCACTTTCTGCCTGTTTTGGCATTAAACGATCAAGCGCGGCATCGTCAAATATCCCCAGCTTCAACCCGAGCGTTTGGCGTAGCTGAATACGGTGCGCATCGCCGGGAACCTGACTGATAAGCGGCAGCGCCAACGCAGCAAGCTGAGTACTGCCATCTGGCGTGCTCAGGTCAACTTGCGGTAAGAGGCTGTTAAATAAGAACATGGAGAGCGGTTGTGCATGCTCCATCCGTGCCTCAAAAGCCTCTTTGCCTTCTTTACGTACCAGCGTATCCGGGTCTTCGCCGTCTGGCAGGAACATAAAGCGTAGCTGACGACCGTCGGTCATGTACGGCATGGCGGTTTCTAGTGCACGCCATGCGGCATCTCGTCCGGCGCGGTCACCGTCGTAACAGCAAATCACGTTGTTTGTCGCACGGAATAGCATATGAATGTGGTCGGCCGTGGTCGAGGTACCCAGCGAAGCCACGGCATAATTAATACCGTATTGCGCCAGTGCGACGACATCCATATACCCTTCGACAACCAGCAGGCGCGGTGGTTCAGCGTTGTGCTGCTGGGCTTCATAAAGGCCATACAGCTGGCGACCTTTATGGAAAATATCGGTTTCCGGGGAGTTCAGGTATTTCGGCGTATCGTTACCGAGTACGCGGCCACCAAAACCAATTACCCGGCCTCGTTTGTCGCGAATCGGAAACATCACGCGATTGCGAAAACGGTCGTACGTTCTTCCCTGGTCATTGGTGACCAGCATTCCGGCATCGAGCAACAGCTTTCTGTTGTCGACATTACCGCCGAAACGTTTTAATGCGTTATCCCAGCCAGGCGGTGCAAAACCAATAGCAAAGCGCTGGACTATCTCGGCGCTAAGGCCGCGCTGATCCAGATATTGCCGTGCAGGCTCGGCGTTGGGTTGGGTAAAGGATTGTTGATAAAACGCGTTCAATCCGTCCATTAGCTGATAGAGATTTTGTCGTTGATGACGTTCTATCTGGCTAAGGCCCGTTCCGGCTTCATACGGCACTTCAAGATTGTGCATGGCCGCCAGTTCTTCAACGGTTTCAACGAACTCGAGCTTGTCGTAGTTCATTAAAAAGTCGATGGCATTGCCGTGCGCGCCGCAGCCGAAGCAGTGGTAAAACTGCTTATCACCGTTTACGGTGAAAGAGGGGGATTTTTCATTATGGAATGGACAGCACGCATGGTAATTCTTGCCCTGCTTTTTCAGCTTCACCCGCGCATCGATGAGATCGATGATGTCGGTGCGAGCCAGCAGGTCACTAATAAATACGCGTGGGATTCGTCCAGCCATAGGCCCCGTTTATTTTAATAACGTATAAACGAAAACAAGCCGCGCATTCCTTTCGGAAGCACGGCCTTGCAACTACAACTCGGTCTGACAATTGAGAGCTGACGCCCTCAAAAGATTAGTACAGACGAGTACGGCGTGCGTTTTCGCGAGCCAGTTTCTTCGCGTGACGTTTCACTGCAGAAGCTTTAGCGCGCTTACGTTCGGTCGTTGGTTTTTCATAGAACTCACGACGACGAACTTCTGCCAGAACACCTGCTTTCTCGCATGAACGTTTGAAGCGACGCAGTGCTACGTCGAACGGCTCGTTTTCACGTACTTTAATTACCGGCATGTAACTCTCACCTTTATAAATTCGGTTTGCCGCTGGCATCGGCGCCAGCTTATTTCAAAATGGTGCGGAATTTTACTGCAACTACTGCTGCTTTGTAAAGCACCGATGCCCTTTTTGAAATAGACTTTTTAAGGGTGAGGAGTATACACGAAGTGGAGTCCAGGGGTGAGCAAAGTTTTACATCCCGGGTTATTCGCCCTACACTGCGCGGTATTGAAACGAGGTAAAACTAGCCATGCGTGTACTGGGTATTGAAACATCCTGCGATGAAACCGGCATCGCGATCTATGACGATGAAAAAGGTCTGTTAGCCAACCAGCTGTATAGTCAGGTGAAATTACACGCCGACTACGGCGGTGTCGTTCCTGAGCTGGCCTCGCGCGATCACGTGCGTAAAACGGTTCCGCTGATTCAGGCGGCGTTAAAAGAAGCCAATCTGACGGCAAAAGATATTGATGCAGTGGCCTATACCGCTGGCCCTGGGCTGGTTGGCGCGCTGCTGGTCGGCGCAACCGTTGGCCGTTCACTGGCGTTTGCCTGGGATGTTCCCGCCATTGCGGTACACCATATGGAAGGGCACCTATTGGCGCCGATGCTGGAAGATAATCCTCCGGAATACCCATTTGTGGCGCTGCTGGTCTCCGGCGGTCATACGCAGCTGATTAGCGTGACCGGCATTGGTGAATACGCACTTCTGGGTGAGTCTATTGATGATGCGGCGGGTGAAGCCTTCGATAAAACGGCGAAGCTGCTGGGGCTGGATTACCCAGGGGGCCCGATGCTGTCCAAAATGGCCTCGCAGGGGACGGAAGGGCGCTTTGTCTTCCCGCGTCCAATGACCGATCGCCCTGGGCTTGATTTTAGCTTCTCGGGTTTGAAAACTTTCGCGGCCAACACCATTCGTAATAACGAAAATGATGACCAAACCCGTGCTGATATTGCCCGTGCGTTTGAAGATGCGGTCGTCGATACCTTGATGATCAAGTGCAAGCGCGCGCTGGATCAAACGGGTTTTAAACGTCTGGTGATGGCGGGAGGCGTAAGCGCTAACCGTACTTTACGGGCGAAGCTGGCTGAAATGATGCAAAAACGTCGCGGGGAAGTGTTCTACGCGCGTCCTGAGTTTTGCACCGATAACGGCGCAATGATTGCTTATGCGGGAATGGTGCGGCTTAAAACGGGCGCAAACACCTCGCTGGGCGTGACCGTTCGCCCGCGCTGGCCGCTGGCTGAATTACCGGCCGCCTAATCGACGGCAACCCGGCCGAGCGACGCGACGCCGGGGTTAACATCTCTTACTCCGGCGACATCGCAACATTAAGGTTTGCGCTGTTCTGCGTCTTCTTGCTTCCGTTTTTTCAACCGCACCCAAATTTTCGTTTCCTGACGTCGCCACAGACGCTGAATGTTGTCGTGATGACGCAGCAAAATCAGGCATGAGAGCATGGAAACCGGGAAGGTATACTGCGGCTTAAACCACCAGACATAAAACGGCGCTACCAGCGCGCTGACAATAGCGCCCAGCGAAGAGTAGCCGCTGAGCAAAATCGTCAGCAGCCAGGTGCCGGCCATAACGCCCGTTAAATCCAGACCGATAGGTGCAATGGCGCCAAATGCGGTGGCCACACCTTTCCCGCCATGGAAATGGAAAAATATCGGCCAGATATGGCCCAAACAGGCGGCAATTGCCACCAGTCCCAACCAGAAAGGGGATAGGCCGAGAGCGTAGGCACCCCAGACGGGGAGCATCCCTTTCAGGACGTCGAAAATCAGTACGGCTACGGCAGCGCCTTTACCGCCAATGCGTAATACGTTAGTGGCACCGGGGTTCCCCGAACCACTGCTGCGAGGGTCAGGTAACCCCGCGACGCGGCAGACCAGAATGGCGCTGGAGATTGAGCCGCAAAGGTAGGCGAGGAGAATCATTCCAGGCTCGATTGCACTCATAACGCTGTTCCATTTTGAAAATGTCGAAGTATTCTCTGCATCTGTGGATAATACGCATAATTCGCCGGAAGTGGTATCCGGTTTAGCCTAAAACCAAGCAGGTCGTGATGGATATTGTATTTATAGAGCAACTTTCGGTAATCACCACTATCGGTGTTTATGACTGGGAACAAACGATTGAACAGAAACTGGTGTTCGATATCGAATTAGGCTGGGACAACCGTCAAGCTGCCGCCAGCGACAACGTGAACGATTGTCTGAGCTATGCTGATATCAGCGAAGCGGTGGTGAAGCACGTCGAAGGCAGCCGTTTTGCGCTGGTTGAACGCGTCGCCGAAGAGGTGGCTGAGATTTTGATGTCCCGCTTCAAGTCGCCATGGGTGCGTATTAAGGTCAGCAAACCCGGCGCTGTCGCCCGGGCGGCCAACGTGGGTGTCATCATCGAGCGTGGCCAAAATCTGAAATAAAACGATAAGTCGTCATATAACTTAAACCAAAGTGATTTATACCGGTCATAGTGCCGGGTTTATTTTATTGTTTACTTTTAAGGGTTTATTTAATGAGCGATATACACTCGCTGCTGGTGGCGGCAATTCTGGGTGTGGTCGAGGGATTGACGGAGTTTCTGCCTGTATCCAGCACTGGCCATATGATTATCGTCGGCCATTTACTGGGCTTTGAAGGCGAAACGGCGAAAACGTTTGAGGTGGTGATTCAATTGGGTTCCATTCTCGCGGTGGTAGTGATGTTTTGGCGCCGTCTGTTTGGCCTGATTGGTATTCATTTTGGTCGCCCTCCGGTACATGAAGGCGAAGGTTCTGGCCGCCTGTCGCTGATTCACATTCTGTTGGGGATGATCCCAGCGGTCGTGCTGGGGCTGGTTTTCCACGATGCGATTAAATCGCTCTTTAATCCGATTAACGTTATGTATGCGCTGGTCGTTGGTGGTCTGCTGCTGATTGCGGCGGAATGCCTGAAGCCGAAAACGCCGCGTGCAGTGGGGATTGATGATATGACCTATCGTCAGGCCTTTATGATCGGCTGCTTCCAGTGTCTGGCGCTGTGGCCGGGCTTTTCACGCTCCGGTGCAACGATTTCGGGCGGGATGCTGATGGGCGTGAGCCGCTACGCAGCTTCCGAGTTTTCGTTCCTGCTCGCCGTGCCGATGATGATGGGCGCAACGGCGCTGGATCTCTACAAGAGCTGGCATTTCCTGACCGTTGGCGACATTCCGATGTTCGCCGTCGGGTTTGTGATGGCCTTCCTTGTGGCGCTGGTGGCCATCAAAACCTTCCTGAAGCTGATTAAACGTATCTCGTTCATTCCGTTTGCGATCTACCGCTTTATTGTCGCAGCGGTGGTCTACGTCGTCTTCTTCTAACGGTTTGCCCTCAGTCTGTTGGCTGGGGGCAACGTTTTTCTTTCCAGTTTGCCACGGCCTGAATGCGGCGTCGCGTCAGCTCTTCACGAATTTCCGGGCCTTTAAACCCGGCCTCAATAACCTCTTTGTTACCCACGCTTTTGGCTACTTCCCACGCTTCGCGCAGCAATCTGCCCTGCGGGTAATCGCAGGCTTCAAAATGAGTACGACCGCGGACATCGGCTTCGCTGGTGAGTGCGATCTGTTCGACGCGCTGCGGTTTGCGCCAGGCATCGATGGAATCAAACAGCTTGATCAGCGTCTTCGGCTGCAGGATTGGCAGGGTATGGATGAGATCGTGGAATTCAGCCACCAGTTTCGCCAGATCGCGCATTTCGTTAGGCACTTTTAGGCGCAGACTTAATTGTTCAACCAGCTTCACGCCCGCCGGGCCGTGGCCGTGATGGCGCGGCCAGAGCGCTTTTGGCGTTAGTCCTTTGCCCAGATCATGGCATAGCGTGGCGAAGCGCACGTCAATGTCCGGGCTAAGCATCGCCGCCATGGTGAGCGTCATCAGCGTATGAACGCCGGTATCAATTTCCGGGTGCCATTTCGCCGGGGCCGGGACACCGTACAGCGCGTCGATTTCCGGGAACAGCACTTTCAATGCGCCACAGTCGCGCAGCGTCTGGAAGAATACCTGCGGGTTGCGAGTGCCGAGGGCATTCTCCGTCTCTTTCCACACGCGTTCAGGCGTCAGGTGCGCCAGCTCGCCAGCATCGGTCATCTCGCGCATCAGCACCATGGTTTCATCGGCAATACGAAAGCTTAAATGGGCGTAACGAGCGGCAAAGCGCGCCACGCGTAAAACGCGCAGCGGGTCTTCACCAAAGGCGGGGGAAACATGACGCAGAATGCGCTGTTCGAGATCGCGACGTCCGCCGTAAGGATCGATAATTGTCCCATCGGCGTCTTCAGCTAACGCATTGACGGTTAAGTCTCGGCGTAACAGGTCTTGCTCTAGCGTGACGTCTGGCGCAGCGTAGCAGGTAAAGCCGGTATAACCGGAACCTGACTTCCGTTCGGTTCGAGCCAGCGCGTACTCTTCGTGGCTGTTGGGATGCAGAAAAACAGGAAAGTCGCGGCCTACCTGCTGGTAGCCCGCGTCGAGCATTTGCTGCGGCGTGGCGCCGACAACCACCCAATCTTTATCTTTGACCGGTAGACCTAATAACCCATCTCGAACTGCACCACCGACCAGATAACTCTTCACGCCACGCTTCTCCTCATCATTTTCTTTCAGATAATACGAAAGAAGCGCCGATAAGGCGAATTATCCCCTGCGAATGCGGCAGGGGAATGGCTTAGTTCATCCAGCGATCTTTGCGCTTACGGCTTGGAATGATGTGCGGCAGTACCAGGCCCAGCAGCAGGCCGATGCCCAGCACACCGCCGCCATACATGAACCACTGCATGATGATGGTGCGCTGTTTGTCATCCAACTGTAGATTGGCGGCGTTTACTTTTTTCTGCGCGACGATAAGCTCGTTTTTAAGCTTCTGGTTTTCGTTTTTCAAACCGTTGATCACGCTATCGCTCTCAGCGACCTTTTTTTGCATTTCTGCGGTGCGCTGGTTCCAGGTGGTGTCGATATTATTGAGCTTGTCGGTCAGCGTTTTGACCTGATTTTCCAGGTCCGGTACGCGAGTACGTAGGCTTGGGGTGGCAGTCAGCTCTTTCAGCGGGATCCACGCAGTACGGCCGTTGCTGTCTCGCACCTGGCCGTATTGGGTATTGTCGTTGGTTTGCAACAACGTCACTTCTTCACCGGCGTTAAGTGAACCTGCCAGGCGGTAATTATCGCCCGGGCCGCTGCGTACCCAGGTGTTCAGTTCGTCGGAAACATAACGCTTTTCATCAGCGTGAGCGATGGTCGAAGCGGTAAGTGTCAGTAAAGTAATGGCAATTAAGCGTAATTTTGGCATCAGATCATCGTTTTTGTCATATAAGTGGAACGATAGTAGTGGCAACAGTCTGACGACGCAAAGCATTCTGCGGCAATCGGAATCCTCCAGGAGAAAAAACCGGCGTCTGCTGTCCACCTGACAAATTGCGCATTGCATGGCAATTTGTCGCAAAATACTATCTACTGACAAAAAGAATACCTATAAGTTCGCCACAAAGGTATTTCCGGGTAACGAAACCAAAAGAATTCAATCATGGCTCAAGAAATCGAATTAAAATTTATCGTCGATGACGCTGGCGTTGAAACGCTACGCAACCACCTGCAAACCCTGAACGCAGAGCACACCCCGCCGGGACAGTTGCTGAACATCTATTACGAAACTGCGGATAACTGGCTGCGTCGCCATGATATGGGGCTGCGCGTTCGCGGCGATAACGGCCGCTATGAGATGACGATGAAAATCGCCGGTCGTACCGTTGGCGGTTTGCATCAGCGCCCTGAATACAATATTGCGATTAGCTCGCCGGAGCTGGCGCTCGACCAGTTGCCATCTGAAGTCTGGCCGAAGGGTGAAATGCCAAAAGGGCTGGCAGAACAGGTTAACCCGCTGTTTAGCACCGATTTCTATCGTGAGAAATGGGTGGTTAGCCAGGGGAAAAGCCAGATTGAGATCGCGCTGGATCAGGGCGAAGTGAAGGCTGGGGAGCATCAGGAAGCGATCTGTGAACTGGAGCTGGAGCTGCTCAGCGGTGAAACCGCAGACGTGCTGGCACTGGCCCAGCAGTTAGCGCAAACCGGGCTGCTGCGTCAGGGCAGTTTGAGTAAAGCGGCTCGTGGTTATCATTTGGCGCAGGGCAATCCTGAGCGCGAAATAAAACCGCTGACGATTCTGTCTCTGCCGCCGAAGGCGACGGTGGGACAAGCATTTGAAGCTGCGCTGGAAAATGCGCTCGCCCATTGGCAGTACCACGAAGAACTTTGGCTGCGCGGTAAGGCGAAAGCGAAAACCGAAGTGGTCAACGCGCAGGGGCTGATTCGCCACATCCTGACGCTGTTTGGCGGTATTGTGCCGCGTAAGGCCAGTGCATCGCTGCGTGATAATTTGACCCAGGTTGACGCGCTGATGGCCGGTAAGATTTCCGCTCATGACGCGGCGTATAGCCGTGAAATCGCGCTAACCAAGCTGGCGTTCACCGAATGGCTGGTGACGCGCGGCTGGCAGCCGTTCCTCGATGCCAAAGCCGAAGGCAAAATGGCCGATTCGTTTAAACGATTTGCCGATACTCATCTTTCTCGTCAGGCTGCCGAGCTGCGCACGACGTTTGCCTATCCGCTTGGGGACAGCTACGGCGATCAGCTGCCGCGTTTGACGCGCGACATCAACAGCGTGCAGGTGCTGGCGGGCTACTACGACGCGGAAAAAGCACAGCGCTGGCTGGCGAACTGGCAGGGTTTACGCCATGCCATCGAGACGCGTCAGCACATTGAAATTGAGCATTACCGCAATGAGGCGCTGGCGGTCGAACCGTTCTGGCTACACAGCGGAAAACGTTAATTTACTTCAGGGAACCCGTGTATGACGCCGCTTTCTTCGCAGTTACAGCAGCACTGGCAGACATTGGTCGAGCGCGCTCCGGAAGATTTTCCCGTTGCGACGCTCAGCGCTAATGCGCGGGCTGTTTTCACCTTCAGTGATTTTGTTCAGCAAAGTTTGATGGCGTATCCCGAGTGGTTGGCGTCGCTGGAAAGCGCGCCACCCCAGGCGGATGAGTGGCGTGAATACGCGGGGTGGTTGCAGGCTGAGCTGGCAGACGTTCATGATGAAACGGCGCTAATGCGCGCGCTGCGGGTTTTTCGCCGGCGGATAATGGTACGAATTGCCTGGTCGCAGGCACTCTCACTGGTCAGCGAAGAGGATACGCTTCAACAGCTAAGTCATCTGGCAGAGACGCTCATCGTCCACGCTCGCGATTGGCTCTATGCTGCCTGCTGCCGCGAGTGGGGCACACCGTGCAGCGCCGACGGTGTACCGCAGCCTTTGTTGATCCTTGGGATGGGCAAATTGGGCGGCGGTGAACTCAACTTCTCCTCCGATATCGATCTTATTTTTGCCTGGCCTGAGCACGGTTCGACTCAAGGTGGGCGCCGTGAGCTGGATAACGCCCAGTTCTTTACGCGTCTGGGGCAACGGCTAATTAAAGTCCTCGACCAGCCGACGCAAGATGGCTTTGTTTACCGCGTTGATATGCGTCTACGCCCATTCGGCGACAGCGGTCCGCTGGTGCTGAGCTTTGCGGCGCTGGAAGATTATTACCAGGAGCAGGGGCGCGACTGGGAACGCTACGCGATGGTTAAAGCGCGGATCATGGGGGACGACGACGGGGTCTATACCAGCGAGCTGCGCGCGATGCTGCGGCCGTTTGTGTTCCGCCGTTACATTGATTTCAGCGTGATCCAGTCTTTGCGTAACATGAAAGGGATGATCACCCGCGAAGTACGCCGTCGGGGGCTGAAAGACAACATCAAGCTCGGCGCCGGTGGTATTCGCGAAATCGAATTTATTGTGCAGGTCTTCCAGCTGATTCGCGGCGGACGTGAGCCGTCGCTGCAAAGCCGGTCGCTGCTGCCGACGCTGGCGGCGATTGAAGCGCTGAATCTGCTGTCTAACACCGACGCGCAGGCGCTGCGCGAAGCCTACTTGTTCCTGCGCCGTCTGGAAAACCTGCTGCAAAGCATTAATGATGAGCAGACGCAAACTCTGCCGGGCGATGATCTCAATCGTGCGCGTCTGGCGTGGGGCATGCATCTGGATAACTGGGATGCGTTAATTGGCCGTCTCGATACGCTGATGGCGGAAGTGCGCCGCGTCTTTAACGACCTGATTGGCGATGACGAAGAGCCGTCGCAGGAAGAACAGCTATCGGAAGACTGGCGCGAGCTGTGGCAGGACACGCTGCAGGAGGATGATACCCCAGCGGTGCTAATGCATCTCAGCGGCGACGATCGTCAACGCGTGCTGTCGCAGATTGCGGATTTCCGTAAAGAACTGGATAAACGCACTATCGGCCCGCGCGGGCGACAGGTGTTGGACTCTCTGATGCCACATCTGCTGAGCGAAGTATGTGCGCGTGAAGATGCGCTGGTACTGCTAACGCGCATTACGCCGCTGCTCAGCGGTATCGTCACGCGAACGACCTATCTTGAGCTGCTGAGTGAATACCCTGGTGCGTTAAAACATCTTATCCGCCTGTGTGCTGCTTCACCGATGGTGGCCAGCCAGCTGGCGCGCTATCCGCTGCTGCTGGATGAACTACTGGATCCGAGCACGCTATATCAACCGACGGCAACCGATGCTTATCGTGATGAGCTGCGTCAGTACCTTTTGCGCGTGCCGGAAGAGGATGAAGAGCAGCAGTTAGAAGCGTTGCGCCAGTTCAAACAGGCACAGTTATTACACATTGCGGCGGCGGATATCGCCGGAACGCTGCCGGTGATGAAGGTGAGCGACCATCTCACATGGCTTGCGGAAGCGATGATTGATGCGGTTGTTCAGCAGGCGTGGGTGCAAATGGTGGCGCGTTACGGCCAGCCGACGCATCTGCGCGAGCGTCATGGCCGTGGCTTCGCGGTTATCGGCTACGGCAAACTGGGCGGATGGGAACTGGGCTACAGCTCGGATCTGGATCTGGTTTTCCTCCACGACTGCCCAATGGATGCGATGACCGACGGCGAACGCGAAATCGATGGCCGCCAGTTCTATCTGCGTCTGGCGCAGCGCATTATGCATCTGTTTAGCACCCGGACTTCCTCCGGCATTTTGTATGAGGTTGACGCTCGTCTGCGGCCTTCCGGCGCGGCGGGAATGCTGGTGACGACCGCTGAAGCCTTTGCTGATTATCAGCAAAATGAAGCCTGGACCTGGGAGCATCAGGCG
This sequence comes from Kluyvera cryocrescens NBRC 102467, assembly GCF_001571285.1. Taxonomy (GTDB): domain Bacteria; phylum Pseudomonadota; class Gammaproteobacteria; order Enterobacterales; family Enterobacteriaceae; genus Kluyvera; species Kluyvera cryocrescens. The sequence continues at coordinate 60,653 of NZ_BCTM01000025.1, read as the reverse complement.
CTGGTTCGGGCCCGCGTAGTTTACGGCGATCCGCAGCTGCAGCAGCAGTTTGATGCCATCCGCCGACAAATTCTGACGAATACCCGCGACGGCGCCGTGCTGCAAACCGAAGTCCGCGAAATGCGTGAGAAAATGCGTGCCCATCTTGGCGGTAAGCAGCGCGATCGTTTCGACATCAAAACCGATGCGGGTGGCATTACCGACATTGAATTTATTACCCAGTATCTGGTGCTGCGCTACGCCCACGATAAGCCCAAGCTGACCCGCTGGTCGGATAATGTGCGTATTCTCGAATTGCTCGCGCAAAACGACATAATGGATGAGCAGGAAGCCAGGGCATTGACTCATGCTTACACCACGCTACGCGATGCGTTGCATCATCTGGCCTTGCAGGAACTGCCGGGGAATGTCGATTTGGCAAGCTTTACCCGCGAACGCGAGTTGGTGAGTGCGAGCTGGCTGAAGTGGCTGGTTCAACCGTGAAATGTGCTATTATCGCGCCAAATTTTTGATTCTCTTTGGAGACACGAATGAAAGTAACGCTGCCGGAATTTGAACGCGCAGGAGTGATGGTGGTTGGCGATGTGATGCTGGATCGCTACTGGTATGGCCCTACCAGCCGTATTTCCCCGGAAGCCCCGGTACCCGTGGTGAAAGTGGAAACTATCGAAGAACGTCCTGGCGGTGCGGCGAACGTGGCGATGAACATTGCCTCTCTGGGGGCGGGTTCTCGTCTCGTTGGTTTGACCGGTATTGACGATGCGGCGCGTGCGTTGAATAAAGCGCTGGCCGACGTGAACGTCAAATGCGATTTCGTCTCCGTGCCGACTCACCCGACCATCACTAAGCTGCGCGTACTGTCGCGCAACCAGCAGTTGATTCGTCTGGATTTTGAAGAAGGTTTTGCCGGCGTAGATCCGCAGCCGCTGCACGATCGTATTCAAAGCGGCCTACCTAATGTTGGCGCGCTGGTGCTTTCCGACTATGCCAAAGGGGCGCTGGAAAGCGTGCAGCAGATGATTAAGCTGGCGCGCCAGGCAAAAGTGCCGGTGCTTATCGACCCGAAAGGCACTGACTTTGAGCGCTACCGTGGTGCCACGCTGCTGACGCCGAATCTCTCCGAATTTGAAGCGGTGGTAGGCAAGTGCAAAACCGAAGAAGAGTTGGTAGCACGCGGCATGCAGTTGATTGCTGACTTCGATCTTTCCGCACTGCTGGTCACCCGCTCCGAGCAGGGCATGACGCTGCTACAACCGGGTAAAGCGCCGCTGCATCAGCCGACTCAGGCGCAGGAAGTGTATGACGTCACCGGTGCTGGCGATACGGTGATTGGCGTGCTGGCGGCAACGCTGGCGTCCGGGAAAACGCTGGAAGAAGCCTGCTTCTTTGCCAACGCGGCGGCCGGCGTCGTGGTGGGCAAGCTGGGGACCTCAACCGTTTCGCCAATCGAGCTGGAAAATGCCGTGCGCGGTCGTGCGGATACCGGTTTTGGCGTGATGAGCGAAGAAGAGCTGAAACAAGCGGTTGCCGCCGCGCGTCGCCGCGGTGAGAAAGTGGTGATGACCAACGGCGTGTTCGACATTCTGCACGCGGGCCACGTCTCTTATCTGGCGAACGCACGTAAGCTGGGCGATCGTCTGATTGTCGCGGTGAACAGCGATGCGTCCACCAAACGTCTGAAGGGCGAAACGCGTCCGGTGAACCCGCTGGATCAGCGCATGATCGTGCTGGGGGCGCTGGAGTCGGTCGACTGGGTGGTGTCGTTTGAAGAAGATACGCCGCAGCGTCTGATTGCCGGGATCCTGCCGGATCGTTTGGTCAAAGGCGGTGACTATAAACCAGAGCAGATCGCCGGTAGCGAAGAAGTGTGGGCGAACGGTGGTGAAGTGCTGGTGCTGAACTTTGAAGATGGTTGCTCAACGACCAATATTATCAAGAAGATTCAGAAGGACAGTGAGAAGTAACGCTGACGCGTTGCGCTCACGTTAACCCTCTCCCCGTGCGGGAGAGGGGACATGCTTTACTCTTTATCGTCTACAGCCGGTGCAGCCGCGCGGTTTTCCAGCTCGCTAATGCGCTGTTCGAGTAGCGCCAGCTTTTCACGCGTGCGCAGCAATACCTGCGTCTGTACGTCAAACTCTTCGCGGCTTACCACATCAAGACGCGTCAGCTGTGACTGGATCACCTGACGAACTTTCTTTTCAACATCATCGCCAAATTCACGCAGGCCTTTTGGCATTGATTCGTGGACCTGACGGGCGATTTGTTCAATTTTTTTCGGGTCGATCATCTGTGTTTCCCTGATTCTGTCGGCGTTACCGCTATTGTAGTGGCTTCTCCCGGTGCGATAAACCAGAATTGTTCGAAGCTTATGCATTGCCGAAGATAATCAATAGCGTTATAGTAAGTACGCTTATTCTCAGGGCGGGGCGAAATTCCCCACCGGCGGTAAATCAGCTACGGCTGAAAGCCCGCGAGCGCTTCCTGTGTCAAACGGGAAGGTCAGCAGATCCGGTGTAATTCCGGGGCCGACGGTTAGAGTCCGGATGGGAGAGAGTAACGATTCAGTTGGGTATGCACCCGCTCGCGTTATCTATTGGCCGTTTATCGGCACTCCTAAGACTGCCCTGATTCTGGTAACCATAATATTAATGAGGTTTTTTTACCATGAATCAGACGCTACTTTCCTCTTTTGGTACTCCTTTCGAACGCGTTGAAAACGCGCTGATTGCGCTGCGCGAAGGCCGCGGTGCGATGGTGCTGGACGACGAAGATCGCGAGAACGAAGGCGACATGATCTTTGCCGCCGAAAACATGACCGTTGAACAAATGGCGCTGACTATCCGTCACGGTAGCGGTATCGTTTGTCTGTGTCTGACCGATGAACGTCGTAAACAGCTTGAGCTGCCGATGATGGTGGAAAACAACACCAGCGCATACGGCACCGGCTTTACCATCACCATTGAAGCTGCGCGCGGCGTGACCACCGGCGTTTCCGCCGCTGACCGCCTGACTACCGTTCGTGCAGCAATCGCCGACAACGCCAAGCCGTCAGACCTGAACCGTCCGGGCCACGTTTTCCCGCTGCGCGCGCAGCCGGGCGGCGTGCTCACCCGTGGCGGCCATACTGAAGCCACTATCGACCTGGTGAGCCTGGCTGGCTTTAAACCGGCAGGCGTCCTGTGTGAACTGACCAACGATGACGGCACCATGGCGCGCGCGCCTGAGTGCATCAAGTTTGCGAAGGAACACAATATGGCGCTGGTAACCATCGAAGATCTGGTGGCCTACCGTCGTGAGCACGAGCGCAAAGCAAGTTAATCGCGCTCCCTGACGAAAAAGCCCGGCTCACTGTGCCGGGCTTTTTTATGGCGGCTAACCAATCCCCATCGACTGTAACGCCACCAAACTTAATCCCATCACCGACATCCCACACAGCACGCCGTAGCTTGGGTTGTTGTTCGGATCGATCTCTTTGGCCAGCGGCATCAGTTCATCAACCGATAGCGCGACCATAATGCCGGCGACGGCTGCCATAATCGATGCCATCAATACCGGTGAGACCATACTACCGAGAATTGCCCATGCCAGCACGCCGCCGAGAATTTCCGCCATACCGGAGATCCCGGCCCAAAATACGGCTTTGCGTTTCGATCCCGTAGCCGCATACACCGGCCCGGCTACCGCCAGTCCTTCCGGAATATTGTGCAGCGCCACGGCAAGTGCGATCCCGAACCCCAGCTCCAGATTGTTGCTGGCGGTGACAAAGGTGGCGATGCCTTCCGGGAAGTTGTGCAGGCTGATCCCCAGGGTCAACAATACTGCGGTGCGGCGAATATTGCGCGGCAGCGGTTGAGTGGTTTCCTGCATCAGATCCTGCGGATGAGCATGTGGCAGCGCGCGATCCAGTGCGAAATAGCCGATGAGACCCACCACGAACATGCCGTAACCTAACACCGGCGACATACCTTCGGTGCCAAGCGCAGCGGGCAGCATCTCCATCAGTGAGATAAGTAGCATAATCCCGGCGGCAAAACCGAGGGAAAAGGCCAAAACCCGGTTTGATGGTTTTTGTCCAATCACGCCAAGAATGGCGCCGATAAACGTGGCAGCTCCTGCCAGTAATGTCAGAATTAGCGGGACCGACATCGCTTACTCCTTATGATAATGATTATCATTCATGATATTGAAATTTGTCACCCCTGGCGAGAGGCGAATAGATTCTTTACCTCATCCTTACATTCAAATTTTCTGAAGATCATCATCACGCTTATCTGAGTTTATCCTCACGGAAAACAGGTTAATGTGGTGTTATTCAAATATGCCTCTGGAAGGATAACATCATGTCTCGTAGCCGAATGCCAGCACTGTTTTTAGGTCACGGTAGCCCGATGAACGTACTGGAAGATAACCTGTATACCCGCACCTGGCAGCATCTCGGTGAGACATTGCCGCGGCCAAAAGCGATCGTTGTGGTCTCTGCGCACTGGTTTACTCGAGGTACGGGAGTGACGGCCATGGAAGCGCCTAAAACGATCCATGATTTTGGCGGCTTCCCGCAGGCATTGTACGACACGCATTACCCGGCTCCCGGCTCACCGGAGCTGGCACAGAAACTGGTTGAGCTACTGTCGCCGGTTCCCGTGGCGCTGGATACAGAAGCATGGGGTTTTGACCATGGTTCGTGGGGCGTGCTGATTAAAATGTACCCGGATGCGGATATCCCAATGGTGCAGTTGAGTATCGATAGCACCAAACCGGCAGCCTGGCATCTTGAGATGGGGCGTAAGCTGGCTAGCCTGCGCGATGAAGGCATTATGCTGGTGGCGAGCGGTAACGTGGTGCATAACCTGCGTACGGCAAAATGGCACGGTGATTCCGCGCCGTATCCATGGGCGTCTTCATTTAACGACTATGTTAAAGCGAATCTGCAATGGAAGGGGCCGGTTGAGCAGCATCCGCTGGTGAACTATCTGCAGCACGAAGGCGGCTCGCTCTCTAACCCGACGGCGGAGCACTTCCTGCCACTGCTGTATGTTTTAGGAGCCTGGGATGGAGAAGAACCCATCACGATCCCGGTAGACGGTATCGAAATGGGCTCCTTAAGCATGCTGTCGGTGCAGGTGGGCTAACGACTACTCAACAAAAATGTGAGGATAGAAACGTGACAAATCTTGCGTGATCAACGCTCTGTCCTCACGGATGCCAATCCCGGCTGGCTGATCGTTGATGAGCCAGCTACCAATCAGCATGTAGCTATCGCCATATTTCGGTAACGGATAGAATTGCTGCACGATCATTCCCTCTTCGCCGTAAGGACCTTCCACCTGTTCGATGGTTTTGCCGTTTTCGACGATCGAGATATTCGCGCCTTCGCGGGAGAAGATCGGTTTCACCACAAATTTATCCATCTCTGGGTGATCGTCTTCGGCAAAGTAGGCTGGCAGCAGATTCGGGTGATCCGGGAACATTTCCCACAGCATAGGCAGCAGCGCTTTATTGGAGATAATGCTCTTCCACGCAGGCTCCAGCCAGCGCACGCCGGCGTCTTCCAGCTTGGTAGAGAACATCTCACGCAGCATGTATTCCCATGGGTAGAGCTTAAACAGATTGCCGATCACCTGATCCTGCAGATCGGTAAACTGGCCTTTTTCGCCCAGACCAATTTCATCGATATACAGAAACTCGGTGGCCACTCCTGCTTCGGCTGCACAATCCTGTAGGTATTGCACCGTACCGCGATCTTCCACGGTATCCTGGCAGCAGGTGAGGTGCAGCAGCTGGAAGCCGTGCTGTTCGCGCAGTTCGGTAAAGCGCTCGATGATCTTTTCCTGCAAGCTGTTGAACTGATCGCTGCCTTCCGGCAGGTTACCTGCGTTCAACTGATCTTCCAGCCAAATCCATTGGAAGAATGCCGCTTCATACAGCGAAGTTGGCGTATCGGCGTTGTTTTCCAGCAGCTTCGGCTCGCCGGTACCGTCCCACGCCAGATCGAGGCGAGAATAGAGCGAGGGCTGATGGGTCTGCCATGATTGGCGTACGAAGCTCCAGGTATGTTTTGGAATGCGGAACTTAGCCATCAGCTCATCGCTGGCGATCACGCGCTCAACCACTTTCAGGCATAGCTGATGCAGTTCAGCGGTGACGTCTTCCAGCTTTTCTACCTGCGCAAGCGTCAGCTTGTAATAGGCCTCTTCGCTCCAGTACGGTTCGCCGTACATGGTGTGGAAGTTAAAACCATACTCAGTCGCTTTCTCACGCCAGTCCGGGCGTTCAACAATACTGACTCTTTCCATGATAATCAGCCGCCCATCGAACGGGAGGTACTGCCCGTTGCGCTACGCTGCATGGTGGACTGTTTCGCCACGGACTCGCCAAAGCCGCCGCGAGTGACGGTGCTGGTGGTCGCTGGTTTAGGTGCCATCGCGGTTTTCGGCACGTTCATTGAACGACCCGGTTGTGCTGCACCGTAGTTTTTGCCGCCTGCATCGGTGTATTTACCGTAGGCCGGGCTGGATGGGTTCTTCGAGGTGAAGACCGGTTGTTGCTGATAACCGCCCATGCCACCGCTCATCATACGACCCATCATGTAACCGGCCATCAGCGGCATCCAGAAGCTGCCGCTGCTTTGGTTTTGCGCCTGAGCCTGGCCTTCGCCAGTTGGCGCCATGCCTGCCTGCGCAGGGGCCTGTTGACACTGGCCTTCACCAAATTCTGCTACGCAGTCTTCACGGCTCGCGTATTTCGGTGCGGTGCGTTCAGCTTCTTTCAGCGCATTGTTGTAAGTTGTGGTGCATTCTGCACTTTTGCTTGGGTTCGCGGCGGAGCAGTCGTCCGCATTCTGATACAGCGTGACGGTTTCGTCGCTTTTCTCACAGCCAGCCAGCATGAATACCGCGGTAACGGCGAGCGCGACCGGCGTTAAGTGGCGCGCACCCCAGCTCTTACGAAAAGCGGCGTGCTGAATATTGTTTGTCCGTTTCATTTTAATCTTCCTGGACCCAGTAGAGTGGTATTGCAATAGCGCTCAGGATAGTGGATGAGTGGTTGAAAATGAAGCTAAGAAGGGGATAAAGCAGGGGATCTTTACGTTGCCTTACGTTGGAAGGGCTGAAAAAAAGGGTTCGCATGATGCGAACCCTTTTTACAGCAATGCAGATGTTAGCGAATACGTGCTTTGCTGGTCGCAGCAGAAGTGTAGCCGTCAGCGGCGGCGTCCTGCTGTGAGTTCTCCGGTGCGATGCTCGCGTTGGAGGTTGAAACCGGTTTGCCCAGCGTATTGTTCAGCGCCAGCAGATCCTGCTCGTTGAGCGTACCGAGAGCGGATTTGATGTTCAACTGGTTGATCAGGTAGTTATAACGTGCGCTGGAGAGCTGTTGTTTGGCGTTGTACAGCGTCGTGGTCGCATCTAATACGTCAACGATTGTACGCGTACCGACCGAGTAACCGGCTTCCATTGCATCCAAGGAACTCTGCGCAGAAACAACGGCCTGTTTGTAGGCGTTGATGCTGCTGATAGAGGCGTTCACGTTGTTAAAGGAAGAACGTACGGTCTGTACAACAGAACGGTGCGCGCTTTCTAGCTGCTCACTAGCGCCCACGAAGTTGTACTGCGCCTGCTTGACCTGGGAGTTCACCATCCCGCCCTGATACAGCGGCAGGGAGAAGCTCAGACCAATTTTGTTCTGGCCAGCGTCGTTGTCGTTGTAGTTGCCCGTGCCGTTAGTTTTAGAACCGCTGTAGGAGGTGTTAGATACCCCGGTAGACGCGGTTAAATCCAGCGTTGGCAAATGGCCATCCTGGGCAAGACGAATTTGCTCACGCGCCAGATCCTGGCTCAGACGAGCCTGCAGCAGCGAGAGGTTGCGGTTTTCGGCCTCTTTCAGCAGCGCATTCACGCCCTGTGGTTTATCCGTTTTAAAGCCGTCAACGTTCAGTGAAGCCAGCTCCGGATAGTAGTTACCGGTGACCTGACGCAGCGATTCAACCGCGTTGTCGAGGTTGTTACGCGCGGTGACTTCGTTCGCCAGTACGGTATCGTACTGTGAACGGGCGTTCTGCACGTCGGTAATTGCCACAAGGCCAACGTTAAAGCGTTGGGTTGTTTGATCCAACTGGCGGTAGATTGCCTGTTTCTGTGCTTCAGTGTAGGAAAGCGAGTCGATAGCGCTCAGCACGTTAAAATATGCCGTAGCGGTATTCAGGATCAGGGTTTGCTGATCGGTCTGATACGTCACGTCCTGGATGCCCGCAGATTTCTCCTGCAGGGTCAGAGCGCGCCACTTGGACATATCAAACAGGCTTTGCGTTAACTGCAGCGAGCCACTGGTGACATTCGAGTTCACGCCGTTGCTGTCGCGGAAGCCATTGGTATAGGTATAATCTGCACCCAAACCTAATTGCGGTAAAAGAGGGCTGCGTGCTTCGTTGATTTTCTCGAACGCAGCATCACGATCTGCGGCAGACTTGCGGAGATCTGGGTTACTGGTACGTGCCTGCTGATACACCTGTAACAGGTTCTCTGCCTGGCTCATTGTACTGAAACCCGTAAGGCTCAGACCAATAAGGATGGGGAGCAATTTCTTCATTTGCATTTGCATTCCTTGTTGTGAAGCTTAGCGCTGATCTAATTCACAGAAAAAATATTCACCGATTGTACCAGAGTCTGCCACGTTAAAAAGTTGTCGTAATGTGCCATCTGGCGTTAATTTGCACCAATCTACCATAGAGTTAGTGGATTCTTTGACCCACCAACTTTAAATCCATAATTTCAACACAATCACTGCATAGGTCGGTCCATGAAAAAAGCAGCCAATCCTGTGGCAACGCTCTCGAAAAATGATGTAGAAATTATTGCACGAGAAACGGTATATCGCGGTTTTTTTTCACTTGATTTGTATCGTTTTCGCCATCGTTTGTTCAATGGCGAGATGAGCGGTGAAGTCAGACGCGAAATTTTTGAGCGCGGTCACGCCGCAGTCTTGCTACCCTTTGACCCAGTGCGTGATGAAGTGGTGCTTATTGAGCAAGTTCGAATTGCCGCGTATGACACCAGTGAAACACCTTATCTGCTGGAGATGGTTGCTGGCATGATAGAAGAAGGGGAAACCGTCGAGGACGTTGCCCGCCGCGAAGCCCAGGAAGAAGCCGGGCTAAACGTCGGGCGTGTGAAAGAGTGCCTCAGCTATCTGGCTAGCCCGGGTGGCACCAGCGAGCGCCTCACCATCATGGTAGGTGAGGTCGATGCGACAACGGCCACAGGTATACATGGCCTGGCGGAAGAACACGAAGACATTCGGGTTCATGTGGTAAGCCGGGAGTTCGCTTATCAATGCGTAGAGGATGGAAAAATTGACAACGCGGCGTCTGTCATCGCTTTGCAATGGCTACAGCTGCATTATCAGGACTTACGAAAAGAGTGGAACAAATGAAGCGATATACACCTGACTTCCCAGAAATGATGCGCCTGTGCGAGACCAACTTCACACAATTGCGTCGCTTACTGCCGCGCGTCGATGAAGCCGGTGAAACGGTGAACTATCAGGTGGCCAATGCGCAATATCGCTTAACGATAGTCGAATCAACTCGTTACACTACGCTGGTCACGATTGAACAAACGCTACCCGCAGTGAGCTATTGGAGCCTGCCGTCGATGACGGTTCGACTGTATCATGATGCGATGGTGGCTGAAGTGTGTTCAAGTCAGCAGATCTTTCGCTTCAAAGCGCGGTATGATTATCCAAATAAAAAGTTGCATCAACGCGACGAAAAGCATCAAATTAATCAGTTTCTGGCCGATTGGCTGCGATTCTGTTTAGCACATGGAGCGATGGCGATTCCGGTTTGTACATAGCACCCTTCAGGTGGCATCAATGACGCTGCCAGCGAAAAGCCGCCTGAGAGGATGATGTGTATGTTTGCATCGTGAAACCTAAGGACACCATTTGGAAAGCCTTTTAAACCTTCCTCTGGCTGGTGGGGCCAGTGTCAGGGTACTGCAAATTACTGATACTCACCTGTTTGCCCAGAAGGATGAAACGCTGTTAGGGGTGAATACCTGGGAAAGCTATCATGCTGTCCTGCAGGCCATCCATGCCTCTGCGCGTGATGTAGACCTGGTGGTTGCAACCGGTGATTTAGCGCAGGATCACTCATCCGCGGCCTATCAGCACTTTGCTGATGGCATCGCGAGTTTTTCTGCACCCTGCGTTTGGTTACCGGGGAATCACGATTTTCAGCCTTCGATGTACAGCACGCTACAAGAGGCGGGGATCTCGCCGGCGAAGCGCGTGATGATCGGTGAACGCTGGCAGATTTTACTGTTGGACAGCCAGGTTTTCGGCGTGCCCCACGGTGAACTGAGTGACTTTCAGCTGGAATGGTTGGAGAAACGGCTGGCCGAAGCGCCAGAACGGCATACGCTGCTGTTGCTGCATCATCATCCGCTGCCTTCGGGCTGTAGCTGGCTCGATCAGCACAGCTTACGTAACGCCGGGGCGCTGGATGGCGTGCTGGCGCGTTACCCTCGAGTGAAAAATCTGCTCTGTGGTCATATCCATCAGGAGATGGACGTGGACTGGAACGGTCGCCGTATTATGGCGACGCCGTCGACCTGCGTGCAGTTTAAACCACACTGTTCGAACTTTACTCTGGATACTGTTTCACCCGGATGGCGCTGGCTGGAGCTGCATGATGATGGCTCACTGACGACCGAAGTCTGTCGTTTGGCCGGGGTGAAGTTCCATCCTGATACCGCATCTGAAGGCTATTGATGTCAACGCTTCTCTATCTGCATGGATTCAACAGCTCTCCGTGGTCAGCGAAAGCCACTGCGCTTAAGCAGTGGCTGGCAGAACACTATCCTGATGTGAATATGCTGATCCCGCAGCTACCCGCTTACCCAGCTCAGGCGGCCGAGCTGCTTGAGGCGTTGGTGTTGAAGAACGGCGGTGAACCGCTGGGGATTGTCGGGTCGTCGCTTGGCGGCTATTACGCCACCTGGCTATCGCAATGTTTCATGCTGCCTGCGGTGGTCGTGAACCCGGCAATGAGGCCGTTTGAGCTGTTGGCGAATTTTCTTGGCCCGAACGAGAATCCCTACACCGGGCAACAATATGTGCTAGAGTCTCGCCATATTTACGATCTCAAAGTGATGCAAATTGATCCCCTTGAGGCGCCGGATCTTATCTGGCTGCTTCAGCAAACCGGCGATGAAGTGCTTGATTATCGCCAGGCCGTGGACTATTTCGCCTCTTGCCGTCAAACGGTAGAGGAGGGCGGTAATCATGCATTTACCGGCTTCGAAGATCACTTCACACAGATTATCGATTTTCTGGGGTTGCATTAAGCAGCGCCAACTACCTACGAATAGATCATGACGCAATCTTCTTATAACGCTGATGCCATTGAGGTACTCACCGGGCTTGAGCCGGTTCGCCGCCGCCCGGGGATGTATACAGATACCACACGCCCTAACCATATGGGTCAGGAAGTTATTGATAACAGTGTGGATGAAGCGCTGGCCGGACACGCAAAACGCGTCGAGGTTATCCTTCATGCCGATCAGTCATTGGAAGTTATCGATGACGGCCGCGGCATGCCCGTCGACATCCATCCGGAAGAAGGGGTACCGGCTATTGAGCTGATCCTCTGTCGTTTGCATGCGGGCGGTAAATTTTCCAACAAAAACTACCAGTTCTCTGGCGGCTTGCATGGCGTGGGGATCTCGGTGGTTAACGCCTTGTCAAAGCGCGTTGAGGTGAACGTCCGTCGCGACGGACAGATTTACAGCATCGCCTTTGAACACGGTGAAAAAGTGGAAGATCTGCACGTTTCCGGCACCTGCGGTAAACGTAATACCGGGACCAGCGTGCACTTCTGGCCGGATGAAAGCTTCTTTGACAGCCCGCGCTTTTCCGCTTCCCGCTTAAGCCACCTGCTGAAAGCCAAAGCGGTACTTTGCCCCGGCGTCGAAATCGTCTTTAAAGACAAAGTTAACGATACAGAACAGACCTGGCGCTACGCCGACGGCCTGACCGATTACCTGAGCGAAGCGGTAAACGGCCTGCCGCTGCTGCCGGAAAAACCTTTTGTGGGTAATTTCTCCGGTGAAACCGAAGCGGTGGATTGGGCGCTGCTGTGGCTGCCGGAAGGCGGTGAACTGCTCACCGAAAGCTACGTTAACCTTATCCCTACCATGCAGGGCGGTACCCACGTCAATGGGCTGCGCCAGGGCCTGCTGGACGCTATGCGCGAATTCTGCGAGTACCGCAATATTCTGCCGCGCGGCGTGAAGCTGTCGGCGGAAGATATCTGGGATCGCTGCGCTTACGTGCTTTCCGTGAAGATGCAGGATCCGCAGTTTGCCGGTCAGACGAAAGAACGTCTTTCTTCACGCCAGTGCGCGGCGTTTGTTTCCGGCGTGGTAAAAGATGCCTTTAGCCTGTGGCTGAACCAGAACGTTCAGTCGGCAGAGCTGCTGGCTGAAATGGCCATTTCCAGCGCCCAGCGACGTCTGCGTGCGGCGAAAAAAGTGGTGCGTAAAAAGCTGACCAGCGGCCCTGCGCTGCCGGGTAAGCTGGCTGATTGCACCGCGCAGGATCTTAACCGTACCGAACTGTTCCTTGTCGAAGGTGATTCTGCGGGCGGTTCTGCGAAACAGGCTCGAGATCGTGAATATCAGGCGATCATGCCGCTGAAGGGGAAAATCCTTAACACCTGGGAAGTCTCTTCGGATGAGGTCCTGGCATCGCAGGAAGTGCACGACATTTCCGTGGCAATTGGTATCGATCCGGACAGCTCCGATCTTAGCCAGCTGCGCTATGGCAAGATCTGTATCCTTGCGGATGCGGACTCCGATGGTCTGCACATCGCGACGTTGCTGTGCGCACTGTTTGTGAAGCACTTCCGTGCGCTGGTGAAAGAAGGCCACGTCTACGTTGCACTGCCGCCGCTGTACCGTATCGATTTGGGCAAAGAGGTTTACTACGCCCTGACCGAAGAAGAGAAAGCGGGCGTGCTGGAACAGCTCAAGCGTAAAAAAGGCAAGCCTAACGTGCAGCGCTTTAAAGGTCTGGGCGAAATGAACCCAATGCAGCTGCGTGAAACCACGCTTGATCCCAATACCCGTCGTCTGGTGCAGCTTTTCATTACCGATGAAGATGAGCAGCAGACCGATGCCACCATGGATATGCTGTTGGCCAAGAAGCGTTCAGAAGATCGTCGTAACTGGCTGCAGGAAAAAGGTGATATGGCGGATATCGAAGCCTAATCCCTTGCAAAGTAAAGGCCATTACCTATAAGGAGACGCTTGCGTCTCCTTTTTTATTGCCGGAACGCGGCGACCACTTCTCATCATCGCCTTTTGCATAGGCAAATTAATCGATTCAATTCTAACTTCTGTGATTTATGAAATGCCATTTTAAAATTTGGTATGACAGGTCACACTTTAGTTGTATGACTTCTACCATATTCATCCGCTGGATATAAAACATACTTCTGAACATGGACGTCAATCTGTGCTGGCAATTGATTCGCATGGTGAAATTTATCTTTAATCAAAAGAGAATCGTCTATGTTAAGAAGAAAACTGGCAGTAAGCGTTTTATCTTTCTCGTTACTGATGGGCTCTGCGGTGGCAATGGCAAAAACGGTGTTCATCGCGTCTGATGTGCATCCGGCCGACTATCCGACCACCGCGGCGGTGATCCACATGGGGGAAAAGCTCAGCGCGCAAACCGATGGCCGGCTTTCCATCCGGATGTTCCCGAGTGGGCAGATGGGGGATGAAAGTACCACGTTGGAAAAAACGCGCGCTGGCGCTATCGATATTCTGCGTGTCTCTATGTCACCGGTGGGTGGCATCCTTCCTCAGGTGAGCGTCTTTAATATGCCGTTCGTTTTCCGCGATATGGACCATCAGCATAAGGTGCTGGATGGCGATGTGGGAACGAAGCTGGCGCAGGAGATTTCCGACAGTAATCTTGGGCTGGTTTTTCTCGGCTGGATGGATGCGGGCTCACGTAGCCTGATAACCAAAAAGCCGGTGACCACGCTGGATGACCTGAAAGGGGTAAAAATCCGCCTGCAAAATAACCCAATCGGTCTCGATACTTTCAAAGCTTTAGGTGCCAACCCGATCGTTTTGCCGGTGGGGGATGTTTTTGCCAGCCTGCAAACCGGGGTGATCGATGCGGCGGAAAACAACGAACCGACCTTTGATACTGAAAACTACGTGGTGGCAGGTACCAAGTATTTCGACCTCACCGAGCACTTTATGATCCCGGAAGTGCTGGCTTTCTCGAAGCGTAAATGGAGCAAACTCTCTCCGGAAGATCAGACGCTTATCATGAAGCTGGCGAAAGAAGCCCAGGCCGAAGAGCGCGTGCTGTGGGCGGACTATGTCGAGAAATCGAAGCAGCGACTGCAAAGCCAGGGGGTGAAATTCCTTCCGGTAGATAAAAAGCCGTTTATCGAGGCTACCGCGCCGGTGCGTGAGAAGTACGGTAAGCAGTTCAGCACGCTGATGCAGGAAATTCAGAACACCAAATAATGCACGTGGCGGCAGGCCGGCGAACGCCGGTCTGCCCGTTTTGATCTGGAGATAACAATGAAAAATATCTATGTCCTGGTCATGGATGGCGTGTATCGGATCTGTATTTGGCTGTCAGGGATCAGCCTCTTATTTATGACGTTTATCTATCTGGTGGGGATCTACGCGCGTTTTCGACCTGATTTTCCCGAATGGCTGGGCTTTTTACCGCATGCCTCAACCAGTTGGCCGGAGCCGCTTTCTCAGATCTGTATGATCACTTTCTCATTTGTGGGGGCTGCTGCGGCCTATCGCGCGGGCAGCCATATCGCCATCACGATGCTGGTCGATCATATTAATCCGGGGATGAAAAAAACGCTGTCGGTGTTTGTCGATCTGGCCATGCTGGCAACATGCCTGTTTATCATTCACTGGGGAATTATTGGTTGTATGGATGCCTGGCAGGATGTGGTGCCGTCGTTACCGTTCCTGACTTCCGGCATTACGCACCTGCCCATCCCGGTGGGATCGTTCTTTACGCTGCTGTTCGTGGTTGAAAAACTGCTGTGCGGCTCGCAATCGCACCGCGAACTGGTGCAGTACGGCTCGCCGAAAGTCGGCCACTAAGGAGCGCACCCATGGACTTAACGCTGATTATATTTGTGGTGACCTTCGTCGTGCTGATGGCGGTGGGAATGCCGGTGGCATATGCCGTTGGGTTGACTGCTGTCGTGGTCACGGCATTTGCTGATTTCTCACTGGATGGTCTGATTATCACCATTTTCCACAGCACCGATAACGTCAATCTCCTGACCATTCCCTTTTTCGTCTTTGCGGGGGCGATTATGGCCGAAGGGGGAATGGCGCGAAGGCTGGTGGATTTTGCCGGGCTGTTCGTCGGCTGGATCCGCGGCGGACTTTCGCTGGTGAATATTCTGGCCTCAACGCTGTTTGGTGCGATTTCAGGATCGTCAGTTGCCGATACGGCCTCGATAGGATCGGTACTGATCCCTGAGATGGAGCGTAAGGGCTATCCGCGCTCATTCGGCGCGGTGCTGACCGCCAGCGCGTCAGTGCAGGCGATTTTAGTTCCACCAAGCCATAACTCGGTGCTGTTTGCCATCGTCGCGAATACGGCGGCGGTGACCATCCCGGCGATGTTCCTGGCCGGCATCATCCCCACGCTGGTGCTCTGCTTTACGCTTATCATCATGTGTATGATTGCCGCACGCAGAAATAACTATCCGAAGGAAGAGAGCGTTGAGCTGAGACGAAAGTTGAAAATTGCCTCTGATGCTATCTGGGGGCTTATCACCATCGTCATTATTTCCGGCGGGATCCTTTCCGGCTTTTTCACGCCGACCGAATCCGGTGCCATCGCCTGTATCTGGGCCATGTTTGTGACGTTCTTTATCTACCGGGAATACAAGTTTAGAGACTTCCCGAAACTGATCCACCGTACGATCAAAACGGTGACCATGGTAATGGTGTTGATTGCCTTTGCCGCCGCCTTTGGTTCGGTGATGACGCTGGTGGGGTTGCCGCAGGAGATCTCCGCTGCGTTACTATCTCTGTCGGATAATAAGTACGTTATCTTGCTGATTATCAACATCATGCTACTGCTCTTAGGCTGCCTGATGGACATGGCACCGCTGATCCTGATCCTGACGCCGATCCTGCTACCGGTGGTGGTCCAATTGGGTATTGATCCGGTGCACTTCGGCATCATCATGATGATGAACCTGGGGATTGGGCTTATCACGCCGCCGGTGGGGTCAGTGCTGTTTGTCGCCAGCGCGGTAAGCGGGCAGAAAATTGAAACCGTCGTGAAGGCGATGATTCCGTTCTACTGCGTGCTGTTCCTGGTGCTGATTATTATCACCTATATCCCGATGATTTCGTTGTGGTTACCGGGGCATTTCCGTTAGTTAGAGCCTGAGTTGTCCGATAAATAAAAAGAGGGACTTGTCCCTCTTTTTATTTATTATGAAAATGATTTTATATTAATTAATATAAATTAATTATTTCAAACGCATTTTTTATTAATTTGAAATCCTTTTTCTTTTTGGTTATCTATCACAGAATCATTTCGTCTTTTTGCATAGTTTTACTGGCGAATATATGGGGTGCTGATTAATACAACCCATTTTTTATAAATATATTTGATAGGACAATTATGAAAAATAGAAATGTAATTTCAGGGATTATTTCGCTTGCTCTTTTAATGGCATCTTCAGTGTCGATGGCCAAAACGGTATTTATCGCTTCCGACGTGCATCCGGCCGATTATCCCACGACGGCGGCGGTGATTCATATGGGAGACAAGCTTAGCGCACAAACCGACGGACGCCTGTCGATAAAGATGTTCCCCAGCGGGCAAATGGGGGATGAAGGGGCTACGCTGGAGAAAGCGAGGGCCGGAGCCATTGATATTCTACGAGTCTCAATGGCGCCGGTTGGCGGCATTCTTCCCGAAGTCAGCGTCTTCAATATGCCATTCGTATTTCGCGATATGGATCATCTCCATCATGTACTGGACGGTGATGTTGGTACGCAGTTGGGACAAAAAATTACGGATAGCAACCTTGGGCTGATATTTCTGGGATGGATGGATGCCGGTTCGATAAGCCTGATTACCAAAAAGCCGGTGAAAACGCTGGCTGATTTGAAGGGGGTGAAAATTCGTCTGCAAAATAACCCGATTGGCCTTGATGCTTTCAAAGCCATGGGGGCTAACCCTGTCGTGCTGGCCGTCGGTGATGTTTTTGCGAGCCTGCAAACCGGTGTGATTGATGCTGCGGAGAATAACGAGCCGACCTTTGATACGGAAAACTATGTGGTTGCCGGCACCCAATATTTCGACAGAACCGAGCACTTTATGATTCCCGAAGTGTTGGTGTTTTCAAAAAAGAAATGGGCAAAGCTGTCGTCTGATGACCAGGCGTTAATTGCCAAACTGGCTAAAGAGGCCCAGGCCGAAGAGCGCGTCCTGTGGGCCCAGTATGTGGAAAAATCCACGAATAAACTGCAGCAGCAGGGCGTCCAGTTTATTGATGTCGATAAACAACCGTTTGTGGATGCCACCGCGCCGGTACGCGAAAAATATAGCCAGCAGTTCAGCTCGTTAATGCAGGCCATTCAGAATACCCGGTAGTTTTCTAAGGCAGGCCAGGGGCGTTGGTCTGCCTTTATTTATTTTTACGGAGAGACAATGAAGAATTTATACATTCTACTCATGGATGGGGTTTACCGCGTCTGCATTTGGCTGTCAGGAATGAGTCTGCTATTTATGACATTTATTTATCTGGTCGGTATTTATGCTCGCTTTCGGCCGGATTTTCCCGGTTGGCTCGATTTTTTACCGTATGCCTCTACCAGTTGGCCGGAACCGCTGTCGCAAATCTGCATGATCACTTTCTCCTTCGTCGGCGCGGCGGCGGCCTATCGCGCAGGCGGACATATTGCCATCACGATGTTGGTTGACCATATTCCCGATAGTGCCAAAAAAGGGCTGCGGCTTTTCGTCGACCTGGCCATGCTGGTGACTTGCCTGTTTATTATCCGATGGGGCATTTTAGGTTGTATCGATGCCTGGCAAGATATTGTGCCATCACTGCCGCTGCTGACGTCGGGCATTACGCATCTGCCAATTCCATTAGGGTCGTTTTTCACACTGCTATTCGTGATTGAAAAGTTACTCTGTGGGCCGCAAACGCGCCGAGAGCTGGTGCAGTACGGTTCACCAACGGTGGGTCATTAAGGAGCGTGCGTGATGGATATGACGTTGCTGGTGTTTGTTGGAACCTTTGTTGTGCTGATGGCGGTAGGGATGCCGGTGGCATATGCCGTTGGCCTGACGGCGGCGGTTGTGACGGTATTTGCCGATTTCTCTCTTGATGGCCTGATTATTACCATTTTTCACAGTACGGATAACGTAAATTTGCTGACCGTACCGTTCTTTGTTTTTGCGGGGGCGATTATGGCGGAAGGGGGAATGGCGCGAAGGCTGGTGGATTTTGCCGGGCTGTTTGTCGGTTGGATCCGCGGTGGCTTAGCGTTGGTCAATATTCTCGCTTCAACGCTGTTTGGCGCGATCTCTGGATCATCGGTTGCTGATACGGCATCGATCGGTTCGGTACTGATCCCTGAAATGGAACGTAAAGGCTATCCGCGGACTTTTGGTGCTGTGCTAACGGCAAGCGCCTCGGTACAGGCAATTCTGGTACCGCCTAGCCATAACTCGGTGCTGTTTGCCATTGTGGCTAACACCGCGGCAGTGACGATCCCCGCGATGTTCCTCGCCGGGATTATTCCGACGTTTGTACTTTGCGGTACCTTGATTGTGCTGTGCCTTTTTTCTGCCCGCAAGAATAACTACCCCAAAGAGCCAAAGGTGGAATGTCGCCGCAAAGTTAAAATTGCGTTAGATGCGATTTGGGGACTGATCACCATCGTCATCATTTCCGGCGGTATTCTCTCGGGCTTCTTTACGCCGACGGAATCGGGCGCAATCGCCTGTATTTGGGCCATGTTTGTCACCTTCTTTGTCTATCGTGAATACAAGTTCAGGGACTTTCCTAAGCTGATTCACCGTACGATTAAAACGGTGACGATGGTGATGGTGCTGATTGCCTTTGCTGCGGCCTTTGGTTCCGTAATGATGCTGGTGGATTTGCCGCAGCAAATATCCGCCGCGCTGCTGACGTTATCGGATAACAAATACATCATTCTGTTGATTATCAATGTCATGCTGCTGCTTTTAGGTTGCCTGATGGATATGGCGCCGCTGATCCTTATTCTGACGCCTATTTTGCTACCGGTGGTTGTTCAGTTGGGAATCAACCCGGTCCATTTTGGCATCATCATGATGACCAATTTGGGGATTGGCCTGATTACGCCACCGGTTGGATCGGTGCTGTTTGTTGCCAGCGCGGTGAGCGGGGTCAAAATTGAACAGGTGGTGAAATCGATGCTGCCATTCTATCTGGCGCTGTTTGCTGTGCTGGTGGCGATTACCTATATCCCGATTATCTCGCTATGGCTACCGTCGGTTTTTCGCTAACGAATTGATGTGGAGATGATTTTTTCGGTACTGCAAGGGGGTCTCGCCGATCCCCTTCTTAAAGGAACTGATAAAGTAGGTCACTTCGGAAAACCCCACCTGTAAGGCAATTTCGTTGACTGGTATCGCGCTGTGTAGCAGAAGTTCACAGGCGCGGCGCAGGCGTAGGGTATTGAGATAATCGTGAATATGCTCTCCGGTTTCGGCATGGAATCGGCGCGACAGATAGCTGCGTGATTTCCCTAACTCTGTCGCCAGCGCATCAAGGCTGAACTTCAGCCGATAATTCTCCTCAATCCAGAACATCACCGGTGTGGCGATACCCTGCTCGGGTTCGGCCATTTTTTCCTGCACCGGCGGTAGCATACTGAACAGCGTCATCAGCATCGTAGCTATCTGCTCGGTGCTCAACCCAGAAGTGTTGGCCGTGCGGGCATAAAGACTGAATAGATTATCGATATGAGAATGAACGTCGGCCAAATCAGCAACAAATGCCGGGCGTCCGCGTGCGGATAGCGCTTGCAGACGGTGGTGATTATTGGGGAAATGCTGAAGAAGTTTAGCAATTGCGTGCTGATCGACATGAATAATGGTGCGCCGATAGCAGTGCTGAGCCTTCTCATCGACCATAATTTTATGCAGCGTAAACGGCGGGAAGAAAAAGAGCCGGCCGGGGCGCATGGTGTACTGACGATTATCCACGATCACCACGCCAAACCCCTCTTCAACGTAGAGAATTTCCAGACATTGATGCCAGTGATGGTAGCGCACGGTATTAGCAAAAAGGCGACTGAATGACGCGACGGTGTCATTCAGTGTGATCAGCTCCAGATGCTCAGCATTCAAGGATGAAGTCATGTGCAATATTTTTAAACTTTTCCGACATTAATCTCACTACTAAACCACTGTTTTAAATTTTATCAAGCGGCGGTTCAGACATTACTATCAGTTGTGACCGGGTTAACATTTCTTCAACGCCTGGATTCTCTATGCTTGAGCCACTTTCGAGGATGGTTACATAGAGGGGCAGGACAGTGATGGAAATATCAAAAATATTGTCATCCAGAGAAGAGGTTACGCAGGCGCTGATGACGATGCTAAGCGCTCTCGATAAGCAATTTCCCGCAGGCGTCGCGCAGTTCTCACTGGGAAAAACCTGTGCGCATTACAGTACCGGGATTGCCGAAATGGAGGGCTTATCGAGAGCGCTTTGGGGGCTGTTTCCTCTCATGGCCGGTGGTGCTGATGTGCCGTTTAGCGAGAAATACATCAACGCGATTAAGCTGGGTACCGATCCACAAAGCCCCTCTTACTGGGGGGAGAGCGGGCCGTACGATCAGCGTCTGGTCGAAATGGCGGCTTATGGGCTGGGGCTGGCGCTGCTGCAGGATACACTCACCGATCGCTTTAGCGAAACCGAGCTGAAGAACCTGCACCGCTGGCTCAATCAAATTACCGATGCCCAGATGCCAGATAGCAACTGGAATTACTTTGCCATCATCGTTCAGCTCGGTTTTAAACGCGCCGGTATGCCGTATGACCAAGCGGCGATTGACCGCCGCTTTAACATGATGGAAGCCTACTACCTGGGGGGCGGCTGGTACTCCGACGGTCCTGGCCGACCAAAGGATTACTACATCTCCATGGCATTCCATTTCTATGGGCTGATCTACGCCACCCTGAATGCCCAGGATGATCCCGTTCGTGCGGCGACGCTGCGCGAACGCGCCGGCCTGTTCGCGAAAGATTTTATCTATCTCAGCGCCGCAGATGGCGCTTCGGTGCCGTTCGGTCGCAGCCTGACCTACCGTTTCGCTATGGTCGCGTTCTGGAGCGGCGTGGCTTTTGCCGGGCTGGACGTTTTCTCTCCGGGCGTGGTGAAAGGTCTTATTCTGCGTCACTTACGCTGGTGGCTGGAACAGCCGATTTTCGACCGTGATGGCATCTTAACGCTTGGTTTTGCCTACCCTAATCTGGCGATGTGCGAAGACTATAACTCGCCGGGATCGCCATACTGGGCGCTGAAGGTGTTTCTGATTATGGCATTGCCGGCGGACAGCGACTTCTGGCAGGCGCAAGAACTGCCGTTGCCAGAACTGGCACCGGTTCACGCAATTGTCCCCGCCCAGCAAATTCTGCAGCACCATGAAAATTCACAGCATGTGGTGATGCTGACTTCCGGTCAGTTGGAGCTGAACAACTACGTTAACACCGAGGCGAAATACACCAAATTTGCCTATTCCACCCGCTTTGGTTTCACCATTGAGCGGGGGCGCTACGGCATCAAGCATGCGGCCTGCGACTCAATGCTGCTGCTATCGGATAACGACAACTACTGGCGCGGTCGCCGGGAGTGCGACAGCGTGGAAATGCAGGATGGTGCCATCTACTCCCGCTGGCTGCCGTGGCACGATGTACAGATTGATACCTGGCTCATTCCGTGCGGCGACTGGCACGTACGCGTTCACCATGTGACCTCGGCACGGCGTCTGCAAACGGTAGAAGGTGGCTTTGCGGTGATAAAGGCTGATGCTGAAACCGGCGGGTAGTGGAGCCGAGTGCGCGCCGTCAACGGTATGAGCGTGATTGCGGATATTGCTCCGCAAGCGCCGTTCCGTCGGGGCGACAGCGTCGTCACCCCGCCGAACAGCAGCGTGATGTTCGCTGAGTGCGCGGTTATTCCGACCCTAACCGGTGAGATTGACGCGGGTGAACACTGGCTGTGCTGTGCTGTCAACGCCAGCGGCGATAGCGACGCGCGACAGCCGATATTACCAACGTTACGTATACAAAATAATACGCTGGAAGTTACGGATAACGCCTGCGGGAAAACCCTTTCTCTGCATATTTAAAAATAGTTTTAATAAAAAACCTCTGGCGCGCTCTGAAATAAATATTCAGAGCGTGCACCCTACAACGTTTTGTCGAGGGCTGTATGGAAAAAATATCATCTCAAAACAGGCTGGAATATTACAAAATAAGTTCTTTTATCTTTTTATACTTTTTTACCTGGTCAGCCAGTATTGGCCTGTTTGCCATTTGGTTGGGGCAGAAGGCAGAATTAAGCGGTGCAGTGATCGGTACCGTATTTGCTGTGAACGGTATATTTTCGGTGATCCTTAAACCGATTTATGGCTACATTCTCGATAAAATAGGCATGAGTAAATATCTGCTTTATTTTGTAGTGGTCATGTCGGCCTTAATGGCGCCGTTCTTTATTTATGTTTACCAGCCGCTGCTGCTCACCCATACCATGGTGGGGATCGTCGTCGGGGCCATTTATCTTAGCTTTGCATGGTATGCGGGCGTCGCTGCCTGTGAATCCTACGCCGATCGCTACAGTCGCCTTAACAGCATGGAGTTTGGTCAGATCCGTATGTGGGGTTCGCTCGGTTGGGCGGTCGCATCATCATTCTCCGGTCTGTTATTCAATATCTCACCAGCCTATAACTTCATTATGGGCAGCGTGACATCGCTAGTGATGCTGGCCGTGTTGATGAGTCTGAAGGTCGATACTCAGACCAGTAATGCTGACGCGGTGATCTCAAAAGATAAGATTGTCCTGAAGGACGTTTTTGACCTGCTGAAAAGCGGTAAATTCTGGGCTTTCTGTCTGTACGTTGCGGGCGTTGCGTGGATGATGTTTGTCGCTGAACAGCAGTTCTCACGCTACTTCGTGACCTTCTTCAGCGATGTTCACGAAGGCAATACCGTATTCGGCCTACTTGGAACGGTACAGTCTGGCACTGAATTCGTCATGTATATCTTTATGCCAATGTTTGTGAACTATATTGGCGCCAAACGCGGGCTACTGATAGTGGGAGCATTAGTAGGGGCACGTCTGATTATTTCAGGGATGTGCGATTCCCACCTGCTTATTTCTGTCATCAAACCGCTGTACGGTTTAGAAATTTGTTTGCTGCTGGTTTCGGTCTTTAAATATATCGCTGAACACTTCGATAAACGCGTCAATGCCACCATGTATTTACTGGGTTATCAGGCCATGTTGTATATCGGTAACGTGGTGGTCTCTTCACCTGCAGGTTTATTATACGACCGTATCGGGTTTGAGAAGACATATATGATTATGGGCGGCATTGCGCTGTTATTCACGCTGGTCTCTGCTTTTACCTTATCCGCTTGTAAACGCCAGAATCACCGCCGGCCGGCGCTGGATATGGCTGAAAACGGTATTTCTAAATAAGCACTACTGAATAAAGGAACCGAAAATGTTAAACCATATCGCTCTGGAAAAACTGCGTGAATATCCGGGGGCTCCCGTGAATCTTCAGGCGTTTAATGATGAACTGTGCTCGGCGCGCAGCCACGTCCTTAAGCTGATTAGCCGTCATTTAACGGATTTCGGTGATAAATTCCCGGCTGAAGCCTGTGTGAAGGGTTACTACCCATTAACGGAAAACGTGGAATGGACCACCAGTTTCTGGACCGGCCAGCTTTGGCTGGCGTGGGAAATGACCGGGGATGAGAAATACCGTGCGCTGGCCGAAAAACACGTCCGTTCATTTGGCCTGCGTATTGCCGGACGGCAGGACACCAATACTCACGATTTGGGCTTCCTGTATACGCTCTCCTGCGTTGCAGCGTGGCGTCTGACCGGTAATCGCGATGCGCGAGGATTTTCGCTTCAGGCGGCGGAAGCGCTGTTAGAACGCTTCCATCGTAAAGCGAAAATTATCCAGGCATGGGGCGTGCTGACTGATCCGGAGCAGGCGGGGCGCATGATTATCGACTGCACCATGAATCTGCCGCTGCTCTATTGGGCGAGCGAGCAGACCGGCGATCCACGATTTGCTGACGCTGCGCGGGCGCACGTTCGCCAGTCGGCAAAATACCTGGTACGCGACGATGCATCGACCTATCACACCTACTATATGGATGTGCAGACCGGTGCGCCGCGCTTTGGTAAAACTCAGCAGGGCTATGCGGACGACTCGTGCTGGTCGCGCGGGCAGGCGTGGGGCATTTATGGCTTTATGCTGAGCTTCCTCTACACCGGTGATAAGGAGTTGATTGAGCTGTCGAAAAAGCTGGCTAACTACTTCCTTAACCGCCTACCGGAAGATGCGATTTGCCATTGGGATCTGGCGCTGGTGGGAACCGACGCGCTGCGCGATTCGTCGTCGGCTGCAATTGCGGTCTGCGGTTTGCTGGAACTGGTGAAATACCTGCCGACGACCGATCCAGACCGCGAACGCTATCAGCAGTGGGCGATGGGCATGATGTCATCGCTGTCGAAACACTATCTGATGGGCGTGGACGAGCCGGGCACCGGCGTGCTCAAGCATTCGGTTTACCATTTCGCCAGCGATAAAGGGGTCGACGAGTGCTGTAGCTGGGGGGATTACTTCTATGTGGAGGCGTTGGTGCGCATGACGCAAAGCTGGAAGCCGTATTGGTAAGAGAAATATCCCTCTCCCTTAATGGGGAGAGGGAACTCTGCATAACATTAGTTGTGCGGAATACGCAGCGTTTGGCCTGGGTAAATTTTGTCCGGGCTCGATAGCATCGGGCGGTTAGCTTCGAAGATTTTGTTATACAGATTGGCGTTGCCGTAAACCGTTTTGGATATGGCGCTGAGGGTATCGCCTGATTTGACCGTGTAGTAGGTCGCTTCATCGTGACTATCGGTTGTCGTGATGTTGTTTTCAACTTCGCTGACGCCCGCGATATTGCCCACGGCAACCTGGATTTTCTCTTTCTGCTCCTGCGTTAATCCATCGCCGGTAACGCTAGCCTTGCCATCGGTAATGTTGACCTGCACTTTGTCAGCGCCGGGAATATTCAGCTTTTTAAGGTGTTCGGTGACTTTATCGCCTTGCCCACCATGGTCAGT
This sequence comes from Kluyvera cryocrescens NBRC 102467, assembly GCF_001571285.1. Lineage (GTDB taxonomy): Bacteria > Pseudomonadota > Gammaproteobacteria > Enterobacterales > Enterobacteriaceae > Kluyvera > Kluyvera cryocrescens. The sequence goes on along the minus strand of NZ_BCTM01000025.1, from coordinate 35,206 downwards.
CAGACTGTCCCACAGTTTTTCGCCGGCTTCTTTCACAAAGTTAAAAATGCCCATTCCATTCCTCCTGTTAAACATGAAGACAGAATAAGCATAGCAGGTGAGGGGTAATACGGTGATGTGCCCCTCTGCACCATGGCGAGGGGCCAGGAGGGCTTAAACGCCCGCTTCCAGGATACGAATGGTGGTATCCAGAACGTCGCCTTTCACCGCTTCGCTCCACGCTTTCATGTGCGGGGTCTGCAGGTGGGCTTCAAGATGCGCAACGCTTTCCCACACTTCTACCATTACGATAGAGTCCGGTGCGGAGGTCTGGAAGCTTACGCCAGCGGCATGATCAACCAGCGGTGCATAGCCGTGGCAGCCGTCTTCTTTGAGAACGGTTGGGATAATTTTCGTAAACTGTTCCAGTACCGCCTGGCGGTGGTGTTGGCCTGGACGAGTACGGATTTCAGCAATAACGGTCAACATGATTAACTCCTTCTAATTCCAGTCTCACAGTTAAGCAAAAATCTTCCCAAGATGCTCGCGGTATTCTGCAACATAACGTGGAACGTCCGGCATTTTGATGACGTCATTGGTGATAAAGGTCGGCAGCGCTTCCATTCCCAGGAACTGGTTCGCTTTGTGGAACGGCAGATAAACACCGTCAACGCCAACGCCGTGGAAGAACTGTTCTTTATCGGTAAACGCTTCCATTGGGGCATTCCAGGTCAGGGACAGCATATAGGTTTTGCCCTGAATCAGGCCGCCGGAGCCGTATTTTTTGCTGGCATCAGAACGGGTACGGCCATCGCTGGCGTACAGGGAACCGTGGCCTTCGGTGAAGACGTCATCGATGTATTTTTTCACGGTCCACGGCGCGCCCATCCACCAGCCCGGCATCTGCCAGATAACGGTATCGGCCCACAGGAAATTCTGTACTTCTGCTTTCACGTCATAGTCGCTGTCGGCGCGAACGACTTTAACATCATGCCCGAGGTCGCGCAGATAGGTTTCCGCGACTTCAGTCAGGGTGTCGTTAAGCTGGCCATTGGAGTGGCCGAATTTTTTAGCGCCGTTGACGATCAGGATATTGCTCATTATTTGTCCTCAAGAAAATGCGTTTGTCAGCAATGATACTCGGCTCAACAAAGCAGTTAAATGTACAAAATGTGCAAAGTCTTTTGCTTTAAACGCAATAATGGCGCTACCAGCGAATCTCAACCCGGAAACCACCGTCCGGCGCATTGCTAAAGTTGACCGACATCTGATGCAGTGCCGCAATGCGCTGCACAATTGATAATCCCAATCCACTGCCCGTTTCATCTTGCCCCGGGGGGCGATAGAAGCGTTCACCGATACGGTCCAGCGCCTCGGGGCTGATGCCAGGCCCATTGTCACGCACGCTGAAGCTGTCGCGCGCGAGCGCGACGTCTACCACGCTGCCGGTCGGGCTGTAGCGCACGGCGTTATCCAGCAGATTGCGAACCAGCAGACTCAGCAGTAGCGGCTGCGCGGTACGGTTGACCTGCTGGGCAGGTAAATGCAGGCGAATTTCAATATTGGCCTTTTGCGCCGAGTGGTAGATATCCATCACCGAAGATTGCAGCAGATCGCCGAGATTGACGGTCTGCACATCGGCGAGCTGTTCCAGCGAGTCGAGGCGGGAGAGGGTGAGCAACTGCTCTACCAATCGGGTGGCGCGGTCGATTCCCGTGTGCAGCTGATTCAGCGCTTTGCTTTGGCTTTCGGGATCGTCCTGCGACATTTGCGCCACCTCCGCCTGTACCCGCAGCGCGGTCAACGGGCTACGCAGTTCATGGGCGGCATCGGAGGTGAAGCGGCGCTCGCGGGTCATCATGTCGTGGGTGCGGCGGAAAAGCTGATTCAGGGCATCGAGCAGCGGCCGGACCTCACTTGGCACGCCGTGGGTATCGATCGGGTCAGCAGAATCCGGATCGCGCTGGCGTAAGGTTCGGGTCAGTTTTTTCAGCGGAGCCAGCTCGCGGCTCAACAGTAAAATCAGCAGTAAAAACATCACCGGCAGGGCGATAAGCCAGGGCGTGAGCTGGCCTGTAATGATGTCGAGCGCCATTTCCCGGCGGTAGTCCCACTCCTGGCCGACTACGATGCGGTATTTTTTATCGGCGGTGGTGAGCCACAGAAAACGCCAGCGATCGTCATCGTTGCTCAGCCGGCCGTCATCAAATCCTTCACGACGATAATGATATGGAATGTATGGCCCATTCTCGCCATCGTGCAGAACCATTTTTCCGTCCACGGTATAGATGGCAAAGGCCAGCGCATCGTCGTCCAGATGCCCGTGCTTGATCTTTTTCGGCGCGCGAACCCACTGCCGGGAGGTGGGCAGATCGGCGAAATCCATAGCGCTGATGCGTTTAGCAAACAGCATCTGCTGAGTGTCAAACAGCTTATCGAGCTTGTGGGTGGTCTGCTGCCAGGCGATGACGCTGGCAAAACACCATGCCACGGCGGCAAGCAGCATAAACAGGAGCGTCAGGCGGAAACGCAGGCTCAGGCGGCGAAGCAGGTTCATTGGTCACCCAGGGTGTAGCCGATACCGTGGACGGTACGGATAAAATGGCTGCCGAGTTTTCGGCGCAGATGGTGAACGTGGACTTCAATCGCGTTACTGGTGACCTCTTCGTCCCAGCTGTACAGCTTCTCTTCAATCAGCTTACGCGGCAGCACACGCCCGGCGTTGCGGAGCAGTAGCTCTAATAAGGCAAATTCCTTCGGCTTGAGCGTCAGCGGCTCACCGTCGAGGGTCGCGACCAGTTTTCCCGGATCGAGTTCGACGCCGCCGTGGCGCAGGACGCTGCTGGTTTGTCCGTGCGCCCGGCGGATCAGTGCCTCCAGCCGGGCCGCCACTTCAATCAGCGCGAATGGTTTACACAGGTAGTCGTCGGCGCTGAGGCGCAGCCCTTCCACGCGCTGGCTTAGGGCATCGCGGGCGGTCAAAATCAGCACCGGTTCGCGATGGGATTTCTCGCGCCACTCGCGCAAGATATCCAGCCCATCAATTCCGGGCAGCGTCAGGTCAAGGATCACGGCATCATACGGCGCGCTGTAGAGCGCAATTTTTCCCTCTTCGCCGCGGGTAAACCAGTCGACGCTAAAGCCCATTTTCCCCAGCCCGGTTTTGATACCGTCTCCAATGAGTTTGTCATCTTCCACTAATAAAATTCGCACTTGCCTCTCCTTGCCAACGGCCCGATAAGCCAAGTAAACCGCGCCGATACGGCTGCTGTACAGCAATAATAAATCTTTTTTTTCCTTAAGAAGTTGTTAAGAATTGGCAGGTGTAATAGGTGTCAGAAACCACAAAAGGGAGAGCTTATTATGAAAAAAATTGCTGCTGTAGCCATTATTCTGGCGCTGGCTTCCGCGCCGGCTTTTGCTGCGAATCAGGGCGGTTTTTCCGGCCCGACGAGCACCACGACTTCACAAACCGGCGGCTTCGTCGGTCCAAACGGTACCGTCACCACGGCGGCAAACGCCAAAACGATGCGTGACGATACCTGGGTCACTCTGCGCGGTAACATTATCGAACGCGTTTCCGACGATCTGTATATTTTTAAGGATTCTAGCGGCACCGTGAACGTCGACATCGACCATAAGCGCTGGAACGGCCAGACCATCACGCCGCAGGACGTGGTTGAAATTCAGGGTGAAGTGGATAAAGACTGGAACTCAGTCGAAATTGATGTGAAGCAGATCCGTAAAGTCAGTAATTAACGCCTGTCGCAGCGCCTCACTTTCGACTGCATTGCGCAAGATCGGTCAGGATTATACCTGGCCGAAAAGGCAAAGTAGGTCATCAGGAGGATGCAATGAACGATGCAATCACAACGGCGTATCGCGAGCGCTTCTCGATGGTGTGCGACTATATCGCCCGCCATCTGGATGAGCCGCTAACGCTGGAGAAACTCAGCGCCCTGGCGTGCTGTTCACCTTATCATTTTCATCGCCAGTTTTTGGCTTTCAGCGGCCAGCCACTGTATCGCTATATTCAGTGGCTACGCCTGCGTCGGGCTTCCTGGCGGCTGGCATTCAATCCGCAGGATAAGGTGATTGATATAGCGCTTGATGCCGGGTTTCAAAGTCCTGAATCGTTCAGCCGCGCCTTCAGAAGCGCATTGGGTAAAAGTCCCCGTCAGTTCCGCCAACGGCCGGATTGGCTGGACTGGCACCAGCGCGTCCCGAAAATGGCCTCACAGGAGCTGCAAACGATGGAAGTAAAAATAGTCGATTTCCCGCACACTCAGGTGGCGATGCTGCAACACCGCGGCAGCCCGGCGCTGGTCAACGACAGCGCCGCGACGTTTATCGCCTGGCGTAAAAGGACCGGTTTATCGCCGGTATCTGAGAGTCAAACCTTTGGTATCGCCTGGGATGACCCGGCGACCACCTCTGCCGAAGCCTTTCGTTTTGATATCTGCGGTAGCGTAACGACGGCTATCCCGGAAAATGATTTTGGCGTGATTAACGGTGAAATTGCCGGTGGCCGCTATGCCGTTGGGCGGCACAGTGGTTCGCTCGACAATCTCTCCCAGACCGTTTGGGCGATGTTCCGCGACTGGCTGCCGGGTAGCGGCGAGACGCTGCGCGATGCGCCCGTGTTTTTCCACTACCTTAATTTCATCAACGACGTACCGGAGCATCAGCTACAAACGGATATTTATTTGCCGCTACGTTAACCATCCTGCAACCTATCTCACGGCCTGTGACTCAGAACGTGAGATAGGGTATTATCTGCGGCAATATTGCCGTCCGTACGGTCAGCATGCAGATTGAGGATCCCCAGTTAATGAGCGATATGGCAGAGCGCCTTGCGCTACATGAATTCACGGAAAACGCCTACTTAAACTATTCCATGTACGTCATCATGGACAGGGCGTTGCCGTTTATCGGTGACGGCTTAAAGCCGGTACAGCGCCGCATCGTCTATGCGATGTCGGAGCTGGGGCTGAACGCCAGTGCTAAATTTAAAAAATCCGCCCGTACCGTCGGTGACGTGTTGGGTAAATATCATCCGCACGGCGACAGCGCCTGCTATGAAGCGATGGTACTGATGGCGCAGCCGTTCTCTTACCGCTACCCGCTGGTGGATGGTCAGGGGAACTGGGGGGCACCGGACGATCCGAAATCGTTCGCGGCGATGCGTTATACCGAATCTCGTCTGTCTAAATACGCCGAGCTGCTGTTAAGCGAGCTGGGCCAGGGCACGGCTGACTGGGCGCCTAACTTCGATGGGACGCTGCAGGAGCCGAAAATGCTGCCTGCTCGCATGCCGAACATTCTGCTGAACGGCACCACCGGTATCGCCGTTGGGATGGCGACGGATATTCCGCCGCACAACCTGCGTGAAGTTGCCAAAGCGGCCATCACCCTGATTGAAAAGCCGAATACCACACTGGATGAAGTGCTGGATACCGTGCAGGGGCCAGATTATCCGACGGAAGCGGAAATCATCACCCCGCGCGCGGAAATTCGTAAAATCTACCAAAACGGGCGTGGCTCCGTGCGCATGCGTGCGGTGTGGAAAAAAGAAGACGGTGCGATAGTGATTACCGCGCTGCCGCATCAGGTTTCCGGGGCCAAAGTGCTGGAGCAGATTGCGGCTCAGATGCGCAATAAAAAGCTGCCGATGGTTGACGATCTTCGCGATGAATCTGACCACGAGAACCCGACCCGTCTGGTGATTGTGCCACGCTCCAATCGTGTGGATATGGAACCGGTGATGAACCACCTGTTCGTGACCACCGATCTGGAAAAAAGCTACCGTATCAACCTGAACATGATTGGCCTCGATGGGCGCCCGGCGGTGAAAAACCTGTTGGAGATCCTCACCGAATGGCTAGCCTTCCGTCGTGATACCGTTCGCCGCCGTCTCAATTACCGTCTGGAAAAAGTGCTCAAACGCCTGCATATCCTCGAAGGTTTGCTGGTCGCGTTCCTCAACATTGATGAAGTGATTGAGATAATCCGTACGGAAGATGAGCCGAAACCGGCGCTGATGTCGCGCTTCGGTATCAGCGAAACCCAGGCGGAGGCGATTCTTGAGCTGAAACTGCGTCATCTCGCCAAGCTGGAAGAGGTGAAGATTCGCGGTGAGCAGGATGATTTAGCGAAAGAGCGCGATCAGCTGCAGGCAATTTTGGCCTCCGAACGCAAGATGAGCAATCTGCTGAAGAAAGAGCTGCAGGCCGACTCTGATGCCTTCGGCGATGATCGCCGTTCTCCGCTGCGCGAGCGCGAAGAAGCGAAAGCGATGAGCGACCATGACATGCTGCCGTCTGAGCCGGTCACGATCGTGCTGTCGCAGATGGGCTGGGTGCGTAGCGCCAAAGGACACGATATTGATGCGCAGGGGCTGAGCTATAAATCCGGCGATAGCTGGAAAGCCTCGGTGAAAGGCAAGAGCAATCAGCCGGTTGTCTTTGTCGATACTACCGGCCGCAGCTATGCCATCGACCCGATTACGCTGCCGTCCGCGCGCGGACAGGGTGAGCCGTTAACCGGCAAACTGACGCTGCCGCCGGGGGCGACGGTCGAACATATGTTGATGGAAAACGACGATCGGAAACTGCTGATGGCTTCCGATGCGGGCTACGGCTTCCTGTGTACCTTCAACGATTTGGTTGCTCGTAATCGCGCCGGTAAGGCGCTGATTTCACTGCCGGAAAATGCTCAGGTGATGCCGCCGCTGGTGGTGGAAGATGAGTCGGATATGCTGCTGGCTATCACCAGCGCGGGGCGCATGCTGATGTTCCCATTAAGCGATCTGCCGCAGTTGTCGAAAGGCAAAGGTAACAAGATTATCAACATCCCGTCAGCGGAAGCGGCGAGCGGCGTTGATAGCCTGGCGCACCTGTATATTCTGCCGCCGCAAAGTACGCTGACCTTCCACGTGGGCAAACGTAAGATCAAACTGCGTCCGGAAGAGCTACAGAAGGTGACCGGTGAGCGTGGGCGTCGTGGCACGCTGATGCGCGGCCTGCAGAAAATCGATCGCGTCGATATTGATTCGCCGCAGCGTGTTTCGGCAGGCGACAGCGAAGAGTAATCCCTTTCCCCCGTCGTCAGGCGGGGGAAATATTGGGAAAACACAAAATCGTTGTTAATTCAGTCATTGCGATTAACAATACCCTTTTGCAGGGGTCTGCAAGTAACAAAGCCTTGTCCGGTCTATACACATCATCATTCAAGCGAGATCACAAAACGCAGCGGCGTTTTGCGGCAGCGAGTCGATTGAAGGACGATGTGTTTATATGCCCCGTGAATCGTCTGTGGTGGCTGTGCGTATTGCGCGCGCTATCATTCGGTATGACGGGTATAATTCTAAGCGGTTCAGGGTTCAGAGGACGCTATGCTATTAATTTTACGTGTCATTATTGTTGTCATTTATTGCATTTTGGTCTGTATCTTTGGCTGTATCTATTGCTTGTTCAGCCCGCGCAATCCAAAGCATGTTTCCACTTTTGGTCGCATGTTTGGTCGTATGGCGCCTATTTTTGGTTTAAAGGTCGAGACCCGCAAACCGGCCGATGCTGAGAGCTACGGCAATGCTATCTATATTGCTAACCACCAGAACAACTACGATATGGTGACGGCTGCGAATATTGTGCAGCCGCCAACCGTGACCGTCGGTAAAAAGAGCCTGGTGTGGATCCCGTTCTTTGGCCAGATTTACTGGCTGACGGGGAACCTGCTTATCGACCGTAATAACCGCGCTGCCGCGCACAGTACCATTGCGGAAGTGGTCAATTCGTTTAATAAACGCAAAATCTCTTTCTGGATGTTCCCGGAAGGGACCCGCAGTCGCGGCCGTGGCCTGCTGCCGTTTAAAACCGGCGCGTTCCACGCGGCCATTGCGGCGGGCGTGCCGATTATTCCGGTCTGCGTTTCAAATACGTCGAACAAGATTAAACTCAACCGCTGGAATAACGGTCTGGTGATTGTGGAAATGCTCCCACCAATTGATACCAGCGCGTGGAGTAAAGACCAGGTGCGTGATTTGGCGAAGCATTGCCGTGAAGTGATGAAAGCCAAAATTGACGAGCTGGATCGCGAAGTTGCCGAGCGTGAGTCCGCCGGTAAAGTGTAATATTGCATTGCCACGCGGGTTCGCGCCCGCGCGTTTTGCTGTTGGGAAAATGATTTCCCATTTTTGATTTGTCAGTTTTGATGGAGCTTATATGTCACTCAGTCGGCGTCAGTTTATTCAGGCTTCGGGCGTTGCGCTTTGTGCGGGAGCCGTGCCGCTGAGAGCGCAGGCCGCAGGAAAGCAACTCCCTCTGCCGGTTCCGCCGTTGCTGGAGTCCCGCCGCGGGCAGCCGCTTTTCTTAACGATGCAGCGCACGCACTGGTCCTTTTCTCTGGGCACCCGCGCCAACGTCTGGGGGATCAATGGCCGTTATCTCGGGCCAACGATTCGCGTCTGGAAAGGCGATGACGTTAAGCTTATTTACAGCAACCGACTGACTGAAAATGTCGCCATGACCGTTCGCGGTTTGCAGGTTCCAGGACCGCTCATCGGCGGCGCTGCGCGCATGATGACGCCGAACGCCGACTGGGCGCCGGTGCTGCCGATTCGCCAGAGTGCGGCTACTCTGTGGTATCAGGCCAATACGCCGAACCATATGGCGCAGCAGGTTTACAACGGCCTGGCGGGGATGTGGTTAATCGAGGATGAAGTTAGTAAGTCCTTACCATTCCCCAACCACTACGGTGTCGACGATTTTCCGGTGATCATTCAGGACAAGCGCCTGGACAACTTCGGTACCCCGGTATACGACGAACCGGGCAGCGGTGGCTTTGTTGGCGATACGCTGCTGGTGAACGGTGTACAAGGGCCCTACGTGGAAGTCTCGCGCGGCTGGGTGCGTCTGCGCCTGCTCAATGCTTCTAACTCCCGTCGCTATCTGCTGCAGATGAGCGATGGCCGCCCGCTACACGTTATCTCCAGCGATCAGGGGTTCCTGCCAGCGCCGGTGTCGGCCAAGCAAATTTCGCTGGCACCGGGTGAGCGTCGGGAAGTGTTGGTAGACATGACCAACGGTGATGAAGTGTCGATCACCTGCGGTGAATCAGCCAGCATCATGGAGCGTATTCGCGGCTTCTTTGAACCGTCGAGCATTCTGATCTCCACGCTGGTACTGACTCTGCGTCCGACGGGGCTTCTGCCGTTAGTGACCGATAACTTACCGATGCGCATACTGCCAACCGAATTCCTGAGCGGCACGCCCATTCGCAGCCGCGATATTCTGTTGGGCGACGACCCGGGTATTAACGGTCAGCGCTGGGATCCGCAGCGTATTGATATCACTGCCCAGCAGGGCACCTGGGAGCGTTGGACGGTACGCGCCGACGCGCCGCAATCGTTCCATATTGAAGGGGTGATGTTCCAGGTTCGCAATGTCAACGGTGCGACGCCGATGCCGGAAGACCGGGGCTGGAAAGATACCGTGTGGATTGATGGTCAGGTGGAACTGCTGGTGTATTACGCACAGCCGTCCTGGCCACACTTCCCGTTCCAGTACGCCAGCCAAACGCTGGAGCTGGCCGACCGTGGCTCGATTGGTCAGATTTTGGTTAACCCCGCGCCGTAACGATAAAAATCCTGGCGGCGGTGCTATCGGCTTACTGGTAAACCGCCCGCTGTAAAGAAGCCCGTCCGCGCCTTGCGTTACCGGGCGGATAACTTCATCAATAATCCCACTTCATTCATAGGCCATTCGGGCTTATAATCCCCGGCCTTTGATTATTTTTTTACCATTTTTTTGGAAGCATAATGAGCGCTATCTCCCTGATCCAACCGGATCGCGACCTTTTCTCCTGGCCGCAGTACTGGGCCGCCTGTTTTGGGCCGGCACCATTTTTGCCGATGTCACGTGAAGAGATGGATCAACTTGGCTGGGATAGCTGCGACATCATTCTGGTAACCGGCGATGCCTACGTTGACCATCCAAGCTTTGGGATGGCGATTTGTGGACGTATGCTGGAAGCGCAGGGCTTCCGCGTGGGGATCATCTCCCAGCCTGACTGGAACAGCAAAGACGATTTTATGCGTCTGGGTAAACCAAACCTGTTCTTTGGCGTCACTGCCGGCAACATGGACTCGATGATTAACCGCTATACCGCAGACCGCAAGCTGCGCCATGACGATGCCTACACCGCAGGCAACGTGGCCGGTAAGCGTCCGGACCGCGCAACGCTGGTGTACACCCAGCGCTGTAAAGAAGCGTGGAAAGATGTGCCGGTTATCCTTGGCGGCATCGAAGCAAGCCTGCGCCGTACCGCACACTACGATTACTGGTCTGATACCGTTCGCCGATCCGTGCTGGTCGACTCGAAAGCCGATATGTTGATGTTCGGCAACGGCGAGCGTCCGCTGGTGGAGGTGGCGCACCGACTGGCCGCCGGCGAGCCTATCGCACAGATCCGCGACGTGCGTAACACCGCTATTATGGTAAAAGAAGCGCTGCCGGGCTGGAGCGGCGTGGATTCCACGCGGCTGGATACCCCGGGAAAAATCGACCCGATTCCGCATCCGTACGGTGAAGACCTGCCGTGCGCCGATAATAAAACCGTCGCTCCGCCAAAGCAGGAAGCGAAGCGCGTTACCGTACAGCCGCCGCGTCCAAAACCGTGGGAAAAAACCTACGTTTTGCTGCCGTCCTTCGAGAAGGTGAAAGGCGACAAAGTTCTCTATGCTCACGCATCGCGTATTCTGCACCATGAAACCAACCCGGGCTGCGCCCGTGCGCTGATGCAAAAACACGGCGAGCGCTATATTTGGGTTAACCCGCCGGCGATCCCGCTGTCGACCGAAGAGATGGACAGCGTGTTTGCGCTGCCGTATCAGCGTATTCCGCATCCGTCATATGGCGATGCCCGCATCCCGGCATACGAGATGATTCGCTTCTCGATTAACATCATGCGCGGCTGTTTCGGCGGCTGCTCATTCTGTTCTATCACCGAGCACGAAGGGCGCATTATTCAGAGCCGATCAGAAGATTCGATCGTCAATGAGATCGAAGCCATTCGCGATACGGTTCCGGGCTTTACCGGGATTATCTCCGATCTTGGCGGCCCAACGGCCAACATGTATATGCTGCGCTGTAAATCTCCGCGCGCCGAGCAAACCTGTCGCCGCCTGTCGTGCGTCTACCCGGATATTTGCCCGCATATGGACACCAATCATGAGCCGACGATTAATCTCTATCGCCGCGCCCGTGAGCTGAAAGGTATTAAGAAAATCCTCATCGCCTCCGGCGTTCGTTATGATATTGCCGTTGAAGATCCACGCTATATCAAAGAACTGGCGACTCACCACGTGGGCGGTTATCTGAAGATTGCGCCTGAGCATACCGAAGAAGGGCCGCTGTCGAAGATGATGAAGCCGGGCATGGGCAGCTATGACCGCTTTAAAGAACTGTTTGATACCTATTCAAAGCAGGCGGGTAAAGAGCAGTACCTGATCCCATACTTTATCTCCGCGCATCCGGGCACGCGTGATGAAGATATGGTGAATCTGGCGCTGTGGCTGAAGCAGCGTCGTTTCCGCCTCGATCAGGTGCAGAACTTCTACCCGTCACCGCTGGCAAACTCGACCACCATGTATTACACCGGCAAGAACCCGCTGGGTAAGATTAGCTATAAGAGTGAAGATGTGGTGATTCCGAAGGGGGATAAACAGCGTCGTCTGCACAAAGCGCTGCTGCGCTATCACGATCCGGCGAACTGGCCGCTGATTCGTCAGGCGCTGGAAACGATGGGGAAAAAGCACCTGATTGGTAGCCGCCGCGAGTGCCTGGTTCCCGCACCGACGATCGACGAAATGCGCGAAGCGCGTCGTCTGAATCGCAATACGCGCCCAGCGCTGACCAAGCATACGCCGGTCGCGCATCAGCGTCAGACTCCTGCGGATAACAAAGGTAAAAAACGCTCGAAACCGGCATCGCGCTAAGCTGTTGGCCCCGGCGTTGGCATTTGGCCGCTCCGGGGCAATAAGAAATGCTCCGTCAGAAGCTGACGGAGCAGGAAGGTTTACCCGCCAAATTGATCCGGGTCTGGGCCCAGACGCTTATTCTGGTCCAGCCGGGTGATTTCACTCAACTCCTCTTTATCCAGACGGAAATCCCAGACATTGAAGTTCTCCGCGATACGCGATGGCGTGACGGATTTCGGGATCACCACCAGGCCACTGTCCAGGTGCCAGCGAATAACGATCTGCGCCGGCGTCTTGCCGTATTTATCCGCCAGAGAATGAATGATTTTCTGATCGAATACGCCTGCACCGCCCTGAGCCAGCGGGCTCCAGGACTCGGTCTGGATTTTATGCATTGCATTCCAGGTATTAAGCTGACGCTGTTGCAGCAAAGGGTGCAGCTCAATCTGGTTAATCACCGGCGCAACGCCGGTTTCATCGATAAGCCGCTGCAGGTGCGGAACCTGGAAGTTACAGACGCCAATGCTCTTCACCAGCCCCTGTTTTTGCAATTCAATCAGTCCTTTCCATGCTTCGACATAATGGTCAATCGCCGGAACGGGCCAGTGGATAAGATACAGATCGAGGTAGTCGAGCTGAAGGTGTTCGAGACTTTCCTGTAGCGCTTCGGCAGGGCGCTGATGGGCGTCATTCCAAAGCTTAGAGGTGATGAACAGGTCTTCGCGAGGCACGCCTGCGCTGATGATAGCTTTACCGACTCCCGACTCGTTTTTGTACGCGGCGGCGGTATCAATAGACCGGTAGCCGACCTCGATGGCCTTATGGATCGCGGCGACCACTTCTTCGTTGCTAGCCTGCCATACCCCCAGGCCCAACTGCGGCATTACATTGCCATCGTGCAGTTTAATCACGGTTGGATGTGTCATGCATTTCTCCTTCTTAGCAGCTTATCGGGGACATGCCCCGGTAAGGTTTGTAGGATCAAGTCTGGTCTATAAACGCAAAAACGACAGCTAAACTTGTCGTCTTTCAAACGGCAGATGCGTTATCTGCGTTGGAATTTCCCCGCCACGTTCTTGCGTCGGCGGCGGGGAAAAGCGGCGTAGACGCCGCTATTTATGGGGCAAATATTAGCGTGCTGCTTCGTAAATACGGCGGCTGACGTCCAGAGTAATATCCTGGTTTTCGCCCAGTTTGGTCATACCGTGTTCTTCGAGTTTTTTCAGCAGCGCTGGGATGGAGCTACCGTCCAGACCGTAGTCGGAGAAGCGGGTCGGTACACCCATCTTTTCGAAGAAGCTGCGGGTAGCGGCGATGGCGGCATCGATACGCGCATCGTCAGAACCTTCGGTAATATTCCACACGCGTTCAGCGTACTGCAGCAGTTTGGCGCGTTTAGTGTCGCGTTTTTCATTCCACAGAGACGGCAGAACGATAGCCAGGGTCTGCGCGTGATCCAGACCGTGCATCGCCGTCAGTTCGTGGCCGAGCATATGGGTGGCCCAGTCCTGCGGAACGCCGGCGCCAATCAGGCCGTTCAATGCCTGAGTTGCTGCCCACATGATGTTTGCACGCACAGCGTAGTTTTCTGGCTCTTTCAGCGCTTTCGGGCCGTCTTCGATGAGCGTCAGCAGAATGCCTTCCGCGAAGCGATCCTGAATTTTGCCGTCAACCGGGTAGGTGACGTACTGCTCTACGGTATGCACGAAGGCATCAACGACGCCGTTAGCGACCTGGCGCGGTGGCAGAGTATAGGTGTAAACCGGGTCAAGAATAGCGAATACCGGCTGTACGTGTGGCGACATAAAGGCGCGCTTATCACCGGTGGTTTTGCGCGAAACAACGGCGCCTTTGTTGGATTCAGAACCGGTTGCTGGCAGCGTCAGCACGGAGCCCATCGGGATCGCGCTGGTCACTTTGCTGCCGTAGGTTTCCAGAATTTCCCAAGGATCGACGTTGATATCGTAATGCGCTGCTGCGGCGATAAATTTGGTGCCATCCAGCACGGAACCGCCGCCGACGGCCAGCAGGAAGGTGACTTTCTGCTCGCGGGCAATTTTCACCGCATTCATCAGCGTTTCGTAAGATGGGTTTGGCTCAATACCGCCGAATTCCAGCACGTCCAGGCCTTTCAGCGCATCCAGTACCTGATCCAGCACGCCGGTTTTTTTCACGCTGCCGCCGCCGTAGGTCACCAGAACGCGGGCGTCCGCTGGGATCTGAGCGCGCAGATTTTCAATTGCGCCTTTACCGAACAGAATGCGGGTCGGGGTGTGAAGATCGAAATTAAACATTGCTCGTTCCCTTCTTAATGGGTGGAAAAACAAGGCGGCGAAGGTCGCTGCCGAATGACATCATTGTGGTCTTCGCCGCCAGCGCGCTCAATGCACATTTCTGCGATTGTCTTGCCCATTTCTCCATAAGGCTGGAGAAATGCATCAATCATGGCCACAATGATTGCGTTGGAAAAGATATCTGGAGCGTGGGTTGATGAACCGTGAAGAGATCTGTGCGCTGCTAACAGAGAAAACTAAGCAGCTGAAAAATAAAGAACAAAGCCTACGTGCCGTGCTGCCTGATATACAGCTGATCTACGGCACGCAGCCTAACGGACGCACGCCGGTGATGTACCGGCCGGGCATCGTGTTTCTCTTTTCCGGGTATAAAATCGGTTACATCAACGAGCGCACCTTCCGCTACGATGCCAACGAATATCTGTTGCTCACCGTACCTTTACCCTTCGAATGTGAAACTTTTGCGACCGAAGAGTCACCGCTGGCTGGATTTCGTCTGGACGTCGATGTTTTACAGCTACAAGAGCTACTGATGGATATCGGCGAGGATGCGCTGTTTCGCCCGGCGATGGCGGAAAGCGGAATTAACTCCGCCGTCTTGTCTGACGAGATCCTGTGCGCCGCTGAACGGCTACTGGATGTGATGGAACGGCCGATGGACGCGCGTATTCTGGGAAAACAGATCATCCGTGAAATGCTTTACCATGTACTGCTGGGGCCACGCGGCGGAGCGCTGATGGCGCTGGTCAGCCGCCAGACGCACTTCAGCCAGATTAGCCGCGTACTCAAACGCATTGAGGGCCAGTACACCGAAGCACTGAGCGTGGACCAACTGGCGGCGGAGGCAAATATGAGTCTGTCAGCGTTTCACCATAATTTTAAATCGGTCACCAGCACCTCGCCGCTTCAGTATTTGAAAGCCTATCGCCTCCATAAAGCCAGAATGATGATGGTGCATGACGGGTTAAAGGCCAGTGCGGCGGCGATGCAGGTTGGCTATGAGAGTGCCTCCCAGTTTAGCCGGGAGTTTAAACGCTACTTCGGTATCACGCCGGGAGAGGATGCGGCACGTTTGCGTGGGATGTAAAAACAGAAAACCCGGCGGTCGCCCCGGGTATCTCAATCTTAAACTAACGATGTTAGGTATTTGTCGGGCTTCAGATAATTCACAAGATGCGCGGGGTAAAGCGCCCAAGTGAATACGCTAATCAGGCGTCGCAGTACTTTTTCTTAATCACCACGATAACCGTACCCAGAAGGCCGGCAACCAGCAGGAATATCGGCAGAATCATCAGGAAGGTCATTACCTGGTCTTCATGGCGTTTGACGAAGGGGATCATGCTCAGGGCATAGCCGAGGCTGGTCACCACGCCCACCCACAGCAACGCGCTTAACCAGTTAAACAGCTGGAAGCGGCGATTTGGCAGCCCGGAAATACCCGCCATCGTCGGCAGCAGGGTACGCACAAACGCCAGGAAGCGGCCCGCCAGTAGGGCCAGCAGACCATGGCGGTCAAACATGCAGGTTGCACGCTGATGATATTTATCCGGCAGTTGCGACAGCCAGCCTTTCACCACGCGGGTGTTGCCCAGCCATCGCCCTTGGATATAGCTCAGCCAGCAGCCGAGGCTTGCGGCGGTGGTCAGGATCACAAGAGTCGGGACGTAGCCCATCACGCCCTTGGCAATGAGCGCTCCCGCCAATAGCAGCAGGCTATCACCGGGTAAGAATGAAGCGGGAAGCAGGCCATTTTCCAGAAACAGTGTGGCAAACATGACCAGATAAACGATCCCCACGACGTGCGGATTCGCCAGAGCAGCAAAATCGTGCTGCCAAAGCGCGGCGACAATCTCTTGAATAACGACCATGAACATTCCTGTGGAACAGCGTTTTCGCTTATTGTACGCCCGAATGATGAAGAACACCTTGATCGTGTACGCAACAAATGAAGCCACGTTGTTCTGTTTTGCTGACAACAACGCGCAATTTGTTTACGCCTGGCGGCGGTGTATCCGTTCGGGAGACGACTGCTCTCAACATCGTTGAAGCGCCACTGGGTGCGCCTAAAATAAATTTACCTGCCCGACACCGCACGGCACCGGGCTGGGGTTATGTTACACGATGCGGGAAAATCCTGCCGCTAAATCCTCAATCAGATCGTCAATGTTTTCTAAACCGATATGGACGCGAATTAAGGTGCCGCTGAAATCGATTTTGCCATCCGGGCGAATAGCGGCCAATTCCTCCGGTTGGTTGGCCAGAATCAATGACTCAAAACCGCCCCACGAATACGCCATGCTGAATAGCGAGAAGTTGTCGAGATAGTTTGCCAGTTCATCCGGGGTCAGATGCTTTTTCAATACGAAGGAGAACAGGCCGCTGCTGCCGGTAAAATCACGCTTCCAGAACTCATGGCCTTTGCTGCCCGGGAGGGCGGGATGGTTAACGCGCTCGACCTGGGGATGCTGCGCCAGCCATTCGGCGATTTTCAGGCTACTTTCATGGTGCTGACGCAAACGTACGCCCAGCGTGCGCAGGCCACGGCTGGTCATGTAGGCGGTATCGGCGTCGAGCATTTGGCCCATCAGATAGGCGTTCTCGCGCAGCTGTGGCCAGCAGCGCTCATTCGACACCGCCGTGCCGACCATCGCGTCAGAGTGGCCAATCAGGTATTTGGTGCCCGCCTGAATCGAAATATCAATGCCAAAATCCAGCGCTTTAAACAAAATGCCGGCCGCCCAGGTGTTATCGATCATGATGATGGCGTCCGGCGCGACGCGACGGACGGCGGCAACGATTGCCGGAACGTCGTGGACTTCCATCGTTATCGATCCGGGAGACTCAAGAAATACCACTTTGGTATTGGGCTGGATCCGCGCGGCAATTTCTTCACCAATTAGCGGATCGAACCAACTGGTGGTGACGCCGAGTTTGGCCAGGATTTTGGTGCAGAAGTCCTGACTTGGCTCGTAGGCGGTGTTGGTCATCAGCACGTGATCGCCTTGTTCAACGAATGCCAGAATGGTATTGGCGACAGCCGCCGCGCCGCAGGGGAAAAGGGCGCAGCCGGCGCCACCTTCCAGTTCGCACATCGCTTCCTGCAGCGAGAAATGGGTTAGCGTGCCGCGACGCCCGTAAAACAATTCGCCGTTGGCGCGGTTATGGGTTGCGTGCTTTTTTGCCGCGACCGTCTCAAAAACCAGCGACGAAGCACGCTGAATCACGCTGTTGACCGAACCCTGGGTATATTTTTTACTGCGTCCGGCGTTAACCAGCGCGGTATCGAGGTGCTTATCTGCCATGTCTGTCATACCTGTTTTTATACGTCTGGACGTCTAAACTATCACGATTGTCAGCAGGGTGTAGCGTTTCCTGCGCATACAGCAGAAAATTTTGCCGTATTGGGCGGAGAAAACTTTTTTACTGCGTAAGCGCAAGGAAAATAAGTGTGATTTAGGTCAATATGCAAATACTAATGAGAACTACTATCAATTCGACGTTTTTTTGATATTATTGTGCTCAGATTTTGTGATTTATGTCCTGGAGATACACAGTGGGTAATAATTTGATGCAGGCGGATCTCTCCGTTTGGGGTATGTATCATCATGCCGACATCGTGGTTAAAGTGGTCATGATCGGGCTTATTCTGGCCTCCGTCGTCACCTGGGCTATTTTCTTCAGCAAGGGTGCAGAGCTTCTCGCCCATAAGCGCCGCCTCAAGCGCGAACAGAAGCTGTTAGGGGACGTTCGTTCTCTTAACCAGGCGAGTGAAGTGGCCGCCGCCTTTGATGCTCGTAGCCTGAGCAGCCAGTTAATTAATGAAGCGCAGAACGAGCTGGAGCTCTCTGCGGGTTCGGAAGATAACGAAGGCATTAAAGAACGTACCGGTTTTCGTCTTGAGCGTCGCGTGGCGGCGGTTGGACGTCACATGGGACGCGGTAATGGCTTCCTCGCGACCATCGGTGCTATCTCCCCGTTCGTGGGTCTGTTTGGTACCGTTTGGGGTATCATGAACAGCTTCATCGGTATTGCCCAGACGCAAACCACTAACCTGGCCGTTGTGGCGCCGGGTATTGCTGAAGCGCTGCTGGCGACCGCGATTGGTCTGTTTGCCGCAATTCCAGCGGTGGTTATCTATAACGTCTTCGCGCGCCTGATTGGCGGCTTTAAAGCGAATCTCAGCGATGTTGCCGCGCAGGTGCTGCTGCTGCAGAGCCGCGATCTGGATCTTAGCGCCAGCGGCGTGCATCCGGTTCGTACCGCCCAGAAATTACGAGTAGGTTAATGCCCCATGGCAATGCGTCTTAATGAAAATCTGGACGACACCGGCGAAATGCATGACATCAACGTAACGCCGTTTATCGACGTTATGTTGGTTTTGCTGATTATCTTTATGGTGGCGGCACCGCTGGCGACCGTTGATGTCAAAGTCAACCTGCCGGCTTCCTCAAGCCAGCCACAGCCGCGTCCGGAAAAACCGGTCTATCTGTCGGTGAAAGCCGACAAATCCATGTTCCTTGGTAACGATCCGATTACCGAAGACAACATGGTCAGCGCCCTGGAAACGCTGACGGAAGGGAAGAAAGACACCACCGTCTTCTTCCGTGCTGACAAGACGGTTGATTACGAAACGATGATGAAGGTGATGGACACCCTCCATCAGGCAGGCTATCTGAAGATTGGCCTGGTCGGCGAAGAAACCGTCGCCAAGAAATAATGATCCCGAATGGCGCACTTTGCGCCATTCTTTTTATCCTCCACGCGCCATCCGATATTTACCTTAAGTCTTATTATCCCCTCCAAAATAGAATTTAAATGAAATGTCATTTAGTGCTGCTTAATTCGTGGAATATATTTTTAACATTGTAGTGGCTAGCCTGAAATAACCTTCCTACGCTTAATTCTGAACGCTAACAATAATATAAGAAGAAATATCTTCACCTGCGGCGGGCGGAAAATATGATGACTATTACGGCTTTGCGGGATGCAGATGGGCTGCATCGCGATCTGTTTTCATTATCCTCCATTCGAAAAAGAGCTGACCGGCTGTTGCTGGTGCTGGCATGGGTCATGTGGGGCATATCATTGGGCGTGGGCTGGATGAATGAGGGCCTGCATATCGCGCTGATTGTGGCGACCGCGCTATCTGCGCTGGGCACCATGATGACCTTTTTGTTTGCCGGCACGCTGGCCACTCGGCTGGTGTACGCTTTTATTTTGATGGCCTATTCTGCACTGCTTATTCAACTGGGGCATGGCGAAACCGAATACCATTTTTCAGTTTTCGTTTTACTCTCCGCGCTGCTGGCATGGCGTGATTGGCGGCCATTAATTATGGGGGCCGGCGTCATTGCGGTTCATCATCTGGTGTTTAATTATTTGCAGGAATATGGCCTGTTTCATATTACCGTATTTATGCATACCGGCCTGCATATGGTCATTATGCATGGACTATATGTGGTAGCGCAGACCGTTTTTCTGGTGTTTCTGGCGGTGCGTATGGAGCAGGACGCGCGTTCTGCCAGTGAGGTGGCGAAGCTGGCGGCGGTGATCAATCGGGAGTCCGGCTATTTGACGCTGGCCCGCGATGCGAAAACCAGCCGCTCGCCGTTCGCGCGGACCTTTAGCCTGACGCTGGACGCGATGCGCAATACGCTGGAACAGGTGAGCGGTAACGTATCACAGCTGTTGGAAGCGTCGCAGACGCTGTTGCAGCGTAATACCGCGCTGTCCGAGCGTACCGACAATCAGGCGCGTTCGCTGGCGGTAACCGCCAGCGCAATGGAACAGTTGGCCGCCGCGGCCTCACTGACCAGCGAAAAAGCCGGCGAAGCCCGCCAACTGGCGGTGCAGGCCAGTGATGTCGCTCAGCAGGGGGGCGAAAACATCCGTCTGGCTATGGCATCAATGACCCATATCCGCGACGAGTCTTTGAAGATCAACGGGATCCTTGAGCTCATCGACGGTATTGCCTTCCAGACCAATATCCTGTCGCTCAACGCGTCGGTAGAAGCGGCGCGAGCCGGGGCGCACGGCAAGGGCTTTGCCGTGGTCGCTGCCGAGGTTCGTACCCTCGCACTGCGCTGCGAAGGGGCTGCGCGGGATATTCGACAACTGATTGCGACATCGGTTGAACGTACCCATCAGGGCGCAGAGCAGGTGGAGCGCGCAGGGGAGACGATGGCGGCGATTATCGATAACATCGACAGCCTACAGGCCTGTGTGGATGTGCTGTCGTCAATGAGCGACCAGCAGCGCGCCAGCGTGATGCAGATGAAAGGGAGCATTGCGCATATTGATGCCAGCGTACAGGAGAACGTGCAGCACGTGGCGCAGACGATTCAGGTCGCGCACGAGCAACAGCAGCATACCGGCGAGCTGAAATCGGCTATTTCCGTTTTCCGTTTGGTGTGAGGTCACAAAAATCAAAGCTGTATGATAAATGATCAAGATGTGTGACACCTTCCGCAGTTGCTATAAAACGTAACGCCAGTACGAAAAAAGACAATAGGATTGTTTTTTTCATCCTCCTACATTGAAACCTCTTCAATTAGGGGGGATTACCTCGTGGCAAACGATACAAAATTGTCGATTTCAGAAAAGCTGGGATACGGCATGGGCGATGCCGCTTGCGGCATTGTCTACTCTTCGGTAACGATGTTTTTGACCTGGTTTTACACGGATATTTACGGACTCTCGGCGGCGGCTGTGGGAGTTATGTTCCTGGTCACTCGCGTACTTGATGCGATAACTGACCCGCTCACCGGCATCGTTGCCGACCGGGTGAAAACTCGCTGGGGGCACTTCCGCCCTTGGCTTATCTGGTTTGCTGTTCCTTATGCTGTACTGGCGGTTATGACCTTTACGACACCGGCGTTTAGTGAGTCTGGCAAACTGGTATATGCCTACCTGACATACACCTTACTAATGTTGTGTTACACCTTTATCAATATCCCCTACTGTGCGCTGGGCGGCGTTATTACGCGTGATGAAAAAGATCGCCTTTCGGCACAGTCCTACCGTTTTACTATTTCTTCCATCGCCGGGCTGATGGTGTCCGTGGCGACCCTATTTCTTGTCGATTACCTGGGGAAAGATAACAGGCAGTTTGGCTTCCAGGCCACCATGGGGATCATGGGGGCCATTGCTATTGTGATGCTCCTGTTCTGCTTCTTCTCGACGAAAGAACGCGTAGCGCCCGCGGTTGAACAGCAAAACAGTATTCGTGAAGATCTGCGCTCATTGCTGGCAAACGATCAGTGGCGAATTGTGGCAATTATCACCTTTTTCTCCAGCATGGCCGGGGTCATGCGCGGCGCGGCGACCCTGTACTATGCCACCTATCTGATGATGGGCGGCGTTGAGTCTGCCGCCGGGACCGCGATGAAGTCGGCGTTTATATCAACCAGTGTGGTCGGAACCATTATCGGCAGTATGGCCGCAGGTTGGCTGGCAAAACGCTATCGCGCAGTGTCGCTGTTTAAAAGTATTAACCTGCTGTTGGTTGTGGTAGGTGTGGTGATGTTCTTCGTGCCGCCAACCTGGCTGCCGGTGGTGTTCCCGCTGTATTTCCTTGTTGGTTTCTTCCACCAGATGTACCAACCGTTTAAATGGAACATGATGGCTAATGCCGCTGACTACGGTGAGTGGAAATTTGGTCGTCGTATTACCGGTTTGTCTTACTCTGGCAATCTGTTTGCGCTGAAAATGGGGATGGCGGTTGCCGGTGCGGTCGTGGGCTTCTCGCTGGGATTGTTTGGCTATCAGGCGGGGGTTTCTGTACAAACGCCACTGGCGACGATGGGGATTGTCGGGCTGTTGACGCTGGGGCCATCGCTCTCCTATCTGGTGCTGTGGTGGTTGTCGCGCTTTTATAAACTTGATGATCAAGCCATGGCCACCATTCAACGCGATCTGTCTGCTCGGCAGCAGACAAACAGCGTGGCGGTAGACGTGGAGCCCGACGCCGTACCCGGCGAATGGCGTAAGGCTTAAGGAGGATATGATGACAGCGAATGACTATCAGAATCCGATCCTCTGCGCTGACTATTCGGATCCGGATATCGTGCGGGTAGGGGATGATTTCTTTATGGTTTCCTCCAGCTTTAACCACATGCCAGCGTTGCCGATTCTCCATTCGACTGACCTGGTGAGCTGGAAAATCATCAATCATGTTTTTAACGCGTTACCGCTGGCCGGTTTTCATGAATATCAGCCAGGCAAAGGCGTCTGGGCGCCATCAATACGTTGGCATGATAATAAGCTGTGGGTGTTTTTCAGTACCCCGGATGAAGGGATTTTCATGTGTCACACCGACGATCCTTGGGGAGCGTGGAGCGAACCTCATTGTTTACAAGTGGCCAAGGGCTGGATCGATCCCTGTCCATTCTGGGACGACAACGGTGAAGCATGGTTGGTACACGCTTTTGCTCACAGCCGCAGTGGGATTAAGCACAAACTGCAGCTATTTTCCATGTCGCCTGACGGTAAGCAGCTTCAGGGCGAAGGGCGGATTATTTACGACGGCAGCTGCGATCAGCCAACGCTGGAGGGGCCGAAAGTCTACAAACGCGGCGGCTGGTACTACATTTTTGCTCCGGCAGGCGGGGTGGAAACCGGTTGGGAAACCGTCCTGCGTGCCAAAAGTATGCAGGGGCCCTGGGAGGTGAAAAACGTTCTCTTCCAGGGAAATACCCCGGTTAATGGCCCGCATCAGGGCGGTTGGGTTGAACTCGACGATGGCGAATGCTGGTTTGTTCATTTCCAGGATGCACATTTGTACGGTCGTATTGTGCACCTACAACCGATGTGTTGGGGAGACGATGGCTGGCCGCGCATTGGCGAACCGTTAGGGGAAAATGGCGAAGGTCAGCCTGTCATGCGCGGGCCGCGCCCGGTTAGCCTGCCAGCATCGCCACGTGAAAAGCCGCAAACGAGTGATGATTTTGCCAACGGCAAACCCGGTTTGCAGTGGCAATGGCAGGCCAACCCCAATCCTGAGTGGCTGCTACCCGGGAAGCAGCAGCTGAATCTTCACTGTTGCGGGCTTCCTTCCTTGCAAGAAAAGAATAACGTCTACTGGGTACCGAATCTGTTGCTGCAGAAGTTTCCGGCATGGCAGTTCTCGGCCCAGACTTCGTTGACGCTCAATGCGGAGAAATCCGGTGATGCGGGCGGGGTGATTGTCTACGGCGAACGCTATGCCTCGCTGTTACTGGAAAATAGTCATGGCAGATATCGGATACTATGGGTAACCGGCTGGATGAGCGACGCGGGTATCGTCAGTGAGAATCGTCAGGCGATAGCGGTTATTGATGATGCGAGCTGCGAAATGAAGATCGAGGTTTCATTGGGCGGGATTTGTCGCTTCGCATGGCGGCAGAATGACAGCGACTGGTATCCAATCGCACAGCCCTTTGCTGCCGGTAAAGGAAAGTGGGTTGGGGCAAAAATAGGGCTGCTGGCGCTGTCGCTCGAATCAACCAAGTCGGATGGTTTCTGCGCGTTCGATCATTTTGCTCTGGAGATAACCGGCTGATCCGGGCGCTTTTCTTCGTCTTTTTCCACTTTCAGAATGACGTTTGAAGTCCGGTAATCACCATCGGCAAGGCCGCGGCTGATCTCTAGGGTCGCGGTCTCCCGACTCAGCACGTGCTGATAGCAGGCCTCGGTATGTGCGAGAATTTTGTCTCTCAGGTGAGGATAACGCGCCATTACTTCACATAGCGCAGAGCCAAAGATCTCTTCTTTGACCTGGTAGGCATAGATTTCGCGACGGTTCTGCCACTTCATTTTGACCAACGCGGCGGGAATCGGTGCAGAAGGGCTGGAAATGCGGCGCCCCTCGGCGTTTTTTTCATCACGTAGCGCCTGAAGGTTCCGCTGGAGAAGAGTTTCATCACTTATCTGTGGGCTTAACGTTATATTAGCCTCAGTAACATCGACAAGTTTCATACTACTTTTCCGTCAGATTATAAAACAGTGGGGCAGTTCTTTCCTGGGTCATTAAATTAAGCCAGATTTTATTACCATCTTCATTAATGTCCTGGGTTTTTAACTCAATAATTTGACTTAACTCCAGCGCGGAGATCTCTCCCTGAACCACTAAATTATTTAGCATAAGGGCAAAGGCTTCAATTTTAGCCACGCGATATAATCTATCTTTAATATGACGATCGCGCTCCTCGAGCAATGGGTTACGGGACTGGCCGCCGCTGATCAATATCTCATCCTGCCAATCGGCGAGCGAGGCTTTCTCCGGCTCGACGAGCTGAAGCGGCTTCACATCAGTGCTCTCAGCGTCTACGGCGGAGATGCAAAAGCGGGCTGGGATAAGGGTTTCAGCTATCATATAGGCGTCATCATTCGATTGGCTGGAGCGTGTTTTTTATTATAGTGAGGTTCGTTGACATTATCATGGTGCACTTTTAAAATCAAAAAAAGTGGAGAAAACCATGAGCGGTATTATTTATTTCGTGATGGTGTTGCTGTTACTCACCGTCATTATTTTATTTTTCATGTATGGCCAAAATAACGAAACTGCTGATACTGAGAATGAAACTGTTACCTCAACAGTCGCCACGCCGCTGAACAAAGATGAAGGGGAAAACCATTTCGCCGGGCTGATGAGCACCATTACGCCGCCATGGTATTGGCGTATTAATCATGAGTATATCGATTTTCTCCAGTCCACGATTAAGCGCATGTCGATAGATGAATTAAAAGAAACGCCTGGCCTATTTGAGGCGCAGGAGCGTTGTCGCGATCTCAACGGCGCCGTCTACGAGTATTACGATGAAATTAAACGCCGCTGCCTCAAGGGTGAACAGGTCACGCTGGGCGATCCGGTGGTGACAAGCCTTCAGCAGTGTTACCAGGAGTTCGCGCAGGAAGCCTATCCAGAGCTGGTTGCCCTGGTGTGGCCAGACTACCAACGGCCATTCATTCGTCCTCATGATGTGTAATTATTACTGTTGAAGTTATGTTGCGTAGTTGCGATATACTCTCAGCCGAATTTGACTGATCAACGGGACACTATGGAACGCTTTTTTGAGAATATGATGTATGCATCGCGCTGGATTCTGGCCCCGGTTTATTTTGGCCTTTCACTGGGGCTGCTGGCATTAGCCATCAAGTTCTTTCAGGAGATTTTTCACGTTCTGCCGAATATCTTCAGTTTGGCAGAAGCCGATCTGATTTTGACTCTGTTGTCGCTGGTGGACATGACGTTAGTCGGTGGGCTGCTGGTGATGGTCATGTTCTCAGGATATGAAAATTTCGTCTCGCAGTTGGATATCAGCACCCATAAAGAGAAGCTGAACTGGTTGGGTAAGATGGATGCCACCTCGCTGAAAAATAAAGTGGCGGCGTCGATTGTGGCGATCTCGTCCATTCACCTGCTGCGGGTGTTTATGGATGCTAAAAACGTCCCAGATAACAAGCTGATGTGGTACGTCATTATCCACCTGACCTTCGTGCTGTCCGCGTTTGTGATGGGCTACCTTGATAGCGTAACCCGCGCGAAAAAAGGCTAACCTCAGCCTATACCCCAAAATACAGCAGGCCGGATAACGCCTTGTCCGGCCTGCTTAAACGCTGATGATCTATTTATCAGACGACGCCTGCCAGAGATTTAGCTGCCCATCCGCCACGTGTTTATCTATCTGCGCCAGCTCTTCAGGCGAGAAATGCAGATTATCTAACGCTTTCACGTTCTCCTCTATCTGCTCCGGACGGCTAGCGCCAATCAGAACCGACGTGACGCGTGGATCTTTAAGCAGCCAGCTCAGCGCCATTTGCGCCATCGACTGCCCGCGCTGCTGCGCCATCTCATTGAGCAAGCGCAGGCTGCTTAAGTTGCTTTCACTCAGCATGTTCTCGGTCAAGCCGCGCGCTTTTTTGCCCTCTGTCTGCATGCGTGAACCGTCGGGAATACCGTTAAGGTATTTGCCGGTCAGCAACCCCTGCGCCAGTGGCGTAAAAGCAATACAGCCGACGCCGTTGTGTTCAAGGGTATCGAGCAGGCCGCTCTTATCTACCCAGCGGTTTAGCAGGTTATAAGAAGGCTGGTGGATCAGCAGCGGGATCTTCCATTCGCGCAGCAGTTCAACCATTGCCTGAGTACGTTCGGTTGAATACGAAGAGATTCCCACGTACAGGGCTTTACCGCTTTGTACCGCCTGCGCCAGCGCGGCGGCGGTCTCTTCCATGGGCGTTTTCTCATCGACCCGGTGCGAATAGAAGATATCGACATAGTCTAGCCCCATACGCTTGAGGCTTTGGTCGAGGCTGGCCAGCAGATATTTGCGTGAGCCGCCGGAGCCGTAGGGCCCTGCCCACATGTCGTAGCCCGCTTTGGTCGAGATAATCAGTTCGTCGCGATAGCCGGCAAAATCGTCACGTAGCAGGCGGCCGAAGTTCTCTTCAGCGCTACCCGGTGGAGGACCGTAGTTATTGGCGAGATCGAAGTGGGTGACTCCGCAGTCAAAGGCTTTTCGCAGCAGCGCACGCTGTTCGTCGAGTGCGTGGATGTGACCAAAACTGTGCCACAGGCCGAGAGACAGCGCGGGAAGCTGGAGGCCGCTGCGACCGCAGTAGCGATACTGCATACTTTCATAACGGGCTGGGTTTGCTTGCCAGGCCATAACTTCTCCTTTCATTTTTGAAACGCTGTTTCCACGATACGTTGTTTCGACATAAATGCCCGTTGGCTCGATCACATGCATGGAAAAAGCCCGCGTGGTGCCTCTTTATGGGTAGCTGGCAAATAGCGCTAGCCATCGCTCAAAATATCGCTATATAATTTTATATATAACGATTGGGGGAGGGGGAACGATGGATAACCATTTTGGTAAGGGGCTGATTGCGGGAATGAAGGCGCCTTATGCCGATAGTGCGCAGAAAGTGGTCGGATTTTGCGCGGACTACAAGCGCGGCTTCGTACTGGGTTTTTCGCATCGCATGTTTGAGAAAACCGGCGATCGTCAGCTCAGCGCCTGGGAAGCGGGGATATTGACGCGCCGCTACGGGTTGGATAAAGAAATGGTGATGGATTTCTTTAAGGAGCACGATTCCAGCACCACCGTGCGCTACTTTATGGCGGGGTACCGACTGGAAGGGCAGTAAAACCGGGTGCCAGGCACCCGGCTATAATGGCTTACTTCTGACGTTTATCTTCGGTATTGGTGTCAAAATCGCGGGCGTCATGACGCTCATGCAGCTGCTCATCTAACGGGCCATTGGTGCGGTTGACGATACGACCGCGCTTCACGCCTGGACGGCTGGCAATATCCTGCGCCCAGCGCATGACATTTTTGTAGCTCTGCGCATCAAGGAACTCATCCGCGCCGTAGACGTTGCCCAGCACCACGTTACCGTACCACGGCCAGATAGCCATATCGGCGATGGTGTACTCCTCTCCGGCGACATAACGACCGCGCGCCAGCTGTTTGTCCAGCACGTCGAGCTGGCGCTTGGCTTCCATGGTAAAGCGGTTGATCGCGTACTCAATTTTGACCGGCGCGTAGTTATAGAAATGGCCGAAGCCGCCGCCGAGGAACGGGGCTGAGCCCTGCAGCCAGAATAGCCAGTTCAGCGTTTCGGTACGTCCCGCCGGGTCTTTTGGCAGGAAGTGACCAAATTTTTCCGCCAGATAAAGCAGAATGTTGCCGGACTCAAACACGCGGGTTGGCGGGGTGGTTGAGTGATCGCGCAAGGCAGGGATTTTTGAGTTCGGGTTCACTTCGACAAAACCGCTGGAGAACTGATCCCCTTCGCCAATGCGGATTAACCATGCATCGTACTCAGCCTCAGTGACGCCCACCGCCAACAGTTCTTCCAGCATGATGGTGACTTTCTGGCCGTTAGGTGTGCCCAGAGAATAGAGCTGGAGCGGGTGATGACCCACCGGCAACGCTTGCTCATGGGTGGCACCGGAAATCGGGCGGTTAATATTGGCGAATGCGCCGCCGCTGCTTTGCGTCCACTCCCAGACTTTGGGTGGCTGATAGGTGTTCTCTGACATAATCGCTCGCCTTTTCTTGATGATGTGTTGAGGGTGAAAGTGTAGCAGTCTCAGGCAAAAAGCCGCGCTGCCCAGACGCTAACGTCATCGCCGCTGCCTAAATCCGGCTGAATCAGCCCGTTAACCATAAAGGTTGGGGAGACGTGAACGCCGTTCTGTCGGGCATAGCGGGCGTGCCATTTGATCTCTTTTTGCAGCTCGGGGTGGCCAAACGCCTCGGCCAGCGGTACGCCGCTGTAGCGCTCCAGGCGTTCGATGATCTCCTGCGGCGTGGCCTGCATGTTGGGGCCGCTGCAGTGATCGGTAAATTCAAACTCTTCGCGATGGTCAGCGACCGCTTGCATCACCTTATGTGCGGCGGCTTTGCCGTCCGTCAGGGTGGAGGCGGCGAGAATGCAGCGAACAATCACGCCGGAAAACAGATGCCACGGCTGCGACTGCAAACGAATTTTTACGCTGATTTTATCTTCACCGGCCAGCGCCAGCAGCGCGTCCAGCTTATTGAAAGTCTTTACGGAAAATGGGCAGGTGGGCTCCAGAAACACCTCGAACGTGCGCGCTCCATGGCCCCAAACCAGCGGCTGTGCCTGTAAACTCATGCGGACTCCTGATGTCATTGATGGCGATTTTTCGGAGGATTATTTTTCCCTGTAATGGGTCATCCTCGCATACTCGGGTGTATGATTAATCCACTTTTGTCGGATAAATTTCAACGTTCAGGCGATTAAATCGCACGGTATGTTTGAGGAAGGTTCATGAATACGGGAAGTACCAATAGTGACGCCCCATTTGGCACGTTGTTGGGGTATGCGCCGGGCGGCGTAGCCATTTACTCTTCGAATTACAGCAGTTTAAAGCCAGGCGACATGCCTGACGACGCATCGTTTCGCAGCTACATCGACAACGAATACATGGGCTACAAGTGGCAATGCGTCGAGTTTGCCCGCCGCTTCCTGTTTATCACCTACGGATTTGTCTTCACCGACGTTGGCATGGCCTACGAGATCTTTTCTTTGCGCTATCTGCGCCAGGTGGTGAATGACGCCATTTTGCCGTTGCAGGCTTTCGCCAACGGTTCACGCCGCCCGCCGCTCGTCGGCTCACTACTTATCTGGCAGAAGGGGGGGGAATTTAATGAAACCGGGCACGTAGCGGTGATCACCCAACTGCTTGGCAACAAGGTGCGAATCGCCGAGCAGAACGTGCTGCACTCGCCGCTGCCGGCAGGGCAACAGTGGACCCGTGAACTGATGCTTGAAGTCAAAGACGGCCACTACATTCTGCATGACACCTTTGACGACACCACGATTCTCGGCTGGATGATCCAGACCGACGACGCCCGTTTTAGCCTGCCTCAGCCCGCCATTGCTGGTGAAGCGCTGAAGCTTGGCGGAGCACGTCTCGATAATCACGGTCAGTTCGACGGCGATTGGCTGGATGAGCGCGACTCGCTGCAAAAAGCGTACGTTGCGGCGAACGGCCACGTGATTAACCGCGATCCGTATCAGTACTTCACCATGACGGAAAGTGCGGAGCAGGAGCTGATTAAAGCGACCAACGAGATGCACCTGATGTATCTCCACGCCACCGATAAAGTGATGCGCGATGACAATCTGCTGGCGCTGTTTGATATCCCGAAAATCCTCTGGCCGCGTCTGCGCCTGTCGTGGCAGCGTCGTCGCCATGACATGATCACCGGGCGGATGGATTTCTGTATGGATGAGCGTGGGCTGAAGGTCTATGAATACAACGCCGACTCCGCATCCTGCCATACGGAAGGTGGTCTGATCCTCGAACAGTGGCTGAAAACCGGCTATCAGGGCAGTGGCCATAACCCGGCGGAAGAGCTGCTGAGCGAGCTGGTGGGCGCGTGGAAACACAGCCTGGCGCGACCGTTTGTCCACATCATGCAGGACAAAGATCTCGAAGAAAACTATCACGCTCAGTTTATGCAGCGTGCGCTGACCCAGGCAGGGTTTGAGTGCAAAATTCTCTACGGCCTTGACGAGCTGCGCTGGGATGCTGCAGGCCAGCTGATTGATGGCGATGGGCGTCTGGTGAACTGCGTGTGGAAAACCTGGGCGTGGGAAACCGCCATTGAGCAGGTGCGTGAAGTCAGTGAAAGCGAGTACGCGGCGGTGCCGATCCGTACCGGCCATCCGGATAACGAAGTGCGCCTGATTGATGTGCTGCTGCGTCCGGAAGTGATGGTCTTTGAGCCGCTTTGGACGGTGATCCCCGGCAACAAAGCCATTTTGCCAGTACTGTGGTCGCTGTTCCCGAACCACCCGTATCTGCTGGATACCGATTTTGAAGTCAGTGAGCATCTGGCGAAAACCGGCTATGCCGTGAAGCCGATTTCCGGCCGCTGCGGCAGCAATATCGATTTAGTCAGCGGCCACGACCAGTTGCTGGATCAGACCAGCGGGAAATTTGTCGACCGAAAAAATATTTACCAGCAACTTTGGTGCTTGCCAAACGTGGCGGGAAAATATATTCAGGTATGTACCTTTACCGTTGGCGGTAACTATGGCGGCACCTGCCTGCGGGGCGATGACTCTCTGGTGATTAAAAAAGAGAGCGATATCGAACCGCTGGTCGTCATTAAAGATAACGAATAAAGGCGGATAAGTAGCCCGACGTCGCTGCGTTTGACCGGGCTACTTTTAAAAATCCGCTGGCAATAAACACAACTACAAGACAGAAAAGGAAAAGACTATGCACGATCGGCGCCTCGCCGTCCGCGCGGGTGAACTCAAACCCTCCGCCGTCCGCGAACTCTTAAAGCACAGTAAATTACCCGGCGTGATTTCTCTCGGTGGCGGTATTCCGGCCCCGGAGCTTTTTGATACCGAAGGGCTGGAGCTGGCGGTGCAGAAGGTGATGAGCGAACGTTTCAACGATGCGTTCCAGTATGGTTTGACTGAGGGCTATCCGCCGCTACGTCAGGCGGTCAGCGAACTGTGCCAGGCGCGCGGCGTGGCCTGTCAGGCCAGCCACGTGTACATCACTTCTGGTTCACAGCAGTCGCTGGATATCGTGGCGCGCACGTTGCTCGACCCGGGCGACGCGATTGTCGTTGAGCGCCCGACCTATCTGGCGGCGCTGCAGGTTTTCCAACTGGCGCAGGCTAATATTCTCAGCGTCGATACCGATGACCACGGCATGCTGGTGGAACAGCTCGCCGAGCTGCTGACCACCACCACCGTCAAAGCAGTCTATCTGGTTCCCACCTTCGGTAACCCTGGCGGCAAAACCCTGAGCGACGATCGTCGCCGTCGGCTGGTCGAGCTGGCAAAACAGCATGACTTTGTGATCATCGAAGACGATCCGTACGGCGAAATCAGCTTTACCGATGAAGTGCAGCGCCCGCTGTATCAGCACGCCGTTGAATTGGGCTGTGAAGATCAGGTGGTGTACACCTCAACCTTCTCGAAGATCCTCGCGCCGGGGATGCGTATCGGTTGGATCGTCATGCCCGACTGGCTGGCGCAACAGACGGTGATCGTCAAACAGGCCGCCGACCTGCACACCAACATGCTGTCGCAGGTGATCACCGCTGAATACCTCAGCATGAACCGTCTGGAAAGCCAGATTGCGCTGATTCGTGAAGACTATCGCAAGAAGTGCGATGCGCTGGCTAACGCGTTGGAAAGCCGTCTGGGCGAGCATCTGGAGTTCAGCCGTCCGAAAGGCGGGATGTTCCTGTGGGCTCGCTTCCGCTATCCGTTTGATACCATGAAGTGGCTGGAGAAGACGCTGGAAAATGGGGTGGTGTACGTGCCAGGTGAAGCGTTCTATAACGATAATCCGGATACCCGCACCCTGCGTTTATCCTACTCGACCGTCTCTGAAGAAGGGCTGGTGACCGCCGTAGAACGCCTGGCGAAGTCGCTGTAATACGTCATGTTCCGCGCCATGCTGCGGCGCGGAACATGCTCCGTCTTTACTCTGGATCGGCAATTCTATCGTCAAGCCAAACCAGCATCAGCGTAGCCAGAATGGCGACGGCGGTGGTGCCAATAAATAACCACATAACAAATTCCTCAGCTTATTCTTCTTCTTATTCCGCTGTTCACTACCGCGTGCGCTTTACTCATCGTCGACATCGTAGGACCCAGGTAAAAAAAACAGCGATGAAAATAAGAGGTTGTTCGTATCAGATCAACCCCATTTTTATTGTGGGACAGTGCATTTACGCTGACCGCGGGTGAGCGGATATGCCACCTGCAGGGAGCGCTGGCCTAACCCGTACAGCGTAGAACGTGCGTACTCCGTGAAGAGGAAATCTTTAGCCCAACGAAATTGCTACCGTATTCACCATTGAAATAGCCTACAGAATAAGCGGTAAAAATGAGTCAGGGTGTTCAGGGTGTAAACGGCTATCAGGGGCCGGCAGGTGGATGGGGCGCGGTCAGAGCAGTGACGACGTCGGTATTTTCACAGAAGGCCGTTGCGCGCGATATTATCGCCATGTTCAGGATGAACCAGGTAAAAGGTTTTGACTGCCCAGGCTGCGCATGGCCTGACCCCGAGCATCGTTCACCGATGGAACTGTGTGAAAACGGGGTTAAAGCGGTTTCCTGGGAGACAACCAGTAAGAAAGCATCGCCAGCGTTTTTCCGCCAGCATTCGGTGGCCGAACTCTGGAACTACAGTGACTATGAGCTGGAAAATATCGGCCGCCTGACGCATCCGCTGAAGTATGACCGCGCCACCGATCGCTGGCAGGCCGTTGACTGGCAGGTGGCATTTGCCGAGATCGGCGAACGGCTACGCAGCTATGATTCCCCGGAACAGGTAGAGTTTTATACCTCCGGACGTACCTCTAATGAAGCGGCATTCCTCTATCAACTGTTTGCCCGCGAATACGGCAGCAGCAACTTCCCCGACTGCTCCAATATGTGTCATGGCCCGACCAGCGCCGGGCTGACCCAGTCTATTGGGATGGGGAAAGGCACCGTTGAGCTCGAGGATTTTGAGCACTGCGATCTGGTGATTTGTATCGGTCATAATCCGGGAACGAATCATCCGCGTATGCTCACGACGCTTCGGGAAGTGGCGCAGCGCGGCGCGCGTATTATTTCTATCAATCCACTGGCAGAACGGGGGCTTGAGCGCTTTAGCTTCCCACAAAGCCCAACTGACATGCTTAAAGGGCAGTCCACCGTTCTGAGCAACGATTACTACCAGGTCAAAATGGGTGGCGATAGTTCGCTGCTTAAAGGCGTGATGAAAGCGCTGATTGAGATGGATGAAGCCAGAATTTTGCTTGGCCAGGAACCGTGCCTCGACCGCGCGTTTCTGGCTAAGCATACCCAGGGCTATCAGGCCTTGTATGATGACCTGCACCAATGCCGCTGGGCGGATCTGGAGCAGGATTCAGGTCTGACGCGCAGCCAGATGGAAGATCTGGCGTATCGTTATGATAAATCGAACGCCACTATCATTTGCTACGGTTTGGGGATCACTCAACACAAAAACGGCACCGAGAACGTTCAGCAATTGGTTAACCTGCTGCTGCTGAAAGGGAATATGGGGAAACGTGGAGCGGGTATTTGTCCGCTGCGCGGCCATTCCAACGTGCAGGGCGACCGCTCGGTGGGGATCAACGAAGCCGCTTCGGAAGCGTTTCTGCTGCGTCTCGAAGCTCGCTTTACTATCCGCGTATCGCGTAAGCATGGCCGTTCCAGCGTGGAGAGCATTCGCGCTATCGAGCGGGGAGAGGCGAAAGCGCTTATCTGTATGGGTGGCAATCTGGCGGTAGCAATGCCGCAGCCGCAGCGCACCTTTGAAGCCATGAAAAAGCTGGATTTACAGGTTCATGTGGCCACCAAGCTCAATCGTTCGCATTTGTTGCTGGCGAAACATAACTATCTGCTACCGGCGCTGGGGCGCACCGAACGCGACGTGCAGGTAGGTGGGATCCAGTCGGTCACCGTTGAAGATTCGATGTCGATGGTGCACGCCTCCTGCGGGACGCTGAAACCGGCATCACCGTGGCTGAAGTCGGAGCCGGCCATCGTAGCGGCAATGGCGCGCGCCACCTTGCCGAATTCTCCCGTGAATTGGGAGGCGATGAGTGGCCACTATCATCTGATTCGCGAGGCGATTGCCGACGTGATCCCCGCGTTCGCTGACTATAATGCGCGGATTGAAAAGCCGGGCGGTTTTCGGATGGATACGCCGGCTTCACGCCGGGAGTGGCACACCGCGAGCGGCAAAGCCAACTTTGTTGTCAGCCGCCAGCGCGCCGTTGAGCGCGATAAGCAACCCGCCGATGCATTGGTGCTGGCTACGCTGCGCAGCCACGATCAGTACAACACCACCATCTACGGGATGAACGATCGCTATCGTGGGATCACCGGTCGCCGCGACGTGGTGTTTCTCAGTCAGGCGGAAACCGATGCACGCGGCCTGGTTGAAGGGGATATCGTCCATCTCCAGGCGCTGGATGATAACGGCCAGCCTGATGCTAAGCGCGCCATGTTTGGGCTAACGGTGGTGGTCTATAGCATGGCGGCGGGCTCTATCGGAGCCTATCTCCCGGAGGCTAACGTACTTTTGTCACTGGATGCGGTGGATAGCCAAAGCCTGACCCCGGCCTATAAGAGCGTACCGGTTATCATCAGTAAGGCCTGATTCGCGCAGACTTCTGCGGGCCCTGTTAACACAATATGGCCTGCAGGACGTCTTTTTCCTCTGATTTGACTGCCATCATACGGGCCTCTGCGGGCAACATACGCGCAGGCCCGCTTTCCTCTGCACCATTCTCATCCGCTCGTGCTATCGGCGTGAAACCCTATTTCTACCCCTTATAGGTGTGGGCGTCAGCGGGAATTTTACCCATTAATGATAATTTTATTACCTGTTGTTGCTTTGAAATCAATTTAGCTATTTTGTCGGTTAGGCATGTAAATTGATTCAAATCAA
>NZ_BCTM01000024.1 GCF_001571285.1 Kluyvera cryocrescens NBRC 102467 | reverse complement strand
TAGCTCAGCGTGTTGAATCGATGGGATATTCTGGTGCATTTTCTGGACGGTTTTATCACGCAGCTTTTCATATTGGCGGCGTTTCTCCGCACTTAGCTGCGGTAGCTGAGACAGACGAAACTCCAGCGCAATCAGCAGATCTTTTAGGACAATTACGGGCAGGAAGAAGAGTGACTCTTGATTACGCGGTGACTTAATTTTCAGCGCCAGCGCAATAAAATGACTATCCTGGCGGATGACGCCGGCATTAATACCCATCATTGTAATCGACAAACGGTTCTCCTTAACCATTTTTCAGTTAAATGAGAAATTTAACTTATTGATATGGTTTGTTTTTATTGTGTTTAACTATGCCTAAAATAACATGGCCGCCCATGATGTCCAGAGAATATAGGCAGGCCTACGCCTGACTATATTCGTGGTATTAGCGCTGGCGTAGTTGGAGATCCAACGGCGTTTTACTTGGTTCTCCGCCAATCTCTCGAGCCAGCTTAGGCACCATATAACCTGATACCAGAGTGAGCAATTCACGCACAATCTCACGCGCTTCATCATCGCTAATGAGGAAGTGAGCCGCGCCCTGCACTTTATCCAGAACGTGCAGGTAATAAGGCATCACGCCTGCGTCAAATAACGCGTTGCTGAGGTTTGCCAGCGTTTGCGCATTATCGTTAACGCCGCGTAGCAAAACGCTCTGGTTGAGCAACGTCACGCCGGCCAGGCGCAGATGCTTCATGGCGGTGCGGAACTCGACCCCGATTTCGTTGGCGTGGTTAATATGATTCACGAGCAGGATCTGCAGTGATGAGCGCTCAAAGCGGGTAACCAGTGTATCAGTGATGCGTGCCGGGATAACGATCGGTAAACGACTGTGGATACGCAGGCGTTTAATATGCGGGATCGATTCTAGCTGCGTAAGCAGCCAGTCCAGTTCGTGGTCCTTTGCCATCAGCGGATCGCCACCTGAGAAGATGATTTCATCAAGCTCAGGGTGCGCACTAACATAGTCCAGCGCGGCCTGCCAATTCCGCTTATTGCCCTGGTTGTCGGCATATGGGAAGTGGCGACGGAAGCAATAACGACAATTTACCGCGCATCCGCCTTTCACCAGTAATAGCGCGCGATTGCGGTATTTATGCAACAGTCCCGGCACCACGCTGTGCTGTTCTTCCAGTGGATCGGTGGAAAAGCCAGGCGCGGCAATAAATTCTTCTTGCGAGGTAAGTACCTGACGTAACAGAGGATCGTTAGGATTACCTTTTTCCATTCGCGCGACAAACGCGCGCGGAACGCGCAGGGCGAAAAGACGCTTAGCCTCACGGCCAGCGAGCAAATTTTCATCAGCGTCTATATTCAGAAGACGTAATAGTTCATCCGGATCGGTGAGAACATCGGCAAGTTGCATCAACCAATCTTCTCTGGATGGGGTATTTAGGGTTACAATATGCGCCATTTTGTGGCTTAGCTACCATTTAACAATTTCAGAGGGCCTTATGGCGACTTACTATAGCAACGATTTTCGTGCTGGTCTTAAAATCATGATGGACGGCGAACCGTACGCGGTTGAAGCCAGTGAATTCGTTAAACCGGGCAAAGGTCAGGCATTCGCACGCGTTAAGCTGCGCCGCCTGCTGACCGGTACTCGCGTTGAGAAAACCTTCAAGTCTACT
The DNA here is from genome assembly GCF_001571285.1 of Kluyvera cryocrescens NBRC 102467. Classification (GTDB taxonomy): domain Bacteria; phylum Pseudomonadota; class Gammaproteobacteria; order Enterobacterales; family Enterobacteriaceae; genus Kluyvera; species Kluyvera cryocrescens. The sequence goes on along the minus strand of NZ_BCTM01000024.1, from coordinate 78,716 downwards.
GACTCCGCTGAAGGTGCAGATGTTGCCGATATGAACCTGACTTTCCTGTACACCGACGGTGAGTTCTGGCACTTCATGAACAACGAAACCTTCGAACAGCTGGCAGCCGATGAGAAAGCGGTTGGCGATAACGCTAAATGGCTGCTGGATCAGGCTGAGTGCATCGTGACCCTGTGGAACGGCCAGCCTATCTCTGTTACTCCACCAAACTTTGTTGAACTGGAAATCATTGAAACCGATCCAGGTCTGAAAGGTGATACTGCAGGTACCGGCGGTAAACCAGCGACTCTGTCTACTGGCGCAGTCGTAAAAGTTCCTCTGTTCGTACAGATTGGCGAAGTGATCAAAGTGGATACTCGCTCTGGCGAATACGTCTCTCGCGTGAAGTAATTCATGTCCTGAGCCGTGGCGCAGCAGCTCTGCTGCGCCTGCCTTCTGCAATCCCTGCCTTATCTCTGCTCTTTTCCGCTTTTATTCTGAAAAAAATCGCTGAGAACCAACATCCTGAGTGAAGTTGTCTATGCTTATCAAGCAAGATAAGTAAAACTGACATAAAGGATGACATTATGGTGAAAAAAGCGATCGCGGCGATTTTTACGGTCCTGGTACTTTCCTCGGTTTTAACTGCATGTAACACCACCCGAGGTCTTGGACAGGATATTTCCGATGGTGGTAGCGCGATTTCTGGGGCAGCAACCAAGGCGCAGCAATAAATATAAACTGACGGTACGACCTGCTGTTGTACCGTCGTTTTTCGTCACCTATACTGACCCCTTCTAAACACCTTACGGGACGACCCGTAAGCTTATCGCACTCGGGGACGGCCCCATCATCATGGAGCCTACTATGTCCTGGATAATTCTCTTTGTTGCTGGTCTTCTTGAAGTGGTTTGGGCTGTTGGCCTGAAGTACACCCATGGATTTAGCCGTCTGGTACCCAGCGTGATTACGGTGGTGGCGATGGTGGTTAGTATGGCCATGTTGTCATGGGCGATGAAAAGCCTGCCGGTAGGGACGGCTTATGCGGTCTGGACTGGAATTGGCGCCGTTGGGGCTGCGATAACCGGCATTTTGCTATTAGGCGAGTCCGCCAGCCCAATGCGTATCGCCAGTCTGGCGCTGATCGTGATGGGAATTATTGGTCTGAAGTTGAGCGCACATTAACGCGCTACGCGATATTGCCAGGCAGGCTACAGGCATCGTAACCTGCCCGGGCAACGTGGCGCTGGTTTAGATAAACAGTACCCCGACCAGCGTCACGACCGTCAGAATAGCTGCCAGACCATAGAATACCCATTTTCCGTTCGGGACGTGGATTTTCAGATCATGCATCGCATGGTGGATACGGTGTAGACCGCACCACAGCGGCAGAACAATCATTAGGAAGATAAACGCACGGCCAATCAGGCTGTGGGCGAAGCCCAGAACGCGTTCGTAACTAAAGGCGTCAGCCGGCGCCAGACCTAGCGGCAGCATAATGCCAACCAGCAGCACAATAACCGGGGCGATAATCGCACCCCACATGCCGCCTGCGCCGAACAGGCCCCAGAATACCGGCTCGTCGGAACGTTTTGGATTAGGGTTAATCATGCCAGTCTCCTTACCAGAACAGGGCGATAAACAATATCACCACGCTGACCACTGCGGTCACGACCCAGAGCCCTTTAATAATCGGCTCCGGCCCCATTTTCTCGCCTTTCACGATGATGTTGGCTGCCTTTGGCGCCAGCTCAAACCAGGTTTTAGTGTGCAGCAGCGCAGCGCCCAGGGTGATCAGATTCAGCACGACCACGATAGGGTTTTGTAAAAAGCCTACGTAGCCAGCCCAGCTCTCAGCACCGTGCTTCAGCGCAAACAAACCGTAGATCAGTACAATACTGAACCAGACGGTGGGTACCGCTGTGCCTTCACGCAGCATGTAGAAGCGATAAAACGGCAGTTTTCTCCACCAGGTGGACGGCATCGGCCGTACATAGGGTTTGCGTTTAGTCGTCATAATGCACTCCTTAGCGTGGTTTCAGGGTAGCGATAAGAAAGTCTTTCGAACTTTCCACTTTACCCTGCTGAATGGCGGCGGCGGGATCGACGTGTTTTGGACACACTTCGGAGCAGTAGCCGACAAAGGTACAAGTCCAGACGCCATTCTGACCATTCAGCTGCGCCATGCGCTCTTTCTTCCCGTGGTCGCGGCTATCTTCGTTGTAGCGGTGAGCGAGGGTTATCGCCGCCGGGCCGATGAATTCAGGATTCAGACCAAACTGCGGGCAAGCCGCATAGCACAGGCCGCAGTTAATGCAGCCAGAGAACTGATGGTATTTCGCCATCTGCGCTGGGGTTTGGGTATTTGGCCCCTGATCTGGTGTCCGCGGGTTGCCGATGATATACGGTTTAATCGCTTCCAGGCTCTCGATAAAGTGGGTCATATCAACCACCAGATCGCGCTCGATAGGGAAGTTTGCCAGCGCCTCGACTTTGATCCCTTTGGTGTACTCACGCAGGAAGGTCTTACAGGCCAGCTTCGGCACTTTGTTAACCATCATGCCGCAGGAACCACAGATCGCCATACGGCAGGACCAACGATAGCTTAGGTCCGGAGCCAGGTTGTCTTTGATGTAGCCCAGTGCATCGAGTAGAGAAGTCTGCTCGTCGTAAGGGACTTCATAGAACGCACTGTGAGGCGCGCTGTCCACTTCCGGGTTGTAGCGCACGATCTCAACTTTTAATTTCTGCATCTCAGCCATTCGCCGTCTCCTTCTTCTCGGCCGCTTCTGCTTCTGCGCCGTACACGCGTTTAGCCGGTGGCAGGGTGGTGATTTTCACATCGCTGTAGTCGAGGTGCGTGGTGCCGTCAGCGTCGCGGAAGGCGAGGGTATGCTTGAGGAAGTTAACATCATCACGCTCGGTACAACCCTCATCCAGACGCTGGTGTGCGCCGCGCGACTCTTTGCGCGCCATTGCGGAGTGCGCCATACATTCGGCGACGTTCAGGCCGTGGCCCAGCTCGATGGTGTAAAGCAGATCGGTGTTGAAGACGCTGGAGGTATCGGTGACGCGCACGCGTTTGAAACGCTCCTGCAGTTCAGCAAGCTTATCGATAGTTTTCTGCATCAATTCCGGCGTACGGTAGATGCCGCAGCCTTCTTCCATCGACAGACCCATTTCGTCGCGGATCTTCGACCAGTTTTCATTGCCTTCCTGGTTAACCAACGCTTTCAGGCGGTTTTCGATATCGCTGACCTGCGCGTCCAGCGCGCTGCCGTTTGCTTCACCGGCGGTTGCTGCGCGAGCCATCGCCTGTTCACCGGCCATACGGCCGAACACCACCAGTTCCGCCAGCGAGTTGGAGCCCAGACGGTTCGCGCCGTGCAGACCGACCGAAGAGCACTCACCCACGGCGAACAGCCCTTTAATACGGGTTTCACACTGCTGATCGGTTTCGATGCCACCCATGGTGTAGTGCGCCGTTGGTCGCACCGGAATAGGCTCTTTCACAGGATCGACGCCGACGTAGGCTTTCGCCAGCTCACAGATAAACGGCAGGCGTTCCAGCAGTTTTTTCTCGCCAAGATGGCGCAGGTCCAGGTAAACGACATCGCCACGCGGCGTAGGCACGGTATTGCCTTTGCGCCATTCGTGCCAGAAGGCCTGGGAGACTTTGTCGCGCGGACCCAGTTCCATGTATTTGTTTTTTGGCTCGCCCAGCGGAGTTTCTGGGCCCATGCCGTAGTCCTGCAGATAGCGGTAGCCGTTTTTGTTAACCAGAATACCGCCTTCGCCGCGGCAGCCTTCGGTCATCAGAATACCGGAGCCCGGCAGACCGGTCGGGTGATACTGAACAAATTCCATATCGCGTAGCGGAACGCCGTGACTGAGCGCCATGCCCATGCCATCACCGGTGACGATGCCGCCGTTCGTGTTGTAGCGATAGACACGACCCGCGCCGCCGGTGGCCATCACCACCGCGTTAGCGCGGATTTGCACCAGTGAACCTTCCATCATGTTCATCGCGACCAGACCACGGGCCTGACCGTCATCAACCAGAATGTCGAGGACGAAGTGTTCATCAAAGCGTTGGATTTGGGGGAATTGCAGGGAGGTCTGGAACAGGGTGTGCAGCATATGGAAGCCGGTTTTATCGGCGGCAAACCATGTCCGTTCGATTTTCATGCCACCGAAGCGTCGAACGTTGACGCTACCGTCCGGGCGACGGCTCCATGGACAACCCCACTGCTCGAGCTGGGTCATCTCCGTTGGGCAATGATGAACGAAGTAATCGACGACATCCTGTTCGCAAAGCCAGTCGCCACCGGCGACGGTGTCGTGGAAATGGTATTCAAAGCTATCATGGTCCTGTGCGACGGCGGCAGAGCCACCCTCGGCGGCAACCGTATGGCTGCGCATAGGATAAACTTTTGAGATCAAAGCGATTTTGGCTTTTGGGTTGGCCTGGACGGCTGCGATAGCAGCGCGTAATCCAGCTCCACCTGCGCCTATAATGGCAAGATCGGCTTGAAAGGTTTGCACGACATTCCTCCAGATTATTGTTATTTCACAACGAGCTACGCGGGGGATATCACGTGGCCTGTCGCAAAAGCGTTTCCACTGCTCCTTTATGGGTAAAGCAGTATACCCGCGGGGTTAAGAGGGAAATTTGATGTGTTCGATTTTTTTATCGATATGTGCGCTTTATTTACCACTGTAGCCTATGAATTACGTTCTGGAATTTCTTAGGAAATTCTGGCCTCTCGTGACCTCTACAATCATTGGGCAATATTTGTGTCGTGTGTCGCTTGCGGGTAGACTTCGTGCCCTTGACTGAAATCGGAGAGAAAAACATGAGCGAGACGGCAACCTGGCAGCCGAGCGCGTCCATCCCCAACCTGTTAAAACGTGCGGCGCTGATGGCGGAAATCCGTCGTTTCTTTGCGGACCGCGGCGTATTGGAGGTGGAAACGCCCTGCATGAGCCAGGCAACGGTCACTGACATCCATATGGTACCGTTTGAGACTCGCTTTGTTGGCCCGGGACATTCCCAGGGAATGAACCTGTATCTGATGACCAGCCCGGAATACCATATGAAACGCCTGCTGGCTGCAGGTTGTGGCCCGGTGTTCCAGCTGTGCAGAAGCTTCCGTAACGAAGAGATGGGACGTCACCACAACCCAGAGTTCACCATGCTGGAGTGGTATCGCCCGCACTTTGATATGTATCGCCTGATCAACGAAGTCGACGATCTGCTGCAGCAGGTTCTGGAAACCCAGCCGGCTGAGAGTCTCTCTTACCAGCAGGCGTTCCAGCGTCATCTGGAAATTGACCCGCTGTCGGCGGATAAAACCCTGCTGCGAGAGGTGGCGGCGAAGCTCGATTTAAGCAACATTGCTGATACTGAAGAAGATCGCGATACGCTGCTACAGATGCTCTTTGCCTTTGGCGTTGAGCCGCATATCGGCAAAGACCGTCCAACGTTCGTTTACCATTTCCCGGCAAGCCAGGCGTCATTGGCGCAGATCAGCACGGAAGATCATCGTGTGGCCGAACGCTTTGAGGTTTACTTCAAAGGGATCGAGCTGGCGAATGGTTTCCACGAGTTGACCGATGCCCGCGAGCAGCGGCAGCGTTTTGAGCAGGATAACCGTAAGCGTGCTGCACGCGGTTTACCGCAGCAGCCGATTGATCAAAATCTACTGGATGCGCTGGCGGCCGGTTTGCCGGACTGCTCGGGCGTGGCGTTGGGCGTTGACCGGCTGGTAATGCTTGCGCTGGGCGCGGAAAGTCTGGCTGATGTGCTGGCATTTACCGTCGACCGAGCCTAACCCGCTGTCAATGAAGATAAAAAATGGCGCAGATAGCGCCATTTTTTTTTATCCCTTTTTTAATGACCGTGTGCGGTCAGCGATGCCAATCTGTTGATGCGTACTCGCCTTTCCTCTGGCGAAGAAAGGCGAGCATTTACAGGCTACCCGGCTGGCGACTACTACGTCCGGCCGATGTCAGGGTATTTGCTGATTTTTTGCCGTTGATGCTCTCCAGACGCATCTGGAAAGGTGGGAACGGCATATCGATACCGTGCTGGCGGAAACCGGCCAGAATTAACTGGTGCAGTTCGTGGCGCAGCGGCATGCGATGGCCCATCTCGGCGGCGTAGATACGCAGTTCGAAAATTTGAATTCCCTGCTGTAAATCCACCAGGAACGCTTCCGGTGCGGGTGTATCAATGACCAGCGAGCAGCGATGCGCGGCGGTCAGCAGGATCTGCGCAACCTCTTCGCTGTTGGCATCCGATGGTGCCGGGATGCTTAACACCACGCGGGTGACTGAATCCGACAACGACCAGTTGATAAACTGTTCGGTGATAAAGGCCTTGTTTGGCACGATGATCTCTTTGCGGTCCCAGTCGCTGATGGTCGTGGCACGGGTATTGATACGCGTGACGCTACCGGTCAGGTCGCGGATGGTGACCGTATCGCCGATACGAATCGGCTTTTCAAACAGAATAATCAGGCCAGAGATAAAGTTGGCGAATATCTCTTGCAGGCCAAAACCGAGCCCCACACCGAGTGCGGCAACCAGCCATTGCAGTTTCGACCACTCAATCCCCAGCAGCGAGAAGCCCATCAGGCCCCCAATCATCATCAGGATGTATTTCGTGATGGTGGTAATGGCGTAACCGGTGCCCGGGGTCAGGGAGAGGTGCTGGAGGATGGCCAGCTCAAGTAGCGCTGGCAGATTGCGCACCAGTTGGGTGGTAATGATCAACACCAGAATAGCAATGAGCACAGCCCCGAGGGTAATTGGCTCAATGCTTTCAACACCCTGTACGGTAGACGTAACATCCCACAGCGAGATGTTCTCGAGGAAGCCAAACGCCGAGTGAATTTCCGACCACAGGATAATGACCGACACCAGCGCAATCAGCATCAGAATGGAACGAACGAGGCGCAGAGACTGTTCGCTGATGGTGTCGAGATTGACCTCACTCACCTCCATCTCAGCCGTTCCTTCAATGCTGGTGGCGTGCGGTTCTTCCTCACCTCTGGCGCGGTGTGCCAGCATTTCGGCTCGTTTGTGTTTAGCTCGCTCGAATGCCAGCCTGCGGCGCTGAATCAGCATCCAGCGGCGTATGACGTGGTAAATCACCAGCAACAGGAACCAGATGGCTACCGAAGTCTCCAGGCGCGCCAACAGCGCCTGCGATGTGGCGAGATAGCCAACGGCTGCGGCAAAAATAGCGACCAGCGGCGCACCGATCATCAGGTTCCACAGCATGCTGTTGACCCGATTATCACCGTTACCCTCTTTGTCGAGATAGAGTGGAATACCCGCGCGCTTCAGGCTGAGCGTCACCACGGCCAGCGCACCGCAGATCAGAATAAAACAGAGTCTGCCAAGCGAAGCCGAAAATTCTCGATCGTTGAGATTATCAAACATGATCAGCGCCATGATAAGCGGCACGATCAGACCGATGCTCATCAGGTAATAGCGCATGGCACGGGCCACGCGGTTTTGTGGCCACCCGAAGTGAACGATAAACAGGCCGTTAGTGCGGGCGAAGGCGGCGCAGATCATCACGACCCACAGTAGTGGTACGGTAGCAGTAACGCCATCACCGATGGCGACGGCAAGCGGATACGGCCAGGCTTCCTGTAGACCGTAGCCGAGCGTTGCCCACAGCACCGGCAGCGGCGAGGCCACCAGAATCGACCAGAAGACCGTGCGCATGGTTAACCAGAAGTGGTCTTGGGTTACTTTGCCTACGCGAGCGCTGGAACGCTCGAGAAAACGCGTAAAGTGCTTACGTGAGCTAATGCTAAAGCCAACCAGCAACAGCGCGGCGAAGAGTGGGAACAGCGTTTGACGACTGGTCACCATCATCACGCCGGCTTTGCCGAGCTGGCTAAAGGTATCCAGCGATATCAGGCGGCGCAGATCCTGAACGATTTCAATCGGCCAACTGAAGTCGATAGGGCGCACATCGGAAGTCCAGAATAGGTAGCGATGCGTCGCTTCGTTGACCTCTTTCAGCGCATCTTCCAACTGACTATTGGAGACTTTCAGCTTGGTGAGCTCAAGGATCAGCGTGTCACCGCCTTGCAGCAGGGAGTTCAGCAGTTCACGCTGGGTGCGCAGTTGGGCCTCAAGTATGCGGTTTTGCTCGCTGGTGAGCGGCTGACCGTCAAGCTGATGGAGCTGGCGCAGCTGCGGCTGTTTGTTCAGCAAATCTTCATAACGCAGGCGATGCACACGCAGCTGCGCCATTTCGGTATCCAACTGCTGCGGCTTCGGCATTTCAGGCAGGCGCGCAACCTGAGCACGCAACGCCTCACCGAGTAAATTTGATGCCCCCAGCCACTGTGACTGCTCGCGCAGCGTGTTGAGGGCCTGACGCACCTGCAAAGTCTGATTAGCGGCCTGGCGCTGCTGGGAGGCGACTAAATCCATACGCTGGGCCTGCTGGTTCAGCGCCTGGGAAAGCTCACGGTTAATTTTAAATTGGTTAACGATACCAGCGGGCAGATTCTCGCTGTTTTCGGCCAGCAGTTCTGTACTTTCCAGCGCGCGTTCCGCTTCCTGCTGACGCTGGCTATTGAGCTGGTTGCGCAGCGCCTGTAGATAGGCGTCAAGCTGTTCACTCTGTTTTTGTGCCAGCTCTGAGCGCATACGCGCCAGTTCCTGGCGATTATTGGCGGAAAGCTGTGCCAGTTCCAGTTCGTCGACCAGCGCCTTCAGTTTGCTGGAGTCAGCCTGCAGGCTAAGCGCTTGCGCTTGGGCCAGCGGCGTATTGCCAGTGTTGGTGCCAAGACGGCGTTCGACATCGTTCAACTGCCGGCGGGCGTCAGTTTGCTGCTGCGGTAATTGATTGACGGAGTCCGCTATTTCGCGGGCGCGATCCTGTTCCTGTTGCGCCAGACGGCTTTTCTCCAGCAGTTGGCTGCTGATTTGCAAAATCTCCTGATTGAGCGCGTCGGTGCTCATTCCGTCGGGAACCTGGCGTGGTTCATCACGCAGGTTGTTGAGCTGGCTGCGTAGCGTTTGGGAGAGTTTGGGGAAGTTGTCGATGACCTGCTGGTACTGGGCGGCGCGCTCAAGGGAGCCTTTTTGCTCCTCGAGCGCGGTAAGTGCGCTTTCCAGCGCCTCGACGGTTTCAGGCTGAGCGGGTTTAGCCGCTTTCGCCTGTTCCAGTTCCTGGGTGATTTGTCGAGCGTTAGGGGCCGTCGCTGCGTACGCCCCCTGGCTGAGGCACCAGGCCATCAGTAAAGTGATAATCAGGCGCACATCAGACCCTTATTGAGTGGTTAGCTTTGTTCTTTTTTGTCGTCAGACTTTGGCACCGCGTTGTGCTCAACGGCCTGTTCGGTGGCCGGCTCAACGGTGGCTTCGGGCTTAACGACAGCTTCAGGCTCAGCGACGACGGCTGGCTCAACGACAGCTTCAGGCTCAGCGACGACAGTTGGCTTAACGACAGCTTCAGGCTCAGCGACGACGGCTGGCTCAACGACAGTTTCAGGCTCAGCGACGACGGCTGGCTCAACGACAGCTTCAGGCTCAGCGACGACAGTTGGCTCAACCACCGCTTCCGTAGAGATAGCCAGCGGTTCACCCAGTTTCGTCACGGAGAGGTTTTTCAGCGCGTCGACCAGTTTCACTTTGCCCGGGGCAAACAGGTTAATAACCGTTGAACCCAGTTTGAAGCGGCCCATTTCCTGACCCTTCAGCAGCGCGACAGAACCTTCCTGGTCGCCAGCCGGATAGGTCCAGCGCTTGATCACGCCTTCACGCGGTGGCGTGACGGTGCCAGACCAGACGGTTTCAATACTGCCGACGATGGTCGCACCGACCAGAATTTGCGCCATTGGACCAAATTCGGTATCAAACAAGCAGATAACACGTTCGTTTCGGGCAAACAGATTCGGTACGTTCTGCGCCGTCAGATGATTGACGGAGAAGAGATCGCCGGATACGTAAATCATCTCGCGCAGGATACCGTTGCACGGCATGTGCACGCGGTGGTAATCACGCGGGGAGAGGTAGGTCGTGGCGAAGGTGCCGTTACGGAACAGGTCGGCCATGATGTAGTTACCGGCCAACAGCGCTTCCAGCGAATAATCGTGGCCTTTGGCCTGCAGAATTTTATCGCCTTCAATTGCGCCAAGCTGGCTGATGACGCCATCGGCTGGCATGACCAGCACGTACGGATCGGTGTTGACCGTGCGGGCATCTTCACGCAGCGGACGGATGAAGAAATCGTTGAAGGTGCGATAGCTGGCGGTATCCGGCTTCTGCGCCTCTTTCATGTCGACCTTGTAGAATTTCACGAACAGATCGATAACCAATTTGGTCAGCCATCCCGCTCGTTTGCTTGCACCCCAGCCTGCGAGACGCGTAAGCCACAGTTTAGGCAGAATGTATTGCAGTGAAAGTTTAAACGAGTTTAACAAGGTAGCCTCCAGGCCAATATGTGTCGTTCCTGACCCGACGACAGGCGTCGGATCTTAATGAGAAAAGCGGCCGATTCTAGCGATTGTTAGCAAAAATGTCAGTCGGCAAAATCATAGTTCTCATTTATCGGTCTCTGAAAAGTTTTTACGCGTTTTTACCTGCGCCATACTGTCCAGAATGTGGTGATAGTTTTCAAAACGCGTCTCGGCAATCTTCCCGTTGTCCACGGCTTCACGGATGGCACAGCCTGGATCGGTATCGTGTTTACAGTCGCGATATTTGCAATGGCCAAGGTAGTCATGGAATTCGACAAAACCATTGGTCACTTGTTCCGGCTCGAGATGCCAAAGGCCAAATTCACGAACGCCAGGGGAGTCGATAACATCGCCGCCGTGCGGGAAGTGGTACAGACGCGCGGCGGTAGTGGTGTGCTGGCCTAAGCCTGAAACATTGGAGACATCGTTGGTCAGGATGCTGTCATCGCTCAGCCCCAGTAGCGCATTGAGCAGACTGGATTTACCCACCCCGGACTGACCGGCAAAGATGCTGATTCGGTTAGTGAGCGCTTCTTCCAACGGCTTTAAGCCATCCTGCGTATGGCTCGACGCCATCAGAACGCGGTAACCGATATGGCGATAGATATCCATCTGCTCGTTAACAAATGCCATGCCTTCTTCATCCAGCAGGTCGATTTTGTTAAGCACAAGAAGGGGTTCAACATCGAGCGTTTCGCAGGCCACGAGGTATCGGTCGATAATATTGAGCGACAGTTCTGGCAAAATGGCGGAAACGATAACGATCTGATCGATATTGGCGGCGATGGGTTTCACGCCGTCATAGAAATCCGGGCGGGTAAGCACCGACGTTCGTTCGTGCACCGCCTCAACGATGCCTTTGACCCTGACGCCTTCCGCAGCCGCTTTCCCTGGCCGCCAAACGACGCGATCGCCGGTAACCAACGAGCGGATGGTGCGGCGGATATTACAGCGGTGGGTTTCGCCATCGGCGGACTCCACATCGGCATGCATACCAAAGCGGCTGATAACGATACCTTCGGCGGCTTCGCCAAACAGGTTATCGTCGTAATCTGGCTTCTCCGCAGTTGTCGTCAGGCGGCGCTGATGATTGGCTTTTACGCGGCGCTGTTGACCTTTGGAGAGTTTATTTTTACTCAATCGTGCTGACTCCTGGTCGCCCATGTTGGGCAAAACCTCTATGATACACGCTAATTAATACTAGTTAACCTACCGCGGCAGGTAAGACAGAAGGGTGGAAAATAACATGAGTGCAGATGAAAACAACCTGATTTGGATCGATCTGGAGATGACGGGTCTGGATCCCGAGCGCGATCGCATTATTGAAATCGCCACGCTGGTGACCGATGCACAGCTGAATATCCTGGCGGAAGGGCCGACCATTGCTGTCCACCAGTCTGATGCGCAGTTGGCGCTGATGGACGACTGGAATGTTCGCACTCATACCGGCAGCGGGCTGGTTGAACGCGTGAAGGCCAGTACCTTGGGCGATCGTGAAGCGGAACTGGCGACGCTGGAATTTCTCAAGCAGTGGGTGCCGCAGGGCAAATCGCCAATCTGCGGTAACAGTATCGGCCAGGATCGTCGCTTCCTGTTTAAATACATGCCGGAGCTGGAGTCCTATTTCCACTATCGCTATCTGGATGTCAGTACCTTAAAAGAGCTGGCGCGTCGCTGGAAGCCAGAAATTCTGCCTGGCTTTAAAAAACAGGGCACTCATCAGGCGATGGATGATATCCGCGAGTCGGTGGCCGAGTTAGCCTACTATCGCGAACATTTTATTCAGCTTTAACGTGCTAAAGGGATGAATTGGCGCTAAAATAGGCAATCTGCCGATTTATCCAGCACTTGAACGAAAAAAATAAAAAATCGCTTCAGGGGGGGTTGCAGGGGGAAAGAATTCTCGTATAATGCGCCTCCCGTAACGAAGCAGAAATGCGAATTACGACAGCAACAAAAATTGCCAGATTTTGCGGGAATAGCTCAGTTGGTAGAGCACGACCTTGCCAAGGTCGGGGTCGCGAGTTCGAGTCTCGTTTCCCGCTCCAAAAATTTGAAAGCAGTAGCAGTAGACACACCCAAGCGGGAATAGCTCAGTTGGTAGAGCACGACCTTGCCAAGGTCGGGGTCGCGAGTTCGAGTCTCGTTTCCCGCTCCAAATTTTCTTCCAAATCCAAATTACTTCCACAATGAAATCATTCGTTGAGGTTGTTTTTTTCGTTCCTGAAATACTCTTGTGAACAGAGTTATCCACAGCCTGTCGCCATCTTCTTCGCATGCTAACTTTTTTGAGGTTTTTACGCGTTAATTTATCTCATTGAAATATAACGAGATATATCATTTCAAAATGTTATCGAGATCGCTTGACGAAATTTGGCATGTTGAAACGCAATGTGTTTTTATTTTTACTCACAGGCTGTGAGTATCTTAGGCATCGCGCGGTAAGCCTTTTTCCACCACTCTCACCAGACGCTGTTTCTTCGGCAACTGCACCTCGATTGCTCCCTCATTTCGGCGGGCAATTTGCTGCGCAACCGCCCATTCAATGTGTTCATCGAGTAGTGGGTGCTCACCTCGGCGGCTTTCCAGGGCATTAAGTACACCTTCACTCCACGGCGCATTGCCGAGCGCGACGGCAATATTTCGCAGCCAGCGCAAATGACCGATACGACGGATCGCCGAGCCTTCGGTAACTTTCAGGAACCAGGCTTCTGTCCAGGCGAACAGCTCGATGAGTTCGGGAGAATGCAGGGCTTTGCGTGGGCTGAAGTCCTCTTCATCGGTTAACTGCGAAAAACGGTTCCATGGGCAGATAAGCTGGCAGTCGTCGCAACCGTAAATACGATTGCCGATGAGCGGACGAAACTCTTCCGGAATTGCGCCCTCCAGTTCGATAGTCAGATAGGAAATGCAGCGCCGGGCATCGACGGTATAGGGTTCGACAATCGCGCCGGTCGGGCAGATGGTCATGCACGCGACGCATCGTCCGCACTCTTCAGCTACCGGCCGATCGATGGGCAGAGGGATATCGACTAACAATTCGCCAAGGAAAAAGAACGTTCCGGCATCGCGATTTAGGATTAGTGAGTGCTTACCCGTCCAGCCAATTCCTGCTTTTTCCGCTAATGGGCGTTCAAGAATAGGCGCAGAGTCGACAAACGGTCTAAAATTCAGCGAGACACACTGTTCCTGAATCATTTCACCGAGCTTTTTAAGGCGGTTACGCAACAGCTTATGATAATCACGCCCTAGGGCATAACGGCTGACGTATCCGAGCTCGGGGTTTTTCAGCGTGCGGGCAAATGCCGCATTGGCGGGAAGATAATTCATGCGAACGCTAATCACCCGGAGCGTTCCGGGCTGCAGTTCGTGGGGACGAGCGCGCATCATGCCGTGGCGTGCCATCCAATCCATCTCGCCGTGGTATTGTTTATCCAGCCATGCCTGTAGTTTAGGTTCGGCCTCGCTGAGATCGGTGTCAGTAATACCGACCTGCTGAAAACCGAGTTCAGTGCCCCATTGTTTGATTTGTTGCGCTAATTGATTGAGATCGAGGGGCTGTGACATGACGGACCATACATTGACAAGAATCCCCCAAAGTATACCACACTCCATTTGGCCTGCGGACGAACTGCGTCGCGCCGAAAAAACGGCGGCAGAGAGTCTCGGCATTTCCCTTTATGAACTGATGGAGCGCGCCGGAAAGGCCGCGTTTGATATGGCGCGTAGCGCGTATCCTGCAGCCGCGCATTGGCTGATATTGTGCGGTCACGGTAATAACGGTGGCGATGGCTACGTTGTCGCTCGTCTGGCGCAAGCCGCGGGTATTCGCGTGACGCTCATGGCCCAGACCGTTGATAAGCCACTGCCGGAAGAGGCGCACACGGCCCATCAGGCGTGGCTTGCAAGCGGCGGAACCATTCATCAGACGGATATCCCATGGCCGCAGGACGTGGACTTAATTATTGATGCTCTGCTCGGTACCGGATTACACAACGCGCCGCGTGAGAACGTGGCGGGGTTGATTGAGCAGGCGAACCTTTTTCCGGCCCCGATTATTGCGTTGGATATTCCCTCCGGCCTCAATGCCCAAACTGGGACCACGCCGGGCGCCGTGATCCATGCGGCATATACCATCACGTTTATCGCCCTCAAACCGGGTCTACTGACGGGCAAAGCGCGCGATGTGGTTGGCCAGCTTCGCCATCATGCGCTGGGTCTGGAAGCGTGGCTGGCAAAACAGCAAACGCATGTTCATCGTCTCGATGCCTCACAGTTGTCGCAGTGGTTTACCCCACGGCGTCCGACTTCGCACAAAGGCGATCATGGACGCCTGGTGCTGATCGGTGGCGATCGGGGGACCGCTGGCGCCATTCGTATGGCCGGAGAAGCCGCGCTACGTGCGGGGGCAGGATTGGTGAAAGTGCTCACGCGTGTGGAAAACATCGCGCCAATCATCACGGCACGCCCGGAATTGATGGTTGATGAACTCACACCGCAGTCGCTGGATGAAAGCCTGGAATGGGCGGATGTGGTGGTGATTGGTCCCGGCCTGGGGCAGGCCCCGTGGGGGACGCAGGCGCTGCGCAAAATAGATAATTTCCGCAAACCCACGCTGTGGGATGCCGATGCGCTGAACCTACTGGCAATCAATCCGGATAAACGTCACAATCGCGTGATCACACCGCATCCCGGTGAGGCCGCGCGTCTGCTGAGTTGTTCAGTGGCGGAAATTGAGAACGATCGCTTATTTTCTGCTCAGCGTCTGGTACAACGGTACGGAGGCGTCGTCGTGCTGAAAGGGGCGGGGACAATCGTTGCCGATGAACGCGGTGTGATAAGCATAATTGATGCCGGAAATGCCGGTATGGCCAGCGGTGGAATGGGCGATGTGCTTTCGGGCATCATTGGCGCATTGCTGGGGCAGGCATTATCGCCGTATGATGCAGCCTGCGTAGGGTGTATCGCCCACGGTGCAGCGGCCGATGAACTGGCGGCGCGCTATGGCACCCGCGGCATGTTGGCGACCGATCTCTTTTCCACGCTACGGCGTGTTGTTAACCCGGATGTGATTGACGTAAACCATGATTAATCGAGTGATTCCTTTACCTGATGAGCAGGCAACCCTGGACCTTGGCAACCGAGTGGCGCAGGCCTGTCTCGGCGCAACGGTCATCTATCTGTATGGCGACTTAGGCGCAGGTAAAACCACCTTTAGCCGCGGATTTCTGCAGGCGCTGGGCCATAACGGCAACGTCAAAAGTCCAACTTATACCCTTGTTGAGCCGTATCAGCTCGATAAGCTCATGGTCTACCACTTCGATCTGTACCGCCTTGCCGATCCCGAGGAGCTCGAATTTATGGGGATCCGCGATTACTTTACTGACGATGCCATTTGCCTGGTGGAATGGCCGCAACAGGGCACCAGTGTTCTGCCCGAGCCGGATATCGAAATACACTTAGATTACCAGGCGCAAGGGCGTGAGGCGCGCATCGCTGCGGTCTCCTCATTAGGTGAGTCTCTGCTGGCGCGGTTTGCCGGTTAATTTTAGGGATCGCAGGATGATTATTCGCGCAAAAGGGTGGTTGATCGCTGCGCTGATGCTGGTCTGTGCACCGGCTCTGGCGGCGAGCTTGTCTGATATTCAGGTGGCGAACAGTGAAACGCAGGCGCGTATCACGTTTAGCTTTATGGGCGATCCGGAATATAACTTCAGCCAGGATGATAAACGCAGCGTGGTGCTGGATATCAAGCAAACGGGCGTGATTCAGGGGCTGCCGCTGCGTTTTAGCGGTAACAATCTGGTAAAAGGCATTCGTTCCGCCACGCCGAAGGACGATCAGTCGCTGCGGCTGGTGGTCGATTTGACGGAAAATGGCAAAACGCGCGCGGTGAAACAGCAAAACGGGGCTAACTATACCGTTGTGTTTACCATCAACGCCGATACGCCACCACCACCACCGCCGCCTCCAGTGGTCGCGAAGCGGGTAGAAACGCCGGTTATCGCGCCGGCTCCTTCCCAGCCTGCGCGTAATCCGTTTAGCGGTGGCAGCAGCAGTAGCAGCAGTAACAACAATGGCAGCTTTAGCCGTGAGCGTCAGCCTGCTATTGCCAGCACGATCGCGCCAACGCCGCGTCCGGCCGCGCGCGCGCGCGTCGCTTCCGGTGACAAAGTGATTATCGCCATCGATGCCGGCCACGGTGGCCAGGATCCGGGCGCTATTGGCCCTGGCGGTACGCGTGAGAAAAACGTCACTATCGCCATTGCGCGCAAGCTTCGAGCGCTGTTGAACGACGATCCGATGTTCCGTGGCGTGTTGACCCGCGATGGCGACTACTTTATTTCGGTGATGGGGCGTTCCGACGTTGCGCGTAAGCAAAATGCGCATTTCCTGGTGTCGATTCACGCGGATGCTGCACCAAATCGCGATGCCACCGGCGCTTCAGTGTGGGTGCTGTCGAACCGTCGCGCGAATAGTGAAATGGCCGGTTGGCTGGAGCAGCATGAGAAGCAGTCCGAACTGCTCGGTGGTGCCGGTGACGTACTGGCCAACAGTCAGGCTGATCCTTACCTGAGCCAGGCGGTGCTGGATCTGCAATTCGGTCATTCGCAGCGCGTAGGGTATGATGTGGCAACCAGCGTGATCGGTCAACTACAGCGCGTGGGAAATTTGCATAAACGACGCCCTGAGCATGCCAGCCTTGGCGTGCTGCGCTCGCCGGATATCCCCTCAATTCTTGTTGAAACCGGTTTTATCAGTAACAGTGGCGAAGAACGACTGCTGGGGAGCGATGACTACCAGCAGAAAATCGCGGAAGCCATTTATACCGGTTTACGTAACTATTTTACCGCGCATCCGATACAATCCGGCCCTCGTGACGAACAGTCGCAGACTGCCAGCGCAGCATCCTCTACCCGGACGCTCATTAACTAAGGAGTATTCATGCCGATTCAGGTTTTACCGCCACAGCTTGCTAACCAGATTGCTGCGGGTGAAGTGGTGGAGCGTCCTGCATCGGTAGTGAAAGAACTGGTGGAAAACAGTCTCGATGCGGGGGCAACCCGCATCGATATTGATATTGAACGCGGCGGTGCCAAGCTTATCCGTATTCGCGATAACGGCTGCGGGATCAAGAAAGACGAGCTGGCGCTGGCGCTGGCGCGACATGCCACCAGTAAAATTGCCTCTCTCGACGATCTTGAAGCGATTGTCAGCCTGGGTTTTCGTGGGGAAGCGCTGGCGAGTATTAGCTCGGTCGCACGTCTGACGCTTACGTCGCGCACGGCTGAGCAGGCTGAAGCCTGGCAGGCCTATGCCGAAGGCCGCGATCAGGCGGTGACCGTCAAACCTGCGGCGCACCCGGTCGGGACGACGCTCGAGGTGCTGGACCTGTTCTACAACACGCCGGCGCGGCGCAAGTTTATGCGCACCGAAAAAACCGAATTTAACCACATTGATGAAATCATTCGCCGTATTGCGCTGGCGCGCTTCGATGTGAGCTTCAACCTGAGCCACAATGGCAAAGCTATCCGCCAATATCGGGCGGTGGCCGAGGGGGCGTCGAAAGAGCGTCGCTTGGGTGCTATCTGCGGCGTACCGTTCCTCGAGCAGGCGTTGGCCATTGAGTGGCAGCACGGCGACCTGGCGCTGCACGGCTGGGTGGCGGATCCGAAGCACACCACCACGGCACTGGCGGAAATTCAGTATTGCTACGTGAACGGGCGTATGATGCGCGACCGGCTGATTAACCACGCCATTCGACAAGCGTGTGAAGATAAGCTCGGTGCGGATCAGCAGCCAGCGTTTGTGCTGTATCTCGACATCGATCCGCACCAGGTGGATGTGAACGTGCACCCGGCCAAGCATGAAGTCCGTTTTCACCAGTCGCGATTGGTGCATGATTTTATCTACCAGGGCGTGCTGAGCGTGTTGCAGCAGCAGTTGGACGCACCTTTACCGTTGGCAAACGATGATGAGCCTGCGGCGCGTGCCCTGCCGGAAAACCGCATCGCCGCGGGACGTAACCAATTTGCTGAGCCGGCGATAGCGCGTGAACCCGCCGCTGTGCGTTACCCGTCGGCCAATGGCGATGCTCCTTCTCGCGCTAGCAGCGGTGGCGCAAGCTGGCCAAACGCTCAGCCGGGCTATCACAAACAGCAGGGTGCGCTCTACCGCCAACTGCTTGATACTCCGGTCAAGCGCCCGGAGCCGTCGAAACCGGCGGCAGAAAACCTGGCGGGACATAGCCAGAGTTTTGGGCGCGTACTGGCGATTCTTGCCGATGAGTGTGCGCTGCTGGAGCGCAGCGGCAAGCTTAGCCTGCTGGCTTTACCCGTTGCCGAACGCTGGTTGCGTCAGGCGCAGTTGACGCCTGGCGAAACAACGATTTGCGCTCAGCCGTTGCTGATCCCACTGCGCCTTAAGGTGACGGAGGCCGAAAAGCAAACGCTGGAAGGTGCGAAGGCCACGCTGAATACGTTGGGGATTGAAATATTGCTGGAAGGCCAGCATGCCACGATTCGCGCGGTGCCTTTACCCTTACGCCAACAAAATTTACAAATCTTGATTCCTGAACTGATAGGCTACCTGGTGGGTCAGACTCATGTCGATGCCGGTAACGTCGCGCAGTGGTTAGCCCGTAATTTAACGAGCGATCACGCGCAGTGGAATACCGCGCAGGCGATTGCCATGCTGGCAGACGTTGAACGTCTTTGCCCGCAGTTGGTCAAAGCACCACCAGGCGGCCTGTTGCAACCTGTTGATTTAGATTCTGCGATGAACGCCCTACGAAATGAGTGATGTAACCGAGGCGAGCCTGCCTAAGGCAATTTTTTTAATGGGACCAACCGCTTCGGGCAAAACGGCGCTGGCGATTGAATTACGTAAAGTTTTGCCAGTAGAGTTGATTAGTGTGGATTCCGCCCTTATTTATCGAGGGATGGACATCGGCACCGCCAAGCCGACCGCGGAAGAGCTGCAAGCAGCGCCGCACCGGCTGTTGGACATTCTCGATCCGTCGCAGGCCTATTCGGCGGCGGATTTTCGTCGTGATGCGCTCGCGCAGATGGCGGAGATCACCGCAGCAGGGAAAATCCCCCTGCTGGTCGGTGGCACAATGTTATATTTCAAAGCGTTATTAGAAGGGTTATCGCCGCTTCCTTCTGCAGACCCGGAAGTTCGGGCGCGGATTGAACAGCAGGCGGAAGAGCAAGGTTGGATGGCGCTGCACCAGCAGCTGCGGGAGATAGACCCCGTCGCGGCTGAGCGTATACATCCAAATGATCCGCAAAGACTTTCCCGAGCACTGGAAGTTTTTTTCATTTCGGGTAAAACTTTAACGGAGCTGACACAAACGTCAGGAGACGCTCTACCCTACAAGGTGCATCAGTTCGCCATCGCCCCGGCGAGCCGTGAACTGCTCCATCAACGCATTGAGCAGCGTTTTCATCAGATGTTAGCTTCAGGTTTTGAAGCAGAAGTGCGGGCGCTATTTGCCCGTGGAGATTTGCATACGGATATGCCTTCCATTCGTTGTGTGGGATATCGCCAGATGTGGTCATACCTTGAAGGCGAAATCTCTTATGATGAAATGGTTTATAGAGGAGTTTGTGCCACGAGACAGCTAGCGAAACGCCAGGTGACGTGGCTACGCGGTTGGGAAGGCGTTCATTGGTTAGATAGTGAGCAGCCGGAGCAGTCGTTTAGTCAAGTAATACAGGTAGTGGGTGCTAGTGTAGACTGAATGTGTACAATTGAGTCGTATCGTGCGCAATTTTCGAATCGTAAGGTTCATACGCAAATCGAACAGGTTGCGGCTTCGTGGCCTGGAAGACGAAGTGTATAAGTACAAATAAGCATATAAGGAAAAGAGAGAATGGCTAAGGGGCAATCTTTACAAGATCCGTTCCTGAACGCACTGCGTCGGGAACGTGTTCCAGTTTCTATTTATTTGGTGAATGGTATTAAGCTGCAAGGGCAAATTGAGTCTTTCGATCAGTTCGTGATCCTGTTGAAAAACACGGTCAGCCAGATGGTCTATAAGCACGCAATTTCTACTGTTGTCCCGTCTCGTCCGGTTTCACATCATAGCAACAACGCTGGCGGCGGTACCGGTAGTAACTACCATCACGGTAGCAACGCGCAGGGTTCTGCGCAGCAAGACAGCGAAGAAACCGAATAAGGTTGATGGCTGTTAATCCATGTCGGGGAGCCGAATCATTGAGGTTCCCCGCTGGTATTTCAGGAGATATAACGCTTGTTTGACCGTTATGACGCCGGTGAGCAGGCGGTGCTGGTACACATCTATTTTACGCAAGACAAAGATATGGAAGACCTTCAGGAGTTTGAATCCCTGGTCTCTTCCGCTGGTGTCGAAGCAATGCAGGTGATTACCGGTAGCCGTAAAGCCCCGCACCCAAAGTATTTTGTTGGTGAAGGTAAGGCTGTCGAAATTGCGGAAGCCGTAAAAGCGACAGGCGCTTCCGTTGTGCTGTTTGATCATGCACTTAGCCCCGCGCAGGAACGTAACCTCGAGCGTTTGTGTGAATGCCGGGTGATTGATCGCACAGGTCTAATTTTAGATATTTTTGCCCAACGCGCACGTACCCATGAAGGTAAGCTGCAGGTTGAGCTCGCGCAGTTGCGCCACCTGGCGACACGCCTCGTACGCGGCTGGACGCACCTTGAAAGACAAAAAGGCGGGATCGGTTTGCGTGGCCCGGGTGAAACCCAGCTCGAAACTGACCGTCGTTTGCTGCGTAATCGCATTATGCAAATCCTCTCGCGTATCGAAAGGGTTGCCAAACAGCGTGAGCAAGGACGCCGTTCGCGCGTCAAAGCCGATGTTCCGACGGTATCGTTGGTGGGGTACACCAACGCCGGGAAATCGACGCTGTTTAACCATCTGACTGAGGCGGAGGTCTACGCCGCCGATCAGCTGTTCGCTACCCTCGATCCGACGCTGCGTCGTATTGATGTTGCGGATGTAGGTGAAACGGTATTAGCCGATACCGTTGGTTTTATTCGCCATCTGCCGCATGACCTCGTGGCGGCGTTTAAAGCCACATTGCAGGAAACCCGCGAAGCGACGCTGCTGCTCCACGTGATTGATGCCGCAGATGTTCGCGTGCAGGAAAATATCGATGCGGTTGATACGGTGCTCGAAGAGATTGATGCACATGAGATCCCGACTCTGCTGGTGATGAACAAAATCGATATGCTCGATGAGTTTGAACCGCGTATCGATAGAGATGAAGAGAACAAACCTATTCGGGTGTGGCTGTCTGCGCAAACCGGAGTAGGGGTACCACTTCTTTTTCAGGCGTTGACGGAACTGCTCTCCGGCGAAGTCGCGCAGCACACGCTGCGTTTACCTCCGAAGGAAGGGCGTTTGCGTAGTCGCTTTTATCAGCTTCAGGCAATCGAAAAAGAGTGGATGGAGGATGACGGCTGCGTCAAATTGCAGGTTCGCATGCCGATTGTCGACTGGCGTCGCCTCTGTAAACAAGAACCGACACTGACAGACTACGTCGTCTGACCGTGCAGCTTGCCTGAAAACATTAGCCCATTGGGCACCCAGCGGTTCAGATCGCCTCAACGCGACGGCGACAACCAGGATGGAGTCGCGGTTAACAGCGAAAAGATCTGAACTGGGAAAAGCTATATCACCGCATAACAAATATGGAGCATAAACATGGCGTGGAATCAGCCCGGTAATAACGGACAAGACCGCGACCCGTGGGGGAGCAGCAATAATCAAGGCGGCAACTCCGGGGGAAATGGAAATAAAGGCGGTCGCGATCAGGGGCCGCCGGATTTGGATGATATCTTCCGTAAGCTGAGCAAAAAGCTTGGCGGTTTTGGGGGCGGTAAAGGCGGCTCCGGCAACTCCTCTCAGGGGCCTCGCACGCCGATGGGCGGTCGCATTGTCGGTATCGCTGCCGCCGCTGTGGTCGTTATCTGGGCGGCTAGCGGTTTCTATACCATCAAAGAAGCCGAGCGCGGCGTTGTGACGCGTTTTGGTAAGTTTAGCCATCTGGTTGAGCCGGGTCTGAACTGGAAACCAACGTTTGTCGACGAAGTGACGCCGGTGAACGTGGAAGCCGTGCGTGAACTGGCCGCATCCGGCGTGATGCTGACCTCCGACGAAAACGTCGTGCGCGTTGAAATGAACGTGCAGTACCGGATCACCGATCCTCAGCGTTATCTGTTTAGCGTGACCAGCGCCGACGACAGTCTGCGCCAGGCTACCGACAGCGCGCTGCGCGGCGTGATCGGCAAATACACCATGGACCGTATCCTGACCGAAGGTCGTACCGTTATTCGTAGCGATACCCAGCGCGAGCTGGAAGAGACCATTCGTCCATACAACATGGGTATCACCCTGCTGGACGTCAACTTCCAGGCCGCTCGTCCGCCGGAAGAGGTGAAGGCCGCATTTGATGATGCGATTGCCGCGCGTGAGAACGAGCAGCAGTACATCCGTGAAGCGGAAGCGTACACCAACGAAGTACAGCCGCGTGCGAACGGTCAGGCACAGCGTATTCTGGAAGAAGCGCGTGCGTATAAGACCCAGACCGTGCTGGAAGCGCAGGGTGAAGTGGCTCGCTTCGCTAAGATCCTGCCAGAATATAAAGCCGCACCGCAGATTACCCGCGAGCGTCTGTATATCGAGACCATGGAAAAAGTGTTGAGCCATACCCGCAAAGTGCTGGTTAGCGACAACAAAAATGGCAACCTGATGGTTCTGCCGCTGGATCAAATGCTCAAAGGCGGTAACGCTGCCCCTGCGGCAAAGAGCGATAGCAGTGGTGCGAATAACCTGTTGCGCCTGCCGCCTGCATCCTCATCCAGCAGCAGCGCAAGCAACACGTCGTCTGCCAATCAGGGCAACATCATGGACCAACGCCGTGCTAACGCGCAGCGTAACGATTACCAGCGTCAGGGGGAATAACGATGCGTAAGTCAGTTATCGCGATTATCATCATCGCGCTGGTAGTGCTTTACACCTCTATTTTTGTGGTTAAAGAAGGCGAGCGCGGGATTAAATTCCAGTTCAGCAGCGTCGTGCGTGACGGCGACAAGAAACCGTTGATTTATGAGCCGGGCCTGCACTTTAAGGTTCCGTTTATTCAATCGGTTAAAATGCTTGATGCCCGTATCCAGACCATGGATAACCAGGCTGACCGCTTCGTGACCAAAGAGAAGAAAGACCTGATCGTCGACTCTTATATTAAGTGGCGTATTAGCGATTTCAGCCGTTACTTCCTGGCCACCGGCGGCGGTGACGTCTCGCAGGCCGAAGTGCTGCTGAAACGTAAATTCTCTGACCGTCTGCGTTCTGAGATTGGTCGTCTGGACGTGAAAGACATCGTCACCGACTCCCGCGGTCGTTTGACCCTGGAAGTTCGCGACGCGCTGAACTCCGGTTCTTCTGGCGCAGATGATGAAGTGGCGACCCCAGCGGCGGATAACGCCATTGCGGAAGCGGCAGAGCGTGTAGAGCAGCAGGCTAACATCAAAGGGCCAACCGTTAATCCGAACAGCATGGCGGCGTTAGGCATTGAAGTGGTCGATGTGCGTATCAAGCAGATCAACCTGCCTGCTGAGGTCTCTGAAGCGATCTACAACCGTATGCGCGCCGAGCGTGAAGCTGTTGCCCGTCGTCACCGTTCACAGGGTCAGGAAGAGGCAGAAAAACTGCGCGCTACCGCAGACTATGAAGTGACGAAGACGCTGGCAGAAGCTGAACGTCAGGGTCGTATTATGCGCGGTGAAGGTGATGCGGAAGCGGCGAAACTGTTTGCCGATGCATTTAGCCAGGATCCAGACTTCTACGCCTTTATCCGTAGCCTGCGTGCATACGAAGCCAGCTTCGATAGCAATCAGGATGTGATGGTTCTGAGCCCGGATAGCGATTTCTTCCGCTACATGAAGACACCGGGTACCACGACGCGCTAATTGCGCGAATGTATGACCAAAACCACCGCCTCCCTTGGGAGCCGGTGGTTTTCTTTTTATGCCCACCATCATTTGTGTCGCTGGAGCGTTGGCAACGTTTGTCGATCCGCGCACAAAGCGTTCAGGGCATATCACGGGGATGAATAATGAATTCGACTATCTGGTTGGCGCTCGCGCTGGTATTGGTGCTTGAAGGTCTTGGACCGATGCTTTATCCCAAAGCCTGGCGCAAGATGATTTCTACTATGACCCAATTACCCGATACGATGTTACGTCGATTTGGCGGCGGTCTTGTGGTTGCAGGTATCGTCATCTACTACATGTTGACGAAAACGGTTGGCTGATTATAAAAACAGCATTTCTGTGCGATTTTGTGGTTAAAAAGTGCTGTATATCTGAAAAAGCGATGGTAGAATCCATTTTTAAGCAATCGGTGATTTTGAAAAATGGGTAACAACGTCGTCGTACTGGGCACCCAATGGGGTGACGAAGGTAAAGGGAAGATTGTTGATCTTCTTACTGAGCGTGCAAAATATGTTGTTCGCTATCAGGGTGGCCACAACGCAGGCCATACTCTCGTAATCAACGGTGAAAAAACCGTCCTCCATCTTATTCCATCAGGTATTCTCCGCGAGAATGTAACCAGCATCATCGGTAACGGTGTTGTGCTGTCTCCAGCCGCGCTGATGAAAGAGATGAAAGGCCTGGAAGACCGTGGTATCCCGGTTCGTGAGCGCCTGCTGCTGTCTGAAGCATGCCCGTTAATCCTTGATTATCACGTCGCCCTGGATGGCGCTCGCGAAAAAGCGCGCGGCTCTAAAGCTATCGGGACTACCGGTCGTGGTATCGGTCCTGCTTACGAAGACAAAGTGGCTCGTCGCGGTCTGCGCGTGGGCGATCTCTTCGATAAAGCCACCTTCGCCGACAAACTGAAAGAAGTGATGGAATATCACAACTTCCAGCTGGTGAACTTCTACAAAGTGGAAGCGGTTGATTACCAGAAAGTTCTGGACGATGTGATGGCCGTTGCCGACATCCTGACCAGCATGGTTGTTGACGTTTCCGATCTGCTCGATCAGGCACGTAAACGCGGTGACTTCGTGATGTTCGAAGGCGCGCAGGGTACGCTGCTGGATATCGACCACGGTACCTATCCGTACGTGACCTCTTCCAACACCACCGCGGGTGGTGTAGCAACTGGTTCTGGCCTCGGCCCGCGCTATGTTGACTACGTACTGGGCATCATCAAAGCGTACTCCACTCGCGTGGGTGCAGGTCCATTCCCGACCGAACTGTTTGATGAAACCGGTGAGTTCCTGTGCAAGCAGGGTAACGAATTCGGCGCCACTACCGGCCGTCGTCGTCGTACCGGCTGGCTGGACTCCGTTGCCGTGCGTCGTGCGGTACAGATTAACTCCCTGTCTGGCTTCTGCCTGACCAAGCTGGACGTTCTGGACGGCCTGAAAGAAGTTAAAATCTGCGTTGCTTACCGTATGCCGGATGGCCGTGAAGTCACTACCACTCCGCTGGCAGCAGATGATTGGGAAGGTATCGAACCAATCTATGAAACCATGCCTGGCTGGTCTGAAACCACCTTTGGCGTGAAGGAACGTAGCGGTCTGCCGCAGGCAGCACTGAACTACATTCAGCGTATTGAAGAACTGACCGGCGTGCCGATTGATATTATCTCAACTGGCCCAGACCGTACTGAAACCATGATCCTGCGCGACCCGTTTGACGCATAATTCATGGCTCTGGTGCAGCGCCTGCTGGCGCTGCGCTTGTCAGGTCTCCTGACCCTGTAAGCCGGATAAGACGCCTGGCGTTGCTATCCGGCTTAATCGTGCTTTATACCCTCGCTTTTTTCCTTCCCGTCATGAAATAAATTAGCGGCTCAGAGGCTGGCTGGTTTATCATCAATATAATTAATATCAGCAAACTTACTCTTTATTCCCCATTTCCCTGAGGTTGATGTGCAGTTAACAAGTTTTACCGATTATGGATTACGCGCGCTGATTTATATGGCGTCGCTGCCGGAAGGCAAGATGACCAGTATCTCGGAGGTGACCGAGGTCTACGGCGTGTCGCGTAACCATATGGTTAAAATCATCAACCAGCTAAGCCGCGCCGGATACGTCACGGCGGTGCGAGGCAAAAACGGTGGCATCCGCTTGGGCAAACCGGCAAAAGATGTTCGCGTGGGAGATGTGGTTCGTGAACTTGAACCCCTAACGTTGGTGAACTGCAGCAGCGAGTTTTGCCATATTACGCCGGCCTGTCGTTTGAAACAGGCACTTTCTCAAGCCGTGCAAAGTTTTCTCAAGGAACTGGATAACTACACACTGGCTGATTTGGTTGAAAAGAATCAACCGCTCTATAAATTATTGCTGGTGGAGTAATTATTACTACCGCCGGCAGCGATGATGACGGAGGAACCGACATGTCAAAAGATCCTTTCCTGGAACGTGAAACAGAAAAGTACGCCAACCCTATCCCGAGCCGGGAATTTATCCTTGAACACTTAACAAAACGCGAAAAACCGGCAAATCGTGAAGAACTGGCCATTGAACTGAATATTGAAGGCGAAGAGCAGATTGAAGCTCTGCGTCGTCGCCTGCGCGCTATGGAGCGCGACGGGCAGTTAGTCTTTACCCGCCGCCAGTGCTACGCGCTGCCGGAACGTCTCGACCTGCTCAAAGGCATGGTTATCGGCCATCGCGATGGCTTTGGCTTCCTGCGCGTGGAAGGCCGCAAAGACGACCTGTATCTGTCGAGCGAACAGATGAAGATGTGCATGCACGGTGATGAAGTGCTGGCACAACCGCTGGGCGCTGACCGTAAAGGTCGTCGCGAGGCGCGTATTGTTCGTGTCCTGGTTCCGCGCAACGCGCAGATCGTCGGTCGCTACTTTACCGACGCGGGCGTAGGTTTTGTGGTACCCGACGACAGCCGCCTGAGCTTCGATATCCTCATCCCGCCTGAATCGGTGATGGGAGCGCGTATGGGCTTTGTGGTGGTGGTCGAACTGATCCAACGCCCAACCCGCCGCACGAAAGCGATCGGTAAAATCGTTGAAGTCCTTGGCGAAAATATGGGTACCGGTATGGCCGTTGAGATGGCGCTGCGCACTCATGAAATCCCTCACGTCTGGCCGCCAGCGGTGGAAGCGCAAGTGGCAGGGCTGAAAGAGCAGGTGCCGGAAGAGGCGAAAGTCGGCCGTGTTGATCTGCGCGATCTGCCGCTGGTCACCATCGATGGTGAAGACGCCCGCGACTTTGATGATGCGGTTTACTGTGAGAAAAAACGCGGTGGCGGCTGGCGTCTGTGGGTAGCGATTGCCGACGTGAGTTACTACGTTCGTCCACCGACGCCGTTGGATGGTGAGGCCCGCAACCGCGGCACTTCCGTTTACTTCCCAACGCAGGTTGTTCCTATGCTGCCGGAAGTACTCTCTAACGGCCTGTGCTCGCTGAACCCGCAGGTTGACCGCCTGTGTATGGTGTGCGAAATGACCGTCTCGACCAAAGGGCGCTTAACCGGCTTCAAATTCTACGAGGCGGTGATGAGCTCGCATGCGCGTCTGACCTATACCAAGGTCTGGCACATGCTACAGGGTGACCAGGAGCTGCGTGAACAGTACGCGCCGCTGGTTAAACACATTGAAGAGTTGCACAACCTCTACAAAGTGCTGGATCAGGCCCGCGCCGAGCGCGGTGGGATCTCGTTTGAAAGCGAAGAAGCGAAGTTTATCTTCAACGCCGATCGCCGTATTGAGCGTATCGAACAGACCCAGCGTAACGATGCGCACAAGCTGATTGAAGAGTGCATGATCCTGGCGAACATCTCGGCGGCGCGCTTTGTTGAGAAAGCGAACGAGCCAGCGCTGTTCCGTATCCACGATAAGCCGACGACTGAAGCGATTACCGCTTTCCGCTCCGTGCTGTCCGAACTGGGTCTGGAGCTGCCAGGCGGCAATAAACCAGAGCCGCGCGACTACGCCGAGCTGCTGGAGTCCGTGGCCGACAGGCCGGATGCGGAAATGCTGCAAACCATGCTGCTACGTTCGATGAAGCAGGCGATTTACGATCCGGAAAACCGTGGTCACTTCGGCCTGGCGCTGCAGTCTTATGCGCACTTCACTTCGCCGATTCGCCGTTATCCTGACCTCTCGCTGCACCGCGCGATTAAGTATCTGCTGGCGAAAGAACAGGGCCATAAAGGCAACAGCACCGAAACCGGCGGCTACCATTATTCAATGGAAGAGATGCTGCAACTGGGTCAGCACTGTTCGATGACCGAACGCCGCGCTGATGAAGCGACGCGCGACGTCTCCGACTGGCTAAAATGCGACTTTATGCAGGACCAGGTGGGTAATGTCTTTAAAGGCGTTATCGCCAGCGTCACCGGCTTTGGCTTCTTCGTTCGTCTGGACGAGCTGTTCATCGACGGTCTGGTCCACGTTTCTTCACTGGATAACGACTACTATCGCTTTGACCAGATTGGTCAACGCCTGATCGGTGAGTCTGGCGGTCAGACCTATCGCCTTGGCGACCGCGTTGAAGTCCGCGTCGAAGCGGTCAACATGGACGAGCGCAAAATTGACTTCTCGCTGATCTCCAGCGAGCGTGGTCCGCGTAATGTCGGTAAGACGGAGCGTGAGAAAGCGAAAAAAGCACCAGCAGCGAAAGGCAACGGTCGTCGTCGCCAGGTCGGCAAAAAAGTGAATTTTGAGCCAGACAGTGCGTTCCGCGGCGAGAAAAAACCGAAGCCAAAAGCGGCTAAGAAAGACGCGAGAAAGGCCAAAAAACCGTCGGCGAAAACGCAGAAAATTGCGGCAGCCACGAAAGCAAAACGTGCGGCGAAGAAAAAAGTCGCCGAGTAATGATTAGGCCAGCGAACCGTTCACAGAAAGGGAGATAAGTATCTCCGTCAGGGAAAGGATGAATCTGGGGTTACTGTATACCGACCACTGTGAAGGGCTACCGGAAGAACGTTGCGCCGGGAAAGAGCTGGCTTATGATTACAATATGACGCGTCCGTCAGAGGAAACGCGTCGACGTGAGCTGTTGCCAAAACTGTTCGACAGCGTTGGCCGCAACAGCGTGAGTGGTGCGAGCAGCGCGGTGACAAAGTCTATACCGCCTAAGGTGGTCGCAGTTGGCGTTCCTTGCCGGGTGTTATGTGAAATTAGCGAAGCTGATAAGGCCACTTTCAGAGAGTAAGGCGTAAAAGCCAGCGGTGATGAGAATGGTCGTCTTTGTCGGGTATAATGGCGCAATATCGCCAGTCCCGCTTAAAAATGAGAATCTTTAATGAGTGAAATGATTTACGGCATCCACGCAGTGCAGGCACTGCTGGAGCGCGCCCCTGAACGTTTTCAGGAAGTCTTTATTCTGAAAGGCCGCGACGATAAGCGCCTGATGCCGCTGATCCATGCGCTGGAAGCGCAGGGCGTGGTTATCCAGCTGGCGAACCGTCAGTACCTGGATGAGAAAAGCGAAGGTGCTGTGCACCAAGGGATTATTGCGCGCGTGAAGCCGGGTCGTCAGTACCAGGAAAACGACCTGCCGGATCTGATCGCCTCTATTGATAAGCCATTCCTGCTGATCCTGGACGGAGTTACCGATCCGCACAACCTTGGCGCTTGCCTGCGTAGTGCGGATGCCGCGGGCGTCCATGCGGTTATTGTTCCAAAAGATCGTTCGGCACAGCTGAACGCGACGGCGAAGAAAGTCGCTTGTGGTGCGGCGGAAAACGTTCCGCTGATCCGCGTGACTAACCTTGCGCGCACCATGCGTATGCTGCAGGAAGAGAGCGTGTGGATTGTCGGAACTGCCGGCGAAGCGACCCATACGCTGTTCCAAAGCAAAATGACCGGCGCTATGGCGCTGGTGATGGGTGCAGAAGGCGAAGGCATGCGCCGTCTGACGCGTGAACACTGCGATGAGCTGATCAGCATTCCCATGGCTGGCAGCGTTTCATCACTGAACGTGTCGGTTGCAACCGGTATTTGCCTGTTTGAAGCGGTACGTCAGCGCAGCTGATTGCGACGTCACGCTTCACGATCATAAGCCATCCTTCGGGGTGGCTTTTTATTGTGTATTACCCTCTACCGTCCATACTTAAAATATTGCCTATTGACGGAGGGAGACAAATGCACTGGCAAACTCACACCGTTTTTAATCAACCTACTCCATTAAATAACAGCAATTTATTTCTTTCGGACACGGCGTTATGTGAGGCGGTGGCCCGCCATGACGCTGGCTGGGATACCGAGCTGCTGGCCAGTATCGGCCAGCAGCTCGGTACCGCCGAATCTCTTGAACTTGGGCGACTCGCCAACGTACACCCTCCTGAATTGATTCGCTATGACCCGCAGGGGCAACGGCTGGATGATGTGCGTTTCCACCCGGCCTGGCACCTGCTGATGCAGGGGCTGTGCGCTAACCGCGTGCATAATCTTCCCTGGGAGGAGACGGCGCGAAATGGCGCGTTTGTCGCCCGCGCCGCGCGTTTTATGCTGCACGCTCAGGTCGAGGCGGGAACGCTCTGCCCGATTACCATGACCTTTGCCGCCACGCCGCTGCTGCTAAAGGCCCTGCCGCCTCTATTTTCTGACTGGCGTACGGCATTATTAAGCGATCGCTATGACTCGCATCAGCTAACCGGAGGACAAAAGCGCGGACTGCTGATTGGGATGGGGATGACCGAAAAGCAGGGTGGCTCGGATGTTTTGAGCAACAGCACCCGCGCTGAGCGGCTGGCAGACGGCAGCTACCAACTTACCGGGCATAAATGGTTCTACTCGGTGCCGCAAAGCGATGCCCATCTGGTACTGGCACAGGCTGGCGGCGGGCTAACCTGCTTTTTTGTGCCGCGCCTGCTGCCTGATGGCACGCGCAACGCGATTCGCCTCGAGCGCCTGAAAGATAAACTGGGTAATCGTGCCAACGCCAGTTGCGAAGTAGAGTTTCAGCAGGCCCTCGGTTGGCCGATAGGGGAAGAGGGGGAGGGTATCCGCCAGATCCTCAAAATGGGTGGGATGACGCGGGTGGACTGCGCTCTGGGTAGCCATAGCCTGATGCGTCGAGCGTACTCCGTGGCGCTGTATCATGCCTTCCAGCGTCAGGCATTTGGCCGTAATCTCGTGGATCTTCCGCTGATGCGACAGGTGCTGGGCAGGATGGCGCTTCAGCTAGAGGGACAGACGGCGTTTATGTTCCGCCTGGCCAGTGCCTGGGGGCAGCCTCAATCATCACAGCAGATGCTGTGGGCGCGGTTATTTACTCCGGCGGCTAAATTTGCCGTTTGCAAAGCGGGGATCCCGTTTGTAGCTGAGGCGATGGAGGTGCTGGGCGGTATTGGTTACTGCGAAGACAGCGAGCTACCGCGGCTGTTCCGTGAGATGCCGGTTAACAGTATCTGGGAGGGCTCGGGCAATATTATGTGTCTTGATGTCCTGCGCGTAGTGGCGAAGCAGCCCGATGCGCTGGAGCTTTTGCTGGACGAGTACGCGGAAGTCAAAGGCCAGGAGCGTCATTTCGATCGCCATTGGCGGCAGCTACAGCAAAGGTTACGCAGGCTTTCCGAGGCCCAGGGGCGGGAAATCACCAGCCAGTTATATCTCTTTGGCGTTGGCGCGCAGATGCTGCGCTATGCGTCCCCACCGGTGTCTCAGGCATGGTGTCGGATGATGCTTGACCCGCGAGGCGGTGCGATGCTGAGCGAGCAGGTGATTAACGAGTTGCTGATTCGGGCGACGGGCGGGGGAAGGTAAAATATCGAGGGCGTGGAAGAAGCGTTATGGGATTAACGCATCTTCCACTATTGGCTCATGTTAGGCATAGATAATCGCCTGTGCACGCCAGTTATCCTGCTGTGGCTCTTCATACATCTGAACAATGCGATACCAGGATGCGCCCTGCTCGTCCGCTTTGAGGGCGATAACCATCTCAACATCTTCCAGGCTGCCGGTGACGTTGTTAACCGAAATTAAACCAATTTCATTGAGCCCGGTGACACAATCTGCGCTGGCGAACTCTGCGGATTGCGCCGCAGCGACGTGCCTGCCGCCGGGCAAAAGCAGGGTAGATAAGGTAAATGATTGTTTCATCGTCAGCTCCATTTCATATGACCCAGTGGGGGCATTCCATAGCAGACGCCTATCCTGTCTTCAGGCCAGGCGCCATTGTGCATCAGGGAAACGTGAAACGGTGCCAACTAACGTAAAGCTGATAAAGGTTACTTACGGTAAAGAATGGCCTGTGAGTACCACTGTCCGGGCACTACCGTGTCATCAATCATTATGATCACATAGTAGTCCGCTTTCTGCGCGGTGGCTTTTGCCCTGATCGTCTCTTCGACGTCCATCGGCGAGCCGTACACCAGCGCGCTGACGGTACCCATGCGCTGCAAACCTTCCGTTTGGTTGCGGCGAATCTCTTGCGGGTGGTCGGTTGCTGGTGGTGGTGCTTCAGGCGTACCTTCCAGCAGGGTGCAACCGCTCAGCATGAGCGCCAACAACATAGGGATAAACCGTTTTATCGCCATTTCCCGTTTCCTGATAGCCATAGTGTAGTGGGGAAAAATTTCCCTTTTGGGTTAATGTTCCTGATTTGTTAACCACAGCGCTATTTTCGAATGAAAATATCACGAAATCGTAACCGGGTTCTCAATGTTATAAATCAGGGGTATTGTCGTCATATTACTGCATCAATTTTCGTATGCCATCGCAGCGTGGCTAAAGGAGTTTACCCATGATTGAACTGGAAATGCGCACTCTGGCAGGGCAACAAATTCTGCACGCTTATCCCAAAGGATACGCAGAAAAAGCGCTACCCAGCATAGTTTTTTATCACGGATTTAGCTCCTCAAACGTTGTTTACAGCTATTTCGCAGTCGCACTGGCGCAGGCAGGTTTTCGAGTGGTTATGCCAAGCGCGGCCGATCACGGTGAGCGTTTTAGCGGCGATAGCGCAGGGCGGATGCAGCATTTCTGGCAGATCCTGGTGCAAAACTTTACCGAATTTCCGGCGCTGCGGGATGCGCTGCTGGCCAGTTCGTTGGTGAGCGATGGGCGGCTGGCGGTCGCGGGGGCGTCGATGGGCGGCATGACTGCGCTGGGATTGATGGCGCAGCATCCGGAGCTGAAATGCGTCGCCAGCCTGATGGGGTCGGGCTATTTTACTTCGCTCTCACAAACGCTGTTTCCGCCATCGGCGGCAACAGTGCTTGAGCAGGAGCGACTGCTGGCACCGCTGGCAAAATGGGAGATAGGGCATCAGTTGGCAAGAGTTGCCGATCGCCCGCTGCTGCTGTGGCACGGTGAAGACGACGATGTGGTGCCCGCGGGAGAGACGTTCCGTCTACAGCAGGCGTTACGTGATGCTGGGTTGGATGAACAGTTAACCTGCGTCTGGCAGTCGGGCGTTCGCCATCGGATTACCCCGGAAGCGCTGGC
This sequence comes from Kluyvera cryocrescens NBRC 102467, assembly GCF_001571285.1. Classification (GTDB taxonomy): domain Bacteria; phylum Pseudomonadota; class Gammaproteobacteria; order Enterobacterales; family Enterobacteriaceae; genus Kluyvera; species Kluyvera cryocrescens. The sequence goes on along the minus strand of NZ_BCTM01000024.1, from coordinate 44,822 downwards.
CAGTACCGTCACGTTTTTCCAGCAGCATCTATAACCGCCAATTGACCATTCGATCTTTGCCTTAGGGTATGGCGGGGAGCGGTTCAGGGCGAATGAAGGGGGCTGATGTGGTGGATTTATGCTTCGCCCCCGGGCGGGGGCGAAGGGCTAAGGCCGGGTATCAGCGGTAAAGTGCGGCGCTGGCGTGGATTAATCCACCGCTTCCCGGTTCATGCATCAGGATAGGCTGGAAATATTTAGCCCCCTGAGCATCGCTCTCCTGACTGAGCGCCAGATCGGCCTCTTGCTCAGTAGCGATATTATGATTGATATAGATAACTCCCAGGCTCTGCACATCGTCCATGTTACGTGCCTGACGGCCATCAATCTTAATGGCGGCCTGTGCGCTGACGCTAACCAGTAGCGCAGCCATAACGGCAATAATGATGTTTTTCATATCCTACTCCTGACTAACAGTCCTGACGTTAACTCAAGGTTCTCCTCTGGCTGTGGCGATGTGAATGACTTCTGACTTAAGTGTAATCCTTCCACGGCAACTCTACCGAGACCATTTCTGATTGAGTTGTTCAAAAAATTACCGGATCTGGTGCTGTTTAATTTTAAATCACTGACTTAGGCAGGCTTTGCGCTTTGTGCGAATTATTTGTGCAATCAGCTTGAGTTTCCAGGGGGAGACAAGTATTATGACGCGTCATTTTTCAGCCGACCTTTAACACGTTCCTTGCCTCCATGGGCCTCGGCTGACCCAGACAGGAGGCTGAATAATCCGTAAGGAGCAATTCGATGCGTCATTACGAAATCGTTTTTATGGTCCATCCTGACCAGAGCGAACAGGTTCCGGGTATGATCGAACGCTACACTGGTGCAATCACTGCAGCAGAAGGCACGATCCACCGTCTGGAAGACTGGGGCCGCCGTCAGCTGGCTTACCCGATCAACAAACTGCACAAAGCTCACTACGTTCTGCTGAACGTTGAAGCGCCGCAGGAAGTTATCGATGAGCTGGAAACAAACTTCCGCTTCAACGATGCCGTTATCCGTAGCATGGTAATGCGTACTAAGCACGCTGTTACCGAAGCATCTCCAATGGTTAAAGCGAAAGACGAGCGTCGTGAACGTCGCGATGATTTCGCAAACGAAACCTCTGATGATGCTGAAGCTGGGGATTCTGAAGAGTAATTTCTGATGACCAACCGTCTGGTGTTATCCGGCACAGTGTGCAGGACGCCGCTTCGTAAGGTCAGCCCATCAGGAATTCCTCATTGCCAGTTCGTGCTTGAGCATCGTTCTGTGCAGGAGGAAGCCGGTTTTCACCGGCAGGCGTGGTGTCAAATGCCAGTTATTGTTAGCGGGCAAGAGAACCAAGCTATTACTCACAGTATAACGGTCGGTAGTGCAGTTATCGTTCAGGGTTTTATCTGTTGCCACAAAGCAAAGAATGGCCTGAGCAAAATGGTTCTGCATGCCGAGCAGATTGAATTGATAGATTCTGGAGACTAGCCATATGGCACGTTATTTCCGTCGTCGCAAGTTCTGCCGTTTCACCGCGGAAGGCGTTGTTGAGATCGATTACAAAGACATCGCAACGTTGAAAAACTACATTACCGAAAGCGGTAAAATCGTCCCGAGCCGTATTACCGGTACTCGTGCAAAATACCAGCGTCAGCTGGCACGCTGCATCAAGCGCGCTCGCTACCTGTCCCTGCTGCCATACACTGATCGTCATCAGTAATCGGCCGCTGTCTATTAACGACTTTAAGAGGATAAGGTAATGCAAGTTATTCTGCTTGATAAAGTAGCAAACCTGGGTAGCCTGGGTGATCAGGTTAACGTTAAAGCGGGCTACGCTCGTAACTTCCTGGTACCACAGGGTAAAGCTGTTCCTGCTACCAAGAAAAACGTTGAATTCTTCGAAGCACGCCGTGCAGAACTGGAAGCTAAACTGGCTGACGTTCTGGGTGCTGCAGAAGCTCGCGCTGCACAGATCAGCGCACTGGAATCAGTAACCATCGCGTCTAAAGCTGGCGACGAAGGTAAACTGTTCGGTTCCATCGGTACTCGCGACATCGCGGATGCAGTTACTGCTGCAGGCGTTAAAGTTGCTAAGAGCGAAGTTCGTCTGCCGAACGGCGTTCTGCGTACTGTTGGCGAGCACGAAGTGGACTTCCAGGTTCACAGCGAAGTCTTCGCTAAAGTTATCATCAACGTTGTTGCTGAGTAATCTGCAACCCACGTTTTGGTAACAACAAATCGCCGGCCTTGTGCCGGCGTTTTGCTTTTTAAAACCCCGCACTTTTCATCTGGCTATCTTTCATCCTTTTCGCGATAATCAAAAAATAAAACATTATTTTAATTTTTGGTGAAAGAATGGACACTCTCCGCCAGCATCCGCTATTTTCCCGCAAGAACATCGTTTACCTCTCCGCCGCCTTCTGCTGTCTGCTATGGGGGAGCGCCTATCCCGCGATTAAAAGCGGCTACGAGCTGTTCCAGATTGCCGCCGACGACATTCCCGGTAAAATCGTTTTTGCCGGCTATCGCTTTTTGTTTGCCGGGCTGCTGCTGTTGCTGCTGGCGATGGCGCAGCATAAACCGATTGCCCGACTGAGCCCGCGCCAGTTTGGTCAACTGACGCTGCTGGGGCTGACGCAAACCTCGCTGCAGTACATCTTCTTCTACATCGGTCTTGCCTTTACTACCGGGGTGAAAGGATCGATCATGAACGCCACCGGCACCTTCTTTAGCGTGCTGCTGGCACACTTTATCTACCAGAACGACAGGCTCAGCTATAACAAAACACTGGGCTGCATTCTCGGCTTTGCTGGGGTGATGGTGGTCAACTTCAACAGCGGTCTGCTGGACTTTAGCTTTAGCCTGCTGGGCGATGGCTCGGTGGTACTGGCGGCGTTTATTCTGTCCGCGGCCTCGCTGTACGGAAAACGTATCTCGCAGACGGTGGACCCAACGGTCATGACCGGCTATCAGTTGGCGCTGGGCGGCTTAGCGTTGATTGTGGGGGGATACCTCAGCGGCGGTACGTTGACCTTCCACGGCATCGCCTCGGTGGCGATTCTGGGCTATCTGACGCTGCTCTCTTCTGTGGCCTTTGCCCTGTGGAGTATTTTGCTCAAATACAACCGGGTTGGGATGATTGCGCCGTTTAACTTCCTGATCCCCGTCTCGGGCTCGGTACTGTCGGCTATCTTCCTCGGCGAGAATATTTTCGAATGGAAATATGCGCTGGCGCTGATACTGGTGTGTTCGGGAATTTGGTGGGTCAATAAGGTGAAATCGTAGCCTGAATGAAAGGCTGGATGGGGAAATGTGCCATCCAGCCGGATAGTTTAGCGTGCGCGAATAAAGCTACCGTCCGCCTGACGAGTAAACAGCACTTGTCCGTTATCGGACTCAATGGTTAATCCTGTCACCACGCCGTTGGCGTTTTTGCGAATCTGCACCTTCTGACCATTTTTCAGCGTGCTGAGCGGCTTACCTGCGCCTTCAACCTGCGCCATGGCATAAACGTCGGTTGGGGGCAGATTATTGTCACGGAACAACTGTGCCAGCGTTTTCCCGGCTTCGACCTGATAGGTACGCCATTCGCTGCTGCTGCGGTTTTCCTGGTATGGCTGCTGAGTACGCGGCGGTGCGGCCTGTTCGGTTGGCTGCTCTTCCTGCACCGGCTCGGGCTCGACCGGCGCGACCTGATCCAGATCGTTAGACGGTGTCACCAACTGAGCGTGTAACGGTTGGCTATCCGGCTGCGGCGTTGGCTGCGACTGTGACTGGAAATCCAGCTGCGCGGTGCGGCTTACCGGCGTTGGCGGGCTATCGTCAGCAGAAGGCAACAGGAAGCCGATGACCACGACCAGCGCGGCGATAATCACGCCGCGACGATGGGCAAGCGGCAGCGGGTCCAGGATGCGGAGATTGTCCGGCGCGTGCCAGAGCTTCTCAAGCAAAGGTTTCACTTCAAATCTCCCGGGCATGGCTCTCCTCCTGCTCCGTGTCTTCGCAATCAACTAACTGCCTGATGAACGTGGTAAAGCACTCTTTCATCATATCCCATAGGTAATATTTATTGTTTCTTTTTCCCGGCAATTTGTCATCTTTCCTGACACAAAGTTTTACCCTATGCGGCGTGGCTGCTATGCTGCCCGCTACTTTATACCCGAAGAAAGGAAAGACGATGGCCTCCCCGACTTTTGACACCATTGAAGCACAAGCAAGCTACGGTATCGGCCTGCAGGTAGGACAGCAGCTGAGCGAGTCCGGTTTGCAGGGTTTACTGCCGGAAGCGCTGGTTGCCGGCATTGCCGACGCACTGGAAGGCAAACAGCCTGCTGTACCGGTAGACGTTGTTCACCGTGCGCTGCGTGAAATTCACGAACGTGCGGATGCCGTCCGTCGCGAGCGTTTTGCCTCAATGGCAGAAGATGGCGTGAAATACCTGGAAGAAAACCGTGAGAAAGAAGGCGTAAACAGCACCGAAACCGGCCTGCAGTTCCGCGTTCTGACCCAGGGTGAAGGCGCAATCCCAGCGCGTACCGACCACGTTCGCGTACACTACACCGGTAAACTGATTGACGGCACCGTATTCGACAGCTCCGTGGCACGCGGCGAGCCGGCAGAATTCCCGGTTAACGGCGTGATCCCTGGCTGGATTGAAGCGCTGACCCTGATGCCAGTCGGTTCTAAATGGGAGCTGACTATTCCTCACGAGCTGGCATACGGTGAGCGCGGCGCAGGTGCAGCGATTCCTCCGTTCAGCACGCTGGTCTTCGACGTTGAGTTACTGGAAATCCTGTAATTCTTGCGTTTATCCTCTCTCCGCCCGGAGAGGGGATATAAACTCCTGAAGTTTGATATATCCTGGGATTTAATCTTGCAAATGCCGCTGTTGCGTGTATTTTTGTGAGCTGTTTCCCATAGGTGAGGTGATATAACACTCACTTTAAACATAAAATTAACATTATATTTAAATCATAGTATTCATCCCTCCGATTCTTACCTAATATCGAGGCATCCTATAGATAGGATCGTCTTGCTTGACGACATAAAGGGCCAGTAGAGCCCGCACAACACAGACAGAAACAACAGGAAGAAAAATACATGGTTGATCAGATCAAAGTCGCTGCTGCCGCTGAGCAGGAGCCGGCTGAACAATCGCTACGGCGAAACCTAACGAACCGACACATTCAGCTTATCGCGATCGGCGGTGCCATCGGGACAGGCCTGTTTATGGGGTCGGGAAAAACTATCAGTCTCGCTGGGCCATCGATCATTTTCGTTTATATGATCATCGGTTTTATGCTCTTCTTCGTCATGCGCGCTATGGGTGAGCTGCTGCTCTCTAATCTGGAATATAAGTCGTTTAGCGACTTTGCCGCAGACCTGCTTGGCCCGTGGGCGGGCTATTTCACCGGCTGGACCTATTGGTTCTGCTGGGTGGTGACGGGGATGGCCGACGTGGTGGCGATTACCGCCTACGCCCAATTCTGGTTCCCCGGCCTCTCCGATTGGGTTGCTTCGCTGGCGGTGGTTGTCCTGCTGCTGAGCCTGAACCTCGCCACGGTGAAAATGTTTGGTGAGATGGAGTTCTGGTTTGCGATGATTAAAATCGTCGCCATCGTAGCGCTGATTGTCGTGGGGCTGGTGATGGTGCTGATGCACTTTAAATCTCCAACCGGCGTAGAAGCATCGTTCGCACACCTGTGGAATGACGGCGGCTGGTTCCCGAAAGGCATTAGCGGCTTCTTTGCTGGCTTCCAGATAGCGGTCTTCGCCTTCGTTGGGATTGAGCTGGTAGGGACCACTGCCGCTGAGACCAAAGACCCGGAGAAATCTCTGCCGCGTGCGATTAACTCGATTCCGATTCGTATCATCATGTTCTACGTCTTCGCGCTGATCGTGATTATGTCGGTGACGCCGTGGAGCTCCGTGGTACCGGATAAAAGTCCGTTTGTTGAACTGTTTATGCTGGTTGGCCTGCCGGCCGCGGCGAGCATTATCAACTTTGTGGTGCTGACTTCTGCGACCTCTTCCGCCAACAGCGGCGTATTCTCGACCAGCCGTATGCTGTTCGGTCTGGCACAGGATGGCGTAGCGCCGAGCCTGTTTGCCAAACTGTCTAAGCGCGCGGTGCCGGCGAAAGGCCTGACCTTCTCCTGCATCTGCCTGCTGGGTGGCGTAGTGATGCTGATGGTGAACCCAAGCGTAATTGCCGCGTTTACCATGATCACCACCGTATCGGCGATTCTGTTCATGTTCGTCTGGACGATTATCCTGTGCTCTTACCTGGTTTACCGTAAGAAGCGCCCGCATCTGCATGAGTCTTCTAAGTACAAAATGCCGCTGGGCAAAGTGATGTGCTGGGTTTGTATGGCATTCTTCGCCTTTGTTCTGGTTCTGCTAACGCTGGAAGCCGATACCCGCGAAGCGCTAATGGTGACGCCAATTTGGTTCATCGTACTGGGGCTGGGCTGGATGTTCTTGCGTAAGAATCAGCAAGCTAAGTAAGCTGATTGTTCTCAGATTTTTGAAAGCGCCCTTCGGGGCGCTTTATTTGTTTTTGCGTCCTGCCTCGTAGAACCCTGGCAGCCAACGTGCTAGTTTCCCCGCCTCACCTGAAAGCATATGGAGATGGAAATGCGTCAGAGAACAATTGTCTGCCCGGTAATTCAAAATGAGGGCGAGTACCTGCTGTGTAAAATGGCTGATGATCGCGGAGTCTTCCCCGGCCAATGGGCACTCTCCGGTGGCGGTATGGAGCCTGGCGAAACCATGGAGCAGGCGCTGCTGCGCGAAATTCGTGAAGAGCTGGGTGACGCGTTAGTGATAAGCGAAGTGAAGCCGTGGGCGTTTCGTGACGATGTGCGGGTGAAAACCTATGCGGATGGAACAACCGAACAGATCTATATGATTTACCTCATCTTCGATTGCGTTAGCGCCAATCGCGATGTGACCTTCAACGAAGAGTTTCAGGAAATTGCGTGGGTCAAAGCGGAAGCCTTAGCCGGTATGGATCTCAACGTGGCGACGCGGGAAACGTTCCGCCAGAAGGGACTGTTGTAAAACATCCGCCTCCGGGCTGGAGGCGGAACTGCGAACTTATTCCCCGGCGAGCGCGCGTGGGAACAGCACGTTATTTTCAAGGCTGATGTGTTCCATCAGATCGTCGATCATTTCATTGATGCCGTTGTACATCGCCTTCCAGGTGGTGCAGGCTTCCGGCGGGATGGTGACGTTTTGCGTGGTGTGCTTAATGACTTCCAGCAGTTCACCGGCTTCGTCATGCTCGCTTTCCATCACGCTGATAGGCCCCATTGCCTGGCTGCCCATCCCTTGTTTGATCATCGGGAACAGGATCTGCTCCTCTTTCATCATGTGGCTGGAGAGCTCCTGGTGCAGCATGGTCAGGTATTTCGCCAGACCTTTCGGTACGTTTGGTTTATCCGCGTGAACGCGCTCAACTTTGGTCGCTTGCAAAATCAGCTCTGGCAACTGCTCACGGTGGCGGTCGTGGTAACGCACGATGATGTGGTCGATGATTTCCGGCAGCGGAGCAACGCGCCAGTCTTTCTCAACCGGTTCTTCCGCCAGCTTCGCCAGCTCAGCTTCTATCACGGCAACATCCAACTCTTTCCTGCTCGCCGCACGCGCGAGCGTCTGTTTGCCGCCGCAGCAGTAGTCCATATCGTATTTACGGAACAGCGCGGATGCGCGTGGGATGGAGAGCGCCAGCTCGCCTAATGGTTGGTCGCGAAAGGCCATAGCAGTTACCTCGTCATCAATAATATAAGATGTATTTTAAATGCATCTTTATGGCGAAGATATACCCCTTTCGAGGGAGCGGATTTACGTGATAGCTGTCACAAAAAATTATTTTCTTTTAAGGTGCTGAATCTTATTAAGAATGACTCTGGTAAGACCTGAATCGATTAAATAACCCCGCCGCGCTGCCGATAGTGAGACTTCAAGACCACCTGCACTAGAAAGGCAAATGATGTTCAAACGAATAAAAGTCATTACCGTACTAATTATCGTGCTGTTCGCGCTGGGCGCGATGCAGCTTATTTCTGCGGGCGTATTCGTACGCGCGCTCAACAACGACAAGCAAAACTTTACCGTTTCCCAGCTTTCCAGTCAGAACGTAGCGGAGTTTACCGACGCGTGGATTAGCTTAAACCAGGCTCGCGTCACCCTAAACCGCGGTATGCTGCGTCTGCAAGGCACGATGGCGAGCAGCACCAACGGCGGTGAACTGAAAACGCTGGTGGATACCGCCAACAACCTGCTGGCCGAGGCGAAGCGTCATTACGACAAGTACTATGCTCTGCCGGAAACTCCGGGGTTGGATGGGCATCTGTCGGACAGTCTGGAGAAGCAGTACGGCATCTATTCTGCAACGCTGGCGCGGATGAATGAACTGCTGGCGGAAGGCAAACTGGAAGAGATGTTTAAGCAAAACGCCGAACAGAAACAGCAGGCCATGCAGGCCGTGTATCAGGACTGGCGTGCCGCGCAGGCTTCGTTGACCAACGCCGGTATTAAGCAAAATGAAAGCGATTATTCCCGCATTCTGTGGGCCCTGGCGGCGATTATGCTGCTGGTGGTGGCGGTGATAGTCGTCAGTTGGGTAGCGATGCAGCGGGTGCTGCTCAAGCCTCTGCATACGGTGATGGCGCATATTCGTCATATCGCGGAAGGTGACCTGACCAATAACATCAACACCGAAGGCAGCAACGAAATGGCGCTGCTGGCGCGTAACGTGAACGAGATGCAGCAGTCGCTGGCAAAAACCGTTGGCGTGGTGCGTGAAGGTGCAGACACCATTTACACCGGTGCGGGCGAAATCTCTGCCGGCAGCAACGATCTTTCTTCGCGTACCGAGCAGCAGGCGGCATCGCTGGAGGAGACGGCAGCGAGCATGGAACAGCTGACCGCGACCGTGAAGCAAAACGCCGATAACGCCCGTCAGGCGACTCAACTGGCACAGAACGCCTCAGAGACCGCGCAGAAAGGTGGCAATGTTGTGGATGGCGTGGTGCGTACCATGGATGAAATCGCCGCGAGCTCCAGCAAAATTGCGCAGATCACTAATGTGATTGATGGCATTGCTTTCCAGACCAATATTCTGGCGCTGAACGCCGCGGTAGAAGCCGCGCGCGCCGGTGAGCAAGGGCGTGGCTTTGCCGTTGTGGCAGGGGAAGTGCGCACGCTGGCGCAGCGGAGCGCGCAGGCGGCAAAAGAGATTAAGGGACTGATTGACGATTCGGGTAACCGCGTTAGCGCGGGTTCCGCGCTGGTACATGAGGCCGGTGAGACGATGGCCGAGATCGTCAACGCCGTGACTCGCGTGAGCGACATTATGGGCGAAATCGCCTCGGCTTCTGATGAACAGAGCCGTGGCATCGACTAGGTCGGTCAGGCGGTGGCCGAGATGGACCGCGTCACACAGCAGAATGCCTCGCTAGTGGAGGAGTCTGCAACGGCCGCTGCCGCGCTGGAAGAGCAGGCCGCGCGTCTCAACGAAACGGTCGCGGTATTCAGGATTACCCGCCAGCAGCAGGCGCAGAAAACACCGGTGAAAAAGCAGCCCGCCCCATCGGCCAAAATGGCTGTGCACAACGAAGCGAACTGGGAAACCTTCTAAGCCTTAGGCCTCAGAAACCGGCACGACCGCCGGTTTCTGCGGTTTCGACCGCACGGCAATCACCACGCCTATCACCAGCAGCGTAATCCCGCTCAGCGTCAGCATTGGCGGCATTTCCTGACGCAACAGGAAGGTATAGAGCAGCCCCGCCAGCGTTTCAAAGACGATTAATGGCCCCAGGATCACCGTTGGCAGCCGCTGGCTCGCCACATTCCAGCACAGCGCGCCGACCCACGAACACAGCACGGCAATGGCGATCATCAAACCGATAAACACGGCAGGACGCGGGCCGAATGGCAGTGCAAAATCAGGTGTCTGCAGGTGCAGCCAAAGGCAAGCCGCGACGTAACCGACCAGCGATACCGGCAGCGTCACCAGCGCCTGAGCTGTCGCCCACATCAGCGGTGGTTTCTCTGGGTTTTCCCGTAGCCAGCGGGCGTTGCGCAGCGCATACCACGCCCAGCACACCACTGAAATAGACGCGAGTGCGATGCCTGAACCATAGCGCCAGCCGCTGAAATCGGGCAGTCCCTGACGCAGCTCGGCAATGTTAACGCACATCAGACCGATGCCAATCAGCACCAGCGCCGGCATGAGCCGCATCCACGACAGCTTTCCATCTCGCTGGCTGTACAGCAGGTTGGCGAAAATCGGGATGACAACCGGTAGCGTGGCAATAATCATCGTCGATACCGGCGCGCCGGTGCGCTGAATGGCGCTGGCAAGGCAGATGTAGTACACCACATTCCCGACCAGGGTCAGCGCCAGCGCCGTCCACCAATCCTGACGGCTCAGTTGGCGCAGGCGTTTACGTCCCATCCAGGCCAGCGGCAGAGCAATCAGCCCCAGCGCCAGATAGCGTCCCATCGACTGTAATACCGCCGGGTAATCCGGCACGATAAGCGGCCCGACAAAAATCAGCCCCCACATTAAACCCGCTAACAGGGCGTACAGCACACCGCTAATCATCATCCGATCCCAATCGATTTATCATGGGCAAAGTGTAGGAAGGGAACGGTGCGAAGTATTGTATGAGATTGCTGATTAGCGACGGCTAACCTGTTTTTGATAGCGTACCGGCGTAATGCCATAGCGCTGGGTGAAGGCGCGGGTCAGGTGAGACTGATCGGTCAGCCCGGTGGCGGCAGCCACTTCGGCGGCAGGCATGCCGTAGGTGAGAAACTCCTTCGCCCGCCACAGGCGCACCGCCATCAGCATTTGATGCGGAGTGACGTGAAAATGCGCCTTAAACTGCCGCTGGAAATGCCACGGGCTGAGGGCCGCAACGTTCGCCAGTTCATCGAGGGTAATGGAGTGCATGTAGTTGTCATACAGGTACTCCCGCACGCGGGCAAAGCGATGGGCCGCTTCCGGCAGCACCGGGGCGTGGCAGGCCAGCGGCTGAAAGGTGTCGATCATATCCAGCAGCAGCCCTTTCTGCGCCAACGGGTCGTCGGTGTGCCAGAGCGCATGGATCTGACGGCCAATCATCTGCGAGCGCAGCGGGTCATGGCGGGTAACATCGGCAAACCACCAGTGGCGGATGCCGGTGACCTCTTCAAGCAGCTGCGGCTCCAGATAAATCATCCGATAGCGCCAGCCATCGGCGGTTTCGGCCTCGCCGGTGTGCAGCTCGTCGGGGTTCATGGTGACAACGGAGTGGACGGGGGCGACATACTGACTGCCGCGATAGCGAAAACGCTCGGCCCCGGCTTCAATGACACCGATGCCAAACGCTTCGTGAGTGTGCGGTTCGAAAGCGTAGCGCGAGATATGCGCATGATACAGCTCAACGCCCGGCACCTGCGCCAGGTGGCGAAAGCGCGCGCTGTCTTTCTCGTCGTTAAACTGTTCCGGTACGCCTTGCACGTGATAATTCCCCCTGGGCCATCTGTTTATTATCAGAGATGGCCCGCGGGGGCGCTACCACATTTAACCGATTTTTAACGCTTACAGAATGCCTTTGACGCTGTCGGCAAGCGCAGTGGTTGGGCGGCCAATCAGTTTACTCAGAGTATGGCTGTCATCGAACAGACCGCCTTTGGACGCGCCAACGTCGGAATCGGCCAGCATATCCGCCAGCCCGGCAGGCAGACCCACACTCTTCAGGGCGGCGGCGAAATCGGCCTGGCTCAGGTTCTGATAGACCACTTTTTTCCCGCTCTGCTTAGCCAGTTCGGCCGCCAGTTCGCTCAGCGTCCAGCCGTTATCGCCCGCCAGTTCGTAGACTTTCCCGGCATGTCCTTCTTCGCTGATGACGCGTGCCGCTGCGGCCGCGTAGTCGGCGCGGGTTGCGGAGGCAATTTTGCCTTGACCGGCTGCACCGATAAAGACGCCGTGCTCCAGCGCCGGTGGTGCGCTCGCCAGATAGTTTTCGGTATACCAGCCGTTGCGCAGCAGCGCGTAAGGGATACCTGAGTCGGCGAGCATTTTCTCGGTGGCAATATGTTCATCCGCCAGGCCCAGCGGTGATGTATCGGCGTGCAGCAGGCTGGTATAGGCGATAAATTTCACGCCGGCAGCGGTAGCGGCCTGGATGATGTTGCGGTGCTGCGGTGCACGCTGGCCGACTTCGCTTGAGGAGATAATCAGCAGCTTCTCCACGCCCTGCAGCGCTTTGGTCAGCGCACCTTCATCGCCGTAGTCGGCCTGGCGTACGTTCACGCCCTGCTGGCTCAGCGCTTCGGCTTTTGCCGGGTTACGGACTACGGCAACCAACTGGTCTGCCGCGGTAGTCTTAAGCAGGTTAGCAACAACGTGTTGGCCAAGCTGGCCGGTGGCGCCGGTAATTGCGATCATCAGTGTTCTCCTTCGTGTTCGTATGGTGTTGTGGTAAGCTAACACCATAACTAACTTTTAGTAAGTACGTACAAAAAGGTAAGTATGAAAGAGCCGAAACCCACGCTGACGCAAAAGCTGCGTAATGGCAATTTGTTCGCCGAAAGCTGCCCTTCGCGGGACGTGTTAAAACACGTGACCAGCCGTTGGGGAGTATTGATTCTGGTCGCGCTGCGGGAGGGGACCCACCGTTTTAGCGATCTGCGCCGTAAGATGGGCGGGGTCAGCGAGAAAATGCTCGCTCAGTCGCTACAGGCATTGGAGCAAGACGGTTTTATTCATCGTCGCTCCTACCCGGTCGTTCCGCCGCACGTTGAGTATAGCCTGACGCCAATGGGGGAAGCGGTAAGCGAGAAGGTCGCGGCGCTGGCCGACTGGATTGAGGTTAATTTGCCCGACGTCATGGCAAACCACCCGGCGGTAGAAGAGGGTGAAGTTTCCGCGTCGGCGTAAAAAAACTGGCCGGGTCACAAGACCCGGCCAGCGATAATCCGGAGAAGCGATGCGCTCACCGGTATGGTGGTTATTTGCTTAAATCCACCTGATAGATAGCAAAGCCAATATCATCGGTCGCCACCTGTTTCATCGGATACTGCGCTTTCTCTTTGATAAACGCCGCCGCTTTTTCTGACGGCGAAGTTTCAAAGCGGATATCCAGCTTGGTGTCGCTGTGGATAGGGGCCAGGCGCCAGTTGTTATCGGCCGCAGGATGAATTTCCCCGGCTTTCTTCGATTCGGCGCTTATCCATGCCGCCAGCACGGAACGGTTCTCGTCCGGTGAGGCGAAGGCGATATGACTGTCCCCGGTGCCCGCAAACTTGCCGCCGTAGGCGCGGTAGTTGTTAGTAGCGACGAGGAACATAGCGTTCGGATCGATAGGTTTGCCGTTAAAGGTCAGATTTTTAATGCGCTCTGATTTCGGGTTAATGCTCTGGCATTCGCCGTCGTAGCGCGCCGGCTGGGTAATATCGACCTGATAGTTCACGCCATCGATAACATCGAAGTTATAGGTGCGGAAACCGTCCCAGTTAATCAGCGACTGCGGCTTGCTGCTGTGGACATCGATCTGATTAAACTGCCCGGCGGAGCACTCCAGCCACTCTTTTACCTCTTTGCCGCTGGCTTTAACCACTACCAGCGTGTTCGGGTAGAGATAGAGATCGGCGGCATTACGGAAGGTGAGTTGGCCTTTTTCGACTTCGACAAAGCTTGCCGGGTCATTTTTACGGCCACCGGCTTTAAACGGTGCGGCGGCGGAAAGTACCGGCAGTTTTGCCAGGTCCGGATCGCCCTGAATATAGTGCTCAACGTAGGCTTTCTGCGCCATGTTAACCACCTGAACCGTCGGGTCGTCCTGTACCAGCGACAGGAAACTGTACATATTGTCGGAGGACTTACCGATAGGCTTGCTGACAAATTCACGCGTCGCGTCGTGATCGGCCTTCAGGGCATCAACCAGTTTGCTGTCTTCCGCCGCCAGCGATTTTTTCGCTGCTGCATCGTAAATCGGCCGCGCCTGCGCCTGAGCGGAGGTGACCTGCCATTTGCCGCTATCGTTGTTGAGCACCAGATCGACCACCCCCAGATGGTCGCCCCACATGCCTGGCATTACCGCAGGAATGCCATTGAGCGTGCCTTTGGCAATATCCGCGCCTTTAATATTGGCAAAATCTTTACCCGGGAAGACCGCATGGGCATGGCCAAACATAATCGCGTCAACGCCCGGCACCTGGCTTAAGTAATAAACGGAGTTTTCGGCCATCGCCTGATATGGGTCGGCGGAAAGACCGGAGTGGGCAATCACCACCACCACGTCAGCGCCGTTGGCGCGCATCTCTGGGACATATTTACGCGCCGTTTCGGTGATGTCGTTGACCGTTACCTTGCCGCTGAGGTTGGCTTTATCCCAGGTCATAATTTGCGGCGGCACAAAACCGATATAGCCTATTTTTAGTTGATGCTTGCTGCCGTCTTTATCGACCACTTCGGTCTCTTTAATCAGATACGGAGTAAACAGCGGCTTTTTAGTCTTAACGTCGATGATATTGGCGTTAACGTACGGGAATTTCGCCCCGGCTAGCGCTTTGTGTAGATAGTCAAGACCGTAGTTGAATTCGTGGTTGCCGAGGTTGCCCACCGCGTAATCGAGCAGGTTCATTGCCTTGTAGACCGGGTGGATATCACCCTGTTTTAGACCTTTTGCCGCCATATAGTCGCCCAGCGGACTGCCCTGAATCACGTCGCCGTTATCGACCAGCACGCTATTTTTCACCTCGTCGCGCGCGGCGTTAATCAGGCTCGCCGTCCGCACCAGGCCAAATTTCTCGGTGGCGGTATCTTTGTAGTAATCAAAATCCATCATATTGCTATGTAGATCGGTGGTTTCCATTATGCGGAGATCCACCGTTGCCGCATTGACGCTGGCGGCAATCAGCGTAGCCAGGAGCGTTGCGCTAAACTTGATCATCAGAGGCATCCTTTTTTAGATCTAAGACACAGATTTAAAT
This sequence comes from Kluyvera cryocrescens NBRC 102467, assembly GCF_001571285.1. GTDB lineage: Bacteria > Pseudomonadota > Gammaproteobacteria > Enterobacterales > Enterobacteriaceae > Kluyvera > Kluyvera cryocrescens. The sequence continues at coordinate 29,822 of NZ_BCTM01000024.1, read as the reverse complement.
GTATTTGTTTTCTGTTACTTACGAAGGTGTGAATCATGCCAGAAAATCATGACGGGAAATCGGCAACGGTTCACAGTTATCCGGAACAATGATGGGAATATGCCCGTCATACTTAAAGCTGCAGGTGCGTTGGCCGCGTGATTCGGCCTTTGGCCTCACCCCTTCGGGGCCAGCGCAGGCGCTGTTCAAATGGCTTCGCCTTTTTGTCCCGCAACTCGAATTATTTAGGGCATAGCGGAATTAACGGCGATGCGATATAAGTAAAACAATAGGTTAACGCCACTGTAATATTAACGAGGTGGAGAATGTTAGAACAAGTCAGTCAGCTTGCGCGTGACGCGGGCGATGCCATCATGCAGGTTTACGATGGTAAGCAGCCGTTAGACGTTGCCAGCAAGAAAGATGATTCCCCGGTAACGGCGGCCGATATTGCCGCCCACCATGTGATTGTGAACGGCCTGAAGGCCATGACGCCAGACATCCCTATCCTGTCTGAAGAAGATCCGCCAGGCTGGGATATACGCCAGCACTGGCAGCGCTACTGGCTGGTCGACCCGCTGGATGGCACGAAAGAGTTTATTAAACGCAACGGTGAATTCACCGTGAATATTGCGTTGATTGAAAACGGCAAAGCGGTACTCGGTGTGGTGTATGCCCCGGTACTGAAAGTGATGTACAGCGCGGCGAACGGTAAAGCGTGGAAAGAAGAGTGCGGCGTGCGTAAACCGATTCAGGTTCGTGACGCGAATCCACCGAAGGTGGTGGTCAGCCGTTCGCACTATGCCAACGATGACGAACTGAAAGAGTACCTGCAGCAGTTAGGTGAGCACCAGACGGCGTCTATCGGTTCATCGCTGAAGTTCTGCCTGGTGGCGGAAGGTGAAGCCCAGCTGTATCCGCGCTTTGGGCCAACCAATATTTGGGATACCGCCGCCGGTCACGCGGTTGCCGCCGCCGCCGGTGCCCACGTCAACGACTGGCAAGGTAAAACGCTGGATTACACTCCCCGCGAATCTTTCCTCAACCCGGGCTTCCGGGTATCTATTTTCTAAGTTTTTGCCAACAGCAGCATTGAATCTCGATGCTGCTGTTATTCCTGTCCGGAGACTGTTGTATGTCTGTACTATGGCGCGACTCGCTCGGCGAGACGCTGAGCGCGCGCAGCGCCTGCTGTTACCTGGCCACATCGGTCAGTGAGCCACTGTTTCTTCATAATGAGCGGCTATCCGTCGCCCCCGCGTCCTTGACGAAAGTATTGGCCGCGATCACTGCTTTGCAGATCCAGCCCGACATTACGCTGAAACTGATAATGCGGGAGGGGGAAGAAACTCCTGGCTCTGGCAACAATCTGATGCCGGGCGATACGTTAACCCTGTGGGATGCACTACACAATATGCTTATCCCCTCCAGTAACGTGTCGGCAACCATCGTTGCGCGTACGATGGGGGAACGCCTGTTGGCGCTCGAAGGGGGAGAGGGCGATCCTCGTCAGCGCTTTGTGCAGCAGATGAATCGGGTGGCGATGTCGCTCGGTATGTTTCGCAGCCGTTTTATCAATGCCCACGGTTTAGCTGCCAGAGGGCAGGTCACCTGTGCGCGGGATATTGCGCGTCTGGGGCTGGCTGCGCTGCATTATCCGGCGATTACTGATATCTGGGGAAAACGGCGATATACGCTGTCTCTTGAGGGCTCCAATCCGCGACAAAAAAGGATCATATCATCGCTCACTTTTGTCGAGACGATTGGTGCCGAGGTATTAGGCGGAAAAACCGGAACTTTAGGGGCCGCACTTAACCATCTGTTGGTTTATACCCGCGCCCCAGGCGGCGCGGATTTGATCAGTGTGGTGCTGCATGCATCAAGTAACGAAGGGCGCTATGCCGATATGAAGACGATGCTGACGGCAGTCCATAATGGCTACCGCTGGCCGCAGTGCGCCCCCACGTTAATCGAACAATTAACCCAGTAACTTATGTAGCAGGGCGATGACCTGCTTCACTTCATCTGCCGTCAGCGTGCCGTCCTTCGACCACTGAATTCGCCCGTCCTTATCCAGCACGACGATGGCAGAGCTACCTTCATCAAGCTGCCAGGCCTTGCGGACGACGCCATCGCTATCAACCACAAACTGCGACCAGGGGAATAATTTTTTATTGCTCTCAATGCTGCTGCGAACAAACATCGATGAGCCTGGAATGGCGTCATCGGTGTTGACGATCGTGGTGGTCTGGTAGCGGTCGTGCGGTAGACCTGCGGATTTAATCGCCTCGATTAGCGCGGCGTTTTTCTCTTTGGCGGATGAGCGGCCGGCAATATGTTGCACCACCCGCACTTTTCCAGATAGCTGCGCGCTATTCCAGTTTTTATAGCTAAACTTATCATTATCGAGAATCAATTCACCTCGATCTGCCACGCCGACGGGGGCGACACGTTGTCCATTTGTGAAGTTATGTGCGGCTGCCATTAACGGCATTAACAGGCATGAAACCGCCAGAAGCGTACGTAGGGTCATGGTTTTTCCTTTTTTTATGCAGGTGATCCGACCACTTGGTCGATAGTTTTAATCATAAGTGCGATTTATGGACTTTTCCCGCAAAGACGGTGCCAGTTTGTGGAGGACCGCACACAATCTCGTAAAAATGAAGCCTTATACTGTGTTCATCGTATGGTTGAAAAGAAAGTTCTGAATTATTGTAATAAATTGGTAAATAAGGCCCCCTATGATGGAGGCCCTTAGTTTTTATGGACTATAGTTAACGAGTATTTAACTTTGCGCCCCGGAGCGTTGAAGCCAAATGTGGATCAACTAGGGCGTAGTACTCGCAGGAGATTAAAATGAAAATTTTCCAACGCTACAACCCGTTTCAGGTAGCAAAATACGTTAAGACCCTGTTTCGTGGACGGTTGTATATCAAGGACGTTGGCGCTTTTGAATTTGATAAAGGGAAAATTCTTATCCCTAAAATTAGAGACAAGCAGCACCTATCTGTGATGTCTGAAGTGAACCGCCAGGTGCTACGTTTACAGACCGAAATGGCGTAAACGAACCGCGATGCGGCAGAATTGAAAACGGCTCCCAATGGGAGCCGTTGATGTTTGTAGCCAGGAAAAAACGAATTAAGCGTTGCTGTGCTCGCTTTCCATGAGATCGGCCTGTTTCGGCACCAGCACCGTTGGCTTGTTATCAATGCGCGTCACCAGCAGCTGGTCGATGCGATAGTTATCGATATCCACCACCTCAAACTTGTAGCCGGAGAACTTCACCGAGTCGGTGCGTTTCGGGATTTTTCGCAGCATAAACATCATAAAGCCGCCGATGGTTTCGTAGTTGTCCGACTGCGGGAAATCATCGATATCCAGCACGCGCATCACGTCATCGATAGGCGTGCCGCCGTCAATCAGCCATGAGTTCTCGTCGCGCGCTACGATCTGCTCTTCCAGCCCCTGGCCGACGAGATCGCCCATCAGGGTCGTCATCACGTCATTGAGGGTGATAATCCCCACCACCAGCGCATATTCGTTCATGATCACCGCGAAGTCTTCCCCGGCGGTTTTGAAGCTTTCCAGCGCTTCGGACAGCGTCAGTGTATCCGGCACAATCAGCGTATTGCGGATCTGTACGCCGCTGTTCAGCGCCATGCTCTGATTCGCCAGTACGCGGTTCAGCAGATCTTTCGAGTCCACGTAGCCAATGATGTGGTCGATATCTTCGTTACACACCAGGAACTTTGAGTGTGGGTGCTCGGCGACTTTGTTTTTCAGGCTCTGCTCATCTTCGTGCAGATCGAACCAGATAACATTTTCACGCGGCGTCATGGAGGACGGGACGGTACGGGATTCCAGTTCGAACACGTTTTCAATCAGTTCGTGTTCTTGCTTACGCAGTACGCCGGACAGCGCACCGGCTTCAAATACCGCATAAATATCGTCGGAAGTCAGATCGTCTTTACGCTCCATCGGCAGCTTGAAGATGCGGAAGATGATGTTAGCCATGCCGTTGAAGAACCAGACCAGCGGGCGGAAGACGAACAGACAGAAGCGCATCGGGTTGATGATACGCAGAGCCACAACTTCAGGCGCCACCATACCGATGCGTTTCGGAGTTAAATCGGCAAACAGAATAAACAGGCCGGTGACCAGCGAGAAGGAGAGAATGAAGCTCAGCTGCTCGGAGAGTTCCGGGGACATATATTTGGAGAACAGAGAGTGGAAAGCGGGAGAGAATGCTGCATCGCCGACGATACCGCCGAGAATGGCGACCGCGTTAAGACCAATTTGCACCACGGTAAAGAACATACCGGGGTTTTCCTGCATTTTTAGTACACGCTGTGCGTTAATGTTGCCTTCATCGGCAAGAAGTTTCAGTTTAATTTTGCGCGATGCGGCAAGTGAAATCTCGGATATCGAGAAGAACGCACTGACAGCGATCAGGCAAATTATGATGAATATACTGTTTAACATATCTTATCCGGCCCGTTAGGCCAGATCCTCGAAAGGGAGAAGTGGATAAATCCGCGTGAAATACACATTGAAAACCGGCCCGAAGGGGAGGGGCCGGCATTTTCAGAAGCTAGTATAGCGTAAGGGACTGTAAAGCTGCCAGAGGGTTAACCGTTTGTCGGAACAGCCCTGTTTTTTACATGGTTATCCGATACGGCATCCCACACTTTGTCGTAGGGGTAGCCAGTCAGCGCGAGAATAACGTCGCGAGTTTCCTGATCGCAGTCCTGTGCGCTGCCACCGAGCTTACGACGGGCCACTTCTTTGATCAAAATACTGTGCGTTTTCTGCGTGAGCTTGAAACGGTAGGTGATGTAGAAGCTGATGGCCAGTAGCCCGGCGGTGGCGAATACCATCAGGCCGATAATGGCATGCAGTGCGCTTGCGGGTTGTGAACCGCCGCCTTTCACAAAGCCGCTCTCTTCCAGCACGATCCCAATCAGCATAATCGCCAGCGCTACGGTACTTTTACGCGTCAACACCATTACGCCAGCGAAAATTCCTTCACGGCGCTGACGGGTGACGATTTCATCCACGTCGGGAATAAAGCTATAGATGTTCCACGGAATGTAATACAGCCCAGCTTTTGCCAGCCCCAGTAAAACAAATACCGCGGAGAACAACAGTGCAGGTACCTGTAGATGGCCGATATAGGTGATAAACAGGAAGGCCAGTACCAGCATAATGCTGCCGTAAGAGAGCCTCAGTGCGCCGGAAGGCGTCAGGTTAAACTTATTCATCAACATCATGAATCCAAAGGTACCGGGGATTGAAACAAAGGCGGCAATACTTAATAACCCGGAAACCATTCCAGCATCATGATGTAAGGCGTACACCACGTAGTAGGTAAATACCGAACCAAATACATCCATGGCGGTAAATGAACAGATATAAATCAGAATATGCTGGCGAAATATTCTTATGCGGAAAGACGAAATAAGATCGATAACCAGATATTTTAAATGATTAAATAGCCCACTGCTTCGTTGATTATCGGGCTGGAATTCATACTCTTCACGCACGTCTTTGGCCTCCCAGGTGCAGGCCCAGGTGGTAAATACGGCAACACAGTAAATTACGGCAAAAACAATCCCGGTTAAGGTGTAAGTGAAGGCGTTATCCTGACCGGTGTACTGCATAATAATACCGGGAACCGAGACCGCCAAAAAGCCGCCCAGCGCCGAGCACATCATACGCACGCCGGACAGGCGCGTACGCTCGCTGAAGCGGTTGGTCATCTCCGCGGCTAGCGTCTCCCATGGCACCAGCACCATCGCGGACAGCAGCTCGATAGAGAGATAGGTCCCAAGATAGTACCAGTAGTTCATGTCGGTGACCCAAACCAAGGCATAGAGAAACATTAACGGGGAGCTAATTAACAAAAAGAAACGGCGTCGGCCGAATCGACGGCCAAGCCAGGTGTGAGCAAAGTTATCAGTGATGTAGCCCATCACCGGACTTAAAATGGCATCGATAATACGAGCAATCGCGAATATTGAACCGGCCTCTAATACGGTTAATCCGCAATAGGTGGTATAAAAAAATAACAGCCATGTTCCTATAACGGCAAATGCGCCGCCGCCAAAAAGATCTGTTACGCCGTAGCCTATAGCAATGCCATAGCCCACACGGCGTTCGGTTGGTTTTACCATGATATTATTATTCCTGTACTGGTAGGGTTTATCAGTGCAGAGTTGCCCCTGCACCTTATATTATTGACAGCAGGAAAAACTGGATGACCATCACTCTGTTATATGCACCCATTTCCTCAATAGTGACGATTGGTAAATAGCATTAACCATTTGCAATGATTTTGCGGCTTCCGTGATGCCGCAATAATGCCCCTCAGGGTGATTGTCCAGCGCTCGATAAAACTGCCGTATGGCCTGCTGGTGGCCAATCCCCCAATAGCTTTTGCCGACGCCGTCCGGCGATGCATCACTGGCAAGCTTCACGCGATCATCGCCGCAGAGTTGCCACAGCTCGTTGTCCGTCAGCCGCAGCAGGCCGCGTTCGAACTCCAGTTCGAGCAGCAGCGGCGAGTCGCTGGCATGACAGTTGCTGGCGTAGAACAGCCCGCGGGCGCCGTTGTTGAAACACATGGTCGCCATCGCGCTATCTTCGGTATCAATTTCATCGGCCAGCAGCGTGCTGTCGACCACCCCTTTCAGGCGGCTTACGCCCTGGCCAAACCATTGCATTAAATCCAGCGTATGAATGGCCTGGTTTATCAGCAGGCTGCCACCTTCGGTGGCGAAACGGCCGCGCCAGGGGCTGGCAGCATAGTAGCCACCCGATCGTGACCAGGTCAGCACCGCTTTAATTGCGCGCATCGGGCCAAGCGCGTTTTCCTCAATGCAGCGGGCGATGGCCAAACTGGTGGGGTTGAGACGGTTTTGATAACAGACGCCGACGTGACGCTGGGCGATAGCGGCGGCGGACTTGATTTCCGCCACGTCCAGGGGGTTCATCACCATGGGCTTCTCGCAGAATACCTGTTTCCCTGCCGCCAGCGCGGCAAGGATCATCGGTTTATGCTGATGGTGCGGCGTGCAGATGTGCACCACGTCAACGGCATCGTCCAGCAGCATCTCGCGGTAGTCCTGGTAAAACTGGCAGCCGTAGCCCGCAGCCAGACGGCTTCCTTTGTCGCTGTCGATATCGACAAGCGCGCGTAGCGCCACATCAGGAACATGGCTTAGCGCCTCCACGTGACAGGTGTGGATGGCTCCCGCGCCGATAATAGCCGCTTGACGTGTTTTCATCTCCGCCTCCCGTTACGCCACGGCGTTCGCCTGCATCTGCGCTTTCACGCACAATTCGGCCGCTTTAAAGGTGTGTTCCTGGGTCATCGCGTTTTCCGTCCGGTTCAGACAGTCGAGAATCAGTTGGCCGAAGTACGGGAAACCAACCTGACCGGCGACCGGATAGCGGAACTCACCCTCTTTGTTGACCAGATAGACCACGTCCTGCTCACCGCGAGTGATATCGACGTATTTGCGAATTTCGATATAGCCGTCGGTGCCAAGCAGCGTCAGTCGACCATCGCCCCAGCTAGAGAGGCCATCAGGGGTAAACCAGTCGCAGCGGAAGTAACCGGTCGCGCCGTTGTCACCGGCCAGCATCGCATCGCCAAAATCTTCAAACTGCGGATACTGCGGGTGATTCACGTTGCGCACTTGGCTTGCCACAATGTGGGCGTCGCTGTTGCCGGTATAAAACAGGAACTGTTCAATCTGGTGGCTGCCGATATCGCAGAGGATGCCGCCAAAAAATTCTTTCTCGTAGAACCAGTCCGGGCGGCCTGTGCCTTCGCGGTGGGGGCCGACTCCCAGCGTTTGCATGACGCGGCCAATCGCACCTTGCTGTACCAGTTGTCCGGCAAAGACGGCGCTTTCAACGTGCAGACGTTCGCTGTAGTAGACCGCGTATTTGCGCCCGGTTTGCGCGACTTTGCGTTTGGCGGCCTCCAGTTGTGCCAGCGTGGTTAACGGGGCTTTATCGGTAAAGTAGTCTTTACCTGCGTCCATGACTTTCAGCCCTAACGCACAGCGTTCGGAGGGGATGGCAGCACCGGCGACCAACTGCACAGTGTTATCGTTGAGGATAGCGTCGAGGGTAGGGGCAATTTGCGCCTGTGGGTACTGCTGGACAAATTTATCGACCTTGGCGGGATCGGGGTCATAGACCCATTTCAGCGTGGCACCCGCTTCAATCAGGCCGTTACACATTCCGTAGATATGGCCGTGATCCAGCGCGGCGGCGGCAATGACAAACTCACCCGCAGCAACAACCGGCTGGGGTTTGCCCACCGGGGCGTAGTTCATACCGTCTTTGATGCTCATGTTTATGCTCCTTTGTCCAAATCTTTACCCAATGGGATTGCGCCTACTTCACTGAAGTTTTCCACCGATGCACCCTTTTCGTAGAAATGGGGGGCGAGGGAAACCAGGCCGCCGGTCTTATACCAGGGCTCTTGTGGATTGACGGGCAGGGAGACCACCCGTCCGGTAATTGATGATTGATAAATGGCGGTAATCAGCTCCAGCGAGCGTTTGCCCTGTACGCCGTCGATCAGCGGCTCACCGCGCTGCTCAACCGCATTCAGCAGATCGTTAATTTGCCCAGTGTGGAGGGTGTATTTCAGTTTTGGCGTATTGCGGAACAGGGCATCCAACCGCGCCTCGCGCTCGCTGTCGTGCTGTTCCTGCGGAAAGCCGTTGTCGGCGGAAACGCTCGCCCAGACATCCCACGGCGCTGAGATGCGCGCTTTATCGCCCTGGATGACAATTTTCTGATCTTCACCGTGATGCACCACCGATGCGGTGAGCTGGGTCAGCGCGCCGCTGCTGTAGCGAAAAATAGCGGCAGAGAGATCTTCAACCTCGGCGTTATCGTGGGCAACGTTGGTCATCATGGCGACCACTTCCGTTGGGAAGCCGAGCATCCACTGGATGGCATCAATGTGGTGTACCGCATGATTGAGGGTACAGCCGCCGCCCTCTTTTTCCCAGGTACCGCGCCACCACAGATCGTAGTAGCAATGGCCGCGCCACCAGAATGAGTCAACCTGGGCGTGGCACACTTTGCCCAGCTCACCGGAATCAACAACCTGTTTGAGCCGCCAGAAGGCATCGGTAAAACGGTTCTGGGCGATGATCGACAGGATTTTGCCGCTGGCCCGTTGGGCTGCGATCATCGCATCACACTCTTCCAGCGAAGCGGCCATCGGTTTTTCGCACAGCACGTGCTTGCCGGCGTTCAGCGCGTCAATGCTGATTTCAGCGTGTACATACGGCGGCGTGCAGACATCGACGATATCGACTTCAATCCCGGACTCGAGCATTGCCTGATGGCTGCTAAAGACGGTAGCGTGGTCCAGGCCATAACGTGCTTTCTTTTCCTGTGCTTTTTCCGGATAGATATCGACCAGTGCCACAATTTGGCAGCGATCGGCAAATTCCTGATATCCCTGAATATGGTTATGAGAAATGTTCCCTGTTCCCACAATCGCAATACGTAACATCATTATCTCCTGCTGCGGATTACCAGGTGCCGGAGGCATCCAGCGTTTTGCTTTCAACTTGCTTGTCGATGGAGCTAGCAATGCGTTCATCAAGCAGCTTTTTAAACAGCGCTTCGTCGAACGGCAGGTCGACCCAGTCGTCGGTCCAGGTGGATAAGTGCATGGCGTTGGAGAGCGTCAGGCCATGAATGCCGTCGCAGCCGGGGGCCAGCAGCGGCGTACCGTGCAAAACGGCGGCGGCAAAGTTGGCGGTGATGACGTGGTGATCGCTGCACTCGGGGGCGACGGGAATAGTGACTTCCCAGCACTCCGGTTCACCAAAGCCGTTTTCCCAGCGGGCATTAAACTCGGTTTCTGACTCTCGCAGGCGCCAGAAGCGCAGCTTGCCGTCTTCGACGACCACTTTGCCGCGATCGCCGGCGATCTCCAGGCGATTGGTACCGGGCGCTTCGGCGGTGGTGGTGATAAACACGCCGGTGGCACCGTTAGCATATTCGGCATAGGCCGTGACCTCATTTTCCACCTCAATCTGACGGTGTTTACCGAACTGGCAGAACGCGCGCATGCGCACCGGCATGCCGACCAGCCATTGCCACAGATCGAGCTGATGCGGATCCTGATTGAGCAGCACGCCGCCGCCTTCACCTTTCCACGTGGCGCGCCAGCCGCCGGAGTTGTAGTAGCTCTGCGAGCGATACCAGTTGGTGATAATCCAGTTGGAGCGGCGCAGTTCACCCAGCTCACCGCTATCGATAAGATCTTTCACTTTCTGATACAGCGGGTTTGGGCGCTGATTGAACATCATGCCGAATACCACGCTGCAGCCGTGGGCAAATTCGTTCATCTCCCGCACCTGAGCGGTGTAAACGCCCGCTGGTTTCTCGCACAGCGTATGGATACCGTTGCGCATTGCCATCATCGACAGGCCTGGATGGTCGTAGTGTGGCGTAGCGACAATCACGGCATCAATCAGCCCGCTTTTCACCATCTCTTCCGCGTCGCTGAATATCGCCACCTTCTCGCCCACCAGTTGGCGAATGGCCGGGTGTTTGCCTAAGTTGTTGTCGCACACTGCCGTCAGGCAGGCCTCTTTTACCGTATCTGCCAGCAGGTAACGGGCGTGAACGGTCCCGATATTACCCACGCCAATAATGCCAAAACGCACCTTATCCATGTTGCACCTTACGTGATAGGAATGACTGATACCTGAAAATAGGCAGGGCGCTCAGGCCGGACAAACGGAATTTGTGAGAATGCTCGCAGGCAGAAAAGGAATATGGGCGGGAAACTGAAAATAGGTTTTAAAATCAGCGAACTGTTACTGCAAAAATTTGCAAAACATGATTGCGACAGAGGTCACACTATGTCCGGCAAGCTAAAAATGGATGAGATTTCCGCTCAAACCGGCTATTCGGTGAGCACCGTTTCCCGGGTACTGAGCGGCAAATCCTACACCAGCGAAAAGGCGCGCGAAGCGATCGTTAGCTGCGCCCGTAGGCTGGGAGTATTAGATGATTTGGCCAGCGGCCGCCTGCTGATAAACGGCATCGCGGTGTTTGCCCCGCAGCGAACCTTTACCGCTCAAGGGGATGCCTATTACTTAGAAGTCACGCGTGGAATCGCCGAAGCCGTAGCGCCGCACGATGTCTACGTAAGCTACTGCGGCCTGGACGAGCAGCGCGCGGATATCAAGGCGTTTCTCGACAAGGTGAGCCATAAAAATATCAACGCCATTATCCTTATCGGCATTGATGACCCTACCGTTCACAAGCTGGCGCAGTCGCTCGATAAACCGTGCGTGCTGATTAACTCGCGGGACAAAGAAGGGCTGCTCGACAGCGTTTCGCCGGATCATCGGGCCATTGGCTATCGGGCGGCAAACTATCTGTTTGAACAGGGACACCGGCGAATTCTCAGCGTGACGAGCCTGCGGCGCGAAACCATGTACTGGCGTCTGGAAGGGATCAAAGAAGTGTATCGTCAGTACCAAATTCCTTTCGACGTGCAGCACGACCTGTTGGTGACGGAAGGCTTCTCCGAGGAAGAAGCGGAAAGGGCGATAAGCGATTGGCTACAGGCTATGCCGCGTGAGCAGTGGCCAGAGGTGATTTTCTGCGCCGGGTTGTCGATGTCGATGGGGGCTCAGCGCGTGTTGCAACGCCTCGGCGTGCGGGTGCCGGAAGAGATGTCGCTGATGACGACCGACGTTTGGGAGCTGGATGCCCGCATTGGCTCCACCACCACCGGGATCACGATTCCCTGCCGGGCGCTGGGCGTGGAAGCCGTGCATCTGCTGCAAACCCGGCTTAACCGCCCGCATGCGCCGGTCTATAACCTGCTACTGCAGGGGAAAGTGGTTGAGCGCGACACGGTAACGCACGCCACGCGTCATGCTGCACGCGTGGTGATTTCCCGCTGACTCAGGCTTGCGGCGGTAAGCAGACGCCAATCCCGCCGATACCGCAATAGCCGTACGGGTTTTTGTGCAGATACTGCTGGTGTTCATCTTCCGCGTAATAGAACGGTTTAGCGGCGGCAATTTCGGTGGTGATCGTGCGTTCATCGCCGGCAGTTCGCATGGCCTGCTGGAACTGTTTCAGGCTGGCGTTGGCTTCCTGCTCTTGTTCCGGCGTAGTGGGGTAAATGGCGGAACGGTATTGGGTGCCGTGGTCGTTGCCCTGACGCATCCCCTGTGCTGGATCGTGATTTTCCCAGAAAACTTTCAGTAAGTCGCCGTAGCTCACTACCGCCGGGTCATACACGACGCGTACCGCTTCGGCGTGTCCGGTTTCACCGGAACAGACTTCGCGATAGGTTGGATTCGGGGTAAAACCGCCGGTATAACCCGCCGCCGTGCTATATACACCGGGTAACTGCCAGTAGAGACGTTCTACGCCCCAGAAACATCCCATGGCGAAAATTGCGACCTCCATGCCTTCAGGGACGTGCGTCATTGAGTGTTCGGTCACAACATTTAGCGTGGCGACCGGCATCGGCGTATTTCTTCCACTCAATGCATCCGACTGAGATACAAGGTGTTTTTTATCAACTAGACTCATGGGAAAGACCTCCGGGGAACAGTAATTTCCGTTAAGGTTGTAACCGGGCGTGTCTTTTAACACAATAAACGCGCCGAATACGTCTAAATTTAAACATAAGAATAATTTGGGGCTCTGTCTTTATTTCAACCCGACAAAGAGTGGGTTTTTTAAACTGACGTTAAATGCCGGGCGCCAAAAGTGCGCCAAAAAGGGCAAAACGCAGTCATGGCCGCGGAGCGGACTTTCGTTTCCCGTTGGGGTGGAAACAAGGATATTCAGGAGAAAATGTGCGACAAATCCGCCAGTTATGTTTGGTGAGCTTGCTGCTGACCAGCGGTGTTGCCAGTGCAGCGAGCATCCGTCTACAGGTTGAAGGGCTCTCAGGCGAACTACAAAAAAACGTTCGAGCGCAGCTTTCTACGATCGATAGCGATGAGGTCACGCCGGACCGCCGCTTTCGTGCGCGCGTGGACGATGCGATTCGCGAAGGGTTAAAAGCCCTCGGCTACTACGAACCGACCATTGACTTTGAACTCAAGCCGCCGCCGGCAAAAGGCCGTCAGGTGCTGCTGGCGAAAGTCACTCCGGGAGAGCCGGTGCTGATTGGCGGAACCGATGTGATTTTGCGCGGCGGTGCGCGCGACGACAGGGATTATCTGGATCTGCTGAAAACGCGGCCGAAGATTGGCAGCGTACTGAACCACAGCGATTACGACCATTTCAAAAGCTCGCTGACCAGCGTATCGCTGCGCAAGGGCTACTTCGACAGTGAATTTAAAAAGAGCCAGCTAGGCATTGCGCTGGAGCGCCGTCAGGCATTCTGGGATATCGACTACGACAGCGGCCAGCGTTATCGCTTTGGCGATGTGACCTTTGAAGGTTCACAAATCCGCGAGGAATATCTTCAGCATCTGGTGCCGTTTAAGAAGGGTGACTACTACCAGTCTAGCGACCTTGCCGAACTGAACCGACGTCTGTCCGCCACCGGCTGGTTTAATTCCGTGGTTGTCGCACCCGAATTTGATAAATCACGTGAAACGAAAGTCCTGCCGCTGCACGGCGTGGTGTCACCGCGCAGTGAAAACACCGTTGAACTCGGCGGCGGCTATTCCACTGACGTGGGTCCACGGGTAAAAGCCTCGTGGAAAAAACCGTGGGTAAACTCCTATGGCCATAGTTTTACGACCAGCCTGAGCGTCTCGGCTCCGGAACAGCAGCTTGATTTCAGCTACAAAATGCCGCTGCTGAAGAACCCGCTGGAACAGTATTATCTGGTACAGGGCGGCTTCAAAAGTACCGATCTCAACGATACCAAAGCCGACTCCACCACGCTTGCCGTCTCGCGATTCTGGGACCTCTCCAGCGGTTGGCAGCGAGCCATTAACTTGCGCTGGAGTCTCGACCACTTTACCCAGGCTGACGTTACCAACACCACCATGCTGTTCTATCCTGGCGTCTCTATCAGCCGCACCCGCTCGCGCGGTGGCCTGATGCCGACCTGGGGTGATTCCCAGCGTTATTCCATTGATTACTCCAACACGGCCTGGGGCTCGGACGTTGACTTCTCGGTCTTCCAGGCTCAGAACGTATGGATTCGAACCCTGTATGACAAACACCGTTTCGTGATGCGCGGCAACCTTGGCTGGATTGAAACCGGCGACTTTGACCGTGTGCCACCGGATCTGCGTTTCTTCGCCGGTGGCGATCGCAGTATTCGTGGCTATAAGTACAAATCCATTGCTCCGGAGGACTCCAAAGGCAAACTGATCGGTGCTTCGAAGCTGGCGACCGGTTCGCTGGAGTATCAATACAATGTCACCGGGAAGTGGTGGGGGGCGATGTTTGTCGACGGCGGTGAAGCGGTCAGCGATATTCGCCAGAGCGACTGGAAAACCGGTGCTGGTGTCGGCGTGCGCTGGCAGTCTCCCGTTGGGCCAATCAAGCTCGATTTCGCCGTGCCAGTTGGCGATAAAGATGAACATGGATTGCAGTTTTATATCGGACTGGGGCCTGAACTATGACGTTATGGAAAAAAATAAGCCTCGGCGTTCTGATTTTCCTGCTGGTGCTGGTGGGGAGCATTGGCTTCCTGGTTGGCACCACGACGGGTTTACATCTGCTGTTTAATGCGGCTAATCGCTGGGTGCCGGGGCTGGAAATCGGCCAGGTGACCGGCGGCTGGCGTGATTTGACGCTGAAAAAAGTGCGTTATACCCAACCGGGCGTGGCGGTGGATGCTGGGGAGTTTCACCTGGCGGTTAATCTGAACTGCCTGTGGCACAGCAGCGTGTGCGTGAATGATATCGCGCTACGTGACATCAATGTGGCTATCGACAGCAGCAAAATGCCGCCTGCTGCCCCCGTTGAAGAAGAGGATACGGGGCCGCTGAACCTGTCGACGCCGTACACGATCACCCTGAGCCGGGTATCGCTTAACAACATCAATATCAAGATTGACGACACCACGGTGTCGGTCATGGACTTTACCAGCGGCCTGGCGTGGCAGGAGAAAAACCTGACGCTGACGCCAACGGCCCTCCAGGGGTTGCTGATTGCGTTGCCGAAGGTGGCGGACGTTGCGCAAAAAGAGGTGGTAGAACCGAAGATCGACAATCCGCAGCCGCAGGAGAAACCGCTGGGCGAAACCATGACCGAGCTGTTCTCTAAGCCGGTGCTGCCAGAGATGACCGATGTCCATCTGCCGCTGAATCTCAATATCGAATCCTTTAGCGGCGAACAGCTGCGTATTACCGGCGATACCGACCTGACGGTGTATAAAATGTTGCTGAAGGTGAGCAGCATTGACGGCAACATGAAGCTCGACGCGCTGGATATCGACTCCAGCCAGGGCACGGTCAATGCCAGCGGTACGGCGCAGCTCATCAATGACTGGCCGGTGGATATGACCCTCAACAGCACGCTGAATATCGATCCGCTAAAAGGCGAAAAGGTGAAGCTGAAAGTCGCCGGTGAGGTGCGTAAGCAACTGGAAGTGGGGGTTAACCTCTCAGGCCAGGTGGATATGAATCTGCGAGCGCAGGCGCAGCTGGCAGAAGCCGGCCTGCCGTTTAACGTGGAGATCAACAGCAAACAGCTGTATTGGCCGTTTACCGGCGAGAAACAGTTCCAGGCCGATGACCTCAAACTGAAGCTGGGCGGCAAAATGACCGATTACACCCTGTCATTCGCCACGGCGGTGAAGGGGCAGGGCGTACCGCCGGCGAAGATCACCCTTGATGCCAAAGGCAACGAGCGGCAGGTTAATCTCGATAAGCTCGCGATTGCGGCGCTGGACGGCACCACCGAGTTCAAAGCGCTGCTCGACTGGCAGCAGGCGATAAGCTGGCGTGGTGAGCTGGCGCTGCACGGGATTAACACCGGCAAGTTGGCACCAGAATGGCCATCCAAGCTGGAAGGGCTGATTAAAACCAATGGCAGCCTGTACGGCGGTACCTGGCAGATGAGCGTGCCGGAGATGAAAATCACCGGTAACGTGAAGCAGAACAAGGTGCTGGTCGACGGTTCCGCGCGGGGTAACAGCTACCTGCAGTGGACCATCCCTGGACTGCACGTGGCGCTGGGCAATAACAATGCCGACATTAAGGGTGAGCTGGGCGTTAAGGATCTTAACCTCGACGCCAATATTGATGCGCCGAAGCTCGATAACATGCTGCCAGGTCTTGGTGGGACGGCAAAAGGTCTGGTGAAAATTCGCGGTACCGTGGATGCCCCGCAGGTGCTGGCGGATATCACCGCGCGTGGCCTGCGCTGGCAAGAACTGTCGATTGGCCAGGTGCGGGTGGAGGGTGATGTCAAATCCACTGACCAGATTGCCGGTAACCTCGACGTGCGCGTTGAGCGCATTGTGCAGCCGGACGTCAACATTGGTCTGGTGCATCTGGCGGCGAAGGGCAACGAAAAACAGCACTCCCTCCAGCTGCAGGTTCAGGGTGAACCGGTGTCCGGCCAGCTAGCGCTGGCGGGCAGTTTCGATCGCGAAGAAGAACGCTGGAAAGGGGCGTTGAGCAATACGCGCTTCCAGACGCCGGTGGGGCCGTGGTCCATTAACCGCGATATCGCGCTGGACTACCGTAACCTCGAACAGAAAATCAGTATTGGGCCGCACTGCTGGGTGAACCCGAATGCGGAGCTGTGCGTGCCGCAAACCATTGATGCTGGAGCGGCAGGGCATGCCATCGTCAATCTGAACCGGTTCGACCTGGCGATGCTCAAGCCGTTTATGCCGGAAGCAACGCAGGCTAGCGGTGTGTTTAGCGGTAACGCAGATGTCACCTGGGACACCACTAAAGAGGGGCTGCCACAGGGTAAAGTGACGCTTTCTGGCCGCAACGTGAAGGTGACGCAGTTGGTCAACGATGCGCCGCTACCGGTCGCATTTGATACGCTGAATCTCAGCGCTGACCTGCATAACAATCGTGCCGAACTGGGCTGGCTTATCCGCCTGACCAACAATGGTCAACTCGATGGTCAGGTGCAGGTCACCGATCCGCAGGGGCGGCGTAATCTTGGCGGTAACGTCAATATTCGCAACTTCTCACTGGCGATGGTCAACCCGCTCTTCTCCCGCGGCGAAAAAGCTGATGGGAAGCTGAACGCTAATCTTCGATTGGGTGGCAACCTGCAAAGCCCGCTGATGTTTGGCCAGCTCCAGCTAAACGGCCTCGATGTCGATGGCAACTTTATGCCGTTTGATATGCAGCCAAGCCAGGTAACCATGAACTTCAACGGCGCCAGCTCAACGCTGCAAGGGGAAATTCGTACCCAGCAGGGACAAATTAGCCTCAACGGTGATGCGGACTGGCGGCAGATTGAGAACTGGCGGGCGCGTGTTGCCGCGAAAGGCAGCCGGGTGCGCATCACCGTGCCACCAATGGTTCGTCTCGATGTGTCTCCGGATGTCGAATTTAACGCCACACCAAGCCTGTTTACGCTCGATGGCAGCGTAGACGTACCGTGGGCGCGCATTGTGGTGAAAGAGGTGCCAGAGAGCGCGGTAGGCGTTTCCAGTGATGAAGTGATGCTCAACAACCAGCTACAGCCGGAAGAGACCAAATCAGCGTCAATTCCAATCAACAGCAACCTGATGATCCATGTTGGCAACAACGTGCGTCTGGATGCCTTTGGACTGAAAGCGCGTCTGACCGGCGATCTGAAGGTGGCGCAGGATAAACAGGGGCTGGGGCTTAACGGGCAGATCAACATTCCGGAAGGGCGTTTCCACGCCTACGGTCAGGATCTGCTGGTGCGCAAAGGCGAGCTGCTGTTCTCCGGTCCGCCGGATCAGCCGCTACTCAATATCGAAGCCATTCGTAACCCAGAGTCTACCGAAAACGATGTTATCGCCGGCGTTCGTGTCACGGGTACGGCCGACCAACCGAAGGCTGAAGTCTTCTCAGACCCGGCAATGTCGCAGCAGGAAGCGCTCTCCTACCTTGTCCGCGGACAGGGGCTGGACAGCGGCCAGAGCGACGGCGCGGCGATGACGTCTATGCTTATTGGTATGGGGGTTGCACAAAGTGGTCAAGTTGTGGGTAAAATCGGCGAGACGTTTGGCGTGAGTAACCTGGCTTTAGACACACAAGGGGTGGGTGATTCCTCCCAGGTGGTGGTCAGCGGTTACGTCTTGCCGGGTCTACAGGTGAAATATGGCGTGGGGATCTTTGACTCTTTGGCGACGCTCACGTTACGCTATCGCCTGATGCCTAAGCTGTATCTGGAAGCGGTGTCTGGCGTAGACCAGGCGCTCGATTTGCTCTATCAGTTTGAGTTTTAGCAATGCGAATATTTGTGTACGGCAGTTTACGGCGCAAACAAGGCAACAGCCACTGGATGACTAACGCCCAGTGGCTGGGCGATCACAGCGTTTCCGATTATCAACTGTACAGCCTGGGCCACTATCCAGGCGCGGTGCCCGGCGTTGGCACAGTACACGGTGAAGTCTATCGGATCGACGCATCGACGCTGGCCGAACTGGATGCGCTGCGCACCAAGGCGGGCGAATACGCACGCCATCTTATCCAGACGCCTTATGGTAGTGCCTGGATGTACGTCTATCAGCGCCCAATCGCGGGATGTACGCTGATAGAAAGCGGCAACTGGTTGGATAAAGACCAGTATTGAATACGGCAACGCCACCTTCGGGTGGCGTTGTTTTTTTATGGTTTTGCTATTGTCGCCGTGAGGCCAATACCTGGAGTCAGGCCACCGCGCTGCCACAAATAAAAACACCGCCCGGAGGCGGTGTTTTCAAGGCGTGAAAAGAAATCTTATTTCTTCGCGCGCTCGAAGGAAGCAACGATTTCAGCTTTAGCCGCTTCAGCGTTGTCCCAACCGTCAACTTTAACCCATTTGCCTGCTTCGAGGTCTTTGTAGTGCTCGAAGAAGTGGGTGATCTGCGCTTTCAGCAGGTCCGGCAGGTCGTTCACATCTTTGATGTGATCGTATTCTTTGCTCAGTTTGGTGTGCGGTACCGCAACCAGCTTCGCATCTTCACCGGATTCGTCGGTCATTTTCAGCACGCCAACTGGACGGCAGCGAATAACGGAACCTGGCTCCAGTGGGTATGGCGTTGGGACCAGAACGTCAACCGGGTCACCGTCCAGAGACAGGGTGTGGTTGATGTAGCCGTAGTTGCATGGGTAGAACATCGCAGTGGACATGAAACGGTCAACGAACAGTGCGCCGCTCTCTTTGTCGACTTCGTATTTGATCGGATCTGCGTTAGCTGGGATTTCGATGACAACGTAGATATCTTCCGGCAGATCTTTACCCGCAGGGACGTTGAGTAAGCTCATGTCTGTTTCCTTTAGAATGTATGGCAAACTAGTGCCCGGTATTATAGCCAACTCGCCGCGAATGTCTTGGCCTGTTTTACGTCCTACCCCCATGAACCCGCCTTTTTCAGCCGCTTCTTATGGCAGGAAAATCCATAATCTTAGCCGCATACTGAATAAATTCATGAAACCGTTTACATCGTGCGAAAAAATGAGGGGAAAGCCCGTTTTTTTTCGACAAAACCGATAGCGCTCAATGGGTGCGTGACGCCTTCTCCTTCCTGCTCTCTTCGTCAGAGCGATGCTTAACAAATAATTTACTTTTTTGAAGTGTGATGTAACTCATTCCGTTACATATCCCATTGTCTATAGTTTTTCCGCAGGTGGATATTTAACCAACAATAACCCTACGAGGATACCTCTATGTGGAAGCGCTTACTCCTTGTCACAGCAGTTTCCGCAGCCATGTCGTCTATGGTCATGGCTGCCCCTTTAACGGTGGGTTTTTCGCAAGTCGGCTCTGAATCCGGCTGGCGCGCGGCGGAAACGAACGTCGCGAAGCAGGAAGCGGAAAAACGCGGTATCACGCTGAAGATTGCCGATGGGCAGCAAAAACAGGAAAACCAGCTCAAAGCGGTACGCTCCTTTATTGCCCAGGGCGTTGACGCCATCTTCATCGCACCGGTCGTGGCGACGGGGTGGGAACCGGTCTTAAAAGAAGCGAAAGAGGCCAAAATTCCGGTGTTCCTGCTCGATCGTTCTATCGATGTGAAAGACAAATCGCTCTACATGACCACCGTCACCGCCAACAACGTACTGGAAGGCCAACTGATTGGGGAATGGTTGATTAAAACCGTCGATGGCAAACCGTGTAACGTGGTTGAACTGCAGGGAACGGTAGGGGCAAGCGTGGCCATTGACCGTAAAAAAGGCTTTGCGGACGCCATCTCGAAAGCGTCAAACATTAAGATCATTCGCTCCCAGTCCGGTGACTTTACGCGCAGTAAAGGCAAAGAGGTGATGGAGAGCTTTATCAAAGCCGAAAACAACGGCAAAAACATCTGCATGGTTTACGCGCACAACGATGACATGGTGATCGGTGCGATTCAGGCCATCAAAGAAGCCGGGCTGAAGCCAGGCAAAGATATCCTGACCGGTTCAATTGATGGCGTGCCGGATATCTACAAAGCGATGATTGCCGGTGACGCTAACGCCAGCGTCGAGCTGACGCCAAATATGGCGGGTCCGGCATTTGATGCACTGGAGAAATTCAAGAAAGACGGCACCATGCCGGAGAAAGTGACGCTGACCAAGTCCACCCTCTACCTGCCGGATACGGCAAAAGAAGAGTTAGAGAAGAAGAAAAACATGGGCTACTAAGCTGCCGATCCCTTCACCCCAACCCTCTCCCTAAACGGGAGAGGGAGCCGAGCGGTGCAGGGCGTCAGATTCCGAGCGAGCTGTTGGCACAATATATCCCCTTTCCCCCGCGGGGAGAGGGTTAAGGTGAGGGGGAGCGCATAATGACCACTGAAACCAACCAGGAAATCCTCCGCACCGAGGGGCTTTGCCAGTATTTTCCCGGCGTTAAGGCGCTGGATAACGTGAATTTCAGCCTACGGCGCGGGGAAATCATGGCGCTTCTGGGCGAAAACGGGGCCGGGAAATCGACGCTGATTAAGGCGCTGACCGGCGTCTACCACGCAAACCGTGGCACCATCTGGCTGGAAGGTCAGCAAATCAACCCAAAAAATACCGCACATGCCCAGCAGTTGGGGATTGGCACGGTGTACCAGGAAGTGAACCTGCTTCCAAACATGTCGGTGGCGGATAATCTATTTATTGGCCGTGAGCCAAAACGCTTTGGCCTGCTGCGACGTAAAGAGATGGAGAAACGCGCCACGGAGCTGATGGCTTCTTATGGCTTCTCTCTTGATGTGCGCGAGCCGCTAAACCGTTTTTCGGTGGCGATGCAGCAGATTGTGGCCATCTGCCGGGCCATCGATCTCTCCGCCAAGGTATTGATCTTAGATGAGCCGACCGCCAGCCTCGATACCAAAGAGGTGGAGATGCTGTTTACCCTGATGCGCCAATTGCGCGATCGGGGCGTCAGCCTGATCTTCGTCACCCACTTCCTCGATCAGGTGTATGCGGTGAGCGATCGTATCACCGTCCTGCGCAACGGTAGCTTTGTTGGCTGCCGGGAAACCCGCGAGTTGCCGCAGATTGAGTTGGTCAAAATGATGTTGGGCCGTGAGCTGGAGCACCAGGCGCTACAGCGCGCCGGGCGCACGCTGCTTAGCGATAAGCCAGTGGCCTCATTTGAAGGCTACGGCAAAAAAGGCACCATCGCACCGTTCGATCTTCACGTCCGCCCTGGAGAAATCGTCGGTCTCGCCGGGTTGTTGGGATCGGGGCGCACGGAGACCGCCGAGGTGATCTTCGGTATTCGTCCTGCCGACAGCGGCCAGGCGACGATCAAAGGCAAACTGCAAACTCTGCGATCGCCGCACCAGGCATCCTGTCTGGGGATCGGTTTCTGCCCTGAAGATCGTAAAACCGACGGCATTATTGCCGCCGCCTCGGTGCGAGAAAATATCATTCTGGCGCTGCAGGCTCAGCGCGGGTGGCTGCGGCCGATTCCGCGTAAAGAGCAAAACGACATTGCCGAGCGTTTTATCCGCCAATTGGGGATCCGCACCCCCAGCGCTGAACAACCGGTGGAATTTCTCTCTGGTGGCAACCAGCAGAAGGTGCTGTTGTCCCGCTGGCTGCTAACGCGACCGCAGTTTCTGATCCTTGATGAGCCAACGCGCGGGATCGATGTCGGGGCGCATGCGGAGATTATCCGCCTGATTGAAACCCTGTGCGCCGACGGTCTGGCGCTGCTGGTGATTTCGTCCGAACTTGAAGAGCTGGTGGGCTATGCCGATCGGGTGATTATCATGCGCGATCGCCAACAGATCGCCGAGATCCCTCTGGCTGAACTTTCCGTTCCCGCCATCATGAACGCTATTGCGGCCTAAGGAGTTAACCGTGATGCCTCGATCCGTTGGGCAAACTGAACCGTCCAGTCGCCGCTTTCGCTGGCCGCCGGGCATGCCGCAAATCGCGGCCCTTATCCTGGTGCTGCTGGTCGATAGTCTGGTGGCTCCGCATTTTTTCCAGATAACCCTACAGGATGGCCGTCTGTTCGGCAGCCCTATCGACATTCTTAACCGCGCCGCGCCGGTCGCCCTGTTAGCAATTGGCATGACGCTGGTTATCGCCACCGGAGGGATCGATCTCTCGGTGGGGGCGGTGATGGCGATTGCCGGGGCAACCGCCGCTTCGATGACCGTCGCTGGGCACAGCCTGCCGATAGTGCTTCTGGCGGCGCTAGGTTCCGGCGTTTTGGCTGGCCTGTGGAATGGCATTTTGGTGGCCATCCTCAAGATACAACCCTTTGTGGCGACGCTCATCCTGATGGTTGCCGGGCGCGGCGTCGCGCAGCTCATCACTTCCGGACAGATTGTCACCTTCGATTCGCCGGCGTTGGCCTGGCTCGGCAGCGGTAAAATGTTGCTGTTTCCAACGCCGGTTATTATTGCGCTGATCACCCTGGTTATTTTCTGGATGATCGCCCGCAAAACGGCGCTTGGTATGTTTATCGAAGCGGTGGGGAT
This sequence comes from Kluyvera cryocrescens NBRC 102467, assembly GCF_001571285.1. GTDB lineage: Bacteria > Pseudomonadota > Gammaproteobacteria > Enterobacterales > Enterobacteriaceae > Kluyvera > Kluyvera cryocrescens. The sequence continues at coordinate 6,796 of NZ_BCTM01000024.1, read as the reverse complement.
CAACATCCGCGCGGCGAAAAACGCCGGGGTGAATACCCGTATTGTGGTGATGTTGGCCTATGTACTCAGTGGAATTTGTGCGGCCATCGCCGGGATTATTGTGGCCGCGGATATTCGCGGGGCCGACGCCAACAACGCCGGGCTGTGGCTGGAGCTGGATGCTATTCTGGCGGTCGTGATCGGCGGCGGTTCGCTGATGGGCGGGCGCTTTAACCTGCTGCTGTCGGTGATTGGTGCGCTGATCATTCAGGGCATGAACACCGGTATTTTGCTCTCCGGTTTCCCGCCAGAGCTCAATCAGGTGGTGAAAGCCGTGGTGGTGATGTGCGTGCTGATTGTTCAGTCGCCGCGCTTTATTCAGATTCTGAAAAGGATACGGGGCCATGATAAAACGTAATTTGCCGTTGATGATCACCCTCGGCGTCTTTGTCCTTGGCTACCTCTACTGCCTGACGCAGTTTCCGGGTTTCGCTTCGACTCGGGTGATCTGCAATATCCTCACCGATAACGCCTTCTTAGGGATCGTCGCGGTGGGTATGACCTTTGTGATCCTCTCCGGCGGGATCGATCTGTCGGTCGGGTCAGTGATCGCCTTCACCGGCGTGTTCCTGGCGAAAGCCATTGGCTTCTGGGGATTGTCGCCGCTGGTGGCTTTTCCGCTGGTGCTGGTGATGGGGTGTGCCTTTGGTGCCTTTATGGGCTGGCTGATTGATGCTCTGAAGATCCCGGCGTTTATCATTACGCTGGCGGGCATGTTTTTCCTGCGCGGCGTTAGCTATCTGGTCTCGGAGGAGTCGATTCCCATCGATCACCCGCTGTACGATACCCTCTCTGGGCTGGCGTGGACGATCCCCGGCGGTGGGCGCCTTAGCGCTATGGGGCTGCTGATGCTGCTGGTGGTGGTGCTGGGGATCTTTCTCGCTCACCGTACCCGCTTTGGCAACCAGGTTTACGCCATCGGCGGCAGCGCTACGTCGGCGAATCTGATGGGCATCCCGACCCGCAGCACCATTGTGCGTATCTACATGCTGTCGACCGGGCTGGCGACGCTCGCCGGTATTGTTTTCTCCATTTATACCCAAGCGGGCTATGCGCTGGCAGGAGTTGGGGTAGAGCTGGACGCTATCGCGTCGGTGGTGATTGGCGGCACGCTGCTCAGCGGCGGCGTCGGTACGGTGCTGGGGACGCTGTTTGGCGTGGGGATCCAGGGGTTGATTCAAACCTACATTAACTTTGATGGCACGCTCAGCTCCTGGTGGACCAAAATCGCTATCGGCATCCTGCTGTTTATTTTTATCGCTCTCCAGCGCGGGCTGACGGTGCTGTGGGAGAACCGGCAGAATGCGGCGGTAACCCGCGTCAATGCTGAAGTAACAAAGAACTAACATACTGATACGCTAAAGTTTTTCCGGTAGCAGCCGATAGTTTTCTTTTACGCCAAACGTACCCTGCTACCGGACAAAACTATGATGCTAAGAACGCTGTCTATCCGTACCGGCCTGCTGTCCCTGCTTGCCGTGATGACCTTGCTGCTTCTCCTGGTAAGCGGCATCGGTATTTATGCTCTCACCCAAAGCTCCACCTCGTTGCAACGTATCGATCACCTGCAAAGCGACCAAATGACGCAGCTCAATGAAGGCTACACGCTACTGCTGCGTGCGCGTAACGAAGCAAGCCAGGCGGTAAGGCTGATGGAAATCGGCATGCTGGACGATGCGGCGAAGGCGGTCAAACTGCTGAGTGGAGAAGTGGCGCAGGCGCAAAAAATTATTGCCGCCGTCAGTCAGTCGTCGATGGACGATGCTGAGGGGACAAAACTGATGGGCAACGTGGCTAAAAGCTACGAGCTGTATAACGCGCAGGGGATCAAACCGATGCTGGCGGCGCTCGAAGGGCAAAACGTCGATGGCTATTACGATCTGCTGGAAAAGAGCATGATCCCGGTATCCCGCCAGTTTGATAATGCCATTCATGCTTTCCAGGACTGGGGCGAGTCTCGCGGCCAGGTGGAAATTGCTGCGGTTCATGCCACGAAAAATAAGGTGCTGGTGCTGATGGCGATCGCCATCCTGCTGACCGCCGGCGTCATGGCGCTTGGCTGGCTCCAGTTGCGCCACCTGCTGCTCAAACCGCTGGATGCGGCGATTGCTCAACTGGAGCAGGTTGCCTCCGGCGATTTAACCCATTCACCGCTGAAGGCCAATAGCGCTGAGATTAAACGTCTCAACGGGGCGATTGCCGGTATGCGCGAATCGATGATGAACTCGGTGATGCGGGTACGCGATGCCAGTTCGCAAATTGATATCGGCAGCCGCGAGCTGACGGCCGGTAACAATCACCTGGCGCAGCGCACCGAATCGACGGCCACATCGCTTGAGCAAACCGCGGCCAGTATGGAAGAGCTGACGGCGACCGTGAAGCAAAATGCCGACAACGCCGATCAGGCGCACAAGCTGGCGAAAGACGTTTCCGATACCGCCGATCGCGGCAGCGAAATGGTCTGCTACGTGATTGAAAAAATGCAGGATATTGCCGGCAGCTCTAACCGTATTGCCGACATCCTTGGGGTGATCGACGGCATTGCCTTCCAGACCAACATTCTGGCGCTCAACGCCTCGGTTGAAGCCGCCCGCGCGGGTGAACAGGGGCGCGGCTTTGCCGTGGTCGCGGGGGAAGTGCGTAACCTGGCCAGCCGCAGTGCCGACGCGGCGAAAGAGATCCGCCAGCTGATTTCCGCGTCGCAGAATCACGTCAGTGAAGGCAGTGACCTGGCGCAGCAGGCGGGCGAAACGATGGATGAGATTGCCACTGAGGTGATGCGAATGACCAAACTGATGCGCGAGATTGCCAGTGCGTCTCAGGAGCAGAGCCGTGGGATTGAACAGGTGAATATCGCGGTAAGCCAGATGGATGAAACGGCGCAACAGAACGCGGCGCTGGTACAGCAATCGTCAGCGGCAACCCGTTCGCTGGAAGAACAGTCGCAGGCGCTCACGTCGGCGATGGCCTCGTTCCGTCTGCAGATGTCGTAATCGATTTTCCCTCTCCCCGATGGGGAGAGGGAAACTTTCTTCCGAGGCTTACGCGTCCGGGAACTCGCGAATCAAACGCTCAACGTCTTCAACCATGTGGTCGTTACCGACGAAGAACGAACGACGCTGGTGCAGCGTTTCCGGCTGAATATCCAGAATACGCTCTTTGCCATCGCTGGCTTTCCCGCCGGCCTGTTCCGCGAGGAACGCCATTGGGTTGCACTCATACAGCAGACGCAGCTTGCCATCCGGGTGGCTGGCGGTGCTTGGATACAGGTAGATGCCGCCCTTCAGCAGGTTACGATGGAAATCGGCGACCAGAGAACCGATATAGCGAGAGGTGTACGGGCGCTGCGTGGACTTATCTTCTTCCTGGCAGAACTTGATGTACTTCTTCACGCCGTTCGGGAATTTAATGTAGTTACCTTCGTTGATGGAATACGTGGTGCCGCGTTCCGGGAAGCGCATGCGCTCCTGGCACAGGCAGAACACGCCCAAAGAAGGATCGTAGGTAAAGGCGTGTACGCCGCAGCCGGTGGTGTACACCAGCATGGTGGACGAGCCGTAAACCACGTAGCCCGCAGCAACCTGGCGGTTACCCGGCTGGAGGAAATCTTCTTCGGTCACCGGCGTACCCACTGGGGTTACGCGACGGTAGATAGAGAAAATAGTCCCGACAGAGACGTTAACGTCGATATTAGATGAGCCATCAAGTGGATCCATCAGGACCACATATTTCGCGTGTTCGCAGCCGTCAAAGACGACGATTTCGTCTTCTTCTTCGGAGGCGATACCAGCAACGATGTCACGTGCGCGCAGCGCGGCTTTCAGTTTCTCGTTCGCGAACAGATCGAGCTTTTGTTGTACTTCTCCCTGTACGTTTTCTGCGCCGCTGGCACCCAGGATATCGACCAGACCGGCCTTATTGATATCGCGGTGGATGATCTTGGCACCTAACTTTATTGCCGACAGCAAAGCAGTGAGCTCACCGGTAGCATGAGAGAACTCGTGCTGCTTTTCGACAATAAATTCACCTAACGTTTTCATAACACTTTCCCTGCATTGGATGATGAGTAAAGCGACTGCAACAATCTTAACAAAGAATAAAAAAAATACGCACAGGTGAATCGCGCCAGCAAACTACGGAATATCCTTAAATGCATTTCTCTGGCGGCAAACATATGGGTAAAATGCGAGGCAGATTACAAAAGGATAGTGACGTATGCGCATTCATATTTTGGGTATTTGTGGCACGTTCATGGGCGGCCTGGCCATGCTGGCTCGTTCACTGGGTCACGAAGTCACGGGTTCGGATGCCAATGTGTATCCCCCGATGAGCACGCTGCTGGAAAAGCAAGGCATTGATTTAATTCAAGGTTATGATGCAAGCCAGCTTGATCCTCAGCCGGATCTGGTGATCATCGGCAACGCGATGACGCGCGGTAATCCGTGCGTGGAAGCGGTGCTGGAGAAAAACATTCCGTACATGTCTGGCCCACAGTGGCTGCACGATTTCGTGCTGCGCGACCGTTGGGTAGTGGCGATTGCTGGTACGCACGGTAAAACCACCACCGCCGGGATGGCGACCTGGATCCTCGAAGCCTGTGGCTACAAGCCAGGCTTCGTCATTGGCGGCCTGCCGGGTAACTTCGATGTTTCCGCACGCCTGGGCGAGAGCCCATTCTTCGTGATTGAAGCCGATGAATACGACTGCGCCTTCTTTGATAAGCGCTCCAAGTTCGTGCACTACTGCCCGCGGACGCTGGTTCTTAATAACCTCGAGTTCGACCACGCGGACATTTTTGACGATCTGAAAGCGATTCAAAAACAGTTCCACCACCTGGTGCGTATTGTCCCTGGACAAGGCCGCATCATCCTGCCGGAGAACGACGCTAACCTGAAACAGGTGATGGCGATGGGCTGCTGGAGCGAGCAGGAGCTGGTGGGCGAGCAGGGCCACTGGCAGGCGAAGAAGCTCAACACCGACGCCTCCGAGTGGGAAGTGCTGCTGGATGGCGAAAAGGTTGGCGAAGTGAAGTGGGGCCTGGTTGGCGAACACAACATGCACAACGGCCTGATGGCGATTGCCGCTGCGCGTCACGTTGGCGTGACCCCGGCAGATGCCGCCAACGCGCTGGGCAGCTTTATCAACGCCCGTCGCCGCCTTGAACTGCGCGGTGAAGCCAACGGCGTTTGCGTGTATGACGATTTCGCTCACCACCCAACGGCGATCCTCGCGACGCTGCAGGCGCTGCGCGGGAAAGTGGGGGGGACGGCTAAGATCATCGCCGTGCTGGAACCACGCTCCAACACCATGAAAATGGGCGTGTGCAAAGACGATCTGGCACCGTCTTTAGGCCGCGCCGATGAAGTGTTCCTGCTGCAGCCGCAGCATATTCCGTGGCAGGTTGCGGAAGTGGCTGAAGCCTGCGTGCAGCCAGCACACTGGAGCGCCGACGTTGACGCGCTCGCCGATATGGTGGTGAAAAACGCCGAACCGGGCGACCATATCCTGGTGATGAGCAACGGTGGTTTTGGTGGTATTCACCAGAAACTGCTGGATGGTCTGGCGAAAAAAGCGGAACAGCAACAGCACTAATCTGATCGCTCAGGTTTCTCCTCAGCCAATCGGGAAACCGGTTGGCTTTTTTATTTCCTGATTTCAGCAAGGACCGGACATGGAAAGGTTAACGTCACAGAAACTGACTTCAACGCAATCACCCCTTTTCCCTCGTGTTGAAGCGCTGTATGAGCAGGCTTTTCCCTGGCATGAACAGCGGGAGTTAGCGGCCAAGCAGCGCGCGCTGGGCGACCCGCACTATGCGCTGGAAGCCTGGTTTGACGGTGAACAGTTTATTGGCATGAGTGGGACATGGGCGTTTGATGGCTACAGCTATATTGAACATCTGGCGGTGGACAGCACGCTGCGTTCGCAGGGCTACGGGAAACGTCTGCTGGGGCAGATTCTGATGCGCGCGCCGCTCACCGTGCTGGAAATCGATCCGCTGACCACTGAGATTGCCCATAAGCGTCTGCGTTTTTATGAAGGAATGGGGTTTAGCGCCAACCCGTGGCCGCACGCGCACCCGACGTACCACGCGGGTATCGCTGACCATGAATTGATTGTGCTGAGCTATCCGCAGGCGATTGATGCCGCGCAGTATCAACGTTTTAATGATGAGTTACGTCAGGTGGTGATGGCGCTGTAGCCGATAAAAAATGCCCTCATCAGAGAGGTAATGCGCGTTAGTTAAACCATAATCCGTTCAGCTTGCCAGCCGATTGCGCTCCTTGTTCATCTCATGCCTTATAATCTGAGCGGCGCAAGGAGCGCGCAGGGGGCGGACAATTACCTCCGCCCCCCTGCACCCCTGCGCTCTGGCGGCTGAATCGCCGCTACGCGGTTCCCTCAGCTTATGCCTTCCGGCTTTCGGGGCGGGCGCGAGGCAACCTCCCTGTAAAACCGCGCCCTCAGCCCACATCCCCGTGGGCTGCCCCGGCCTGCAGGCAACGCTTCGGCGATTCAGACGCCACCTATGTCGCTTTAGTCTTTCTGCTAACAGTTAAAATCAGTGTCGCTGGAACCGATGAGTCCCCGCTTGAAATCGGTCAGCCGGAGAAAGGAAGACAAGGTCAGTCCGCCTGGATGGCGGGCTGAGGCGAACCGAGACACGACAAAATTGCCGGGAGCAATGTTGAACCACGCTTGCGTTGGCCCGAAGGGCGAGTCCCAGGAATGGGACGAGTAGCGTCGAGTTTCGCCG
>NZ_BCTM01000023.1 GCF_001571285.1 Kluyvera cryocrescens NBRC 102467 | reverse complement strand
TTAAACATGCGGGCGAATATGTTTACCAATCGCTGATAAAAAACAGCCTTGGGCGGGAAATCATTGCCACGCTCGAAGCGGTAAATAGCGAGCCCGTGGTCATTGCCTGTACGCCGGTCGGCGCCTATGTCAAATCATAGTTGGCTCCAGAGATGCTCGCGAAGGTGAAGATGTCATACGCCTATGTGGTACAGGTCGAGACCTTCACCGAGGTTTTGCATGATTTCGTGAAAATCTCGCTGTTTGATATCAAAGGGCGTTGTCCGCAAATTAAACCGCATCTGGCGGCGTACTTTGATAAAGCCTATATCGTGGTCTCGGAAGATGCGTGGATTGATATTGCCGATGTCGGCGTCCATAAGGGCCATACGGTGGAGATATTGCAGCAAAGGTTAGGCGTAAGTGCAGAAGAGACGATGGTGTTTGGCGATGGGCTTAATGATATTGAGCTGATGACCCGCGCTACCTGGAGTTTCGCGATGCGTAATGCTTTTGACGAAACCAAACAGGCCGCGCGGTTTATTACCGGCTACAACGATGATGATGCAGTGATGACCACTATCGAGCAGGTGCTGAAACTACAGCAGTAGCCAAAGTAGCGCAAATACCACCACGATTACCACAAATGCCAGCCCCGGACGTGCTGACAGCGATTTCAGCGAGCTGATGACCGGGGCGAATGGCGCATAAATCGGCTGCACATCGCGAGCTTCCAGCGTGTGAGCCTGCGAAATTTTCTCACGTTCAATACGCTTTAAGAACAGCAGCGTCAGCAGCTCCTGGATTTGCACCGGGGTCAGTACCGTTTGCGGTGTCCCGTTCCAGTTTTGCTGGGCAAAATCGCGAACCAACTGAGATTCCTGGGGTTCCATTGGCTGCTTGAGCGCGGCCTGCAGCGTATTGAGCGTGGGGGCCGGATGCGTGCTAAGCGTCAGGCGGGCCTGTAAAAGCGTCACCATGGCGTTAAAATGCTTCGCGGGCAGCGGGTCTCCCGATTTCACGCCAGCGAGCTCCAGCAGCGATTTCCAGATCAGTTTACTCGAATCCCCGGTGGCCGCCGAAACTTTGGTTACCAACTGATTCAGCGTATTTTGTTCTGCCGGAAGCAGCGGGCGATCGGTTGCCGGACGCTGCTGCGGTTGCGGGATAGACAACTGCCCCTGCTGCAATAACTGCAACACACTTTTCAACTGCTGTGGGGTCAGTTGACTCAGGGCTGTCTGCCCAAACTGTTGACGGATGTAATCACTGACCGCCTGGCGATTATTGCCCTGACCGAGCAGTTCAGTCAGCTGCGCCAGGGTTTGGCGGACGCTCAGTTTCTGCTCGGCATTTCCGATGCGCTGATTCAAATTTTGTTCAGCAGCGGGAAAGTGGCGCGCCTGCAGCGGCGTGTCATTCTTCAAGCCCAGATCGTGTTTAACCCCTGCCCAGACTTCCGCGTTTTGCTGTGAAGTCATGGCGATTAATCGCGTAATAAGCCGCTCCAGCACCGTACGCTGCTGGGTACTTAACGGCTGTTCTCCCGCCGGGGAGAGGGGAGTGGTGCCGGTCCCCGGAGGGCGCGCAGGCATACCTGAAATGGGTTGCGTCATGATTCATCCTTTCCGTATTACTTAATGCCGGGCGCAAGTATGCCTGGCGGCGAGATTATGGCACACTTCCCCGGTTTACTCTCGTTCTCAGACAGGTACTAATCGTGAAAATCCTTGTTGATGAAAATATGCCCTATGCCCGCGAGCTTTTTAGCCGTTTGGGTGAGGTGAGGGCTGTTCCAGGCCGTCCTATCCCGATGGACGCGTTAAGCGATGCTGACGCCCTGATGGTGCGCTCCGTCACGAAGGTCAATGAAGCGCTGCTTGGCGACAAATCGATTAAATTTGTCGGTACCGCGACGGCGGGTACTGACCATGTTGATCAGGCTTGGCTGCAGCAGGCTGGCATTGGATTTTCAGCAGCACCAGGTTGCAACGCGATTGCGGTGGTTGAATACGTTTTTTCTGCGCTGCTGATGCTGGCCGAACGCGATGGCTTCGCCTTGACCGATCGCACCGTAGGGATCGTCGGGGTCGGCAATGTCGGCGGTCGTTTGCAAAAACGACTGGAAGCATTGGGGATCAAAACGTTGCTGTGCGATCCCCCGCGCGCCGACAACGGCGATGCTGGTGACTTTAGAGCGCTTGACGAGTTGGTGGCTCAAGCCGATGTGCTGACCTTCCATACGCCGCTGTATAAAGAAGGGCCGTACAAATCACTGCATCTGGCCGATGAGGCGTTAATCCGCCGTCTGAAGCCAGGGGCGATTTTAATTAACGCCTGCCGTGGCCCGGTGGTCAATAACGCCGCGCTGCTCGCCTGTCTGGAGGAAGGACAGGATCTGAGCGTAGTGCTGGATGTGTGGGAACCGGAGCCGGACCTCAATCTGGCACTGCTGGAAAAAGTGGACCTGGGGACGTCGCACATTGCTGGCTATACCCTTGAAGGTAAAGCGCGGGGCACCACTCAGGTATTTGAGGCCTACAGTCAGTTCATCGGCCAGCCGCAGGAAGTGGCGCTCTCATCGCTGCTGCCTGCACCGGAATTTGGCCACATTAGCCTTCATGGGCCGCTCGATCAGCCAACGCTGAAAAGACTGGTGCATTTAGTGTATGATGTGCGCCGCGATGACGCGCCGCTGCGAAAAGTCGCGGGGATCCCGGGCGAATTTGACAAACTGCGTAAGAATTACCTTGAGCGTCGCGAATGGTCATCACTCACCGTTGAGTGTGACGATGCGGATGCCGCCGCACTGCTGCAGCAAATCGGGTTTAACGCCGTACATCGTTAATGTCTTCTTAATGCCCCTGTCGGATACTCCGGCAGGGTCGCCATTTTTTCTGGAGTAAATCACCATGTCTGAAGGCTGGAATATTGCCATCCTGGGCGCGACCGGCGCCGTAGGCGAAGCCCTGATTGAAACCCTTGCTGAACGTCAATTCCCGGTGGGTGATATCTATGCGCTGGCGCGCAATGAAAGCGCCGGTGAGCATCTGCGTTTTAATGGTAAATCGGTAATGGTGCAGGATGCGGCCGAGTTCGATTGGACTCAGGCGCAGCTGGCGTTCTTTGTCGCAGGCCAGGAAGCGACCGCCACCTACGTTGAAGAGGCAAGCAATGCGGGCTGCCTGATTATTGACCTCAGCGGCCTGTTTGCGCTGGAGCCAGACGTACCGCTGGTGGTACCGGATGTGAATCCATCAGCGCTGGCGGATTACCGTAATCGTAATCTGATTGCCGTTGCTGACAGCCAGACCAGCCAGCTTTTGAGCGCCCTGAAACCGCTGATTGATGAAGGTGGCCTGTCGCGTATTAGCGTGACCAGCCTGATCTCCGCATCTGCGCACGGTAAAAAAGCGGTCGACGCGCTGGCCGGGCAGAGCGCTAAGCTGCTGAATGGTATGCCGATTGACGAAGGTGATTTCTTCGGCCGTCAACTGGCGTTTAACATGCTGCCGATGCTGCCGGACCGCGAGGGTAGCGTGCGTGACGAGCGTCGTATCGTCGATCAGGTGCGTAAAATTCTGCAGGACGATGGCCTGATGATCTCTGCGAGCTGCGTTCAATCGCCGGTGTTCTATGGCCACGCGCAGATGGTCTCTTTTGAAGCGATGCGCCCGCTGGCGGCGGAAGAAGCGCGCGATGCTTTCTCGCGCGGCGAAGATGTTGTTCTGTCTGAAGAGGGCGAGTTCCCGACGCAGGTTGGTGATGCCACGAACAGTGCGCACCTTTCCGTTGGCTGCGTTCGCAACGACTACGGTATGCCTGAACAGATCCAGTTCTGGTCCGTTGCCGATAACGTGCGTTTCGGCGGCGCGCTGATGGCGGTGAAAACGGCTGAGAAGCTGGTGCAGGAGTATATGTACTAATGTCCGGGATGGAGCAACCGCCTGTCTACCGTATTGCGCTGGGCATTGAATATGACGGCAGCAAATACTACGGCTGGCAGCGGCAAAATGAAGTGCGCAGCGTGCAGGAGAAGCTGGAAAAAGCGCTCTCGCAGGTGGCAAATGAACCGATTACCGTATTTTGCGCCGGACGTACCGATTCCGGCGTACACGGTACCGGCCAGGTTGTGCACTTCGAAACTCATGCTGCGCGTAAAGAGGCAGCATGGACATTGGGCGTAAATGCGAATTTGCCTGGTGACATTGCGGTACGTTGGGTGAAAGCTGTTCCCGACGATTTCCACGCGCGCTTTAGCGCAACGGCGCGTCGCTACCGCTACATTATCTACAACCACCGGCTGCGTCCGGCGGTATTGAGCCAGGGGGTGACGCATTATCACCAGCCGCTGGACGCTGAGCGGATGCATCGCGCGGCGCAAAGCCTGCTGGGTGAGAATGATTTCACCTCGTTTCGAGCTGTGCAGTGCCAGTCACGCACGCCGTGGCGCAATCTGATGCACATCAACGTGACCCGCTACGGCGCGTACATTGTGGTGGACATCAAAGCGAATGCCTTTGTGCATCACATGGTAAGGAATATTGTTGGCAGCCTGATGGAAGTTGGCGCAGGAAACCAGCCGGAGAGTTGGATTGCAGAACTGCTGGCGGCAAAAGACAGGACGCTTGCCGCCGCGACGGCGAAAGCGGAAGGGCTGTACCTGGTGGCGGTAGACTACCCCGCACACTTTGAACTGCCTTCCGTGCCGATGGGGCCGCTTTTCCTGGCGGACTAATGTAGTCATTTGGGGCTAAAACAATATGGATCTTATCCGTTTTTTAATTGATTTCATCCTGCATATTGATGTGCATCTGGCTGAACTGGTCGCGCAGTATGGCGTCTGGGTTTACGCCATTCTGTTCTTGATTCTGTTTTGCGAAACGGGGCTGGTGGTTACGCCATTCCTGCCTGGTGACTCGCTGCTGTTCGTGGCCGGCGCGCTGTCAGCGCTGCCAACCAATGACCTCAATGTGCATCTGATGGTGCTGTTGATGGTGATTGCCGCTATCGCTGGCGATGCGGTGAACTACACCATCGGACGACTGTTCGGCGAGAAGCTGTTCAGTAATCCGAACTCGAAGATTTTCCGTCGCAGCTACCTGGATAAGACCCACGCTTTCTACGATAAACACGGTGGAAAAACCATTATCCTGGCGCGATTTGTGCCCATCGTCAGAACATTCGCGCCTTTTGTGGCGGGAATGGGCCACATGTCCTATCGTCATTTTGCATTCTATAACGTGACCGGGGCGCTGCTGTGGGTGCTGCTGTTTACCTACGCGGGGTATCTGTTCGGCGACCTGCCGATCGTGCAGGAAAACCTGAAGCTGTTGATTGTGGCGATTATCGTTCTCTCGGTATTGCCGGGGGTTATCGAAGTGATCCGTCACCGTCGCGCCGCAGCAAAACAGGCAAAATAAACGAAGCACAGAGGGCACGATTCAGCCGTGCCCTGTTACGGCATGTTTCGCGGTTCGACCACTTTTTTATGCCAAGTTTCGGGCTGTTATGTTTTAATGTGCAACATTCATGGTCTATGAGGGGCAAAAGTGGCATTATGCGCGCCCCCTTAATGGCAAAACTGGCATCGACCAGGTTCAGGCAGAAAGGTTATCAATGAGCTGGATTGAACGAATTAAAAGCAACATCACACCTACCCGCAAGGCGAGCATCCCGGAAGGGGTATGGACCAAGTGCGATAGCTGTGGTCAGGTTTTGTATCGCGCCGAGCTGGAGCGTAACCTCGAGGTTTGCCCTAAGTGCGATCATCACATGCGTATGTCAGCGCGTAATCGCCTGCATAGCTTGTTAGATGAAGGGTCCCTGGTAGAACTGGGTAGTGAACTTGAGCCAAAAGACGTGCTGAAGTTCCGTGACTCTAAAAAGTATAAAGACAGATTGGCATCTGCTCAGAAAGAGACCGGTGAGAAAGACGCACTGGTAGTGATGAAGGGCACCCTGCACACCATGCCGGTGGTAGCCGCGGCCTTCGAGTTCTCCTTTATGGGTGGCTCAATGGGTTCTGTGGTCGGTGCGCGTTTCGTTCGCGCCGTTGAGCAGGCGCTGGAAGACAACTGTCCGCTGGTCTGCTTCTCCGCATCCGGTGGCGCACGTATGCAGGAAGCGCTGATGTCACTGATGCAGATGGCGAAAACCTCTGCCGCGCTGGCAAAAATGCAGGAGCGCGGTTTACCGTATATCTCCGTGCTGACCGACCCGACCATGGGCGGCGTTTCTGCAAGCTTCGCGATGCTGGGCGACCTGAACATTGCAGAACCGAAAGCGCTGATCGGCTTCGCGGGTCCACGCGTTATCGAGCAGACCGTTCGTGAGAAACTGCCGCCGGGCTTCCAGCGCAGCGAGTTCCTCATCGAAAAAGGGGCGATCGATATGATCGTTCGTCGCCCGGAAATGCGTCTGAAGCTGGCCAGCATTCTGGCGAAGCTGATGAATCTCCCGGCACCGAATCCGGATGCGCCGCGCGACAGCGTGGTGGTACCGCCGGTACCGGATCAGGAACCAGAGGCCTGATAATGCAAAGGGCAGGGCCGGGTGGCGCTGCCCTTTTTGCTTTTATTCACCGTTGAAAGTTGCGGGCACCATGGAAAAACATCTTATTCCTCAGGCCACGTCGCCCCTGGCTACGTGGCTTTCTTATCTGGAAAACCTTCACTCAAAAACTATCGATCTGGGATTAGCGCGCGTCAGCCTGGTCGCGGGTCAGCTGGATGTTCTCCAGCCTGCACCGTTTGTGTTTACGGTTGCGGGGACAAATGGCAAAGGTACCACCTGCCGGACGCTGGAAACTATTCTGATGGCGGCGGGCTACACGGTGGGCGTTTACAGCTCTCCGCATCTGGTTCGCTATACTGAACGCGTGCGCGTACAAGGGGCTGAGCTGGCGGAAAGCGCCCATACAGCTTCTTTTGCGGCGATTGAACGGGCGCGTGGCGAAACTTCGCTGACCTACTTTGAATACGGCACACTCTCTGCGCTGTGGCTGTTTAAGCAGGCGAAGGTCGATGTGGTTATCCTCGAAGTCGGATTAGGCGGTCGTCTGGATGCGACCAATATTGTCGATGCCAACGTCGCCGTCGTGACCAGCATCGCGTTGGATCACACCGACTGGCTGGGGCCGGATCGTGAAAGCATCGGCCGTGAAAAAGCGGGCGTGTTCCGTGGCGGGCGTCCTGCCATCGTTGGCGAACCGGAAATGCCGCATACCATTGCCGAGGTGGCGAAGGAAAAAGGTGCATTGCTGCGCCAGCGTGACGTTGATTGGCGCTATACGGTTGATGCCAACGGCTGGACGTTTAGCGACGCACAAGGTGAACTGCGCGATTTACCGCTGCCGAATGTGCCGCAGCCTAACGCCGCGACGGCGCTGGCAGCGCTGCGCGCTAGCGGACTGGCGGTCAGTGAACAAGCCATTCGTGATGGTATCGCCAATGCGATTTTGCCAGGCCGTTTCCAGACCATCCAGACCGAGCCGCGCGTTATTTTAGACGTCGCGCATAACCCGCATGCGGCGTCCTACCTTGCCGGACGTCTCAAATCGCTGCCGAAAACTGGGCGAGTGCGGGCGGTTATTGGTATGCTGCATGATAAGGACATTGCCGGTACGCTGGCGTGTCTGGAAGAGGTCGTCGACGACTGGTATTGCGCGCCGCTGGAAGGACCCCGAGGGGCGACGGCGGAGCAACTGCGAGAACATTTGCGCACGGGTATCGTCTTTGCCAGCGTGGCGCAGGCATGGTGTGCCGCAATGACCGACGCGACGCCTGAGGATACGGTGCTGGTGTGTGGTTCGTTCCACACGGTAGCGCATGTGATGGAAGAGTTGGACACGGGGATAGCTGGTGGCAAGTAAGTTTCAAAACCGTCTTGTCGGGACGATAGTATTAGTTGCCTTGGGCGTTATCGTGCTGCCAGGGCTTCTTGACGGGCAAAAAAAGCATTATCAGGATGAGTTTGCGGCGATCCCGCTGGTACCAAAACCTGGCGATCGCGACGAGCCTGATATGCTGCCAACGGCTACGCAGGCATTGCCGGCACAGCCACCTGAAGGCGCAGCAGAAGAAGTCAGGGCAGGGGATGCAGCGGCACCGTCGCTGGACTCCAGCCGTCTTGCCGTCAATGGCAATGGCGATCTCGAACAGATCCCGCCAGCGGCCGAGCTCCCTAAACCTAAGCCAGTTGAAAAACCGAAGCCTAAGCCACAGCCAGTAACCGAACAGGTCGCTGCGACGCCGCCGCCAAAAGCGACGCCGGAAGCGCAGCCAGCGCCGGTGGGGAAAGCCTATGTTGTGCAACTGGGGGCGCTGAAGAACGCCGATAAAGTGAATGAAATTGTTGCGAGTCTGCGGGGCGCAGGTTATCGCGCATACACATCGCCTTCCACGCCGGTTCAGGGTAAAATTACGCGGATCCTGGTTGGCCCGGAAGCCTCAAAAGATAAGCTGAAAAATTCGCTTGGCGAGCTGAAACAGCTATCGGGATTAAGCGGTGTCGTGATGGGCTATACCCCGAACTAACGCAGCTTAAGCCTATACCCAAACCCTTCCCGCTGCGGGATGAGGGGCATTTTATTGCCCGTGGGTATGGGCCCGAAACCGTGGCGTTGAATATTTTTTCAGCGCCATTTTTTATTTACGCCAGGGAAGGAAATCCCTACGCAAACGTTTTCTTTTTCTGTTAGAATGCGCCCGAACTGGATGACAGGGCGTAAAATCGTGGGACATTTATGGTCTGGATTGATTATGCCATTATCGCGGTGCTGGGCTTTTCTTGCTTAGTGAGCCTTATCCGCGGCTTTGTTCGTGAAGCTTTATCGTTGGTAACCTGGGGCTGTGCCTTCTACGTTGCCAGCCATTACTACACGGAACTGTCTGTCTGGTTTACGGGCTTTGAAGATGAACGGGTTCGAAACGGGATTGCGATTGCGGCGCTGTTTATCGTGACGCTCATCGTTGGTGCTATCGTGAACTACGTGATAGGCCAACTGGTGGAAAAAACCGGTTTGTCGGGTACTGATAGGGTATTGGGGATCTGCTTTGGCGCTTTACGTGGGGTGCTGATTATCGCCGCTATCCTGTTCTTCCTTGACACCTTTACCGGGATGGCGAAGAGCGATGATTGGCTGCATTCGCAGTTTATTCCCTATTTTTCACCGGTTATCAGATGGTTTTTTGAATACCTCCAAAGCTCGTCAAGTTTCTTGCCCAAAGTATAAACTTTGGGTCGTTGCTTAACGAGGAAAAGACGTATGTGCGGTATTGTCGGTATCGCCGGTGTCATGCCGGTTAACCAGTCGATTTATGATGCGCTAACGGTGCTGCAGCACCGTGGACAGGATGCCGCTGGCATCATCACCATTGATGCCAACAACTGCTTCCGGTTGCGTAAGGCAAACGGCATGGTCAGTGATGTCTTTGAAGCCCGCCACATGCAGCGTATGCAGGGCAATATGGGTATTGGCCATGTGCGCTACCCAACGGCGGGCAGCTCCAGCGCTTCTGAAGCTCAGCCTTTCTACGTTAACTCCCCGTACGGTATTACGCTTGCGCACAACGGCAACCTGACCAACGCGCATGAGTTACGTCAAAAGCTGTTTGAAGAGAAACGCCGCCACATTAACACCACTTCTGATTCTGAAATCCTGCTCAATATTTTCGCCAGCGAGCTGGATAACTTCCGTCATTATCCGCTGGAAGCCGACAACATCTTTGCCGCCATTGCCGCGACGAATCGTCAGATTCGTGGGGCCTATGCTTGTGTCGCAATGATTATCGGCCACGGCATGGTTGCGTTCCGCGACCCTAACGGTATTCGCCCGCTGGTGCTGGGTAAACGCGATGTTGGCGATGGCCGTACCGAATACATGGTGGCTTCCGAAAGCGTTGCGCTGGATACGCTGGGCTTTGAGTTCCTGCGTGATGTCGCACCGGGCGAAGCGGTCTATATCACTGAGAAAGGGCAGTTGTTTACTCGTCAGTGTGCCGATAATCCGGTGAGCAATCCGTGCCTGTTCGAATACGTCTACTTTGCGCGTCCGGACTCCTTCATCGACAAAATTTCCGTCTACAGTGCTCGCGTCAATATGGGCACCAAGCTGGGTGAAAAAATTGCGCGTGAGTGGGAAGATCTGGATATCGACGTGGTGATTCCGATTCCGGAAACCTCCTGCGATATCGCGCTGGAAATTGCCCGCATTCTGGATAAACCGTACCGTCAGGGGTTTGTGAAAAATCGCTACGTTGGCCGTACCTTCATCATGCCGGGCCAGCAACTGCGTCGCAAATCGGTGCGCCGTAAGCTGAACGCCAACCGCGCCGAATTCCGCGGTAAAAACGTGCTGCTGGTAGATGATTCCATCGTACGCGGCACCACCTCAGAGCAGATTATCGAGATGGCCCGTGAAGCCGGAGCGAAAAAGGTCTATCTGGCCTCCGCTGCGCCGGAAATTCGCTTCCCGAATGTCTACGGCATCGACATGCCAACCGCCACCGAGCTGATTGCTCATGGGCGCGAAGTGGATGAGATTCGGCAGATCATCGGGGCAGACGGCCTTATCTTCCAGGATCTTGACGATCTGATTGATGCCGTGCGCGCGGAGAACCCGGACATTCAGCAGTTCGAATGCTCGGTGTTTAATGGCGTATACGTCACCAAAGACGTCGACCAGACCTATCTTGATTTCCTCGATTCACTGCGCAACGACGACGCCAAAGCGATGCAGTTGCAAAATGAAGTGGAAAATTTAGAGATGCATAACGAAGGTTAAATGGGTAAAGGCCGGGTGCGAATTGCTGCGCATCCGGTTTTTTTCATCCGCCCCTGTCCATATCCCCGTTCCGATAATCTTAGCTCCGCGCCTTGATACGCTGAAATTTTACGCTGTTCTGTTTCTTCTTTATAACCTGGCTATGATCACACTTAAACAACGGTGTTTATTACGCTGGCCCCATACCCGTCACGCTACATGCCGTCGATAATCATCCCTTGCGGTTGCGTCTGACGCCGTATTCCGGCAAAGTTTGATCCATTATGGAAACAGGGCGGTTTGTGTGAAACGACTCATCATTGGAATTTCTGGCGCGAGCGGCGCCATTTACGGCGTACGCTTATTGCAGGTGCTGCGCAGCCTGCCGGATGTGGAAACGCACCTGGTGATGAGCCAGGCCGCCCGGCAGACGCTGGCGCTGGA
This sequence comes from Kluyvera cryocrescens NBRC 102467, assembly GCF_001571285.1. Lineage (GTDB taxonomy): Bacteria > Pseudomonadota > Gammaproteobacteria > Enterobacterales > Enterobacteriaceae > Kluyvera > Kluyvera cryocrescens. Next base: position 84,003 of record NZ_BCTM01000023.1, on the reverse strand, counting down.
AACCGACTTTTCGCTGCGTGAAGTTCAGGCGCTGGCTGATGTGGTTCATGACGCCCGTGATATCGGTGCCAGCATTTCATCGGGGTCGTATAAGACCGCCGGAATGGTGATCCTGCCGTGCTCAATCAAAACGCTGTCCGGTATCGTGAATAGCTATACCGACGGCCTGCTGACGCGTGCCGCCGATGTGGTGCTGAAAGAGCGTCGTCCCCTGGTACTGTGCGTGCGCGAAACGCCGCTGCATTTGGGTCATCTGCGGCTGATGACCCAGGCGGCTGAAATTGGCGCGATTATCATGCCGCCGGTGCCTGCGTTTTATCACCGACCACAAACGTTGGATGATGTGATAAACCAGACGGTTAATCGTGTCCTTGACCTCTTTGATATCGAGCTACCGCAGGATCTTTTCGCCCGCTGGACCGGTGCCTAACTCCGCCCGAAGTGGGTGCGTGATGTATCTTTTGCCCTGTTTCAGGGCAAATTTGTAATGCCGATCAAATCCTCGATATTTAATCATCCTGATTGTCTATTTGTGCTCGATTTATGCGCTGTGGCTGATATCTTCCTTTATGATCACCTTTTGTTATCTTTTTATTAACATATTTAACGTTGTGATTGTTTCGACGTTAAAGATGGCACAGAAGATGCAAATAAGGTTTTGCAGACACACACAACATAATTATGAGCAGTTAACGACATCACGATTTAATAGGGGAAAGTATGAAGAAGACGGTTCTGGCTCTCTCTTTGCTGCTGGGTCTCAGCAGCGTCTCCAGCGTATTTGCCGCATTGCCACAGAGCATTCGTATCGGTACTGATGCCACCTATGCGCCTTTCTCCTCGAAAGATGCAAAAGGCGACTTTGTCGGTTTTGATATCGATTTAGGTAATGAAATGTGCAAACGCGCCAGCATCAAATGTACCTGGGTGGGCAGCGATTTTGACGCGTTGATCCCATCGCTGAAAGCCAAAAAAATCGACGCGATCATCTCTTCGCTGTCGATTACCGAAAAACGCCAGCAGGAAATTGCTTTCTCCAACAAGCTGTATGCGGCGGATTCACGTCTGATTGCGGCGAAAGGTTCTCCCATCACACCTGCTCTTGATGCGCTGAAAGGCAAGCATATCGGCGTACTGCAGGGCTCCACTCAGGAGGCCTACGCCAACGAAAATTGGCGCAGCAAAGGGATCGATGTGGTGGCATATCAGAACCAGGATTTGATCTACTCCGACATGGCGGCCGGTCGTCTTGATGCGGCATTCCAGGATGAAGTGGCGGCGAGCGAAGGTTTCCTTAAACAGCCGGCGGGTAAAGATTTTGATTTCGCAGGGCCTTCAGTCAAAGACAAAAAATTCTTTGGCGATGGTACCGGCGTTGGCCTGCGTAAAGACGATGTTGAGCTGAAGGCGGCGTTTGATAAAGCGCTGGCTGAGCTGCGTGCTGACGGGACCTACGACAAGATGGCGAAGAAGTATTTTAACTTCAACGTCTACGGCGACTGATTACGGTCGATGTATCATCGTGGTGCATTCATTTTGCGATGCACCGCGGTGGTGCATTTTTTGCTCGAAAATCGCGCATGCTTGCATAATTAAGCATTTTTAATGAGAAAAAAGCCATCACTCAGGGCAGAATGCTTTGCCTTGATAGGCCGAAAGATGGCACGATAACTGCTCAGATTATTTCTAAAAAACCCACAAGAATTACTGTCTGTTGAGGATAATATGAAAAAACTGGCGTTATCTTTTTCTCTGGTCTTAGCGCTTGCTTCTGCTTCAAGCGTTTTTGCAGCAACCCCGCAAAAAGTGCGTATTGGTACTGACCCAACGTATGCACCGTTCGAGTCAAAAAATGCCCAGGGTGAATTGGTGGGTTTTGACATTGATCTGGCAAAAGAGCTGTGTAAGCGCATCCAGGCACAATGTACCTTCGTGGAGAACCCGCTGGACGCCCTGATCCCCTCGCTGAAAGCGAAGAAAATCGATGCCATTATGTCGTCGCTGTCGATCACGGAAAAACGTCAGCAGGAAATTGCCTTTACCGACAAACTGTATGCCGCTGACTCTCGTCTGGTGGTGAAAAAAGGTTCCCCGGTCACGCCGGATCTCGCCACGCTGAAAGGCAAGCGCGTAGGTGTGCTGCAGGGGACGACCCAGGAAACCTACGGTAACGAACATTGGGCGCCGAAAGGTATTGAAATTGTTTCCTATCAGGGGCAAGACAATATTTATTCTGACCTGACCGCCGGTCGTATTGACGCGGCGTTCCAGGATGAAGTGGCGGCGAGCGAAGGTTTCCTGAAACAGCCTATTGGTAAAGACTACCAGTTCGGCGGCCCGTCCATCAAAGACGAGAAGCTGTTCGGTGTGGGTACCGGTATGGGTCTGCGTAAAGACGATACTGAATTGCTGAGCGCGCTGAATAAGGCATTCGCAGAAATGCGTGCCGATGGCACCTACGACAAGCTGGCAAAAAAGTACTTCGATTTTAACGTTTACGGCGAGTAATCATCACGAGTAACCCATCGCTTCGATTGTTCGGGCGATGGGCGTCAAGACAGGACTGGCAGCATGCTGTACGGGTTTTCACAGGTAATTTTTCAGGGCGCCGTTGTTACCCTTGAGCTGGCTCTCAGCTCAGTGGTTTTGGCCGTGCTTATTGGTCTGGTCGGCGCGGGAGCCAAGCTCTCCCGAAATCGCGTACTGGCGTTAATTTTTGAGGGGTATACCACGCTGATTCGCGGGGTACCCGACTTAGTCCTGATGCTGCTGATTTTTTATGGCCTGCAGATGGCACTCAACCTGGTGACCGATGCGATCGGGTTATCGCAGTTTGATATCGATCCAATGATCGCCGGGATCATCACCCTGGGTTTTATCTACGGGGCTTACTTTACCGAAACCTTCCGCGGTGCTTTTATGGCGGTGCCAAAAGGGCATATTGAAGCCGCAACGGCTTTTGGTTTTACCCGTTCGCAGACTTTCCGCCGTATTTTATTTCCGGCGATGATGCGCTATGCGCTGCCGGGGATAGGCAACAACTGGCAGGTGATTTTAAAGGCTACCGCGCTGGTCTCGCTGCTCGGTCTGGAAGATGTGGTCAAAGCAACGCAGCTGGCGGGGAAAAGCACCTGGGAACCGTTCTACTTTGCGATCGTCTGCGGGTTGATTTACCTGCTCTTTACGACGGTCTCCAATGGCGTGTTGCTGCTGCTCGAACGCCGCTATTCTGTGGGTGTGAAGAGGGCTGACCTGTGATTGAGATTATTCAGGAGTACTGGAAAGCGCTGCTGTGGAGCGATGGCTATCGTTTTACCGGCGTAGCAATCACCCTTTGGCTGCTGGTGCTGTCGGTAGTGATGGGGGGCTTTATGGCCCTATTCCTCGCTATTGCCCGCGTCTCCAGCAATAAATACATCAAATTCCCGGTGTGGCTGTTTACCTACATTTTCCGTGGTACACCGCTGTACGTCCAACTGCTGGTGTTCTATTCCGGAATGTACACGCTGGAAATTGTCAAAGGCACGGAAATGCTCAATGCCTTTTTCCGCAGCGGCTTGAACTGTACGGTGCTGGCCTTAACGCTGAATACCTGCGCCTACACCACTGAGATTTTTGCCGGCGCGATTCGTTCGGTACCGGCGGGGGAAATTGAAGCCGCGAGAGCCTATGGCTTCTCTTCATTCAAACTTTATCGCTGCATCATTTTGCCGTCTGCGCTGCGCATAGCGCTGCCGGCCTACAGTAACGAAGTTATCCTGATGCTGCACTCGACGGCGCTGGCATTTACCGCCACCGTGCCTGATTTGCTGAAAATTGCGCGCGATATTAACTCCGCCACCTATCAGCCCTTTACCGCCTTTGGGATAGCGGCTGTGCTGTATTTAATAATTTCTTACGTGCTGATTAGCCTGTTCCGTAAAGCGGAAAAACGCTGGTTACAGCATATGAAACCGTCTTCTACGCACTGAGAATATGATGTCTGAAAACAAACTTAACGTAATCGACCTGCATAAACGCTACGGTGAGCAGGAAGTGCTGAAGGGCGTATCGCTTAAGGCCGAAGCGGGTGATGTAATTAGCATTATCGGCTCGTCCGGTTCGGGTAAAAGTACCTTCCTGCGCTGTATCAACTTCCTCGAGAAACCGAGTGAGGGCTCAATTATCGTTAACGGGCAAAATATCGGCCTGGTACGCGATACGGACGGACAGCTGAAGGTTGCGGATAAAAACCAGCTGCGGCTGCTCCGTACCCGCCTGACGATGGTCTTCCAGCACTTCAACCTCTGGAGCCATATGACGGTGCTGGAAAACGTGATGGAAGCGCCAATCCAGGTGCTGGGCTTAAGCAAAGCGGAAGCGCGGGAACGGGCGATGAAATACCTGGCGAAAGTGGGTATCGATGAGCGCCAGCAGAACAAATATCCGGTGCATCTCTCCGGCGGTCAGCAACAGCGCGTATCCATTGCTCGTGCGCTGGCTATGGAACCGGAAGTACTGCTATTTGATGAGCCGACCTCCGCGCTTGACCCGGAGCTGGTGGGCGAAGTGCTACGTATCATGCAGAAGCTGGCGGAAGAGGGCAAAACCATGGTGGTGGTGACCCACGAAATGGGCTTTGCTCGTCACGTTTCCACGCACGTTATATTTCTCCATCAGGGCATTATTGAGGAAGAAGGCGCGCCGGATGAAGTGTTTGGTAATCCGAAAAGCGCGCGTTTACAGCAGTTCCTGAGTGGGGCGCTGAAATAAATGCCCAACGCCCTCACTTAGCGGTGGGGGCGTTTTCCAGCCGATAAACCCAGTCATCAAAGTATTCGCCGTTAAGCTGATACGCTTTTTCCAAGACCTGGGTACGAATGAAACCCCGCTTTTCCAATAGCCGCGCGGACCCGTGGTTATCGCCCAACACCCACGCGTTAATGGCCCACAGCGAAAGCTGATGAAAGCCATAGTCACAAAGGGCATCAAGCGCTTCGCTGGCATATCCCTGACTTTGAGCCTGCGGTAATAGCGCATAGCCAATGTCGGCTTCATGGGGGTTTTTGTGGCTGATCCGTAACCCAATATCACCGAGCGCGGTGCCGTTTTGATCGCGAATAACGAATATTCCCGGCTCGTTACAGCGCTGTGCAAATATCTCGCGTATCGCTGCTTCATCCAGCACTTCTCCCATAAAGCGCATCACTTCAGGATTTTGTCGAAGCGACAAGAAAAAGGACCAGTCGTGTTCATCGAAGGGCGAAAGCTGTAAACGTGCGGTGGTGAGAATTGCCATTTGCGTGCCAGTATGCAAAAAAGTTAAAGGGCTACCTTAGCACCCGAAAGATCGTGATAACAAGGGGTTAACGTCAAACGGCTGGCGTGACATTCAACTTCTGCAGGCCCAGGAAGACGGTGATAGCGCTTGTCGCTATCACCGTGCGATTAGTGGCGTTTGCCGAGAATATTCCCCAGCGCTTCATCCAGATCGTACCAGCGGAAGGTAAAGCCCGCCGCTTCCAGGCGTTTGGGGAGCGCGCGCTGGCCACCGAGTACCAGCACGGAGGACTCGCCCATCAGGAGACGTATCACCGGAGCGGGAACGCGCAAAACAGCGGGGCGATTTAACGCATGCCCCAGCGCATGAGCGAATTGTTCGTTATGAACCGGGTAGGGCGAAACCAGATTAAACGGCCCGCGTAGATCGTTATCAAGCAGCCAGAGAATACCGTTAACCATATCGTCGATATGTATCCATGCCAGGTACTGTCGGCCATTGCCGATAGGGCCGCCGAGACCGAGCTTAAACGGTGGCAGCATTTTTGCGAGGATCCCCCCGTGCGCAGCGAGCACTACTCCGGTGCGCAGTAAACAGACTCGGGTGCGGTCGCTTTGCGCGGTAGAGGCAATTTGCTCCCAGCGTGCGCAAAGTTTATGGGTGAATTCATGATGCGGTGGCTCTTCTTCCGTGACGACCACTTCGCCGAGATCGCCATAGTAACCGGTGGCTGAGCCGGAAATGAGTACCGATGGCGGAGTGCTGCTGGCTTGGATCAGTTCGCTAATACGTTGGGTTATCGCCCAGCGACTGTCGCAGAGCTTCTGCTTTTGCGCATCAGTCCAGCGTTTATCGGCAATGGGCTCACCGGCCAGGTTAATCACGGCATCGATACCGTCGAGCGATGAAATATTCTGTAGCCCGGGCCAGAGCTCAACGCGGGCATCAAGTACCTGGCGCGCTTTTTCCGGTGAGCGCGTGACCACGCAAACCGCGTGGCCCAGCGTGAATAAACGCGGAATCAGGTGGCGGCCAATCAGCCCGGTACCACCGGTAATCAGAATCTTCATGCGACCTCCCCGCGAAGGAGCGCCTAGCGTTGCCAGCTTAAGGTAATGGATACCGAATCGGCATAGCGCAGCGCGTGAACTTTATCGATTTCCACTTCAGCATAAGTGACCCAGTGATGTTCGCGTGCGATATCGAGCACATCCTGAGTTAATTTTTCCAGCAAAGAGAAACGGTTATTCTCGACGTGGCGAATAATGTTCTTAGTGATGGTTCGATAGTTCAGCGCATCGTTAATATCTTCGCTATTGCGCGCCTGATCGGCCGGGTAGCGAATTTCAATATTGATGACCACATCCTGGCGGTTGGCAATCTCTTCTTCTTTGATGCCGATAAACGTACGCAGGCGTAGATTTTTGATACGGATAATCGCGTCAGACTGAGACATTGCAGGTATTCTCCTTATTTATTGTTGTCTTGAGCATCATACACGAAAGCATCTTTAGCGCGGGAGCGTCTGACGTGTATTCAATTCGTGCGCCAGCTCAATAAACGCACGTAGCGCGGGTAGAACGTGGCGATGTCCCGGATAGTAGAGGCGTAAGCCGCCGAAAGTGGGACACCATTCATCCAGTATGCTGATGAGTTTGCCATTGGCAAGATCGTCCTGGATAAACCACTGTGAAATAAACGCCAGCCCAAGCCCGGCCAGCGCCGCGCGGTGGATGACCTGCATCTCGCTGACGATAAGACGCGGCGGGACGTTGACGGTAAATTTGTTCTGATGCCGCTCCAGTTCCCAATGATAAACGCCACCGTGGGACATGCGCATGCCAATGCTTTGGTGAGCCGCAAGATCATCCGGCGTTTGCGGGATCCCGTGACGCGAAAAATATGCCGGCGAACCGACAATCAGCATCCTGGCATCCGGCGTTAGCGCGCTGGCAATCATATCCTGCGGCACCGACTCGGCCAGACGGATCCCCGCATCGTAACCCTCGGCGACGATGTCGATCATTCTCGATTCCGTGGTGATATCCAGCTTCATCTGCGGGTAGCGCTGCAAATAAGTGTCGAACAGATTGAACAGCAGCGAGACGCTTTCACGTGGGGCATTGATTCGTAGAGTGCCCGTGGGAACCCCGGGCTCGGCGGTAATTTCTTCGCCGGCGCGCTGAATTTCCGCCAAGGCTGGAGTGATACGCGCTATATAGCGCCGCCCCTGTTCGGTCAGGGCCACGCTGCGGGTGGTGCGGTTAAACAGGCGTACATTAAGACGCGCTTCCAGCCCGGCGACCGCGTTGCTGACTGCGGTGGCCGACAGGCCCAGTTCGCGCGCTGCGGCGCGAAAGCTTTGCTGGCGAGCAACGGCCAGCACAACCTCAAGTTCAGTCAAACCGCTACGCTGCATAATTATCCCGATTTTCGTGACAGTTTGTCTTTATTGTACCCTCTTATCACGATGATCGCCGCTTCTTATACTGTGCGACATCCCATGATGAGAGGACAGAATAATGCAGAGCATCGACAAAATTTATATCAACGGCGAATTCGTGACGCCGCACGGTAGCGAGCTGTTTGACTTGTTTAATCCGGCGAGCGAAGCGGTGATAGGCCAGGTACGTTTGGCTGATGAAGATGATGCCCTGCGGGCGATTGCGGCGGCAAAAGCGGCATTCCCGGCGTGGTCTCAAACCTCTCGTGAAGCACGTATTGCGGTGCTGGAACGTATGCACCAGGCGGTAGTGGCAAGAGAGTCAGATCTGCTGGAAGCCATTATTACCGAATACGGCGCGCCGTCGTCGCGTGCCCGTTGGATGGCCGCCTGGCCGGCACAAACCATTCGCTACGCTATTGATGCGCTCAAAGCGTTTATCTTTGAAGAGTCGGTTGGGCGCGCAAAGGTAGTGATGACGCCAGTGGGCGTCGCCGGGCTGATTACGCCGTGGAACAGCGATGCAGGCTTTATCTGTAATAAGCTGGCAACGGCAATGGCGGCGGGCTGTACTGCCGTCATTAAGCCAAGCGAAATGAGCGCCTGGCAGACTCAGATTATCACTGAGGCGCTGCACGCGGCGCAAATTCCGGCTGGCGTATTTAACATCGTCACCGGTCGTGGCGACGTAGTGGGGGATGTGATTAATCATCATCCGGATATCGCTAAGATTTCGTTTACGGGGTCGACGGCGGTGGGAAAACATATTGTCGAAAGCGGCGCTCGTACCTTGAAGCGCGTGACGCTGGAGCTGGGCGGCAAATCGCCGACGGTGATCCTCGATGATGCCGACCCGAAAACCGCCGTGCATATGGCGCTGGAAGCCGGCTTTATGAATAGTGGGCAGGCGTGTATTGCCGGTACGCGTATTCTGGTTCCGGCGTCGCGTAAAGCAGAGTTCGAACAGGAAATGGTTGCCGCTATCGCGCAGTTCCCGGCAGGCGAGCCGCGCGATGCGCAGACGGTGATTGGCCCAATGGTCAGCCGCAAGCAGTGGCAGCGTGTGCAGGACTATATTCGCCTGGGGCAGCAAGAGGGGGCACGTTTACTCGTCGGGGGAGTCGGGCGCGTTGAAGGGGCGGAAAAAGGCTGGAGCGTGCAGCCGACGATATTTACCGACGTGAATAATCAGATGCGCATTGCCAGAGAGGAGATCTTTGGCCCAGTGCTGGTGGTCATTCCGTATGCGGATGACGCCGAGGCGCTGGCTATCGCTAACGATACCGATTACGGTCTGAGTGCGCTGGTGCTGAGCGGTTCTAGCCAGCGTGGAGAAGCCATGGCACTGCAGATTGAGTCTGGCCGCGTGCTGGTCAATACGCTTGAACATGAGCACCTGGCCCCGTTCGGTGGATTTAAGCAGTCCGGTCTGGGACGAGAAATGGGCAAATGGGGATTGCAGGCTTACCTGGAGCCAAAAACGCTGTTGGTTGGCTGATTGCAAAATCCTCATGTTGCGGGCAAGTGACATCGCCCGATAGACAGGCTATGTTGGCTATTATGTCAGATGGGCGCCGCTTTCTGCGCCCGTCGTTCGTGCATCTTTTGTCTGTGATTGAGGACGCGCTATGAGCCAGCCTGTGATAACCCTTTGGTCAGACTCTGATTTCTTCTCCCCCTATGTGATGTCCGTGTACGTTGCCCTGAAGGAAAAAGGGCTACCGTTCACGCTCAAAACCGTCAATCTCAACCACGGCGAACATCTCCAACCGGGCTGGAAAGGCTATGGCGTGACCCGCCGGGTACCGCTGCTTGACGTCGATGGTTTTGAACTCAGTGAATCTTCCGCTATTACCGAATTCCTTGATGAGCGCTTTGCGCCGCCGGAATGGGAACGTTTATACCCTCACGACATGCAAAAGCGCGCCCGCGCCCGACAGGTGCAGGCCTGGTTGCGCAGCGATCTACTGCCGATTCGTGAAGAGCGCTCAACCACGGTGGTATTTGCCGGTGAGAAAAAAGCACCCTTGAGCGAAGCAGGACGCCAAAGCGCGGCTAAACTGTTTGACACTGCCAGCGCACTGCTGGCTCACGGTCGCCCCAATCTGTTTGGGGAATGGTGTATCGCCGATAGTGACCTGGCGCTAATGCTTAACCGACTGGTGCTGAACGGTGATGAGGTTCCGGAAAACCTCGCCGAATACGCGACTTTCCAGTGGCAGCGGGCCTCTGTTCAGCGCTATGCGGCGCTATCGGCCAAACATGCGGGCTGAAAAGTAAGACGTAATCCATTATGATAGTAGGGATTATCATTGTAGGGATTTGATTAATGAAGCTGATGTTTGCATCGGATATTCATGGTTCGCTGCCCGCAGCCGAGCGCGTGCTATCGCTGTTCGCTCAGAGCGGCGCGCAGTGGTTGGTGATTCTAGGCGATGTGCTTAATCATGGGCCGCGTAATGCGCTGCCTGAGGGATATGCGCCAGCCCAAGTTGCCGAGCGCCTGAACAGCGTGGCAGAGCGAATTATTGCCGTTCGCGGCAACTGCGATAGTGAAGTTGACCAGATGCTGCTGCATTTTCCCATTACCGCGCCCTGGCAACAGGTGTTAACCGACGCGCAGCGACTGTTTCTGACTCACGGTCATCTTTATGGCCCCGACAATCTTCCGCCGCTGGCCTCCGGTGATGTGCTGATTTTTGGTCATACGCACCTGCCGGTGGCAGAAAAGCACGGCGAGATATTCTTATTTAATCCCGGTTCGGTTAGCATTCCGAAAGGCGGCTTTGCTGCTAGCTATGGGATGATGGACGGAAGAAATCTGCAGGTTTTAGCACTCAATGATCAGCGGGTTATTGCAGAGGTTGCTATTAACCCGTAAGTTACCCATCAATCACAAAACGCGCCGTAAGAGCGCTTTCAATTTAAGGTTTTCTGATGGTCGAGCAGAATCATTTGGCAGGCACGGAATGGGTCGATATTGTCAACGAAGACAATGAGGTCATCGCGCAGGCGAGCCGTGAACAAATGCGCGCACAGTGTCTGCGCCACCGGGCAACCTACATCGTCGTTCATGACGGCATGGGGAAAATCCTGGTACAGCGTCGCACTGAGACGAAAGACTACCAGCCGGGGATGCTGGATGCCACCGCTGGGGGTGTCGTTCAGGCTGATGAGCCATTGCTGGACTCCGCTCGCCGTGAGGCAGAGGAAGAGTTAGGGATTGCCGGCGTACCGTTTGCCGATCACGGTCAGTTCTATTTTGAAGATAAGAACTGTCGCGTATGGGGAAGCCTGTTTAGCTGCGTCTCGCACGGGCCGTTTGCCCTGCAGGAAGAAGAGGTCAGCGAAGTTCGCTGGATGACGCCGGAGGAGATCACCGCCCGCTGTGATGACTTCACCGATGACTCGCTGAAGGCGCTGGCGCTGTGGATGACGCGCAATGCCAACAATGAAGCGCATGCTGAGGAAGAAGCCGAGTAAGCTCGCGCTATCGCAGATATAAAAAATCCGGAACGGTTTCCCGCTTCCGGATTTTTTTTGCCTAAAACCACCCGCGAGCGGGTGGCTAAGGGATTACTGCTGCTGTGAAGACTGGATCGCGGTCAGAGCGATGGTGTAGACGATATCATCTACCAGCGCGCCACGAGACAGGTCGTTCACCGGCTTGCGCATACCCTGCAGCATCGGCCCGATGGAGATCAGGTCGGCAGAACGCTGTACCGCTTTGTAGGTGGTGTTACCGGTGTTCAGATCCGGGAAGATGAACACGGTAGCGCGACCTGCAACCGGAGAGTTCGGCGCTTTGGATTTCGCAACGTCAGCCATTACAGCGGCGTCGTACTGCAGAGGACCATCAATCATCAGGTCAGGACGTTTTTCCTGTGCCAGACGAGTCGCTTCGCGGACTTTCTCTACGTCGCTACCTGCACCAGAGGTGCCGGTGGAGTAGGAGAGCATCGCCACGCGTGGTTCGATACCGAAAGCAATCGCGGAGTCTGCGGACTGGATAGCGATTTCTGCCAGCTGTTCTGCCGTTGGGTCTGGGTTGATCGCACAGTCGCCGTAAACATAAACCTGTTCAGGCAGCAGCATGAAGAACACAGAAGACACCAGAGAGCTACCCGGTGCAGTTTTAATCAGCTGCAGCGGTGGACGGATGGTGTTAGCGGTGGTGTGAACTGCACCGGAAACCAGGCCGTCAACGTCGTCTTGTTCCAGCATCAGGGTACCGAGAACCACGTTGTCTTCCAGCTGTTCGCGGGCAACGGTTTCGGTCATGCCTTTGTTTTTACGCAGTTCGACCAGGCGAGCAACGTAGCTTTCGCGAACCACATCTGGATCAACGATTTCTACGCCAGCGCCCAGTTCAACGCCCTGAGACGCTGCTACGCGGTTGATTTCATCTGGGTTGCCCAGCAGTACGCAAGTTGCGATACCACGTTCAGCACAGATAGCGGCCGCTTTAACGGTACGCGGTTCGTCGCCTTCTGGCAGAACAACGCGTTTGCCTGCTTTACGCGCCAGCTCGGTCAGCTGGTAGCGGAATGCTGGTGGAGACAGACGGCGGCTACGCTCGGAGGTCGCAGTCAGTGATTCAATCCAGTCAGCGTTGATGTAGTTAGCAACGTATTCCTGAACTTTCTCGATGCGCTCATGATCGTCAACCGGAACTTCCAGGTTGAAGCTCTGCAGGCTCAGGGAGGTCTGCCAGGTGTTGGTGTTCACCATGAATACCGGCAGGCCGGTTGCAAATGCGCGTTCGCACAGTTTGCTGATGCGTGGATCCATGTCGTAGCCGCCGGTCAGCAGCAGAGCACCGATTTCCACGCCGTTCATTGCTGCCAGGCAAGCGGCAACCAGAACGTCAGGACGGTCTGCGGAGGTCACCAGCAGAGAACCGGCACGGAAGTGCTCCAGCATGTGCGGGATGCTACGTGCGCAGAAGGTCACGGACTTCACGCGGCGAGTGTTGATGTCGCCTTCGTTGATCACGGTGGCATTCAGGTGACGTGCCATATCGATAGCACGAGTCGCGATCAGATCGAAGCTCCACGGTACCGCGCCAAGTACTGGCAGTGCGCTGGTGCTGTTCAGCTTAGCAGGATCGATTTTGATAACTTTCGCAGTGGAAGAGTCATCGAAGATCTCAGACAGGTCTGGACGAGTACGACCCTGTTCGTCAACCGGTGCATTCAGCTTGTTGACGATAACACCGGTAATGTTGGTGTTTTTCGCGCCGCCGAAGCTGTTGCGAGTCAGTTCGATACGCTCGTTCAGCTGTTCCGGGGTATCGGTACCCTGGGACATGACGAACACGATTTCCGCGTTCAGCGTTTTCGCGATTTCATAGTTCAGAGACTGAGCGAACTGATGCTTACGGGTTGGGACCAGGCCTTCAACCAGTACGACTTCTGCATCTTTAGTGTTCGTGTGGTAGTTAGCGATGATCTCTTCCATCAGCACATCTTTCTGATTGCTGGAGAGCAGGGCTTCTACGTGGCTCATCTTCATCGGTTCAGCGGCGGTCGTCGTTGAAGAACTCGCGCGAACGATGGTGGTAGTCTGGTCTGGCGCATCGCCACCGCTACGCGGTTGAGCGATAGGTTTAAAGACGCTCAGACGAACGCCTTTGCGTTCCATAGCACGGATAACGCCAAGGCTGACGCTGGTCAGGCCGACGCTGGTTCCGGTAGGGATCAGCATAATAGTACGGGACACGGTTTATCCTCTTTCGTTACCGCCAGTTTCAGGCGGGATACAAAACAGCACCGCCAGCTAGGCTGGCGGTGTGATATCAGGCAGTCAGACGGTTGGCGTCTTGTGCAATGACCAGCTCTTCGTTGGTCGGGATAACGATGGCAGGGCGGGTGCCTTCTTTGTTGATGAAACCGGATTTGCCGAAACGGGCAGCCAGGTTACGTTCGTGATCAACTTCGAAGCCCAGAACGCCCAGTTTGCCCAGGGACAGTTCGCGAACCATTGCAGCGTTTTCACCGATACCACCGGTGAAGATGACGGCGTCCAGACGACCATCCATCAGCGCGGTGTAAGAACCGATGTATTTGGCCAGACGGTGGCAGTAAACGTCCATTGCACGCTTAGCGTCTGCTTTTTCTTTGTAGTTATCTTCTACATAACGGCAGTCGCTGGTCACTTCGGTCAGACCCAGCAGGCCAGACTCTTTGGTCAGCATCTTGTTGATCTGGTCGATATTCATGCCCAGAGTGTCATGCAGATGGAAAATGATGGCTGGATCGATATCACCGGAGCGAGTACCCATTACCAGACCTTCCAGTGGGGTCAGACCCATGGAGGTATCAACGCATTTACCGTTACGGATAGCAGAAACAGAACCACCGTTGCCGAGGTGGCAGGTGATGATGTTCAGTTCTTCAACCGGTTTGTTCAGTACTTTTGCGGCTTCCTGAGTGACATAGAAGTGGCTGGTACCGTGTGCGCCGTAGCGACGGACGCCGTGTTCTTTGTACAGGCTGTACGGCAGAGCGTACAGGTAGGATTCTTCCGGCATAGTCTGGTGGAACGCGGTATCGAATACGGCAACGTTCTTATCTTTCAGCTGCGGGAAGGATTTCAGCGCTTCAGCAATACCGATCAGGTGAGCCGGGTTATGCAGCGGAGCAAAAGAAGCAGAATCTTTGATGCCCTGGATCACGGATTCGTCGATCACAACGGAGCTGGTGTACTTCTCGCCGCCGTGTACGATACGGTGGCCGATAGCGGTCAGCTGCGCGGACAGTTCTGGTTTTTGTGCCAGAATAGTATTAACGATGAAGTTCAGCGCTTCACTGTGAGCGGCGCCTGCACCTAAAGCCGCTTCTTGTTTACCGCCGTCCATTTTCCACTTGATACGTGCTTCTGGGAGATGGAAACATTCGGCTAAACCAGAGAGGTGCTCTTCACCGTTAACTGCATCGATAACAGCGAATTTCAGGGAGGAGCTACCGCAGTTCAGAACCAGTACTAACTTACTCGACATGGAAGTACCTATTTATGATACGTGGCTAAAAAAACGTCAATGAGTCATTAAGCGTAGCGCAGGATGACACCGACATTTATGATTAACATCATGCCCGGAACGTTTTTCAGGCATGATCTAAGAAATACATATTGATTCTAAGTCATTTTGCATAATTTTCAGCCAAGGGCAGAATATGCAATAATTTGATTTGCCGGAGGGCTGTTACCCTATGGATTTCGAGTGATAGAAAAGCGAAGGCTCCGCAAGGCCCCTTGAGCATAGATGACTATGTGACCAGGGCAAACGGACGCAGACTACGCATCTACAACTTGAAAGGCGACGGGTATAGAATCTGGCTATCTCAGGCTGGCACAGGATACCCGATTGCAGGGGCTATGCCAAAATTTTTTGAACGATGTCATACCCAGTTGTTGTTTTTAAAAAATATTTTAATTTTTATATGTGAAGTTGAGGTAAGCCATGTCGACACCCGAGCAACGCCCGGTCAGTTTCTTCAGTTTGTTTAGCCGGGGGCAGCGCTATTCAAAGACGTGGCCGTTAGATAAGCGGCTCGCGCCGGTGTTTGTTGAGAACCGCGTGATTCGTGCAACTCGCCACGCCATACGTTTTATGCCGCCGCTGGCCATCTTTACGCTGTGCTGGCAAATCGCGCTGGGCGGCCAACTTGGCCCGGCCGTTGCCACAGCGCTGTTTGCGCTAAGCCTGCCGATGCAGGGATTATGGTGGCTGGGCAAGCGATCCGTCACTCCGCTGCCGCCGTCCACGTTACAGTGGTTTTATGAGGTGCGCGGTAAATTACAGGAGGCCGGCCAGGCGCTGGCACCAGTGGAAGGCAAGCCCGATTATCAAGCGTTAGCTGACACGCTTAAGCGCGCCTTCAAACAACTGGATAAAACTTTCCTTGATGATTTGTAATTACATGCGAAAAACGCATATAAAAGAAGACACATTATTTGTGTCTTTTTTTTGCTGCAACGCGCAACAGGAGTCGAAAAATGGAAATGACCCATGCTCAACGTCTGATTTTGTCTAATCAGTACAAAATGATGACTATGCTTGATCCCGACAACGCTGAGCGCTACCGCCGCCTGCAGACCATTATTGAACGTGGCTACGGTTTACAGATGCGCGAGCTGGACAGGGAATTTGGGGAGCTCAAAGAAGAGACCTGCCGTATCGTTATCGATATCATGGAGATGTATCACGCGCTGCACGTGTCGTGGACTAACCTGAAAGATGCCGCCACTATCGACGAGCGCCGCGTCACTTTCCTTGGCTTTGACGCCGCGACCGAAGCGCGCTTCCTCGGCTACGTCCGCTTTATGGTGAATATTGAAGGCCGTTACACCCACTTTGATGCGGGCACTCATGGCTTCAATGCGCAAACCCCGATGTGGGATAAATATCAGCGCATGCTGAACGTGTGGCACGCCTGCCCGCGCCAATATCATCTGAGCAGCAACGAAATTAATCAGATTATCAACGCCTAATGGGGGCTTTTGTGCAGTGTAAAGGCTTTCTGTTTGATTTAGATGGCACGCTGGTGGATTCGCTGGCGGTGGTGGAGCGCTCCTGGAAATTCTGGGCTGAGAGCTACGGTGTGGACCCGGATGCGGTGTTGGCATACATCCACGGCAAGCAGGCCATCACTACGCTCCGCCACTTTATGCCGGGCAAATCAGAGACGGAAATTCAGGCGGAGTTCCTGCGTCTGGAGCAGATTGAGGCGACCGATCTTAATGGTATTCGTGCGCTGCCGGGTGCGCTTGCACTGTTAGAGCATCTTGAGACAAACGCCATACCGTGGGCGATTGTTACATCCGGTTCAATTCCAGTCGCGCATGCTCGCCATCGCGCCGCCGGTTTACCGACGCCCGCTGTGTTCGTCACCGCGGAACAGGTACAGCACGGTAAACCGCAGCCGGATGCTTATCTGCTGGGGGCCAAACTTCTGGGGCTGCCTCCGCAAGCATGTCTGGTGGTGGAAGATGCACCGGCAGGCGTTCAATCCGGGCTGGCGGCGGGCTGTCATGTCGCGGCGGTCAATGTTCCACCTGAAACGCCGGAATTGCTGGAGGTCGACTTTGTCCTCTCGACGCTTACCACGCTGGTCGTTGAAAAGCTGCCGGATGGCGTGGTCAACGTCTCGCAGAATGCATGATCTTATGATTTAGCCCCACATCGTTGGGGCTTTTTTCTGCCACTATAGTAAACACCTTATAGTTGAAAACCTTACCGCTTATTTGATGACAAGGATGTGCTGTGAACGGTGAATTGATTTGGGTGCTGAGTTTGTTAGCCGTCGCCGTGGTGTTGTTTGCCAGCGGCAAGGTGCGCATGGATGCTATCGCACTGGGTATTATTGTCGCGTTCGTACTGAGCGACACGCTGACGTTGAGTGAAGCCTTCTCCGGCTTCAGCGACCCCAACGTGATTCTGATTGCCGCGCTGTTTATTATCGGCGACGGTCTGGTCCGTACCGGTGTGGCGACCAAAATGGGTTCCTGGCTGGTTCAGGTGGCGGGTAGCAGCGAGACCAAAATGCTGGTTTACCTGATGTTAACCGTTGCTGGGCTTGGCGCATTTATGAGTTCCACCGGGGTGGTTGCCATCTTTATTCCGGTCGTGCTTAGCGTGTCCATGCGTATGAATATCTCGCCTTCGCGGCTGATGATGCCGCTCAGTTTTGCCGGCCTTATCAGCGGTATGATGACGCTGGTGGCCACTCCGCCCAATCTGGTGATCAACAGTGAGCTGCTGCGCGAAGGGCTGGACGGCTTTGGCTTCTTTAGCGTGACGCCTATTGGTTTGGTAGTGCTGGTTCTCGGCATCGTCTACATGCTGATTATGCGCTTTATGCTGAAAGGGGATGAGACTCACGCGACGCGTGATGGCCGCAAGCGGAGCACTTTCCGTGATCTTATCAAAGAATATCGCCTGACGGGCCGCGCGCGCCGGCTCGCGATTCGCCCCGGCTCACCGATGATTGGCCAGCGCCTGGATGATATGAAGCTGCGCGAGCGCTATGGCGCAAATATTATCGGCGTTGAGCGCTGGCGTCGATTCCGCCGGGTGATTGTCAACGTTAATGGCGTATCGGAGTTTCGCGCCCGCGATGTGCTGCTCATTGATATGTCGGCGGCCGATATTGATCTGCGCCAGTTTATCAGCGAGCAAATGCTGGAGCCGATGGTGCTGCGCGGCGAATATTTCTCCGATCAGGCACTCGATGTCGGGATGGCGGAGGTGTCGCTGATCCCTGAGTCCGAACTGTTGGGCAAAACCGTACGTGAAATGGGTTTTCGTACCCGCTATGGCCTCAATATTGTGGGGATGAAGCGTGATGGTCAGGCGTTAGACGGTTCGGTGGTTGATGAGCCTTTGCAGCTTGGCGACATTATGTTGGTGGTAGGTAACTGGAAGCTGATAAATCAGTTAGCACAAAACGGCCGTGACTTCGTGGTGCTCAACCTGCCGGTTGAGGTCAGCGATGCTTCACCCGCGCATAGTCAGGCTCCGCACGCGATTTTCTGTCTGGTGCTGATGGTCGCTCTGATGCTCACCGATGAAATTCCCAACCCGATAGCCGCGATTATTGCTTGCCTGCTGATGGGCAAATTCCGCTGTATTGACGCCCAGAGCGCCTATAAGTCGATTCACTGGCCGAGCATTATTTTGATTGTTGGCATGATGCCGTTCGCGCTGGCGCTGCAAAAAACCGGCGGTGTGGATCTCATTGTGAAAGCCTTGATGGATATCGGCGGCGGGCAGGGGCCTTATTTGATGCTGGGTTGCCTGTTTGTGATGTGTGCTGCCATTGGGCTGTTTATCTCGAATACCGCCACGGCGGTCCTGATGGCGCCGATTGCGCTGGCGGCGGCAAAATCGATGGGCGTTTCGCCCTATCCGTTTGCGATGGTTGTTGCCATGGCGGCTTCTGCGGCCTTTATGACGCCGGTCTCTTCGCCGGTGAATACTCTGGTTCTGGGGCCGGGTAAATACAGCTTTAGCGATTTCATCAAAATCGGCGTGCCGTTTACGGTGCTGGTGATGATCGTCTGCGTGGTGCTGATCCCTATCTTATTCCCCTTCTAAGCCGATTCATTGGGAATAAAACGCTGCCGGGCTACCGATAAAACAGGTAGTCCGGCTAGCGCAAAAGTCGGTGGATTTTAAAGCGGAGAGTCCTGGCTTATTTCATCCAGCGAAAGGTGGAAGCTCGGCACAAATACCGACATGAAATAGTCCATCTCATCGCTGCGGCGCGCGGCAAGAGTCTTCTCAAGACGTCCTTTGGCCAGCAGGAATTCGTTATTGCCCGCCGATAATTCTTCCAGACACTTCAGGTAAGCGCACAGCGCATCGGCCTGCTTCACAATGGCTTTCTCTTCATCGCTGCTCTGATGTTCATCGATGAGCGGTGCGAAAATATCGTGTAGCTCCTCGGGCACCATATCAATCAGCTTTTGCTGCGCGATCTTCTCAATCGCTTTGTACTCCTGGGCAATCTGCGAGTTGAAGTACTTCACCGGAGTCGGAAGATCGCCGGTGAGGACTTCGGATGCGTCGTGATACATCGCCAGTAGCGCGATACGCTCGGCATTCACCTGACCGTTAAATTTCCGATTTTTAATGGCGGCGAGGGCATGGGCGACCATGGCAACCTGCAAACTGTGTTCAGAGACGTTTTCGGTGCGCACATTGCGCATCAGCGGCCAGCGATTAATTAACTTCAGGCGGGAGAGGTGGGCAAAAAAATGGCTCTGACTCATAACAACCCTTACTCAGTAACTTCAGTAAAGGCATTGTGCGCAGAGATGGCCGCCGGATGCAAATTCCGGCGGCGCTGAGCGTGATTACAGCTGGTGGTAACCCGACAGGAAGCGACCGAAACGGCTGATCGCCATCTCCAGATCGTCTTCACGTGGTAAGGTCACAATACGAACGTGATCCGGCCATGGCCAGTTGAAGGCGGTGCCTTGAACCAGCAAGACTTTTTCCTGCAGCAGGAAATCCAGCACCATGCGCTGATCGTCGTGAATGTTAAAGCGCTTGGCATCGATTTTCGGGAACATGTACAGCGCGCCTTTTGGCTTCACGCAAGAGACGCCGGGGATTTCGTTGATCAGTTCCCACGCCCGGTTGCGTTGTTCATACAGACGGCCGCCAGGGGTAATGAATTCGCTGATACTTTGATAGCCGCCGAGCGCGGTTTGAATCGCGTGCTGTGCGGGAACGTTGGCGCAAAGACGCATCGATGCCAGCATCTCCAGCCCTTCAATATAACCTTTGGCATGTTTCTTCGGCCCGTTCAGGACCATCCAGCCCTGACGGAAACCGGCTACGCGGTAGGTTTTGGACAGGCCGTTAAAGGTCACCGTTAGCAGATCCGGCGCCAGCGCGGCGATCGAGTGGTGCTGCGCTTCATCGTAGAGGATCTTGTCGTAGATTTCGTCGGCAAAGATAATCAGGTTGTGCTCACGGGCAATCTCAACGATTTCCTGCAGCAGTTCTTTTGAATACACCGCGCCGGTTGGGTTGTTAGGGTTGATAATCACGATGCCGCGCGTGCGTGGGGTGATTTTGGCTCGGATATCATCAAGATCCGGGAACCAATCCGCCGATTCGTCGCACAGGTAGTGCACCGCTTTGCCGCTTGATAACGAAACTGCCGCCGTCCACAGCGGATAATCAGGCGCGGGAACCAGCATTTCGTCGCCGCTGTTCAACAGGGCCTGCATAGCCTGGACGATAAGTTCAGAAACACCGTTACCGATGTAGATATCTTCTACCGTCACGTCGCGCATACCGCGTGCCTGGTAGTGCTGCATGATGGCTTTACGTGCAGAGTACAGGCCTTTCGAGTCGCAGTAGCCCTGCGCGGTTGGCAGGTTACGGATCACATCAACCAGAATCTCATCCGGCGCGTCAAACCCGAAAGGAGCGGGGTTGCCGATGTTGAGTTTGAGAACTTTATTGCCTTCTTCTTCAAGGCGTTTGGCCTCTTTAAGAACCGGGCCGCGAATGTCATAACAAACGTTGTCTAACTTGCTGGATTTTTCGATGGGTGACATGAATCTTTGACCTTTTTAGCTGTGATTGCCACTCCCTGCCGTGGAAGTCAGCACGGAATAATGTACTCCGCATCCCGGGGGTTTTGAAGGGTCAACAGACGAAGATTTTGTGAATTTATTGTTGTCGGAACATTCTTTTTTACTGGCTGATTGCGAGTATGGCTGCGGTATCTATTGTTAATTTATTGTTCTATAGTCAATTTCACTATTTATGGCTTTTTTTGTAGATTTTTCATCCATTAAAAAAGAAATGATTTAGTGTAGGCTCTATTCTCCCCATATATACTTTAAGAATCCTTCAACAATTTTAATTTTTAATTAAATTCCGCTAATAAGGATTAGAGCTCGTACGCATTAATGTGAAGTTGTTGTTAATGATGGCGACAGATAAATATTAATATTTCTTTATATTTTGAAAAGTAATGACGGGGAATTGTTAGATTTCTTAAATTGTTTTGATTCTGAACCTTTTTCTTGTTTGAGATAGAACTTATTTTAGGCTTATAAAACTTATGGTTTTCGGTTAATATGTAATGGCGCATACCCGTTTCATTACCCATTTTTGTTAACAGTTATCATTAATGGAGGTGCAACGCATTGTTATTTATTGGATTTATTGGCTTTTGTTAAAAACACAGCCTTCCCCCTGGTGCATTAAAACAGCATTGCTATCTACGACTCTTCGCGCGGGATACCGCTTTGCGAGAGCCAGATAAATAGCCTTAGGGCTAAAGGATATATTGTAAAAGGAACTGTTGCTTCTTGCAGTAGCAGACAATTTTAATACTGACACTCAGCGGGCAGTCATTCATCAGTGAAAAGTGAAAGACGATTTAAAGGATTAGCCTGAAAGTTTAGAGTGCAGCATCAATAAGGCAGGTCGGCTTCCGAACCTGTAAGTGGATTTATATGATAAATGCCAATCGTCCGATACTAAACCTCGATCTCGATCTGCTGAGAACCTTTGTTGCGGTGGCTGACCTGAGTACGTTTGCCGCCGCGGCCTCCGCAGTGTGTCGTACTCAGTCCGCCGTCAGCCAGCAGATGCAGCGCCTGGAGCAGCTCGTGGGCAAAGAGCTTTTCGCTCGCCACGGGCGTAATAAGCTGCTGACGGAACACGGTATTCAACTGCTGGGCTATGCGCGGAAAATACTGCGCTTCAATGATGAAGCCTGCACATCCCTAATGTTTAACTCCCTGCAAGGGCAGTTGACGTTAGGTTCGTCAGATGAGTCTGCGGACACTATTTTGCCGTTCTTATTAAACCGTATCAGTTCGGCTTATCCAAAGCTGGCGCTCGATGTGCGGGTTAAACGCCACTGCGTGATGGCGGACATGCTGCAAAACAAAGAGGTGGATCTGGCGTTAACGACCCATCCGCTGGAAGGCTTTGAGTCGACAGTCCTCCGCGCTTCACCTACGCTTTGGTACTGTGCTGCCGAGTTTACGCTGCGTAATGAAGAACCGGTGCCGCTGGTGCTGCTGGATGATCCTAGCCCATTCCGCGACACGATCATTAAAACGCTGGATGCGGCGGGAATGCCGTGGCGTTTAGCCTACGTAGCCTCGACGCTTTCTGCTGTTCGCGCGGCCGTAAAAGCGGGGCTCGGGGTAACCGCGCGTCCGGTAGAAATGATGAGCCCGGATCTCCGCGCCCTGGGGAAAGCAGAAGGTATGCCGGAGCTTCCGGAGACAGAATATATGCTGACCTATAACCCGGAAAGTGAAAATGAACTCGCGCAGTTGATTTTCCAGTCTCAGGTGCAGCGCCTCGCCCCCTGGCCACAGACGGGAACCTATACTCCTGA
This sequence comes from Kluyvera cryocrescens NBRC 102467, assembly GCF_001571285.1. GTDB lineage: Bacteria > Pseudomonadota > Gammaproteobacteria > Enterobacterales > Enterobacteriaceae > Kluyvera > Kluyvera cryocrescens. The sequence goes on along the minus strand of NZ_BCTM01000023.1, from coordinate 61,415 downwards.
AGAGGGAGATAATCCCCTGATACATGAGCGGGATCTCGATTAACATTTTGACCGAAATGTAGTAACAAAATGTAAGTGCAAAAAAGAATCGTAGACGAAGAAAAATCAGTTTGCGGTTCTTTTTTTGCGCTTTTACGGGGCGATTCAAAAATTAAATCTTTAAATGTGATAGTAATCATGTAATTAGAATTAATCCGTGACGCTAATGCGATATCATCATTCGCAAACTCACATCTCCTGCTAATGTTAAAAAAACGGATAGATTGTTGCCGTTTTACTGGTCGAATTAACAAAAGCGTGTCTTAGATCAAGAAAATACTCCTCAATGGGGGAAGGAATCATTAGAGAATCCTGTCAAACTAGGTGGGTAATTCTTGTTATTGCTACAAAACGGACACGATTCAACAGCAGGTAAACCGTAAGGTCGGCTGAAGCGAATCGAATCAAAGGGCACGTAATGTTAATGAAATGCTTTTGATGTAAATTAATGTGAGGAAACTTTTGTTAAAGTTGACAAAAGGTTATAGAAAGGAGTAAAAAACCTCAACATTTTGCGGTCTATGTTTTGAATTGGGCTGTTTGTAGGTTTTTTAATCCTCCCCATGAATCATGTAGCGGCCATCTGCCGGTAAGAGCAGAGGTGGTAATGCTACCTATTTGGTTAAGCAATGCGTATGTCAACATCCACTGAAATCATCGCTCATCACTGGGCATTCGCTATCTTTCTGATCATTGCCATTGGCCTTTGCTGCCTGATGTTAATCGGCGGCTGGTACCTTGGTGGTCGCGCGCGCGCAAGAAGCAAAAACACCCCGTTTGAGTCTGGTATCGATTCCGTTGGTACCGCTCGTCTGCGCCTGTCGGCTAAGTTTTACCTGGTCGCTATGTTCTTCGTCATCTTCGACGTGGAAGCGCTTTACCTTTACGCCTGGTCAACCTCCATTCGCGAAAGCGGCTGGGTTGGCTTTATTGAGGCCGCCATTTTCATATTTGTGCTGCTGGCCGGTCTGGTTTACCTCGTTCGTATTGGCGCGCTTGATTGGACGCCTGCGCGTTCTCGCCGCACGTTGGTAAATCCGGAATCCGACAGCGTCACTAACCGTAATACGCAGTAAAAGCGAGGCAATAAGATGGATTATACGCTCACCCGCATAGATCCTAACGGTGAGAACGACCGTTACCCCCTGCAAAAACAGGAGATTGTGACCGATCCCCTTGAGCAAGAGGTGAATAAAAGCGTGTATATGGGGAAACTCGAACACGCGCTGCATGACATGGTCAACTGGGGTCGTAAGAACTCTATCTGGCCATACAACTTCGGCCTTTCTTGCTGCTACGTTGAAATGGTGACGTCATTCACTGCGGTGCATGACGTTGCGCGTTTTGGGGCAGAAGTACTGCGTGCATCCCCGCGTCAGGCCGACCTGATGGTGGTAGCCGGTACCTGCTTTACCAAAATGGCACCGGTTATTCAGCGTCTTTATGACCAGATGCTGGAGCCGAAGTGGGTTATCTCCATGGGCGCCTGTGCCAACTCCGGCGGCATGTACGATATCTACTCCGTTGTGCAGGGTGTCGATAAGTTTATTCCTGTCGATGTCTACATTCCAGGCTGCCCTCCGCGCCCGGAAGCCTATATGCAGGCGCTGATGCTGCTGCAGGAATCGATTGGTAAAGAACGTCGCCCGCTCTCGTGGGTGGTTGGCGACCAGGGCGTTTATCGCGCCAACATGCAGTCGGAACGCGAGCGTAAACGCGGCGAACGTATTGCTGTGACGAATCTCCGCTCTCCAGACGAGATTTAATTTGCGCCTGCGGGCGGTGGCATACTTTTACTTCGCAAATCAATATACAACAGCGCGAAGCCACGCCCGGCAGTCACCACGGACCTTTTGCAATGGTGAACAATATGACCGATTTAACCGCGCAAGAAGTAGCCGCATGGCAAACCCGCGATCACCTTGATGATCCGGTCATCGGCGAACTGCGCAACCGTTTTGGGCCGGATGCATTTACCGTTCAGGCCACCCGCACCGGGGTACCTGTCGTATGGGTTAAGCGCGAACAGCTGCTGGAAATTATTGATTTCCTGAAGAAGCTGCCGAAACCTTACGTCATGATGTTCGACCTGCACGGCATGGACGAACGTCTGCGCACTCACCGCGATGGATTACCTGCCGCGGACTTTTCCGTTTTCTATCACCTGATCTCAATGGACCGCAACCGCGACATTATGCTCAAGGTGGCGTTGTCTGAAAACGATCTGAATGTGCCGACTATCACTAAACTTTTCCCGAACGCCAACTGGTACGAGCGTGAAACCTGGGAGATGTTTGGCATCACCTTCAATGGCCACCCGCACCTGACGCGTCTGCTGATGCCGCCGACCTGGGAAGGCCACCCGCTGCGTAAAGACTACCCGGCGCGCGCCACCGAATTCGACCCGTTTGAGCTGACTAAAGCCAAGCAGGATCTGGAAATGGAAGCGCTGACCTTCAAACCAGAAGACTGGGGCATGAAGCGTAGCACCGAGAACGAGGACTTCATGTTCCTGAACCTCGGTCCTAACCACCCATCTTCCCACGGTGCATTCCGTATCGTCCTGCAGCTGGACGGCGAAGAGATTGTCGACTGCGTACCGGACATCGGCTACCACCACCGTGGCGCTGAGAAGATGGGCGAGCGTCAGTCCTGGCATAGCTACATTCCGTACACCGACCGTATCGAATACCTCGGCGGCTGCGTGAACGAAATGCCTTACGTGCTGGCGGTCGAAAAGCTGGCGGGGATCACCGTTCCTGAGCGCGTTGATGTCATCCGCGTCATGCTCTCTGAACTGTTCCGTATCAACAGCCACCTGCTGTACATCTCGACGTTTATTCAGGACGTCGGCGCGATGACCCCGGTCTTCTTCGCCTTTACCGACCGTCAGAAAATCTATGACGTGGTTGAAGCGATTACCGGTTTCCGTATGCACCCGGCCTGGTTCCGTATCGGCGGTGTGGCGCACGATCTGCCGCGCGGCTGGGACAAGCTGCTGCGTGATTTCCTCGACTGGATGCCGAAACGTCTGGATTCCTACGAGAAAGCCGCGCTGCGTAACACCATTCTGAAAGGCCGTTCGCAGGGCGTTGCCGCCTACGGTAAGAAAGAAGCTCTGGACTGGGGTTGTACCGGTGCCGCGCTGCGTGCGACCGGTGTTGATTTCGACGTGCGTAAATCGCGTCCGTACTCTGGCTACCAAAACTTCGACTTCGAAGTCCCGGTTGGCGGTGGTGTATCCGACTGCTATACCCGCGTGATGCTGAAAGTGGAAGAGCTGCGTCAGAGCCTGCGCATCCTTGAGCAATGTCTCAAGAACATGCCGGAAGGCCCGTTCAAAGCGGATCACCCGCTGACGACGCCGCCGCCGAAAGAGCGCACGCTGCAGCATATCGAAACCCTGATCACCCACTTCCTGCAGGTTTCCTGGGGCCCGGTTATGCCGGCGCAGGAATCGTTCCAGATGGTGGAAGCAACCAAGGGTATTAACAGTTACTACCTGACCAGCGACGGCAGCACCATGAGCTACCGTACTCGTATTCGTACGCCGAGCTATGCGCACCTGCAGCAGATCCCGGTCGCGGTACGCGGCAGCCTGGTGTCCGATCTGATCGTTCACCTGGGTAGTATCGATTTTGTTATGTCAGACGTGGACCGCTAATTATGCACGAAAATCAACAACCACAATCCGAGGCCTTTGAGCTGAGTGCAGTAGAGCGTGAAGCCATTGAGCACGAGAAGCACCACTACGAAGACCCGCGTGCGGCGTCCATTGAAGCGCTGAAGATCGTTCAGAAGCAGCGCGGCTGGGTGCCGGACGGCGCGATCCATGCGATCGCCGGCTTACTGGATATCCCGGCAAGCGATGTTGAAGGCGTTGCGACCTTCTACAGCCAGATTTTCCGCCAGCCTGTTGGCCGCCACGTGATCCGCTATTGCGACAGCGTTGTGTGCCACATCAATGGCTACCAGGGCATTCAGGCAGCACTTGAGAAAAAACTCGACATCAAACCGGGGCAGACGACTTTCGACGGTCGCTTTACGCTGCTGCCGACCTGTTGTCTGGGGAACTGCGATAAAGGGCCGAGCATGATGATCGATGAGGACACTCACTCGCATCTGACCCCGGAAGGCATTCCTGACCTACTGGAGCGGTATAAATAATGAAAACCGTGATCCGTACTCCCGAAACGCATCCGCTGACCTGGCGCCTGCGTGATGACAAACAGCCGGTATGGCTGGACGAATACCGTAGCAAAAACGGCTATGAGGGGGCGCGTAAAGCGCTGACCGGGCTGGCACCGGACGAAATCGTCAACCAGGTAAAAGACGCTGGCCTGAAAGGGCGCGGCGGCGCGGGCTTTTCCACCGGTCTGAAGTGGAGCCTGATGCCGAAAGACGAATCCATGAACATCCGTTACCTGCTGTGTAACGCCGATGAAATGGAGCCGGGCACCTACAAAGACCGTTTACTGATGGAACAGCTACCGCACCTGCTGGTGGAAGGTATGCTGATTTCTGCGTTTGCGCTGAAAGCGTACCGTGGTTACATCTTCCTGCGCGGTGAATACATTGAAGCGGCTGTGCATCTGCGCCGCGCCATTGCGGAAGCCACCGAAGCGGGCCTGCTTGGCAAAAATATCATGGGCACCGGGTTCGATTTCGAACTGTTCGTGCACACCGGGGCAGGGCGTTACATCTGCGGTGAAGAGACCGCGCTGATTAACTCCCTCGAAGGTCGCCGCGCTAACCCGCGTTCGAAGCCACCGTTCCCGGCAAGCTCCGGCGTATGGGGCAAACCGACCTGCGTCAACAACGTGGAAACCCTGTGTAACGTCCCGGCGATTCTGGCTAACGGCGTTGAGTGGTATCAGAACATTTCTACCAGCAAAGACGCCGGTACTAAGCTGATGGGCTTCTCCGGCCGCGTGAAAAATCCGGGCCTGTGGGAGCTGCCGTTTGGCACTACCGCACGTGAAATCCTTGAAGATTACGCGGGCGGCATGCGCGATGGCCTGAAATTTAAAGCCTGGCAGCCGGGTGGTGCGGGAACTGACTTCCTGACCGAAGCGCACCTTGACCTGCCGATGGAATTTGAAAGTATCGGTAAAGCGGGTAGCCGTCTGGGGACCGCACTGGCGATGGCCGTTGACCATGAAATTGGCATGGTCGGCCTGGTGCGTAACCTGGAAGAGTTCTTCGCCCGCGAGTCCTGTGGCTGGTGTACACCGTGCCGCGACGGTCTGCCGTGGAGCGTGAAAATTCTGCGCGCCCTTGAGCGGGGTGAAGGCCAGCCTGGCGATATCGAGACACTTGAGCAACTGTGTCGATTCCTGGGGCCGGGTAAAACCTTCTGCGCGCATGCGCCTGGCGCGGTAGAACCGCTGCAGAGCGCAATTAAATATTTCCGCGACGAATTCGAGGCAGGCATTAAGCAGCAGTTCAGCAACACCCACGCTATTCATGGGATTCAGCCGAACCTGCTTAAGACGCGCTGGTAATCTAAAGATTTATTTATTTTGGAAGCACGCTAATGGCTACGATTCATGTAGACGGCAAAGAATACGAGGTTAATGGGGCGGACAACCTGCTGCAGGCATGTCTCTCTCATGGCCTTGATATTCCATACTTTTGCTGGCACCCGGCGCTAGGCAGCGTCGGTGCTTGCCGCCAGTGTGCGGTGAAGCAATATCAAAACGCGGAAGACACGCGTGGTCGCCTGGTGATGTCCTGTATGACTCCGGCATCTGACGGCACCTTTATTTCTATTGATGACGAAGAAGCAAAACAGTTCCGCGAAAGCGTAGTGGAGTGGTTGATGACCAACCACCCGCACGATTGTCCGGTCTGTGAAGAGGGCGGCAACTGCCACCTGCAGGATATGACCGTCATGACCGGTCATAGCTTCCGTCGTTATCGCTTTACTAAGCGTACCCACCGCAACCAGGATCTGGGGCCGTTCATCTCTCACGAAATGAACCGCTGCATCGCCTGCTACCGCTGCGTGCGTTATTACAAAGATTACGCGGACGGCACCGATCTGGGTGTGTACGGCGCGCATGACAACGTTTACTTCGGTCGTCCGGAAGACGGTACGCTGGAAAGCGAATTCTCCGGTAACCTGGTCGAAATCTGTCCGACCGGCGTATTTACCGATAAAACGCACTCCGAGCGCTACAACCGTAAGTGGGACATGCAGTTTGCGCCAAGCATCTGCCAGCAGTGCTCCATTGGCTGTAACACCAGCCCAGGTGAGCGCTACGGTGAACTGCGTCGTATCGAAAACCGTTACAACGGTACCGTTAACCACTACTTCCTCTGCGACCGCGGTCGTTTCGGCTATGGCTACGTGAACCTGAAAGACCGTCCGCGTCAGCCGGTGCAACGTCGCGGTGACGATCTGATCACCCTCAACGCCGAACAGGCGATGCAGGGTGCGGCAGATATTCTGCGTCAGTCGAAGAAAGTGATTGGTATTGGTTCTCCACGTGCGAGCGTAGAGAGCAACTTCGCGCTGCGTGAACTGGTGGGTGCGGATAACTTCTACACCGGTATCGCCAAAGGTGAACAGGAACGTCTGCAGCTGGCGCTGAAAGTGCTGCGCGAAGGCGGCATCCATACGCCTGCACTGCGTGATATCGAATCTTACGATGCGGTGCTGGTGCTGGGTGAAGACATTACTCAGACCGGTGCTCGCGTTGCGCTGGCGGTTCGCCAGGCGGTGAAAGGTAAAGCGCGCGAAATGGCGGCGGCCCAGAAAGTGGCTGACTGGCAGATTGCGGCAATCCTCAACATCGGCCAGCGTGCCAAACACCCGCTGTTCGTGACCAACGTTGACGACACCCGTCTGGATGATATCGCCGCGTGGACCTATCGCGCACCGGTAGAAGATCAGGCGCGTTTAGGCTTCGCAATTGCGCACGCGCTGGATAACAGTGCACCGGCAGTTGACGGCATTGATCGCGATCTGCAGGGCAAAATTGACGTTATCGTTCAGGCACTTTCCGGGGCGAAGAAACCACTGATTGTTTCCGGTACAAATGCCGGTAGCGCCGAAGTGATTCAGGCAGCGGCGAACGTGGCAAAAGCGCTGAAGGCTCGTGGTTCAGACGTTGGCGTGACGATGATTGCCCGCGCGGTGAACAGCGTCGGTCTCGGCATGATTGGCGGCGGTTCACTCGATGAAGCGTTGGACGAACTGGAAAGCGGTAGTGCCGATGCGGTTATCGTGCTGGAAAACGATCTGCACCGCCATGCTTCCGCCAGCCGCGTGAATGCTGCGTTGGATAAAGCACCGCTGGTGATGGTCATCGACCATCAGCGCACGGCGATTATGGACCATGCGCATCTGGTGCTGTCGGCAGCAAGCTTTGCGGAAAGCGACGGTACGGTGATTAACAATGAAGGTCGCGCGCAGCGCTTCTTCCAGGTTTATGACCCAAGCTACTACGACAGCAAAACCATCATGCTGGAAAGCTGGCGCTGGCTGCACTCGCTGCATAGCACCCTGGAAAACCGTCAGGTTGACTGGACTCAGTTGGATCACGTGATTGATGCCGCCGTTGCAGCACTGCCGCAGTTGGCCGGCATTAAAGATGCGGCTCCGGATGCGTCGTTCCGGATTCGCGGTCAGAAACTGGCGCGCGAACCGCACCGCTACAGCGGTCGTACGGCAATGCGCGCCAATATCAGCGTGCACGAACCGCGTCAGCCGCAGGATAAAGACACCATGTTCGCCTTCTCGATGGAAGGGAACAACCAGCCGGACGCACCGCGTTCGCAGATCCCATTTGCCTGGGCTCCAGGCTGGAACTCCCCGCAGGCATGGAACAAGTTCCAGGCTGAAGTGGGCGGTAAACTGCGTCACGGTGACCCGGGCGTGCGTTTGATCGAAGCGTCGGAAAACGGTCTGGATTATTTCACCACCGTACCGGCAAGCTTCCAGGCGGAAGCGGGCAAATGGCGCGTGGCACCGTACTACCACCTGTTCGGCAGCGACGAAATGTCGCAGCGCGCGCCGGTATTCCAGACGCGTATGCCGCAGCCTTACCTCAAGCTCAACCCGGCAGATGCCGCGGCGCTTGGCGTGAATGCGGGTGCGAAGATGGCGCTTAGCTACGACGGTCAGACGGTCACGCTGCCGCTGGTGATTTCCAGCGGACTGGTGGCAGGGCAGGTTGGTTTGCCGATGGGCATGCCGGGCATTGCTCCTGTACTGGCGGGCGCGCGTCTTGAAAATCTGCAGGAGGCACAGCAATGAGTTGGTTAACGCCGGATCTGATTGAGATCCTGATTAGCATCATCAAAGCCGTGGTCATCCTGCTGGTGGTCGTCACCTGTGGTGCGTTCATGAGCTTCGGCGAACGTCGCCTGCTGGGCCTGTTCCAGAACCGCTACGGGCCAAACCGTGTCGGCTGGGGCGGTTCGCTCCAGCTGGTGGCCGACATGATCAAAATGTTCTTCAAAGAGGACTGGATCCCGAAATTCTCGGACCGCATGATCTTTACCCTGGCACCGGTTATCGCCTTCACCTCGCTGCTGCTGGCCTTTGCTATTGTGCCGGTTAGCCCAAGCTGGGTGGTTGCAGACCTCAATATCGGGATCCTGTTCTTCCTGATGATGGCGGGTCTGGCGGTGTACGCGGTGCTGTTCGCCGGCTGGTCGAGCAACAACAAATACTCCCTGCTGGGGGCGATGCGTGCTTCCGCGCAAACGCTGAGCTACGAAGTGTTCCTTGGTCTCTCCCTGATGGGCGTTGTGGCGCAGGCCGGTTCATTTAACATGACCGACATCGTTAACAACCAGGAACACCTGTGGAACGTCATTCCTCAGTTCTTCGGCTTTGTGACCTTTGCGATTGCGGGTGTGGCGGTTTGTCACCGTCACCCGTTTGACCAACCGGAAGCAGAGCAGGAGCTGGCCGATGGCTACCACATTGAATATTCCGGCATGAAGTTCGGTCTGTTCTTCGTCGGTGAGTACATCGGTATTGTTACCGTGTCGGCGCTGATCGTGACGCTGTTCTTCGGCGGCTGGCAAGGCCCGTTCTTACCACCATTCATCTGGTTCGCCATTAAAACGGCATTCTTCATGATGATGTTCATTTTGATTCGCGCCTCATTACCGCGTCCGCGTTATGACCAGGTAATGTCCTTCGGCTGGAAAGTGTGCCTGCCGCTGACGCTAATCAACTTGCTGGTAACGGCGGCTGTCATTCTCTGGCAGCAGCCATAAGGGGCGATGAGACCATGACCTTAAAAGATATTATCGTAGGTTTCGGTACCCAGGTACGCAGTATCTGGATGATCGGCCTGCATGCGTTCGCTAAACGTGAAACGCAAATGTACCCGGAAGAGCCGGTTTACCTGCCGCCTCGCTATCGTGGCCGTATCGTGCTGACGCGCGACCCGGACGGCGATGAGCGCTGCGTAGCCTGTAACCTGTGCGCGGTAGCCTGCCCGGTGGGCTGTATCTCTTTGCAAAAAGCAGAGACCAAAGATGGCCGCTGGTATCCGGAGTTTTTCCGTATTAACTTCTCGCGCTGCATTTTCTGCGGGCTGTGTGAAGAAGCGTGCCCAACCACGGCGATTCAGTTGACCCCGGACTTTGAACTGGGTGAATACAAGCGTCAGGACCTGGTGTACGAAAAAGAGGATCTGCTGATTTCCGGTCCGGGCAAATACCCGGAATATAACTTCTACCGGATGGCGGGTATGGCAATCGACGGCAAAGATAAGGGCGAAGCAGAGAACGAAGCCAAGCCTATCGACGTCAAGAGCCTGTTACCGTAAGGAGAGGGGCAATGGAATTCGCTTTTTATATCTGTGGCCTTGTTGCTGTCCTCGCGACGCTGCGAGTGATTACGCACACTAATCCGGTACACGCACTGCTGTACTTAATCATCTCGCTGCTGGCAATTGCCGGGGTGTTCTTCTCGCTGGGCGCGTACTTCGCCGGTGCGCTGGAGATCATCGTCTATGCGGGCGCCATCATGGTGCTGTTCGTGTTCGTGGTGATGATGCTGAACCTGGGCGGTGCTGAAATTGCCCAGGAACGTCAGTGGCTGAAGCCGCAAATCTGGATTGGTCCGGCGATTCTTTCCGCCGTGCTGCTGGCGGTAATGGTGTATGCCATCCTCGGCATTAACGACCAGGGTATCGACGGTAACGCAATTAGCGCGAAAGAAGTCGGTATTGCGCTGTTCGGGCCATACGTTCTGGCGGTTGAGCTGGCGTCAATGCTGCTGCTGGCGGGTCTGGTGGTTGCCTTCCACCTCGGCCGTGAAGACCGCGCGGGCGAGGTGCTGAGCAATCGCGCCGGTGATAGCGCGAAAAGAAAAACGGAGGAGCACGCATGATCCCCTTAACCCATGGACTGATCCTCGCCGCGATCCTCTTCGTTCTCGGTTTGACCGGTCTGGTTATCCGTCGCAATCTGCTGTTTATGCTGATTGGGTTGGAAATCATGATTAACGCCGCCGCGCTGGCCTTCGTGGTCGCCGGCAGCTATTGGGGCCAGACCGATGGTCAGGTGATGTATATCCTAGCCATTACTCTTGCGGCTGCGGAAGCGAGTATTGGCCTGGCGCTGCTGCTGCAGCTCCATCGTCGCCGCCAGAACCTGAACATCGATTCAGTAAGTGAGTTGCGCGGATGAACATGCTTGCCTTAACCATTATTTTTCCATTAATCGGCTTTGTCCTGCTGGCCTTCTCCCGCGGCCGCTGGTCTGAAAACCTGTCCGCGACCATTGGTATGGGATCGATTGGTCTGTCAGCGCTGGTCACCGCGTTCGTCGGCATGGATTTCTTCGCCAACGGCAAACAGGCATTTAGCCAGCCGCTGTGGACCTGGATGTCGGTCGGTGATTTCAACATCGGCTTCAACCTGGTGCTGGACGGCCTGTCGTTGACCATGCTCTCCGTGGTCACCGGCGTCGGCTTCCTGATCCACATGTTTGCTTCCTGGTACATGCGTGGGGAAGAGGGCTACTCCCGCTTCTTCGCCTACACCAACCTGTTCATCGCGAGCATGGTGGTGCTGGTACTGGCGGATAACCTGCTGCTGATGTATCTCGGCTGGGAAGGCGTGGGCCTGTGCTCCTATCTGCTGATCGGTTTCTACTACACCGATCCGAAGAATGGCGCGGCGGCAATGAAAGCCTTCGTGGTGACTCGTGTCGGTGACGTCTTCCTGGCGTTCGCGCTGTTCATTCTCTACAACGAGCTGGGCACGCTGAACTTCCGCGAAATGGTTGAACTGGCGCCGGCGCACTTCGCCGCAGGTAATGACATGCTGATGTGGGCAACCCTGATGCTGTTGGGCGGTGCGGTCGGTAAATCCGCGCAGCTGCCGTTGCAGACCTGGCTTGCGGATGCGATGGCGGGCCCAACGCCGGTTTCAGCGCTGATCCACGCGGCTACCATGGTTACCGCCGGCGTCTACCTGATTGCCCGTACTCATGGCCTGTTCCTGCTGACGCCGGAAGTGCTGCATCTGGTTGGGATTGTTGGGGCGATTACGCTGGTGCTGGCAGGCTTTGCCGCGCTGGTCCAGACCGACATCAAACGCGTTCTGGCGTACTCCACCATGAGCCAGATTGGTTACATGTTCCTGGCGCTGGGCGTACAGGCGTGGGATGCGGCGATTTTCCACCTGATGACTCACGCATTCTTCAAAGCGCTGCTGTTCCTGGCATCCGGCTCGGTCATCCTTGCCTGCCACCACGAACAGAACATCTTCAAGATGGGCGGCCTGCGTAAGTCGATTCCGCTGGTGTATGCCTGCTTCCTGGTCGGTGGTGCCGCGCTGTCCGCGCTGCCGCTGATTACCGCAGGCTTCTTCAGTAAAGATGAAATCCTTGCGGGTGCAATGGCAAACGGTCATATCAATCTGATGGTTGCCGGTTTGGTCGGTGCATTCATGACCTCCCTGTATACCTTCCGTATGATCTTCATCGTCTTCCACGGGAAAGAGCAGATTCACGCCCACGCAGGGAAGGGGATTACCCACCACCTGCCGCTGATTGTGCTGATGGTGCTGTCGACCTTTATCGGCGCGATGATTGTGCCACCGCTGCATGGCGTACTGCCAGCCACCACCGAGCTTGAGCACGGTCGCGTGCTGACGCTGGAAATCACCTCCGGGGTGGTAGCTATTGCCGGCATCCTGATTGCAGCGTGGCTGTGGCTGGGCAAACGTACGCTGGTGACCTCTATCGCTAATAGCGCGCCGGGCCGCCTGCTGGGCACCTGGTGGTATAACGCTTGGGGCTTCGACTGGCTGTACGACAAAGTGTTCGTTAAGCCGTTCCTGGGCATTGCCTGGCTGCTGAAGAGCGACCCGCTCAATGCGCTGATGAACATTCCAGCCATTCTCTCCCGCTTTGCAGGCAAAGGCCTGGTGATGAGCGAGAACGGATACCTGCGCTGGTATGTTGCGTCGATGAGCATTGGTGCCGTGGTTGTCCTGGCGCTGTTGATGGTGTTGCGTTAATTCGTTGGGGAGGGTTTTCCTCCCCATGAAAATGTCGTGCTGTTTTCCTGTTCCGGCTGGCGTCGTTGCCACCGGATAGATGAATAAGGAAATGAATTGCCATGTTATTACCCTGGCTAATACTGATTCCCTTTATCGGCGGTTTCCTCTGCTGGCAGACTGAACGCTTTGGCGTGAAGATGCCGCGCTGGATTGCGCTGATCACCATGGGACTGACGCTGGCGCTGTCTCTGCAACTGTGGTTGCAGGGTGGCTATTCGCTGACCCAATCCGCGGGCTTGCCGCAGTGGCAGTCTGAGTTTATTCTGCCGTGGATCCCGCGCTTTGGTATCACCGTGCACCTGGCGCTCGACGGCCTGTCGCTGCTGATGGTGGTGCTGACCGGGCTCTTGGGCGTGCTGGCGGTACTCTGCTCCTGGCGTGAAATCCAGAAATATCAGGGCTTCTTCCACCTCAACCTGATGTGGATCCTGGGCGGCGTTATCGGCGTGTTCCTGGCCATCGACATGTTCCTGTTCTTCTTCTTCTGGGAGATGATGCTGGTACCGATGTACTTCCTGATCGCGCTGTGGGGGCATAAGGCCTCTGACGGTAAAACGCGTATCACGGCGGCGACCAAGTTCTTCATCTATACCCAGGCGAGTGGTCTGGTGATGCTGATTGCCATTCTGGGTCTGGTGTTTGTTCACCACGGCGCAACCGGCGTATGGACCTTCAACTACGAAGAGCTGCTGAAAACGCCAATGTCGCACGGCGTGGAATATCTGCTGATGCTGGGCTTCTTCATCGCCTTCGCGGTGAAAATGCCGGTGGTTCCACTGCACGGCTGGCTGCCAGATGCACACTCCCAGGCACCAACCGCGGGTTCTGTTGACCTCGCCGGTATCTTGCTGAAAACCGCGGCCTACGGTCTGCTGCGCTTTGCGCTGCCGCTGTTCCCGAATGCTTCCGCTGAATTTGCACCTATCGCGATGTGGCTGGGCGTTATCGGTATCTTCTACGGCGCATGGATGGCGTTCACCCAGTACGATATTAAACGTCTGATTGCTTACACCTCCGTTTCCCACATGGGCTTCGTGCTGATTGCTATCTACACCGGCAGCCAATTGGCGTACCAGGGCGCGGTGATTCAGATGATTGCTCACGGTCTGTCGGCGGCGGGTCTGTTCATTCTGTGCGGTCAGCTGTACGAGCGTCTGCACACCCGCGATATGCGTCAGATGGGCGGTCTGTGGAGCAAAATTAAATGGCTGCCTGCGCTGTCCATGTTCTTCGCCGTGGCGACGCTGGGGATGCCGGGGACCGGTAACTTCGTTGGCGAATTTATGATCCTCTTCGGCAGCTACAAAGTGGTTCCGGTGATTACGGTAATTTCAACCTTCGGTCTGGTCTTTGCCTCCGTGTACTCGCTGGCAATGCTGCACCGCGCTTACTTCGGTAAAGCGAAGAGTGAAATTGCGGCACAAGAACTGCCAGGGATGTCGCTGCGTGAGCTGTTTATCGTCCTGTTGCTGGTCGTGCTTCTGGTTCTGCTGGGCTTCTACCCGCAGCCTATCCTGGACACGTCACATTCTGCGATGAGTAACATCCAGCAGTGGTTTGTTAATTCTGTTCCAACTACAAGGCCGTAATTCGCCATGACAATAACTCCACAACAACTGATCGCGCTGTTACCGCTGCTGATCGTCGGCTTGACGGTGGTGGTTGTGATGCTCTCCATTGCGTGGCGACGCAATCACTTCCTCAATGCCACGCTGTCGGTCATTGGGCTTAACGCCGCGCTGGTTTCGCTCTGGTTTGTTGGCCAGGCGGGCGCAATGGATGTCACGCCGCTGATGCGCGTTGACGCTTATGCCATGTTCTACACCGGGCTGGTACTGCTGGCGAGTCTCGCTACCTGTACCTTTGCTTACCCGTGGCTTGAGGGTTATACCGATAACCGGGAAGAGTTCTACCTGCTGGTGCTGATTGCTGCGCTCGGCGGTATTCTGCTGGCTAACGCCAACCATCTGGCGGCGCTGTTCCTCGGTATTGAACTGATTTCTCTGCCGCTGTTTGGACTTGTGGGCTATGCCTTCCGCCAGAAACGTTCACTGGAAGCGAGCATCAAGTACACCATTTTGTCCGCCGCCGCTTCGTCCTTCCTGCTGTTTGGTATGGCGCTGCTGTATGCGCAGTCCGGCAACCTGTCTTTCGTCGCGCTCGGTAAGAGCCTTGGCGACAACATGCTGCACGAACCGCTGCTGCTGGCAGGTCTCGGCATGATGATTGTCGGTCTGGGCTTCAAGCTCTCGCTGGTGCCTTTCCACCTGTGGACGCCGGATGTTTACCAGGGGGCGCCTGCGCCGGTTTCAACCTTCCTGGCCACCGCCAGCAAGATTGCGATTTTCGCCGTGGTGATGCGTTTGTTCCTCTACGCTCCAGTGGGCGACAGCGAAGCGGTGCGCGTGGTGCTGGGTATTATTGCCTTCGCCTCAATCATCTTCGGTAACCTGATGGCGCTTAGCCAGACGAATATCAAACGTCTGCTCGGCTACTCGTCTATCTCCCACCTCGGCTACCTGCTGGTGGCGATGATTGCGCTGCAAAGCGGTGAGATGTCGATGGAAACCGTCGGTGTTTACCTGGCCGGTTATCTGTTCAGCAGCCTCGGCGCCTTTGGCGTGGTGAGCCTGATGTCCAGTCCATACCGTGGCCCGGATGCCGAATCGCTGTTTGCTTACCGTGGCCTGTTCTGGCACCGTCCGATTCTGGCCGCGGTGATGACCGTGATGATGCTGTCTCTGGCCGGTATCCCGATGACGCTGGGCTTTATCGGTAAATTCTACGTGCTGGCAGTCGGTGTTCAGGCGCATCTGTGGTGGCTGGTCGGTGCCGTGGTTGTGGGCTCCGCGATTGGTTTGTACTACTACCTGCGCGTGGCCGTGAGCCTGTACCTGTCTGCTCCGGATAAACCTAACCGCGATGCCCCAACCAACTGGCAGTACAGCGCCGGTGGTATTGTTGTGCTGATTTCCGCGCTGCTGGTGCTGGTTCTGGGTATCTATCCGCAGCCGCTGATTAGCATTGTGCAAAAAGCGATGCCGCTGATGTAAGCGATGTGGCTCTAAGAAAAAACCGCCGATTGTTCGGCGGTTTTTTTATGGGCGAAGGGTCGGTTGACGAGAATAGGCGGGTTAATATTATGAATCAGTCATTAGAAAAACATCCTGACGGCACAGTAAATCAGTAACAGGGCCAGCACCCGATTAACCAGCCGACCATATTGGCGAAAAATCGACTGGAACAGATGGCCGGCTAATGCCCACACCAGATTTCCCAGACAGCCAATAACGGCGAGCAGAACACTGACTGCGGTCACGGAGAGAATATTCTGCGTATACGGCAGCACGAAGGCGGAGAGCGCCGTAATGCCGTACAGAATAATTTTCACGTTGGCAAATTGAAGCCAGAAGCTCAACCAAAAACTCAGAGGCCTTTCACTGCTGTCATCAGCGGCCGGTGAGCTATTGGCTATCTTCCACGCTAGCCACAAAATATAGGCCGCGCCAATCCATACTAGCCAGTTGGTGAGTGACGGAAGTACGCTGATAAGCGTATAGGTGAAAATGCCACAGACGAGCATGAGCACCAAAAAGCCAGCGCTCATTCCTGCCAGCACGCGCAAACTGCGGCGAAAACCATGTTGGTTCACTGAACTTAGCGCCAGAATATTGTTAGGGCCAGGGGTCAGCGCAGTGATTAATGTATAGGTGAGAAAGCCACTGATTATTGTTGGTGTCACTTGTATTCTCCTTGTTGTCAGCGCATATTAGCCAGCGATATATATTCAAAAAAGCGAATGTTTTTGATATCTGACTTTCAATTTTTCGATGTGTTTGATGCGGAGTGGCTTTATGGATTTGCGGCGTTTCATCACCTTTAAAACGATTGTGGAAGAGGGGTCTTTTGCGCAGGCTGCCCGCAAGCTGTGCTGCACGCAATCCACCGTCACCTTCCAGATCCAACAGCTGGAACAAGAACTCTCATACCCGGTATTCGAAAAAGTCGGCCGTCGTATGGTGCTGACGCCGGCGGGAAAACTGCTGCTGCCAAAAGTGAGGGAGTTAACGCGCGTGCTGGAAGGGATCCGTGAGATCTCTGCCAGTGAGGAAGAGATCGCGGGAGACTTACGGATAATGGTCGGGGAGACGCTACTGGCTTATAAAATGCCGGAAGTACTGAGATTGTTTCGTATTAAAGCGCCAAAAGTTCGGTTGTCTCTGCAGTCAGTAAACTGTTATTCCATCCGGGATTCCCTGCTTGCCGATAACACTGATTTGGGCGTTTTTTATCGGGTAGGGCATGACGATGCGCTTCACATGGAATATTTTGGCCAGCAGGAGTTAGTGCTGGTTGCCTCTCCGCAGCTCGAAGATGTTGATTTTACCAGGGCAGAGCAGCATATTCCGGTCAGCTTTATTATCAATGAGCCACAGTGCATCTTCCGGCAAATATTCGAATCCTCGCTGCGTGAGCGAAAAATAACCTTAGAGAACACCATTGAGCTTTGGAGCATTGAGAGCATTAAGCGATGCGTGGCCAGTAATCTCGGGGTTTCATTCCTGCCTTATTTCAGCGTAATGCGGGAACTTGAATCCGGTGAACTTAACGCGCTGCCTTTTTCTTCCAATCCGCCGACCATTACCGCGCTTTGCGCCTACCATGCCGACAGAACCGTCAGCCCGGCGATGAAAATCTTTATCGACTGTATGCGTGAATGTTTGGGAGAAAGCGCAACCTGAATACCTGGCCGCAGCCAGGCCTTTACTTCACTGAGTTTTGCGGCATACCGCCGCTAAACAGCATGCGAATGCCCAGCCCAATCATCACCACGCCGGTGAATCGCTCCTGCCATTTTAAAAAGCCCGGATGCTGACTAAGCCAGTTGCCGAAGGTGCCTGAGGCGAGGGCGACTGATCCTAGTGAAAGGATGCCGGCCAGTTTTTGAATGCTGCCAAGAATAAGCAGCTGTAGCCAGATAGGGCCGGCGGCCGGGTCTACAAACTGTGGGAGAAAGGCGAACATGAACAGCAGTGACTTGGGGTTAGTCAGGCTGTTAATCGCCCCTTCCTTAACCGCTCTTCGGCCTGATATTTTGACGGTTTTGCCGATCCGGGTGTTGACCCCTGAGGTCGCGAGCATTTTGATGCCGAGCCATATCAGGTAGGCGGCACCCACCCAGCGGAGGACATCCAGCGCCAGCGGCCAAGCATGGACGGCGGCCACCAGGCCGAAGACCAGAAACGAAACCTGAATCGTGCCTGCAATAAAGACGTTGCCTAGCACGGTCAGCAGTGCGATCCGTCGCCCCTGACCAATGCCACGCGCGATGGTGAGCATCATGTCGGGGCCTGGCGAGATTTCCAGCAGGGCTAAGGCGACGAGGAAGGTCAGGAATGTTTCAGTCGTGGGCATACGGGTGAGCCAAAATGAAAGCGGTGAGCTACGTTACCGCAATTTCTGCCAGGCAGGAATAACCAGATTTAGCGTTGCCTCATTTGAATCGTGCGGAATGTGTCATCTATTCTTGATAGACGTCAACGTATCAACGATGCCGCATCCTCCATATTACAGGGCCTGAAATGACGCTCAGTTCAGGCAAGGTCAACCGTCAGGGATAATGCGGTGGCAATAAACGCTACGTGGGGGAGTTATGCTTGATGCTTCTCCCCACGTCAAACGAGATGAAGACAGGGTTCCACAATGAAAAAAACGATCGCGATGACCATCCTTGCGGCCGCCGCGTTGGCGGGGTTTACCGCACTCCCGGCGCACGCTATCAGCGAAGCCTATCGTGCCCAGCTTGAACGTTCGGGCTGTACGCAGCTAACTGACGGCAATGGCTGCGATATCCATAAGTCAAAAGCGCAGAATCAGGCTGCCGCACAGCCACAAGCGAACCAACGCCACGGGAAAGCGGACCCGGAGGCCGCACGAGCGGTGCAGGCGAAAATATTGCCGCAGGTTCGCGATAAGGATCTCGCTCAAGCAATTAAAGTGATGACCCAACAGGGATGGACGCGAGTCGGTAAAGACGGTGTGACGTGGCAGAAGGCCGGATTCCATGCTTTTCTGAACCAGGATGTGGATAGCCGCAAAGTGGTTGGCGTAACCATCGACTAACAGAAAACGACGTTTACCGATCTCAGGCGATGATCGAGATCGCCTGAGATCGAAAGCGGAGCCTGAGAATATCCGGCCGAGATTCGGCGTTATTTCGCCAGAATTTCCCGGCGAATTATCTCAGCGCCTGCGCTTAACGCATTCAGTTTGCCGCGCGCAACCTGACGCGCCAGCGGAGCCATGCCGCAGTTGGTTGACGGATAGAGCTTATCGGCATCGACAAACTGCAGCGCTTTACGCAGCGTATCAGCCACTTCCTCTGCGGTTTCAACGGTGTTGCTGGCAACGTCAATCGCGCCAACCATCACTTTTTTACCGCGGATAAGCTCCAGCAGATCCATCGGCACGCGAGAGTTATGGCATTCCAGCGAGATGATATCGATGTTCGATTGCTGCAGTTTAGGGAAGGCCTCTTCGTACTGGCGCCACTCCGAACCCAGCGTCTTTTTCCAGTCGGTATTGGCTTTGATACCGTAGCCGTAGCAAATGTGCACTGCGGTTTCACACTTCAGCCCTTCAATGGCACGCTCTAACGTGGCGATGCCCCAGTCATTCACTTCATCAAAGAAGACGTTAAAGGCCGGTTCATCAAACTGGATAATATCGACGCCTGCCGCTTCCAGCTCTTTCGCTTCCTGATTGAGGATTTTGGCAAATTCCCAGGCCAGCTTTTCGCGGCTTTTATAGTGGTTGTCGTACAGCGTGTCGATCATGGTCATTGGTCCCGGCAGCGCCCACTTAATCGGCTGCTGGGTGAGCTGGCGCAGGAATTTAGCGTCTTCAACAAAAACCGGCTTTTGACGCTCCACGGCGCCGACGACCGTTGGGACGCTGGCATCGTAACGGTTACGAATACGCACGGTCTGGCGCTTTTCAAAATCGACGCCATTTAAGTGCTCAATAAAGGTAGTGACGAAGTGCTGGCGGGTTTGCTCCCCGTCGCTGACGATATCAATGCCGGCCAGTTGCTGTTCAGCCAAGGAAAGGCGCAGCGCATCCTGTTTGCCTTCGATTAATTCCTCGTTCTGTAATTTCCACGGGGACCATAGCGTCTCCGGCTGTGCCAGCCATGAAGGTTTCGGCAGGCTGCCTGCAGTAGACGTCGGAAGCAATGTTTTCATAATAGGTGACCTTCTCTGGCAAATTAATTAAAAGCGTAGTTAGCAGACCATTGCTCAAGAATGTTCTTGTATGGTTTGATGAAGTTCTCTTCTGTGAACTTCCCTTGCTCAATCGCTAACTGGCTACGCTCTTCGCGATCGTAAACAATCTTGGTTAAAGAGTGATCCTGGTTATTCAGGTTCGGTTGGTAACACAGCCCGGCGGCCGAGTTAGCATTATAAATTTCAGGGCGATAAATCTTCTGGAATGTCTCCATTGTGCTGATGGTCGCAATCAGCTCAAGGGGGGTGTAATCGCTGAGCAAATCACCGGTGAAGAAGAATGCCAGCGGCGCGACGCTATTCTGCGGCATGAAATAGCGTACTTTTAGCCCCATCTTGCCGAAATAGGTTTCCGTCAAAGAGGTGCCATTTTGCTGGTATTCAATCCCTAATACCGGGTGCTGGTTGCCGGTCCGCTGATAGGTGTTCTTATTCGACACGCTCAGGCAGATAACCGGGGCTTTGTTAAAGTTATTCCGGTATTCCGCAGAGCTAACGAAATGCTTGAAAATATTACCGTGTAAATCACCAAAGTTTTCTGGGATGCTAAATTGTGGCTGTTGCTTATTATGGTCCAGCAGCAATACGCTGAAATCATAATCCCGCACGTAAGACGAGAAGTTATTACCCACAATACCGTCAAAACGTTCCTGGGTTTTATTATCGATAATATTGGTTTTCAGAATTTCAATGGCCGGGAAGGTATCAGCCTGGTCATCAATATTCATCTGCACTGAAATAATTTCAAGTTCGACGGAATAACGATCGCTCTTCGGGTTATCCCAATGCGCTAGCGTATTAAAGCGGTTATCAATCATCGCCAGCGTATTGCGTAAGTTTTCCTGACGGTTTTCTCCCCGAGCCAGGTTGGCGAAGTTGGTGGTAATACGCGTATTTTCCGAAGGGTTATAATTCTCGTCGAAAATACTGCTGGAAATCGTAAAGGTAAATTCTTTATTCATCGCTCTTGGCATCCTGAGTTCTGACATGAAGAGTGTGCCTGTTTCTGGTCTCACCAGAAAACTCTGGGTTGCCATTTAGCAGCGTTCATGTTGCTGATAAGTTAAGATGAGTTAATTTATGCCAGAGCCACCGGATGAGGGAAAGCGACTTAATTTCATAACAACATGAGTCATCTTCATGATCGATTTTGGCGGGGCGCTAAAGCTCCGGTCCCGAGGAATGGGCGCCGGAGTGGGGGAGATAAACGGACGTAGGATTACACGGCGTGCGGTTTACTCCGCGCGGCGTTATCAAGCCGTCTGATCGCGGGAACCAGACCCACGCCAGCGGTGGCGACAACGACCGCCAACGCGGCAACCAGCAGCACGTCGCTGGTGCCAAAACGCGCGGCCAGCGGTCCGGCAACCAGTTCGCCAAAAGGGATCGCCACAAACGAGCCCACCGCATCATAGGCATACACGCGGGCCAGTTTCTCTGGCGGAATATGCGTTTGCAGGGAGTGAGCCCAGGAGACACCAAAAAGACCAAAGGCGACACCCGCCGTGAAAAAGGCGGCAACCAGCCACGGCGCTGAAGCCGGCTGGCTCAGCAGGAAGATGGGAACGGCGCACAGTGCAACCAGCATGGCGCCGATAAACAGATCGCGACGGGGGCGCCAGCGCAGGGCGAGGAACGATCCGACAATCAGGCCAACGCTTTGTGCGGCAATAATCATCCCCCAGTTGGCGCGGCCAAAAGAAGCGTCGGCAATCACCGGTCCTAATACCATCACAATACCGCTGAATGCCGCATTGATAATGGTGAACTGGACGACAATCGACCATACCCACGCCCGGCTGGCGAACTCTTTCCAGCCCTCTTTTAAATCCAACAGGATATTGCTTTGTGATTCACCGGACTTGATTGCGGCCACGCGAATGAACAGATACAGCGGCGCGGCGAATGCGAAGCCGAGAGCATCAATCGCCAGCCCCCAGCCGGGGCCCACGGAGCCTATCAGGATGCCGCCAAGCGATGCGCCGATGACCGTGCCGCTATAGATGCCCAGTTGGATAAGCGCATTGGCCTGACGCAAATTCTGCGCGGGGACCGTTTGGGGCACCAGCGCCGAGGAGGCCGGTAAGGCAATACCCGCGGCGGCACCGTTAAGTGTACCCAGTAGAGCCAGACTCATGACCGTCGCGGAACCGTCAAGGACTAACCACGCTACGATAGCCTGTGAGATAGCGGCAACCAGCGAAGAGGAGACCAGCACGCGGCTGCGCGAGTAGCGATCGGCTAATACGCCGCCAATCAGCAAAAAGGCGACGTTGAAGAGTGAGCGGGAGGCGACGACAATCCCCAAATCGGACACCGACCCGCCGATATCCAGTACCGCAAACGCCAGCGCGATAGGGGCAATACCGTTGCCGAGTACGGTCAGCAGGCGCGCAAAAAAGAGGTGGCGGAAAGCACTAAAGTGAAAAGCGTGCCCTTTTTTATTATTCGTTTTCATGGTGGTAAGGGGTCTGTGTTAGGGAATGCATCTGAATGAAACTGTGTTTCATAATACTGTATCCCGAGAAGCGTGCCTACAACGGCGTTGATCTACCTCGCCATAAGCCGGATGTTTTCTTCCGGCGGCCTCTTTTCAGCAGTGAACCGACCGAACGCGGCGCTCCGTTATCGGGCGTTATGTCCTGCGAGCGCGTTCAGCGGTCATAAACGAGATAAAGCAGTTGATCACCGGGCTTATCTCACGGTTCTTGCGCCAGACGACCATCGTATTCACGTTACCAATCTGCGGAGAAATCGCATGGCTGCGGATGCTGAAATTGTCCTCATATTGCCTGACGACTCTTTCGGGCAGCAGCGCAATCCCCATGCCTGCGCTGACGCAGCCAAGAATCGCCTGAAATGAACCAAATTCAAGTGGCGTTGAATGTTCCACTCCCAGCGATTCAAGCCATTGCTCCAGGCGGGAACGATAATTACAGCCTTTCACAAACACCAGCGGTTTTGTCACCTGAAGGTCGGTACCCTGAGTGACCGCCGGATGCTCGGCCGCCGTCACCAGCACCAGCGTCTCCTGGCAGAGGATCTGTGATTGTAATGATGAATTTTCATCATGTAGCCGAGGGTTGTCGGCAACGAAAGCGATATCCAGTTCGTTATTGTTCACCTGTTGCATTAACAGTTCCGTTGGCGCGGTCTTTAAATTCAGCTCGACCGCCGGCATTTCACGATGAAAACGGGCCAGCAATGGCGGTAAGCGAATCGCCGCCGTTGTCTCCATGGCGCCGATACGCAGCGGGCCCGCGGCTTTTGTGCCCTGCATCGAGAGCTGGGCCTCTTCCAATAACGCCATGATTTTGTTGGCATACCGCAGCAGGAGTTCGCCCTCTGGGGTGATGTGCAGGCGATTTTTTTCCCGAATGAACAGCGAGACGTCGAGGCTGCTTTCCAGCTGTTTAAGACGGGTCGTGACGTTGGATGATACGCAGTGAAGCTGTCGGGCTGCGGCGGATATCGAGCCGGTTTCTGCTACCGTTTTAAATAAGTTAAGCGCGGTACTGTTCATTGTGATTGTTACTCAAAGTGAACGAACTGGTCTTTTTTATTAACTTTTTATAATCATTTGCTTATGTAAGATAACAATCAAGTTAATTACCGGATTGAGTGCTAAAAATGGATCCTGATCACAAAGACGCGCGCTATCACCAAATCCGTACTGCGGTATTTGGCATGGTTGTATTGACGCTGGGGATGGGGATTGGACGTTTTCTCTATACGCCGATGTTGCCCATTATGCTGCATGAAGGGCTTTTTACCTTTTCGCAACTGTCGCTGATTGCGAGCGCCAATTATGCGGGATACCTGTTCGGCAGCCTGCTATTTTCGTTTGGTGTTTTTACTCGTCTGGCCCATCTCAAGGCCATGCTGTTGGCCGTTGCGCTGATCACCGGTCTGCTGATTTTATTCATGGCGATTGTCACGGTGCCTGAGGTGGTCATCCTCATCCGATTCCTCGCTGGGGTGGCGAGTGCGGGAATGATGATATTTGGCGCCATGCTGGTACTACAGCACAGCCATCGTCCTTGGGTCATTGCTTCGTTATTTTCCGGCGTTGGTGTTGGCATTTTTATCGGTAATGAATATGTCATCGCCGGCGTCGCGCATTTGCTGAGTGCAAAAACACTCTGGCTAGGGGCTTCATGTATTTCAGGCGTATTACTGATCGTCTTGTGGCTTTTATTACCACGCGATGCTCATATTCCTCAGGAAATGGCGCAGCCGCTCAAGGCTGATAAAAGTATTCAATGGTGGCAGTTGGCGCTGTTATATGGCCTGGCCGGCTTTGGCTATATTATTGTCGCCACGTATTTGCCCGTGATGGCGAAAGGATTAGGGGCGAGTTTCATAGCCGAACATATCTGGTCGGTTGTGGGCCTGGCGGTGATTCCCGGTTGCTATGGCTGGCTGTGGGTGGCCAGAAAGGGAAATATTCTGCCGTGTCTGAGCCTGAATCTCATTGTGCAAGCCTGCTGCGTGG
Organism: Kluyvera cryocrescens NBRC 102467; assembly: GCF_001571285.1. Lineage (GTDB taxonomy): Bacteria > Pseudomonadota > Gammaproteobacteria > Enterobacterales > Enterobacteriaceae > Kluyvera > Kluyvera cryocrescens. Next base: position 37,056 of record NZ_BCTM01000023.1, on the reverse strand, counting down.
TACTGGCAGCGCTGACCCATTCTTCTATTCTGCTCACGCTAGGGTGTATCGGCTTTGGTGCGACGTTTATGGGCACCAGTTCACTGGTGATGCCGCTGGCAAAAAAACTCAAGGCGCCGCAAAAAGTGAATCTGCTCGGCCTTGTGACCCTGACCTATGGCGTGGGGCAAATTGCCGGGCCGCTGATGGTCAGCGCGTTTGAGAACCGCGGCCAGAGTCTTACCGGGCCAACGCTACTCGGCGCGGGTGCACTATTTATCGCGGCGGGTATAAGCCATTTACAATACCGAAAAACAAAATCATAGACGCGTCTGCGCATTTTAATCTTTAGAAAAACAACGACCACCTCTACCCTACAGGAGAAATGAACATGCCTTATGTCAATATAAAAATTACCAAAGAAGGCGCAACGGATGAGCAGAAAAAACGGCTCATGTCCGGCGTCACCCAATTACTGGTTGATGTGCTGAATAAAAACCCTAGCACCACAATTGTGGTGATTGATGAGGTTGATACCGATAATTGGGGAATTGGCGGTGTCCCCGTCACTGAATTACGTAAGATAAGCCAATAACGCCAGCGGATGAATAACCGGGTGATAAATACGTAGCCCGTTTATTCTATCAGCACGACGATAATCTGTATTGATTGTGCAGCGAGCTGAAATCGTGATAGGTCGAATTCATCGGGCCCTTATATGAAATGGCTAATAAGCTTTATCTTATGCATTCTGGTTGGCCAGGTTTTTGTCTTGTGCCATATTCCACTGGGCATGATGTTTGGCCCATTGATAACGGTTCTCCTGCTCAGGCGCTGCGTTGGCGTAGTGCCGACGCTTTCCGGTAGCATCACCTTGATCCAGCTCTCGCTGGGAACATCGATCGGGCTGTTAATGCGCCATTTTTCCTTTAGCGAAGGGCTGGAGATTGGACTGTTTTTCGGCCTCTTGCTGCTCTGTTTAGCGCTGCAATTCACGCTCTGTTATTTCTGGTGCCGACGAAAATTAGGCTGGAGCAAAGACGAAGCTCTGCTGGGCGCGGTTCCGGGGGCGATGGCTGCGGTGCTGGCGCTGGCAGCGCATAGCAAAACGCCGCCGCAAAAAATTGTGATTTCGCATGCATTACGGCTGATTGTGCTGACCCTGTTGGCCGGTTTTGTTTCACGAGGCGGCGCAGAAGGCAGTTTAGTCCCGGTTTCGGCCGTTTTTTTCACCATCAATAATATGCTGTGGCTGACCGCGATTGTCGCGGTGGGCTATACGTTGGGGAAATGGCTTGAGCACTATCATTTTCCCGCACCGTTTATGCTGACTTCGCTATTTTGCGCCGCCGCGCTGCATCCGCTGGCTGCAGAAACGCTCTATTTCCCGGATATTCTCAACCAACTGAGCATGGTGCTGATGGGGATGCTGTTAGGCCATCATTTCACCCTTTTTTCATTCACTGAGTTTGGCCGCCACCTTTGGTCCTCGCTGCAGCTTATCGCGATAGGGCTGGGTATCACCGTGGTGATGGCCTGGGGGGGCTCTTGGTTGGTGGGCTATCCCTTCTCTTTATTGCTGCTCTCCTGGGTGCCGGGCAGCGTCGAAACTATGTCCTTTGCCGCATTGATGCTCAAGGTCGACGCGGGGTTTGTTATGGCCAATCATCTGATTCGCATGTTGCTTATCCATACGCTGCCCGCGCTGGTTATTTTTCGCCAGCATCGACAAAGCGAGAAATCATCCTAACCGGTGTGGCTGAATATTCCGGGGCGTTTACGGCCACGGTGAAATATCCGGAAATAGGGCTGTCCGAGTTTAAAGTCAGTGTCCAGGTTGGTAAAACCCGCTAAACGCCTCTATAGTCGAGACAGTTTCCCCGCTACAGGATCCACCAATGCGCTTTAACGGACTGACCAAAGGTTTTTTCATTTTTATTCTGGCCCTCGTGACCTGGGCGTTTTTCGATGTATTGTCGCCTTACTTTTCCGCCATTTTATGGGCTGCGGTGCTCACCGTGGTCTTCAATCCGGTAAAAAATAAACTGCGCAGCGCGCTGGGAGATCGAAACGGGCTGGCGTCGTTGCTGACTATCGGCATTATCTGCCTGATTGTATTTATCCCTTTGATGATCATTCTCTCTTCGCTGGCGCTTGAGCTGAGCGTGGTCGATACCAAACTTCAGCAAAATAACACCCAATTTCCGGAGGTGGTGGCCAGCATTTTGTCCCATCTGCCTCGCTGGGCGCAGGGGTTCCTGATCGAGCACAACCTTAGCAGCGCTGCGCAAATCCAGAAGAAGCTGTCTGAGTTCGCGTTGCAGGGCGGGCAGTACCTTGCGGGCAGCGCGTTCCTTATCGGCAAGGGCACCTTTGGCTTTGCGATAAGCTTCGGCATCATGCTGTATCTGCTGTTCTTCCTGCTAAAAGACGGCCCATACCTGGTTCGCCAGATACTGGATTCGCTGCCGTTGTCGGATTTCGCCAAACAGCACCTGTTTGCCAAGTTCGTGGGCGTCACCCGTGCGACGGTAAAAGGCACGGCGGTAGTGGCGGTGGTGCAGGGGACGCTCGGCGGTATTGCGTTTGCGATTGTGGGCATTGATGGCAGCGTTTTATGGGGCGCGTTGATGGCGTTTCTCTCCCTGGTGCCCGCCGTCGGCTCCGCGATTATTTGGGTGCCTGCGGCTATTTTCCTCTTTGCGACGCAGCAGCTGTGGCAAGGGCTGTTTATCGTCGGCTTCTTTGTGATTATCGTCGGGCTGGTGGACAATATCCTGCGTCCGCTGCTGGTGGGTAAAGACACCAAGATGCCGGACTATCTGATCCTGATTACCACCCTTGGTGGTATGGAAATTTATGGCATCAACGGCTTTGTTATCGGCCCGCTGATCGCTGCATTGTTCCTGGCCTGCTGGAACTTGTTCTCCGGGCGAGATCATGCCGGTAACGCAGAAGGGCTGGACGAAGAGTTTATTGAAGAGGGAAAAAACCCTCCAGAATTGTAGCGATAAGACGATAACTCAAGGCGGCCTGCGGGTCGCCTTTTTATTATCACGCGAAATCATACATTTCCTATAATTTCAGTAATGCTTATTCATTGTCTGCTGCAGAAGGAACCAACAGGTGCGAATTGCCACAATCACGAACTGGGCCTATAGCGCGACCGTATGCCTGACCATCGTCTCCGGCATCGTCATGGTGATGGCGTCCAATGCAGATAACGCTGAACGCCAGGCGGTAGAGCAGCGTCAGGTATTCGATCAGCTTACCGATGAAGTGGAAACGGATGCCTGGGAGCTATCGGACCTGGCTCGCTTGTACGTTTTGGCGAAAGATCCTGATGTGCTGAAGGACTATCAGCAAAAAGAAGCGTCACAGGTAAAAATTGAACATCGACTATCGAAGCTAAAAGACTCAGGGGCGTCAGAAGAAGAGTTGGCGCTGCTGCATGAAGGGCTGCAAATTGTTGATGAGCTACTGGATGAGCAGAAAACCGCCTTTGAAAGCGTTGCGCGGGGGGAAGATAAAGAGGCGGTAGCGCTGCTCTATGGGAAAGTCTATGAACAGGAGCTGGACCGCGTACAGGAACGGATAGACCATTTCCGCCAGATGTTGGACAACCGCGCGCGTGACGCCATTATCGATGCAACCAACGCCTCTCGTACGCTACGCACCCTGTCTGAAGTGATGGTCGGGTTGACCGCGCTGCTCTTTTTGTTCGTCATGGGTTTTATTTTAAAGCGCCGCGTACTGCGCCCGGTAGTCCGCCTGAGCGATGTGGTTCATCGCCTGGCTTCGCAGGATTACGCTGTTGAAACGCCGAATTTTAACCAGATTGATGAAATCGGCGATATGGCGCAGGCTATCCGTATTTTTCGTGAGAATGGGTTAGCGCGACAGCAGTTGGAGAGAGAACGTGATGCCAACTGGGCGATTCGCGAGCTGTTGGCGCGAATGACTCAGCGGTTACAGGGATGCGAAACCTTTGCTGACGTCATCAATGTGGCAGAGCTTTTTGCGCCGAACATCGCCCCGGGCGTTGCCGGGCGACTCTATATCCTCGATAGAGAACCCTGGCAGATGCGCTGCGTAGCGCAGTGGCTGTCACCGAAGGGCAGCGATGAGCCTTTCCATCCGGATGAATGCTGGGCGGTGCGGCGTGGACAGAGTCATCCACCGGTGCATGGTGAGCCCGATATCATTTGTTATCACCTGCCGGAGAGTTGCCAGGATCACACGCTGTGCGTGCCGCTTATCGCACAGGGTGAGGCTATCGGCCTGCTTTCATTCCAGAATCTGGATGCCGCTAGCACCTTCTCCCGTGGCTATCTGGAGCTGATGGCCGAGGCGCTTGGGCTGGCGTTAGCTAACCAGCGTTTACGTGATGCGTTGTTGGAAAAAGCCCTCTACGACCCGCTGACTGGCCTGCGTAACCGCCACCATCTGGAAGATATCATGGGCACTCAGATGAGTCAGGCGATCCGCAATAAAGAGCCGATTAGCTGCTTAATGATCGATATCGATCATTTCAAAAGTATTAACGACCGCTTCGGCCACGAGGTGGGGGATGGGGTGATTAAAAGCGTCGCCGCCATTATTCAGCGCGTGGTCCGTGAAGGCGGGGTCGCCTTCCGCTACGGTGGCGAAGAGTTTCTGGTTTTGCTGGCCAATATGGATGAAGAGGCCGCTAACCGCTGCGCAACGGTGATATTTAACGGCGTACGCGAGATGCCGCTGCGTTTTGGCGGCGTGGATGTCGGCCATGTTGACGTTTCTATCGGCGTGGCCAGCTACCCTGAGCATGTCCAAAGCGACAACCTGCTGCGTGCTGCCGACGTGGCGCTCTACCGCGCAAAAGAGATGGGCCGTTCGCGGATCGTTAATTTTGGTATGCTGGAGGCGGGGTGATAGGTTGATTAACATAACGACATCATAGGTCGTCGATTGCTTGCTTCATTGTTGAGGCGGGCGGCATTGTGCGGATGCGATGATAATTGCTTAAGCATTTTCGTCACAGCATAATGAAAAAAATAGAGCAACCTGCGACAGACGGACGAATATGACCGAAGAATTATACGGATATGTATATATACTGGAAGTTTCGGATATCGACCTGCCGGTATGTAAAATTGGCATGACCACCAGAGACCCGGTTGCGCGATGCCATGAAATCAATAAAAGTTCTACCGGGGATTTTATCTGGGCAGTCGCTTACAGTATGGCCGTTAATGACTGTAAGAAATTTGAAAAGCTGCTTCATCATAAATTAACCCCATTACGCCAAAAAAGGCGGGAGTTTTTTAATCTCAATGCCGATGACGCTTATAAAGCCGCCATATCCATATTGGATGCACAAGATGATATAACATTAGTCCGCGACTATGATTCAGCAGTCGTGTATGAGGGTAAAGCCAAATCTAAAATGAAGAACCGTTATTCTGCTCACTCCAGACATCACTCCGTTGAATTTGCTGATTTGCTGCAGTCATTCTGTGAAGCGCTGGGGGTAAAGGGCAGAGCTTTTGGTCAGCTCAATAAACCCTTTTTTGGTATGAGTGATGGGTATGAAGGCGTGCAGTGGAATATATCTGTCAATACCCAAACGGATAATATCTCTATTGGCGTGAATCTTGAAGGGATGATGTACAAAGATTGGCCGATCGCCCGACTGATTCGGACAGAATTAACCAATCCTGAATTACTGAATGTTATTCCACAATTAGAGAATCCCGACGTCATTTTCATGACGTTTTCCCGAGATGCGTGGCAGGTCGCTTCTCGACCTGAAATCAAAGAGAAATATATTGGAGGGAAATCATTTTCTCTCAGTGAGTTGACGTATGAGAATTGGCATTCGATTTTAGTTGAAGCGCAGGAGTGTCTGGATCAAAAGTATGATTATCAAAGGCGCAATACGCAGGATGTAACATTGATAAAGAAGGATGGCCATCATGTTGTCCGTGCAATGCCGGTCTCACCACACTTAACTATCTGGTCACCGTTGCTGATTAATGGCAGCGTTGAAGAGTCAATTAAAAATAAGATAGCGCAATTGAATCTGATTTATTTATGGATGGTAAAGAGAGCTTGTTAACTAGTGGATGGATTAACAAGAGAACAACCGGCATATTGTGATCTGTGTTTAATGACGACATCACCTATTTACCGCCAGGTTAATCACCGTATTTCCCCTGGCGGTGTTCACTTCGCAATTTACCGTACCGCGTGCAGCGGGCTTTCCCCTTTGCCACTTGCCTTATTCAGCACGTTCTCGATAACCGACGCCAGCTCATTAATTTCAAATTTGGCGACGTAGCCGTCAGCATTGACCTTGCGGATATGATCCTCGTTGGCATTGCCTGACAGCGAGGAGTGGATCACAACCGGAATATTTTTCAGCCGCGGATCGGTTTTGATCTTGCGGGTGAGGGTGAAACCGTCCATCTCCGGCATTTCGAGATCGGTCAGCACCAGCGCGATTTTATCGCTAACCGGAATACCTTCCTGCGCCGCTTCCTGAGCAAGCCGCTCGATTTTCTCCCAGGCTTCTTTACCGGTCACGTGCAGCTGTGCCGGGATATCCATTGCCTTCAGCCCTTTTTCCAGCATGGCGCGCGCCACTTTTGAGTCTTCCGCGACGATGGCGGTTGCCCCCGGTTTGATGTTGAATTTGCGCGGGCTCAGCTCTTTGGCATGCAGATCGTGGTTGGCGGGGGTGATGTCGTAGAGAATTTGCTCGACATCGATAACCATCGCCAGATTGTTGCTCTCCACCTGCTCGTCGAGGCAGGCAATGCTGGTGATGTATTTTCCATTCACGGCTTTTTCAGCGGTATGGATTTGCGTCCAGTCCAGACGGGTGATGTTTTCAACGGACTCAACGGCAAAGGCCTGTACGCTGCGGGCGTACTCGGTGATAAGCAAAATATTCAGCCCATTTTTAGGCTTACAGCCCGCCACGGCGGCAAGATCGATAACCGGGATTATCTGGTCGCGAATGTTCACCATCCCCATCAGCGGCGGCTTAATTCCGGCAGGGCGGGTGAAGCTTGGCATCGGGACAATTTCCCGCAGCTTAAAAACGTTAATGCCGTACAGCTCGGAGGCGTCACTCTGTGACGCTGCCCCCAGCCGGAAGAGCAACAGCTCAAAACGGTTGGACAGCGTCAGGTTTGCCCTGTCGTCGATCTCTTTCTGGAAGTTATCCATGGTGCCCTCAGCGTGGTAAAGCGTAATCTCGATAGCAGAGTTATCGGCACCAAAGGGCAAAACGTTATGCCAGCGTGAAGGTGGCAAAATCCTCCGCCAGTTCGCACGCCGGGAAATGGTTGCGGCACTCGGCCAGCAGTCGGCGACAGCCTTCAGCATCGTAGCGTGAGCTGACGTGGGTGACGATAAGTCGTTTAGCGTTGGCGGCCCGCGCCAGCTGGGCGGTTTGCTCGGTTGACGAGTGACCGCGGCTATTGGCTTTTTCCGCCATTGCCGCTTCAAGGGTCGCTTCATGGACCATCACATCGACATCCCGGGCCATCTCTAGCGCAGACTCACAGGGCGCGGTATCACCAAAAATGGCGATCTTTTTGCCGGGCGTTGCCGGGGCGATAAAGTCTTTACCGTGGATCGTGCGGCCGTCATCCAGCGTCACGGACTCACCGGCCTTTAGCCGCTGGAAGAGTGGGCCAAATGGGACGCCGGCGGCAATCAACCGTTTACCGTCGAGGGAGCCAGGTTTGTCGTGCTCTTCAATGCGAAAACCGTAGCACTCCACCGGATGGTTTAACGGATATGCGCTCACTTTGCGCAGGCCATCATCCAGAATGATGCCAGGGCTAATTTCAACGATCTCCAGCGGGAAGTCGGTCCATGAACCGCTTAGCCGCAGGCTGGTTTCGACATATTCTTTGATCCCTTTTGGGCCGTAAATCGTCAGCGGCTGGACGTTGCCCGCCATGGAACGGCTACAGATTAAACCCGGCAGGCCGAACAAATGGTCGCCGTGTAAATGGCTAATAAAAATGCGATCGATTTTTCCCGGGTGAAACGCGGTGTGCAGTAGCTGATGCTGCGTCCCTTCGCCGCAGTCAAAAAGCCACTGCCCCGGTTGTGTCGGATGTTGCAGATGCAGCAGCATTGCTGTTACGTTGCGGGTTCGGGTTGGCACGCCCGCGGATGTGCCTAAAAACGTCAATTGCATAGCGCCGCGCCCCTGGCGGTAAATAAAGGTCTAAGGAGCCTACCATGATTCGCTGGCAAGATTTGCACCATTCTGAACTCACCGTCGCGGAGCTGTACGCCCTGCTGAAACTGCGCAGCGAAGTGTTTGTGGTCGAACAGGCCTGTATTTATCTTGATATTGATGGTGACGACCTGCTCGGTGAGAACCGGCATATTCTCGGCTGGCAGGGCGATACGCTGGTGGCCTACGCCCGTATTCTGGTCAGCGAAGAGGCGGTTGAACCGGTGACGATTGGCCGGGTGATTGTGAGCCCCGCGGTGCGCGGCGAACGTCTGGGCTATCAGCTGATGGAACGAGCGATTGCCAGCTGTGAACAGCGTTGGCCGGAGCGAGCGATTTACCTTGGCGCACAGGCTCATCTGCGTGCTTTCTATGGTCATTTTGGCTTTATTGCCGTGACCGATGTGTATGACGAAGACGGTATTGCGCATGTCGGGATGGCGCGCGAGGTTCAGTAAGCCCTGGCCTATTCATCACCACGGCTGATTCACGCCGCTGCCGTCCGGCAGCGCGGACGATTAACGTCTATAGTAAAGGCAAAGAGCGTTGTTTTTCAGTGCGATATTGCCTTATTCGCTTCTCGCTCCCTCATCGTGGGTACTGCTTTTTATCCTTAGTACCCCGTATACTATGTGGTTTTTATGATAGGGAGGTTCGCGTGCGATCCATACTAGCGGCGTTGCAGAGCCTGTCAGGGCATCTGGCAGACGATTTTCCTGCGTTGCCCGGCACGCGAATCATTGAAGTCACATTCCCTTTGAACGATGCGTTCGACCCGCTGGCCTGGCTTACCGCGCAACCGGTGTGGCCGCAGTTCTACTGGCAGCAGCGCAGCGGCCGCGAAGAGATTGCCGCCCTTGGCGCGGTACACCTATTTTCATCGTTGGCGCAGGCCAATGATTTTCTGGCAACCCAGGAACGCGACGATATTCGGCTGTGCGGCGTGAATGCCTTTGATCCCCAGCAGGGGATGCTGTTTCTGCCGCGCCTGGCATGGCGACGGGAAGCGGGGCGTGCGACGCTGCGACTCTACCTGTCGAGTGAGACTTCGCTACAGCAAGATGCAGAACGTGCCCGCACTTGTCTGGCTGCGCTCTGCGCGGATCACACACCCACTGAATTGGCCTTGCAGCAGGAAGGTGAAGCGCATCTCCCTGACAAAGCGGGCTGGTGCCAGATGATTCAGCAAGCCACGCAAGCGATTCGCCGTGGTGAGTTCAGCAAAGTGGTGCTGGCGCGCGCGACGGATCTGCTGTTCAGCCGAGCCCCTCACGCCGGCGCACTCATGGCGGCCAGCCGTCGGGTCAATTTCTCTTGCTATCATTTCTATATGGCTTTTGATGCCCAGCGGACCTTCCTTGGCTCATCGCCGGAGCGCTTATGGCGTCGACGCGGCCTTCATCTTGATACCGAAGCGCTGGCCGGTACCGTGGCTGGACATAGTGATGATGCTGCCGCGCAGCGCTTGGCCGACTGGCTGATGAACGACGATAAAAACCAGCGGGAAAACGGTTTGGTGGTGGAAGACATCTGCCAGCGCCTGCAGGGCATGACGCAGACTCTGGACGTGTTACCGGCCGAAGTTGTGCGTCTGCGCAAGGTTCAGCACCTGCGTCGTCGTATTCAGGCCGAGCTGGAGACGGCGGATGACACGCGCTGTTTGCTGCAGCTACAGCCGACGGCGGCGGTGGCGGGCTTGCCCAGAGCGGCGGCGTTGGCCTTTATTGAACGTGAAGAACCCTTTACCCGGCAATGGTATGCCGGGTCGGCTGGCATTCTCTCTCGTCGCCAAAGCGAATTTTGCGTCACGCTGCGTTCGGCGATGATAGAAGGTAATACGCTGCGGCTGTATGCCGGCGCCGGTATCGTGGAAGGCTCCGATCCCGAACAGGAATGGCAGGAAATCGAAAATAAAGCGGCGGGACTCCGTTCATTACTGTTCTCTGAATAAAACATTATCGACTCATATCAAGATCCTACTCTTTCGTAGAACTTATACTGAGCCGCAATATTTGATACCGGACAATTTCATGTCAGTAAGCGCATTTAACCGACGCTGGGCGGCGGTGATCCTTGAAGCATTAACCCGTCACGGCGTGCGGCACATCTGCATTGCGCCGGGATCGCGCTCGACGCCACTCACCCTGGCCGCGGCGGAGAATCGCACTTTTATTCACCACACCCACTTCGACGAGCGCGGTCTTGGACACCTGGCATTAGGGCTGGCCAAAGTCAGCCAGCAGCCGGTGGCGGTGATTGTCACGTCCGGTACGGCGGTTGCCAATCTCTATCCTGCGCTGATTGAAGCGGGATTAACCGGTGAAAAGATTATCCTGTTGACGGCAGACCGCCCCCCGGAATTGATTGACTGTGGCGCGAACCAGGCTATTCGTCAGCCGGGGATGTTTGCTTCACATCCTTCGCAAACCGTTTCACTGCCGCGCCCAAGCCAGGATATTCCGGCGCGCTGGCTGGTATCGGTGGTGGATAACGCCCTCGGCGCGCTTCACGGCGGTGGGGTTCATATTAATTGTCCGTTTGCGGAACCGCTTTACGGCGATATGGATGAGACCGGACTGAGCTGGCAGCAGGCGCTTGGCGACTGGTGGCAGAGCGATAAACCCTGGCTGCGCGAAGGGCTGCATCAGGAGAGCGCGGTACAGCGTGATTGGTTCTTCTGGCGCCAAAAGCGCGGCGTCGTGGTTGCCGGGCGAATGAGTGCAGAAGAGGGCAAACAGGTTGCGGCCTGGGCGAAAACGCTGGGCTGGCCGCTCATCAGCGATGTGCTCTCGCAAACCGGGCAACCGCTGCCGTGCGCCGATCTCTGGTTGGGGAATCCCGCCGCGATTAGCGAACTGGATCAGGCGCAGATTGTGGTACAGCTCGGCAGTAGCTTAACCGGTAAACGGGTACTGCAATGGCAGCTTTCCTGCGAACCTGACGAGTACTGGCTGGTGGATAATCTCACCGGCCGCCTGGATCCGGCGCACCATCGCGGACGCCGTCTGGTGTGTCATATTGACCGCTGGCTGGAGCAACACCCGGCGGAGAAACGCACGCCGTGGACGACAGTGATCCCCGCTCTTGCTGAGCAGGCCTGGCAAAGGGTGGCTGAACACAGCGCCCACTTCGGCGAAGCGCAACTGGCGCACCGAATTCACCGTTATTTGCCGGAACAAGGGCAGCTTTTTGTTGGTAACAGCCTGGTAGTGCGTTTGATTGATGCTTTAGGCCGGCTACCCGCAGGATATCCGGTATACAGTAATCGCGGAGCCAGCGGTATCGACGGGCTGATCTCGACGGCAGCGGGGGTGCAGCGGGCGAGCGCTCGGCCAACTCTGGCTATCATCGGCGATCTCTCTGCATTGTACGATCTCAACGCGCTGGCGCTGCTGCGTCAGGTCTCGGCACCGATGGTGCTGATTATCGTCAACAACAACGGCGGGCAGATCTTCTCCCTGCTACCAACGCCGGTCTCCGAGCGCGAACGCTTTTACGCGATGCCGCAAAACGTGCAGTTTGAGCATGCGGCGAAGATGTTTGGTCTGCGCTACCAGCAGCCGCAGGATTGGGATGCGCTGGAATCCGCGCTGAGCACCGCATGGTGTACCCCTGCGACCACGGTGATTGAGCTGGTGGTGAACGACACCGACGGTGCGCAAACTTTGCAACATCTTCTGGCGCAGGTCAGCCATCTATGATTTTGCATGCCACCGCCGAACGCGGAGAGCCGACGCAGCCCTGGTTGGTTTTCCTGCACGGTTTTTCCGGCGATCGCCGCGAGTGGCAGCCGGTCGGTGAGGCATTTGCTGATGCCAATCGTCTGTATGTCGATCTGCCCGGACACGGTGGCTCAGCCTCCGTGCGGGTTGACGGCTTTGCCGCCGTGGCGGAAATGCTCAAAGCAACGCTTCTTAGTTACAACATACTTAACCACTGGTTGATTGGTTACTCGCTGGGCGGGCGGATTGCGATGTATTACGCCTGCCGCTCGCAGCCAGAAGGCCTGGCAGGGGTGATTGTTGAAGGCGCCCATCCGGGGCTGATGGATATTAACGCGCGGCAGCAACGGCTGGGTAACGACCAGCGATGGGCGCAGCGTTTTGCTACTCAACCGCTGGCAGACGTGTTTCATGACTGGTATCAACAGCCGGTATTTTCCAGCCTAACGGCAGTTCAGCGCGATGCGCTGGTGACGCTGCGTCAGGCTAACGATGGCGGCGCATTGGCCGCCATGCTGCTGGCGACGTCGCTGGCGGTGCAGGACGATCTGCGTCCGGCGCTGCGTCGTTGCCTCACTCCTTTCTGGTATCTCTGCGGCGAGCGTGACCACAAGTTTCGCGCCATCGCGGAGGAACTCTCGCTCCCATCCCGCATTATTCGTGATGCCGGGCACAACGCGCATCGGGAAAACCCCGCTGGCGTGGTTGCGTGCCTGGCGCAGATTTTGCCTTTCTGACAATAGGACACGTTATGATTTATCCTGATGAAGCTATGCTGTATGCCCCTGCCGAATGGCACGATTGTTCTGAAGGTTTTACCGATATCCTGTATGAAAAATCCGCCGACGGCATCGCCAAAATTACCATTAACCGCCCGCAGGTACGTAACGCGTTTCGTCCACTGACGGTAAAAGAAATGATTCAGGCCATGTCTGATGCACGCTATGACGACAACATCGGCGTGATCATTTTAACCGGCGCGGGCGATAAAGCGTTCTGCGCCGGCGGTGACCAGAAAGTTCGCGGTGATTACGGCGGCTACCAGGACGATAGCGGCGTGCACCACCTGAACGTGCTGGACTTCCAGCGCCAGATCCGCACCTGTCCAAAACCGGTTGTAGCGATGGTTGCGGGCTTCTCCATCGGCGGCGGCCATGTGCTGCACATGATGTGTGACCTCACTATCGCGGCAGAAAATGCGGTCTTCGGCCAGACCGGCCCGAAAGTCGGCTCCTTCGACGGCGGCTGGGGCGCCTCCTACATGGCGCGTATCGTCGGTCAGAAAAAAGCGCGTGAGATTTGGTTCCTGTGCCGTCAGTACGACGCGAAAGCCGCGCTGGATATGGGCCTCGTGAACACCGTGGTACCGCTGGCGGATCTGGAAAAAGAGACCGTACGCTGGTGCCGCGAAATGCTGCAAAACAGCCCAATGGCGCTGCGCTGCCTGAAGGCGGCGCTGAATGCCGACTGCGATGGTCAGGCGGGGCTGCAGGAGCTGGCTGGCAACGCAACCATGCTGTTCTACATGACCGAAGAAGGACAGGAAGGGCGCAATGCCTTTAACCAGAAGCGTCAGCCTGACTTCAGCAAATTTAAACGGAATCCGTAATGCGGCGCGCGCAGGTTTACCGCTGGCAGATCCCGATGGACGCGGGTGTGGTTCTGCGTGAGCGGCGGCTAAAAACCCGCGACGGGTTATTCGTCTACCTGCGTGACGGCGAACGCGATGGGTGGGGAGAAATTTCCCCCCTGCCGGGATTCAGCCTGGAAACGCTGGACGAGGCGCAGGCGGCGCTGCTCGCCTGGGCAACCCGCTGGCGACAGGGCGAAGATCTTGAATGCCCCACGCTCCCTTCGGTCGCTTTCGGGGTCAGCTGCGCGCTCGCGGAGATCAACGATGAACTGCCGCAGGCGGCGGACTATCGTGCGGCACCGTTGTGCACGGGCGATCCCGACGAACTGGTGCTGAAGCTGGCTGAAATGTCCGGCGAGAAGGTGGCTAAGGTGAAGGTCGGGCTCTACGAGGCGGTGCGCGATGGCATGGTGGTGAACCTGCTGTTGGAGGCGATTCCCGATCTAACGCTACGGCTCGATGCCAATCGCGCCTGGACACCGCTTAAAGCCCAGCAGTTCGCTAAATACGTCAACCCTGACTATCGTTCACGCATTGCCTTCCTCGAAGAACCGTGCAAAACCCGCGACGATTCCCGTGCCTTTGCTCGTGAAACGGGTATTGCTATCGCCTGGGATGAAAGCCTGCGCGAAGCGGATTTTCGCTTTGAAGCCGAGCCGGGCCTTCGGGCGGTGGTGATTAAACCCTCACTCACCGGTAGCCTGGCGCGCGTGAAAGAGCAGGTGGCTGCCGCACATGCGCTCGGTCTGACGGCGGTGATCAGCTCTTCCCTGGAATCCAGCCTTGGCTTAACCCAGCTGGCGCGTATTGCTGCCTGGCTAACGCCGCAGACCATGCCCGGGCTGGATACGCTGAATCTGATGCAGATGCAGCTTGTCCGCTGCTGGCCGCAAAGTTCGCTACCGTGTGGGGGGATTGAAGACATGGAGCTGCTGCTGTGATGTTTGCCTCCTGGCCCTGGCGGCACTGGCGTACCCAGCGTGGCGATGCGCCCGCGCTGCGTCTGGATGATGAGACCTTAAGCTGGTCAACGCTTTGCCAGCGTATCGACCGGCTGGCCGCGGGTTTTCAGGCACAGGGCGTTAATGCCGGTGATGGCGTTGCGCTCTGTGCGCGAAATCGTTCCGATGCGGTACTGGCCTGGCTGGCGCTGTTGCAGTGCGGGGCGCGTATTCTGCCACTCAACCCCAAATTACCATCGGCACTGATCGGCGAACTGCTGCCGGGATTAACCCTGCACCATATCCTGAATCTTGAAACCGACGATAACTACGGCCTGCCGCCGCTACGTAGCCTGGCTCAGTCCGGCGGCGTTGACGTTGACTGGCAGGCGCAGCGCTTTGTCTCCATGACGTTAACCTCCGGATCAACGGGGCTACCGAAGGCAGCGGTGCACAGCGCGGCGGCCCATTTGGCCAGTGCTGATGGGGTGTTAAGCCTGATCCCATATCATGAGAACGATTGTTGGCTGCTGTCGCTGCCGCTGTTCCACGTCTCAGGACAGGGTATTTTCTGGCGCTGGCTGCAGGCGGGCGGGCAGATGGCAATCAGCGAACGGCCGCTGGCGCAGGCGCTCGCCGGTTGTTCTCATGCCTCGTTGGTGCCGACGCAGCTGTGGCGGCTGCTCAATGATAATCAACCGTTAAGCCTGAAAGCCGTACTGCTCGGTGGTGCGGCCATTCCCGCCGCGCTCACAGCACAGGCAGCCCAGCAGGGGATTCGCACCTTCTGTGGCTATGGTCTGACTGAGTTTGCCTCTACCGTATGCGCACGGGAAGCCAACGGCGGTGATGATGTCGGTACGCCGCTTCCGGGGCGCGAGCTGCGGCTGGTGGATGGCGAAATCTGGCTGCGGGCGACCAGCATGGCGGCGGGGTACTGGCGCTGCGGAGCATTAATTCCGTTGCTCAACGATCAAGGCTGGTTTGCCACTCGCGACCGCGGTGAACTCTGTGAGGGTAAGCTGCGGGTAATAGGGCGGCTGGATAATCTCTTTTTTAGCGGTGGTGAAGGCATCCAGCCCGAAGCGGTGGAGAAAGTGATTGCTCAGCATCCGGCGGTATCACAGGTTTTTGTGGTGCCGGTTGATTGCCCTGAATTCGGACAGCGCCCGGTTGCCGTGGTGGATGCTGAACCTACGCTGAATCTGCCAGAAATGGCCATATGGGTGAAGGATAAGCTGGCGGGGTTTCAGCAACCTTACCGTTGGCTGCGGTTACCTGACGCGATGAAGGGAACGGGAATTAAAGTCTCTCGCCATCAGCTTAAGCTGTGGGTCAGCAAGCAAATTCATTAACGTATAATAGTTCTGCATTATTGAATAAATATCAATTATCATTGCCACGGATATGGGGTTGTACTTGGTTACAATCCCATCGTTTATTGCCCGTTCAGGACATTGAATCCTGACTATATCGCAGTACAATTCAGCTGTTTATGGGCATTTATTTTTTGCGTTTGCGTGAAAGGATTAAGATGAAAAAGAGCGTGTTATTTGGCCTCGCAGGTTTGATGTTTGTCTCGGCGTCAGCGAGTGCAATCAGTTTTAATGGCCAGGCGGGTAAAGATTATACCAATCTGGGCTTTGGCGTTGGCACCGAAACTTCCGGCCTGGCGCTGACCGGTAACTGGACGCACAGCGATGATGATGGCGACGTTGCTGGCCTGGGTCTGGGTCTGAATATCCCTCTGGGGCCGTTTATGGCAACGGTTGGCGGTAAAGCGCTTTACACCGACCCGAACAACAGCGACTCCGGCTATGCGGCGGCGGTCGGCGGCGGCCTGCAGTGGAAAATTGGTGATAGCCTGCGTCTGTTTGGTGAGTACTACTACTCCCCAGATTCACTGTCCAGCGGCATCGACAGCTATACCGAAGCCAACGCCGGCGCACGCTACACGATTATGCGCCCAATCAGCATTGAAGCTGGTTACCGTTACCTGAACCTCGCGGGTAAAGACGGTCACCGTGACAACACCCTGGCCGATGGCCCGTATGTTGGCGTGAGCGCTTCGTTCTAATGCCCGCGGCGCAGCGCCCTGCTGCGCCAGTTTTCCCTTTTTAAATCCCCACCTTGCGCTATAGTAAACCGTTCTCTTTTTACTGGAGTAAGTGATGATAACGGTTGAGATGCTATCCACAGGCGATGAAGTCTTATCGGGGCAGATTGTCGATACGAACGCTGCGTGGCTTGCTGATTTTTGTTTTCAGCAGGGCATTCCCCTGTCACGGCGTAATACCGTGGGCGACAACCTGGATGATCTGGTGGCCATTCTGCGCGAGCGCAGCACGCAGGCGGACGTCTTAATTGTCAACGGCGGCCTTGGGCCAACCAGCGATGACCTTAGTGCGCTGGCTGCGGCGACGGCGAAGGGCGAGTCGCTGATTCTGCACGAAGAGTGGCTGGCGAGCATGGAGCGTTTTTTCACTGAACGCGGTCGTATCATGGCGCCAAGTAACCGCAAGCAGGCGGAAATTCCGGCCAGCGCTGAGCTTATCGATAATCCCGTCGGCACCGCCTGCGGCTTTGCGGTCAGGCTTAATCGCTGCCTGATGTTCTTCACCCCGGGCGTGCCGTCCGAATTCAAAGTGATGGTCGAAAAAGAAATCCTGCCGCGCATTCGCCAGCGCTATCCGGTGGGGGAGCCGCCAATCTGTTTGCGACTGACCACCTTTGGCCGTTCCGAAAGCGATCTGGCCCAAAGCTTACAGCATCTGGCGTTGCCGCCAGGCGTGACCATGGGCTATCGCTCATCGATGCCGATTATCGAATTGAAACTCACCGGGCCTGCTGAACACCGCGACGCGATGCTGGCGCTGTGGCCAGAGGTGCAGAAGGTCGCTGGCGAAAGCCTGATCTTCGAAGGCACCGAAGGCCTGCCCGCGCAGATTGCTCGCGTATTGAAAGAAAAGCAGCTCAGCCTGACGCTGAGCGAGCAGTTCACCAGCGGCCTGCTGGCGCTTCAGCTTTCTCGTGCCAGTGCCCCATTGCTGGCCAGCGAAGTGGTTCCCGCGCAGGATGAGACGTTGGCACAAACCGCGCGGTGGGCGGAAGAGCGTCGGGTTAACCATTTCGCTGGTCTGGCGCTGGCGGTGAGCGGGCTGGAGTCTGAACACATCAATGTGGCGCTTTCTACCCCCGACAATACTTATGCGCTTCAGCTGAAGTTCAGCAATACGCGTCATGGTCTGGTGGTGCGTCAGGAAGTGTGCGCCATGATGGCGTTAAACATGCTGCGCCGCTGGCTGAACGGTCGCCCGATCGCCAGCGAACACGGTTGGATTAACGTGGTGGATTCGCTGGTGCTGTAAGCGCCTGCGCCAGCAGCGTAATGGGATGTTCACAGCGTTTGCTGGTGGACATCTCGATTTGCCATTTACAGGTCTCGCAATCCGTTATCACAAGGTCAGCGCCGCTGTTTTCAATCTGTGCGAAGAGCGGGGCGCCTATCGCTTGCGATGTCGGGTAATTTTCGGCTTTAAAACCGTAGGTCCCGGCGATACCGCAGCAATTGGACTCCAGCACCTGCAATTCCACGCCTGGAATGCGGCGTAATAACTCCAGCGTATACAGCGACCAGCCCATTTTCTCCATATGGCATGGCGTGTGATAAACCACTTTGAGCGGCAGCGGATTTAACGGCAGCGTAGCGCCCGCATCCAGCCGGCGCCAGATCCAACGAGTCGCGAGTTCGATGTCGTCTCGCAAATCGTGGTTATCGACCTCCAGCAGATGGGGATACTCATCCCGCAGGGTAAACGTACAGGTCGATGAAGTCGCCAGTACCGGCAAACGTTTTTCAACAATGGCTTGCCGTAGCGAGGTCACATTGCTTTGCGCCTGACGCCGCGCTTTATCAAAGAAGCCATTCGCAATCAGCGGTACGCCGCAGCATTTCTCTTTACTCAACAGCTGCACGCCAATACCCAGTGCGTTAAGCACGCGGATCATATCCAGCCCTAACTGTGGGTGGTTGTAGTTCACGTAGCAGCCGTGGAAGAAGGCGACCTGCTCGGCATACTGCGCCTGGCTTTTGGCGATGCGCTGATAGCGGCGACGGAAAGTGCCAAAAGAATATTTGGGCAGGCTGCGGCGATGGTCGATTTTCAGCGCCGTATCCAACAGCTGGCGTACCGGTTTCAAGCCGGTTGCCGCGTTGACGATGGGGGCAAACGGTGTCGACAACGTCCCCATCAGGTCGGTATGGCTGAGAATAGCGTCGCGTAAACCCGGTTTGGCGTGGCCGTAATCGGCGCGGGCGCGCTGTATGATGTCGCCAATTTTGACATCGGAAGGGCAGGCGACCTCACAGCGTTTGCAGTTGATGCAGTATTTCAGCGCCTCATCATACAGCCCGCTGTCTTTACGACGCAGTCGTTCGCCATCCGGCCCTGCCTGCTTTGGTCCTGGATAGCGTGGATTTACGCGACTTACCGGGCAGACGGTGGTGCAGACGGTGCATTTAATGCAGTTTTTAAAGCTTTGCTGACTCATGCTTCACCTCCGGCTAACGCAATAATGTGCTGTGCGGCATGCATGGCGCTGATAGCACAGACCCCGCCGCCGCAGCCCAGCGCGATAGGATCGAACCCGCCCAGCAGTGAACCGATGGCGAACAGGTTAGGCTGAGTCTTACCGCCTAGCGAAGGATGCAGGCTCTCGTCGACAACCACGCCCGATTGCTGCCATGGCTGCGAGGCAAAAAAGTCATGGTCATACCACTGCGCGCGCGGCGTAGGGGCGAGAATATCGAGCCCCAGAATGGTTTCACGAATACGCTCACGGTCGGCGGTTAGACCGTTACTGAAGAAGCTGCCGCTGGCGAGTACGGTAAAGCGTGGGCGCAGCGGAATGTCGCCGTGATTGCGGGTCCAGATTTCCGCCATCCCGCCTTCTCGATGGCTAATGCGAAGCACTTTATCACCCGCCATCCAGATTCCTCCCAGGGCAACAAACTGTCGCTGTAGCGCAGAGTGCAGGCGCATTCCCGGCACCGAGGGCGGCAGCGTCGGGAGCAGAAACAGCGGGCAGGGCAGATTCGCGTTTAGCCAGTCAAACAGTGAACTATCACGCAGGCCAAAGCAGGCCGGCATCAGCAGTAAGTCGCAGCCTTCGCACAACGGGAGCAGGGCCTGCAAAAGTGGCTGCCACAGCGAGGGTTCATCGAGAACCCGGGCAATATTCACTGCGCGAAATTCGGTGGGGTTTTCGCGCAGCACATCCAGCTCCGGTAAATCGATTTCGGCGATATCAACGTTGAGCCCCTGCTGTTGCAGTGAACCGGCGGCCAGATGAGGCTGAAAATCGAGAAAACCGCTGATGCCAACCACTCGGATATGTCCCTGAGACAGCGGAGCCAATGGTACCTCCAGCGGACTCAACCACGCGGGGCGCAGCGTGCCGAGTGGCGTGACGCGCTGATGAATCTGCTCGACATCCCCCCGCATGGCGATGCCGCATTCCGCCAACAGCGTTTGCGTCTGACGGGCGTAGTGCAATACCTTGTCGATACCGATGTTGACATACGGATGGTGAGGGGATTGTTCCACCAATGCCGAAAGCCCTTGCGCAAGACGGGTGACCGGAGCCCCGTCCGGCATAGCGCTTAGCAGATCCAACGAGCCGGAAGAGAAGTGCAGCGCGCTTTGACCCTGGCTGACGATGGCGCAACGCAGACCGGACTTTTGCAACTGTAGCCCGCACAGCAGCCCGGCAAGGCCGCCGCCGACAATGACGCTATCAAATTTCATCTTCAGGTTCCTTTTGTAAGCCGCACAGTCCTTGATAAACCCAGCGGGTTAATTCGCTTTCGCGTAGCGCATCGCCCCAGGCGATCGGCTGCACCCCTTTCCAGCGCTCGTTGAGGAAATGTGAAAGCTGCGCCAGTGATTGCGTCGCGGTGGTCACCTCAAAGCGCTGCAGCAGGCCGCTGGCCCGGCAGGCGCACAGCTCGCCCTGACAGGTACCCATCCCAACGCGGGTACGACGACGCAGATCCAGCAGATTATTTACCGCCAGGTTTTCAACCGCATACTGCACTTCGCCCGCGGTGACCGCTTCGCATTCGCAGACCACGCTGCGATGCAGGCGACTGTTGCCGAGCCAGGTTGGGGTGCGGTCGCCGTGGCGATAGACAGCGGAGCCCCGTAGCGGCGCGGGCAGGGAAATCATGCTCTGTAGGGTTTTCTCCACCGATTCCTGTGAACCCGGCAGCGGCGTGTCGGCGGTGGTGCACGGGCGATTGTGATTGAGTTTACGGCAGACGGCATTGGTGGCCCATTCGGCCATCAGTCGATAGGTCATCAGTTTGCCGCCGGTAATGGTGATTAAGCCTTCCAGCCCATCGCGTTCAGCGTGATCGAGCAGCACGATGCCGCGGCTGACGTTGCGCCCGCTCGGGTCATCATCGCTAGCGACCAGTGGGCGCACGCCACAGTAGGCGCGTAAAATGCGCGTATTGGCCATGATAGGCGCCAGCTTTTCGCCTTCGCGCAGGAGAATATCGACCTCATCGGCGGTGACGCGGCAGCGGTCAATATCCTGGTAGTCGATGTGCGTGGAAGTGGTGCCAATGAGGGAAATAGTATCGCCGGGTACCAGAATGTCGGCATCGGCCGGTGGTCGACAGCGATTGATGACATGTTGGTTAATCCGGCTTTCGAAAATAAGTAGCGAACCTTTGGCCGGGAACATGCGGATTTTCAAATCCGCATACTCCGCAATGCGTTGTCCCCAGATCCCGGCGGCATTGACCACCACCGCTGCATGCAGCGTGCGTCTTGCCCGGCTGGCGTGGTGGTAGAGCGTCACGCCATGCACGTGCTCGCCCCGGCGGAGCAGGCCCGTGACTTCATGACCGGTAAAAATCGTGGCCCCGTGTTCGCGGGCATCAAGCATATTGGCGGCAGTCAGACGGAATGGATCCACGGTGCCATCCGGGACGCGAACGGCACCGACCAACGCCGGATTGACCGCCGGCTCAATTCGCCGAGCCAGCGCCGGATCAATCGCTTCGGCCAGAATGCCCGCGCTGGTGCAGGCATTAATAAAGGTTTGCTGGTAGCCAAGGTCATCGTCTGGCAGGGTGATAAATAGCCCGCTGGTCGGCTCAATACAGTGGCGTGCAATACGGCGTAGGATCTGATTTTCCCGGATACATTCGCGGGCAGATTCACTATCGGTCACCGCGTAGCGCGCGCCGCTGTGCAGTAAACCGTGATTGCGGCCGGTGGCACCGGTGGCAATATCAAAGCGTTCAACCAGCGCGGCCTTTAGGCCACGTAGCGTGCAATCACGGGCGATCCCGGCTCCGGTGGCACCGCCACCGATAATGATGACGTCGTATTCAGGTGTAGAGGCGCTGTCCATTTTGTGTCCTCAATGGTCGTTTTACCAACATTAAGTCACATGAATAGGTTTTTTTGTTTGATATCGAACATATTCGCGCATGAATCGAAAGTGAATTGCCGCGTTTTGTGGCGGATATCGAATTTTGTCAGCGGCGATAGCGGCGCTCAACGCTGGAAAGACGAGGCTTTGGCTGGGGATACTTAGGGGAAAAATGAAAATGAGTGCACGCGCGGTGCACTCACCGTTACATCTCGATTTCGATGTCACCTTTTGCCCGGCAGCAGCAGGGCAAAATTTCGTCCGGCTGGATAAAAGCCAGCGGTTCGGTCAGCCAGTCAACCTGGCCGGAGACCAGCCGGGTACGGCAGGAGCCGCAGTAGCCTTCGCGACACTGGTATTCTACCTCAACGTTATGAGATTCCAGCGCCGCCAGCAGGGATGGATGTTCATCCTGGCACTGCAAGCGAGTGCCAGAGATGCGCAGTATCACGCGGCTCATTAGAGCTGGAAATTGCTGAGATCGTCAGTATCGACTTCCGAGTCAATCTGCCCAACCAGATAGGAGCTGACTTCCACTTCCTGCGGTGCCACCTGCACGTTATCTGACACCAGCCAGGTGTTGATCCACGGGATAGGGTTCGAACGCGTCTGGAATGGCAGATCCAGCCCAACGGCCTGCATACGGATGTTAGTGATGTACTCAACGTATTGACACAGAATGTCTTTGTTGAGGCCAATCATCGAGCCGTCGCGGAACAGATAGTCCGCCCACTCTTTTTCCTGCACCGCCGCCTGAACGAACAGGTCATAGCATTCCTGTTTGCACTCTTCGGCAATTTCCGCCATCTCCGGATCGTCCTGGCCAGAACGCAGCAGGTTCAGCATATGCTGAGTGCCGGTCAGGTGCAGCGCTTCATCGCGGGCGATCAGACGGATAATTTTGGCGTTACCTTCCATCAGTTCGCGCTCGGCGAAAGCGAAAGAACAGGCGAAGCTGACGTAGAAGCGGATGGCTTCCAGCGCGTTAACGCTCATCAGGCAGATATAGAGCTTCTTCTTCAGTTCGCGCAGGTTAACGGTGACGGTTTTGCCGTTCACGTTATGCGTCCCTTCGCCCAGCAGATGCCAGTAGCTGGTCATCTCAATCAGCTCGTCATAATAGCTGGAGATCCCTTCGGCACGCTTTTGGATCTGTTCGTTGGTGACGATATCGTCAAACACAATCGCCGGATCGTTAACGATGTTACGGATGATATGAGTATAAGAACGTGAGTGGATAGTTTCAGAAAACGCCCACGTTTCAACCCAGGTCTCCAGCTCCGGAATGGAGATCAGCGGCAGCAGCGCGACGTTCGGGCTACGGCCCTGGATGGAGTCCAGCAGCGTTTGATACTTCAGGTTACTGATGAAAATATGCTTTTCGTGTTCTGGCAACGCCTGATAGTCAATACGGTCGCGAGAAACGTCCACTT
Source organism: Kluyvera cryocrescens NBRC 102467 (assembly GCF_001571285.1). Lineage (GTDB taxonomy): Bacteria > Pseudomonadota > Gammaproteobacteria > Enterobacterales > Enterobacteriaceae > Kluyvera > Kluyvera cryocrescens. The sequence goes on along the minus strand of NZ_BCTM01000023.1, from coordinate 13,663 downwards.
CTTCCGGACGCCAGAAGAAGGAGAGTTGCTTTTCAATCAGCTTTTCGAAAATGTCATATTTTTGCTGGTCGTAGCGTGCCACGTTGACCGGCTGGCCAAAGAACATCGGCTCTTTGAGCTGATCGTTTTTCGTCTGTGAAAAAGTGGTGTATGCCATTGATGTCAATCCTGTCTGGAGAGTAATGCCGGATGGCGTTTACTTACCTGCTTACAATATCATCGTAAATATACATTTCATCTTTCAAGCCGCTCCCTTTGGAACCCGCGCAAGCGCGGTTCAAACGCGAATGCGTTCAATGCAGCTTAAATGGCGATGTGTATAAATCCGTGCACCGGATAAGGTTTTAACGTCGCTATCCGGTCATGACGGAAATCAAAGGCCGGGTCAGCGTAGCGCTGCCCGGCAATCGTTATCAGATTTTACATGCGCCGCTTTCGCAGCCGTCGTCTTGAATGGACGGCACCATGTCGTCCTGCGCATCTTCCGCACCGTCACGGGTGTTTTGATAGTACAGGGTCTTCACACCAAATTTATAGGCGGTGAGCAAGTCTTTGAGCAGCTGCTGCATCGGTACTTTGCCAGACGGGAAACGCGTCGGGTCATAGTTGGTGTTCGCTGAAATCGACTGGTCGATAAACTTCTGCATGACGCCAACCAATTGCAGGTAGCCGTCGTTGTTCGGCATTTCCCACAGCAGTTCGTAGGCGTTTTTCAGATGTTCGTAGTCCGGAACGACCTGACGCAGAATACCGTCTTTTGATGCTTTGATACTGACGTAACCGCGCGGTGGCTCAATACCGTTGGTGGCGTTGGAGATCTGCGAAGAGGTCTCGGACGGCATCAGAGCAGAGAGCGTGGAGTTACGCAGGCCGTGGGTCTTAATCGACTCACGAAGCGCTTCCCAATCCATGTGCAGCGGTTCGCTGGTAATCGCATCCAGATCTTTCTTGTAGGTATCGATCGGCAGAATGCCCTGGGAATAGGTCGTTTCATTAAACCACGGGCACGCGCCTTGTTCTTTCGCCAGCTCGTTAGAGGCTTTCAGCAGGTAGTACTGAATCGCTTCGAAAGTCTGGTGAGTCAGGTTGTTGGCGCTGCCATCGGAGTAGCGCTTGCCGTTTTTCGCCAGCCAGTAGGCGTAGTTGATGACGCCAATACCGAGGGTACGACGGCCCATAGCGCCGCGTTCTGCCGCTTTGATTGGGTAGTCCTGGTAGTCGAGCAGGGCATCCAGCGCACGTACCGCCAGCACCGCCAGCTCTTCGAGTTCATCGAGGCTCTTAATGGCACCAAGGTTGAACGCGGACAGCGTACACAGCGCGATCTCACCGTTTTCATCGTTAACATCGTCCAGCGGTTTGGTCGGCAGGGCGATTTCCAGGCACAGGTTAGACTGGCGCACCGGCGCGATGGTTGGATCGAACGGGCTGTGGGTGTTGCAGTGGTCAACGTTCTGAATGTAGATACGGCCGGTAGAGGCGCGTTCCTGCATCATCAGTGAGAACAGTTCAACCGCTTTCACGCGCTGCTTACGGATGCTGTCGTCGTTTTCATACTGGGTGTAAAGACGTTCAAATTCGTCCTGATCGGCGAAGAATGCGTCATACAGGCCTGGGACGTCGGACGGGCTGAACAGAGTGATGTCGCCACCCTTCAGCAGACGGGTGTACATCAGCTTGTTGATCTGTACGCCGTAGTCCATGTGACGCACGCGGTTGCCTTCAACACCGCGGTTGTTCTTCAGTACCAGCAGGCTTTCCACTTCCAGGTGCCACATTGGGTAGAACAGGGTGGCCGCACCACCGCGCACGCCGCCCTGAGAGCAGGATTTCACCGCGGTCTGGAAGTGTTTATAGAACGGGATACAGCCGGTGTGGAAGGCTTCACCGCCGCGAATTGGGCTACCCAGCGCACGGATGCGGCCGGCGTTGATACCGATACCGGCGCGCTGGGAAACATATTTCACAATCGCGCTGGAGGTGGCGTTGATAGAGTCGAGGCTGTCGCCGCACTCGATCAGTACGCAGGAGCTGAACTGGCGAGTAGGCGTACGCACGCCGGACATAATTGGCGTCGGCAGCGAAATTTTGAACGTGGAGACCGCATCGTAGAAGCGTTTTACGTAGCTCAGACGAGTTTCACGTGGATAGTTCGAGAACAGGCACGCGGCAACCAGAATGTAGAGGAACTGGGCGCTCTCGTAGATTTCACCGGTGACGCGGTTCTGCACCAGGTATTTACCTTCCAACTGCTTCACGGCAGCGTAGGAGAAGGTCATGTCACGTTCGTGAACGATGAACGAGTCCATCTGCTTGAACTCTTCTTCCGTATAGTCTTCCAGCAGATGATTGTCGTATTTACCCAGATCGACCATGCGTTTGACATGGGTGAACAGTGCCGGTGGCTCGAACTGGCCGTAGGCTTTTTTGCGCAGGTGGAATACCGCCAGGCGTGCAGCCAGGTACTGGTAATCCGGAGCGTCGTGAGAGATCAGGTCTGCGGCGGCCTTGATAATGGTTTCATGAATATCGGACGTCTTCATCCCGTCGTAGAACTGGATGTGGGAGCGCAGCTCAACCTGGGAAATAGAAACGTTATGCAACCCTTCAGCAGCCCAATCCAGCACGCGATGAATTTTGTCGAGGTTAATGCGCTCTGTGCGGCCGTCACGCTTAGTCACCAGCAGACTCTGATTCATGTGATTTTTACCTGTCCGTGAAAAGAAAAATGTCCCCTGCTTATCCACAATTACCGTTGGTGTAAAAACCTGTGGATAAATACTATATGTAGGGGGTCGTTGATAAAATGAACGCTATATGGTGAGTATTCTAGTAGGGATTCTTTTGAGTACAAGAGTTGATTTTGATGTTGAATTGAGGTTGTGAAAGGGTAAAAAACGCTAAGTCCACGGCGCGTAAGGGCTGGCGGGGATGTCAATAATTTGCAAAAAAAAATGAAAATTTGATCGAGTGCCGATTTCTTCATCGACGGGCGTTGTTGCGCAATATGACGTAGCGCAAATTTGTCGTAGCCTGCCTACCAAGGATTGGTAGGCCAGCCGCATAAAGTCGGATAAACCCTGTGGGAAAATACCGTACCGGATAACGACACCTTGGTGCGTTATCCGGCTTACCCTCTGCGTTATTCCGCGTTGGCGGTGGTGTGCAGCATATAGTTAACGTCAACGCCCGGTGCGAGCTTGAAGCTGTTGAGCAGCGGGTTGTAGTGCAGGCCAATCATATGGCGTTCTTTTAACACTGTCTGGTCAACCCAGCTCAGCAGTTCGGCTGGCTTGATGAATTTTTTCACGTCGTGCGTGCCTTTTGGCACCATGCGCAGGATATATTCTGCACCGACGACCGCCATTAGCCAGGATTTGCCGTTGCGGTTAAGCGTTGAGAAGAAAACCTGTCCGCCGGGTTTCACCAACTGAGCACAGGCTTTAACCACTGATTGTGGGTCAGGGACGTGCTCCAGCATTTCCATGCAGGTGACCACGTCGTACTGTTGGGCGTGCTTCGCCGCATGCTCTTCTACCGTTTCCTGGACATAATCAACCGGAATACCGGTTTCCAGCGAGTGCAGTTTGGCGACCTGCAGCGGTTCGAAGCCCATATCCAGCCCGGTCACCGTTGCGCCTTCACGGGCCATACTTTCGGCTAGGATGCCGCCACCGCAGCCGACATCAAGCACTTTTTTGCCGAACAGACCACCGGAACGCTCAGCAATATAGCCCAGACGCAGCGGATTAATACGGTGCAAAGGCTTAAATTCACCTTCCAGATCCCACCAGCGTGACGCAACGGCCTCGAATTTGGCGATCTCTTCGTGGTCAACGTTGTGCGCGACCGCAGCTTTTTCGGCGTTCATGGATGTTCCTGCTCCTTATTTCGTTATTGTCTGCGAGTATATCAGTACCAACGAGCGAATAAAGCGTCTGGCAGGTGCTATTGGGTTTACCTGTCTTTACGCGGATGTGTTATAATTTGCGACCTTTGAATCCGGGACACAGTAGAGGGATAGCGGTTAGATGAGCGACCTTGCGAGAGAAATTACACCGGTCAACATCGAGGAAGAGTTAAAGAACTCTTATCTGGATTATGCGATGTCGGTCATTGTTGGCCGTGCGCTGCCAGATGTCCGAGATGGCCTGAAGCCGGTACACCGTCGCGTACTTTACGCCATGAACGTATTGGGCAATGACTGGAACAAAGCCTATAAAAAATCAGCCCGTGTCGTGGGTGACGTAATCGGTAAATATCACCCTCATGGTGATACCGCGGTTTATGACACTATCGTCCGTATGGCTCAGCCATTCTCACTGCGTTACATGCTGGTAGATGGCCAGGGCAACTTTGGTTCTGTCGATGGCGACTCCGCCGCAGCGATGCGTTATACGGAAATCCGTATGTCGAAAATCGCCCACGAGCTGATGGCCGACCTGGAAAAAGAAACGGTAGATTTCGTCGATAACTACGATGGTACCGAGCGTATTCCAGATGTGATGCCAACCAAAATTCCTAACCTGCTGGTTAACGGTGCCTCCGGTATCGCAGTAGGTATGGCAACCAACATCCCGCCGCACAACCTGACGGAAGTGATCAACGGCTGCCTGGCCTATGTTGATGATGAAGACATCACCATCGAAGGTCTGATGGAACACATTCCGGGTCCGGACTTCCCAACGGCAGCGATCATCAACGGTCGCCGTGGCATTGAAGAAGCCTATCGTACCGGTCGCGGTAAAGTGTACATTCGCGCTCGCGCGGAAGTGGAAGCTGACGCGAAAACCGGGCGTGAAACCATTATCGTCCACGAAATTCCTTATCAGGTGAACAAAGCGCGCCTGATCGAGAAAATCGCCGAGCTGGTTAAAGACAAACGCGTGGAAGGCATCAGCGCGCTGCGCGACGAGTCTGATAAAGACGGTATGCGCATCGTGATTGAAGTGAAACGCGACGCGGTCGGGGAAGTGGTTCTCAACAACCTTTACTCCCAGACTCAGCTGCAGGTTTCCTTCGGTATCAACATGGTGGCACTGCACCATGGTCAGCCGAAGATCATGAACCTGAAAGACATTATCGCCGCTTTCGTTCGCCACCGCCGCGAAGTGGTGACACGCCGTACTATCTTTGAACTGCGTAAAGCTCGCGATCGTGCGCACATCCTTGAAGCGCTGGCCATTGCGCTGGCGAACATCGATCCGATCATTGAACTGATCCGTCGTGCGCCGACCCCGGCTGAAGCGAAAGCGGGCCTGGTGGCGCGTTCATGGGATCTGGGCAACGTTTCCGCGATGCTGGAACGTGCGGGTGATGACGCGGCGCGTCCGGAGTGGCTGGAGCCAGAATTTGGCGTACGCGATGGTCAGTACTATCTGACTGAACAGCAGGCTCAGGCTATCCTGGATCTGCGTCTGCAGAAACTGACCGGCCTTGAGCATGAAAAACTGCTCGACGAATACAAAGAGTTGCTGGAGCAGATCGCTGAACTGCTGCGTATCCTCGCTAGCGCCGAACGTCTGATGGAAGTGATTCGCGAAGAACTGGAACTGGTACGTGAACAGTTCGGTGATGCGCGTCGCACAGAAATCACCGCCAACAGCGCGGATATTAATATTGAAGACCTGATTAGCCAGGAAGATGTTGTTGTGACCTTGTCTCATCAGGGCTACGTCAAATATCAACCGCTTACCGATTACGAAGCGCAGCGTCGCGGCGGTAAAGGTAAATCAGCGGCACGTATTAAAGAAGAAGACTTTATTGACCGCCTGCTGGTGGCCAACACCCATGACACGATCCTCTGCTTCTCCAGCCGTGGTCGTCTGTACTGGATGAAGGTTTATCAGTTGCCTGAAGCGAGCCGTGGCGCACGTGGACGTCCAATCGTCAACCTGCTGCCGCTGGAAGCGAACGAACGTATTACCGCGATCCTGCCGGTGCGTGAATACGAAGAAGGCGTTAACGTCTTCATGGCGACCGCCAGCGGTACCGTGAAGAAAACGGCGTTGACCGAATTCAGCCGTCCGCGTTCTGCCGGGATCATTGCGGTTAACCTCAATGAAGGCGATGAGCTGATTGGTGTTGATCTGACTTCCGGTTCTGACGAAGCGATGCTGTTCTCTGCCGCAGGTAAAGTGGTTCGCTTTAAAGAAGATGCCGTTCGCGCCATGGGTCGTACTGCGACCGGTGTACGCGGTATTAAGCTGGCCGGCGAAGACAAAGTGGTATCTCTGATTATTCCTCGCGGTGATGGTGCCATCCTGACCGTGACGCAAAACGGTTACGGTAAACGTACCGCGGCGGCAGAGTATCCGACGAAGTCTCGTGCTACTCAGGGCGTTATCTCGATCAAGGTCACCGAACGTAACGGCTCCGTAGTGGGCGCGGTTCAGGTTGATGATTGTGACCAGATCATGATGATCACCGATGCCGGTACGCTGGTGCGTACCCGCGTGTCGGAAGTCAGCGTGGTTGGGCGTAACACCCAGGGCGTTATCCTCATCCGTACTGCAGAAGATGAGAACGTGGTGGGTCTGCAGCGCGTTGCTGAACCGGTTGATGACGAAGAGCTAGACGCTATCGACGGTAGCGTGGCGGAAGGTGATGATGAAATCGCGCCGGAAACCGAGAGCGATGATGATGTTGCCGACGACGCCGACGAGTAATTCGTTAGGTTAAGTTGCATGAAAGAGCCGGTGAAGACCGGCTCTTTTTTTATGGCCGACGCTGACGATTTTGATTATCGCTATGCGTGTCCGGGCGGCTCATCTGTGCGCTTTAACATTGCGGTAAAAGGCTTTTCCCGCTACCTTAACCACATCCTGTTAGCCTTTGACGGCGGAGTTTCGCCACTTTGAAATATCTTGTCTCCTTTCGCACCACGCTGAAAGTCTCACGCTACCTGTTCCGGGCGTTGGCATTGCTGCTTTGGCTGCTTATCGCACTGATTTCGGTATTCTATATTGTGAATGCTCTCCATCAGAAAGAGTCGGAAATCCGCCAGGAGTTTAACCTCAACTCCGATCAGGCCCAGCGATACTTCCAGCGCACTTCCGATGTGATTAAGGAGCTGAAGTATATTGCTGAAAATCGGCTGACGGCGGCTAACGGTTCCTTACCGGCCGGCGCCAGCAAAGATAATGCCGATATCCCCGACTTTGAGCCGCTGTTCCCGGATTCTGACTGCGGTAATCTTGATACCACCTGGCGTGGCCCGCTGGAGTCTCTCTCTTGGTTCCTGCGCTATTGGCGAGAAAACTTCTCCGCCGCCTACGATCTTAACCGCGTCTTTTTAATCGGCAGCGATAATCTGTGCATGGCCAACTTTGGCCTGCGCGAAATGCCGGTAGAGCGCAGCGAGGCGCTGAAAGCGCTGCACGAACGTATTATGGCCTATCGCGATGCTCCGCAGGACGAGCGCGGTGGTAACCTGTTCTGGGTCGGGCAGGGGCCGCGTCACAGCGTCGGCTATTTCTATGCCTTAACGCCGGTATATCTGGCCAATCGGCTGCAGGCGCTGCTGGGTGTTGAACAGACTATCCGCGTGGAGAACTTCTTCACCCCGGGCAGTATGCCGATGGGCGTCTCGATCCTGGATGACAACGGCAATACGCTGATCTCACTCTCCGGGCCGGATAACAAGCTGCATATCAGCACGCGAGCCCTGCAGGAGCGGCTGTGGTTTGGCTATACCGCCGGCTATCGTGAGCTGGTGATGAAGAAAACGCTCTCACCGTCATCGCTCAGCATTGTTTACTCGGTTCCGCTGGATGCGGTGCTGGAACGTATTCGTATTCTGGTGCTCAACGCTTTGCTGTTAAACCTGTTGACCGGGATTGCGCTGTTTACCATGGCGCGCATGTATGAGCGCCGTATTTTCCTGCCCGCAGAGTCCGACGCATTGCGTCTGGAAGAGCACGAGCAGTTTAACCGCAAAATTGTAGCTTCCGCGCCGGTTGGCATCTGTATCCTGAGGACCCAGGACGGCACCAATATTCTGAGTAACGAGCTGGCGCATAACTACCTGAATATGCTGACGCACGAAGACCGCCAGCGGCTGACGCAGATTATCTGCGGCCAGCAGGTGAACTTCGTTGACGTGCTCACCAGTAACAATACCAATCTGCAAATCAGCTTTGTCCACTCGCGCTATCGCAATGAGAACGTGGCGATTTGCGTGCTGGTTGACGTCAGTTCCCGCGTCAAAATGGAAGAGTCGCTGCAGGAGATGGCGCAGGCGGCGGAGCAGGCGAGTCAATCGAAATCGATGTTCCTGGCGACGGTCAGCCATGAACTGCGTACACCGCTGTACGGGATTATCGGTAACCTCGATTTATTGCAAACCAAAGAGCTGCCGAAGGGGGTTGACCGTCTGGTGACCGCCATGAATAACTCATCGGCGCTGCTGCTGAAGATTATCAGCGATATTCTCGACTTCTCTAAAATTGAGTCCGAACAGCTCAAGATTGAGCCGCGTGAGTTTTCGCCGAAAGAAGTGATGAACCACATCACCGCCAACTATTTACCGCTGGTGGTGAGAAAGCAGCTGGGAATGTACTGCTTTATCGAGCCGGACGTGCCGGCGAAACTGATGGGCGACCCAATGCGTTTGCAGCAGGTCATCTCCAACTTGTTGAGCAATGCCATCAAATTTACCGATATTGGCTGCATTATTTTGCATCTGAAGCGGGAAGGGTATTACCTCAGCATCAGCATTCGTGATACCGGTGTCGGGATCCCAGCCAAAGAAGTGGTGCGTTTGTTTGATCCGTTCTTCCAGGTGGGGACCGGTGTGCAGCGCAATTTCCAGGGGACCGGCTTGGGGCTGGCGATTTGCGAAAAGCTGGTCAACATGATGGACGGCGATATTGCGGTCGATACCGAACCGGGCATGGGCAGCCAGTTTACGCTGCGGATTCCGCTGTACGGTGAACAGGACCAAACGCCGTTGATGATTGGTGGTCTGGCGGCGGTCCGCTGCTGGTTGACGGTGCGTAACGTCGCACTGTCCAATTTCATCCAGACCTTATTGACCTATCACGGAATGGACGTGCGTCTCTACAATGGAGAAATGCCGGAGCCGGACGATCTGCTGATCACCGACGATGAAATTAGCCAGCCGTGGGCAGGCCGTGCGGCAGTGGTCTTCTGTCGCCGCCATATTGGTATTCCGCAAGAGTTCGCTCCGGGCCAATGGATTCACAGCATTGTTTCACCGCACGAGATCATGACGCTACTGGGCCGTATTTATCGCGTGAAGATGGAAACGGGCGAAACCGCGGAATCGCAGTCGGCGCATGAAGTGCCGGAAGACAGTAATGATGACATGATGATCCTGGTGGTTGACGATCATCCAATTAACCGTCGTCTGTTGGCCGATCAGCTCGGATCGCTCGGCTATCAGTGTAAAACCGCTAATGATGGTGTCGACGCGCTTAACGTATTGAGCAAAAACCACATTGATATCGTACTGAGTGACGTCAATATGCCGAACATGGATGGCTATCGTCTGACTCAGCGGATCCGTCAGTTGGGCCTGACGCTGCCGGTCGTTGGCGTAACGGCAAATGCTCTGGCAGAAGAGAAGCAGCGCTGTCTGGAGTCGGGAATGGATAGCTGTTTGTCGAAACCGGTGACGCTGGACGTCTTGAAGCAGACCCTGACGGTCTACGCGGCAAGGGTGCGTAAGACGCGTGAATAAACGGCGTTGGCTCAGCGAACGTTGAGCTAGCGCGGCATGCGGTTGATGCGGTGTCAGTAGAGTTAAAGCAGAGAGGATATGCCGGAGCTGACTGATGTCAGCCCCGGTCGGTGCAGACGTTAGTCTTTGTCTGACGGGGAAAGCGTGACGGAAGAGAGATAGTTCAGCAGGGCAATGTCGTTTTCGACGCCCAGCTTCATCATCGCCGATTTCTTTTGGCTGCTGATGGTTTTAATACTGCGGTTGAGCTTTCTGGCAATCTCGGTGACCAGGAAGCCTTCTGCGAACAGACGCAATACTTCGCTCTCTTTCGGGGACAGACGTTTGTCGCCGTAGCCGCCAGCGCTGATTTTTTCCAGCAGGCGAGAGACGCTCTCCGGGGTAAACTTCTTCCCTTTCTGCAGCGCTGCCAGCGCTTTTGGCAGGTCGGTCGGCGCACCCTGTTTCAGTACAATCCCTTCAATATCCAGATCCAACACTGCGCTAAGGATCGCCGGGTTGTTATTCATGGTCAGGACGATAATCGACAGATCCGGGAAGTGGCGCTTGATATATTTAATTAACGTAATGCCGTCACCGTATTTGTCCCCAGGCATGGAGAGATCGGTGATCAGTACGTGAGCATCAAGCTTCGGTAAATTGTTAATTAGCGCAGTGGAGTCTTCAAATTCACCAACAACGTTCACCCATTCAATTTGTTCCAGAGATTTACGAATCCCGAACAGCACAATCGGGTGGTCATCAGCAATAATTACGTTCATATTGTTCATGTAAAGGCTACCTTGCTACAGCAAGCTCTTGACGTAGGTGTCAATGTCGCTGATGTATTTTTCTATGCCGGAAGCATCTTTCTCACGAATAAGATGTTCGAGCGTTTCACATAACTGCTTGCCAGGTACCAGATTTAGCATGGCAAACACCCCTTTAAGGCGGTGAGCTGTCTGTGCCAGAGCGGCAAAGTCCTTCGCCGCGGATTCAGTATACAGTCTGCTAACATCTTCCGGTACCGTATCAACAAACAGAGCATAATAGCCGCTAGCATGAAGTTCGGCATTTTCATCGCTGCCGGGCAGCGATTCCGTAACTTCTTCCTGTGCCAGTTGCTCTTCAATAAGTTGGAGTACGGCGTCCTGCATGGCGTTACTCATGTTAAAATTCACACGCAGTTGGCCCGGGCCTATTTTGCGTATCCCAGCCTCATCATCGCTTAAAAGCAAGCCTGAAGCAGTAAGATTAGACGGATTATCTGTTAAAAACAGATCAAATTCTTGACTTGTTGCGCGCTCATCCGGGCTGATGCAGGTTGCTCCCCAGCTTTCGAGCTGACGGGTGACGATGCTGCGGATTTCATTAGAGGTGATGTCAATCATGGCGACGACGTCATCCAGCAACTGCTCTTCCGGCTCGGCATTTTCTTCACGCACGGCCATTTTGACGTGCAGCGTATAGCGCGTTCCCAGCGATTCCCGTGCTTTAATGCTCAGGTGACCGCCTAACTTACGGGCCAACTGATCGCACAGCCAGAAGGTGAGGGCGTTGGCTTTCCCGTAGCTGTCTGATTGCGTATCGTTAAGATACGGGAAGTGCAGGTTGTCCACTTCACCATGCGACACGCCATTGCCGGTGTCGAGGATACGGAAGGTTAAGCGATCTTCTGCCGATTCATCGGCGCTCACCTCAATAGTGACTTTGCCGATCTGCGTCGTGGTCACCGCATATTGGATCAGCAGCAGCAGGATTCGCCGCAGGGCATCGCGATCGCCAAAGCGTAGCTCTTTGGCCGGTAAGGCGTTGTTGATCAGAAGCTGTAGCCCTTTACGCTTAATGGACGGCAGCACTTCAGGTACCACTTCATCGATCAGCTCCTGAAGGGAGAACTGTGAGGATGCACCTTTCCAACTGTCGTTTTCCAGCATATTGGCCAACTGAATTTCATCAACCAATCTCACCAGCAGGTCGGCATGATTTGCCAGTTTTTGGCTTTCAGCTGTGTCGAGGCTGGTCGCTTCCGCGGCCAGCGCCTTAATCGGCTGCTTCAGCGTGTCGCTGATATTCTGCATAAAGGCGGCGCGACCCTGCTGATTTTTTTCATACAGCCGCTGAGCCTGTTTGAGCTTTTTATTCACCAGAACTTCCCGGTCCTGGTCGCGGATGATAAAGATCTGCGTTCGTGGAGAAACCTGGCTGCGGAACTGGCGTATTTCATACAGTTCATTATTAATGGTGGCCTGAATCACCCCTTGATGCTGATCCGCCATGCTGGTGATGTTTTGCAGGTTCAGATGCGGCAGTAGGTGATCGGCAATTTTATTGCTGATAATGGTGCGATTGGATTCCTGATCGTGAACCAATAATCCCAGGGGTAATAAAGAAACGATCTCTTCATTCAGCACCCGCAGCATTCTCAGCTCATTATTGGTACCGGACGACGGCGTCGTATTGCTACTGCCGCGCGCGGGCAAGTTGCGGAACGTGGAATAGCCGAAGAGCGCCAGCGCCAGTAAGCCGATGTTTAACAGTAGCGGCAGCATGATGTTCTGGAAGGTATCCAGCAGCAGGGTACCAAATGGCACTTGCCACACGAGGCGCATACCGGTGGTATTGAGCGCTGAAGCAATCTCTATCCGGGAGCTATTAAAATTAATGGCTACGCTGTCGCCTGGGTCTTTCTCCTGACTCCGCGGCGAGGCCTGGGCTGGGTCTGGTTCAAGACGGAAACTGTCCAGCGACATCGTTGGCGGCACCAGATCGTTTATCGGCAAATCGAAGGCGACAACGGTCGCCAGATGACCGGGCTGATTAAAGGTGGTGCGTAGGGTAAAGTAGCGCCCGTTTTGCCATGCCAGACGGCGCAATGTGGAGAAGCTTTCGCGTTCATCCAACGTATTGGCCTGCTGAAGCATTTCGGCGCGGCGGGAATCGACGATGCTGCCGACGGTAGACTCTTTAAACCCGGAGGAAAGATCTTTAAGCGGCAGCGTAGAAATAAGGATAAGGCTATTGTCCTGGCCGTTGAGATAATACATCGACCACGGTACGTTTTCAGCGCCCCACAGGGTATCCAGATAAGTCGACATACGCTGGGTGATATCCAGCGTCGCGCTATCGTGCGAGCCAAAAATTAACGCTTCGGTTTTACGACGCGGCTTCTCCAGGTAATAGACATCCTGTTTTAGCCGGGTTTCCTGCAAACCCTCAATCGGCGTGGCGCTGCTGCTTGCGGCGGCAATATTGTCGTAAATCTGCCAGGTGGTATAGCGCCAGGTATCAATGCGTTTATGCACGGCGTGCGTCAAATCGACAATCTGATAGCTCTTATCTTTTAGCCATGCGTTGACCGCACTTTGAATCATCACGCCCATGGTCACCAGCAGGACGATGATCATAAGAAGGAAAAAACGCGTGATGCTCCCGGGAAGGAGAGAGAATTTCGTCGGGCTCATCTTGTCGGACTGACTCATTGGCGTGTGTAACCCATCATAACGGCATCTGAATGAGGATATGCTCAAGCGTAAAGTGCATTGAGGCGTAAAACCTTGTTTTGCTCTGCTGGCAGTATATACAAAAAATCCAACAAGATGCATACACACGCTAAATTCATCAAACGGGCGGTCCGCTCAGTCAGAAATTGAAACGCATTTTCATTTACGCGCGATGAGGGTGCGGGGAAAGTGTACAACGAAACAGATACTGTACAAATATTTACCTAATGCATTAAAAAATAGCACGAAATAACAAGACATTAATTCATGATGATGAACAGGGAATTATTTTTGTATTCAATGCGATTAATTAATAGTCGTTATAATTTACGGTGGGTAGCACAGATTGATTAAGCTTTCGTAAAGAAAGGTAAAAAAAACCGGATGCGAAGCATCCGGTTGAAATAGGGGTAAACAGACATTCAGAACTGAATGACGGTAATAAATAAAGTTAATGATGATAGCGATGACTATTTTA
>NZ_BCTM01000022.1 GCF_001571285.1 Kluyvera cryocrescens NBRC 102467 | reverse complement strand
TTTAAGATTAAGCCTGCTAAATTAGCAGGCTTAATGATAAGAAAAATTAAGAAAGATTTAGGGGCGTAGCTCAGTTGGTAGAGCACCGGTCTCCAAAACCGGGTGTCGCGAGTTCGAGTCTCTCCGCCCCTGCCATATATAATCCTTTGCTTCGGCGAAGGATTTTTTTTGCCCAAAATTTGCTTCCCTTAAAAGACCCACAACGCCTTCCCGTGGGTCTCATCCCTCGACCAATTTCTAGAAGACGTTATTTTTCAATATGTCGCGAATTTGCGGCTGTTTGTCACTATTTTGCAGCCATATAGCATATAAAGGACGTGAAATGGGTGTGCTGTCGGACACGGGATAGAGTTCACTTTGCTCACGTGCCCATGCCGTTGGCAACCAGGTGCAACCTTTGAGTGGCATAAGCTGGCGGCGGGCTAAACTGGCGGAACTGGTCGTCAAAAGAGGAATATCGTCACCGGCAATCAACCCAGCCTCATGCTGCTGAAAATCAGCGCCCCACTCCAGACGAAGATAATTGAGCTCTGATTTCACCGCCATCGGTATCGCGCAGTACAGTTCGAGAGGGAAGTGCCCTAACAGCTGACTGCTGAATTCATCCATTTTAGGCGTTTCTGTGGTGATCAGTAGGTCAAGCTGGCGTTCATGTAGTTGCTTGACCAGCGATTGCCGTTGCGCAATCCGTGCTTCGAATTGCAATGTGTCGTCCGCCTGGTAGAGCCTGGCCAGCCATTCATTGAGCATACACTCCCATAGCGAGGCGCTGGCACCGATCGAAAACTCATTGTGCCGTGAGGTATTGGCTACATCTTTTCGCGCCGCCTGCCAGGTGCTCATCAGCGTTTCGGCATAGGGCAGAAGTTTCTCTCCCGCTGCAGTGAGCCGGATATTATTACGATGGCGGGTGAACAGGTTTACCCCTAGCTGATTTTCTAACTGACGGATGCGAAAACTTACCGCAGATTGTGTTAGATAGAGCGCTTCCGCGGCCCGCCCAAAGTGACGAGTTCTGCTCACTTCGAGGAAAGTTTTCAGCAATTCGGTATCCACAGCTTTCTCCGCAATTTTTTTTGTCGTAATGATTTAAATCTTTTGTTTTACACTCTGTCAAGCGTATCTAATACTCCGCGCCATAAATAGCTCGGCCAAAGAATTAGGAGCGTGTAGGATGGCGGAAAGCTTTACGACGACTAATCGTTTTTTCGATAATAAAAATTATCCACGCGGGTTCTCTCGTCATGGTGATTTCACCATCAAAGAGGCGCAGCTGCTGGAGCGTTACGGCTTTGCCTATAACGAACTCGATCTCGGTAAGCGCGAGCCTGCGACCGAAGAGGAACAGCAGTTCCTCGCGGTATGCCGCGGTGAACGTGAGCCGGTGACGGAAGCTGAACGCGTATGGCACAAGTATGTGACGCGCATTAAGCGTCCAAAACGTTTCCATACTCTGTCTGGCGGTAAGCCGCAGGTAGAAGGCGCTGAAGACTACACCGACAGCGACGATTGATAAAAAAGGGGCTTAGGCCCCTTTTTTATTGCAGTAGGGTTTGCAGATGAAGCAGCATTCTGTCGATACCACGATAACTCAGCGCTTCCTGCAGATGATGCCGCGCAATAAATTCAACTCCCTCCATATCCGCCAACGTACGCGAAACCTTCAGCAGACGCTGCCAGGCTCGTATAGAGAGCCCCAACTGCATCAATGTCTGTTCCAGCCAGAGTGCATCGGCATGATGTAACGTGCAGTACTGCTTGATCTCACTACTGCTCAGCAGGGCGTTAAGCTTATCTTGTCGGTCATACTGACGATGCCGGGTGGCGATGACCCGGTTTTGTACCGTCACGCTACTTTCTCCCGTGCGGATCGGTTGGCTGAGCAGCCCCGGTGGCGGTAGCGGGATCTCCAGCGACAGGTCGAAGCGATCGAGGAACGGCCCCGATAAGCGATTCAGATAGCGTAGCGTCTGTTCCGGAGTGCAGCGGTTATGCTGCCCTTCATAGTGCCCGGTTGGGCTGGGATTCATGGCGGCAATGAGCTGAAATCGGGCAGGGTACGTTAATTTTGCTCGCGTGCGGGAGATGTGAATTTTTCCGGACTCGATGGGTTCTCGTAGTGCATCCAATACCCGACGCTCAAACTCTGGAAGCTCATCAAGGAACAACACACCGTTATGGGCCAGTGATATTTCACCGGGGGCAGGTATCGACCCACCGCCAACCATTGCGGCTAATGACGCGCTATGGTGCGGAGCCCGAAAAGGGCGGCTGCGCCACTGGGTCCGGACATTGCCGATATTCTCCAGACTGATGATTGCTGCGCTTTCTAACGCCTCGCGATCGTTTAATGGCGGCAGTAGCCCACGTAATCGGCTGGCTAGCATCGTTTTTCCCGTACCTGGAGGGCCAATCAGTAGCAGGTTATGCCCACCGCTCGCGGCGATTTCTAGGGCCCGCTTGCCCTGCTGTTGACCAATAACATCGCTGAGGTCCTCGCTGTTCTCCACTGTGGTGAGATTATCCGATGGTGGGAGACGTAGGGTCTGTTTTCCTTCAAGGAACGCACAGACCTCGAGAAGATGGCTGGCGATCAGGCAGTCGCAGCCGCCTAGTAGCCCGACCAGCGGAGCATTCTCCTCTGCGACGATTATTTGTCTTCCAGCGGCGATGGCCTCTATGGCTGCGGAGATAGCCCCAGGAACACCGCGTAACGAGCCCGTGAGCGCCAATTCTCCAACAAACTCATATTGCCCCAGTTTAGTGCTATTAAGCTGCTCAGACGCCGCCAGGAGCGCAATAGCGATAGGTAAATCATATCGCCCGCCTTCTTTGGGAAGATCGGCAGGTGCCAGATTAATGGTGATTTTTTTGGCCGGGAAGGTGTAGCCACTATTGATAATGGCGCTTCGCACGCGGTCCCGCGACTCTTTGACGGTCGTTTCCGGTAGGCCAACCATAATAAGGCCTGGCAGGCCCTGGCTGATATGCACTTCAATGGTAATGAGCGGGGCATTAACCCCGAGCGCGGCGCGCGTGTAGACAACGGATAGCGACATAATTCCTCCCTGGAGTGCGGTATTATGTCCGTTCGAGTTCTCGTATTAACCGGTAATTTTGCGTATTTACGCTACGTATTCGTATTATTTCGCATCTTTTCACGGCATTTCATAACTCACGGAATAGCGATCGCATTTTCTCCACGAACTCTCACCATTCGATAGCGGATGCTGAGCCTGAAGACGAAAAAGTGAAATATTTTCATTTCATAAATTTTGTATATAAAACAAATTGTTTTCATAAATTCATTAGCGTGATCAGCAATGGAGCCATAAAAAAAACTTGTGTAATTTGTGATGTCTGTGGTAACTCTGTAGGTATTCCTTCGAACAAGATGCAAGAACAAACAAAAATGAAAGCCCTTCTACGAGTGATTAGCCTGGTCGTGATTAGCGTGGTGGTGATTATTATCCCACCGTGCGGGGCTGCACTTGGACGAGGAAAGGCTTAGAAATCAAGCCTTAACGAACTAAGACCCCCGCACCGAAAGGTCCGGGGGTTTTTTTATGACTTAAAAACAATAACGAGGAGCAGAAAATGGTTACTAGCATAAAATTCTGTTTCTTACGATCTACGGCGGGGAACTAACTATGAATGGCGCACAGTGGGTGGTACATGCGTTGCGAGCGCAGGGGGTTGAAACGGTATTTGGCTATCCGGGTGGTGCCATTATGCCGGTTTACGACGCGCTGTATGACGGCGGCGTAGAGCACCTGCTGTGTCGGCACGAGCAGGGGGCGGCAATGGCGGCTATCGGTTATGCCCGCGCTACCGGTAAAACCGGCGTTTGCATCGCCACGTCAGGTCCTGGTGCAACCAACCTGATCACCGGATTGGCCGATGCACTGCTCGACTCCGTGCCCGTTGTGGCCATCACCGGGCAGGTTGCCGCACCGTTCATCGGGACGGATGCCTTCCAGGAAGTGGACGTTCTCGGTTTGTCGCTGGCCTGCACCAAACACAGTTTCCTGGTGCAATCCCTGGAAGAGCTGCCGCGCGTGATGGCAGAGGCGTTCCAGGTGGCAAACTCAGGCCGTCCTGGTCCGGTATTGGTCGATATCCCGAAAGACATCCAGATTGCGCAAGGCGACTTAGAACCGTATTTCTCGACGGTGGAAAGTCAGGATGATTTCCCGCATGGCGAAATGGCGCAGGCCAGGCAAATGCTGGCGCAGGCGGAAAAACCGATGCTGTACGTGGGCGGTGGTGTAGGGATGGCACAGGCGGTTCCGGCCCTGCGTGAGTTTATGGCGGCGACCCACATCCCAGCGACCTGTACCTTGAAAGGGTTAGGGGCGGTGCCTGCGGAATATCCGTACTACCTGGGCATGCTGGGCATGCACGGCACCAAAGCAGCCAATCTGGCAGTTCAGGAGTGCGATCTGCTGATCGCTGTCGGCGCGCGCTTTGACGATCGCGTTACCGGTAAGCTCAACACTTTCGCCCCGCACGCCAAAGTTATCCATATGGATATCGATCCGGCTGAAATGAACAAACTGCGCCAGGTGCACGTTGCGTTGCAGGGGGACCTGAACGCGCTGCTGCCTGCGTTACAGCAGCCGCTGGCGATTGATGTCTGGTGCGAACATAACGCGGCGATGCGTGCCGAGCACGCGTGGCGCTACGATCACCCCGGTGAAGCCATCTACGCGCCGCTGCTGCTCAAACAGCTGTCTGACAAAAAGCCCGCTGATAGCGTGGTGACCACTGACGTTGGCCAGCATCAGATGTGGTCGGCCCAGCATATGACCTACACCCGCCCAGAGAACTTCATTACCTCCAGCGGCTTAGGCACTATGGGTTTTGGCTTACCGGCTGCCGTGGGGGCTCAGGTAGCGCGCCCGAACGATACGGTCATCTGTATCTCCGGTGACGGCTCCTTCATGGTGAATGTACAGGAGCTGGGCACCGTAAAACGTAAGCAGTTACCGCTGAAGATTGTATTACTCGACAACCAGCGGTTAGGTATGGTGCGACAATGGCAGCAATTGTTCTTCCAGGAACGTTATAGCGAAACCACCCTGACCGATAATCCCGATTTCCTCACGTTGGCCAGTGCCTTCGGCATCCCCGGCCAACACATCACTCGTAAAGACCAGGTTGAAGCGGCACTCGACACCATGCTAACGAGCGAAGGCCCGTACCTGCTTCATGTCTCAATCGACGAACTTGAGAATGTCTGGCCACTGGTGCCGCCTGGCGCCAGCAACTCACAAATGCTGGAGAAATTATCATGATGCAACATCAGGTCAATGTGCAGGCCCGCTTCAACCCGGAAACCTTAGAACGCGTCTTACGCGTGGTACGCCACCGTGGTTTTCAGATTTGCTCGATGAATATGGAAACCGCCGGTGATGCGCAGAATATAAATATTGAACTGACCGTTGCCAGCCAGCGCCCGGTCGACTTACTGTTTAGTCAATTAAATAAACTGGTGGACGTGGCTTCGGTTGCCGTTCAGCAGTGTACAAGCACATCACAACAACAAATTCGCGCCTGAGCGCAATAGGAAGAGAAATGACGACGAAAAAAGCGGATTACATCTGGTTCAACGGTGAGATGGTACGTTGGGAAGAGGCAAAAGTGCACGTCATGTCCCACGCGTTACACTACGGCACCTCCGTCTTTGAAGGTATCCGTTGCTACGACTCTCACAAAGGCCCGGTTGTTTTCCGCCACCGCGAGCACATGCAGCGTCTGCGTGATTCCGCCAAAATCTATCGCTTCCCGGTCTCTCAGAGCGTTGATGAACTGATGGAAGCCTGCCGCGCCGTACTGCGTAAAAATAACCTGACCAGCGCCTATATCCGTCCGCTGGTCTTCGTCGGCGACGTGGGTATGGGCGTTAACCCACCGGATGGTTACACCACTGACGTGATCATCGCGGCGTTCCCGTGGGGCGCCTATCTGGGCGCTGAAGCACTGGATCAGGGGATCGATGCGATGGTCTCTTCCTGGAATCGCGCGGCACCCAACACCATCCCAACTGCGGCAAAAGCGGGCGGTAACTACCTTTCTTCCCTGCTGGTTGGCAGTGAAGCACGCCGTCATGGCTATCAGGAAGGCATCGCGCTGGACGTAAATGGCTACCTGTCCGAAGGTGCGGGTGAAAACCTGTTTGAAGTAAAAGATGGCGTGCTGTTTACCCCACCGTTCACCTCTTCCGCACTGCCGGGTATCACCCGTGATGCCATTATTAAACTGGCGAAAGAGATTGGTATTGAGGTTCGCGAGCAGGTGTTGTCCCGCGAATCCCTGTACCTGGCGGATGAAGTGTTTATGTCCGGCACCGCCGCCGAAATTACCCCGGTACGTAGCGTTGATGGTATTCAGGTTGGCGAAGGTCGCTGTGGCCCGGTCACCAAACGTATTCAGCAAGCATTCTTTGGCCTCTTCACCGGTGAAACCGAAGATAAATGGGGCTGGTTGGATCAGGTTAATCAATAAGATAGAAATGGGGCGGCACGCACCGCCCTATTAACGAGACAGAGACTGGGAGTACAAAGCATGCCTAAATACCGTTCCGCCACTACCACCCACGGCCGTAATATGGCCGGCGCACGCGCACTGTGGCGCGCCACCGGGATGACCGACGATGACTTCGGCAAACCGATTATCGCTGTCGTAAACTCGTTTACCCAGTTCGTGCCGGGCCACGTTCACCTGCGCGACCTTGGTAAACTGGTTGCCGAGCAGATCGAAGCCTCCGGCGGCGTGGCCAAAGAATTCAACACCATCGCTGTGGATGATGGTATCGCCATGGGCCACGGCGGCATGCTCTACTCGCTGCCGTCCCGCGAGCTGATTGCCGACTCCGTCGAATACATGGTGAATGCTCACTGTGCCGATGCAATGGTCTGTATCTCTAACTGCGACAAAATCACCCCGGGGATGCTCATGGCCTCTCTGCGCCTGAACATTCCGGTGATTTTTGTTTCCGGCGGCCCAATGGAAGCCGGCAAAACCAAGCTGTCTGACAAGATTATCAAGCTCGACCTGGTCGATGCGATGATTCAGGGTGCGGATCCGAAAGTGTCTGACTCGCAGAGCGAGCAAATCGAACGTTCTGCTTGCCCAACCTGTGGCTCCTGTTCCGGTATGTTCACCGCCAACTCGATGAACTGTCTGACCGAAGCACTGGGCCTGTCGCAGCCGGGTAACGGTTCACTGCTGGCAACCCATGCTGACCGTAAAGAGCTGTTCCTCAACGCCGGTAAGCGCATCGTTGAGCTGACCAAACGTTACTACGAGCAGGATGACGCGAGCGCGCTGCCGCGTAATATCGCCAACAAATCAGCGTTTGAAAACGCCATGACGCTGGATATCGCTATGGGCGGTTCCACTAACACCGTTCTGCACCTGCTGGCTGCGGCGCAGGAAGCGGAAATCGACTTCACCATGAGTGATATCGACAAGCGGTCACGCAAAGTGCCGCAGCTGTGTAAAGTGGCGCCGAGTACGCAGAAATACCATATGGAAGATGTTCACCGCGCGGGCGGCGTGCTGGGGATTTTAGGCGAACTGGATCGCGCTGAGCTGCTGAACCGCGATGTGAAAAACGTTCTAGGGCTGACGCTGCCGCAAACGCTGGATCGCTACGATGTCATGCTGACTCAAGATGATGCGGTGAAAAAAATGTTCCGTGCAGGCCCGGCCGGTATCCGTACCACCCAAGCCTTCTCGCAGGACTGCCGCTGGGATACGCTGGATGACGATCGCGCTGAAGGCTGTATCCGTTCTCTGGAACACGCTTACAGCAAAGATGGCGGTCTGGCCGTGCTGTACGGTAACTTCGCGGAAAATGGCTGTATCGTGAAAACCGCCGGTGTTGATGACAGCATCCTGAAATTTACCGGCCCGGCCAAAGTGTACGAAAGCCAGGACGAAGCCGTAGACGCTATTCTCGGCGGCAAAGTGGTTGCAGGTGACGTGGTGGTGATTCGCTACGAAGGGCCGAAAGGCGGGCCTGGCATGCAAGAAATGCTCTATCCAACCACCTTCCTGAAATCCATGGGCTTGGGTAAAGCCTGTGCGCTGGTCACCGACGGTCGTTTCTCCGGCGGGACTTCCGGTTTGTCCATCGGCCATGTCTCGCCCGAAGCGGCAAGCGGCGGCAATATCGCGATTATCGAAGATGGCGACATGATTGCTATCGACATCCCGAACCGCGGTATTCAGCTACAGCTGAGCGATGCGGAAATCGCTGCGCGCCGTGAAGCACAAGAAGCCCGCGGTGATAAAGCCTGGACGCCAAAAGATCGTCAACGCCAGGTCTCCTTTGCCCTTCGTGCCTATGCCAGCCTGGCAACCAGCGCTGACAAAGGTGCGGTGCGCGATAAATCCAAACTGGGAGGTTAACCACCATGGCGGATTCGCAGCCCCTATCCGGCACCCCTGAGGGTGCCGAGTATCTCAGAGCGGTGCTACGCGCACCGGTCTACGAAGCGGTACAGGTGACGCCGCTACAGAAAATGGACAAGCTCTCTTCGCGCCTTGATAACGTTATCCTGGTCAAACGTGAAGACCGACAGCCGGTGCACAGCTTCAAGCTGCGCGGCGCTTACGCGATGATGGCGGGTTTAACCCCCGAACAGAAATCGCATGGCGTCATCACTGCCTCTGCAGGCAACCATGCGCAGGGCGTCGCATTTTCTGCATCCCGTCTGGGGGTGAAAGCGCTGATCGTGATGCCGGTTGCCACGGCGGATATCAAAGTTGATGCCGTCCGCGGTTTCGGCGGTGAAGTTCTGCTGTATGGCGCTAACTTTGATGAAGCCAAGGCCAAAGCGATCGAACTGTCGCAGCAGCAGGGCTTTACCTGGGTTCCGCCATTCGACCACCCGATGGTGATTGCCGGGCAGGGCACGCTGGCGTTGGAGCTGTTGCAACAGGACGCGCATCTTGACCGGGTCTTTGTGCCGGTCGGCGGCGGCGGCCTGGCGGCGGGCGTGGCGGTACTGATTAAACAGCTGATGCCGCAGATCAAAGTGATTGCCGTCGAAGCCGAAGATTCTGCCTGCCTGAAGGCGGCGCTGGATGCGGGGCATCCGGTGGATTTACCGCGCGTTGGGCTGTTTGCCGAAGGCGTCGCGGTGAAACGCATCGGTGATGAAACGTTCCGCCTCTGTCAGGAGTATCTCGACGACATTATCACCGTCGATAGCGACGCTATCTGCGCCGCGATGAAAGACCTGTTTGAAGATGTGCGCGCGGTGGCTGAACCTTCAGGCGCCCTGGCGCTGGCGGGGATGAAAAAATACATTGCCCAACACGATATTCACGGTGAACGTCTGGCGCATGTGCTCTCGGGTGCCAACGTCAACTTCCACGGCCTGCGCTACGTCTCCGAACGCTGCGAGCTGGGTGAACAGCGTGAAGCGCTGCTGGCGGTGACCATTCCGGAAGAGAAGGGCAGCTTCCTGAAATTCTGCCAACTGCTGGGTGGCCGCTCGGTGACCGAATTCAACTATCGCTATGCCAATGACAAAAATGCCTGCATCTTTGTGGGCGTGCGTCTGAGCCGTGGCCTGGAAGAGCGTAAAGAGATCCTCCAGTTGCTGAATGAGGGCGGTTATAGCGTGGTGGATCTGTCCGATGATGAGATGGCGAAACTGCACGTGCGCTATATGGTTGGCGGCCGTCCGTCACAGCCGCTGCAGGAGCGTTTGTACAGCTTTGAATTCCCGGAGTCACCGGGGGCGCTGCTGAAGTTCCTGCACACTTTAGGCACGCACTGGAATATCTCGCTGTTCCACTATCGCAGCCACGGCACCGATTACGGCCGCGTCCTGGCGGCGTTTGAGCTAGGTGATAATGAGCCGGACTTCGAAACCCGACTTAATGAACTGGGCTACGACTGCCATAACGAGACCCACAATCCGGCGTTCCGCTTCTTCCTCGCGGGCTAATGCCTCCTGAATAAGGGATGACCCAGTCGGGTTATCCCTTATTTTTTCCCTCTATTTACCTCTCCTGCAGCAGCCTATTTTCCCAATCTGCCGATCTCTACGACAAAAATGTGACGTCATTCATAATAAAACGCTCACCGCGTTGCGCCAGGCTGCGAACATCTTTTGGGGGCAATACTTGTCGCTCGGTCATCGGCCCTGAATTAATATTGTCTCTAGTTAATTCTTAATGCCTGGAGAGGATATTCGGATGAGAGCGAATATAATTGATGCCCCGAATGAAAATGCGCAAGGATGTGAATATTTTCTGCCTCAGCTCACATTTCTTGATCAGCATTATGTCAACGCCACGGATTATTTTTCTTGGATATTTTTGCAACTTAAAGAACAGGGCTTCGTGCGGAGTTCGTTTCTCGAGGCGATCGTCGCACGTGAAAAAGCGTATCCCACCGGTTTACCCACGTTGCCGGTGGCAATAGCCCTGCCACACACCGATCCCCAACATGTGATTCGCCCCTTCATTTCTGTGACGCGCCTGGCGCGGCCCCTTGCCTGGCATGAGATGGGCAATGACGATAATACGCTTTACGTCCACTTTATTGTTTTACTTGGTTTTGTTGACCATAACAGCCACCTGACGGCATTGCAAAAGCTGATGGACTGTCTTGCAGATGAAGACGTTGTTCAAACGCTACGTGAAATAAACGATCGAGATACTTTTCTCAGTACCTTCACATCAAGACTGCAATTAGATAAGGATTTATAAGATGAAAAAAGTCATTGTTGCCTGTGGAAGCGGCGTTGCAACTTCGCAAACAGTTGCCAGTAAGGTTTCCCGCTTATTGAATGAACGTAATCAGTCACATATTAAAGTTGAAGTTATCGACCTGAAATCTCTTGATAGCCATATTAAAGATAGCGCTGCCTATATCGCTATCACTAAAGTTGATAAGCAATATCCTATCCCGGTGATTAATGGAATTGCTTTTCTAACCGGTATGGGTATGGAGCAAGAATTACAAAAGGTCATTGATGCCTGTAAATAAGGCGTAGCTCTTTAATCCGTATAATTATTTTAGTGGAGAAGTGCTATGGACTTTCTTGGTGTAGTCATAAATTACATTCTAAATTTAGGCGCGCCGGTTTTTGTGCCTTTCATCATGTTATTAGCCGGGCTGGTGGTGCGAATGAAATTCCGCGACGCCGCATCGGCAGCTATCACCCTCGGCGTGGCATTCGTGGGGATGAGCATGCTGATAGGCTTCATGGTGGATGCTATCGGCGTGGCGGCCCAGACCATGATGCAGCGAACCGGGCTTGAACTGAGCATCGTCGACGGCGGCTGGACGACGATGGCGAATATTTCCTGGGCCTGGCCTTACGCCTTTGCCATGTTCCCTCTTCAGGTTGGCGTGAACATTGTGATGTTGATGCTGAACAAAACCAACACCTTCAACGCGGATCTCTGGAACGTCTGGGGGAAAATCTTTACTGCGTTTATTGTCGTGAGCGTCACCACCCCATTGTTTGGCCCAGCCTGGAGTCTGGCACTGGCGTTCCTGGTTGCGGCCTTCCAGATCATTATGGAGCTGAACGCTGGCGATATTCACCAACATCGAATCGAGAAACTCACCGGTATTCCCGGCGTAACCTGTACCCACCGTATGGTGTTCTTTGGCGCCATTTACTACCCGTTCGATTTACTGCTGCGCAAAATCCCGGTGTGCAATAAACCCATGGATGCGACGGCGCTTCGCGCGAAGGTCGGCGTCTTTGCGGAAAACCATATCATCGGCTTTATTCTTGGGATCCTGTTTGGCGTTATTGCCGGCTATAGCGTAGCGAAAACGCTGATGCTGGGCGTACAGGCTTCTACGGCGCTGGTGCTGTTCCCGATGATTTCGAAGCTCTTTATGCAGGCGCTGTCGCCAATCTCTGAGGCGATAAGCGACTATATGAACAAGAAATTCTCAGGGCGGAAGCTGTTTGTGGGTATCGACTGGCCGTTCATGGGCGGAGCCAGTGAGATCTGGTTCGCCATTATCGTCGCCATTCCGTTCACCTTGATTTGGGCATTGATTCTGCCGGGCAACAAGATTTTACCTTTCGCCGGCATCATTAATATTGCCCTGATTGTCCCGGCTTATTTGGTCACCCGCGGTAACACGCTGCGGATGGTGATTTTAAGCATTATTGGTGTGCCGTTCTTCCTGTTCGTTGGGACACAGTTTGCACCGATGATTACCGAATTGGGGCTGGCAACGAAGGCGATAACTATTCCGGCAGGCCAGCTGATTTCCAATAGCTCGATCGACGCCCCGGTATTTACCTACGCCTTCTCCTTCCTGTTCAAGTTCCTGGAAGGTGACCTTATTCCGCTACTCTTTGCGGTCTGGTGGGCGTGCGGTTACTTCTTCTACTCACGTGAATTGCGTCGCGAAAGCAGCCTGGCGCAACAGGAAGCAGGGCAGCAGGAGAATGCCCAGCAAGCGTAACGCTGAAATCGACGTTTATCTCTGGCGGCCGCTACCGCCGCCAGATTTTTCATCGCAGGAGAGTCGGTATGGCTATGGATAAACGCGTGGTCGCAGTGCTGGATGCGATTGTGAACGACCCTAGTATGACGGGGGCGAAGCTCGAAGAGCAGTTTTGCCTGACGCGTAAGCAACTGAGCTATACGCTGAAAAAAGTGAATGACTATCTGGAATCGAATCACTTCGATCCTATCAATCGCCTGAAGACCGGGAAGCTGCACATTCCGCGCCATGTGGTGGAGCATTTTCGCCAGAATCAGACGGCAGAATCGGAGCAGCGTTATCTTTTCTCGGAAGAGGAACGCGGGCAGATGATTATCTTTATGCTGCTGACGCGCAGTGAAAGATTATCGTTGCTGCATCTTTCGTCATCGCTAGGAGTGAGTCAGAACACGATTATCAACGATCTGAAAAAGGTGCGCGGCGAGGTTATCGAACACGGGTTAGAGATCAACTATGACCGGGGTAACGGTTACCATATCCTTGGCGAAGAGCTTGAAAAGCGCTATTTACTATTAAGCTGTCTGCGACGGGTATTGGAAATTCCGGTCGCGAAAAATATTATTGCCCAATATAACAACGTGATGAGCGAACATCTGGAAACGGTGGGTAATATTTTTAGCGAAATTGAAAAGCGTTTTAAAATTCAATTTACCGACCGCCAGCTTCAGGAGCTTATTTATTTCATCTGTTTTGTTTTGCACCGTATTGAGTCGGGTAAAAATTTGGTCACTATTCCAGACAGCTACGCCGATATTATCCGCAGCAGGGAGTTTACCCTGATGCAAAGCGTTATCAGTAAAATCAATATCAACAGTGAAAATGAACTGGTTTTCCTGACAGCACTGATCCAGAGCTCGAATATTCAGAGCATTGCCGATAAGTATTTCCATCTTGATACTCTGTTGCTGGAAAGTGTGGTGGCGGTGGTCGATAGTTTTGAAAAGATAAGCTGTGTCACTATTAAAGAAAAAAATGAGTTGATCGAAAAAATCTATCAGCACTGGAAGCCGGCCTACTACCGCATTCGCTATCACCTGGCCAACACCAGCAGTGTGTATGATCTGGTGGTCAAAGAATTTAGCCATCTGCATGAGATGGTGCGCCGGGCGGCGCTGCCGTTTGAAACCCTTTTGCACTGTGAAATCCCGGATGAGGAGATGGCCTTCTTGACGGTACTGTTTGGTGGTTGGCTGACACGAGAAGGGGTTATCCATCAGATAAAACTGCAGAAAACGGCCGTCGTCGTGTGTGAAAATAGCGCGACCATTTCAACCTATCTGTATCTGACGCTGCAGGTGTTATTCCCTGAGCTGCACTTCACGCAGATGCTGTCCCGCCGCGAGTTTGAGCGCTTCACCGGGCATTATGATGTGGTTTTTGCCACCACCCATCTTAATACCAGCAAGATGGTGTTTGTGGTCAACCCGTCGATTGGCGCCATTCATAAAAGCGCTTTCCGTAACCACGTCATCAGTGCGCTCCAGGGCGTGGATCCGAATATCATCCAGATTGAACAGCTGCTGCTGATCTTTGAGCGCTTTGGCAACATCATCGATCACCAAGGGCTACAGCGAGCGCTCGCCAGCTATATCTACGCGGAAAATAGCCCCGCCAGCTCGGTGGGAAGCTTTGAACCGCCGACGCCATCGCTGATTGATTTACTGGGGAAAGCGCACGTCAAGTTTGCTGCAGAGCTGCCGGGTTCATGGCAGCAGGCAATTACCCAGGCGTCAGCTTCATTGTTGCAAAGCGGGGTCATCGAACCGCGCTACGTGAAAATTATGCTCAACAAAATCGCTGAGGAGCAGCCCTATATCATGCTGGCAGATGGCGTCATTATTGCGCATGCAGGCGTGGACGACGGCGCGCTGGATACCGGGATGGCGTTATTACGTCTGCCTTATAAAATTGCTTTTGCCGATTATATGCAGGCCGACATTATTATCGTCCTCGCAACCCATAATCCACAAAAACACTTAAAAGCATTGGCCCAATTAAATGAATTTCTTGAGTTCTATGATGGTGGCAACGTTATTCGTCGGGCGCAGGATGAATCTGCACTAATAAACGAAATCACCCGTCATATTTAAATATTAATTCAATGTCGTTGCAGCTTATACGCTGCAACGTTATTTCACGGCAATAACTGTCGCGACCGCGTTCGCCCTTACCACCGTATACAGGATAAATATTATGTTAGAGATTCAGAAAAAACACGTTGTTGAAATGGCCAGAACCGCTCAGCAGTGGGGTTTATGTAAACATAAAGCCGGTAATTCCAGCGTACGGGATAAAGAGACTGGGCTTATTCTGGTGACCCCAACCACTATCGATAAAATGCATTTAACACCGCGGGATATTGTGGTGATGGACGTTGAAGCGAACGTTATCGAAAGCGAGGCCGGCCTGCGTCCAACCAGCGAATGTCTGATGCACATCGAGATTTATAAAGCGCGCCCGGATATTTTTGCCATCTCTCACACCCACTCACTCTATGCCACTTCGTTTGCCGTATTGAATAAGCCGATCCCAGCGGTGGTATATGAGTGTGCAATCCTAAATCTCAAAGATGGGGTGATCCCCGTTGCGCCGTATGGCCGGCCTGGCACGCCAGCGCTGTCGGACAGCGTTATCGAGCCGATTAAACGCGCTGATGCCATCCTGATGGAAAAGCATGGCGCGATTGGCGTGGATAAAGACCCGTACGAAGCGGTACTGAAATCCGCTTACCTCGAGGAGATGGCGCAGATTTACTACCACGCGCTGATGATTAATGGCGGTAAAGAGCCGGGATCCTTTACCCCGGAAGAGCTGCAGCGCTGGGAATATCCTTCACAGATTAAGTTCGCCCGCTAATACCTCAACGCCCCGCCCGATTGGGCGGGTATTCATGGAGAGAACGCATGAAAAAGTTTATCAATCAGGCGGAGGATTTTATCCCGGAGATGCTGGATGGCATCTATCTGGCTCACCCCGACCGCTTTCGTTTCGTCAATGATGATCTGCACTGCTTAGCTACCGCGCGCCCGGTACCGGGGAAAGTCGGGATCGTCACCGGCGGAGGTTCAGGTCATTTGCCGCTGTTCCTGGGGTATGTGGGTGAAGGGATGCTTGACGGCTGCGCCATCGGCGATGTGTTTCAGTCGCCGTCGCCGGAGCAAATTCTGGCGGTCACCCAGGCCGTCGATAGCGGCGCTGGCGTGCTGTATCTCTACGGCAACTACAACGGCGATATTTTCAATTTTGATATGGCGGCAGAAATGGCCGACATGGAGAGCGACATCCGTACCTGTACCGTGGTGGCCGCAGACGACTCGGCCGGTGCCGCTCCAGGCGATGGCGTGACAACAAGGCGTGGCGTGGCGGGGATTTTCTTCGTCTACAAATGCGCTGGCGCATCGGCGGCGAGAATGGATGACCTGGAGACCGTGCAGCGCATTGCCCGCAAAGCTGGAGACCGCGTGCGCACGCTTGGCGTGGCGTTGTCGCCCTGCATTGTGCCGCGAATCGGTAAACCTGGTTTCCATATCGGCGACAACGAAATGGAAATTGGTATGGGGATTCACGGGGAAAGCGGAATTCGGCGCGGCCCTCAGTTAAGTGCAGAGCAGATTGCCGAAGAGATGATGTCCTGGCTACTGGCGGATTCGCCCTGTCAGCAGGGAGACGACGTGGCGGTGCTGATTAACGGCCTGGGTGCCACGCCACTGGAGGAGCTGTACCTGATGTATCGCCACGTTCACCAGATTCTGGCAGAGAGCGGCATTCGCGTTTTCCGCGTGTGGGTGGGTGAGTTCGCCACGGCCATGGAGATGACCGGCATGTCGATTAGTCTGATGCCGGTGGACAGTGAACTGAAGGCGTTACTGAATGCCGGAGCCGATACGCCAATGTTCCGTCAGTTTCCCGCTTAAGGAGGCACTATGACGCTAGATACGCAGAAACTGCGCCCGCTTTTTGCCGAATGGGCCCGCGTGATGCAGGAGAATAAGCCGATGCTGACTGAACTGGATAGCGTGGTGGGTGATGGCGATCTGGGGCTGACCATGAGCGACGGTTTTGCGGCGGCGAACGATGTGGTACAGCACAGCGAAGAACGTGATATTGGGCGATTTTTTTATCTTGCGGGCAAAGCGATGGCCTCGGCAGTGCCCTCCACCATGGGCACACTGATGGCGTCCGGTTTGATGCAGGCGGGTAAGATTTTTAAAGGGCGCACGACGCTAGTGACGGAGGATGCCAGCGCATTCTTTCAGGCGTGGTATGACGGCGTTCAGCAGCGCGGCAAGGCGCAGCCCGGTGAAAAGACCTTTCTCGACGGTATGGCACCGGCGCTGGTAGCACTAAAAAAATCGACGACAACGCCGCTGGTTCAGGCGCGAGAGGCGCTGCACCAGGCGCAATGGGGCGTACAGCAGACGACAACAATGGTGGCAAAACATGGGCGGGCTGCTATCCACGGCGAGCGTTCACGAACGTTTGTTGACCCCGGCGCGATGGTCGCCCAACTCTTGATTCAGGGCTATTTTCATTTCATTCAGGCTATTTGTCCGGCCGACGGGCAGTGAAAAAGGAAGCGTAATTATGTTGAAAGAGGTTGTCAGGATCAGCAATCAGCACGGTATTCATGCGCGCCCGGCGGGTGTGCTGGCGAAAGCCTGCGCCCAGTATCAGTCGCGGATCGAGATGATCTATGAGGGTAAGGTTATCAAGGGCAAAAGCATCATGAGTATTTTAGGTGCCGGGATCAAAGGTCGGGGATCGCTTGAGATCATTTGCAGCGGCAGCGATGAGCAAGAAGCGATGGCGAAGCTGAAAGTACTGTTCGCTGATGGATTTGGCTTTGATTAACCGGCCATGAATGATGCCCTTTGAACGTCGGCCGGATAAGCTTACTGCTATCCGGCATTTTTTTAAAAACGGCGAAACCTTCAGGCAATAAAAAACCCGGCAGCCACAGCTCCGGGTTTTTTATTGCCTGATCTGTTATGCCTGGTTCGCGAACTCAGACATAAACTGCAGAATAAACGCCATGGACACCGCCCCCGGATCGCAATGACCGATTGCCCGTTCCCCGAGATTTTTGGCGCGGCCAAAGCGGGCGATCATCTTACTGGTCCCTTCTGCGCCGGCCATTGCAGCGTGTGCACAATGCGCGAGGGCCATCGGCAGCGGGAGTGCCGCATCAGCCTTGGCCTGCAACGCGGCGGCAGCCAGCGCGTCGACCATGGTCTTATCGCCGGGTTCTGCCCCTCCGCGCTGGTGGATAGCGGTCATGCCAATTTCCAGCCACTCGGCAAGCGTTGCCGCATCGAACTGCTCCCGCCCAGCAAGGGCTTTGCCGCCGGCGCGGAAAAGTGTGCCAAAAATAGCGCCGGATGCACCGCCCATGCTGGTCATTAATCGGGTGCCGCTTTGCAGCAGACACTCGCCGATATCCGCAGGAGCAAACTCAGCGGAAGAGAGCAGCGTGTGCAGTGCGGTAAAGCCGCGTTTAATACCGATACCGTGGTCGCCATCGCCAATGACCTGGTCAAGTGCAGTCAGGCGGGGCTCGCTGGCGATCATGCCTTCCGACACATATCGCAGGCAGGCAGTGAATTGAGGTGTCTGCATCTTATTTTCTCCAGCCGAGAGTGTTGATGGGGTAGTCGTATAGGCGCTGCATCTCGTCATCCAGTCGCAGCATGCTTAGCGAGAAGCCGGACATTTCCAGCGAGGTACAGAAGTGACCAACCTGCACGTCATAGGTGTGGATCCCGCGTGCTTTCAGCGATAGACCGACCTTGCGAGTCACCACCATCAGTTCGCTATTGCTGAGCGACCCGAGGTTATTCACGCTGACGCAGACTTTATCGCCCTGGCCAAAGGGCAGGTCGGCACACAGGCGCTCAATCATCATCTCGACCAGATCATCCGTTTGCGGCAAAGGAATGCGGCACAGCCCTGGTTCACCGTGGATGCCGATGCCGAGCTCAATTTCGTTGTCGGCGAGCGTAAAGTTAAAGGCATCTGACTGCGGCAGCGCACAGCCGCTAAGTGCTACGCCGATGGTGCGGGTATGGTGATTGGCCTTTTTCGCTAGCGCTTCGAGCGCAGGCAGCGTGTAGTGCTCGAACTGTGCTGCGGCGCCGGCAAGCTTATATAAAAATGCCAGGCCGCCAACGCCCCGACGGTCAGACATTCTCTCAGGCGGCGCAGACGCAATATCATCGGTGGCGCGGACAGTACGGCATTCAATACCTTCTTCGGCAAGGATCTCCGCGGCGATATCGAAGTTCATCCCGTCGCCGGAGTAATTACCGTAGAGAAAAAGCACGCCATTTCCCCGGTGAACGGCGCGGCTGGCCTCGATGATCTGGTCCGGCGAGGGGGAGGTAAAGACTTCGCCGAGCGCACAGGCGTCGATACCGCCTTCACCGACGAACCCGGCAAAGGTGGGTTCGTGGCCGCTGCCGCCGCCGCTGACAATCACCGTCTGCTCATCCTGCGGCATGGTGCGGTAAATCGCGCAGTGCTCCGGCAGGGCGTGGATTTTGCCCATCCCGGCGTACACCAGCCCCTCCATGATTTCAGCGCGAATATTATCGGTGTTGTTGAAGATCTTTTTGGGTTTCTGCATTGTCACTCCCTCTCGTAAGGTACTGTTTCTTTAGTGACGATTTTACCTGCGCGGCCCGTTTATACCTGGCACCTTTGATACCAATTAATCTCCCGGGAAAGGGGCATGGCTGGGGGAAGCGAAAACGGCCCTCCGTGATGGGAGGGCGCAGGGCTAGTCGGTAATTTTGCGCTCCAGAACAATGCGCCAGAAGGCATCCACCAAGGGTTCGCTGAGCCGTTTTTTCTGTACGCAAACGCCGAGCTCAAACGGTGTTTTTTCGTCGCTGCGCTCCAGAATCATCACGCGGTTGCGCACCGGTTCGGGGCTGTTTTCCAGCACCACTTCCGGCAGCAGCGCCACGCCGCAGCCCAGCGCGACCATTGAAACCATCGCCTCATGGCCGCCAACGGTGGCGTAAATCGAGGGATTGCTGATTTTATGGCGGCGGAACCACAGCTCAATACGGCGGCGTACCGGGCCCTGATCGGCCATGATAAACGGCACTGCAGACCAGTCCGGATTATCGACCGAGACCTGGTTACGCACCGGGCAAGGAAGTGCTGGGGCAATCAGCACCACCGCCAGATTTTCCAGCATGGAGAATGCCACCGCGCCCGGCAGCGTTTCTGGCTTACCGGCAATGGCGAGGTCGGCTTCCCCTGTCACCACTTTATCCATCGCATCGGCGGCATCACCGGTGGTGAGTTTGATTTCCACCGACGGATGTTCGGCGCGGAAGCGATCGAGAATCGGCGGCAGATGGCTGTAGGCGGCGGTGACGGAGCAGAAAATATGTAGCTCCCCCGACAGCGATGGCCCCTGCTGGTCGAGGGTATGACGCAGTTGTTGATACTGCAGCAGCGTCTGCTGGGCGAAAACGCGCAGCTCTTCGCCGGCTTCGGTGAGGGTGACCGTTCGGTTATCACGCACAAACAGCGGCTGGCCGAGGTCTTCTTCCAGCCGCTGAATCTGCCGGGAAAGCGTGGAGGGGCTGACGTGCATTGCCCGGGCGCTACGGCCAAAATGACGGCTTTCCGCCAGATGCAGGAAGGTTTTGAGATCGCGTAAATCCACAGATCGTACTCCACGATTTTACGTTGCATAAATTGCAACATGACGTTGTGAATATATCAATTTCCGCAATAAATTTCCTGTCATATAGTGGGTTCATTCTCGCAAAAGCGAACCGAACAATAAGACACACAACATCACGGAGTACACCATCATGGCTAACTACTTTAATACACTGAACCTGCGCCAGCAGCTGGCACAGCTGGGTAAATGTCGCTTTATGGGCCGCGACGAATTCGCCGATGGCGCAAGCTACCTTCAGGGTAAAAAAGTGGTCATCGTCGGCTGTGGCGCTCAGGGTCTGAACCAGGGCCTGAACATGCGTGACTCCGGTCTGGATATCGCTTATGCCCTGCGTAACGAAGCGATTGCTGAAAAACGTGCTTCCTGGCGTAAAGCAACCGAGAACGGCTTCAAAGTCGGGACCTATGAAGAGCTGATCCCGCAGGCTGATCTCGTTGTTAACCTGACGCCGGACAAGCAGCACTCTGACGTGGTGCGTTCCGTACAGCCGCTGATGAAAGACGGCGCGGCGCTGGGTTATTCCCACGGTTTCAACATCGTTGAAGTGGGCGAGCAGATCCGTAAAGACATCACCGTTGTGATGGTGGCGCCGAAGTGCCCGGGCACCGAAGTGCGTGAAGAATACAAGCGTGGCTTCGGCGTGCCGACGCTTATCGCCGTTCACCCGGAAAACGATCCGAAAGGCGAAGGCATGGCGATTGCCAAAGCCTGGGCTGCAGCAACCGGCGGTCACCGCGCAGGTGTTCTGGAGTCTTCCTTCGTAGCAGAAGTGAAATCTGACCTGATGGGTGAGCAGACTATCCTGTGCGGTATGCTGCAGGCGGGCTCTCTGCTGTGCTTCGACAAGCTGGTGGAAGAAGGTACCGACCCGGCATACGCTGAGAAACTGATTCAGTTCGGCTGGGAAACCATCACCGAAGCGCTGAAGCAGGGCGGCATCACCCTGATGATGGACCGCCTGTCCAACCCGGCGAAACTGCGTGCTTATGCGCTGTCCGAGCAGTTGAAAGAGATCATGGCGCCGCTGTTCCAGAAACACATGGATGACATCATCTCCGGCGAATTCTCTTCCGGCATGATGGCTGACTGGGCCAACGACGATAAGAAACTGCTGACCTGGCGTGAAGAGACCGGTAAAACCGCGTTCGAAACGGCTGCGCAGTTTGACGGTAAAATCGGTGAGCAAGAGTACTTTGATAAAGGCGTTCTGATGATCGCGATGGTGAAAGCGGGCGTTGAGCTGGCGTTTGAAACCATGGTGGATTCCGGCATCATCGAAGAATCCGCTTACTACGAATCACTGCACGAACTGCCGCTGATTGCCAACACCATCGCCCGTAAGCGTCTGTACGAAATGAACGTGGTTATCTCTGATACCGCGGAATATGGTAACTACCTGTTCTCTTACGCTTGTGTGCCGCTGCTGAAAGAGTTCATGACCACGCTGCAGACCGGCGACTTGGGTAAAGCGATTGCCGAAGGCGCAGTAGACAACGCCCAGCTGCGTGATGTGAACGAAGCCATTCGCGGCCACGAGATCGAGAAAGTGGGTAAAAAACTGCGCGGCTACATGACCGATATGAAGCGTATCGCTGTCGCAGGCTAATTCAAGCTCGTTACCATCCGGCCCGGTCCGCATCTCGCGACCGGGCCGTTTTTTTATGCGCGTTTTAACGCGACCACCGCATCGGACACCTCATCCTGCTGTCCTTCCGGGCCGGTCATCACTCGTGATACCTCATCGCAGAATTGCACTTCCCAACCCTGCGGTAGTGGGCCTAACGACGCCAACACTTCGCTTGCTGGTAAGAACGGGCGAACGTGTTTAGACCAGTTGGGAACTTTGCCGTGTGACGTGATCAGCAGTAATCCTCCCGGCGCAAGGTGGCCAAACGCGGCGCGGAAAAGAGGTGCGCGATCGAATTCTAGCGGTGATTCGAGGAAAGAGGCGACAATCAGGTCGAACTCACCGGATGGGAAAGTCTGCGTGAGGTCGTGTCGTTCAAAGTTGATATTCACCCCTGAGCGCGAGGCGTTGGCGGCGGCATATTCAATTGCACGATATGAGAGGTCAACCGCCGTGACCTGCCAGCCCTGTTGTGCCAGCCATACTGCGTCATCACCCCGACCGCAGCCTAATTCCAGCGCTTTGCCCGGGATGAGCCCTTCGCTAAAGCGCACCACTATTTTTCCAGGGATCCCATTCGAGATTGGCGACATGGCGTCGTAATGTGATTCCCAAAATATTTCTGGTGTCTGTTCGATGTCGCGCATACCCACCCCGTTGTTTGTGAATAATCTCATGTAATATTTAAAGTAACATAAGATTGTTTTTCGTCAATGGCCTGAAGGGAAAAGATAAATAACGTTATTTATTAATACGTTGATTCTTTTTTCATTTTATTTTTGGGAAGACGATTGCCAGATTCTGAGTTTATGTAATATCGTAAGTTACATGAAAACAAACAACTCATTCTCCGCAACGCTGCATATTCTGCTGCACATGCAGCAGATGGATAAGCCTCTGACTTCGGAGCAGATGGCGGCCTTTATCGAAGGCAATCCAGCATTCATCCGCAAGCTGCTCGCTGGGCTGCGGGAAAACAACATCGTTTGTGCCACCAAAGGGCACCACGGCGGTTGGCGATTGTGCCGGCCCGTCGACGCAATCACGCTTTACGATATCTACATGGCTTTGGGTGAACCGGCGCTGTTTGCCCTCGGTAACCGTAGCGAAAATCCGCAGTGTCTGGTTGAGCAAGGGGTGAATCGGGTGATGTCGGCGACGCTCGCTGACGCACAAACGCTGATCCTCGATCGCTTTAAAAGCCTGACGCTGCACGATATCGGCAGCGAATTCATCAGTTACTTCAACGACAAAGGCCATGACTAATGATTGCTACCTTAACAACCTGTTTGATGATTGCCCTGGCGGCCAGCAGTATTTCGATGACGGTGACGCAAACTGAGCTGTTTGCCGCGTTCCGCGAATGGACGGCGAAGAAGAATGCGCTGATGGGCCATCTGTTCCAGTGTTTTTACTGTTTAAGTCACTGGGTGGTTTTTGCCGGGATGGCGGTGTATCGCCCGGCGCTGTTGAACAGCGGATTTGCGCTGATTGACTGGGTGATGACAGCGTTTATCACCATTACCCTCGCGACGCTGATTAGCGGCCTGATGTTTAAGGTATTCCAGGCCGCGATTCGCACGCATGTGATGAAGTACGAAGCCCAGCAGACGCTGCAGGCGCATAAATAAAAAAAAGCCTCTCATCAGCGAGAGGCTTTTATGTCAGACCATTCAGGCCGAAACGATGTCGGTCTGAAAGGACAAATTAGTTACGGTACAGGACCTTAATGATGTGGTAGCCGAACTGCGTGTGCAGCGGGCCGGTTGGTTCCAGCACTGGGCAGGAGAACACCACTTTATCGAATGCCGGTACCATCTGGCCCTGACGGAATTCGCCCAGGTGACCGCCTTTCTTACCTGATGGGCAGGTCGAGTGCTTTTTCGCCAGCTTCTCAAAATCGGCGCCGTTTTTAATCTGTTCCAGAAGATCCAGTGCCAGTTGTTCTTCTTTTACAAGGATATGCAGTGCTGCTGCTGTTTTAGCCATGATTATGCCTTCAAATGGGGGAGATATCAGGCTGGCGATTTTAGCACGGCTTATCGGCGATACAGCACTTTGATGATGTGGTAGCCGTATTTGGTTTTGACCGGCCCATAGGGTTTTAGCAGCGGGCAGCTAAACACGGCGGCATCGAACGGGCCGACCATGACGCCCTGTTTGAATTCGCCCAGATCGCCGCCGTTGCGGCCGGATGGGCAACGCGAATAGCGTTTGGCCAGATGATCGAAGCTGATCCCGCGTTCCAGCTTGCTGAGGATCTCAAGGGCCAGTTTCTCTTCTTTTACCAGAATATGCAGGGCTGCTGCGCTCTTTACCATGGGCTCATTCTCATCAACGGATAACTGCCCAACACTTTACCATTCGGCGGGTAAATCTCAGTCCGACTTTCTGCTACAATCCACCCCCCGTGTTTACAGATTGAGCAATACGTCATGCGTTTGAACCCCGGACAACAACAAGCCGTCGAATTCGTCACCGGACCCTGCCTGGTGCTGGCGGGTGCTGGATCCGGTAAGACCCGCGTTATCACCAATAAAATCGCACACCTGATCCACCAGTGTGGCTACCAGGCGCGGCATATCGCAGCAGTCACCTTTACCAACAAGGCGGCGCGCGAGATGAAAGAGCGTGTGTCGCAGACGTTGGGCCGCAAAGAGGCGCGCGGACTGATGATCTCGACGTTCCACACCCTGGGGCTGGATATCATCAAGCGCGAATATGCGGCGCTAGGGATGAAGTCAAACTTCTCATTGTTTGACGATACCGATCAGACCGCGCTGCTGAAAGATCTGACCGAAGGACTGATCGAAGACGATAAAGTGGTGTTCCAGCAGTTGATCTCGACGATCTCCAACTGGAAAAACGATCTGATGACGCCTGCGCAGGCGGCCGCCTGCGCGAAAGGTGAACGCGATCGTATTTTTGCCCACTGCTATGGTCTGTACGACGCGCATATGAAGGCCTGCAACGTGCTGGACTTCGATGATCTGATTTTGCTGCCAACGCTGCTGCTGCAGCGTAATGAAGAGGTGCGCGAGCGCTGGCAGAATAAAATTCGCTACCTGCTGGTGGATGAATATCAGGATACCAACACCAGCCAGTATGAACTGGTTAAGCTTCTGGTGGGACAACGCGCCCGTTTTACCGTGGTGGGTGATGACGATCAGTCTATCTACTCCTGGCGCGGTGCGCGTCCGCAAAACCTGGTACTGTTAAGCAAAGATTTCCCGGCGCTGCAGGTGATTAAGCTCGAGCAGAACTATCGCTCTTCTGAGCGCATCCTGAAGGCGGCGAACATTTTGATCGCCAATAACCCGCACGTGTTCGAAAAGCGTCTGTTCTCTGAGCTGGGCTACGGCAAGGAGCTCAAAGTGCTGAGCGCCAACAACGAAGAGCATGAAGCGGAGCGTGTGACCGGTGAGCTTATCGCCCATCACTTTGTGAATAAGACGGAATATAAGGATTACGCGATTCTTTATCGCGGTAACCACCAGTCGCGGGTGTTCGAAAAGTTCCTGATGCAAAACCGCATCCCGTACAAAATTTCCGGTGGTACCTCGTTCTTCTCGCGTCCAGAGATTAAAGACCTGCTGGCGTATTTGCGCGTGTTGAGCAATCCGGATGATGACAGCGCCTTCCTGCGCATCGTGAATACCCCAAAACGTGAGATTGGCTCGGCGACGCTGCAAAAGCTCGGCGAATGGGCGATGACCCGTAACAAGAGTCTGTTTACCGCCAGTTTTGATATGGGGCTAAATCAAACGTTGACCGGACGTGGCTATGAGTCGCTGACGCGTTTTACCCACTGGCTGGGTGAAGTTCAGCGTCTGGCCGAGCGTGAGCCGATTGCCGCGGTGCGCGATCTGATCCACGGCATCGACTACGAATCCTGGCTGTTTGAAACCTCGCCAAGTCCGAAAGCGGCCGAAATGCGGATGAAAAACGTCAACACGCTGTTTGGTTGGATGACGGAAATGCTGGAAGGCAGCGAGCTGGAAGAGCCAATGACGCTCACTCAAGTGGTGACTCGCTTTACGCTGCGCGACATGATGGAACGCGGCGAAAGTGAGGAGGATATGGATCAGGTACAGCTCATGACCCTCCATGCGTCCAAAGGGCTGGAGTTCCCGTACGTCTTTCTGGTTGGGATGGAAGAGGGGCTGCTGCCGCACCAGAGCAGCATCGATGAAGATAACGTTGATGAAGAGCGCCGTCTGGCCTACGTTGGGATCACCCGTGCGCAGAAGGAGCTCATCTTCACGCTGTGCAAAGAACGCCGTCAATACGGTGAGTTGGTGCGTCCGGAGCCAAGCCGTTTCCTGCTGGAACTACCGCAGGATGACCTGGTTTGGGAACAGGAACGGAAAGTGGTGAGCGCTGAAGAACGGATGCAGAAAGGGCAGAGTCATCTGGCGAATCTGAAAGCGATGATGGCGGCGAAGAAAGCGAAATCATAGGCCGGATACGCTAATGCTATCCGGCAATGATGAATAGCTAGCGCACTTCTAAGGGCCAGTGGACATAGCTTTGCCACTGGCTTTCTTGATCAATCGTCTCTTTACCCAGCGGATGCTGTTCCAGCCATCCTTTCGGCAGCGTGAGCGTCAGACTTTCCTCTTTGACCTGCAGCGTCATTTCTGGCACCAGATCGTCACGGCGACGACTGGCGAAGATAATGGCCAGGCGCAACAGACGGCAAAGATGCTCGGCCGCGCGCGGAGGCACGGCATTTTGCTGGTGGAGCGATGACAGGTCGACAGGGTTTGTCTGGTTGAGCAATAACGTCGCCAGCAGCTTCTTTTGCGCAGGGGTATAGCCCGGCAAATCGAGATTACGCACCAGATAGGCGGCGTGCTGCGGTGCCTGTTTAAAATCAACGCTCAGACCGATTTCGTGTAAAGCGCAGGCGCTTAACAGCAGCTCGCGACTCAAGGGTTCCAGATCCCAACTCTCACCCACCTGGTCGACAAACTGAGAGGCCAACTGTGCGACGCGGTTGGCCTGTTCGGTATCGACCATAAAGCGACGCTGAATATTGCGCAGCGTGCGGCTACGAATGTCTTCATCCACCGCCAGATGCAGCATGCCGTAGACCAGGCCTTCGCGCAGTGCGCCGCCGGCCAGGGTCATACACTGGATATTTAGCTCAGTGAAAATGGCGATAAGGATCGCCAGCCCGCTTGGGAAGACCAGCGCGCGTTCCAGCGTCAGCCCTTCAATTTCCAGCTCTTCCAGACGCCCGCATTGGATAGCGCGCTGTTTAAGCTGCTGAAGTTTAGCGAGGGTGATGCGTTCATCCATCCCCTGCGCCATCATGATCTCTTGTAACGCCTGAACCGTGCCTGAAGCCCCGACGCAGACTTTCCAGCCATGCTGGCGCAGTTCGTCGGCAACCGGTTTGAGCACTTCTCGCGCGGCGCGTTCGGCTTCGTCGAAGTGTTCCTGCGCCAGATTGCGGTCAGTAAAGTAGCGTTCGAGCCACGAGACGCAGCCCATCGACAGGCTAAACAGGGAGGTGGTTTGTGCGCCGGTACCGGTCACCAATTCGGTGCTGGCACCGCCGATATCCACCACTAAACGGCGATCGTCGCCGCCGGTTGTGTGCGCAACACCCTGATAAATCAGACGCGCTTCTTCTTCGCCTCGGATAACCTGCACCGGGCAGCCAAGAATTTGCTGGGCTTTGGCGATAAAGACATCGGCATTAACGGCAAGACGCAGCGTTGCGGTAGCAACAATACGAATTTGGGTCGGGGGAATATCTTGTAAACGTTCGGCGAACAGGCGCAGGCACTGCCATCCACGTTCCATGGCTTCAGCTGACAGCATGTTGTCACGGTTGAGTCCGCCAGCCAGACGCACTTTGCGCTTTATGCGCGTGAGCGTCTGGATACTTCCCGCCACCTCGCGAACAAGCAGCATATGAAAACTATTAGAACCGAGATCGATAGCTGCATAGAGCGAGGTGGAAGTGAGCATAACGTTTTTAACCTGAACGACGACGGTTACGTGGTGCGCCAGAACGACGCGGACCATTGCCTTGACGAACGCGCGTCAGACGTAATGGTTTCGGCAGATCGGTTAACAGCGCGTCCGGATTGTACTTACTGACCGGAATAGAGTGACCGGTGTAGGTTTCAATCGCCGGCAGATTCAGCGCGTACTCTTCACAGGCAAGGCTGATGGAGTGTCCATTGGCGCCTGCACGACCGGTACGGCCGATACGGTGCACGTAGTCTTCACAGTCGTCTGGCAGGTCGTAGTTAAAGACGTGCGTCACGGCTGGAATGTGCAGGCCGCGTGCAGCAACGTCAGTGGCCACCAGAATGTCGATATCACCGCTGGTAAAATCTTCCAGGATACGCAGGCGTTTTTTCTGCGCAACGTCGCCGGTCAGCAGACCGACGCGATGGCCATCAGCCGCCAGGTGGCCCCAGATGTCTTCACAACGATGTTTGGTGTTGGCGAAGATAATCGCGCGATCCGGCCACTCTTCTTCCAGCAGCGTTTGCAGTAAACGCATTTTCTCTTCGTTGGAAGGGTAGAACAGCTCTTCTTTAATGCGGTGACCCGTTTTCTGCTCCGGCTCGACTTCCACATACTCGGCGTTGTTCATTTGTTCGAACGCCAGTTCGCGGACGCGGTAGGACAGCGTTGCGGAGAACAGCATATTCAGACGCTGGTTGGTCGGCGGCATGCGACGGAATAGCCAACGGATATCTTTAATAAAGCCCAGATCGTACATGCGATCGGCTTCGTCCAGGACCACCACCTGAATCGCGCCCAGGTTGATGTGGTTCTGTTTTGCATAATCAATAAGACGACCCGTGGTGCCGATCAGAATATCGACGCCGCTCTCCAGCACTTTCAGCTGTTTGTCATAGCCATCACCGCCGTAGGCCAGACCCAGTTTCAGGCCAGTCGCCTGAGCCAAAGGCTCTGCGTCGGCGTGAATCTGTACGGCCAGCTCACGGGTTGGCGCCATAATTAAGGCGCGCGGTTGGTTCACCTGGCGGTCTGCACTCGCCGGGTGAGAAAGAAGATAATGAAACGTGGACGTCAGGAACGCCATCGTTTTCCCGGTACCGGTTTGCGCCTGTCCCGCGACGTCACGTCCAGCAAGCGTCAGCGGCAAAGCCAGCGCCTGAATGGGTGTGCAATTATAAAACCCTTTAGTTTCAAGGGCTTCAACCACTTTAGGGTGCAGGGCGAAGTCGGAAAACTTCTGTTCTGTTAAATGTGTTTTGCTCATAGTGTGGTAGAATATCAGCTTACTATTGCATTAAGAAAGCGTATCCGGTGAAATAACGTCAACCTTTGTTGGCGAAGTCAACATCAACACCTCGTTGGTTAATGCTACACCAACACACCAGGCTTATTCCTGTGGAGTTAAATATGAGCGATAAAATTATTCACCTGACTGACGACAGTTTTGACACGGACGTACTCAAAGCTGACGGGCTGACACTCGTCGATTTCTGGGCAGAGTGGTGCGGTCCGTGCAAAATGATCGCCCCGATTCTGGATGAAATCGCCGAGGAGTATCAGGGTAAACTGACCGTTGCTAAACTGAACATCGATCAGAACCCAGGCACTGCCCCTAAGTATGGCATCCGCGGTATTCCTACGCTGCTGCTGTTCAAAAACGGCGAAGTTGCAGCAACCAAAGTTGGCGCGCTGTCTAAAGGCCAACTGAAAGAGTTCCTCGACGCGAACCTGGCGTAAGAAATTCGGTTTGGGCGTCCAGTGTTCTTAAATTAAGCAGAACTCTGGACGCCCGGCTTCAGTCGTGCTAAGTTATTTTTGACTTCGTTTTAAACATACCTTGTTTGAATCTTGTTTTATCCAAACCTCCCGTTGCGATGTATGACGTCAGAGGTGGAAAAATTCCAGGTTTGTCACTCTTTCCGTCTTGTCGTTTCAGTTCTGCGTACTCTCCTGTGACCAGACAGCGAACAGACATGAGTGATGGCCGTAAACAGGCACGGATGACCCTGCCATACCATTCACAACATTAAGTTCGAGATTTCCCCCAAGTTTAAGAACTCACACCATTATGAATCTTACCGAATTAAAGAATACGCCGGTTTCTGAGCTGATTACTCTCGGCGAAAATATGGGTCTGGAAAACCAGGCACGTATGCGCAAGCAGGACATTATTTTTGCCATCCTGAAGCAGCACGCAAAGAGTGGCGAAGATATCTTTGGTGACGGTGTACTGGAGATATTGCAGGATGGATTTGGTTTCCTCCGCTCTGGAGACAGCTCCTACCTCGCCGGTCCCGATGATATCTACGTTTCCCCTAGCCAAATCCGCCGTTTCAATCTCCGCACTGGTGACACCATTTCGGGTAAGATCCGTCCGCCGAAAGAGGGTGAGCGTTACTTTGCGCTGTTGAAAGTTAACGAAGTTAACTACGACAAGCCGGAAAACTCGCGCAACAAGATCCTGTTTGAGAACTTAACCCCGCTGCACGCAAACTCTCGTCTGCGTATGGAACGTGGTAACGGTTCTACCGAAGATTTAACCGCTCGCGTTCTGGATCTGGCATCGCCAATTGGCCGCGGCCAGCGTGGCCTGATTGTAGCGCCGCCGAAAGCCGGTAAAACCATGCTGCTGCAGAACATTGCGCAGAGCATTGCGTATAACCACCCAGACTGCGTACTGATGGTTCTGCTGATTGACGAACGTCCGGAAGAAGTGACCGAGATGCAGCGTCTGGTTAAAGGCGAAGTCATTGCTTCCACCTTTGACGAACCGGCATCCCGTCACGTTCAGGTCGCTGAAATGGTTATCGAGAAGGCGAAACGTCTGGTTGAACACAAGAAAGACGTTATCATTCTGCTCGACTCCATCACCCGTCTGGCTCGCGCCTACAACACCGTCGTACCTGCTTCCGGTAAAGTACTGACCGGTGGTGTTGACGCTAACGCCCTGCATCGTCCGAAGCGTTTCTTCGGTGCAGCACGTAACGTGGAAGAGGGCGGCAGCCTGACGATTATTGCTACCGCGTTGGTGGATACCGGCTCTAAAATGGATGAAGTTATCTACGAAGAGTTTAAAGGTACTGGCAACATGGAACTGCATCTCTCTCGTAAGATTGCTGAAAAACGCGTCTTCCCGGCTATCGACTACAACCGTTCCGGTACCCGTAAAGAAGAGCTGCTTACTACTCAGGAAGAGCTGCAGAAAATGTGGATCCTGCGCAAAATCATCCACCCTATGGGTGAGATTGATGCGATGGAATTCCTCATCAATAAGCTGGCAATGACCAAAACTAACGACGATTTCTTCGACATGATGAAACGCTCGTAAAATCCGGTTTTTGCCGACGAACGCCACACTTTTGTGTGGCGTTTTTGTTTTTAGGAGTTTAGGTGATACGGCTCCGCATTTTTTTCACGGACAATTACGGTTTACAGCTACAATAAGAGTTAGTTTGTAAAATCGGTTATAAATCAGGCGAGTTTCCCCAATAATCATCAGGCTTCCTCTT
Source organism: Kluyvera cryocrescens NBRC 102467 (assembly GCF_001571285.1). Lineage (GTDB taxonomy): Bacteria > Pseudomonadota > Gammaproteobacteria > Enterobacterales > Enterobacteriaceae > Kluyvera > Kluyvera cryocrescens. The sequence goes on along the minus strand of NZ_BCTM01000022.1, from coordinate 65,423 downwards.
CTGATAAACCATTATCGTGGGTATACTTTCGCTATTAATATTCGCAGCGAGTATAAATTGTGAGTTTACTGACCGTCGGTACTGACTTGATCAGTATTTTTTTATTCACCACCGTATTCCTTTTTTTCGCCCGTAAAGCGGCTAAAAAGGTCGGTTTGGTGGATAGACCTAATTACCGTAAACGTCACCAGGGGCTTATTCCACTAGTGGGTGGCATCTCGGTCTATGCCGGGATCTGCTTCACTTTTGCGATCGCAGATTACTACATTCCTCACGCTTCCCTTTACCTTGCCTGTGCAGGTGCCTTGGTGCTCGTTGGGGCTCTTGATGACCGCTATGACGTTAGCGTGAAAATCCGCGCAACCATTCAGGCCCTGATTGGTATCGTGATGATGACGGCAGGCAATTTATATTTACGTAGCCTGGGTTATATCTTCGGTTCGTGGGAACTGGTGCTTGGGCCGTTTGGCTTCTTCCTCACTCTGTTTGCCGTCTGGGCGATGATTAACGCTTTCAATATGGTCGATGGTATTGATGGCCTGCTCGGCGGTTTGTCGAGCGTCAGCTTTGGCGCGATTGGCCTGATCCTGTGGTTTGATGGGCAAGTCAGTCTTGCTATATGGTGCTTCGCGATGATCGCCGCCATTCTGCCTTATATTATGTTGAACCTTGGCGTGCTGGGCCGTCGCTATAAAGTCTTCATGGGCGATGCGGGCAGCACGCTGATTGGCTTTACGGTCATCTGGATCCTGCTGGAAACCACCCAGGGGACACATCATCCTATCAGCCCGGTCACGGCGCTGTGGATTGTCGCGATTCCGTTGATGGATATGGTCGCTATCATGTATCGCCGTCTGCGTAAGGGCATGAGCCCGTTCTCCGCAGACCGTCAACACATTCACCATCTGATTATGCGTGCAGGCTTTACGTCTCGTCAGGCGCTGGTCCTGATTACCCTTGCCGCAGCGCTGCTGGCCGGAATCGGAGTCCTGGCCGAGTACACGCGCGTTGTGCCTGAATGGGTCATGCTGTTACTGTTCTTCGTGGCTTTTGGCCTCTATGGCTACTGCATCAAGCGGGCCTGGAAAGTAGCGCGTTTCATTAAACGCATGAAGCGCAGAATGCGTCGGAACAGTGAAAATCATCCAAAATTAACCAAGTAAAACTGGGGTAGTAATGACACAACCATTACCGGAAGCACAGTTGGCAAGTGCTGAGAATGAACTGGATATTCGTGGCCTGTTTCGCGCGTTGTGGTCGGGGAAACATTGGATTATCGGCTTTGCGGTGCTGTTTGCCGTTATCGTGCTGATTTATACTTTTTTTGCCCGGCAAGAGTGGAGCACAACGGCTATCACTGACCGCCCGACTGTGAATATGCTTGGCGGTTACTATTCGCAGCAGCAGTTTCTGCGCAATCTGGATGTGAAGGTCAACCCAACCACTGCCACACCGCCTTCGGTGATGGATGAAGTTTACAAAGAGTTCGTGATGCAGCTCGCCTCGTGGGACACCCGCCGCGATTTCTGGTCGCAGACGGACTACTACAAGCAGCGGATGGTGGGTAACTCCCGCGCCGACGCTGCGCAGCTTGATGATCTGATTAACGACATTCAATTTATTCCGGGCGATGCACAAAAAAGCGTCAGTGACAGCGTGAAGCTGAACGCAGAAACCGCGCAGGACGCCAACAATCTATTACGTCAGTATGTTGCCTTTGCCAGTCAGCGGGCCGCAGGTCATCTGAATGATGAGCTGAAGGGCGCATGGGCCGCGCGCACTATTCAGGTTAAAGCGCAGGTGAAGCGTCAGGAAGAGGTTGCGCAGGCGATTTTTAATCGTCGTATGCACAGCATTGAAGCGGCGCTGAAGATTGCACAGCAGCACAATATTAACCGCAGCGTGACGGATATCCCGGCCGATGAGTTACCGGATTCGGAGCTCTCGTTATTAGGCCGTCCTATGCTGCAGGCTCGTCTGGAAAACCTGCAGGCGGTAGGGCCGACGTTTGACCTTGATTATGATCAGGGTAGGGCTATGCTGACGACCCTGAATGTAGGGCCGACGTTGGCCACCAGTTTTCAGACATATCGGTATTTGCGGACACCTGAGGAACCGGTAAAACGCACGAGCCCACGTCGCGTATTCCTGATGGTCATGTGGGGCATTGTCGGTGCATTGGTGGGTGCTGGGGTGGCACTGGCGCGCCGTCGCACGTAAATACCCATCAATGATGAAGGGCGATGGGCCTGTTTCATCTAAAGAAGAGAATCGATGTGAAAGTACTGACTGTATTTGGCACACGACCAGAAGCTATCAAAATGGCACCTCTGGTTCATGCGCTTGCAAAGGATCCTCATTTCGAGGCGAAAGTATGCGTTACCGCGCAGCATAGGGAAATGCTTGATCAGGTGCTAAACCTCTTCTCCATCGTTCCGGATTATGACCTTAACATCATGAGTCCAGGGCAGGGTTTAACGGAAATCACCTGCCGTATTTTGCAGGGACTGAAGCCCGTTCTGGAGTCTTTCAAACCGGACGTTGTGTTAGTGCATGGCGACACGACGACCACGGCCGCGGCAAGCCTGGCCGCTTTTTACCAACGTATTCCGGTGGGACATGTTGAAGCGGGCCTGCGCACCGGCGATCTCTACTCGCCGTGGCCGGAAGAAGCTAACCGTACGCTAACTGGCCACCTGGCGATGTACCACTTCGCGCCGACCGAAAACTCACGGCAGAATCTGCTGCGTGAGAATCTGCCGGATAGCCGTATTTTTGTCACCGGTAATACCGTCATTGACGCCCTATTCTGGGTGCGCGATCGGGTAATGAATGATGAAGCGCTGCGCACGGAATTATCAGAGCGTTACCCGTTCCTGAGTAACGATAAAAAGATGATCCTCGTGACCGGACATCGCCGTGAGAGTTTCGGCCAGGGCTTTGAAAAAATCTGCCATGCGCTGGCGGAAATCGCTGCGACTAACCCGGATGTACAAATTGTCTATCCAGTGCATCTGAATCCAAACGTCAGTGAACCTGTTAATCGTATTCTGGGCCATATCGATAACGTTATGCTCATCGACCCGCAGGATTACCTGCCGTTTGTCTGGTTGATGAACCACGCCTGGCTGATACTGACCGACTCGGGTGGCATTCAGGAAGAGGCTCCGGCGCTGGGCAAACCGGTACTGGTGATGCGTGAAACCACCGAGCGTCCGGAAGCGGTTGATGCCGGAACGGTACGCCTGGTTGGAACGGATAGCCGACGTATTGTGGATGAAGTTACGCGCCTGCTGCGCGATGAAGATGAATATCAAAGGATGAGCCGGGCGCATAACCCTTACGGGAATGGCCGGGCATGCGAACGTATTTTACTAGCATTAAAAAATAATCAGGTATTGTTATGAGCTTCTCAACCCTCTCGGTGATCGGTCTAGGCTATATTGGCCTTCCTACTGCGGCTGCCTTTGCCTCACGGCAAAAGACTGTCGTGGGTGTCGATGTTAATCAGCACGCGGTGGATACCATCAACCGCGGTGAAATTCATATTGTCGAACCCGATCTCGACAGAGTGGTGAAAACGGCGGTTGCTGCCGGCTATCTGCGTGCGACCACTACGCCGGAAGCCGCAGACGCTTACCTGATTGCCGTGCCGACGCCGTTTAAAGGCGACCACGAGCCTGACATGGTTTACGTTGAGGCCGCTGCGCGCTCTATTGCGCCGGTGCTGAAAAAAGGGGCGCTGGTGATCCTGGAATCCACCTCTCCCGTCGGTGCAACCGAGCAGATGGCCGGTTGGCTTGCAAAGATGCGCCCAGACCTGACATTCCCTCAGCAGGTGGGCGAGCAGGCGGATATCAACATCGCCTACTGCCCGGAGCGCGTGCTGCCGGGGCAGGTTATGGTAGAACTGATTAAGAATGACCGTGTCATTGGTGGCATGACGCCGGTATGCTCCGCGCGGGCCAGCGAACTGTACAAAATTTTCCTTGAAGGCGAATGCGTGGTGACGAATGCCCGTACCGCTGAAATGTGCAAGCTGACCGAAAACAGCTTCCGCGATGTGAATATCGCCTTTGCCAACGAACTGTCGCTGATCTGCGCTGACCAAGGGATTAACGTCTGGGAGCTGATTCGCCTGGCGAACCGCCATCCGCGCGTTAACATTCTTCAGCCGGGACCGGGCGTTGGCGGCCACTGTATCGCCGTTGACCCTTGGTTTATCGTGGCGCAGAATCCAGAGCAGTCTCGTCTTATCCGCACCGCGCGGGAAGTCAACGATCATAAACCGTTCTGGGTTATCGACAAGGTGAAGGCCAACGTCGCTGACTGCCTGGCCGCCAGCAACAAGCGCGCCAGCGAGCTGAAAATTGCCTGCTTTGGCCTGGCGTTTAAACCAAATATTGATGACCTGCGTGAAAGCCCGGCCATGGAAATTGCCGAACTGATTGCCCAATGGCACAGCGGTCAAACGCTGGTGGTCGAACCGAATATTCATCAGTTACCGAAAAAACTCGACGGACTGTGTTCGCTGGTATCCGTCGACGCGGCGCTGGCTAGCGCCGATGTCATTGTCATGCTGGTGGATCACGCCCAGTTTAAAGCGATTGGCGGTGAGACCATCGCCCAACAGTATGTGGTCGATACTAAAGGAGTCTGGCGTTGAAACGTATTCTGGTTACCGGCGGCGCGGGCTTTATTGGCTCAGCGGTAGTGCGCCATATTATCAACCACACGTCGGACAGCGTGGTGGTGGTCGACAAACTCACCTACGCAGGCAACCTGGCTTCGTTGACGCCGGTGGCGCATGATGAGCGCTTTGCCTTTGAACAGGTCGATATCTGCGATCGCAGCGAACTGAATCGGGTATTCACTCACTACCGCCCGGATGTGGTAATGCACCTGGCGGCGGAAAGCCATGTCGACCGTTCAATTGATGGCCCGGCGGCCTTCATTGAGACCAACATTGTGGGAACCTATACGCTGCTGGAGGCCGCTCGCGGCTTCTGGTCGGCGCTTGAAGACAGTGCCAAAGCGGCGTTCCGCTTCCATCATATTTCAACTGATGAGGTGTATGGCGACCTGCACTCGATGGATGATTTCTTTACTGAAACCACTCCGTATGCCCCAAGCAGCCCATACTCAGCATCCAAAGCCAGCAGTGACCACCTGGTACGCGCCTGGCTGCGCACCTATGGTCTGCCGACCCTTATCACCAACTGCTCAAATAACTACGGTCCATATCACTTCCCGGAAAAACTGATCCCGCTGACCATTCTCAACGCGCTGGCGGGCAAACCGCTGCCGGTATACGGCAACGGCCAGCAGATCCGCGACTGGCTGTACGTTGACGATCACGCACGAGCGCTGTATCTGGTGGCAACTAAAGGCGCAATTGGCGAGACCTACAATATTGGCGGCCACAACGAGCGTAAAAATATCGACGTCGTCGAGACAATTTGCGCGCTGCTGGAAGAGCTGGTGCCACAGAAGCCGCAGGGCATCGTGCGCTATCACGACCTGATTACCTTTGTTGCCGACCGTCCTGGTCACGATCTGCGTTACGCCATTGATGCGGCAAAAATTGCCCGCGACCTGGGCTGGACGCCGGAAGAGACCTTTGAAAGCGGAATGCGTAAAACGGTGCAGTGGTATCTTGCCAATGAAAGCTGGTGGAAGCAGGTGCAGGATGGTAGCTATCAGGGCGAACGCCTGGGTCTGAAGGGCTAAACTCCCGGAGGAGGAAAAGCAATGAAAGGCATTATTCTGGCTGGCGGATCGGGCTCGCGTCTGCATCCGATCACCCGCGGCGTGTCGAAACAGCTGCTGCCAATTTATGACAAGCCGATGATTTATTACCCGCTATCGGTGCTAATGCTGGCGGGAATTCGCGACATCCTGATTATTACCACTCCGGAAGATAAAAGTAGCTTCCAGCGTCTGCTGGGCGACGGCAGCGAGTTTGGCATTTCGCTACAGTACGCTGAGCAGCCGAGCCCTGATGGGCTGGCGCAGGCGTTTATCATCGGTGAGTCGTTTCTCAACGGCGAGCCGTCTTGCCTGGTGCTGGGCGATAATATTTTCTTCGGCCAGGGCTTTAGCCCAAAACTGCGCCATGTGGCATCACGGACCGAAGGGGCGACGGTATTTGGCTATCAGGTGATGGATCCTGAACGCTTTGGCGTGGTGGAGTTTGACGATAATTTCCATGCGCTGTCGCTGGAAGAGAAACCCAAACAGCCAAAATCCAACTGGGCGGTAACCGGTCTCTATTTCTATGATGGCGATGTTGTAGAGTACGCCAAGCGCGTGAAGCCCTCGGAGCGCGGTGAGCTGGAAATTACCTCCCTCAACCAGATGTATCTCGACGATGGCAAGCTGACCGTTGAGCTGTTAGGGCGCGGTTTTGCCTGGCTGGATACCGGCACCCATGACAGTTTGATTGAAGCGAGTATGTTTGTGCAGACGGTGGAAAAACGGCAGGGCTTTAAAATTGCCTGTCTGGAAGAAATTGCCTGGCGCAACGGCTGGCTGGATGACGATGGCGTGAAGCGCGCTGCCGCGCAGCTGTCGAAAACCGGCTATGGCCAATACCTGCTGGAGCTTCTTCGTGCTCGTCCGCGCCAATATTGATCCCCTGACGTGGGAAAACCAGTTTTTTAACGTCAATAGCGCGATTGTCCGCCTGGACGATGATGCGCTGCCGCTGACCGTCGAGCGATTGGCGGGCTGGTCGCGAGTGCAGGTGAAGATTGCCGCACATCAAATGGCAGAGCTTGATGCACTCCAGCAGCTGGGTTTTCAGCTCGTTGAAGGGGAGATCGATCTCGCGCTGCCGGTTACATCCGTTGCCCGTACACAGGCACAGGTGGCGGTAGAGTCGGATATCCCTGAGCTGCGCCAACTGGCCGCTCAGGCATTTGCCTTAAGCCGTTTTCGCGCACCGTGGTATGCCCCGGACGCTAGCGGCCGTTTCTATGCACAGTGGATCGAGAATGCGGTTAAAGGCACCTTCGATAATCAGTGCCTGATTCTGCGCGATGATCGGCAGGCGATTCGCGCTTTTATTTCCCTACGAGAATTGAACGCTCACGACGCGCGTATTGGCCTGCTGGCCGGGCGCGGCGCGGGTGCAGAACTGATGCAGGCGGCGGTGCGCTGGGCGCATACCCGCGGCCTGTCGACGCTACGGGTGGCGACGCAAGCCGGCAATACCGCAGCACTTCAACGCTATATTCACAGCGGCGCTAACGTGGTCAGCACCGCTTACTGGCTCTACAGGTGACATCATGATCCCATTTAATGCCCCACCGGTCGTGGGTACTGAACTCGATTACATGCAATCCGCGATGGGCAGCGGCAAACTGTGCGGCGACGGCGGCTTTACCCGCCGCTGCCAGCAATGGATGGAACAACGCTTCGGTAGCGCGAAAGTTCTACTGACGCCTTCCTGCACGGCATCGCTGGAGATGGCGGCCATTCTGCTGGATATCCAGCCGGGTGACGAAGTGATTATGCCAAGCTATACCTTCGTCTCTACCGCCAACGCCTTCGTGCTGCGCGGCGCGAAGATTGTGTTTGTCGATGTCCACAAAGGGACGATGAATATCGATGAAACGCAGATTGAAGCGGCGATCACCGATAAAACTCGCGCAATTGTGCCGGTGCACTACGCGGGCGTGGCCTGTGAGATGGATACCATCATGGCGCTGGCGAAGAAATACAACCTGTTCGTGGTAGAAGATGCCGCGCAGGGCGTGATGTCGACCTACAAAGGCCGTGCGCTGGGCTCGATTGGGCATATTGGCTGCTTTAGTTTCCATGAAACCAAAAATTATACCGCCGGCGGTGAAGGTGGCGCCACGCTGATTAACGATCGTGCGCTGGTTGAGCGGGCGGAAATTATCCGTGAAAAGGGCACTAACCGTAGCCAGTTCTTCCGTGGACTGGTGGACAAATACACCTGGCGCGATATTGGCTCCAGCTACCTGATGTCCGATCTGCAGGCGGCTTATCTGTGGGCACAGCTGGAAGCGGCGGAACGCATCAATAAACAGCGTCTGTCGCTGTGGCAGAGCTACTATGATGCCCTGCTGCCGCTGGCAAACGCCGGACGCATCGACCTGCCGGTGATCCCGGAAGGCTGCGGGCACAACGCGCATATGTTTTACATTAAACTGCGCGATGTTGAAGACCGGAGCGCCCTGATTAGCTGGCTGAAAGAGGCCGAAATTTTGGCAGTGTTCCACTATATCCCGCTGCATTCTTGCCCAGCAGGCGAGAAGTTTGGCGAATTCCGCGGCGAAGATCGTCACACTACTAAAGAAAGTGAGCGTTTACTTCGTCTGCCGCTGTTCTACAATTTATCGACGGTCGATCAGCGTACGGTTATCAATACGCTGTTGAGCTACTTCGCCTGATATGTCACTGGCTAAAGCTTCAGTGTGGACCGCCGCGTCCACGCTGGTAAAAATTGGCGTTGGGCTGCTGGTGGTTAAACTGCTGGCCGTCTCTTTTGGCCCCTCGGGCGTCGGCCAGGCGGGAAACTTCCGCCAGTTGGTGACGGTACTCGGTGTTTTGGCCGGGGCAGGTATCTTTAACGGAGTAACCAAGCTGGTTGCTCAGCACCACGACGACCCCGCGCATCTGCGTCAGGTTGTGGGCACCTCTTCGGCGATGGTGTTGGGTTTCTCGACGCTGCTGGCAGCGATTTTCCTGCTGGCGGCTGCCCCAATCAGCCAGGGGCTGTTTGGTCATACCCATTATCAGGGGCTGGTGCGTTTGGTGGCGCTGGTGCAAATGGGGATCGCCTGGGCGAACCTGCTGCTGGCGCTGATGAAAGGTTTCCGCGATGCGGCAGGCAATGCGCTGTCGCTGATTGCCGGTAGCTTGATTGGCGTGGTGGCCTATTACGCCTGTTACCTACTGGGCGGCTATGAAGGTGCGCTGCTTGGGCTGGCCTTAGTCCCCGCGCTGATTGTGATCCCGGCTGCGGTGATGCTTTCCCGCCGCGGCATGATCCCGTGGGCGTACCTGAAGCCGCGCTGGGATGCGGCGCTGGCGAGCCAGCTTGGCAAGTTCACGCTGATGGCGCTTATCACCTCTGTCACCATGCCGGTGGCTTACGTGATGATGCGAAATCTGATGGCCGCACACTACAGTTGGGATGAGGTGGGGATTTGGCAGGGCGTGAGCAGTATTTCCGACGCCTACCTACAGTTTATCACCGCCTCGTTTAGCGTCTATTTGCTGCCAACGCTGTCGCGGCTGACGGCGAAGCAGGATGTTTCCCGTGAGATTGGCCGCTCGCTGAAGTTTGTATTGCCAGCAGTAGCCGCCGCTAGCTTGACCGTCTGGCTGCTGCGCGACTTTGCTATCTGGCTGCTGTTTTCAGCGAAATTTACCGCCATGCGCGACCTGTTTGCTTGGCAGTTGGTGGGCGATGTACTGAAAGTAGGCGCTTACGTATTTGGTTATTTAGTGATTGCCAGAGCGTCGCTGCGTTTTTATATTCTGGCCGAGTTGAGCCAGTTTACGCTGCTGACGGCGTTTTCTCACTGGCTGATCCCGGCGCACGGCGCACTGGGCGCAGCGCAGGCCTATATGGCAACCTATATTGTTTATTTCACGCTGTGCTGCGGCGTTTTTTTCATTTGGCGTAAACGGCAATGACCGAACTGATACACATCCTGGGATCGGATATCCCTCATCATAACCAGACGGTGCTGCGGTTTTTTGCCGATGAGCTTGCCGTAGAGCATGCGCACGCCCGTCAGTTTATGGTGGTGAGCAAAGAAGACGGCCTGGCGGCAGCGTTTCCTGCGCTGGCAATTGACCGCTATACGGATAAATCGGCGCTGGCGAAAGCTGTCGTCACCAGGGCGAAAGCAAATCGCCAGCAGCGCTTCTTCTTCCACGGTCAGTTTAATACCGGGATTTGGCTGGCTCTGCTCAGCGGCGGCCTGAAACCTGCACAGGTGAGCTGGCATATCTGGGGCGCCGATCTGTATGAAGTTTCGCGAGGCCTCAAGTTCCGTCTGTTTTACCCGCTACGCCGTATGGCGCAAGGGCGCGTCGGGCGTGTGTTTGCCACTCGCGGCGATCTCAATTATTTTGCCGCCCTGCATCGTCAGGTGCCGGGCGAGCTGCTCTATTTTCCAACGCGCATGGATCCCGCGCTGAATGGGTTGGCGGATACCGCGCCGCGCGACGGTAAGCTAACCATCCTGGTGGGCAACTCCGGCGATCGCAGCAACGAACACGTCGCCGCGCTGAAGGCGGTACATCAGCAGTTTGGTAATACGGTCAATGTTATCGTCCCGATGGGGTATCCAGCGAATAATGACGCCTATATTGCTGAGGTCAGTCGTGCTGCACAGGCCCTATTCAGCGACGATAATGTGCAAATCCTGCGAGAAAAAATGGAGTTTGATGCCTATCTTGCATTATTGCGCCGCTGCGATCTGGGCTATTTTATTTTTGCCCGCCAGCAGGGGATTGGCACGCTCTGTTTATTGATTCAGGCGGGGATACCCTGTGTCCTGAATCGGCACAATCCGTTCTGGCAGGACATGGCCGAACAGCATATCCCGGTTCTGTTTACCGATGATGAACTGACCGTTCCGGTGGTACGTGAAGCGCAGCGACAGTTGGCGCTGGTCGATAAAAACGATATCGCCTTTTTCAAACCTAATTATCTGGTGCCATGGTATCGGGCGCTGGAACTGGCGGCGGGAGAGGCGGTATGAGCGAGATGCAATTTACCGGACTGTTCGTCGTCTGGCTGTTGTCGACGCTGTTCATCGGCACCTTAACGTGGTTTGAATTCCGCCGCGTGCGCTTTAACTTCAACGTTTTCTTCTCGCTGCTGTTTTTGCTGACCTTCTTCTTTGGTTTCCCGCTGACTTGCACGCTGGTCTTTCGCTTTGGCGTCGGCGTGTCGCCGCCGGATGTGTTGCTGCAAACGTTGCTGATCTCGGTCTGCTTCTACGCGGTGTACTACGTGACTTATAAAACCCGGTTACGCCCGGCGACCGCCAGCGCGCCGCGCCGTCCGCTGTTCACCATGAACCGGGTTGAAACGCACATTACCTGGATCCTGTTGATGGGCCTGGCGCTGTTTACCGTCGGCACCTTCTTCCTGCATAACGGTTTCCTGCTGTTTAAGCTGCATTCGTATAGCCAGATTTTCTCCAGCGAAGTGTCCGGAGTCGCACTGAAGCGCTTCTTCTACTTCTTTATTCCGGCCATGCTGGTGGTCTATTTCTTAAAGCCCAACTGGAAGGCGTGGATAGGTTTCCTGATTGCCACCGTCGCATTTGGTTTGCTGACCTACGCCATCGTTGGCGGTACGCGTGCGAATATCATTATTGCCTTCGCCATCTTCTTGTTTATCGGCATCATTCGCGGTTGGATTTCGCTGTGGATGCTGGTAGCAGCTGGCGTGATGGGGATTGTGGGCATGTTCTGGCTTGCGCTGAAGCGCTACGGTATGGATGTGAGCGGTGATGAAGCGTTTTATACCTTCCTTTATCTGACCCGCGATACCTTCTCGCCGTGGGAAAACCTGGCGCTGCTGCTGCAAAACTACGACAAGATTGAGTTCCAGGGGCTGGCACCGATGGTGCGCGACTTCTACGTCTTTATTCCCAGCTGGCTGTGGCCTTCGCGGCCAAGTATTGTGCTGAATACCGCCAACTATTTTACCTGGGAAGTCCTGAACAACCATTCTGGTCTGGCTATTTCTCCGACGCTGATTGGCTCGCTGGTCGTCATGGGCGGTATGTGGTTTGTGCCACTCGGTGCCGTCGCAGTAGGGCTGATTATTAAGTGGTTTGACTGGCTGTATATGCTGGGCAATCAAGAACCCAACCGCTATAAATCAGCGATTTTGCACAGTTTTTGTTTTGGCGCGATCTTTAACATGATTGTGTTAGCCCGCGAGGGGCTGGATTCCTTTGGCTCTCGCGTGGTCTTCTTTATGGTTATCTTTGGGGTCTGCTTGCTGGTGGCAAAATTGTTGTACTGGTTGTTTGAAAGTGCGGGGCTGATACATCAGCGGCTAAAACGCCCTACGCACGTAGGAGAAGTTTAACATGGCTGATTCACTGACCGCGCCAACCTACACTTTGCGTGGCCTACAGCTGATTGGCTGGCGCAACATGCAGCATGCGCTGGACTACCTGTACGCGGGCGGCAATCTCAAGCAGGGGACGCTGGTGGCGATTAACGCTGAGAAGATGCTGACGCTGGAAGACAATACCGAGGTCAGAACGCTGATTAACGCGGCAGAATTTAAATATGCCGACGGCATTAGCGTGGTGCGTTCGGTACGCAAAAAATACCCTGAGGCTAACGTTGCACGCGTGGCGGGAGCCGATTTGTGGGAAGCGCTGATGGCGCGGGCCGGCGCGGAAGGCACACCGGTATTTCTGATTGGCGGCAAGCCTGAAGTACTGGCCGAGACGGCTGCGAAACTGCGCCAGCAGTGGAACGTGAACCTGGTGGGGACGCAGGATGGCTATTTTACGGCGGATGAACGTCCCGCGCTGTTCGAGCGCATCCGCGACAGTGGGGCAAAAATTGTCACCGTCGCGATGGGCTCGCCAAAGCAAGAGATTCTGATGCGCGACTGCCGACAGATCCACCCTGATGCACTGTATATGGGCGTAGGCGGCACTTATGATGTCTTCACCGGGCATGTTAAGCGCGCGCCGAAAGTGTGGCAAAACCTGGGGCTCGAGTGGTTGTATCGTCTGCTTTCTCAGCCAAGCCGCATTACGCGCCAACTGCGCCTGCTGCGCTATTTACGCTGGCATTACACCAATAACCTCTGAATATCCTGCGCATTAGCCTGAATGTATCGCGCATTTTCTGCGTGATACATCCACATGTCCGATACTTTATTCCTCATTTATATTTGCCATTTATTCGAAATTGTTAAACCATTCGCATGCCCTGATGACTTATCCGTATTTTTACGGAGAGGTCCACATCCGACAGACATCTATTTTTCTATAAAAATAAAACCGGCAATGACCGGGAATACGCAAACACAAGAGGATTTATGGCAGAGAAAAAACCGGAGCTCCAGCGCGGTCTGGAAGCCCGACATATCGAACTAATTGCCCTTGGCGGCACCATCGGCGTTGGCCTGTTTATGGGGTCGGCAAGTACCCTGAAATGGGCCGGACCGTCGGTGCTGCTGGCCTATATCCTGGCGGGCATTTTTGTCTTCTTCATTATGCGTTCGATGGGCGAAATGCTCTTCATCGAACCGGTGACGGGGTCGTTCGCCGTCTACGCGCACCGTTATATGAGTCCGTTTTTCGGCTACCTCACCGCCTGGTCATACTGGTTTATGTGGATGGCGGTAGGCATCTCCGAAATCACCGCCATCGGAGTCTACGTTCAGTTCTGGTTCCCGGAAATGGCACAGTGGATACCCGCGTTGATTGCCGTTGGGCTGGTCGCGCTGGCGAACCTGGCCGCGGTACGTCTGTATGGTGAAATCGAATTCTGGTTCGCCATGATTAAAGTCACCACGATTATCGTGATGATTGTCATCGGCCTTGGGGTGATCTTCTTCGGCTTTGGCAACGGCGGCACATCGATTGGTTTTAGTAATTTGACCGAACATGGCGGCTTCTTTGCCGGCGGCTGGAAGGGCTTCCTGACGGCGCTGTGTATTGTTGTGGCATCCTATCAGGGCGTAGAGCTTATCGGTATGACCGCCGGTGAGGCAAAGAATCCACAAGTCACGCTGCGTAGCGCGGTCGGTAAAGTGCTGTGGCGTATCCTGATTTTTTATGTGGGGGCGATTTTCGTTATCGTCACTATCTTCCCGTGGAATGAGATTGGCACGAACGGCAGCCCATTTGTTCTTACCTTTGCCAAAATCGGTATCACCGCCGCGGCAGGAATTATCAACTTTGTGGTGCTGACGGCGGCGCTTTCTGGCTGTAACAGCGGCATGTACAGCTGCGGGCGTATGCTCTATGCGCTGGCGAAAAACCGTCAGCTTCCGGCAGCGATGGCCAAAGTGACGAAAAGCGGTGTACCGGCGGCAGGGGTCAGCGTATCGATTGTGATCCTGTTGATTGGCTCGTGCCTGAACTACATCATTCCGAATCCGCAGCGCGTGTTTGTCTATGTCTATAGCGCGAGCGTATTGCCGGGCATGGTGCCGTGGTTTGTTATCCTGATTAGCCAACTGCGTTTCCGTCGTGCGCATAAAGAAGCGATTGCCAGCCATCCGTTCCGCTCAATTTTGTTCCCATGGGCCAACTATGTGACCATGGCGTTCCTGGTATGCGTGTTGGTGGGGATGGGTTTCAATGACGATACCCGTATGTCGTTGTTTGTGGGTGCGCTCTTTTTAGCCATCGTGACGGTAGTCTATAAGGTCTTTGGCATGAGCCAGGGCCCAGAAGTGCGAAAAGTGCAGAAATAAGCGACAAAACGCGCAAAGCATGAGCAAACGATAATTTTCTTTAAAAAGGCACTAGACAGCGGGGTAGGAAGTCCGTAATATCCGACCCCGCAACGGCGCTAAGCGCCCGTAGCTCAGCTGGATAGAGCGCTGCCCTCCGGAGGCAGAGGTCTCAGGTTCGAATCCTGTCGGGCGCACCATTAACCCGGTGCTGGAGCTGCGGTGGTTTTGATAACCGCGTAGGTAGATTTGCAGTGGTGGCTATAGCTCAGTTGGTAGAGCCCTGGATTGTGATTCCAGTTGTCGTGGGTTCGAATCCCATTAGCCACCCCATTATTTGATAGAGTTGTGAACATGCGATGGTGGCGGAATTGGTAGACGCGCTAGCTTCAGGTGTTAGTGTTCTTACGGACGTGAGGGTTCAAGTCCCTCCCTTCGCACCACGACTTTAACGAATTGAACGAAAGTTCGCAGCAGTAACAGAATTTCGGCGAGTAGCGCAGCTTGGTAGCGCAACTGGTTTGGGACCAGTGGGTCGGAGGTTCGAATCCTCTCTCGCCGACCAATTTTGAGTCCTGCTTAGGCAGGGTTTTTTGTTTACGGGCATCCCGTTTACAAAAAAACGAATTGAACTAAAAATTCAAAAAGCAGTATGCAGTATTTCGGCGAGTAGCGCAGCTTGGTAGCGCAACTGGTTTGGGACCAGTGGGTCGGAGGTTCGAATCCTCTCTCGCCGACCAATTTTGAACCCCGCTTCGGCGGGGTTTTTTGTTTTCTATAATCCAGTCCATATTCCGCCGCAACAAACGCCCCTTTCGTTTTTCGTCATCGCAGTACTATCTTCTTCCCAATGGATATCGCTTTACTCAGGAAGGAGTGAACATGCTGCAACAGGTTCCGACGCGTGCGTTTCACGCGATGGCAAAACCGAGCGGTTCAGATTGCAATCTGAACTGTGACTACTGCTTTTATCTCGAGAAGCACGCCTTATACCCCTCTCAGTCTTTGCCGCGTATGGATGATGCGACGCTTGAGGCCTATGTTCGTCATTACATTGCCGCGAGCGAGCCGCAGAATGAAGTCGCTTTTACCTGGCAGGGAGGAGAGCCCACGCTGTTGGGGCTCGATTTTTATCGCCGGGCTATAGCACTACAGCAGCAATATGGCGCAGGGCGCACAATCAGCAATAGCTTTCAGACTAACGGCGTACTGCTGGATGAGGAATGGTGCCAGTTTCTGGCGCAGCATCACTTTCTGGTGGGATTATCGCTTGATGGCCCGGCAGCGATCCACAACCAGTATCGAGTGACGAAAGGCGGTCGCCCAACGCATAAGCTAGTGATGCGTGCGCTGGGGCTGCTACAAAAACATCGTGTGAACTACAACGTGTTGGCCTGCGTTAACCATACCAGCGTCCGTGAACCATTGCAGGTCTATGATTTCTTGTGCGAGGCGGGCGTAGAGTACATTCAGTTCATACCTGTCGTAGAGCGAATGGCCGATGAAACTGCCATGAAGACAGGGCTGACGCTTCATGCGCCGGGAGAAATGAAAGGCTCGCTGACGGCGTGGTCGGTTCCTCCAGAAGAATACGGTGATTTTCTGATCGCCGTGTTTAACCGCTGGATCCAACGCGATGTTGGGCGCGTTTTTGTGATGAATATCGAGTGGGCTCTTGCCAGCTTTGTTGGTGCGCCGGGCACGGTTTGTCATCACCAGCCGACCTGCGGGCGGTCACTGGCCGTAGAACATAATGGTGATATTTATGCCTGCGATCACTTTGTCTACCCGGAATTTCGGCTCGGTAATCTGCATAGCGATACCTTCGCGAGCATGGTGGACTCCTCCGCGCAGGAGCAGTTTGGTAAAGATAAATACACCCGTTTACCCACACAGTGTCGTGAATGCAAGGTGCTGAAAGCCTGTTGGGGCGGTTGTCCGAAACACCGCTTTTCACTGACGGAAACAGGTGAGCCTGGATTGAACTACCTGTGTGCTGGTTATCAGCGCTATTTTCGCCATTTGCCACCGTATCTGAAAGCAATGGCGGAGCTGCTGGCAAATGGTCGACCCGCCAGCGATATCATGCGAGCGAATCTGATTAAAGTGGGTCAATAAAAGAGGCCCACCTCCGGTAAGGAAGTGGGCCTATGATTTACGACTTAATTTGCGTTTTCGGTGGGTATTTCTGCAGGATTTTCTTATATTCTTCGATTTCAACGGTTAGCGGTACGCCCATCGGGGTGTGACGGATACCAATAGAATCGGTTTCCTGTGGATCAGCATACAGGTTAAAGAGCATTGCTCCCGCTGCTGGCATTACCGTTCCGGTGAAGCCGCCCTGATACCCGCTCTGGGTAAAGGCAAATGGCTGTTGAAGTAATGTATAGAATTTGAACTCATCAATACGTACGGCTGAAAGCTGTCCGTTCAGGAAGTAGTGCTCCGCTTTACGGTTCGATTGACCATCGGTTCCAATGAAGAATGAGGACTGATCAACGCCATCGATAAAGGTGGTACTTGGCACCAGCTTGGAAACTTCGGCACCTGGCTTACCGGCCAGCGCCAGCGCTGTTGGGAATAGATCCGCCAGATCGACAATACCTTCTGATTTACGCGGTTGGACCATGCCTTTCCAGTAAACAAATGTCGGGACACGTACGCCACCTTCCCAGGTGGATCCTTTCGCGCCGCGGAACGGCGTACGGCCATGCGGTGGAAGCTCAGCTTCTGGGCCGTTATCGGAAGTAAAGACAATAAGCGTATTATCAAGCTGGCCATTTTTCTCCAGCGTTTTATAGAGATTGGCGAAGATATCGTTCATCTCCACAATACAGTCGCTGTAGGTTGTGCGCGCCGGTGAGCTGCCCGCGTATTTCGCATTAGGGTAGTTATCGAAATGGCAGCCGCGAGTCCCGTAGTAGAGGAAGAATGGCTTATCGCTTTTGGTCATTTTATTGAGGAAGTCGACGCCGTACTGCATCCAGCGCTGATCGAGGTCCTCCATATATTTTGGCGTTATATCGGCAATGGCTTCTTCCTTACCACCGCGTACCGCGTGCACGTCATCTTTGCTGAACGGCATATTTTTCATGAACTCGGTGCGAGATGGGCTGAGGGCCACTTCCGGGTTCATATGAACATCGCGCCATTCGGTATACATATCGGAAACCGAGTTGAAGCCACGGAAGTCATCAAAACCCACGTTCTGCGGCTGTGAACCTTCGTTATCCCCCATATGCCATTTACCGATGGCCTGAGTCACATAGCCCTGATCGTGCAGCAGTTCTGGCAACGTCGTTAACCCTTCCAGGCCACCGGGCTGACCATACATTGGTGGGACCAGAATGCCATGGTGGACGGAGTACTGTCCGGTCATGATCGTGGCACGGGTAGGGGAGGAGCTTGGCTGGGAATAGGCGGAGGTGAGGATCAGGCCCTGGTTAGCAACGGCGTCAATATCTGGGGTTGGGTTACCGACCGCAACGCCACCACCATTGAAACCGACGTCCATCCAGCCCACGTCATCCAGAAGGAAGATAACAATGTTGGGTTTCTTGCCGGTTTTTTTCAATATCTCGGCCAGTTTAGCCTGAGTCTCTTTATTCTGTTCCGGATGCATCATCACCGGCATCATATTGTCGGCGATCGTGGTGGCTGTTTTGCCTAAATACTGGTTAGGGTGATCGTACCCTGGTGCACCTTGTTTTGCCGTCGCTGCTGCGGGGGTATCAGCGGCATGGGCAAGCACGGGCAATGCAGCAATCACCGTAATGGCGAATAGCTTTTTAGGAAATGATAAATCCATTATAGAGTCTCCATAATAAATATATATATTTCAATAAATAATGGCGTTTTTATTATTAAGGCTGCTCAATGATGAATGTTTTTTATAACACCATAGTATTTATGAATATATATGAAATGAGCAGCACCACGAAATCGTCGTAGTGGGGATCTTATACTCTCTATTTCCGTACTGTAAATATATGGAGGGTGGAGATGCGGATAGGGACATAATATAAATTGTTACTTGTTTTTTAAATATAAAAATAATAGATGTGCAATTCTAAAATATCTATTGTGATTATTTTATTCACTTTCTTTATTTAGCGAAGAGGAAATCGCTATAGCAGCAATCATTTCCCAGGGGAAACGTAATATTTTTATGTAACAGAAGGTTTTATCCCCCCGGATCCTGTGACATAATGCGCCGCGTAGATGCTCATTCCATCTCTTATGCTCGCCATATGGCTTCATAAACCCAGGAATGACGCAGAGCCGTTTACGGTGCTTATCGTCCACTGACAGATGTCGCTTTAGCCTCATCAGACACCATGGACATAACGTTGAGTGAAGCACCCATTATGTTGTCGAATTAAACCTGTTTAACGCCTGCTCCTCATACGAGCAGGCGTTTTTTTATGGGGCAAAGCGCGCCGCTAGCGCGACTCGCGGGCAACAAAAAGGGGACCTTTCGGTCCCCTTCGCGTATCGCATCGGTTTATGCTGGCGGGTTGTTTTGCAGCGTTAGCATTAGCCCGTCACGGCGCATGGTCGCGGCTTCCTCCGGCTGTTTCAGTCGGTCGAGCACATCGGCCAGCCAGGCGTAATCGAACGCGTCCGGGCGCTGTTTGAGCGCGGCGCGGAAGGCCAGGCTTGCCTCCTGCCACTCACCGTGTTTCATCAGTGACTGGCCCAGCGTACTCCACAGCAGAGGACGATCGCCCACCGTTTTAATCTGCTGGCGCAACAGTTTTTCCATCTGCTCCGGATTGTTGGTGTGCAGACGCGGGATCAACATCACCAGACGGTCGTCATACTGCCGCTTCAAACCATCAATAATGATCTGCTGGGCGGTGTCATGATCATCACATTCAATCAAGTGATCGGCCATGGCAACCTGCAGAGCGACCTGATGGCGCGTTTTACGGCTCTGATTTTTCCACCAGTTACGTAACCCTTCGCTGCCCTGATCGGCGCGAGCCTGATCCATCAGGCCAATCCACGCCTGTTGCTCCAGTGCGGCGCGATGAGCATCGTCGCCAACGTGGGCTTTGGCCATCGATGGGATGATGTCCAGCAGCGAACTCCATGCACCGGTCTGAATATAAGCCTGCTCGGCCAGACGCAATACTTCAGGGTGACGTGGCGCGATCTCCAGCAGTTTATCGACACCGTGGCGTGCGGCGTGGGTTTCGCCACGCGCAAGCTGCAGGCGAACGCGGGTGATTTCAACTGGGATAAGATCGTTGCCAGCGTTTTCCGCCGCGCGCTGTAGATGCTGATTGGCACGCGCTTCGTCACCGCGCTGCTGCGCAGCTTCCGCTGCCAGCAAATAGTTCACTACCGGCTGTTCCGCGTGATCGGCATTTTTCGACATCAGCTTTTCAACCTGCTGATAATCGCCTTCCGCCAGCTTCAGAAGCGCCTGTTCCGTTTGCTTACGCGCGCGGCGGCGTTTACGCCCGACAAACCAGCCACGGGTATGGGCGCCCGTGCGGAATATGCGTCGCAGTATCCACTCCAGCGCAAACAGCACGACCATCACCAGAATCATGATGATGACCAGCCCGGTCACGCTAGTCTCAATGTTGTAATTGTCCGTCTGAATCAGTACGTAACCCTGATGGCCAGCGATCATCGGACCAACAACAATGCCCGCAATCAACAGGGCGAAGAGTAAGAGAACTTTCAGCATCGATTATTCTCCTTGCGGCGCGGCGGCGGCTGGCTGCGCGGGTGCAGGCTCCGTCACGGCAGGTTGTTGGTCAGCAGGCTGCGCAGCGGATGGTTGGGCCATCAGGTTACGTACGCGGGTCTGCATCAGTTTTTCCAGTATCGGCTGGCTTTGCAGGGTTTCCGGCACATCCATGCTGATGCTCTGCTGGCTGAGTTTTTCGATATCATCGAGGAACGCTTTGGTGGTGGCGTCATCGGTATCGTAGTAGGCGCGAACCCAGGTTGATACATTATCCAGCGCCTGTTTGTAAGTCTCATCCTGATGACGAGGGACCGCTTGTACGGCGGCTAGCAGCTGAGAGCGGATGTTTTCGCGTAGGTAAATATCCTGATTTGGCGCCAGCAGAGGAACGGCGGTTTCATCGCGGCGGCGGACAGTGATAAAACTGTCCATAAAGCTCTGCCAGCTTTTCTGTAGGTTCACTCGCCATTCGCTGAGCGATGCCGACAGCTCGCCATCGTCGTTGTCCATCGGGGAATCATCGTTGTTGTTATCAGCCAGACGCAGGTTATCGACCTGGTTGGCCAGCTGATTCACCTTCAGAATGATACCGTCGTAGTCGACCTGAGAAACCGCAGCCAGACTGGCGATATCTTCAGTAAGCGCCCGGCGAGCGGTAATTAAGCTCGGATCGTTCATGTCGGCAAGGCTGGCGTCAGCGCTTTTTAACAGCGCCGCCGCGGTGGTCACGTCCTGGTCACTCCAGAGTTTGCGACCGGCCAGCTTAACGAGGAAGTCGGATTGGGAAAGCAGCCAGGTTTTGGCATCGGTGCCGGAAATTGCCGCCACTTTTTGCTGCACTTCATCCAGCTGTTTGGCCATTTCGCCCTGTTGGGCTTTCGCCTCATCCAACTGAGCTGCCTGCTGTTTGATGGTTGTTTCCAGCGCCTCTTTTTGTGCATCCTGCGCTTTTTGCAGCGCAATGAGCTGATTGGCGAGGGTATCGCTGGTGGTGGTTTGGTTGACGGCCTGCTGTTTGCCCCAGCCGTATAGGCCAACGCCTGCTGCTAGCGCGATGGCAATGGCGACCGCGCTCAGAACGAGGCTGGTTTTTCCGCTGTTATTTTTTTTCTCAGCGGTTGCGGGCTGATTAGATTCGGGCTGCGGCGTGATGTTCACGGCTTCCCCGGACTCTTCAACCACGGCGGAGTTCTCTTTTTGTTCCGTCATTATGGCTTCCAATTTTGAGAGTTATTGTAGTGCGCGCAGCAGCGCATCGTTGTCTGCGCTATCGGCAACCTGAATATCCTGCCAGCCCATCTCCTGGGCCAGTTTTGCAATACGCTCACTCACGACCAGCAATCGGCACTGAAGCAGCCAGCGCTCCCGGTACCAGAGGGGAATAAGCGTCCAAAGTTGTTGCAGCATCTCGCCGCTGGTGACGACAAGCGTGGTGACTTCCCGCGTTTGCCAGCGCATGGCCTCTTCGGCGCCATCGTAGTGCACAGGGCAGCGTTGATAGCATTCACACAGCGTCACTATCGCCCCGCGCTCGGTGAGCGTCTCGGCCAGCAGTTCCCGGCCGCCGTTACCGCGAAGAATGAGCGCTTTCTTACCGGCAATAGTTTGCAATTCAGGTAATTGTAGCAACACTTCGCTGATTTCCCGATCTAATGGATAGCGAACGTCAAACCCGCTGACCTGATGCAGTGCTAATGCCGTGGTGCGGCCAATAGCAAAATAGCGTGGCGTGGTCGGCCAGAGAAGGTGTTGCTGTTGGAGCTGAGCGTGGGCGAAGCTCACGGCGTGCTGCGATAGCGCAAAGACCAAATCGCCATCACCTAATGCGTTAAGTGAGCGACTGAGCGTGCTCAGTTCCCGCCCGGGGGAAAACTCAATGAGCGGGAAACTCCAGGCAACCTGCCCCAGCGCGCGCAAACGGCTGACTAATTCTTCACCTTGCGGAGAGGGGCGGGTTACCAGAATGGTCATAAGGAGGCATCTCCATCGTAAACGGCCGCGAGGATTTCACGAGCGCCGTTATCGAGCAGTTCATCGGCCAATTCAATGCCCATCTTTTCCGCATCTTCCGGCTTACCGCGGCGTTCGCCGCGAACCGTTTCGCGCCCATCCGGCGAGCCGACCAGCGCACGCAGCCAGAGTTCGCCATCGACCAGTTCAGCGTAGCTGCCGATAGGGACCTGGCAGCCACCTTCCAGACGCGTGTTCATAGCGCGCTCAGCGCAAACGCGGATGGCGGTTTCATCGTGATTCAGCGGTGCAAGCAGCGCACGCGTTTGTTCATCGTCCAGGCGGCATTCAATGCCGACGGCGCCCTGACCGACGGCCGGAAGTGACTCTTCGGGTGGCATCGGCTGGCGGATACGCGCATCCAGCTCAAGGCGTTTTAAGCCGGCGACGGCCAGGATAATGGCATCGTAATCGCCATTATCGAGTTTGCCGAGGCGCGTGCCGACGTTGCCGCGCAGCGAGCGGATCACCAGATCCGGGCGGCGCTGGGCAATCTGGCACTGGCGACGCAGGCTGGAGGTGCCGACGATGCTGCCTGCCGGGAGGTCATCCATGCAGGCGTAATGATTGGATACGAAGGCGTCGCGCGGATCATCACGCTCGCAGATAGTGACGAGGCCGAGCCCCTGTGGGAACTCAACTGGAACGTCTTTCATGGAGTGCACGGCGATATCGGCACGGCCCTCAAGTAATGCCAGCTCAAGCTCTTTGACAAAAAGCCCTTTGCCGCCCACTTTAGCCAGCGGAGTATCAAGGATAATATCGCCGCGGGTCACCATCGGCACGAGCGTCACCGTCAGCCCTGGATGGCAGGCCATCAGGCGTTCTTTTACATAGTGCGCTTGCCAGAGAGCGAGCGGACTTTGGCGTGTGGCAATTCTCAAAACTTTGTCTAACATGCTTGTTACCGTCATTATCGTCCGTTGTTCATCCTAACATTGTTGCCTTAATGATGTTAGTTTTCAGGGTTTCATACTCGGAACAAATCGCAATGCAGGAAACGTGCCTGTAGCGTAAATGATGGCAGGTATAAACGGGTTGTGTTTACCGTTTATTACTGGCACTGTCTTGATCGTATGCCGGGGTTTACAGCAGCATTCAATGCTACACTTGTTGTAGTGCAACATTCTTTACGGTCAACCGGCAAGGTGTTAAATTGATCACGTTTTAAACCGATTTTTACCCGAATTTTGATAATCACAACGGCGGGCGAGAAACGGTAACGGTTCTTCTTGTTGAAATATTAAAAATCTCCGTATCCGCACTTTTCACGATACGTCGAGGTTTTGAACATCAGGCGATATGTCTTGTACCTCTATATTGAGACGCTAAAACAGAGACTGGATGCCATCAACCAACTGCGCGTGGATCGCGCGCTTGCAGCCATGGGCCCTGCTTTCCAGCAGGTATACAGTCTACTGCCGACATTATTACATTATCATCATCCGCTGATGCCGGGTTACCTCGACGGTAACGTTCCCAAGGGCATCTGCCTCTACACGCCTGATGAAACCCAACGTCATTATCTCGATGAACTCGAGCTGCATCGCGGCATGCCGCCGCAGACCTCTGCGAAGGGCGAACTGCCGATCACCGGCATCTATTCGATGGGCAGTACTTCGTCCGTCGGCCAGAGCTGTTCTTCCGATCTCGATATCTGGGTCTGCCACCAGTCGTGGCTCGATAATGACGAACGCCAATTACTGCAGCGTAAATGCAGCCTGCTGGAAAGCTGGGCGGCATCGCTGGGTGTTGAAGTCAGCTTCTTCCTTATTGATGAAAACCGCTTCCGTCATAACGAAAGCGGCAGCCTCGGTGGGGAAGACTGTGGTTCAACGCAGCATATTTTACTGCTTGATGAATTTTACCGTACTGCGGTACGCCTGGCGGGCAAACGTATTCTGTGGAATATGGTGCCTTGCGAGGAAGAAGAGCATTACGACGATTACGTCATGACGCTCTACGCGCAGGGTGTACTGACGCCAAACGAATGGCTCGACCTCGGTGGATTGAGCTCGCTCTCCGCCGAAGAGTACTTTGGCGCCAGCCTGTGGCAGCTCTATAAGAGTATCGACTCACCGTACAAAGCGGTGTTGAAAACCCTGCTGCTGGAAGCCTACTCCTGGGAATACCCCAACACGCATCTGTTGGCGAAAGACATTAAACAGCGCCTGCATGACGGCGAGATCGTCTCCTTTGGTCTCGATGCTTACTGCATGATGCTGGAGCGCGTCACCGAATATCTCAAAGCGATTGAAGACGAAACGCGCCTCGATCTGGTTCGCCGCTGCTTCTACCTGAAAGTGTGCGAAAAGCTCAGCCGTGAGCGCGCCTGCGTTGGCTGGCGTCGTGAAGTGGTGGGGCAATTGGTGAAAGAGTGGGGCTGGAGCGAAGAGCGTCTGGCGATGCTCGACAATCGCGCTAACTGGAAAATCGATCAGGTGCGCGAAGCGCATAACGAACTGCTCGATGCGATGATGCAGAGCTATCGTAACCTGATCCGTTTCGTGCGTCGCAACAACCTGAGCGTTTCGGCCAGCCCGCAGGATATCGGCGTGCTGACGCGTAAACTGTACGCGGCGTTTGAAGCGCTGCCGGGCAAGGTGACGCTGGTTAACCCGCAAATTTCCCCGGATCTTTCCGAACCGAATCTGACCTTTATCTATGTTCCGCCGGGACGTGCCAACCGTACGGGTTGGTATCTCTACAACCGCGCACCGAACATGGAATCCATCATCAGCCATCAGCCGCTGGAATATAACCGCTATCTCAATAAGCTGGTGGCCTGGGCGTGGTTCAACGGCCTGCTGACGTCACGTACGCGCCTGTTTATTAAAGGCAATGAGATTGTTGACCTGGCGAAGCTGCAGGAGATGGTGGCCGATGTGTCGCACCACTTCCCGCTGCGCTTGCCGGCACCGACGCCGAAAGCCTTGTACAGCCCATGTGAAATTCGCCATCTGGCGATTATCGTCAACCTGGAATACGACCCGACGGCGGCCTTCCGCAATCAGGTGGTGCATTTTGATTTCCGTAAGCTGGACACGTTCAGCTTCGGCGAAGATCAGAAATGCCTGGTGGGCAGCGTTGACCTGCTGTATCGCAACTCGTGGAACGAGGTGCGTACGCTGCACTTCAACGGCGAGCAGGCGATGATCGAAGCGTTAAAAACTATTCTTGGCAAAATGCACCAGGATGCGGCGCCGCCGGACAGCGTCGAAGTGTTCTGTTATAGCCAGCATCTGCGCGGTTTAATCCGTACCCGCGTACAGCAACTGGTTTCTGAGTGCATTGAGCTGCGTCTTTCGAGTACTCGTCAGGAGACCGGTCGCTTCAAAGCGCTGCGCGTTTCCGGGCAAACGTGGGGGCTGTTCTTTGAACGCCTGAACGTTTCGGTGCAGAAGCTGGAAAACGCCATTGAATTCTACGGCGCTATCTCGCACAACAAGCTGCACGGCCTGTCCGTGCAGGTTGAGACCAACCATGTTGAATTGCCGCAGGTAGTTGATGGCTTTGCCAGCGAAGGGATTATCCAGTTCTTCTTTGAAGAGTCCGGTGAAGAGCAGGGCTTTAATATCTATATTCTGGATGAGAGCAACCGCGCGGAGGTGTATCACCACTGTGAAGGCAGCAAAGAAGAGCTGGTGCGCGATGTCAGCCGGTTCTACTCGTCATCACACGATCGTTTCACCTACGGCTCCAGCTTTATCAACTTCAACCTGCCGCAGTTCTATCAGATTGTGAAGGTTGATGGCCGTGCGCAGGTGATTCCATTCCGCAGCCAGGCGCTGACGCCGCCGCCGTCTCATCACGACAACGATAATACGCCGCTGCTACAGCAATATTTCTCGTAAATAAAGCCGGATACGGTACATAAACCGTTCTCCGGCCTTCCATCTTAACGGAAGCTGACCGTTTCGCCCGACTGCTGCGTCGCCGCCTGTTCCAGCAAATCCCAGAAGCTTTCGCCGCTGCGGTCGCAGATCCACTCATCGCCTTTCAGGTCAAAGTGATAGCCGCCCTGTTTTGTCGCCAGCCACACCTGGTGCAGTGGCTCCTGACGGTTAATAATAATTTTGCTGCCGTTTTCAAAGCTAATGGTCAGTACGCCACCGTTGATTTCGCAGTCGATATCGCTGTCGCCGTCCCAGTCATCCAGGCGTTCTTCAATGGTGAGCCAAAGGGTGTCGGCCAGGCGATGAAATTCACTGTCGTTCATTGTCGTTTCCCGTTTTTTAGTGATTCGGCAGTATAGCGTGAAACAAATCACGTTGCAGTCAGGCGCTTAACGCTTGCTTTTGCGCCTCCTCCTGCGATGATAGAAAATAGAAAGCATTGAACTACAGGCATCCTGAGAATGAATAAGATTTTCCGACCGCTGGCGGTGTTACTTGCATTGTTTAGCCTTGCTGGCTGTGGCCTGAAAGGCCCACTCTATTTTCCTCCGGCTGATAAAACGGCGCCAACGCCGACCAAATCCGTCACACCTCCGGTGCAAAGCGATACTCCGGATCGCAATGACCGTGGTGATAACGGCGGCCCGACGCAGGTTAATTACTAATTAATACGTTCTGTTCCGCGCAACTGGAGTAGATGATGCAGTTTTCTAAAATGCATGGCCTCGGCAACGATTTCATGGTTGTCGACGCGGTAACGCAGAATGTTTTTTTCTCG
Organism: Kluyvera cryocrescens NBRC 102467; assembly: GCF_001571285.1. GTDB lineage: Bacteria > Pseudomonadota > Gammaproteobacteria > Enterobacterales > Enterobacteriaceae > Kluyvera > Kluyvera cryocrescens. The sequence continues at coordinate 38,604 of NZ_BCTM01000022.1, read as the reverse complement.
CCAGAGCTGATTCGTCGCCTGGCGGATAGGCATCAGGGCGTGGGTTTTGACCAGCTATTGGTCGTCGAACCGCCTTACGATCCCGATCTGGATTTTCACTACCGCATCTTCAACGCCGATGGCAGCGAAGTCTCGCAGTGTGGCAACGGCGCGCGCTGCTTCGCGCGTTTTGTACGCCTGAAAGGTTTAACGAATAAACGTGAGATCCGCGTCAGTACGGCGAATGGCCGTATGGTATTAACCGTCACGGATGATGAACTGGTCCGGGTGAACATGGGGGAGCCCAATTTTGAGCCCTCGCAGGTCCCGTTTCGCGCTAACAAAGCGGAAAAGACCTATATTATGCGTGTAGCCGAACAGACAGTATTGTGCGGCGTGGTCTCCATGGGGAACCCGCACTGCGTGATTCAGGTTGATGACGTCGACACGGCGGCGGTAGAAACGCTGGGCCCGTTGATGGAAAGCCATGAACGTTTCCCTGAGCGCGCCAATATTGGTTTTATGCAGATTGTGAAGCGCGAACACATCCGCCTGCGCGTTTATGAACGCGGTGCGGGCGAAACGCAGGCCTGCGGAAGCGGAGCCTGTGCGGCGGTCGCCGTCGGTATTCAGCAAGGTTTGCTGGCGGAAGAGGTGCGCGTGGAATTACCGGGCGGACGTCTTGATATCGCCTGGAAGGGCCCGGGCCAACCGTTGTTTATGACTGGCCCGGCGGCACATGTCTATGACGGATTTATTCACCTATGAAACAAGTCGGGGAAGAACAACAGGATGCAGCCACTGCGCTAAATGACCGCGCGGTGGCGGACTATCTGTTGCAACATCCTGAATTTTTTATTCGTAATGCCGCCGTTGTTGAGCAAATGCGTGTCCCGCATCCGGTGCGGGGCATGGTGTCACTGGTTGAGTGGCATATGGCGCGTTCGCGCAACTACATCGCGATGCTGGAAGAGAACATGGATCAGCTGGTGGATCAGGCGGCGGCTAACGAAGGGCTGTTTTACCGTCTGCTGCATCTGCAAAATCGGCTGGCCTGTGCTGAAAGTCTTGACGATCTGCTGCTGCGTTTCCACCGCTGGGCTCGTGAACTGGGGCTCGCGGGCGCATCGCTGCGTCTGTTTTCCGATCGCTGGCGACTCGGTGCGCCTTCAAAATATACCCATCTCGTCCTCTCTCGGCAGGCTTTTGAACCGCTGCGGATACAGCGCCTGGGTCAGGAAAACCACTACCTTGGCACGCTGAATGGCCCTGAACTCCTGCTGCTGCTACCTGAAGCGAAAGCGGTGGGTTCGGTGGCGGTATCGATGATGGGCAGCGAGGGCGATCTGGGGGTCATTTTGTTCAGCAGTCGCGATCCGCACCACTATCAAGCCGGGCAGGGAACGCAGCTGCTACAGGAAATTGCCCTGATGCTACCAGGCCTGCTGGAACGATGGATTGAACGCGTATGACCGATACCTCGCTGACGCCCGCCGTGACGCGTTTCTTACGATATCTCGGCGTGGAGCGGCAGCTTAGCCCGATTACCTTATTGAATTATCAGCGTCAGCTTGATGCCGTTATTGAAATGGCCTGTGCGATGGGTCTGCAGAATTGGCAACAATGTGATGCTGCGATGGTGCGCAGTTTTTCCACCCGCAGCCGCCGTAAGGGGCTAGGGGCGGCAAGCCTGGCGCTACGACTTTCCGCGCTGCGCAGTTTCTTTGACTGGATGGTGAGTCAGGGCGAACTACCGGCAAACCCGGCGAAAGGCGTTGCGGCGCCGAAAGCCCCGCGCCATCTGCCAAAGAATATCGACGTTGATGATGTGAACCGGCTGCTGGATATCGATCTCAACGATCCGCTGGCGGTACGCGATCGCGCGATGCTGGAAGTGATGTACGGGGCCGGCCTGCGTTTGTCTGAACTGGTTGGGCTGGATATCAAACATCTGGATCTCGATACCGGTGAAGTGTGGGTGCTCGGCAAAGGGAGCAAAGAGCGCCGTCTGCCGATTGGCCGCAACGCCGTGTTGTGGATTGAACATTGGCTCGATCTGCGCGGTCTGTTCGGCGGCGATGATGACGCGCTGTTTTTGTCCAAACTGGGCAAGCGTATTTCAGCGCGCAACGTCCAAAAGCGCTTTGCCGAATGGGGCATCAAGCAGGGGCTGAACAGTCACGTCAATCCGCACAAGCTGCGCCACTCTTTTGCCACCCATATGCTGGAGTCGAGCGGCGATTTGCGCGGCGTACAGGAACTGCTGGGCCACGCCAATCTATCGACCACCCAAATCTATACCCATCTTGATTTTCAACACCTTGCTACGGTGTACGATGCGGCGCATCCACGCGCCAAACGGGAGAAATAATGCGTTTTTATCGACCGCTGGGCACCATTGCCGCGTTGACGTTTGACCTTGACGATACCCTTTATGATAACCGCCCGGTGATTGACCGGACGATGCAGGAGTCGCTGAATTTTGTGCGCGGCTACCATCCGGCGCTGGCAAACTTTGATGCACAAATGCTGCAACGCTGGCGTGATGAATTGTTGCAAAATGAACCGGAAATCTACCACGACGTCACCGAATGGCGCTGGCGGGCGCTGGAGCACGGCCTGCGTAAAGCGGGGCTGACGGCGCAAGAGGCGACGGCGGGCGCGGATGCGGCGATGGCCAATTTTGCCCAGTGGCGCAGCCGAATTGATGTGCCACAGGAAACCCACGATACCCTAACCAAGCTGGCACAGAAATGGCCGCTGGTGGCGATCACCAACGGTAACGCCCAGCCGGAGCTGTTTGGGCTAAGCGGCTATTTCGAGTTTGTGCTGCGCGCGGGCCCGGATGGGCGTTCGAAACCGTATGCTGATATGTATCATCTGGCGGCGGAAAAGCTCAACGTCCCGCTCGGCCAGATCCTGCACGTGGGCGATGACCTGACGACAGACGTCGCCGGTGCGATTCGCTGCGGCATGCAGGCCTGCTGGATCAAGCCGGAAAATGCCGACCTGATGCAGACCACCGACAGCCGTTTGTTGCCCCATGTTGAGATTTCGCGGTTGGCATCTCTGACCTCGCTGATATAATCGTCAATAACTCTGTATAAATTCCCAGTGTATCACTGGGTTCTCATTCTTTCCGGCGGTGCCAATGGACGTTTCTTACCTGCTCGACAGCCTCAACGATAAACAGCGCGAAGCCGTCGCGGCAAAGCGTACCAATATGCTGGTGCTCGCCGGGGCAGGCAGTGGTAAGACGCGCGTGCTGGTACACCGTATCGCCTGGCTGCAAAGTGTGGAAAACTGCTCGCCGTACTCAATTATGGCGGTGACCTTCACCAACAAAGCGGCGGCAGAAATGCGCCACCGTATCGCGCAGCTGATGGGCACGTCTCAGGGCGGCATGTGGGTTGGTACGTTCCACGGGCTGGCGCACCGGCTGCTGCGCGCGCACCATTTGGATGCCAATCTGCCGCAGGATTTTCAGATCCTCGATAGCGAAGACCAACTGCGTTTACTGAAGCGTCTGATCAAGGCGATGAACCTTGATGAGAAGCAGTGGCCGCCGCGTCAAGCCATGTGGTTTATCAACAGCCAGAAAGACGAAGGGCTGCGTCCGCATCATTTGCAGAGCTATGGCAACCCGGTTGAGCAGACCTGGCAGAAGGTCTATCAGGCCTACCTGGAGGCTTGCGACCGCGCCGGGCTGGTGGATTTCGCCGAGCTGCTGCTGCGCGCCCACGAGCTGTGGCTCAACAAACCGCATATTCTTCAGCACTATCGTGAACGCTTCACCAATATTCTGGTGGACGAATTCCAGGATACCAACAACATCCAATACGCGTGGATCCGTCTGTTGGCGGGGGATACCGGCAAGGTGATGATCGTCGGGGATGATGACCAGTCGATCTACGGCTGGCGCGGAGCGCAGGTGGAAAACATCCAGCGCTTCCTGAACGATTTCCCTGGTGCCGAAACCATCCGCCTTGAGCAGAACTACCGTTCGACCAGCAATATCCTGAGTGCAGCCAACGCCTTGATTGAAAACAACAACGGGCGTCTGGGCAAAAAACTGTGGACCGATGGCGTCGACGGCGAACCGATCTCGCTCTATTGCGCTTTTAACGAACTCGACGAAGCTCGCTTCGTGGTTAACCGTATCAAAACCTGGCAGGACAACGGCGGTGCGCTGGAACAATGCGCGATTCTCTATCGCAGCAACGCCCAGTCGCGCGTGCTGGAAGAGGCGCTGTTGCAGGTCAGTATGCCGTACCGTATTTACGGCGGTATGCGCTTCTTCGAGCGTCAGGAAATTAAAGATGCGCTCTCTTACCTGCGTCTTATCTCCAACCGCAACGACGACGCGGCCTTTGAGCGCGTGGTGAATACACCAACGCGTGGGATTGGCGATCGCACGCTGGACGTCGTCCGCCAGACATCGCGCGACCGTCAGCTCACGCTGTGGCAGGCCTGCCGGGAGCTGCTGCAAGAGAAAGCGCTCGCCGGGCGCGCTGCCAGCGCATTACAGCGTTTTATGGAGCTGATTGACGCTCTGGCGCAGGAAACGGCCGATATGCCGCTGCACGTGCAGACTGACCGGGTGGTGAAAGATTCCGGCCTGCGCATGATGTACGAGCAGGAAAAAGGTGAGAAAGGCCAGACGCGTATTGAGAACTTAGACGAACTGGTAACGGCAACGCGCCAGTTCAGCTACAACGAAGAAGAAGAGGATTTACTGCCGCTGCAGGCATTCCTCTCCCACGCGGCGCTGGAAGCGGGCGAAGGACAGGCCGATACCTGGCAGGATGCGGTACAGCTGATGACCCTTCACTCGGCCAAAGGTCTGGAGTTCCCGCAGGTGTTTATCGTCGGGATGGAAGAGGGGATGTTCCCAAGCCAGATGTCGCTGGATGAAGGTGGACGTTTGGAAGAAGAGCGTCGTCTTGCCTACGTTGGCGTGACCCGCGCCATGCAGAAGCTGACGCTAACCTATGCGGAAACGCGTCGTCTGTACGGCAAAGAGGTTTACCATCGCCCATCGCGCTTTATCGGCGAACTGCCTGAGCAGTGCGTAGAAGAAGTGCGTCTGCGTGCGACGGTAAGTCGCCCGGTTAACCATCAGCGGATGGGGACGCCGATGGCGGAGAACGACACCGGCTATAAGCTTGGCCAACGCGTTCGCCACGCCAAGTTTGGCGAAGGTACCATTGTCAATCTGGAAGGCAGCGGCGAGCATAGCCGCCTGCAGGTCGCGTTCCAGGGGCAGGGGATTAAATGGCTGGTGGCAGCCTATGCCAGATTGGAAACTGTATAACTTTCAGAAAAATATCATTATTTTGTCACGTTCTGCTAGCCTTACTGAACAGAAGGTAATTAATGCCGGTTAGCGTTTCGTTGCGTGTTGACGCCGTTTTTTTGCTGGCGTAACATGCGCGCACGATTACGCTAAGAGGACAAAGCCTTGGACACACCCAGTAGATGCTGGCTCACCTTCCTGTCATCCAGGAACAACTCCTAAGGCTATCCTCTTATGCTGATAGCCTTAGCGGTTGTCAGCGACCCGTATTTATCCCGTCGCATTGAGTCAGGCTGTTTAATGGTCTGAAACCCCTGTAGTTTCTGTGTGCCCACCGGCTGTCCGATAATTTTTTGCATTGGGAGTCCCGGTCATGCTGAGCGCATTTCAACTGGAAAATAATCGTTTAACGCGTCTTGAGGCGGACGAGATTGATCACCTGGCCAGTTCGGTCTGGGTTGATTTAGTCGAGCCGGATGACGATGAACGAAACCGTGTGCAAAAGGATTTGGGCCAGAACCTGGCCACGCGCCCTGAACTGGAAGACATCGAAGCATCCGCACGTTTTTTTGAAGACGAAGACGGCCTGCATATTCACTCCTTCTTCTTCTATGAAGATGCGGACGATCATGCCGGCAACTCAACCGTGGCATTTACTATCCGCGAAGGGCGCCTGTTTACCCTGCGCGAGCGTGAATTGCCTGCTTTCCGTCTGTATCGTATGCGTGCGCGCAGCCAATTGATGGTTGATGGCAACGCCTACGAACTGCTGCTCGATCTGTTCGAAACCAAAATTGAACAGCTGGCGGATGAAATTGAAAACATCTACAGCGACCTGGAAAAGCTCAGCCGTGTGATTATGGAAGGGCGTCAGGGCGATGAATATGATGAAGCGCTCTCCACGCTGGCAGAGCTGGAAGATATCGGCTGGAAGGTTCGCCTGTGTCTGATGGATACCCAGCGTGCGCTGAACTTTCTGGTGCGCAAGGCGCGCTTACCGGCGAGCCAGCTGGAACAGGCGCGTGAGATTCTGCGAGATATCGAATCTCTGCTGCCGCACAACGAATCATTGTTCCAGAAGGTGAACTTCCTGATGCAGGCGGCGATGGGCTTTATCAACATCGAACAGAACCGCATCATCAAGATCTTCTCGGTGGTTTCGGTGGTATTCCTGCCGCCGACGCTGGTGGCGTCCAGCTATGGGATGAACTTTGAGTTTATGCCGGAGCTGCGCTGGAGCTTTGGCTACCCGGGCGCAATCATCTTTATGATTCTGGCGGGGCTTGCGCCGTACCTCTACTTTAAGCGCAAGAACTGGCTGTAAGATCTGTGCCGGATAGCGCAACGCTTATTCGACCTACGCGTAGGTCGGATAAGCGCGGCGCCCTCCGGCGTCTTTCTACCCGCGACGGCTCCGTCGCTGGGTATAAATCGCATCCATCACGAAAATCGCCAGCGCGACCCAGATAAACGCGAAGGTGACCATCTTGTCCGCCCCCGGCACTTCACCGTAGAACGTCACCGCCAGCAGGAACATCAGCGTAGGCCCGATATACTGGAAGAAGCCCAGCGTCGACAGGCGCAGACGCGTTGCGGCGCCGGTGAAGCACAGCAAAGGAATGGTGGTGACGATGCCTGCGGCAATCAGTAGCAGGTTCAGCGACCAAGCGTTTTGCCCCATATGGCTGGTGGCGCTATCGGCGATGCCGAACAGATAAATTGCCGCCACCGGCAGCAGCCAGAGGGTTTCAAACAGCATACCGGTCTGCGCATCGACGGCAATTTTCTTACGCACCAGGCCGTAGAAGGCAAAACTGAAGGCCAGACCCAGGGCGATAATCGGCAGTGACCCGAAGGTCCATAGCTGCACCAGTACCCCGCAAATTGCCAAAAATACCGCCAGCCACTGCATGCGGCGGAAGCGCTCGCCGAGGAAAATCATCCCCAGCACAATATTCACCAGCGGGTTTACAAAGTAACCCAGGCTGGCTTCCAGCATATGGTGATTATTGACCGACCAGATAAATAGCAGCCAGTTACCGCCAATCAGGACCGCCGAAAGCGCCAGCAAGAATACCTTCTTTGGCGTCTTGAGCAGCGTTCTGACCTTTGACCACTGGCGGCTGATGCTCACCAGTGCGACCATAAAGAAAAACGACCAGATGACGCGGTGGGTCAGGATTTCATCGGCGGGAACGTAGTAAATCAGCTTGAAGTAGGCTGGAGCGATGCCCCAGATAAAATAGGCGGCGAGGGCCAGAAGTACGCCCTGACGCGTCTGTTTGGGATCCATGAGAAATATCCATTTCGAAAAAGTAACGCAATTTTACGCGATTATGGCGGTTAACCCACCATATAAGTCGCCGTGGCGCTGGCGATATGCGTCTGTTCTTCGTTGTGTAGCTCAACGCGGGCAACGGCAACTTTATTGCCGGCGCGCAGCAGCGAACTGGTGGCGGTAAAACGCGTGCCGCGGCCAGGGCGCAGATAATCGACGCGCAAATCAATGGTGCCCATCCGCGATAACCGTTGGCGCAGCTCGTCTTCATTGATGGTGTCATGACGCGCCAGCGTACTGCCTACGCAAACCAGCCCAGCGGCGACATCCAGCGCCGAGGCAATCACTCCGCCGTGCAAAATGCTTTGCGCCCAGTTGCCGACCATCATCGGCTGGTTGTTAAAACTTAGCTGTGCAAAAGCCTTTTCGTAGACCTCCAGCTCCAGATTCAGCGCCCGGTTAAACGGCATATGGTAGACAAAAATTTCGCCAACCAGCTTAAGAGCCGCTTCGGCGGTGAGTTGTGCAGACATAATCACCTTGCTTTTATGTTAATGAAATGTTGATTTTATGACGATTGCGTGTTGATTACTACTTTCAGAAAGGTTTGATGAGCAAGAACAGTGCAAACAGGTAAAATGCGTGTCATTTTGCTATTCATTATTTTTATATATCTCAGGGGAAAGTGACTGATGCGGTTCTCACGGAGTGGATTACTGGCGCTACTGCTGCCTGTCTCTGCGTTTGCGCAGGAAGCAACGATTAAAGAAGTTCACGATGTGCCCGCGGTGCGCGGCAGTATTATCGCCAACCTGCTGCAAGAGCATGATAATCCGTTCACGCTCTATCCTTATGAGAGCAACTATCTGCTATACACCTGGACCAGCGACCTCAATAAAGAGGCGATCCGCTCCTACGATTGGGCGGAGAATGCGCGCAAGGATGAAGTGAAATTCCAGTTGAGCCTGGCATTCCCGCTGTGGCGCGGGATCCTTGGCGATAACTCGGTGCTGGCGGCCTCTTATACGCAGCGTTCCTGGTGGCAGCTCTCCAACAGCGGTGAGTCGGCGCCGTTCCGCGAAACCAACTATGAACCGCAGCTGTTCCTTGGTTTTGCCACCGATTACCAGTTTGCCGGTTGGACGCTGCGCGACATCGAAATGGGCTATAACCATGATTCCAACGGTCGCTCCGATCCCACCTCGCGTAGCTGGAACCGTTTGTATGCCCGCCTGATGGCGCAAAATGGCAATTGGCTGGTGGAAGTGAAGCCCTGGTATGTGGTGGGCGAAACCGATGACAACCCGGATATCACTAAATATATGGGCTATTACCGGTTGAAAATTGGCTACCAACTGGGTGATGCAGTATTGAGCGCGCAGGGGCAGTACAACTGGAATACCGGCTACGGCGGCGCTGAGCTGGGCGTGAGCTATCCGCTAACCAAACACGTGCGCGTTTATACCCAGGTTTACAGCGGTTACGGCGAGTCGCTTATCGACTATAACTTTAATCAGACGCGCGTTGGCGTCGGTGTGATGCTTAACGACTTGTTTTAACAGCGTAACCGCAGGGTTGTTGCGAGTAGGGTTGAAGGAATTCGTCTAAAACATTGCAGTTTGGCACGCAGGCGCTGAAAATAGCGCCTGCTTTTATTTTACGGTGAATGGGGTCAATGTGGCACAGGCGGAAGTTTTGAATCAGGGAGCGCTGGCTAAACAGGTTTTGCAGGAGACCTTTGGCTATCAGCAGTTCCGCCCAGGCCAGGAAACCATCATTGATACCGTGCTGGAAGGGCGCGACTGCTTAGTCGTGATGCCAACCGGCGGCGGCAAGTCGCTGTGTTATCAGATCCCCGCGTTGGTGCTTGATGGCCTGACGGTCGTGGTTTCACCATTGATTTCCCTGATGAAAGACCAGGTCGACCAGCTACTGGCGAACGGTGTTGCGGCGGCTTGCATTAACTCCACCCAGACTCGCGAACAGCAGCAGGAAGTCATGGCCGGGTGTCGTACTGGGCAGATTCGTCTGCTCTATATTGCCCCGGAACGCCTGATGCTGGATAACTTCCTCGAACATCTGGCTCACTGGAACCCAGTGATGCTGGCGGTGGATGAAGCGCACTGTATTTCCCAGTGGGGCCACGATTTCCGCCCGGAATATGCGGCGCTTGGCCACCTGCGCCAGCGCTTCCCGGCGCTGCCGTTTATGGCGTTGACCGCCACTGCGGATGACACTACCCGTAATGATATCGTGCGCCTGCTCGGGCTCAACGACCCCTATATCCAGATCAGCAGCTTCGATCGCCCGAACATTCGCTACATGCTGATGGAGAAGTTTAAGCCTCTCGACCAGCTGATGCGCTACGTGCAGGAACAAAAAGGCAAGTCGGGCATTATCTACTGCAACAGCCGCTCGAAGGTGGAAGACACGGCTGCCCGTCTGCAAAGCCGTGGCATTAGCGCGGGAGCCTATCACGCCGGGCTTGAGAATGAGGTTCGCGCGGATGTTCAGGAGAAGTTTCAGCGTGACGATTTGCAGATTGTGGTCGCCACCGTGGCGTTTGGCATGGGCATTAACAAGCCAAACGTGCGCTTTGTCGTGCACTTTGATATCCCTCGCAATATCGAATCTTATTATCAGGAGACCGGTCGCGCCGGGCGCGATGGTCTGCCTGCGGAAGCGATGCTGTTTTACGACCCGGCCGATATGGCCTGGCTGCGCCGCTGCCTCGAAGAGAAACCGGCGGGTATGCTGCTGGATATTGAACGCCATAAGCTCAATGCGATGGGAGCCTTTGCCGAAGCGCAGACCTGCCGTCGTCTGGTGCTGCTGAACTATTTTGGTGAAGGGCGTCAGGAGCCGTGCGGCAACTGCGATATCTGTCTCGATCCGCCAAAACAGTATGATGGCGCACAGGATGCGCAAATTGCGCTCTCTACCATCGGGCGCGTTAACCAGCGCTTCGGTATGGGCTACGTGGTGGAAGTGATTCGCGGTGCGAACAGCCAGCGTATTCGCGAGTTTGGCCATGACAAACTGAAAGTGTATGGCATGGGCCGTGAAAAGAGTCACGAGCACTGGGTGAGCGTGATCCGCCAACTGATTCATCTCGGTTTTGTCACCCAGAATATCGCCCAACATTCGGCATTACAGTTGACCGATGCCGCTCGTCCGGTGCTGCGTGGTGAAGTGCCGCTCCAGCTTGCGGTGCCGCGTATCGTGGCACTAAAACCGCGCGTGATGCAAAAAGCGGCGGTAGGCAACTATGACCGTCAGCTGTTCTCCAAATTGCGCAAATTGCGGAAAGCCATTGCTGATGAAGAAAATATCCCACCATATGTCGTCTTCAACGACGCGACGCTTATCGAAATGGCTGAACAAATGCCGGTATCGCCGGGCGATATGCTCAGCGTGAACGGCGTTGGGACGCGTAAACTGGAACGCTTTGGACGCGAATTCCTGGCGCTGATCCGCGCCCATGTCGATGGAGACGATGAAGAGTAGTCAGTGGGTGGAAAAAGTGTCAGGATGTAGACTGCATCCTTCAAACGGCCACCGCGTTGGCCGCGGTCGTTAATCCCAGCGATGTACTGATGTACTCGTGCGGGGGAATCGCTCCCTTATCGCCTTGATACCGCTTGAATGATTTTGCGTACCGCTTTTGCCGTACAATTTTTCCGCAAATTTATCGTCTTGTTTGGTAGGTCTATCATGATAACGCTGTTCCTTACCGTGGCGCTGGTGCACATCATTGCGTTGATGAGCCCTGGGCCGGACTTCTTTTTTGTTTCTCAGACTGCCGTCAGCCGTTCGCGCAAAGAAGCGATGATGGGCGTGCTGGGTATTACCTGCGGCGTAATGGTCTGGGCGGGCGTTGCGCTGCTCGGGCTACACCTGATTATCGAAAAAATGGCCTGGCTGCATACCATTATCATGGTTGGCGGCGGCCTGTATCTGTGCTGGATGGGCTACCAGATGCTGCGTGGGGCGCTGAAGAAAGAAAAATCGGCGCAGGGTGCTGAGCCGCAGGTGGAACTGGCGCAAAGGGGACGCAGCTTTATGAAAGGCCTGCTGACTAACCTCGCTAACCCAAAGGCGATTATCTATTTTGGCTCCGTATTCTCGCTGTTTGTTGGCGATAGCGTGGGTGCCGGTGAACGCTGGGGCATTTTCGTGCTCATTATCGTGGAAACGCTGGCCTGGTTTACCGTGGTGGCAAGTCTGTTTGCGCTGCCGACGATGCGTCGTGGCTATCAGCGTGCGGCGAAGTGGATTGACGGTGTGGCGGGAACGCTGTTCGCCGGTTTCGGGATTCACCTGATTATTTCACGCTAATTTTTAGCCCACGCCGTTGATGGGTGGGCTCCCTTCTTTCTTATCTCATTACGCGTGACGTGCCGACGCCAGCAGCGCACCGACCAGCATAAACAACGAACCGAATACTTTATTCAATGCCTTCATCTGTTTTGGCCCTTTGATCCATACCGCAATCCGCTGTGCCAGGGTAGCGTAGCCAATCATCACGATGATATCGACGACAATCGTGGTTACGCCAAGAATGAGGTACTGCATAACCTGCGGCTGGTCAGGGACAATGAACTGCGGGAAGAGGGCGGCGAGAAAGACGATGCTTTTTGGGTTCGTCAGGTTCACAAACACCGCTCGCTGAAACAGTTTGCCGCGGCTCTGGGTTTTCGCCAGCGTATTGAGGTCGATAGCCCCCGCTGCCCGCCACTGCTGAATGCCCAGCCAGATAAGATAGGCTACACCGGCCCATTTCAGGATTTCAAACGCCAGTAGCGAACGGGAAAACAGTGTCCCGAGCCCTACGCCGACCAAAACGATATGGATGCCAAGCCCGGTCTGCAAACCGGCGATCGACGCCGCCGCCCCGCGATAGCCATGGTTGATTGAAGTGGTCATGGTATTGATCGCCCCTGAGCCTGGCGACAGGCTGAGTATGATGGATGTGAGCAGGTAGGCGAACCACCATTCAAAGGTCATGAGAATCTCCCTGATTGTCTGTTTTTATGCCACAATACGCTATTGTATGGGCGCTGTGTCAGGCGTCACGAAAAAACGATTTTCAGCGGTTAACTGGGGTGGAAGCCCGATGTTTCAACAGCAAAAGGATTGGAATACAAGAGAAAACGCGTTCGCTGCGTTTACGACCGGCCGCTTAATGGATTTCTGGCACGGTCGGGAAGAAGCCGCATTTATCGGCGTGGATAGCGTTCCGGTATGGTTTGTTCGTTTCAGTTCGCCTGCGCATGACCGGGTAATCGTCGTGTGCCCTGGGCGCATTGAAAGCTACGTGAAGTATGCCGAGCTGGCGTACGATCTCTTCCACAGTGGGTTTGATGTGTTAATCATCGACCACCGGGGCCAGGGGCGTTCCGGACGTATGCTTTCGGACTCGCATCGTGGTCATGTGGCGAAATTCAGCGATTATGTGGATGATCTTGAGGCCTTCTGGCAGCAAGAGGTATTACCGGGTCGCTGGCGCCAGCGGTTTATTCTCGCGCATTCCATGGGTGGGGCGATTGCGACGCAGTTTCTGCAACGTAAACCACAGGGCTGTGATGCTATCGCGCTTTGCGCGCCGATGTTCGGTATTATCATGCGCTTGCCGGAGTGGGTTGTCCGGCCGCTTCTCGATTGGGCTGAGGGCCATCAGCGTCTTCGGGAAGGGTATGCGATGGGGACCGGACGATGGCACGCGCTGCCATTCAGCGTTAATGTGTTGACCCACAGCCGCGAGCGCTATCGGCGGAATGTTCGTTTTTATGCTGATGAACCGCAGCTTCGCGTCGGCGGTCCCACCTATCATTGGGTGCGGGAAGGGATTCTGGCGGGGGAGAACATCCTTGCAAACGCCGCACAAGATACTTTCCCGGTCCTGCTGATTCAGGCGGAAGAAGAGCGGGTTGTTGATAACCGCATGCACGACCGCTACTGTACTATTCGCGCCGAAGCGGGCCATCCTTGTGATGGCGGTAAGCCGCTTGTCATACAAGGCGCCTATCATGAGATCCTTTTTGAAAAGGACGCTATGCGATCGGTCGCACTCACTGCCATTGTCGATTTTTTCCATCGACATCATTAATTCGGCGCCAGCGCCGCACTGTTTAGAGGTTAAATTCGTTTATGTACCAGGTCGTTGCGTCTGATTTAGATGGCACCTTACTCTCCCCTGACCACCACTTAACGCCGTATGCGAAAGAGACGTTGAAGCTGCTGACCGCACGCGGCCTGAACTTCGTCTTCGCCACCGGACGTCACTACATTGATGTTGGGCAGATCCGCGATAACCTCGGGATCAAATCGTATATGATCACCTCCAATGGCGCGCGCGTGCACGATGCCGAGGGAAAACAGGTCTTCGCCCATAACCTGGATAGCGACATTGCTGCCGATCTCTTCGGGATCGTGCATGCAAACCCGGACATCGTCACCAACGTTTACCGTGAAGACGAGTGGTTCATGAACCGTCACCGTCCGGAAGAGATGCGTTTCTTCAAAGAAGCGGTCTTCAACTACACGCTCTACGAACCGGGCCTGCTGGAAGCCGAAGGCGTCAGCAAAGTGTTCTTTACCTGCAATAGCCATGAAACGCTGCTCCCGCTAGAGCAGGCGATTAACGCGCGCTGGGGCGATCGTGTGAACGTTAGTTTCTCCACGTTGACCTGTCTGGAAGTGATGGCGGGTGGTGTGTCGAAAGGCCATGCGCTGGAAGCGGTTGCTAAAGCGATGGGTTACACGCTCAAAGACTGTATTGCTTTTGGCGACGGGATGAACGATGCCGAGATGCTGTCGATGGCAGGTAAAGGCTGCATTATGGAAGGTGCGCATCAGCGCCTGAAAGATCTGCACCCAGAACTCGAAGTGATTGGCTCTAACGCCGATGACGCGGTACCACACTACCTGCGTCAGCTGTACCTGGATTAAACATTGACGACTGGCTATTAAGTGGTCAGTTGTCAACTAACATCTCCGCTACAATGAATGCTCATCTTCCTATGAGACATTCATTGTGGCGCTCCTGATTATTACCACGATCCTGTGGGCCTTCTCGTTTAGCTTTTACGGCGAGTATCTTGCCGGACACATTGACAGCTATTTTGCCGTGCTGGTGCGCGTCGGCCTTGCTGCGCTGGTGTTTTTGCCGTTTCTGCGTACGCGCGGACACAGCCTGAAAACTATCGGCCTGTATATGTTGGTGGGCGCGATGCAGCTGGGCATCATGTATATGCTGAGCTTCCGGGCCTATCTGTACCTGACCGTTTCGGAGCTGCTGCTGTTTACCGTGCTGACGCCGCTCTACATCACCTTGATTTACGACCTGATGAGCGGGCGTCGCCTGCGCTGGAGCTATGCTTTCAGCGCGCTGCTGGCGGTGATTGGCGCAGGGATTATTCGCTATGATCACGTGACCAGCCATTTCTGGATGGGACTTCTGCTGGTTCAGCTCTCCAATATTACGTTTGCTATCGGGATGGTGGGCTACAAGCGCCTGATGGAAACCCGCCCTATGCCGCAGCACAACGCCTTTGCCTGGTTCTATCTGGGGGCGTTTGCGGTGGCGGTGGTGGCCTGGTCGCTTCTCGGGAATGCGCAGAAAATGCCGGAAACGATGCCGCAGTGGGGCATTCTGGTATTTCTTGGCGTGGTGGCTTCGGGGATTGGTTACTTTATGTGGAACTACGGTGCCACTCAGGTGGACGCCGGTACGCTAGGCATCATGAACAACATGCATGTGCCTGCGGGGCTGCTGGTTAACCTGGCCATTTGGCACCAACAGCCTCACTGGCCGACCTTCCTTACAGGGGCTGCGGTGATCCTGGCCTCACTGTGGGTACATCGGCGTTGGGTCGCTCCGCATTCTTCACAAACGGCAGATGATCGCAAGCGTGGTTCCGCGCTGAGCGAATAAACGCATCCATCACCGGCTGACGCTGCTCGCCATCGCGCACGGCGGCGTACAGCCGGCTCCACAGGCCTTCGCCCAGGGTTTTGGTCACAATAAGGCCCTGGCGCTCAAAACTCTCCACCACCCAGTGCGGCAGCGCGGCAATGCCCATGCGCGCTGACACCATCTGAATCAGCAGCAGAGTGTTATCCACGCTTTTAAGCTGTGGGCTGATACCGGCTGGCAGCAGGAAGTGACGCCAGATATCCAGACGCTGGCGCTGCACCGGGTAAATTAGCAGCGTTTCTGCCGCTAAATCTTCTGGCGTAATGCGGGCTTTGGCCGCCAGCGGGTGATCCGGCGACAGCACCAGACGCACTTCAAAATCAAACATTGGTGAGTAGTGCAGACCGCTGCGCGGCAGGATGTCGGAGGTCAGTACGATATCCAGTTCGCTTTGCTGTAGAGCTGGCTGTGGGTCGAAGGTGACGCCGGACTTAAAGTCCATCTCGACCTGCGGCCACTGCTTATGGAAATTCTCCAGCGCGGGCGTCAGCCACTGAATACAGCTGTGGCATTCAATCGCGATGCGCAGCGTCGCCTGCTGCGGTTCATTACAGGCCTGCAGCGCCTGACCAATCTGCGGCAGCACCTGGTTTGCCAACTGCAGCAGGATCTCGCCTTGTGGCGTAAAGCGTAATGGCTGGCTCTTACGCACAAATAGCCGAAAGCCAAGGCGCTGTTCCAGATCGCTGAACTGGTGAGAAAGGGCGGATTGGGTCTGGTGCAGCGTCGCAGCGGCGGCCGCTAGCGAACCACTATTCCGCAACGCCTGGAGCGTTTTCAGGTGTTTAATCTCGATCATGAAAGTCCTTCACTTCGGCATGAACAATTTGCGCTTGAGGAATATACAGTACCTGTCGATTATGGATGTGTAAACATCTGGACGTCTAAAATCCATGGTCTTTTAAATTTATGGTGCGTTGGCTGCGTTCATGCGCTCAGTGACTGGCTCAAATCAGTGTCTGAATATTCATGAATATGCCGCCTTCCATAAATTGAAAATCCATAAGATTTAAATACTTATGAGAGGCATATCATGACTATTCAAAACCACACCCTCGGTTTCCCTCGCGTCGGCCTGCGTCGTGAGCTGAAAAAAGCGCAAGAGAGCTATTGGGCGGGTAACGCCTCCCGTGAAGAGTTACTGGCGACAGGACGCGAGCTGCGCGCCCGTCACTGGGATCAGCAGAAACAAGCCGGTATCGATCTCCTGCCGGTGGGGGACTTCGCCTGGTACGATCACGTTCTGGCGACCAGTCTGCTGCTGGGCAACGTACCTGCTCGCCACCAGAACCAGGACGGCACCGTCGATATTGACACCCTGTTCCGTATTGGCCGTGGCCGCGCGCCAACCGGTGAGCCTGCGGCGGCGGCAGAAATGACCAAATGGTTTAACACCAACTATCACTACATGGTGCCGGAGTTCGTTAAAGGCCAGCAGTTTACGCTGACCTGGACCCAACTGCTGGATGAAGTGGACGAGGCGCTGGCACTGGGCCACAAGATCAAACCCGTTCTCCTGGGGCCCGTCACCTATCTGTGGCTTGGTAAAGTGAAAGGCGAAGCCTTTGACCGTCTGAGTCTGCTGAACGATATTCTGCCGGTTTACCAACAGGTACTGGCCGAGCTGGCGAAACGCGGCATCGAGTGGGTACAAATCGATGAACCGGCGCTGGTGCTGGAGCTGCCAAAAGAGTGGCTGGATGCGTTCAAACCAACATACGATGCGCTGGCCGGGCAGCTCAAACTGCTGCTAACCACCTATTTTGAAGGCGTGACGCCAAACCTGGATACCATCACCACGCTGCCGGTACAGGGCCTGCACGTTGACCTGGTCCACGGCAAAGATGATGTCGCAGAGCTGCACAAACGTCTGCCGGCTGACTGGCTGCTGTCTGCCGGGCTGGTGAATGGTCGTAACGTCTGGCGCGCCGATCTCACGGAAAAATACGCGCAAATTAAAGAGATCGCCGGCAAACGCACGCTGTGGGTGGCCTCTTCTTGTTCGCTGCTGCATAGCCCAATCGATCTCAGCGTGGAAACGCGTCTCGATGCGGAGGTGAAGAGCTGGTTTGCCTTCGCACTGCAAAAATGCGCTGAGCTGGCGCTGCTGCGCGATGCGCTAAACAGCGGTGATACCAAGGCTATCACCGAATGGAGCGCGCCGATTCAGGCCCGTCGTCACTCTACCCGCGTACACAATGCGGCAGTAGAAAAACGTCTGGCGGCGATTACCGCACGCGACAGCCAGCGTGATAGCGCCTATCCGGTACGCGCTGAAGCCCAGCGTGCGCGTTTTAATTTACCGGCATGGCCAACCACGACCATCGGTTCATTCCCGCAAACCACCGAGATCCGCGGCCTGCGCCTGGATTTCAAAAAGGGAAATCTTGATGCCGGCAACTATCGCACCGGTATTGCCGAGCACATCAAGCAGGCGATTATTGAGCAGGAGCGTCTGGGGCTCGATGTGTTGGTCCACGGGGAAGCGGAACGTAACGACATGGTGGAGTATTTCGGCGAACATCTGGACGGTTTTGTCTTTACCCAGAATGGCTGGGTGCAGAGCTATGGTTCTCGCTGCGTGAAGCCACCGGTGGTGATTGGCGACGTCAGCCGTCCGGAAGCAATTACCGTGGAGTGGGCGAAGTACGCGCAGTCGCTGACTGACAAACCGGTGAAAGGCATGCTGACCGGGCCAGTGACCATTCTTTGCTGGTCGTTCCCACGTGAAGATGTGAGCCGTGAAACCATTGCCAAACAGATTGCGCTGGCGCTACGTGATGAAGTAGCGGATTTAGAGGCGGCCGGTATCGGTATCATTCAAATCGATGAGCCGGCACTGCGCGAAGGTTTACCGCTGCGCCGCAGCGATTGGGCGGCCTATCTCGAATGGGGCGTGGAGGCCTTCCGCATTAATGCTGCGGTGGCGAAGGACGAAACGCAGATCCATACCCACATGTGTTACTGCGAGTTCAATGACATCATGGATTCCATTGCGGCGCTGGATGCTGACGTGATTACCATTGAAACCTCGCGTTCCGATATGGAGCTGCTGGAGTCATTCGAAGAGTTCGATTACCCGAATGAAATCGGGCCGGGCGTATATGATATTCACTCTCCAAACGTCCCGAGCGTCGAGTGGATTGAAGCCCTGCTGAAGAAAGCGGAGCAGCGGATCCCGGCGGAACGTCTGTGGGTTAACCCTGACTGCGGTCTGAAGACCCGCGGTTGGCCAGAAACCCGTGCGGCGCTGGCGAATATGGTGAAGGCCGCGCAAAATCTGCGTCAGGCGTAACAATAAACGGAGGCGAAAGCCTCCGTTTTACGTTTCAGTGGTTAACTCTTTTTCCCGGCATACTGCGCAAACCACGCCAGCATTCTCTGCCAGCCGTCTTTGGCCGACTCCTCATGATAGCTCGGGCGGTAGTCCGCGTTAAACGCGTGGCCGGCCTCCGGATAAACGACAATTTCTGCTTTTGCATTGGCCGCACGCAGCGCCTGGCGCATGGTCTCCACCGATTCGAGAGAGATTCCGCTATCCTGACCGCCGTACAGTCCTAGTACTGGCGCACTCAAATCGACCGCAACATCGACCGGATTCTTCGGGCTGTTCAACGTTTTATCGCCGGTCAGACGGCCGTACCAGGCTACCGCCGCTTTGAGCTGTGGGTTATGCGCCGCATACAGCCATGCTATACGCCCACCCCAGCAAAAGCCGGTCACCGACAGACGGTTAGCGTCGCCGCCGTGACGCGCAGCCCAACTGGCGACGTGGTCGAGATCGCCCAGCACCTGTGCGTCAGGCACTTTCGTCACCAGGCTACTGAATAGCGTCGGGATATCATCGTAATCATCGGGGTCGCCCTGGCGGAAGTAGAGTTCCGGTGCGATAGCCAGGTAGCCCTCCAGCGCCAGACGACGACAGATATCGCGGATGTGTTCGTGGACGCCAAAAATCTCCTGCACTACGATGATTACCGGGAGAGGCGCATCGCTATGTTTGGGACGGGCGTGATAAGCCGGCAGCGTATCCCCCTGTGAGGGAATGGAGGTTTCTCCCGCCGTGATGGCCTCTTCGGGCGTATGGACGGTGGTTGAGGCATGAGGTGAAGCAGCAGGTGCAAATCCAGGTTGTTTGTTGATTGTCATGGCATTCTCCGTACCCTTGAAATGAACTCATAGCAGAATCACAGTGCCTCAATACGGCGTAATTTTGTGCAGCAGACGATCACAATAACTTGTTAGTGTGATGTTAATCACTAATTGCGTGGAATTTAATGTAATAATTTTAGTCCTTAGTGATGGTAGTCACGAAAAAGAGTCGTGGTCTTCTATAAAGTACATTTTTGCTTCTTCTGACAAAACTGAACCACAGAGGAGTTCTTTATGTCCAAGTCTGATGTTTTTCATCTCGGCCTCACTAAAAACGATTTACAAGGGGCTACGCTGGCTATCGTCCCCGGTGACCCGGAGCGTGTGGAAAAGATCGCCGCGCTGATGGAAAAGCCGGTAAAACTGGCATCTCATCGTGAATTTACCTCCTGGCGCGCTGAACTTGATGGCAAGTCAGTGATCGTCTGCTCAACCGGTATTGGTGGCCCATCCACCTCGATCGCCGTGGAAGAACTGGCGCAGCTGGGTATTCGCACCTTCCTGCGTGTTGGTACCACCGGTGCCATTCAGCCGCATATCAACGTTGGTGACGTGCTGGTGACCACCGCGTCCGTGCGTCTTGATGGCGCGAGCCTGCACTTTGCACCAATGGAATATCCAGCGGTAGCCGACTTTGCCTGTACCACCGCGCTGGTGGAAGCGGCGAAAGCCGTTGGCGCAACGACCCACGTGGGCGTCACCGCCTCTTCTGACACCTTCTACCCGGGCCAGGAGCGCTATGACACCTTCTCCGGCCGCGTCGTGCGTAACTTCAAAGGCTCGATGGAAGAGTGGCAGTCAATGGGTGTGATGAACTACGAAATGGAATCGGCCACCCTGCTGACCATGTGCTCGAGCCAGGGTCTGCGTGCGGGTATGGTCGCTGGCGTTATCGTCAACCGTACCCAGCAGGAAATTCCTAACGCTGAAACCATGAAGCAAACCGAAAGTCATGCGGTGAAAATCGTGGTAGAAGCCGCGCGTCGCCTGCTGTAGTTTCTCCTTCCTTGATAAAAGGCCGACTCGTTCGGCCTTTTTCTTTTTGCATCGCGCTTCGCAGGAAACTGCTTTAAAACTGGACGTTTATACAGCACAATTCTATTTTTGTGCAGATAACGGATTCAATCAGGGGGCGTTGTGGATATTGCCGTGGTGATTTATGCGTTGGTGGCGCTGGCAGGCATGGCGATTGGCTGGCTGGCAGCGAGCTATCGCGTGGCGCAGCAGCGGGCCGAACAGCTTGCGGAAGAACGCGATGTGTACGGTGAACTGAGTGCGGCGAAACAGCAAATCGCCCAGAATGCCCACTGGCGAGAAGAGTGTGAACTGCTCAATAACGAGCTACGCAGCCTGCGGGAGCTCAACTCTTCGCTGGAGGTCGATCTCCGGGAGGTGACGACGCTGTTGGAAACCACCCGCCAGCACGGTGACGAAAAATATCGACTGATGCTCAACAGCGAGCAGCGTTTGAGTGAGCAGTTTGAAAATCTGGCTAATCGTATCTTTGAACAGAGTAACCGCCGCGTTGATGAGCAAAATCGCCAGAGCTTGCAGGGCCTGCTGACGCCGCTGCGTGAGCAGTTGGATGGCTTCCGCCGCCAGGTTCAGGATAGCTTCGGCCAGGAGGCGCGCGAACGCCATACATTGGCGCATGAAATTCGTAACCTGCAGCAGCTGAATGCCCAGATGGCACAAGAAGCCGTGAACCTGACCCGGGCGCTGAAAGGTGATAATAAAACCCAGGGCAACTGGGGTGAAGTGGTGCTGACTCGCGTGCTGGAGGCTTCCGGGCTACGTGAAGGGCATGAGTATGAAACCCAGGTCAGCATCAATACGGATGCCAACGCCCGTATGCAGCCGGATGTGATCGTCCGTTTGCCGCATCGCAAGGATGTGGTGGTCGATGCCAAAATGACGCTGGTGGCCTACGAGCGCTATTTCAATGCTGAAGATGACTATACCCGCGAAGTCGCGCTGCAGGAGCACATTGCGGCGGTGCGTAACCATATCCGTCTGCTGGGGCGCAAAGACTACCAGCAGTTGCCGGGGCTGCGATCGCTGGACTACGTGCTGATGTTTATTCCCGTTGAGCCGGCGTTTTTACTGGCGCTGGATAGGCAACCAGAGCTAATTAGCGAAGCGCTAAAAAATAATATTATGCTGGTGAGCCCAACGACGCTGCTGGTGGCGCTGCGCACGATTGCTAACCTGTGGCGCTATGAGCATCAAAGCCGAAATGCGCAACATATTGCTGAACGTGCCAGCCGCTTATATGACAAAATGCGCCTGTTCGTTGATGATATGTCGTCCATCGGGCAAAGCCTCGATAAGGCTCAGGACAACTACCGCCAGGCGATGAAAAAGCTCACCTCCGGCCGCGGCAATCTGTTGGCTCAGGCAGAAGCGTTCCGCCATCTTGGTGTTGAGGTGAAGCGCGAGATAAATCCGGATCTGGTCGAGCAGGCGACATCGCAGGATGATGAGTTCCGGCTGCGCGACGACGAACCGTTGAATGAGGGTAATCCGTTAGCGGAACAGCGTCGCTAATGCAGCGACAAGACGGATTTCGTAACGGGGTGGAATCGTAGGGCAATCGGGCCCAATCTGTTACACTCCATGAACATTTTCTTGATAAGCAGGCATAGAGATGGTTGAGGATTCACAAGAAACGACGCACTTTGGCTTTCAAACAATTGCCAAAGATCAGAAGGTAGACATGGTGGCGCATGTATTCCATTCTGTCGCCGCAAAATACGATGTTATGAATGACCTGATGTCATTCGGTATTCATCGTCTCTGGAAGCGTTTTACCATTGATTGCAGCGGCGTGCGCCGTGGACAGACAGTTCTCGATCTGGCGGGCGGCACGGGCGACCTGACGGCGAAATTCTCGCGTATGGTGGGCGAAACCGGGCGCGTAGTTCTGGCCGATATTAACGACTCCATGCTGAAGATGGGGCGCGAAAAACTGCGTAACATCGGCGTCGTTGGCAACGTCGAATACGTACAGGCGAATGCGGAAGCGCTGCCGTTCCCGGACAATACCTTCGACTGCATCACCATCTCCTTTGGCCTGCGTAACGTCACCGATAAAGATAAAGCGCTGCGTTCCATGTACCGCGTGCTGAAGCCGGGTGGTCGCCTGCTGGTTCTTGAGTTCTCCAAACCGATTATCGACCCGCTGAGCAAAGCCTACGACGCCTATTCGTTCCACATTCTGCCGCGCATTGGTGAAATGGTGGCGAACGACGCGGACAGCTACCGCTATCTGGCCGAGTCCATCCGTATGCACCCAAATCAGGAAACGCTCAAAGAGATGATGCAGGATGCGGGCCTGGAAAACGTGGATTACTACAACCTGACCGCCGGGATTGTTGCGCTGCATCGTGGTTATAAATTCTGATTGAGGTGCTGCTATGCCTTTAAAACCCTTAGTGACCGGCAGCATTGAGACCGCCATAAATACGCTGCTTTGGCGGGAAAAGGCCTTAAAGCCTGCTCGCCAGCGTCTGATTGGCAAAGTGCTGCGCATTGAGCTCAAAGAGTTCTCATCGCCGCTGGTGCTCGTCTTTAGCGAGCGTCAGGTTGATGTGCTGGGCGCGTGGGAAGGTGAGGCAGATTGCACGGTGATCACTCGCGTCAGCGTATTACCGCAGCTGCGAAACCGTCAGCAGCTGACTGCGCTGATCCGCAATAACGATCTTGAAGTGCAGGGCGACCTCCAGGTGGTACAAAACCTGGTCTCGCTGGCCGATCTGGCTGAGTTTGATCCCGCAGAACTGCTGGCGCCCTATACCGGCGATATTGCCGCCGAGGGAGTGAGTAAATTTCTGCGCGGCGGGGCAAAATTTTTACAGCAGGGGCTGGCACGTCAGCAGCGCTACGTTGCAGAAACGCTGACTGAAGAGTGGCGCCTTGCACCGGGTGCGCTGGAAATCGCCTGGTTTGCTGAAGAAACGATGGCCGTTGAGCGCGAGCTTGCCGCCCTGACCAAACGGTTGGAAAAACTGGAGGGGAAATGACGCCAGGAGAATTACGGCGCCTGTATTTTATCATCCACACCTTTTTGAGCTACGGGCTTGATGAGCTCATTCCCAAAATGCGTATCACGCTGCCGCTGCGCATCGGGCGTCGGCTGCTGTTTTGGATGCCAAATCGCCACAAAAATAAACCCCTCGGAGAACGTCTGCGTTTGGCGCTGCAGGAGCTTGGTCCAGTGTGGATCAAGTTTGGTCAGATGTTGTCTACCCGTCGTGACCTTTTCCCGCCTAATATCGCAGATCAACTGGTGATGTTGCAGGATCGCGTCGCGCCGTTCGATGGCAGGTTAGCAAAACAGCAAATTGAAAAGTCGATGGGGGATATTCCCGTCGAAAGTTGGTTTGACGATTTTGACATCGAACCGCTGGCTTCGGCGTCAATTGCCCAGGTACACACTGCGCGCTTAAAAGAGAATGGCCGGGAAGTGGTTATCAAGGTGATCCGCCCGGACATCCTGCCTATCATCAAGGCGGACATGAAGCTTATCTACCGTTTGGCGCGCTGGGTGCCTCGCCTGCTGCCGGATGGACGCCGTCTACGCCCTGTAGAGGTTGTTCGCGACTATGAAAAAACGCTGCTCGATGAACTGAACCTGCTGCGTGAAGCGGCGAATGCCATCCAGCTGCGTCGTAACTTCGAAAATAGCCCGATGCTGTATGTACCGGAAGTGTATTCCGACTACTGCCGCGTCGATATGCTGGTGATGGAGCGCATTTACGGTATTCCGGTGTCGGATATTGAGACGCTTGAAAAGCAGAATACCAACATGCAGCTGCTGGCAGAGCGCGGCGTACAGGTGTTCTTTACTCAGGTATTCCGCGACAGTTTTTTCCATGCCGACATGCACCCCGGCAATATTTTTGTGAGCTACGAGCACCCTGAAGACCCACAGTATATCGGCATTGACTGCGGTATCGTTGGCTCTCTGAATAAAGACGATAAGCGCTATCTGGCAGAGAACTTCATCGCTTTCTTCAACCGTGACTATCGCAAAGTCGCCGAGCTGCACGTTGACTCCGGCTGGGTGCCTGCGGATACCAACGTCGAAGAGTTTGAGTTTGCTATCCGTACCGTGTGCGAACCTATCTTCGAAAAACCGCTGGCCGAAATCTCGTTTGGCCACGTGCTGCTGAATCTGTTTAACACCGCGCGGCGCTTCAATATGGAAGTCCAGCCACAGCTGGTGTTACTGCAAAAGACATTACTTTACGTAGAAGGGGTAGGACGTCAGCTCTATCCTCAGTTAGATTTATGGAAGACGGCAAAACCATTCCTCGAATCCTGGATTAAGGATCAGGTCGGTATTCCGGCGCTGTTCCGCGCGTTGAAAGATAAAGCGCCGTTCTGGATCGAAAAAATGCCGGAATTACCGGAGCTGGTGTATGACAGTCTGCGCCAGAGCAAGCAAATGCAGGCCAGTCTTGCGAAAATTTCGCAGGATATGGCAACGCATCATACCCGACAGGGGCAGTCGCGTTATCTCTTTGGTATAGGCGCGGTTTTACTCCTGAGCGGTACAGTATTACTGGTTTACCGCCCGGAATGGGGCCTGACACCCGCATGGCTTATGGCCGGAGGATTGGTGGTATGGCTTGCAGGCTGGCGAAAGACGCGCTGATTTTTGCGTCGCTAACAGGGCGCTGCATAACGTATAATGCGCGCTGATTATTTCATCATCTATCAGAGGAACATGTATGGGTGGTATTAGTATTTGGCAGTTGCTGATTATCGTCGTTATCGTGGTTCTGCTTTTTGGGACTAAAAAGCTGAGCTCACTGGGGTCGGATTTAGGCGCGTCCATCAAAGGCTTTAAGAAAGCCATGGGTGATGAAGACGACAAAAAAGAGAAGCCGAGCCAAGATGCAGATTTCACTGCGCAATCAATTACTGATAAGCAGGAAAGTGCGAAGAAAGACGAAGCGAAACGCCACGACAACGAGCAGGTGTAATTCGTGTTTGATATTGGTTTCAGTGAACTGCTGCTGGTGTTTGTTATTGGCCTCGTGGTATTGGGGCCAAAACGTCTGCCGGTTGCAGTGAAGACGGTTGTTGGCTGGATCCGGGCGCTGCGCTCGCTGGCAACAACCGTACAAAATGAGCTGACGCAGGAGCTTAAACTCCAGGAATTTCAGGATAGCCTGAAGAAAGTGGAGAAAGCGAGTCTGGATAGCCTGACGCCTGAGCTGAAGGCTTCGATGGATGAGCTGCGTGAAGCGGCTGAGTCGATGAAGCGTTCTTACTCTGCGCACGATCCTGAAAAGGCGAGTGATGAGGCCAATACTATCCATAACCCTGTGGTGAAGGATAAGGACGCCGCGCAGCCGGCCGCGACAGAGCCGCAGCCGGCGCACGCTGACGAGCCGGTTTCGTCACCGGCAGAAGCCCCGGCACCCGCCGCGGAAGCGGCCAAACCGGTCGAGAAAGAGAAAGTTTCTGCGGCTGCCGTTCCTGATTCATCCCCCGCATCGAGTGATAAATCGTCAACATGAGCGTAGAAGATACTCAACCCTTGATCGCTCATTTAATTGAGCTGCGTAAGCGTCTGCTGAACAGCATCATTGCGGTCATCGTTATTTTTCTGGCGTTGGTTTACTTCGCCAACGACATTTATCAGCTGGTGTCAGCACCGCTGATTAAACAGCTGCCGCACGGGGCGACAATGATCGCCACCGACGTCGCATCGCCGTTTTTCACGCCGATCAAGCTGACGTTTATGGTTTCGCTGATCCTCTCCGCGCCGGTGATTTTGTATCAGGTATGGGCGTTTGTCGCCCCCGCGCTGTACAAGCACGAACGCCGGCTGGTGATGCCATTACTGGTCTCCAGTACTCTGCTGTTTTATATCGGCATGGCGTTTGCCTACTTCGTGGTGTTCCCGCTAGCGTTTGGATTCCTGACGCACGCGGCACCGGTTGGGGTACTGGTATCCACGGATATCAAGAGCTATCTCGATTTCGTGATGTCGCTGTTTATCGCGTTTGGCGTGTCATTTGAAGTACCGGTAGCGATTGTGCTGCTGTGCTGGGTTGGCGTGACCACGCCGGACGATCTGCGTAAAAAGCGTCCGTACGTGCTGGTTGGTGCCTTCGTGGTTGGCATGCTGCTGACGCCGCCGGATGTGTTCTCGCAGACGTTGTTAGCCATCCCGATGTACTGTCTGTTTGAAGTGGGGCTGTTTTTCTCCCGCTTCTACGCCGGGAAGCGAGCGACGCGTGATGAAGACGCCGAAGCAGAAGAAACAGAAGAATAACCAACCGCCCGTTAGGGCGGTTGTCATATGGGAGCCCTGATGTTTGATATCGGTGTTAATCTAACCAGTTCACAGTTTTCTCGCGATCGCGACGAGGTTGTCGCACGTGCCCACGCGGCAGGCGTACACGGCATGCTGTTGACCGGCACCAATCGTCATGAAAGCGAGGAAGCGCAGCGACTGGCAGAACGTTTTGAACGCTGCTGGTCTACCGCAGGTGTTCACCCGCACGATAGCAGCAGTTGGTCACCGGATGTGGCCGATGCAATCTATACGTTGGTGAACAAACCGGAAGTGGTGGCGGTGGGTGAATGCGGCCTCGACTTTAACCGTAATTTCTCAACGCCTGCGGAGCAGGAAACAGCGTTTAGCGCCCAGTTAGCGATAGCCGCCGAGCTGGGAATGCCGGTATTCCTGCACTGTCGCGATGCGCACGATCGTTTTTTTGCGCTGCTGGAGCCCTGGCTTGATCATCTGCCGGGCGCCGTGCTGCACTGCTTTACCGGCTCGCGGGATGAGCTACAGGCGTGTCTCGACCATGGGATGTTTATCGGTATCACCGGCTGGGTCTGCGATGAGCGCCGAGGGCTGGAACTCCGGGAGCTGCTGCCGATGATACCGGCAGATCGTCTGTTGCTGGAAACCGATGCTCCGTACTTGTTACCGCGCGATATGAGACCGAAACCGGCATCGCGTCGTAATGAACCGGCGTTCGTGCCGCATATTCTGGCGCGCGTTGCCGAATGGCGAGGCGAAGAGGCACAATGGCTGGAAGGCGTCACAGACAGCAACGCCAGACAGTTGTTTAATATCGAATTTTAACTCAGGATTTACGGAAGTCGGTGTTTTTAACGCTCTGTTTGATCTGCTTGTTGAGCAGATTGAGCAGCAGCATTGAACGGGCTTCCCCATCGGGTTCAGCAAAGATAGCCTGCAATCCTTCGAACGCGCCTTCGGTGATGACGACGCTGTCGCCGGGGTAAGGCGTTTGTGGATCGGTGATGTCATCCGGCTGGTAGATAGAGAGCTGGTGAATCACAGAAGAGGGGACCGTTGCCGGGTGGATACCGAAACGGACAAAATGGCTCACGCCGCGGGTCGCGCTGATGGTCGTGGTGTGAATCACTTCCGGGTCAAATTCCACAAACAGGTAGTTCGGGAACAGCGGCTCGCTAACGGTGGTACGCTTGCCGCGCACCATTTTTTCCAGGGTGATCATCGGCGTCAGGCAATTCACCGCCTGCCGTTCAAGATGTTCCTGGGCGCGCTGAAGTTGCCCACGTTTGCAGTACAGTAAATACCAGGCTTGCATAATGACTCGTTTCCGCTATTTAGCGCGAAAGCATAACAAAAGTGCCGTCAAATCGCGATGTTGATTATCGCGGCTTTAATTTACGCTAATTTAACAAAATTACAGCATCACGGAACCATTCGCCGTATAATGAGGCGCTTACCAGGAGGCCAATAATTACCCTATGAAATACCAAGACCTACGCGACTTTCTGACACAGCTTGAGCAGCAGGGTGAACTCAAGCGTATTAGCCTCCCGGTTGATCCCCATCTGGAAATTACCGAAATTGCCGACCGCACCTTACGTGCCGGTGGACCTGCGTTACTCTTTGAAAATCCTATTGGTTACTCCATGCCGGTGTTGTGCAATCTGTTCGGTACGCCGAAACGTGTTGCGATGGGGATGGGGCAGGAAGATGTCAGCGCGCTGCGAGAGGTGGGTAAATTATTAGCCTTTTTGAAAGAGCCTGAGCCGCCAAAGGGGTTCCGCGATCTGTTCGATAAGCTGCCGCAGTTCAAGCAAGTATTGAATATGCCGACAAAACGCCTGCGTGGAGCACCTTGTCAGCAAAAAATCATTTCTGGGGATGACGTTGATTTGTCCCGCATCCCGGTGATGACCTGCTGGCCAGAAGACGCGGCGCCGCTCATTACCTGGGGGCTGACGGTGACCCGTGGGCCGCACAAAGAGCGGCAGAACCTGGGGATTTATCGCCAGCAGGTGATTGGTAAAAACAAATTGATTATGCGCTGGCTGTCGCATCGCGGCGGCGCGCTTGATTTTCAGGAGTGGTGCGCGGCGCATCCGGGAGAGCGGTTCCCGGTCTCAGTTGCGCTCGGCGCCGATCCCGCCACTATTCTGGGGGCGGTAACGCCGGTGCCGGACACGCTGTCTGAGTATGCCTTCGCGGGCCTGCTGCGCGGGACCAAAACGGAAGTGGTGAAGTGTCTTTCGAACGACCTGGAAGTACCTGCGAGCGCTGAGATTGTCCTTGAGGGCTATATTGAGCCCGGAGAGATGGCGCCGGAAGGCCCGTATGGTGACCATACCGGCTACTACAACGAAGTGGATAGCTTCCCGGTCTTTACCGTCACCCACATTACCCAGCGTGAAGACGCTATCTATCACTCGACCTATACCGGTCGCCCACCGGATGAACCGGCGGTGCTGGGCGTAGCGCTGAACGAAGTGTTCGTGCCGATTCTGCAAAAACAGTTCCCTGAAATTGTTGATTTCTATCTGCCGCCGGAAGGGTGTTCATATCGCCTGGCCGTCGTCACCATGAAAAAACAGTACGCGGGGCATGCAAAACGCGTGATGATGGGTGTATGGTCGTTTTTACGGCAATTTATGTACACAAAGTTCGTGATTGTCTGCGATGATGACGTGAACGCACGTGACTGGAACGATGTGATATGGGCGATTACGACCCGCATGGATCCTGCGAGGGATACTGTGCTGGTAGAAAACACGCCGATTGATTATCTTGATTTCGCCTCGCCGGTTTCCGGTTTGGGGTCGAAAATGGGGCTGGATGCCACCAATAAGTGGCCTGGGGAAACCCAGCGCGAGTGGGGCCGCCCGATTAAGAAAGATCCCGCCGTTACGGCGCGTATCGATGAAATCTGGGATGAACTGGCCATTTTTTCCGACGATAAATGATAAATACACCCCCTAAATCATTGGCGGAGCGGGAGGCGGTAAATGCCTGTGCCGCGTCAATGATGATGATGGGGGAGAAGACCCGACAGAGGGAGCGCATGACAACCTTAAGCTGTAAAGTGACCTCGGTGGATGCGATTACCGATACGGTATATCGCGTTCGTTTAGTACCCGAAGCTGCCTTCTCATTTCGTGCCGGCCAGTATCTGATGGTGGTGATGGATGAGCGCGATAAACGCCCGTTCTCCATGGCTTCTACGCCGGATGAAAAAGCCTTTATCGAGCTTCACATCGGCGCCTCAGAGCTGAACCTGTACGCTATGGCGGTAATGGACCGAATTCTCAAAGAGCGCGAAGTCGAAGTAGATATTCCACACGGCGAGGCCTGGCTGCGCGATGAGGACGAACGTCCTCTGGTGCTGATTGCCGGCGGCACGGGCTTCTCCTATGTGCGTTCTATTCTGCTGACCGCGCTGGCGCGTAACCCGAATCGTGATGTCGCGATTTACTGGGGGGGCCGCGAAGAGAAGCATCTGTACGATCTTTCTGAGCTGGAAGCGCTGTCGGTGAATCACCCGAATCTGCGCGTTGAGCCGGTGGTTGAGCAGCCGGAAGAGGGTTGGCGCGGTCGTTCTGGCACCGTACTGACGGCGGTTCTGCAGGATTACGGTACGCTGGCTAACCACGATATCTACATTGCGGGTCGCTTTGAAATGGCGAAAATTGCCCGTGACCTGTTCTGTAACGAACGTCAGGCGCGTGAAGACCGTCTATTTGGTGATGCGTTCGCATTCATCTGATAAGCCAATAAAAAGCCCGCCCCTGACAGGCGGGAAGAACGGCAACTAAACTTTTTTGTAATAAGGTTGCTTGCCGGATAGCGGCGCTAGCACGTCTTATCCGGACGATCACATTGCTCGCCCCGGTCCCGTTATGCGGTACCGGGGCGTGTTTTTTATACCCGCTCGATAACTGTCGCGATGCCCTGGCCTAAACCGATACACATGGTTGCCAGACCAAACTGAGCGTCTTTGCGTTCCATCAGATTCAGCAGGGTGGTGGTGATACGCGTTCCGGAACACCCAAGTGGATGACCCAGTGCGATCGCCCCGCCGTTGAGGTTGATCTTCTCGTCAATCTGCTCCATCAGCCCCAGATCTTTGATGCACGGCAGGATCTGCGCGGCAAATGCTTCATTCATCTCAAACAGGTCGATATCGCTCGCCGACAGACCCGCTTTCTTCAGCGCCAGCTTTGACGCGGGAACCGGGCCATAACCCATAATCGAAGGGTCGCAGCCGACAACCGCCATCGAACGAATGCGGGCACGCGGCGTCAAGCCCAACGCGCGGGCGCGGCTTTCGCTCATCACCAGCATCGCGGACGCGCCGTCGGAAAGTGCAGAAGAGGATCCTGCTGTGACGGTACCGGTAACCGGATCGAATGCTGGGCGCAGAGTGGACAGCGCTTCAACGGTGGTCTCCGGGCGGATAACCTCGTCGTAGTTAAACTGTTTTAGCACGCCGTCCGCGTCATGGCCGCCGGTAGGAATGATTTCATTCTTAAAGGCCCCGGACTGAGTCGCGGCCCAGGCACGCGCATGGGAGCGGGCGGCGAATGCGTCCTGCATTTCACGGCTGATACCGTGCATGCGGGAGAGCATTTCTGCCGTGAGGCCCATCATGCCTGCCGCCTTGGCGACGGTACGGCTCATACCCGGGTGGAAATCGACGCCATGGCTCATCGGCACGTGGCCCATATGTTCAACGCCGCCGACCATACAAACCTGCGCATCGCCGGTCATGATCATACGCGCCGCGTCGTGCAGAGCTTGCATGGAAGAACCACACAGACGGTTGACGGTATTCGCCGGAACCGAATGAGGAATTTCCGCCAGCAGCGAGGCGTTACGGGCAATATTGAAGCCCTGCTCCAGCGTCTGCTGCACGCAACCCCAATAGATGTCGTCGATAGCCGCGGCTTCCAGCGCCGGATTACGCGACAGCAGGCTACGCATCAGATGAGCGGAGAGATCCTCCGCGCGCACGTTGCGGAACGCGCCGCCCTTTGAACGGCCCATTGGGGTACGAATTGCATCAACAATAACAACCTGTTCCATCGTGACTCCTTAAGCCGTTTTCAGCTCACCAGCCGGGCGGGCTGGCTCAACCGGGGGATAGTACGCTTCGTTGTGGCGGGCTTTGTCGCGCAGACCGGCCGGGACTTCATACAACGGGCCGAGATGCTGATACTGCTGCGCCATATCGAGGTACTTCGCGCTACCGAGCGTATCCAGCCAGCGGAATGCGCCGCCGTGGAACGGAGGGAAGCCGAGACCGTAAACCAGCGCCATATCCGCTTCCGCAGGGCTGGCGATAATGCCTTCTTCCAGGCAGCGCACCACTTCGTTGACCATCGGGATCATCATACGGGCGATAATCTCTTCTTCGCTGAAGTCGCGTTTTGGTTGGCTGACGTCAGCCAGCAGGCCGTCCACCGCCGGATCTTCTTCTTTCTTCGGCTTACCTTTGCTGTCTGCTTTATAGCGCCAGAAGCCCAGACCATTTTTCTGCCCGTAGCGGCTGGCATCAAACAGCGCGTCGATAGCATCGCGGTAATCTTTGTGCATCCGCTGTGGGAAGCCTGCAGCCATGACGGCCTGTGCATGGTGCGCGGTATCAATCCCGACCACATCCAGCAGATAGGCAGGACCCATTGGCCAACCGAAGACTTTTTCCATCACTTTATCGACTTTGCGGAAGTCGGCACCGTCGCGCAGTAGCTGGCTGAAACCGGCAAAGTAAGGGAACAGCACGCGGTTGACGAAAAAGCCCGGGCAGTCGTTCACCACAATTGGGGTTTTCCCCATTTTGCTGGCCCAACTAACCACTTTTGCAATGGTGCTGTCGGAGGTCTTCTTACCGCGGATGATTTCAACCAGCGGCATACGGTGTACGGGGTTGAAGAAGTGCATCCCGCAGAAGTTTTCCGGGCGTTCAAGCGCATCGGCCAACTCACCAATAGGAATGGTCGAGGTATTGGAGGCGAGGACGGTATCCGGGCGAACCTTTTGTTCGGTCTCGGCCAGCACCGCCTTTTTCACTTTCGGGTTTTCGACAACCGCTTCAACGACAACGTCAACGCGGTCAAAACCTGCATAGTCGAGGGTCGGTTGAATGGTCGAGATCACGCCCGCCAGCTTCAGACCGTCAATTTTGCCGCGCTCCAACTGCTTGTTGAGCAGCTTACTGGCCTCATTCATACCGAGGGTCAGCGATTTCTCGTTAATATCCTTCATGATAACCGGCACGCCCTTCCAGGCGGACTGGTAAGCGATACCGCCGCCCATGATGCCAGCACCCAGTACGGCAGCATGTTTTGGTGGTTCGGTGTTTTTGGTCAGTTTCTTTGCCTGACCTTTGACAAATTGGTCGTTCAGGAAAATGCCGACCAGCGCACGGGCTTCATTAGAATGGGCCAGTGGAACAAAGCTTTTGTTTTCGAGATTCAGCGCTTCTTCACGGCCAAAACGAGCCGCGGCTTCGATGGTCTTCACCGCCGTGATTGGTGCCGGGTAATGTTTGCCCGCCGTCTGCATCACCATGCCTTTAGCGATAGTGAAGCTCATGGTGGCTTCAATCTTGCTGAGCTTCAGCGGCTCCAGTTTTGGCTGGCGCTTGGCTTTCCAATCGAGATCGCCGTTAATCGCCTGGCGCAGTACGGCCAGCGCGCCATCGAACAATTTCTCCGGTTTCACCACGCCGTCGACCAGACCGATTTTCAGCGCCTGTTCGGCTCCCACATCTTTACCCGCGGCGATAATCTCCAGTGCGCTATCCGCACCCAGCAGACGCGGCAAACGAACGGAACCGCCAAAGCCCGGCATAATGCCGAGTTTGGTTTCCGGCAGGCCGATACGCAGGTCCGGCGTAGCCAGACGGAAGTCGGTGGCTAGCACGCATTCGCAGCCGCCGCCCAGCGCGTAACCATTAATGGCCGAAAGGGTGGGAACCGGTAAATCTTCCAGGCGGTTAAAGACGCTATTGGCGAAGTGCAGCCACTGGCTGAACTGTTCTTCAGGGACGAGGAACAGTGAAAGAAATTCGGTGATATCCGCGCCGACAATAAAGGCCGCCTTTTCAGAGCGCAGCAGCAGCCCTTTCAGCTCTTTTTGTTTTTCGAGGACCTCGAGCGCCTGGCCGAGGCTGGCGACGGTCGCAGTATCAAGTTTGTTAACGGAACCGGGGGCATCGAACACCAGTTCGGCAATGCCATCTTCCAGCCAGTTGAGGTATAGGGTGTCGCCTTTGTAGAGCATGTCAGTCTCCTGAATCCAGCAAGGTGATCTGGTCGTACCAGATAAAGTCGAGTGTGTATTTTGTGTTAAATAAATGCAAATGACTCTTTAAATATTTGCTGGTCGGATCACGTCCGGTGGAAATCACGCAGGGTGAGTGAGGTGTGCTAATATGCGGGGACTTGAGGGCAAAATATTCAGAAGGGTAAATAATGGAATCACTGGCCGCACTCTATAAAAATCATATTCTTACCTTACAAGAGCGGGCGCGTAACGCACTCGAGCGTTTTAAGCTTGATGCGCTGCTTATCCACTCTGGCGAGCTGATGAATGTTTTTCTGGATGACCACGCGTACCCGTTCAAGGTCAACCCACAGTTTAAAGCGTGGGTGCCGGTCACTCAGGTGCCAAACTGCTGGCTGCTGGTTGACGGGGTGAACAAACCGAAACTGTGGTTCTATCTGCCGGTGGACTACTGGCATAACGTTGAACCGCTGCCGACTTCGTTCTGGACGGAAGATGTTGAAGTGATCGCCTTGCCAAAGGCTGACGGTATTGGCAGTCTGCTGCCCGCCGATCGCGCCAATATCGGTTATATCGGTCCGGTTCCGGAGCGTGCGCTGGGCTTAGGCATCGCTGCGAACAATATCAACCCGAAAGGGGTGATTGATTACCTGCACTACTACCGTGCCTATAAGACCGACTACGAGCTGGCGTGTATGCGGGAAGCGCAGAAGATGGCGGTTAATGGCCATCGCGCGGCAGAAGAAGCCTTCCGTTCCGGGATGAGTGAGTTTGATATCAACCTTGCTTACCTGACGGCCACCGGCCACCGTGATACCGATGTGCCTTACGGCAACATCGTGGCGCTGAACGAACACGCTTCCGTGCTGCACTACACCAAACTCGATCATCGCGCGCCGTCTGAAATCCGCAGTTTCCTGCTCGATGCCGGGGCCGAGTACAACGGCTATGCTGCCGATCTCACCCGTACCTGGGCGGCGCACAGCGATAACGACTATGCGCATCTGGTTAAAGACGTAAACACCGAGCAGCTGGCGCTGATCGCGACCATGAAGGCCGGCACCAGCTATGTGGACTACCACATTCAGTTCCATCAGCGAATTGCCAAACTGCTGCGTAAGCATCAGATCGTGACCGACATGAGTGAAGAGGCGATGGTGGAAAACGACCTGACCGGTCCGTTTATGCCGCATGGTATTGGCCATCCGCTGGGTCTGCAGGTTCATGATGTTGCGGGCTTTATGCAGGATGATACCGGCACGCATTTGGCAGCGCCGTCGAAGTATCCGTACCTGCGCTGTACCCGTATGCTGGAGCCGCGTATGGTGCTGACCATCGAACCGGGCATCTACTTTATTGAGTCCCTGCTCGCGCCGTGGCGTGAAGGTCAATTCAGCAAACACTTCAACTGGCAGAAAATTGAAGCGCTGAAGCCGTTCGGCGGTATTCGTATTGAGGATAACGTGGTGATCCACGAGAACAATATCGAAAACATGACGCGCGACCTGAAACTGGCCTAATGGACAGTTGGCGAATACCGGCCGCGCCGGTCACCTTCGTTGAAGAGATCAAGAAAAGCCGTTTTATCACCCTGTTGGCGCATACCGATGGGGTTGAGGCGGCAAAGGCGTTTGTCGAATCGGTCCGTGCCGAACACCCGGATGCCCGTCACCACTGTGTGGCGTGGGTGGCGGGAAAGCCTGATGATTCGCAGCAGCTCGGATTCTCGGATGATGGTGAACCGGCGGGTACGGCCGGAAAACCGATGCTTGCCCAACTGATGGGGAGCGGTATCGGTGAAATTACCGCCGTCGTGGTGCGCTACTACGGCGGTATCCTGTTGGGGACCGGTGGTTTGGTAAAGGCCTACGGCGGTGGAGTGCAGCAGGCACTCAATCTACTGACCACACAGGTTAAGACGCCGCTAACCGAATATACTCTGTCATGCGAATACGGACAGCTCGCGGGTGTCGAAATGCTGGTTGAACAGCATGCTGGGCAAATCGTCGCCAGTGACTATCAGGCTGCGGTGCAGCTTCGCCTGGCTCTTCCTCAGGCTAAAGTGGCTGATTTTTCCGCAAGGCTGGCTGATTTTAGTCGTGGTTCATTGCAATTGTTAGCGATTGACGAATAATCCCCCTCCAGACTTTATTGAATATCAAAGGACGCGCCGGAAATGCATTTTCGTGCCATTACTCGAATTGTTGGACTTCTGGTCATCTTATTCTCGGGGACAATGATCCTGCCGGGGTTGGTGGCTTTGATTTACCGCGATGGCGCCGGGCGCGCATTTACCCAGACCTTTTTTGTCGCACTGGCGATTGGTTCGCTGCTGTGGTGGCCGAACCGTCGGGAAAAGGGCGAGCTGAAATCACGTGAAGGGTTCCTGATTGTTGTCCTGTTCTGGACGGTGCTGGGGAGCGTGGGTGCGTTGCCGTTTATCTTCTCCGAACAGCCGAACCTGACGGTGACCGATGCGTTCTTTGAATCGTTTTCGGGGTTGACTACTACCGGCGCGACAACGCTGGTGGGGTTGGATTCGCTACCGCATGCGATCCTCTTTTATAGACAAATGCTGCAATGGTTTGGCGGCATGGGGATCATCGTACTGGCGGTCGCTATCTTGCCTATCCTCGGCGTCGGTGGGATGCAGCTTTATCGGGCAGAGATGCCAGGGCCGCTGAAAGATAACAAAATGCGCCCACGTATTGCTGAAACGGCTAAAACCCTGTGGCTAATCTATGTGTTACTGACGGTGGCCTGTGCTCTCGCATTATGGTTTGCCGGGATGCCGGCGTTTGACGCCATCGGTCATAGCTTCGCAACCATCGCTATCGGCGGTTTCTCGACACACGATGCCAGCGTCGGCTTCTTTAATAGCCCGACCATCAACACCATTATTGCTATCTTCCTGCTGATCTCCGGCTGTAACTACGGCCTGCACTTCTCTTTATTAAGCGGGAGAAGTCTGAAGGTTTACTGGCGTGACCCGGAATTTCGCATGTTTATTGGCGTCCAGTTAACGCTGGTGGTGATCTGTACGCTGGTTCTGTGGTTCCACAATATCTACGCGTCGGCAGTGACGACGCTAAACCAGGCTTTCTTCCAGGTTGTCTCGATGGCAACCACGGCGGGCTTTACGACTGACAGTATTGCGCGCTGGCCGCTATTCCTGCCGGTACTGCTATTGTGCTCGGCGTTTATCGGCGGCTGTGCAGGGTCAACGGGTGGTGGTCTGAAGGTGATTCGTATTCTGCTGCTGTTCAAGCAGGGGAACCGTGAGCTAAAACGCCTCGTCCACCCGAATGCGGTCTATAGCATTAAGCTGGGCAGCCGCGCGCTGCCGGAACGTATTCTTGAAGCCGTGTGGGGATTTTTCTCTGCTTACGCACTGGTCTTTATTATTAGTATGTTGGCGATCATCGCCACCGGGGTGGATGACTTCTCGGCGTTTGCTTCCGTTGTCGCCACGCTCAATAACCTTGGGCCGGGTCTTGGCGTGGTGGCGGACAACTTTGCCAGCATGAACCCGGTGGCGAAGTGGATCCTGATTGCGAATATGCTATTTGGTCGTCTTGAGGTCTTTACGCTGCTGGTGTTGTTTACCCCAACATTCTGGCGCGAATAACAGGAGTCCGCGTTGAAAACATTAATGCTCTTTTCTACCCGTGATGGGCAGACGCGCGAAATTGCTGCCTACCTTTGTTCCCAGCTTAATGAGTTGGGAACGGATACCGCGATGATCGACCTGAATCGTACCGACGATATCGAATGGCAGCTGTATGACCGGGTTATTATTGGTGCCTCTATTCGTTACGGCCATTTCCATCCCGCGCTGGATCGTTTTGTGAAAAAACACGCCGCGGTATTGCAGTCGATGCCCAGTGCGTTCTTCTCAGTAAACCTCGTTGCCCGTAAACCGGAAAAACGTTCACCGCAGACCAATAGCTATACGCGCAAGTTCCTGTTGCGTTCACCCTGGCAGCCGGATAGCTGCGCGGTGTTTGCTGGTGCGCTACGTTACCCACGCTATGGGTGGTTCGACCGCTTTATGATCCGACTGATAATGAAGATGACCGGCGGCGAAACGGATACCCGTAAAGAAGTGGTTTATACCGATTGGGAACAGGTCGCAGGTTTTGCCCGAGAAATTGTGCAACTTTCACGCAAATAGGGCGCTAATTCGGCGCATTGCCTGGAAAATGAGCGAACGAAAACATTTTTCAGATTTATGCTTGCGGGATCTCAATTTGCCCCTATAATGCGACCCCACTGAGACGGAACAACGGCAAACAAGCCGCCGGGTCAGCGAGGTTCTCCTGAGAACTTCGGCAGAGAAAAGCGAAATTAAACGC
>NZ_BCTM01000021.1 GCF_001571285.1 Kluyvera cryocrescens NBRC 102467 | reverse complement strand
CTTAGCCACTTTCCCCCAGATAATATACCAACAATTAGGCGCTCACCTTCCAGTAGCATCTAGATCTATAGTCGAGCGCTTTTGCTGCTCACTATTTGTTCCGTGATACCTTTGGATGCAATTTTCAATGCCTGGTTGAACGCAATAACGGTTACAGGCTTACCCTGAAATTTGACCCTGTTAGAATGACTCTGAAAAATATAGATATCATCGGGATATTTTTCTTTGCGCCTCTGTATGAGTTCGCAGATCAGAGGAGGAGCCTCTAACTGAACACTTTTAAATCTCGCCCCCTTTTCGAGATTCAGATATTTTCCGTCAAAGTTTCTATGCTTGAGATTGATAACCTGGCCAACACTAAGTGGCACGAGGTAAAGAAAAACCCATAAATCTGACCATGTATCACTGATATCTTTTAGCTTATAAGATATTAGCGCGATTTCTTTGGTGGTGAATTGGCTCATTTTTCAGACTGTTACTTTTTCATTCTAAATTCGCAATGACATATAACATATAACATATAACATATAACATATAACATATATTACATCAATGAGTTACATTTCACCCCTATGTCAAATGGCGGGTCGCTTTCAGATTTACGTTCCGCCAGTGCCTCAAGTATTACTTTTCTACTATACCGATTTAGCGTATTGGCGTTGGAGGTGACCTGGTTTCCCTCAGTGCGAAAGCATGGGGAAAGCCATTATGATGGCGGTTCGGCAGAGTAAAGCGCTGTGGCGTTAATTTTCCGGACGCGGTGGCCACTCAATATCCGGCGCAGCGTCCAGTTCCAGCGCATCCAGCGCTTTCACATACAACCGCCAGGCGATTAGCTTTTGCTTATCCTCGTCGCTAATCAACCCCAGACTCAGATCTAGAATCCAGCCAGACATTGTCTTCTCAGCTTCTGCTTTCATATTACGACGGCATGTCTCTGCATCACGAACGTCATCTTCATGAGTTCGTGCATATGGCGGGTCTATGATCCATTCTCCAGTTTCCGGATTATAGGTTTTATTCCCTCCGCTGAAGTTATCAGGGACCGCTACAGGTAGTACATTCCCTCCCCACACATCAGGGGAGGAACCATATGAGCGAGAATCGCCTTTCCAGACATAAATAATCATGCTGTTACCTTCCACACATAGACTCGATAAGTGCCAGTTGTTAGTTCTGCTGCAGGGCCACCACCACCGCCAGAGTTTGTACCAGCAGTATTCAACTTAGCTGAACCAGCTTGGACAACAATTCCTTCTCCCTGAGAATACGATGCACTTGTACCATAAGAGCCATTGGTGCTTGGATTATATGCCCATCCAGTATTAAACCAGAGTCCGGTAGATGATAATAACTCTGCCT
This sequence comes from Kluyvera cryocrescens NBRC 102467, assembly GCF_001571285.1. Taxonomy (GTDB): domain Bacteria; phylum Pseudomonadota; class Gammaproteobacteria; order Enterobacterales; family Enterobacteriaceae; genus Kluyvera; species Kluyvera cryocrescens. Next base: position 97,982 of record NZ_BCTM01000021.1, on the reverse strand, counting down.
GCACAATTACCGGCGTGTTGATGCCGAATGGGTTAGCTAAAATAAGCCGTTGACCCACGGAAATTTGCGTAGTTGGTGACAGCAATGCGTAATCAATCCGCGCATTGGTCGCGATATTCTTCGCCTGTAGATCGCTATTTATTGACTCCATGCGCGCGGAAAGAGTCATTGCATCGAATGAACCAGCATTCTGTGCGCGACCGGCGTAGCAGATAACGAAGCAACCGACAATGGAGTTTGCGCGAACCTCGGTTAGCCCGGGGACATAAGCATCACTGCTTGTTGATAAATCTATACCCAGTTGCCTATCTAGCCCATTTGACCCAGTGTCTGAGACGCCATAGTTATATTGTGGATACCCGCCGTCGCCACGCGGTAATAGTTTAAATGGGGGTGTTAATTGTGCAGTAGACCAAATAGCACCAGTTCTGTCTGTCCACCCAGCAATGCGACCAGCAATGTTAGGCACACCACCTTTCTGCACACTCCCAGCTGTCAGCGTTCCACCATCACCGCGCATTACCGGTGCTTTGATACTCCCCGGTTGAACGCCGTTACGGTCAGGCAAACGCATCTTGCCCGGCGCGGAGTTCAGAACGTAGCAGTTACGCTTTGTCGGGTCGGCCTGCCATGTTGCTTCATCAGTTGTCGGGCGGTTACCTGCAGCAACGTCAGCGTACAGGTCCGCAATCCCTCTCTTTTCCATGCGCTGCTTCGTTGAATCGTGGTGAGGCTTACATAAGCCTTGCCAGTTCTTCTGGTCCCAGAATAGCTTCTGGGCTTTTGATAACGCGTCCTTGCCTCCCGACCGCAGCGCCTCTTTTAACTTGTGCGGGATGATATGATCCACCACCGTTGCAGCGGCGACCTTTCCCTGCTCCTGGCACATAACGCACAGCGGGTGAGCTCGCAGGAAAGACTGTCGCCCCCTATCCCACTTACTGCCATAGATACGTGGATCGCTATTACTTTTCACCGGTTTTACCATGACTCTGCTCCTAGGGTTCAAGCCATTAAAAAAGCCACCCGTAGGTGGCCTTTGTGATGGCAATAAAAACAGTAAGGAAACTCATTACATTTAATGAGGCTTTGCTACGCAATTTTGTTTGCGATGCAAAAAGAGCGTATTGTTTCGAATCGAATCACTGCCCTTTGAGACTCCACAAATAGAAACTCATCTGCCAACCTTCCTTTGTAACGCGCTTCTATGTAATTCCCGACTTCTTCAGCATCAATGTAAACACCTTTATTAGCCAGCAATACTGCGTAGACGGCTTTGAAGAACCGCGCATCATCTGACGGATGCCCAGAGCACCAGGTATCAACGTTCAGCCATCTGTCCAGAGCATCCAGTTTATGAGTCATATTCGCTTCCCGACTTATTCAAAATCGCAATATGATTCGAGTTGAGCTGAACAATCAAGTTCCATCAATAGACTATGTGACAACTATCGTATGGCTATGGAATCGTTGCTCGAGGAGCTCACTGATTCGTAAATCCGCTCACACGTCATTCCTGCCCGGTAGCTTTCGTCAGCTCGTCCAGCATAATATCGAGCTTCTTCTGCAAGACTTCCGAGCATGTCGGCGAGCATTGCGGCGTCGGCTCCGGCTGTTTTGCTTCTGACGGCAGCGGCAAGACCTGCGGTGTGCTTTGCGGCGTCCAGGCGGGTAGCGAGCTTTCTTGCTTGCTGTTGCAGCTGGTTAACAGTGGTAGCCAGGCCAGCAGAAGTAACGGCAGCGCTCGCTGCTTTAGCTTGAGCATCTTTAACAGCCTCATCACGGGCGATAGCCCGCCCTTGTTCAATCATTCGGGCTGCCGTCTGCGCATTCGCCACCTTTGATGAATCAGCGCTATCCCGTTCGGCCCACTTTGTTTTCCAACTGTGATTCGTCCACTGACTACCAGCGAGAAACGCACCAGCCAGAGAGACAATCACGATGATGCATACTACGCCTGCTTTCACTGGTCTATCCCCCAGCACGTCAGCGCGCTTTCCTGGTCCCGCCGTTCCACCTGACCATAGCAGCCATTCTTCTGGCCTTTGGTCAGGCGGCAATCGCGGCCACCGTCTTTAATCCACCAACGAATGGCTTCGCAAGCCCCCTTCGTGTCACCGGCGTTCATGCGGCTATAGAAGGTTGATGGGTAGCATTTACCCGGCCCGATGTTGTAAGGGCAGAACGACGCAATGCCGACCTTCTGCGGTTCAGTCAGCGGTACCTTGATATTGCGGTCAACCCACGCCAGCGCGTTGTTACGCTCAATAGCGTTAACCTTCTCACATTGCGCTTCTGTGGCGGTTTGGCCTTTCACGACTCGCTTACCGTCGATTACGGTGACGCCGTGGCATAGCGACCAGATTCCACCGGGATCGACAACGGCCACCAGGGCATTACCTTCTTTCTCGCTGATGAACTGGTCAAATAGAAATGGCGCTGTTGCACCGGATGCCAGCAGCGCTAGCATCGCCGCACTAAGCTTCGTTTTGTTGACGGGCATTTAACCGATCCTCCCGTTCTTTACGACGGTAATACCAGTTAACGCCGCAGGTGATGACGGTGCAGGCAATACCGACAATAATTGCCCAGTCGCTCAGGCTTAACCCCGCAATTCTGTCGGCCAACATCCACGCTCCAAGTTTTGTTGTATCGGCGTACGCCTTTGCCGAGACACCGCATCCAGCAAGCGTGGTGCCTGTACCGTATGAAAGTCTGCTGTAAATGGTGCTCATTCTTTTCATAACCTCACCTCCGATTATTCGGATGGCGCTGTGTGTGACGGGAAGAAATCATGCCTACTGGCTTTTATGTAAAAATGAAAGTAGGAAGTGATTCCCGTTAGTGTGAAAACAAAAAGCCCCGCGTTAGCGAGGCTGTATAGGTTCTACCAATGACAGAGTTCCATCCTGTCTGATATCGTTAGATCGCCAAATGAAACCACATCAGACAAGGAGTTATTGATGAGTAATGTTCCCTTCAAATGCCCTGGCTGCGGCCACGATCTCATCGTACGCAGCGGAGTCGAAATCAAGGGAGTAGATGATATCGAAGGCACCACATGTACCAACTGCGGGCAAACTATCAGCAAAGATGATATTACCCGACAAGCCCGTGAGCATGCTGAGGAACTCATCAGAGATATGCTCGGGAAACATTTCAAGTAACGTATTGAGTTTTCTTTCAATCCGGCTGGTATCTGCTGTGATTGATACCAGCATTCCTTTCTGTTCCATTTTTCCTCCTAAATGGACATATCAAGGCGCAATATAAAAATGGATAAATTTGATCGGGCTACACAGCGAGAATTACTGCAAATTTTGTATGATACCTATCCAGAAAAACTAACAGAGAGTGAAGTTGATTCCCTTTTGGGTCATTTTCCTAATTATATGACCTCATTAGCTAATCTCCTTTATCTGGAGCAGCATGGGTTGATCAAAAGCGGTTTGCATAATACAGGTGATGGATTTATTCCTATTGATGTCCCCGAGATAACTCACAAAGGCATAGATTTCATACGTGATGATGGCGGACTAGGTGCGATTCTGAATGTTCAAACAGTGAAACTACATGACAGCACCATCATCGCGCTAGAGGATATCATTCGAGTTGCTAATCTTCCGGAAGAGAAGAAATCAGTACTGATTTCTAAACTTCGCGAGCTTCCCGCAGACACCATAAAACATTTAACGCTTCAACTACTGACCCCGGCTGTCCTGCATCCACAGAACGTAATTCAGGCAATTGAGAAGTTACTCCAGTCACTTTAGCTCGCTAGAGGGGCGAATCATGTATGCGCCCCTAACTAAATTCCCACCAGATTCCCTATGGAAATTGTCCTCTCTCAATTTGTCCATTTGATGCATACTCTCACCTCGCTACGGGACTGGTGCTGTATTTTGGAAAGGGATCAGGCTCGCGGGCTCTTATGTCAAAAGATAAGTTAGGAGTGATTCCCGGAGCCTGAAAATGAAAATCCCCGGCGAATGCCAGGGATCGTATTAGTTAGTTATCACTCACAAAACTACTGAAGTGGCCCTTTAAGGACCTCAACCTCATTCGGCAAGGCTATGTCCTTACTCTGTACTATCGTCCAATAACCGATTGTTTCATTTGGTGAGTCAGCAATCTCGATTGGATCATTTGACCATCTAGCCAACTGAACTTCACCTTTATAGCGAACAATATAGACACCTTCTTCCAAGTGACCTCCTGATAATGGTAGGGCTTAGTAAAAGTAGATGTGGTGTAGCGCTGAAGCTAGGTAACTGAGCGCGAAGCTCTGGTGCTTTGTCGTCGGCACTTCGACGAAGCTGGGTTACTTCATCGAATAGTTCGCATGCGATGTTTCCCTGCTGGGTCGCCTTGCTCTGCGCCTTCTCCAGCGCCTCTACCAGCGAGGTAATGTATTTACGCAGCACTCGGGCGTATTGAGTGGACGGAGTTGGGTATTCGCTGAGTTGTTTCAGCTGAGCCAGCGCATCATTAATTTCAGTCTGCGCCAGTGCGGTGATATCGTTCATTGGGCAGCTCCTTCTGTTTTTGCCGGGATGAAGCGCGATGGCGACCAATCGCAATAGGTATCCGTTTCGGTATGTCCGAACATTGCTTTGCAGCGATGGATATGACGGCAGTTACCACACGTATCGCCAGCAGGTAGAAGCATCTTGTCAGGGTCTGCCGGGTCGTAATTCAGCGGCTTGGTGTTGTTACTCATGCTCCGCTCCTTGGCGTAACTGTGCGGCAAATCCATTGCAGAGTTCTCCGGCATCCTGCAGGACCAAGCGCGCATCTTCATGCAACCCTTGGGCGTATTGTTTCAGGTATTCGCCAGCCTGCTCGGCCCCTTTCGCTCGAACGTCAGCCAGATACGTGTCTGTTGCCTTGAATGGATTCTCAGCTTCAACATCGCGAGATACGTATGCGTTGATTTCAGAAACGTAATCCATCGGAACACCGGCATACAGGTATTCGTCTGCATTCACGTACTCGTCGTGGTTTTCGCTAATGTCGGTTACCTCAACGCCTGCACGTACCCGGTAAACGTACTGAGTGCCGTTGTTAATCCGCCCCAGCTTTCCTGCGTAATACAGCTGGCGCAGATGATTTCCCGCACTGCTTGACGGAAGATCCAGCGCTTCGCAAATATCCTGCAGGACGCAATCAGGTGTTCTGTCCACAATGGCGAGCACCAGCTGCGCCTGTGTTACTCGGTCTTTGGTCTTTTTGGTCATTGGTCAAAACTCGCTTTGTTACTTAACAACCCGTAAATGGGTCACGTTTTTGCGGTAACTTCCCCAGGTGAAATTCACCCAGATACCGCCGTCCATCGTCAGGCGATCCATTACTCGCTCGCCTAAGATATTCGTCAGTTCGTCATGGTTGAGGTTGGTCAACACCCCGACCGGTTTCATTGCCGCCAGGCGACGATCGATAATCTGATTAAGCACCACCTGCTCGCCGCGCGTTTCTCGCTGCACCCCTACTTCGTCCAGCACCAGCAGATCGACGCGACACAGACTATCCAGCAACGACGCTTCGGACTGGCCGCCGTCGTAGCACTCCCGAACTTTCAGCATCAGGTCCATCACGGTGATAACCAGCACGCTGTGATCTCGTTTGATCAGACTGTTGCCGATGGCCGCCGCCAGATGGTTTTTCCCAGTTCCGCAGCCGCCACTGAAAATGAAGCTGGCAAACCCGGTACCAAAATGATCGGCATAGCTCTTTGCCATGCTCAACGCATGCCGCTGGCCATCGCTGTTTACCTGGTAGCTGGCGAACGTGCAGCCGCGGTGAAGTTCGCAGATGCCAGAACGCCCGATGATCTTTTCGGTGCGAACTTTGCGGTTTTCTTTCTCGACTTCAGCAGCTCGTTTTTGCCCCTCCGTCCGCTGCCACTCCATCAGCTCCTGCGCGTTCTGGAAGCGAGGCTGAACACCCGGCGGCATCATTTTTTGTAAACGGCTAAACAGGTCACTCGTTGATTTCATGGTTAGCCCCTGAATCCCGGTGGGATCGTTGTGTCAGGTTGAGAAATCTTTATCCCGGTCGGTTTTTTTGAACCGCCAAAGCTACGTGGCTGTGATCGGGAGTTTCTGAGGCTTTGTGCAAACGCCTGCTCCCACTGCTGGTGGTGTTTAACCTTGCCCTCTGGTTCCCAGAAGTCGCGGAACTGTTGCAACTCTTCGGGGGAGTAGCCCGGTTCAGTACCAAGCTGGATGCCCCACAACGCTGCTTGTTTCACAAAGTCGGGTCCCGGATGCCATTCAGGGGTGATCGAGAATTTCCCGAAAGGCGCGAGATATTCCTGGCCGGGACTTTTCCCGTTCTGTTCAACGCCAGGCTCGCACGCTTCTCTCTCTCTGGTTTTATTTATTAGATCTGTATCTGGATCTTTATTAGTTGGGTTTCCGTTGTCGTTCTGTTCCAACGGTGGATTAACACCCGTTGAACGCCCGTTCCCATTCCGTTGGTCATTCGTTGATTTTTTAGCCTTTCTAGCCTCTGCCGAGGCTTTTCCCGCTGCTGACTTCTGACTAATTGACGTTTTGACGGCTTCAAGATCTCTCTCGATTCTTTCCTGCGACCACTCGGTGCCGTTATCGTTGAAAAACTCTTTCAACGAACTTTCAACGGCAATCCAACGGTCGTTACTCAGCCGTGCAATTTTCGCTAGTCGGTTTTTGGGGATCGGCCTGCCTGTCTGCCAGTAATTGAACATCAGCAGCAGGTATGCTCCATGCTCTTCCGTAGACAAATGCATGGTGTCTGCCTTGCAGCCCGACCAGCTCGGCAACAAGCCGTGAAATTGAATTTAATCGAAGTGTGGATCCGCCGACTCTGCTACTTCCTAGCCCAGAAAGGCGACCCGGCTGCCGACCAACAGCCAGTAAAAAGTTTCTAATCGAGTTTTGACCAATGGCCGTCGCGGCCGGAGATGTGAATATGGAATTTGGAATGAAACGCGTTCTGGCATCCGTCCAGGCCGTCGCTACCCTGAACAAAATGTACGATGGTTCGCCGGTGTCCCTGACGGCTATCAGCAAAGAATCAAAGCTGTCCACTTCATACCTCGAGCAGATATTCAAAAAGCTGCGCAACGGTAACCTGGTTATCTCGCAGCGCGGACCCGGTGGCGGTTATAGCCCTCGAGGTGAAGACATCACCGTTACAGACGTAATCACTGCGGTATCTAAACTGCCAGCCCATAAAACCTTTGAGCCTATCCTGCGAGCGCTTGACGGCGTTCACGTGTCGCAGCTGCTGCGGGGCGATTCTCCAGCCCCATAAAGCACAAAACCCGCGCAAGGCGGGTTAAGCACCCGGAAAGCCGACCAAAGCGTTCCGGTTTCGAGTTTTGACCAATGACCACCACCAAGGCGGCTGCCATCAGCTGCCGGGTATCTTACAACCTGAAGGAGCCCGAACGCAATGAACAACTATGCGTACCTGATTAAAGCAAAAGCGAAAGCCACTGAGGCTAAAAGCATTTTTTGCTGGTTTTCTGCAAAATCTGATTCGCGAGCAGACCGCGAGATACTGAACATCCTTGAGGACGAAGGGATCACCGTCGGGCGTGCTGCCGACCACCAGCTCCCTATCCGCACAAACTTTCCTGTTCTGGACGATCTGCCAGTAGAAAGCGTACTGGATGACACCTGGTGCGACCGTTACCAGCTAGATGACAACAACTGCTGGCAAAAAATCGTTGTGGAAGCCACGCCACCAGCTGTTTCCGAAAAGACTAAAACAGAGAGTAACGACTACATTTCTGTTCGCGAGCTCTCCCCTGCTCAACAGGTGGCCTGTCACTGGCTCTACGGCAAGCAGCACCCATCACAGGAAGAAGTCAGCACCATCAATGAATATCTCAAGAATAATGACGGTACTCACAATGCGCTGTGTGTCGCAGCTGCTGCGCTAACATCTCCGGACGTTTTAGAACTGACAGATAAACTCGCGGCAAAACTTATTGAGTCAGGCTGCGCCTGTGCGGCGCGTAGTTTGCTGGTTAAGCTGTTAGCAGAAATCTGGCATGAAAAAACTGATGAAATGACCGGGCAGGACATAGCCCTGTTTGTCCAGGACTATGAAACATGCGACACCGAAGATGAACGCGTTGCAGTGGTAGAAGCCTGGACACGGAAGCAAGAGCCACAAACCGAGCCAGAAAACCTGCAGGTAGCTGTTGCCAGCATGTCATTCCGCCGTCGTTTGCTGGCTCAATACTTAACTCATGAGCTGGTGACCATCGCCGACACAGACCTGATTAAACAAATCGCTGACGCCGAAACAGACACCGATAACAGCTACGTTCAGAATCTGCTTCTGGCCGCCGAGAACGCCGGTGAGTTTAAGGATAAGGCGAACGACGCAAACCTTAGTTTCCTGTGTGAAGCGATCAAATCAATCTGGCCGTCTGAAAATAAAAAACCAGAGCTCAACCAGTTAATCTCTTTCATCCGTGACTGGTGGATTACCCCGCATATCAACCGCGGCGTATTCGTGAAAGCATGGCGTACAGGCAAACCATGTGGCCCGATCCCAATGAAAACCACGGATACAGGGACAAACGCTGGCGGCGTTGGCAAAACAGACCGCGGGGATTTATTAGAGCACTCCCTTGATACGCTGGACATCGATATCGCGGCCGCATTACTACCGATGGATTTTGATATTTACGCATTTCCTCGGGGGATCCTGCAGCGTAGTAAGGACATCGTAAAAAATAAGCAAACAATGCCAGCGTTTAGCGCCTGGTCTGAATTGCTGAGAAAATCCGCTGGCATCCTGGACTATTCCCGCGCAGCAATATTTGCCCTGATTCGCCAGGCGCGCCCGGAGATCCATTTATTCCCGAGCGAGCACCTTGCGTATATAACCAAAAATCTGACAGAAACCGATCACGTAAACCCTAGTGCTGAATTACTTGCCGCAGCCCGACATTTACCTTCACAACAAGATGAAAGCACGCATGCTACGGCTGATGATTCCCAGTACGAAGATGTAAGCAAAAAGCTCGTCACCAGACGCAGTGAACTTGTAGAAGGAATCAGTGACCCGGAGGATCCTGAAGACCTATCAACTGAACAGCATGCGATGCCGAAGTGGGCAAAAGCAGATGAACAATCGATCCTGGATGAGCAAGGTGCCGAAACGCACAACCTACCGGAATGGGCAAAGATTGCTGGCAACAAGCCACAAATTGCGAATCTTGGCGACAGCATGTTCTCCATCGAGAACCTACTAGCAGCCCCAGAAAAACCAACCGAGGAAACCACTGATGTGCAGATGGAAGAAGCTCTCAATGATGAAACCGCGGTTAGTTCTGAAATACCAATCAGCAAAGCTGCAGCTGACGCAGCTGCGGGCAATGTTGAAGATGGTGATCAAACAGATCCCATGATTAATGATGCCGGTCATCACAATGATGATTATCGGCACCTCATGGTTGACCTCGAAACCATGGGAAATAAATCAAACGCTCCTATTGTTTCGATCGGCGCAGTGTTCTTTAACCCGAACACCGGCAATACAGGGGCAGAGTTTTATACAGCGGTTTCCCTTGAATCCTCCATGCTCCTTGGTGGTGTCCCTGACGCCGGGACAATTATCTGGTGGTTAAAACAATCTCCAGAGGCTCGTTCGGCGATCGCTAGCAGCAAAGACAAGCAGCTGTTCAGTGGACACAAAACTGAGATTCAGGTTACGACCTACGATAGAAAGGTCAAAATATCACCGACGTTGAACGTGCCGCCACTGGCTAAAAAGGAATAAATGAGGAGGGTTAAAACGAGAAATATACCAAGTGAATATACCAACACTATACCAAGAGCCCAAAACAACAAGGGGCTACCTTTCGGTAACCCCTTGTTTAATTTGGCGGAAGCGTAGAGATTCGAACTCTAGAACCCTTTCGGGTCGCCGGTTTTCAAGACCGGTGCCTTCAACCGCTCGGCCACGCTTCCAATGAGGCGCACTATAAACATCCCGAACGGACCTGTAAAGCACCAATATGTTCGTTTGCCTGAAAAACAGCCAAAAAGTTGTTGTTCGTCTGAAAAAACAACAAAACGGCTAGTTTTACAGCGCTTTAGCCGCCATTTTTCTGCTTAATGTTTTTTGATATACATATCTTTGGTGTAGTAATACCCCAGTCGGTCTGGCGTAAAACCACCAACCCACGGCTTCACCAGGTGCGTGCGCACGTAGTGATAGACCGGAATGGCCGGTACATCGCGTCCCAGCAAATCTTCCGCTTTCTGATAATCACGCGCGCGCTGAGCGGGGTCTTGCGCCTTCGCGGCATCGCGTAACGCTTCGTCATAGTCCGGATTGCTGTATTTCGCCGTGTTCTCGCTGTCACCGGTACGGAAGGTATTCAGGAAGGTCGAGGCATCATCATAATCGGCAATCCAGGCATAGCGCACCACATCAAAGTTGCCGGTATGCATCGCATCCAGCATGGTTTTCCATTCCTGATTTTGCAATTTGGCTTCAACGCCCAGATTTTTCTTCCACATTGATGCGGCGGCAATCGCCACGCGCTGGTGCGATTCCGACGTGTTGTAAAGCAGATTAAACGACAGCGGATGTGATTCGCTAAATCCTGCCTCTGCCAGCAGCTTTTTCGCTTCCGCGATACGCTTATCGCGCGGCCAGGACGCGTAGTCAGGACCATGAAGCTTCACGCCGCCGATTTCCGGCTGGCTGATGACCCATGCCGGACGTTGTCCCTGCCCCATCACTTTCTCAGCGATGATGTCTTTATCCAGCGCCATATTCAGCGCCCGACGCACGCGCACATCGTTGAACGGCGCACGCGTAGTATTGAACTCATAATAATAGGTCGCTAGCTGCGGCGAGACATCGACCTCGTCACCCAGCGTTTTCTTCAATTGGCTAAATTGATTAATTGGCAGCGTGTACACGATATCCACTTCACCTGCCTTGTAGCGGTTAACGTCCGATGCTTCCGAACGAATCGGCAGATAGGTCACCTGGTTAATCACCGTGTGCTTATCATCCCAGTAGCGCGGGTTACGCACGGCAACGATGCGCTCATTCACCACCCAGTCCTGCAAACGGTATGCGCCGCTGCCGACGAAATGTTCCGGCTTGACCCACTTATCGCCGTAGCGAGTCACCAATACTTTATCGAGCGGCACCATCGATGGGTGCGCTAGCATGGCGAGGAAAGAGGACGTTGGCTGCGTCAGCGTCACTTCTAAAGTGGTGTCGTTTAGCGCCTTCACGCCAAGCGTGTCGGGCTCTTTTTTACCCAGCGCGATATCCGCGGCATTAACAATATGCATGTTGCCGGGATAGCTGGCGTAAGGTGAACCGGTGGTCGGCGTCACCAACCGCTGCCAGCTCCAGACGATATCCTGGGCGGTAATCGCGGTACCGTCCGCCCACGTAATCCCCGGGCGCAGGTGGAATGTCCAGACGGTGTTATCCTTATTCTCCCAGGACTGCGCCAGGCGTGGCTCGATGCTGCCATCGCTCTTCACCGCCACCAGCCCATCAAACAGATCGCTGATGATATTGAACTCGACGTCGCTTTCTACCTTATGCGGATCCAACGATGCCGGCTCGTTGCCGTTGCTGCGCACCAGCGTTTGCTGTTCGGCGAGCGCAGTGCCTTCCGGCACATTTGCCGCCTGCGCGGCTCCTGCCATACCCATTGCCAGAATGACCATTGTGATGTAGTTATGTTTTTGTATTTTCATTTCCATTGCCTTGTTGTTTTAACCCTTTTCACTCTTGGCACGGATACAGAATTACGCAAGTTCTTTCAACGACCTATAAGAGATTGATCTCGCTCTTTATGACTTTAGCGAGAAATCTGTGACCCGGTAGTAATCCCCTGATAATGCAGAGTAAAGATGGGTAAAAACATTTGGGTATAAAGGAAACTTTTCTTATGCTGAGCCACTAATAACATCTGTCATAAGAGAGTGACTCATGGAACGCATCATTACATCATCGCGTGACCGCTCATCGCTTTTGAGCACACACAAAGTCCTGCGTAATACCTATTTCCTGCTGAGCCTGACGCTGGCGTTTTCTGCCATCACCGCCACCGCCAGCACCGTGCTGATGCTGCCGTCTCCGGGATTAATCCTGACGCTGGTCGGCATGTACGGTTTGATGTTCCTGACCTATAAAACGGCAGACAAGCCGGTTGGCATTTTGTCAGCATTCGCCTTCACCGGATTCCTGGGCTATATCCTGGGGCCAATTTTGAACGCTTATCTGTCTGCGGGCATGGGCGACGTTATCGGCATGGCATTAGGCGGTACGGCGCTGGTATTCTTTAGCTGCTCGGCCTACGTGCTGACCACCCGTAAAGACATGTCATTCCTCGGCGGTATGCTGATGGCGGGTATTGTGGTGGTGCTGATTGGTATGGTGGCAAACATCTTCCTGCAGCTGCCTGCATTGCACCTGGCGATTAGCGCAGTGTTCATCCTGATCTCTTCCGGTGCCATCCTGTATGAGACCAGCAACATTATTCGCGGTGGTGAAACCAACTACATCCGTGCGACGGTGAGCCTGTACGTTTCCCTGTACAACATCTTCGTCAGCCTGCTGAGCATCCTGGGCTTCGCGAGCCGCGACTAACCCGAAGACGCTTCAGTATCAAGGCCTCGCTTATGCGGGGCCTTTTTTTTTGCTACACTTCCCGCCATCTGTTTGCAGCGTGAAATATTATGCTTATCTACCAAAACACCGAAATTGAAACCGATAGCGAAGGCTATCTCAAAGACACGACGCTCTGGAGCGAGGGGCTGGCGGAAGCCATCGCGGCAAATGAAGGGATTGAGCTGAGCCCTGAACACTGGGAAGTGGTCCGTTTCGTGCGTAATTTCTACCTGGAATTCAACACCTCGCCGGCTATTCGTATGCTGGTAAAAGCGATGGCCAATACCTTTGGTGAAGAAAAAGGCAACAGCCGCTATTTGTATCGTCTGTTTCCGAAAGGCCCGGCTAAACAGGCAACGAAAATTGCTGGCCTGCCTAAGCCGGTGAAGTGCATCTAATAGCGGATGCTAAAATTGCTCCACGCTTTTTCGGGTTGATGAGGCTCCGCCAGAACTTTATCAACCCGAGCGCTGCGCGGGCCGCCCGCTTTTAACCACGCCAGCAGTTTCTCCACCCGCTCATCATTACCGCAGGCCACCACTTCAACGCTGCCATCATCCAGGTTCATCGCATAACCGCGTAGCCCAAGCCTCCCGGCTTCCTGCTGGGTGAAGTAGCGAAACCCCACGCCCTGTACCTGCCCGTAAACCCAACAGATCACACATTTCTCCACGCGAAAATCCTCCCAAACGTTTTCACTTAATGCTGACACTGTAGCGTTAATCGCCTGCACATTCTTCCGTCGTTCGTTGCATTTGTGTGGGGAAGTCGGGAAAATGCAGCCTGATTCCTTCAAATAGCCAGATATAAAAACTATGAGTGTACGTTTAGTGTTAGCCAAAGGGCGCGAAAAATCATTACTGCGCCGTCATCCCTGGGTCTTTTCCGGCGCGGTAGCCCGCATGGAAGGCAAAGCCAACCTCGGCGAGACCATTGATATTGTTGACCATCAGGGTAAATGGTTAGCCCGCGGCGCCTATTCACCGGCATCGCAGATCCGTGCCCGCGTCTGGACATTTGACGCGAACGAAACCATCGACATCGATTTCTTCGTCCGCCGCCTGCAGCAAGCGCAAAGCTGGCGCGACTGGCTGGCGCAAAAAGACGGGCTGGATAGCTACCGTTTGATCGCCGGCGAATCCGATGGTCTGCCGGGGGTCACCATTGACCGCTTTGGCTCATTCCTGGTCCTGCAATTACTGAGCGCCGGTGCCGAATACCAGCGCGCGGCCCTGATCAGCGCCCTGCAAACGCTCTATCCACACTGTGCGATTTACGATCGCAGTGATGTCGCGGTGCGTAAAAAAGAAGGGATGGAGTTAACCCAGGGGCCTGTCACCGGCGAACTGCCGCCTGCCCTGCTGCCGATTGAAGAGCACGGTATGAAGCTGTTGGTCGATATTCAGGGCGGTCATAAAACGGGCTACTATCTCGATCAGCGCGACAGCCGTCTGGCGACCCGTCGCTACGTGGCCAATAAACGCGTACTGAACTGCTTCTCCTACACCGGGGGGTTTGCCGTTTCCGCGCTGATGGGCGGATGCAGTCAGGTCACCAGCGTCGATACCTCTCAGGAAGCACTGGACATTGCCCGCCAGAACGTAGAGCTCAACAAACTCGATCTGAGCAAAGCCGAATTCGTGCGCGATGACGTCTTCAAACTGCTGCGCAAATACCGCGATCAGGGAGAGAAATTCGATGTCATCGTTATGGATCCACCAAAGTTCGTTGAGAACAAAAATCAGCTGATGGGCGCCTGTCGCGGTTACAAAGACATCAATATGCTGGCGATTCAACTGCTGAACCCTGGTGGCATTCTGCTGACCTTCTCCTGTTCAGGCCTGATGACCACGGATTTATTCCAGAAAATCATCGCCGACGCCGCTGTAGATGCCGGTCGTGATGTACAATTTATAGAGCAGTTCCGTCAGGCAGCCGATCACCCGGTGATCGCAACGTACCCGGAAGGGCTGTATTTGAAAGGGTTTGCCTGCCGCGTCATGTAACTTGAAAAGCGAAATGGTGTCTATATATAGAGTAGAGAGTAGGCGCTGTTTCCCGGGAGGTGTATATGATGATTACCAGCAAATTCGGTATTGGCCAACAGGTGCGGCACTCCCTGTTGGGCTACCTGGGTGTGGTGGTGGATATCGACCCGGTTTACTCGCTTGACGATCCCGAACCCGACGATCTGGCGGCTAACGATGAACTTCGTGCGTTGCCCTGGTATCACGTGGTGATGGAAGACGATGAAGGCCAGCCGATGCATACCTATCTGGCCGAAGCGCAGTTAAGCAGTGAGCCACGTGAGGATCATCCGGAACAACCCACCATGGATGAACTGGCCCGCACCATTCGCCGACAGCTACAGGCACCGCGGCTACGCAACTAGCCGCCCGCTAAATGAAGAAACCCCGCGTTGCGGGGTTTTTTATTACTTCGCCAGACCAAGCCGGGGGATTTCGATCGCCGGACAGCGGTCCATCACCACGTTCAGCCCTGCATTGCGCGCCAGCACCGCCGCCTGCTCGTTGATCACGCCAAGCTGCAGCCACAGCGTTTTAGCACCTATCGCAATCGCCTCTTGCGCTACGCCCCACGCAGCTTCCGAATTACGGAATACGTCAACCATATCCACCTTTTCCGGTACATCAGCCAAAGTGGCATAGCCTTTCTGCCCAAGCAGCGTGCCTCCCGCCACCTTAGGGGAAACCGGGATCACGTGATAGCCCTGATCCAACAGATATTTCATGACCCGATAGCTCGGACGATCGGGTTTATCGCTGGCTCCCACCAGAGCGATGGTGCGCGTTGTGGTTAAAATACTGGCAATATCGTTTTCAGTCATCATTATCCTCCAGGCCAATCACTTAAGTGTAAGCCAGACCACCGATGTCGCGCGTCAAATTTTTGCCAATCAGGGCTTGCAGCCTGATTCGCATGCAGTAATCTGTCTGGATTACACACTTAGGGATGGTTTTATGGAACTCACTACTCGCACCCTGGCGGCGCGTAAACACATTGCGCTGGTTGCGCACGACCACTGCAAAGATATGCTGATGAAATGGGTGCAGCGTCATAAGGAGTGCCTGGCCCAGCATACGCTGTCCGCCACCGGCACCACCGGTAATTTGGTACAGCGAGCAACGGGCCTGGAAGTGCAGGCGCTGCTGAGCGGCCCAATGGGCGGCGATCAGCAGGTCGGCGCGCTGATTTCGGAAGGAAAAATCGATGTTTTGATCTTCTTCTGGGACCCGCTTAATGCGGTACCTCATGACCCAGACGTCAAAGCCTTGCTGCGTCTGGCAACCGTCTGGAACATTCCGGTTGCCACCAACGCTTCCACCGCGGATTTCATTATTCAATCGCCAAAATTCGGCGAACCGGTTGATATCCTGATCCCTGACTACCAGCGCTATCTTGTCGAACGCCTGAAGTAATCAGCAAACACTACCGGCCCGCTGCGGCGGTGCCGGTTCATACTACGGTTTGCGCGCCACCGGCACTGAAAGCTGCTTTAAAATCTCCACAAACGGTGATGGTTGAGCCTTGTTAAACAGCAGCCAGACCTTAAGTTTTGCACGGGTGATTGCCACATATAACAAACGCCGCTCCTCGGCATCCGGGAAATCCTCCGGCTCGGGCAGCAACGCCTGTTCCATAATCGACTCCCTGGCAGGCGCCGGGAAACCATCAAACCCTTCCTGAAGCCCCAGAATAATCACGTAGTCCGCCTGCTGGCCTTTGCTAGCATGCACGGTCATAAAATCGATATTCAGCTTCGGCCAACGGGTTGCCGCTTTAGCAAGCGCTGCGGGTTTAAGATGGTGATAGCGAGCAAGCACCAAAATCCGCTGCTCCGGGGTGGCGTAGCCGCTGAGCTTATCAAACAAGTCGTCAAGCTTATCGTCTTCCAGCAGCGTGACGGCATTTTTGTCCCCGGCGCTCAGGCTGTTAAGCGGCTTATTCAACTGGTGCGGGTTTTGCTGAATAAAGCGGTTGGCGATTTCACCAATACGGCTATTAAAGCGGTAGGTGGTATCCAGCGCGCAGTTATCCCCCTCACCAAAATAGTGATTGAACGCGGTAGTCAGTGATAGCTGCGCACCGCTGAAGCGATAGATAGCTTGCCAATCATCTCCCACGGCATACAGCGAGGTTTGCGAATTCTGTTTACGCAGTGCGGCCAGCAGCGCCGCGCGCTGCGGGGAGATATCCTGGAACTCGTCGACCAAAATATGTTTCCATGGGCTGACAAATTTTCCTTTTTCCAGAATGATAATGGCCTGATGGATAAGCCCAGAGAAGTCCACCGCCCCCTCGTCTTTCAACGCGGTTTTCCACGCTTTCAGTAACGGTGCCATGAGTTTGATACGCTTCGCGAAGAGATCGCGCACGTCCTCCGGCGCGGCGGCAATCATTTCCGCCTGCGCACCGCCGTGCATCCGCATCAAACTTACCCAACGATCCAGCCGGCTGCCCATTCGTTTGATGATTTTTTCATTTTCCCAGAAGCTTTCATCGGCAACATCCCAGCCCAACTCTTCCTGCAACCAAAGACGCCAGCCTTTCGCCTGCGCCTTTTTCTCACGACACTGTGCCTGCCAGCATTGCGTGAACAGTGCGTGGCGCGCGGCAGCATCATTTTCCAGTTTGCTCACCACCGGCACTTTTTTACTGCCCTGTTGAATGATAAACAACGCGAGCGCATGGAAAGTTCTCGCCGTTATCTCATCGGTATGTAGCCGTGCCTGTAAACGTTCATCCATTTCTTGCGCGGCTTTACGGCCAAATGCCAACAGCAGTATTTGCTCAGGTGACGCTTCACCACGCGCCAGGAGCCAACCCGCTCGCGCCACCAGCACGGAGGTTTTCCCGCTGCCTGCACCGGCCAACACCAACAGCGATCGCTCACCGTTCACCACGGCCTGGGCCTGAGATGCGTTTAACGGAGAGGATTCAATCTGGTCAAAAAAGTCGTTGTACTGTGCGAGCATGGCCTCGGTATAACGCTGGTTATGCTTCGCTCTACCGCTTTCTTTATCAGCAAGCCAGGCCTGGCACTGTAGCCAGGCATCGCGGCAGTTATCAAATTCAGCAAGCCGGCTTGTGGGTAACGGAAGACCTTCAAGCGCGGTGATGATTTGCTGACGAATCGCCTGCGCCTTTTGTCGGGTCAACCACTGCGTTTCGACACTGCTTCCGGCGATAATGGCCAACTGAGACTGAAGAAGGCCGGCAGCAATAGCGCTCATTTCTGCGCTCCACTCCTGCCATAGTCCCATGAGGTGACGATGGAAACGTTGCGTATCGCTCCACTCCGTTCCGTGCAGACGCACAACTTTGTCCTCAGGCAAAACAAATTCCAGCTCACCCCACACCAACCCGCGTTTACAGTTGATGTTGATTAACTGATTAAAAGGAATGAGATATTCATGCTGAGGGCCGGATACCCTGACGCCCGCATTGAGGATCTCAACCCGGTCGTAGGGATGCTGCGCCATGCGCTTGCCCAGCGTCGTTGCTTTTAATTCCATGTCATGCCGAGTCCTGACTTTTTTCGATATCTCACAGTGTAACCGCCAGAGAATAGGTGCTCCAGCGTAAAAAAACGTTACAATCATCAGGTCTTATTTTTCACAGCGCTGCACAGAGGATTTATGCGTACTGTTCTGAATATTTTGAATTTTGTATTAGGTGGATTTCTGACAACGCTAGGCTGGCTGATAGCAACGCTGTTCAGCATTGTACTGATTATCACGCTACCGCTCACGCGTTCATGCTGGGAAATCACCAAACTGTCGCTGCTGCCCTACGGTAATGAAGCCGTGCACATCGATGAATTAGAGCCCGGCGCCAAAAGCAGCGTCATGAATGCCGGCGGCACGCTGCTGAACATTATCTGGCTGGTGCTGTTTGGCTGGTGGCTGTGCCTGACGCACATTATGGCGGGTATCGCTCAGTGCGTGACGATTATTGGTATTCCGGTCGGTATCGCAAACTTCAAGATTGCCGCCATCGCGCTGTGGCCGGTTGGCCGTCGCGTGGTCCCGGTTGAAGTGGCTCGCGCAGCACGTGAAGCTAACGCTCGCCGTCGTTTCCAGTAAATCAGGACTCAATGCCGAAGATGCTAAGCCCTTTGCTTCGCCGCTATACATGGAACAGCGCCTGGCTGTATAACGCCAGAATTTTCATCGCGCTAGTGGGGACCTGCGCTCTGCCCTGGTGGCTGGGCGACGTCAAGCTGACGATTCCGTTGACTCTTGGCGTCGTCGCGGCGGCGCTGACCGACTTAGACGATCGTTTAAGTGGGCGACTGCGCAATCTGGTCATTACGCTTATCTGCTTTTTTATCGCCTCCGCGTCGGTAGAAATACTTTTCCCGTGGCCATGGCTGTTCGCGCTGGGGCTGACCGCCTCAACAATCGGATTTATTCTGCTTGGCGGTCTGGGCCAGCGCTATGCCACCATTGCGTTTGGTGCGCTGCTTATCGCTATTTACACCATGCTTGGCGTATCGCTTTATAGCCACTGGTATATGCAACCGATGCTGCTGATTGCCGGCGCCGTCTGGTATAACCTGCTGACGCTGACCGGCCATCTGATTTTTCCCATTCGGCCATTGCAGGATAACCTCGCTCGTAGCTATGAACAACTCGCCCACTATCTTGAGCTGAAGTCCCGTTTGTTTGATCCTGATCTCGATGATGAAGATCAGGCACCGCTTTACGATCTGGCGCTGGCTAACGGGCAATTGATGGCCACGCTAAACCAAACAAAAGCGTCTTTATTAACACGCCTGCGCGGCGACCGCGGTCAGCGCAGTACGCGCCGCACGCTGCACTACTATTTTGTGGCGCAGGATATCCACGAGCGGGCCAGTTCGTCGCATATTCAGTATCAGGCGCTGCGGGATAATTTCCGCTATAGCGATGTGATGTTCCGCTTCCAGCGTCTGCTGTCGATGCAGTCGATGGCCTGCCAGGCGCTGGCAAAAGCCATTCTGCTGCGCACCCCATACCAGCACGATGTCCGCTTTGAACGCGCGTTCACCCATCTCGATGCCGCCCTCGATCGCGTACGCGCCAGCGGTGCGGCACCAGAGCAAATTAAAGCGCTGGGTTTTCTGCTTAACAACCTGCGGGCCATTGATGCGCAGCTTGCCACGATTGAATCTGAACAGCTGCAATCGCAAACGAACAGCGAAACGGAAACCCTGCTGGCGGATGACAGTTTGCACGGATTTGATGATATTCGCTTACGTCTTAGCCGCAACATGTCGCCAGAATCAGCGCTCTTTCGCCACGCGGTACGAATGTCATTAGTTCTGTGCGCCGGCTATGCCTTTATACAATTTACCGGTCTACAGCACGGCTACTGGATTTTGCTCACCAGCCTGTTTGTTTGCCAACCAAACTATAACGCCACTCGTCACCGTCTGGCGCTGCGTATTATTGGTACGCTTGTGGGCGTGGCGCTGGGTCTGCCGATTCTCCTTCTTGTGCCATCTCTTGAAGGCCAACTGGTGCTGATAGTCATTACTGGCGTTCTCTTCTTCGCATTTCGCAACGTCCAGTATGCCCATGCCACCATGTTCATTACATTGCTGGTGCTACTGTGTTTCAACCTCCTTGGCGAAGGGTTTGAAGTGGCGCTGCCACGCGTTATTGATACGCTGATAGGCTGCGGTATTGCGTGGATTGCGGTGAGCTTTATCTGGCCAGACTGGAAATTCCGTAATTTGCCGCGTGTGCTTGAGCGCGCCGTCGATGCAAACTGCCGCTATCTTGATGCCATTCTTGAACAGTATCACCAGGGGCGTGATAACCGCCTGGCCTACCGCATTGCCCGACGTGATGCGCATAACCGTGATGCTGAACTGGCCTCTGTCGTTTCTAACATGTCGACGGAACCCAAAGTCAGCGCGGAGATGCGTGAAACCGCATTCCGTCTACTGTGTCTTAATCACACGTTGACCAGCTATATCTCCGCGTTGGGTGCCCACCGAGAGAAGTTGACCACGCCTGAGATTCTGGCTCTTCTGGACGATGCCGTCTGCTACGTCGATGATGCGTTACATCATCAGCCCTCAGATGAAGAGAGAGTGCAGATGGCTTTAGCAGGTTTAGCCGCGCGGATTAATCATCTCGATACCCGTCCAGACAGCAAAGAGCCATTAGTATTGCAGCAAATTGGTTTGATGATTTCACTGTTGCCCGAAATCTGTCGGTTACAAAAGCAGGTTCTGGCTTAACACCATCGCGCTTAGACTTTTTTCACGTAGGTCTGTGCCCAACTCTGCAACTCCTGACGCCTTTGCGTCGGGAGTGCCGCAGCATGAACACCCGTGATTGCCCCTTCCAGTGACATCAGTACATTAATACTGATCTGTTTACGAATCTTACGCAGCAGTAGCCAGGCTGACTCTGCGCCGATCTGCCGTAATGACCACGCATCCGTCACGCCGGCTTCGTGCAATAACAGTTCCAAATGAAAAGAGAGGTTTGGCAAATCCTTCAAACGTAACGGCGTTCGTTGCAGAGATTTCTCTCGCCGCGCGTCCTCCAGCGAGGATAAGCCAAGACGTAATAATACCGGTGGATCTGACCAAAGCTCGGCATCCACATGAAAGTACTTTAGCTGCAACGGCATTCCGCGTTTGCGTAACGTCAGTAATGAAGGGGAGCGATGAGCCAGGTAAGTGGCATTGTCTTCACACATCCGCAAATACAATTCCCCCTCCGCAACCATGGCAAAGACCGTGTTGTCGACCGCCAGACTGTAGCCACCGAACAACGCTCGGGAGCTGATTTTCCCCAATGCGGAGAAATATTCCTGGGACTGATAAATCCGTTTATATGATATTGCTTTCATGATTAATCCTTAATAATCATGTAGATGAAAACATAATAAATGTTAATAGAACATTTAATAAGCAACATAGGGAAGTTCATCAGGCACAGCAAGATGAATTTGTCGCCACGCGCAATTAGTGTGCAATTTTGCGAGTTACTTTCAGAAAATGAGGTTGATCTTTAGCAAGACGGGTAGTACTGTATATGCATACAGTAACCCACAAGGTTGGATTAGCTATGTATACTTCTGGTGTCGTAAATCATTCTACTGCCGCTGTCGCCACAACGGCTCCTCATGCTTTCACTTCAGCGAAAAGTACTTCCGCTGCGTTAATTAGCGAAGTCCTCTATCGTGAAGATCAGCCGATGATGGCACAGCTCTTATTACTGCCATTGCTCCAGCAGCTAGGCCAACAGTCGCGCTGGCAGCTGTGGCTTACCCCACAGCAGAAGCTGAGTCGCCAGTGGGTTCAGGAATCGGGTCTTCCGTTAACAAAGGTGATGCAACTTCGTCAGATGTTGCCATGCGATATGCTCGACTCCATGGTTCGCGCATCGCGCACTGGAAATTATAGCGTTGTTATCGGTTGGTTAACGGATGAATTATCAGCAGAAGAACATGCGCGTTTACTCAGCGCCGCAGAGGAAGGTAATGCCATGGTGTTCATAATGCGTCCAGTTCACTCTGCATCACACCCCACTGGACAATTTAATGGGCTAAAAATTCACTCAAATTTGTTCCATTAAGCGAAATTAGGAATTTTCCTGGTATTTTTTTTGCAACTTTTTTATCTCTTAGATTTCCTGATAGTTTTTTCTCAGAAGGCTTGTCTGGTGCGGTTTCCAGTATTTTGCACTGCTTAATTTCTCAACATATTTGTTAAATATTGCGTATACAACTCTTTTTTTTTCATAAGCCTGACGGAGTTCACACTTGTAAGTTTCGAACGACGTTGTAGACTTTACATCGCCAGGGGTGCTCAGCTTACACCGCAGATATCTGCTAAGTAATTCACTAAGCCACACCCCGGTGGAAGGATTTAACCGTGAGTCTATTTAGAACTTCATGGCAAATTTTGGATGATAACGAGGCGCAAAAAATGAAAAAGACAGCTATCGCGATTGCAGTGGCACTGGCAGGCTTCGCTTCTGTAGCGCAGGCCGCTCCGCAAGACAACACTTGGTATGCTGGTGGTAAACTGGGCTGGTCTCAGTTCCATGACACCGGTTGGTACCAGAGTGACCTGAACAACAACGGCTCTACCCACAACAGCCAGCTGGGCGCAGGCGCGTTCGGTGGCTACCAGGTTAACCCGTACGTTGGTTTCGAAATGGGTTACGACTGGCTGGGCCGTATGGAATACACCGGCAGCCAGACTAACGGTGCTCTGAAAGCTCAAGGCGTTCAGCTGACCGCTAAACTGGGTTACCCAGTAACTGACGATCTGGACATCTACACTCGTCTGGGTGGTATGGTATGGCGTGCTGACTCCAGCAACAACATTGCTGGCGATCACCACGACACCGGCGTTTCCCCAGTATTCGCTGGCGGCGTTGAGTGGGCTGTGACTCGTGACATCGCTACCCGTCTGGAATACCAGTGGGTTAACAACATCGGCGACGCAAACACCGTTGGTGTTCGTCCTGACAACGGCATGCTGAGCGTAGGCGTTTCCTACCGTTTCGGCCAGCAGGATGCAGCAGCTCCAGTAATCGCTCCAGCTCCGGCTCCAGCTCCAGAAGTACAGACCAAACACTTCACTCTGAAGTCTGATGTTCTGTTCAACTTCAACAAATCTACCCTGAAACCAGAAGGTAAGCAGGCTCTGGATCAGATGTACAGCCAGCTGAGCAACCTGGATCCGAAAGACGGTTCCGTAGTGGTTCTGGGCTTCACTGACCGCATCGGTTCTGACGCTTACAACCAGGGTCTGTCCGAGAAACGTGCACAGTCCGTCGTTGATTACCTGGTATCTAAAGGTATCCCTTCTGACAAAATCTCCGCACGTGGCATGGGCGAAGCTAACCCAGTTACCGGCAACACCTGTGACAACGTGAA
Source organism: Kluyvera cryocrescens NBRC 102467 (assembly GCF_001571285.1). Classification (GTDB taxonomy): domain Bacteria; phylum Pseudomonadota; class Gammaproteobacteria; order Enterobacterales; family Enterobacteriaceae; genus Kluyvera; species Kluyvera cryocrescens. The sequence goes on along the minus strand of NZ_BCTM01000021.1, from coordinate 74,414 downwards.
AGCGAAAGCTGCACTGATCGACTGCCTGGCACCAGATCGTCGCGTAGAGATCGAAGTTAAAGGTAGCAAAGACGTTGTAACTCAGCCTCAGGCATAAGTTCTCGTCTAATAAAAAACCCCGCGCTGCGGGGTTTTTTTTACCTATCGGTTTTACATCGTCAAATGTAGGCGACAAAGCCTATTTGTCTTTGCCAAGCATCGCTTCAAGATCCTGCTTAAGGCTGGACATCTTAGTGGCGTACTTCTCTTTGTTTTCAGCATCTTCAATCAGTTGCACGACGGTTTCCGATAGCGTTTTTCCACGCCGTTGCGCTAAACCGGCCAACCGCTGCCAGACAGCAAACTCTAAGTCGATAGACTTTTTACGCGTATGCTGGTGTTCAGCATTGAAGTGGCGCTTACGGCGTGCGCGAATCGTCTGCTTCATTCGGTTAACCAGTTGCGGATTAATATTCTGGGTAATCCAGTCATTAACCTGAACCGGCTCATGTTCCAGTTTCAGCAAAACATCGACAGCCTCTTGTGCGGCGCTGGCTTCAATGTAGCGGGTGATGGATTCGCCTTCCCGGTGCTTTTTCACCAGGTATTTCCACTTCCAGCCGCTTTCAAGATTTTCCAGTTGTTGATATTTCATTGCGATCTCAGTGTGACCGTGTAACTCTTTTCAGAATAACAGTTTTTTCCCAATGTGCTGAGAAGAAATCTGCAACTGTGATGCGGATGAGGCCAACGCCCGAAGATACTTCCCTATTCTCCGTGAGCTTCCCGTTGGCATCAGGTATAATCACGCACTTTACATCTGACTAAAAATAGCGACATTGACTATAAATACTCTTTCCCGGCGCTTTCTCGCCCCCGCGACTGAAGCATTTCAGGCGCTATTTGCCCAGCCTGATCTGGCCTCAGAGAACGATTCCTTATTCAGCGAGCTGCAGGCGCGTTTACATTACGCGCTGGAACAGTTCCTTCATCCGCAGGGGGTCTCCCCTTTCTTGCTGGTAAAAGCCCCAGAAGAAAAAGAGTACCTGCAGCTTCTTAAGCAAACAACGCTGTCGTTACGCGAAGATCATGAAGCGACCCTAACGGGCGTTAACTATCATGTGAACGGCAGTAAAGTTACGCTCACGCCCGCGCGTAATGCTGATGACAATTTTGCCAGTTCGGGCCCCGTTATCTATGCCGACTGGATCGAAGCCGAGCAGCTGTTTGGCTGCGTGCGCCAGTTCAATGGTGAAATTACCCTTCAGCCAGGCCTGGTTCACCAAGCCAACGGCGGCATTCTGATCCTGTCTCTGCGTACGTTAATGGCTCAACCGCTGCTGTGGATGCGTTTGAAAAACATCGTCTCCCAGCAGCGATTTGACTGGTTGACCTTCGACGATGCACGTCCGCTACCCGTTAGCATCCCTTCCATGCCCCTCACCCTCAAAGTCGTACTGATGGGCGATCGCGATTCACTTGCTGATTTCGAGGAAATGGAACCAGAGCTGGCAGAAACATCGCTCTACAGCGAGTTTGAAGACAACCTGCAAATCAGCGATGAAGAGACGCTCAAGCAGTGGTGCCAGTGGGTCTGGAACGTTGCGCGCGAGAAATCGCTTCCTGGCTTGGCTGCCGATGCATGGCCATTGCTCATGCAGGAAGGTGCGCGCGACAGTGGCGATCAAGAGATTATGCCACTCTGCCCGCTGTGGATCGCTCGTCAACTGCGTGAAGCAGCGCCGTTTACGGACAATGGCATCATCAACGCGGAACAGCTCAAAACGATGCTTGAGCAGCGTCAATGGCGTGAAGGTTTCCTTGCTGAGCGTATGCAGGATGAAATTCTGCTCGAGCAGATCCTGATTGAAACCGAAGGCGAATGTATTGGCCAGATTAACGCGCTTTCCGTTATCGATTTTCCTGGCCACCCGCGTCCGTTTGGTGAACCTTCTCGTATCACCTGTGTAGTCCATATTGGTGATGGTGAATTTACTGATGTTGAGCGTAAAGCTGAACTCGGCGGTAATATTCATGCCAAAGGGATGATGCTTATGCAGGCCTTCCTGATGGCGGAGCTTGATCTGGAGCAGCAACTGCCGTTCTCCGCGTCGCTGACGTTTGAGCAGTCATACAGTGAAGTGGACGGCGATAGCGCGTCTATGGCCGAACTGTGTGCGCTTATTAGCGCCCTGGCTAATGTGCCAATCAATCAGAGCATCGCGATGACTGGCTCGGTCGATCAGTTTGGTCGTGCCCAGCCGGTAGGCGGCCTGAATGAGAAAATTGAAGGCTTCTTTGCAATCTGCGCACAGCGCGGTTTAAGCGGCTCGCAGGGGGTTATCATTCCTTCCTCTAACGTCCGCCATTTAAGTCTCTCAACTGAAGTACAGGAAGCCGTTGAAGCGGGTACGTTCTCTATTTGGGCTATCGATGATGTCAGCGATGCGTTGCCGCTTCTGACACAGCTCAACTGGGATGGTGAAGGTCAAACTCTCCTGCAAACGATTCAGGAGCGTATCGCCCAAGCCACTCAACAGGAGCCACGCCACCGTTATCCGTGGCCGTTACGTTGGCTCAACCGTGCGCAATCCAACTGATCGGACTTGTTCAGCGTACACGTGTTAGCTATCCTGCGTTCCGAACTTAAAATAAGGCTTACTTAAAACATGGTAGATAAACGCGAATCCTATACAAAAGAAGACCTTCTTGCCTCTGGTCGCGGTGAACTGTTTGGCGCAAAAGGCCCGCAGTTACCTGCTCCGAGCATGCTGATGATGGATCGTGTCATTAAAATGACCGAAACCGGCGGCAACTTTGACAAAGGTTATGTTGAAGCTGAGCTCGATATTAATCCGGACCTGTGGTTCTTCGGTTGTCACTTTATTGGCGATCCCGTGATGCCTGGCTGTCTGGGTCTGGATGCAATGTGGCAGTTGGTTGGTTTCTACCTGGGCTGGCTGGGTGGCGAAGGCAAAGGCCGTGCGCTCGGCGTCGGTGAAGTCAAATTTACCGGTCAGGTTCTGCCAACAGCGAAAAAAGTGACCTACCGCATTCACTTCAAGCGCATCGTTAACCGTCGTCTGATCATGGGTCTGGCGGATGGTGAAGTTCTGGTTGACGGCCGTCTGATCTACACCGCGAACGACCTGAAAGTGGGTCTGTTCCAGGATACTTCTGCATTCTAATGCGATTTGCCGTCAGTCTTGCTGGCGATAGATTAGTGTTGTGAATCAAAAGGCGAAACCTCCGCAATGCGGAGGTTTCTTTTTAAAGAGACAGTGTCAGGCAACTACTGCCCTGTCCTCCATGGCTTCTCGCCAGCCTCCCAGCCAGTGAGACCTCTGGTTAATAGTCTGGTAAGGACACATTTCTTTCGACCGTCCGGTAATCCCGGCCTGGTATCCACGCTGATGTGCCCTATCCAGGCGATCTCTTTTTTGTCTCTTCATGCCTCGTTTCCCTCATATCTTGGTCTGGTGGAAAAGAAAACAGTGGTTACAAAGTATGCGACCACATAATACGAATACCGCTAAAAAATGGCCCCGTCAATGCGCAGAATTCATACCAATGTCATATTTGTGAGCTAATCAGAAGTTCATTTGTACAAAAAACGTGATGTGGCATAAGTAACCAATTGAAGCCAGACATAAAAAAACCGCCGGCGGTTTTACACCGACGGCGGTCCTTAGAACAATTAATTCTATTTATGGTTGGCGATTGATAATCTGGGCAATAGCGCTCGCTTCCTGTTTCCAGGCTTCGGCCAGAACCTTCACCATCGCATCATAGCCATCCTGCTGCTGAGCCATTTCGATATGGAATGGACGCTTAGTCAGTTGCCCCTGATGATTCAGCAACCATTCACCGCTCACCACCACTTTTCCATCATAACGGCCATGGAAACCAGTTACCGACATATTCAGCGTATCCTGGTCGCTGCCCAGCGGCTGCGATGAGATCACCCAACCTGGAAGCTGATTACTCAGGTTAGAAACCAACGTGGTGCGCAGTTGTTGATCCAGTGGACTCGCCCAAAGGTTATTGTTGGCAATAACATACTGAACATCGCTGGTCTGATATACCACGCCGCTACCGGCCAGAAAATCCGGTACGCTAACCTGCTCAACCCAAAGCATACGTTGGCTTGCGGTAGTGCCGTTTTGCACGGTTCCCGTTGCCAGCGGCAGCTGGTAATAGGTCTTGTTCTCCCCACCGCTACTGCAGGCCGCCAACAGGCAGACCGCAGCCAGTACTAACCACTTTTTCATTATTTCGCCCTCTTAGGCTCTGGATCTTTTTTATCCTTCGCTTCGAATACCAGCGCGTTACTCTTCTCATTCAGGGTTTTCAACACTGGCTGCAGTTCACGCAATACCTGATCCAGACGCTGCATATCGGCCACCATTTTGTTGTAAGCCGCAGAACCTGGCTGGAAGCCTTGCATACTCCGGTTCAACTCGCGCAGCGTTTTCTGCATATCAGCGGGTAGCTGTTGCGCAGACTGGCTTGCGGTGATCTTATTCAGATTATCCAACGTCGTTTGCAGACGACGCATCGTATTCTGACTTTCCGTCAGCGTATTCGTTGCCTGTTCAACCATCGGCGTCAGCGGCAAGTTATTGAACTTATCCAGCGTCTCCATCACTCGTTGCTGGATTTGCGCCAGGCCACCACTCACTGAAGGAATGATCGCCACGCCGTCGAACGCTTTCACGTTAGACACCGGCGGCTCTTTTGGATAGAAGTCGAGATCGATATACAGCGCACCCGTGACCAGATTCCCGGTCTTCAGCGAGCCGCGCAGGCCGCGCTCAATCAGCGCAGGCAGATGGCCTCGAATATCAGGACTTTCGCCGAACTGGGCGGCAAGCCGCTCAGGCTCAATCTGGATTTTAACCGGAATACGATAGTCGCTGGTCAATGACTGATGCAGTCCAGGCACAAAATACGGTACCTGCGCCACGGTTCCCAAGCGGATACCGCGGAATTCAACCGGTGCTCCCACCTGCAAGCCCCGAACCGAATCTTTAAAGAACATCAGGTAATCAATATGCTGGGTATACAGCGAGTCCTGAATGCTTTTCTGATCGTCGTAGAGTTTGAATTCAGTCTTCTCGGCAATGGGTTGGCCCAGTTCGACTCCTTCCGGAACATCAAAGCTCACCCCGCCGCTAAATAGCGTCGACAGCGATCCCATCTCCACGCGCATCCCGGCAGAGGTGAGATCAACCGCCACGCCGCTGTCTTTCCAGAAACGAACGTTGCTGGTGACCAGACGGTCATTTGGCGCACTGATAAATAGCTGATAAGAGATGCTACGGTTTTTCGGGTCGAAGGTACTGGTTTCAACCGAACCTACCCGATAGCCGCGAAAGAGCACCGGATCGCCCGGATTAAGCTGCCCTGCTTTTTTACTGTCGAGCACTACGCGAATGCCTTTGGCATCCGGTGGCGCGAGCGGCGGTGCGTCAAGCAGCTGATAATTTCCCGGCTCTGGGCCTTTTGAACCGGGCTGCAGTTCAATATAGGCACCGGACAATAGCGTCCCAAGACCGCTGATCCCTTCGCGACCAATTTGTGGCTTAACCACCCAGAAGACGGAGTCCTTATGCAGCAGCTTTTCCATACCGGAGTTCAGCCGCGCTTTAATTTCCACATGCGTCAGGTCATCAGTCAATGTGGTACTCACCACAACCCCGACGTCCACGCTACGGCTTTTAATCGTGGTTTTACCACCTTCAATGCCTTCGGCGTTGGTGGTAATCAGCGTCACCTCCGGCCCCTGATGGCTGTAATGGTAAAACAGTATCCAGGCGCCGATCAGCGCCGTGACGATCGGGAAGATCCAAACGGGAGACCAGTTTTTCACTTTCTGCACGTTTGCCTCCCCACTCTTGGTTTCCATGCTATTACGACTCCTCATGGCTTGATTCAGGTTCCCGATCCCAGGACAGACGCGGATCAAAGGTCATTGCTGAGAACATGGTCATTATGACAACCAACGCAAACATCAGCGCGCCAATTGCCGGATAGATATTCATTAACCCCCCAATGCGCACCAGCGCGGAAAGCACCGCAATGACAAAGACATCAATCATTGACCAGCGCCCCACGAACTCCACCACTTCATAAATCAGGTGCATTCGTTCACTATCCTGATGGCGCCGTTTGAGCCCGTTTGCGTCCAGACACAGCCAGGCAATCGCGATCATCTTTAGCGTCGGGACCATAATACTGGCAATGAAAATCACCATAGCCACCGGATACGATCCCTCACTCCACAGTAAAATCACCCCGGCAATAATCGTCGACGGCATTTTGTCGCCCAGCAGATCGGTAATCATGATCGGCAAAATGTTGGCAGGAAGATAAAGCATGATTGACGTTACCAGCAGCGCAACCGTCCACTGCAGGCTATTTTTACGTCGGACATGGCCTTTACTATGGCAACGCGGGCATTCATGGAGATCGGCGGGGAGAATCGCCGTGCAGCAAGAGCAGGAACGCAGCCCCTGGCGAATTCCGGTAATTCCCGGCTTTAACGGCCGTGAAAGTACCGGCATCGCGCCGATATCGTCCCATAGCCAGCGGCGATCGACACACTGGAAAGTGCGCAATTGCAGCAAACAGAAGAGGCACCAGGGCAGGAAGCTGCTGCCAACGCCAATGTCGCCATAGGCCATGAGCTTCACAAAGCTCACCAGCACCCCAGCAAGGAAGATTTCCGCCATTCCCCAGGTTTTGAGCGTAAACAAAATACGCGCGAGAAATGTTTTAAGCCTGTAGGGCATTCTGACCTGATTAACCAGCAGCAGAATGGCGATCAGGCAAAACGCTGGCACCAGTTGTACAAACAACAGGAAAAAGGTGCCAAGGCTGGCATAGTCTTCAGAAAACATGACGCTTGGGATTTCCAGCAGCTCAATTTCGCTGCTGACCCCTGCCACATTCATGCTGATAAAGGGAAACAGGTTCGCCAATATCAGCATAAAGAGCGCGACCAGGACGTACGCCGTTGGGCGCCGTCTGGGTTCATCCCACGAGGTGGTCAGCGTTGTACCACAGCGTGGGCAATTTGCCTTATGTCGGTGCTCAAGGTGCGGCAACGCCACCAGCATGTCACACTGTGAACACAGAATATGCTGCGCAGCATGATGTTGTTCGCACATGAAAAGTCCTCAGTCAGGCGCCGTTTTTCAACGCTTCCAGATATTCCCAGCGTTCAAACGCTTCTTCCAGCGCTTGTTCAGCCTGCGCCATCTCCGCCAATACCTTTTGGGTATGGTCATGCGGCTGGCTAAAGAATGTCGCATCAGCTACCTGTAGCTGTAAGGCTTCCAGGTCCGCTTCCAGTTTTTCCAGCTTTTGCGGCAACTGTTCCAGTTCGCGCTGCAGGTTATAGCTTAATTTGCTTGCCGTTCGTTTGACAGTTTCTGCTTTTGGTTGAGCCGGTTCCGGAGTTTTCTTCACAACCGCCTGTTGGCGGGGCTGCGACTGCGCCTGCTGTCCACGCGCATCATGATAGCCGCCGACATAACGACCAATACGCCCTTCGCCTTCGAAGATCCAGCATTCCGTCACGGTATTGTCCACGAATTGACGATCGTGGCTCACCAACAGCACGGTCCCCTGGTAGCCGTCGATCAGCTCTTCCAGTAATTCGAGCGTTTCGACATCCAGGTCGTTGGTTGGTTCATCGAGAATCAGCAGGTTGCTTGGTTTCAGGAACAGTCGGGCCAACAGCAGACGGTTACGTTCACCGCCGGACAGCGCGCGAACCGGGGTCATCGCCCGCTTAGGATGGAACAGGAAGTCCTGCAGATAGCCCAACACATGGCGTGGCTTACCGTTAACCATGACTTCTTGCTTACCTTCCGCCAGGTTGTCCATCACCGTTTTGTCCGGATCGAGCTCTGCCCGGTGCTGGTCGAAGTAGGCCACTTCCAGCTTGGTACCCACATGAATACGTCCGCTATCGGCCTGCAGCTGGCCCAGCATCAACTTGAGCAGCGTGGTTTTACCGCAGCCGTTTGGACCAATCAGCGCAATTTTATCGCTACGCTGCACCTGCGCGGAGAAATCTCTCACCAGCACTTTGCCGTCAACCTGGTAGTTCACGTCTTCCATTTCAAAGACGATCTTACCGGATCGAGAGGCCTCTTCGACCTGCATCTTCGCGCTGCCCATCACTTCACGACGGGCGCTGCGTTCATTACGCATCGCTTTCAGCGCGCGGACGCGGCCTTCGTTACGGGTACGACGGGCTTTAATCCCTTGACGGATCCACACCTCTTCCTGCGCCAGTTTGCGGTCGAATTCGGCGTTTTGCAGTTCTTCAACGCGCAGCGCCTCTTCTTTTTCTACCAGGTATTGATCGTAATTGCCCGGATAGGTCACCAGATTACCACGATCGAGATCGACGATGCGGGTTGCCATGTTGCGGATGAACGAACGGTCGTGCGAGATGAAAATGATCGTTCCCTTGAAGGCCTTCAGGAAGCCTTCGAGCCAATCGATAGTTTCAATATCCAGGTGGTTCGTCGGTTCGTCAAGCAGCAGAACGCGCGGTGCGCTAACCAGCGCACGGCCCAGCGCCGCTTTACGCAGCCAGCCACCGGAAAGCGATGCCAGTTCGGTATCCGCTTTCAGGCCCAGCTGATCCAGCACTTCATTAATACGGTTTTCCAGCTGCCACAGCCCGTGGTTATCCAGCTGTTCCTGGACTTTCGCCAGCTCTTGCAGATTTTTGTCGCTCGGATCGGTAATCACCAGATGCGAAATATCATGATAGCGCTTGAGATAAACCGCCTGCTCCGCAATCCCTTCGGCGACGAAATCGTAAACGCTTCCCTCTACGTTACGCGGCGGATCCTGCTGCAGACGCGCCACAACCAGATCTTGCTCGTAGATGATACGCCCGTCGTCCAGCCCCAGCTCACGATTGAGGATTTTCATCAGCGTCGATTTGCCCGCGCCGTTACGGCCTACCAGGCAGACGCGTTCGTTGTCCTCAATGTGCAATTCGGCATTATTGAGAAGCGGCGCGTCGCTGAACGACAGCCAGGCGCCATGCATACTAATTAATGACATTCTTTATTCCTTTCAGGCCGCGGTAATCAGCCAGCAGTTGTGGATCTGACGGTTGCGGGCAAAATCTGGCGACTGCGTTTTTTGGGTAATATCTTGTGCTTTCAGTCCCAGTTCAGCCAGCCCGTCGTGATCCATACGGAAACCGCGTTTGTTGTTGGAGAACATGATGGTGCCGCCTTTACGCAGCAGACGTTTCAGATCTTTCATCAGGCGCAGATGGTCGCGCTGAACATCAAACGCATCTTCCATACGTTTGGAGTTCGAGAAGGTCGGGGGATCGATGAAGATCACGTCGAATTGTTCGTCGGTATCGCGCAGCCAGGACAACACGTCGGCCTGCATCAGGCGATGTGGTCGGCCGGTCAAACCATTCAGGCGCAGGTTGCGCTCAGCCCATTCCAGATAGGTGCGAGACATATCAACGGTCGTGGTGGAGCGCGCCCCACCGAGACCCGCATGCACGCTAGCGCTGCCGGTATAAGAGAACAAGTTAAGGAAATCCTTACCCTTACTCATCTGACCCAGCATACGACGGGCAATACGGTGGTCGAGGAACAGGCCGGTATCCAGATAATCGGTCAGGTTGACCCACAGGCGCGCGTAATACTCGCTCACCTGCATGAAATCCCCCTTCTCGTTCATCTTCTGATACTGATTTTTGCCCTTCTGGCGTTCGCGGGTTTTCAGCACCAGTTTATTTGGCGCAATACCGAGTACGGAGATGGTTACGGCGATGATATCAAACAGACGCTGGCGCGCTTTGTTCGCATCGACGGTTTTCGGTGGCGCATACTCCTGGACCACAACCCAATCGGCATAACGGTCAACGGCAACGTTATATTCCGGGAGATCAGCGTCATACAGACGATAGCATTCGATACCTTCCTGCTTCGCCCACTTTTCATATTTCTTCAGATTCTTACGCAGACGGTTGGCATAATCTTCGGCCACTGTCGCTTTCGTTTCACCGGTGCTTTCGGCCAGGTGATAGTTTTTCTGCACACAGTCCAGCGGGCCGTTTTTGGCTTTAAACTGGCGCTCGGCGCGCAGAGACACACAGCTTAACAACTCAGGCGAGGCGCTAAACAGTGATAAATTCCAGCCACCAAATTGGCTTTTCATGGTACGGCCCAGCAGGCTATGCAGTGCAATCAGCGCCGGTTCACTTTCCAGACGTTCACCGTACGGCGGGTTACTGATCACCGTGCCGTATGGGCCTTTCGGCAATGGATTGCTAAGCTGGGCAACGTCTTTTTCTTCAAAGGTGATAAGCTCGCCAATACCCGCACGACGGGCGTTGCTACGTGCAATTTCAACAACGCGTCGATCAGTATCAGAACCATAGAAACGCGATTCATAGGCGGCTAAACCCGCACGGGCGCGCGTTTGAGCATCCGCTTTGACTTCTTGCCAGATAACGTCGTCATGCTGCGCCCAGCCGCTAAAGCCCCAGTGGCTACGATGCAGCCCCGGCGCACGGTCGGTGGCCCACATTGCCGCTTCAATCAGCAGCGTACCGGAACCACACATAGGATCGAGAAGCGGCGTGCCCGGCACCCAGCCAGAACGCATCACGATAGCCGCTGCGAGGTTTTCTTTGATCGGCGCCATCCCGGTACGGTCACGATAGCCGCGCAGGTGCAGGCCGTCACCGCTCAAGTCGAGCGAAATATAGGCCGTTTCTTTGTTCAGACGAACGTTGATACGCAGATCGGGATTTTCGCGATCGACGTTAGGGCGTGGCAGATTTTTGCGCGTAAAGGCATCAACGATGGCATCTTTCACCTTCAACGCACCGTACTGGCTGTTACGAATGCTATCGTTCAGACCGCCGAAGCTCACCGCAAAGGTGGCATCCGGGGTAAAGATCGATGTCCAGTCGATAGCCTGTACGCCAAGATAAAGATCGAGATCGCTCCAGACGCTACATTCTCCCAGCGGCATCATGATGCGCGACGCCAGGCGACTCCACATCAGGCTTTTGTACAGAAGCTGCGTATCGCCCTGGAAATGGACGCCACCCTGGGTGATCTGGCACTCTTGTGCACCCAGACCTTCCAGTTCAGTTTTTAACAGCTCTTCCAGCCCACGGGCCGTACTGGCAAACAGAGAATTCATATCGTCACTTTTACTCGCAGAAAATTGTTGCGCATTATAGCCAATCTGTAGCCCATGTCATAAAGTTAAAGGCTTAATTTCGACTCAGGGATAGCGTTGTGGCTACATTATCGCGGCTTTTTATTCATCCGGTGAAATCGATGCGGGGTATTGGTCTTACGCATGCGTTCGCTGATATTAGCGGATTCGCATTTGACCGCATTTTCATGATTACCGAATCTGATGGCACTTTTATCACCGCCCGTCAGTTTCCAGCGATGGTGCGCTTCACCCCCGCCGTCCTGCACGATGGTTTACATCTCACCGCCCCCGACGGCAGCAGCGCGCTCGTGCGTTTTGCTGATTTTACCGGGCAGGCATCGCCGACCGAAGTGTGGGGCAATCATTTTACCTCGCGTATTGCTCCGGACGCTATCAATCAGTGGCTATCTCCCTTCTTTAAGCGCGAGGTTCAGCTTCGCTGGCTTGGAACTGACCTCACTCGTCGCGTAAAACGCCACGATGCGGTGCCGCTCTCTTTTGCCGACGGCTTTCCTTTTTTACTCACTAACGAAGCTTCGCTGCGCGATCTTCAGCAGCGCTGTCGGGCCAGCGTTCAGATGGAGCAGTTCCGTCCGAACCTGGTGGTAACCGGCGTCGAGCCCTGGGCTGAGGATAGCTGGAAAACCATCCGCATCGGTGCGGTAGTGTTTGATGTCGTGAAACCCTGCAGCCGCTGCGTCTTTACCACCATCAGTCCAGAAAAAGGGCAAAAACACCCGAGCGGCGAGCCGCTTAGTACGCTGCAATCCTTCCGCACCGACCCCGCCAGTGGCGACGTCGACTTTGGCCAGAACCTGATTGCCCGTAATAGCGGGGTGATTCGCGTAGGCGATGAGGTTGAAATTTTGACGACTGGTCCGGCAAAAATCTACAGCGCGGGGAAAAGTGATGACGCGGTGGCATCGCCGGTTCAGCAAAATGCGTTGGTGGATATCGACTGGGAGGGGACAACCTTCGGTGGCAATAATCAGCAAATTTTACTTGAGCAGCTTGAACAGCAAGGCATCCGTGTACCCTACTCCTGCCGTGCGGGGCTATGTGGAAGCTGTCGGGTGACGCTGCTGGATGGGGAAGTGAATCCGCTGAAGAAAAGCGCGATTCGCGATGATGGCACCATTCTGAGCTGCAGTTGCGTACCGAAAACAGCGCTGAAGCTAAAGCGTTAAACGGCCTGTTCCAGGCTGTAGCCGTCCAGCCCCGGCTGAGGTTGCAGCCTGTCGTTCATCACTTTAATCGGATCCCCCAACTGCATCGTGCGGCCAGCCAGCACCAAACCCGGCTGAGCGAGCAGACAGAGCGCGGCGTTTTCGCCGGGCTCAACCACCAGCAGATTCACCTGACTGTCGTCATCGCTAAGCCACACGCAGGCGGCGTCTCCGGTAGTCGGGGACCATGTGTCCTGATGCGCGCGAAAATGCCAGCTTTTCGGCATCTGCGGTTTAAGGAAACGAATGGCCACCAGCGCATTTAAGATCAGTTCAGCACGATGTTCTTTCGATAACACAAGGTCACGGCATTTTTCTTCAAAGGAAAAATAGAGTGCGGCATCATCAACGCAAAAACCGGTGGGATCGAAAGCATCGGGAGTTAACATTCGGCGAGCAAAACGCGAGCGAAATAACATGCCATTGGCTAAATCGAGCATCATACGATCGTGCTCTTCATCATAATACCAGCGCCAGTTATCATCAGGTTTAATTCGCATTTGTCTCCCCCATCATTTTCGCGTCCATTGCTTTGCCTGTTCTTCCGTTGCGTTACTTTGCCTTAAATAATAAAAGACCAATATGTTTAAATAAGCAACAATATGGAAATATAAAGCAACCAGGGCCGGAAATAAAGCCCTGGATCACATTACGAGGAAAAAGACTAGATATGAGTAATGATTTCTTTAATCAGCGGTGGGCCTTTAAAAATAAACCCGGAATAGATCTGCACCAACGAAGCCCCGGCAGCAATCTTCTCGCGGGCCGCAATCACTGAGTCAATCCCACCGACGCCAATAATAGGTAACTGGCCTTTTAATTCCGCCGACAGCATACGAATAATCTCGGTGCTTTTTAATTGTAATGGACGACCGCTTAATCCACCCATTTCATCACAATGTTTCATCCCCTGAACCAGAGAACGATCTAATGTCGTGTTGGTTGCGATTACCCCATCAATATTATGGCGAACTAAACTATCGGCAACCTGGATCAACTCTTCATGAGAAAGATCCGGCGCGATCTTTACGGCCACTGGAACGTATTTATGGTGTTTTTCCTGGAGTTCAGATTGTTTATTTTTAATACCAGAAAGTAAATCATCCAGCGCTTCACCATATTGCAGCGTACGCAGCCCTGGGGTATTTGGTGAAGAGATATTTATCGCAATATAACCGGCATAGGCATAGATTTTTTCCATACAAATCAGATAGTCATCTTTACCTTGTTCGACAGGGGTATCTTTATTCTTACCGATATTAATCCCCAGAATACCGTCGAAATGCGCTTTTTTAACGTTCTCAACCAGGTTATCAACGCCGTGGTTATTGAAGCCCATGCGGTTGATCAAACCTTCAGCATCGACCAGGCGGAACAAGCGCGGCTTGTCGTTACCCGGCTGCGGGCGTGGCGTGACGGTACCGATCTCGATCGAACCGAATCCCATAGCCCCTAAGGCATCAATACATTCACCATCTTTATCCAGACCCGCTGCCAGACCCAGTGGATTTTTAAACGTCAGTCCCATACAGGTGACCGGTTTTTCCGGCAACTTCTGGCGCACTAACGCTTCCAGCGGTGTTCCGGTAATACGGCGTAATTGTTGAAACGTTAATTCATGAGCGCGCTCTGGATTGAGCTGAAAAAGTGCTTTACGAACGAAGGGATAGTACATGAACTCTCCTGGATTCCCGGTGTGCAAACCGGGGGCGTATTATGTGCGATCTTGCTAAGAAAGGGAATTGACCTATGGCAAAAAAAGCGCAATCGTTTTCCTATCTATCGCCAAGGTAGCCCCAGTCCATATGCATTTTCTGATAAACCAACGTCAGAAAAAGTATTTCGCCTCTCCTGATGCCTCTGACACACTAACGCAAATGTTATCAATTATAGATTAATGTTTGTTTTTGGTTATAAGGAGAGAATATGCGCGTCATTACTTTAGCAGGTAGCCCCCGCTTTCCTTCTCGCTCCAGCGCCCTGCTCGAGTACGCTCGAGAGAAACTATCGGCGGCGGATGTTGAAGTGTTTCACTGGCATCTACAGAATTTTGCGCCAGAAGATCTGTTTCATGCCCGGTTTGACAGCCCCGCGCTGCAAACCCTCACCGAACAATTAGCCCATGCGGACGGGCTGATAATCGCGACGCCTGTCTATAAAGCATCGTTCGCCGGCGCGTTGAAAGCCTTGCTCGACTTACTGCCGGAACGCGCACTGGAAGGTAAAGTGGTGTTGCCGCTGGCAACCGGTGGCACCGTCGCGCATATGCTGGCGGTCGATTACGCGCTGAAACCCGTATTAAACGCGCTGAAGGCACAGGAAATTCTGCAAGGTGTATTTGCCGACGATAGCCAGGTAACCGACTATCAGCATAAGCCGCAGTTTAGCCAGAATCTCCACAATCGCCTTGATAGCGCGCTGGAGACATTCTGGCAGGCGTTACATCGCCGGGATATTCAGGTGCCAACTCTTGGGGCCGCGCGAAAGCTTGAGCATGTTTGATAAAAAAAACGCCGCGTGGATAACCCAGCGGCGTTTTTTGTCCCCTTTTACGGGAGTACAGCCAACCATAACGTGACCAGAGTGACCCGGAGTTAGCGTAAACGCCTCGTCCGGGGGATCAACGTTACGCTAGCGCTTTTGCAATCTTCTCGTACAGATCGCCAGACAGATTATCCAGCCCTTTCAGCTGTTCCAACGCAGCACGCATCAGCGACTGACGTTTCGCATCATAGCGTTTCAAACGAATAAGCGGCTCAATCAAGCGTGAAGCCACCTGCGGGTTACGGCTATTCAACTCGGTCAGCATTTCCACCAGGAACTGGTAACCGCTACCGTCTTCTGCGTGGAATGCCGCTGGGTTACTGCCCGCAAATGCGCCAATCAGGGAGCGAATGCGGTTCGGGTTGTTCATGCTGAAGGAACGGTGGTTTAACAGCTTACGTACCGTTGCCAGCACATCATCTGCAGGGCTTGTTGCCTGTAGAATCAGCCACTTATCCATCACCAGCCCGTCTTTATGCCACTTATCGTCGTACTCCTGCATCAACGCATCGCGGCACGGCAGCTCGGCGGCCACGGCAGCAGACAGAGCAGCCAGCGCATCGGTCATGTTGTCGGCGTCGTGATACTGCTGGCTCACCAGCTTATCCGCCAGCTCAGCGTCACCAAATGCCAGGTAACGCAGGCAGGTATTACGTAACGAACGTTTACCGATATCCGCATGTTCAACGCGATAGCTATCGAGCTTGTTCGCATTATAGATGGCCAGACATTCGTCGGCCAACTCGCTAGCCAGCGTCCGAGTCAACGCCTCGCGTACCGCCGCAATGGCAATAGGATCGATAATCTCGAACAGCTCAGCAATCTCGCTAGCCGACGGCAGCGTCAGAATTTCAGCCGCCAGCGCCGGATCGATCTTCTCATCCAGCAGGATCGCGCGGAATGCATCAGCAACGTGGATCGGCAGCGACAGTGGTTGACCCTGCTGATGGCGATTCACATTCAGTTTGATATAAGTCGCCAGCAGACTCTGCGCGGCATCCCAGCGGGAGAAATCATTGCGCGCGTGACGCATCAGGAAGGTCAGCTGCTGATCGCTCCATTTATATTCCAGTTTCACTGGCGCGGAGAATTCACGCAGTAACGATGGCACTGGCTGGAAGTAGACGTTATCAAACACGAAAGTCTGCTCGGCCTGAGTTACATTCAGTACGTGGTGTACCGGATGACCATCTTTCTGCAGTGGGATCACTTTGCCTTCGTTATCGTAGAGCTCGATATCGAACGGGATATGCAGCGGGAGTTTTTCCTCTTGCTCCGCCGTTGCCGGCGTGCGCTGGCGAATGGTCAGCGTGTACTGCTCGGTTTCCGGATTGTAGTCATCGTGAACGCTGACAATTGGCGTACCGGCCTGGCTATACCAGCGGCGGAAATGGGACAGATCGACGTTCGATGCGTCTTCCATCGCCTGAACAAAATCATCACAGGTTGCCGCGCTGCCGTCGTGGCGTTCAAAGTAGAGCTGCATCCCTTTCTGGAAGTTCGTTTCGCCCAGCAGCGTGTGCAGCATGCGAATCACTTCCGCCCCTTTTTCATACACCGTCAGGGTGTAGAAGTTATTCATTTCAATTACTTTATCCGGGCGGATTGGGTGCGCCATTGGGCTGGCATCTTCCGCAAACTGCAGGCCGCGCATGGTGCGCACGTTGCTGATGCGGTTGACCGCGCGTGAACCCAGATCGGAGCTGAACTCCTGATCGCGGAATACCGTCAGGCCCTCTTTCAGGCTTAGCTGGAACCAGTCGCGGCAGGTTACGCGGTTACCTGTCCAGTTATGGAAATATTCATGGCCAATCACGCGCTCAATATCGAGATAGTCTTTATCCGTGGCGGTATCAGTACGCGCCAACACATATTTGGAGTTAAAGACGTTCAACCCTTTATTTTCCATCGCCCCCATATTAAAGAAGTCGACGGCAACGATCATATAGATGTCGAGATCGTATTCGAGGCCGAAACGCTCTTCATCCCACTTCATGGAGTTTTGCAGTGAGGTCATCGCCCACGGCGCGCGGTCAAGGTTGCCACGGTCAACGAACAGCTCTAGCGCCACTTCACGCCCGGAGCGCGTTTTAAAGGTATCGCGGAGCACATCGAAGTCACCGGCCACCAGCGCAAACAGATAGCACGGTTTTGGGAACGGGTCCTGCCACTGCACCCAGTGACGGCCGTTGTCCAGTTCGCCTTCGGCAATACGGTTGCCGTTGGAGAGCAGGAACGGATATTTACTCTTATCCGCGGTAATTTTGGTGGTAAAGCGGGCCAGCACGTCCGGACGGTCGAGATACCAGGTGATATGGCGGAAACCTTCAGCTTCACACTGAGTGCACAGCGCTTCGCCAGACTGATACAGACCTTCCAGGGCCGTGTTAGCCGCAGGGCTAATTTCATTCACAATCTTCAGGGTGAATTGTTCTGGCAGACCCGCGATAACCAGCTGGCTTCCCTCTTCTTTATAGTCTGTCCACGGTTCACCGTTAACATGAAGGGAGACCAGCGTTAAATCTTCACCATCCAGACGAAGCGGCACATCAGACGCTGCGTGGCGGGAAACCTGGCTTTCCGCTGTCACGACGGTTTTTGCGGCATCCAGGTCAAAGGCCAGGTCAATATCACTAATCAGGTAGTCCGGCGCACGGTAATCGTGGCGGTACTTGGCTTGGGGCTGTTGTGTCATAAAAAACCTTTAGCATCTTATGTAAATGTCATCCCCAGTCTATTCCTGTTGTGTTAATCACGCTACGCAGAATCTTCATCTTTTCCAGTCAAATAGGGAAAAATGATACATTTACGCAACATAACGCACAAAACGCATGAGTGGCTCTTCGTGCCTTATGTTGTGATCGGGGTTCAATAAATCGATAAACAAGGTATACTCCAGCGATTCTCCCCTGTTGTTTATTGTACTAAACGCTCCTGTGAGAGGATGCTACTGCGCACCATGACACAATTCGCTTCCCCTGTTCTGCACTCGCTGCTGGATACAGATGCCTACAAACTGCATATGCAGCAGGCCGTTTTCCACCACTACTACGATGTTAATGTAGCGGCCGAATTCCGCTGCCGTGGAGACGATCTGCTAGGTATTTATGCTGACGCAATTCGCGAACAAGTCGACGCCATGCGTTCTCTTACGCTGCAAGATGACGAATATCACTGGCTGTCTGGACTTCCTTTCTTTAAACAAGACTACCTGACCTGGCTGCGTGATTTTCGCTACGATCCGCAACAGGTGACCGTCACCAACGACAATGGCAAACTCAATATTCGTCTTGAGGGCCCGTGGCGTGAGGTCATTATGTGGGAAGTCCCACTGCTGGCCGTGATTAGCGAACTGGTTCACCGTTACCGTTCGCCAGAAAATGGCGTGCCGGAAGCGCTGGCCATGCTGGAACGTAAGCTCACCGATTTTAATCAAATGACGGCCGACATCGACATGTCTGCCTTTAAGCTCATGGATTTCGGTACCCGCCGTCGTTTCTCACGCGATGTACAGGAAGCGATTGTCAGCCGACTGCAGCAGGAGTCGTGGTTCACCGGCACCAGCAACTATGATTTGGCACGCCGCCTGACGTTGACCCCGATGGGAACCCAGGCACACGAGTGGTTCCAGGCGCACCAGCAAATTAGTCCGGATCTGGCCACCAGCCAACGCGCGGCATTGGCCGCCTGGCTGACGGAATATCCTGACCAGCTCGGCATCGCCCTGACCGACTGTATTACCATGGACGCATTCCTGCGCGATTTTGGCCCTGAATTTGCCACCCGCTATCAGGGGCTGCGCCACGACTCGGGTGACCCGTTTGAATGGGGCGAAAAAGCCATCAGCCATTATCAGAAGCTGGGCATCGATCCGTTAACCAAAGTGCTGGTGTTCTCTGATAACCTCGATTTGGCAAAAGCCATCGAGCTTTACCGCCATTTCTCATCGCGCGTGAATTTAAGTTTTGGGATCGGCACTCGCCTGACCTGCGATATCCCTCAGGTCAAACCGCTGAATATTGTCATCAAGCTGGTGGAGTGTAACGGCAAACCTGTGGCTAAGCTGTCGGACAGCCCTGGGAAAACCATTTGCCACGACAAAGCGTTTGTCCGCGCGTTACGAAAAGCGTTCGATCTCCCGCAGATCAAAAAGGCCAGTTAATCATCAAAGGGAGCCGCCAGGCTCCCTTCTTCTTTATTTATTTAGCAAAACACCCTCTCCCCATGCGAATTCTGCTTGTCTGATAGAAGATGACAGGTAACATAGATATCCCCCCGCAGTGATGGGGAAAACGATTTTTTTATTGGACTACGAATAGAGAGACTATTATGAGCGTTGTGCCTGTAGCCGACGTACTCCAGGGCCGCGTAGCCGTTGACAGCGAAGTCACCGTGCGCGGCTGGGTACGTACCCGCCGAGATTCAAAAGCTGGCTTTTCCTTCCTGGCCGTCTATGACGGTTCCTGCTTTGATCCTGTACAGGCCGTTATTAATAATTCTCTGCCCAATTACAATCAGGAAGTGCTGCGTCTGACCACCGGCTGTTCCGTTATTGTCACCGGTAAGATTGTCGCCTCTAAGGGCGAGGGTCAGAGTTTTGAAATTCAGGCCACCAGCGTCGAAGTGACCGGCTGGGTTGAAGATCCCGATACTTATCCAATGGCGGCTAAACGCCACAGCATTGAGTATCTGCGCGAAGTAGCGCATATGCGTCCACGTACCAACCTGATTGGCGCGGTCGCTCGCGTTCGTCACACGCTGGCACAGGCGCTGCACCGCTTCTTCGATGAGCAAGGCTTCTTCTGGGTTTCCACGCCGCTTATCACCGCGTCCGATACCGAAGGCGCAGGCGAAATGTTCCGCGTTTCTACGCTGGATATGGAAAACCTGCCGCGTAACGATCAGGGCAAAGTGGACTACGACAAAGATTTCTTTGGGAAGGAAGCTTTCCTGACCGTTTCCGGTCAGCTGAACGGCGAAACCTATGCCTGTGCGCTGTCTAAAATCTACACCTTTGGCCCGACTTTCCGTGCGGAAAACTCCAACACCAGCCGCCACCTGGCAGAGTTCTGGATGCTGGAGCCGGAAGTTGCGTTTGCCGATTTGGCTGATAACGCCGCGCTGGCAGAAGCCATGCTGAAGTACGTCTTCAAAGCCGTGCTGACCGAGCGTGCGGACGATATGAAATTCTTCGCCGAGCGCGTTGATAAAGATGCTATCGAGCGTCTGGAACGTTTCGTCACCGCTGACTTCGCCCAGGTGGACTACACCGATGCGGTCACCATTCTGGAAAACTGCGGTAAGAAGTTTGAGAACCCGGTTTACTGGGGCGTGGATCTCTCTTCTGAACATGAACGCTATCTGGCTGAAGAACACTTCAAAGCGCCGGTGGTAGTGAAAAACTATCCGAAAGAGATCAAAGCGTTCTATATGCGTCTTAACGACGATGGCAAAACCGTAGCCGCCATGGACGTTCTGGCGCCAGGTATCGGTGAAATCATCGGGGGTTCCCAGCGTGAAGAGCGTCTGGACGTTCTTGATGCTCGTATGGCTGAAATGGGTCTGAACAAAGAAGACTACTGGTGGTACCGCGACCTGCGTCGCTACGGCACTGTGCCTCATTCCGGTTTTGGCCTCGGCTTCGAACGCCTGATTGCTTATGTGACCGGCGTACAAAACGTTCGCGACGTGATCGCGTTCCCAAGAACGCCGCGAAACGCAGCCTTCTAAGTTATCTGCCTCACAAAGGCCAGCCATCGTGCTGGCCTTTTTTACGCCACCTGCGGATTATGTAAAGAAATCTTTATTAAGTTTAACAAACCTAAACATCAAGACCTCGCCTTCCCCACTTTGTTACAGCCCATTTCCCGTCATCATTTCGTACAAAAAAACGTCGTTATTTTATTGCGTGTCAGAATTCGCTGAAGCCTTAGCACAGTTTTTAGTCAAAAACACAGCTATCCAGATGGCTAAAAAATGTCATAGGGAAAATATCACTCATCCGCTCAGTGCGATAAGAAAAAGCGTTATGCGAATAAAAGATAAGAAATTCATATTGATAGATAAGCAAGCGTTCATTTTTCCCGCGTGTGTCTCAGAATTTTGAGTTAGTTCACAAAGTTCCTCAAAATACACAAATTCTTACACATTATTTCTTTTGCTTACTAATTATTGATGTTTGTAGCATTTTCAGGCTAGCGAAAGAATGTTTTGAATGGAAAGATGCCTCTCAGACACATAAAGACACCAAACTCTCATCAATAGTTCCGTAAATTTTTATTGACGGAAGTAATCGCTGAAAGTCGAGAGTGTCTATAAAAAAAAACCTAATGAGGGTAATAAATAATGATGAAGCGTAATATCCTGGCAGTGGTTATCCCTGCTCTGCTGGTAGCTGGCGCAGCAAATGCTGCAGAAATCTACAACAAAAATGCCAACAAACTGGACTTCTATGGTAAGGCAGTTGGTGAGCACATTTGGACCACCAACGGCGACACCAGCAACGAAGATACCACTTATGCGCGTATCGGCTTTAAAGGCGAAACCCAGATCAACGATCAGCTGGTCGGTTACGGTCAGTGGGAATACAACATGGACGCCTCTAACGCCGAAGGCTCCCAGGGTACCAAAACTCGTCTGGCCTTCGCGGGTCTGAAATTTGGTGATGCCGGTTCTATCGACTACGGTCGTAACTACGGCGCGATCTACGACGTAGCGGCTTACACCGATATGCTGGTTGAATGGGGCGGCGATTCCTGGGCTGCTACCGACAACTTCATGAACGGTCGTTCTTCTGGCCTGCTGACCTACCGTAACAGCGATTTCTTCGGTCTGGTTGATGGTCTGAGCTTCGCGCTTCAGTATCAGGGTAAAAACGATCGCTCCAACCCAATTGCTGCGACCTACAACTCTGACGGCACCGTTAAAAACGTAGGCTACGGCGGCAACGGCGCTAAAGCAAACGGCGACGGCTTCAGCACCTCCGCTCAGTACGATTTCGGTAACGGTATCGCGCTGGCAGCTGGCTATGAAATTGCTGACCGTACCAACTCCCAGGTTAACCCTGGCAGCACCACCGTTGGTGGCGTGACCCACACATGGGCAAGCGCTGGCGGTAGCAAAGCTGAAGCATGGTCCACTGCAGCTAAATACGATGCTAATAACATCTATGCAGCAGTTATGTATGCTCAGACTCAGAATATGACTCGTGAAAATGACAACAACTTCGCGAACAAAACTCAGAACATCGAAGCTGTAGTTCAGTATCAGTTCGACTTCGGTCTGCGTCCGTCCATCGGCTACGTACAGTCCAAAGGTAAAGACCTGATCGCTCGTGGCGACTTCAAAGGCGGCGACGCGGATCTGGTTAAATACATCGAAGTCGGTACCTGGTACTACTTCAACAAGAACATGAACGTATACGCTGCGTACAAGTTCAACCTGCTGGACGACAACGCTTACTCCGCTGCAACTGAATTGGGTACCGACGACCAGGCTGCAGTAGGTATCGTTTACCAGTTCTAATCAGCAGACCCTCGCTGCTATATGCCTAAAAAGCAGGACTTCGGTCCTGCTTTTTTACGTTCCTAAGATGAAGATCGTAACTTTTGAAAAGCACCGCGCTTTTTGTCGCTAACGGTTGGCATTTTGTAAATCTACCGTTAACCTGATAGCGGATTTCCCCCGAACTTATAAATGGAACCTCGTCATGTTTGAGAACATCACCGCCGCCCCTGCCGACCCGATTCTGGGCCTGGCCGATCTGTTTCGCGCCGACGAACGCCCGGGAAAAATCAATCTCGGGATTGGTGTCTATAAAGACGAAACCGGTAAAACACCGGTTCTGACTAGCGTGAAGAAAGCAGAGCAGTATCTGCTGGAAAACGAAACCACCAAAAACTATCTCGGTATTGATGGTATTCCTGAATTCGGTCGTTGCACACAGGAACTGCTGTTTGGTAAAGGCAGCGCTATCGTCAGCGATAAACGCGCTCGCACCGCACAGACGCCTGGCGGCACCGGCGCACTGCGCGTCGCGGCAGATTTCCTCGCGAAAAACACTGACGTAAAACGTATTTGGGTTAGTAACCCAAGCTGGCCAAACCACAAGAGCGTGTTTGGCGCCGCGGGTCTGGAAGTACGTGAATACAACTACTACAGCGCGGAAAAACACGCCCTGGACTTCGATGCACTGCTGGCTAGCCTGAACGATGCTCAGGCCGGTGATGTGGTCCTGTTCCACGGCTGCTGCCATAACCCAACCGGTATCGATCCGACGCTTGAGCAGTGGCAACAGCTGGCCGCGCTGTCTATTGAAAAAGGTTGGCTGCCGCTGTTTGACTTTGCCTATCAGGGCTTCGCCCGCGGTCTGGAAGAAGATGCTGAAGGCCTGCGTGCCTTTGCCGCCCTGCATAAAGAACTGATTGTCGCGAGCTCTTACTCGAAGAACTTCGGTCTGTATAACGAGCGTGTGGGTGCCTGTACGCTGGTTACCGCAGATGCCGATACGGCCGACCGCGCGTTCAGCCAAATGAAAGCCGTTATCCGTGCCAACTACTCTAACCCGCCGGCTCACGGTGCTTCCGTGGTGGCAACCATTCTTAGTAACGATGCGCTACGTGCTATCTGGGAACAAGAACTGACCGATATGCGCCAGCGTATTCAGCGTATGCGTCTGTTGTTTGTGAACACGCTGCAGGAAAAAGGGGCGGGCCGCGACTTTAGCTTTATCACTAAACAGAACGGCATGTTCTCCTTCAGCGGTCTGACCAAAGAACAGGTTCTGCGCCTGCGTGAAGAGTTCGGTGTTTACGCGGTTGCTTCCGGTCGAATTAACGTCGCCGGTATGACACCAGACAATATGGCACCACTGTGTGAAGCCATCGTCGCCGTCCTGTAAATACCACCCCGGCCGGGTCTGCTCTTGCCGGGGTTTATCGCAGTGACAAAAAAGGCCGCTTTCGCGGCCTTTTTAATTTTTTACCAGACGGGTAGTTCATCCTGCAGGAATGGGTTATGCAAACGCTCGTGACCCAGCGTCGACATCGGCCCGTGCCCGGCAATAAACTTCACATCGTCGCCCAGCGGCAGCAGCTTACGCTTAATCGCGTCAATCAACTGCGCGTGGTCGCCGCGAGGGAAATCACTGCGCCCTACGCCACCTTTAAACAGGACGTCACCTGAGATCAGTAAACGCGCCCCATCGTCAAAAAAGACGACGTGACCCGGCGTATGCCCAGGGCAGTGCAGCACCTGTAGCTTCACATTACCGACGCTCACCGTATCGCCTTCGTTCAACCAGCGGTCCGGCGTCAACGGTTGGCAATCGTCAAGGCCAAACATCCGGCTTTGTGCAGGCAAACCCTGCAACCAGAACTCATCTTCCTTTTCCGGACCAATCACCGGCACACCGTAATGCTGCGCCAGTTCCGCCGCCGCACCCACATGATCAAGATGACCATGGGTCAGCAAAATTTGCTGCAACGTCACGCCAGCATCGGCAACCTGCTGTTTGATCGTTTCGGCGTCACCACCTGGATCGACAAGCGCCGCCAGCTTAGTTTGCTCACACCAGATCAACGAACAGTTTTGCGCGAAGGCAGTAACCGGAATAATGCGATAATTCATGCTGCTCCTGTTTATACTCATCACCGTTTAGTCCCATCAATGGCGCTAAACGATCGGGCCTAGAGTTACCAATGCCGTAACGGCCCGGTATCAATATGCACAAAGTTGCTACGTGGGTAATATCCTACACCACCTGCGCGCAGAGATAACGCAGCTTTGCGTACATTGCTTAAGGAAATACCTTCAATATGGAAATCCATTGCCTGCCCTTTCGTGTGATAGCTATGTTTTGCCACCCCACGGCTGTGCGATCGCAGCTCGTTATTGGTATCAACGGAGCGATATCCCGAAATCAATTGCACAGGTTTATTGGTGCCTAATAATCCCTGCAGGCGATAGAGCTGATCAAACAATGCCGGATCGATGCTCTTTATTTTATTCGCGCGATAGTCACGGAAAAAATGGTTTAGTTTTGCTAATTCATCCTGAATATAGCCTCGGCCGTCAAAAAACTCGGCTTTTATCAACTCACCTGTGTTCAGGTTATTCAGCGTTAAAATACGCGGACGTGGGGTCGAGAGGGTAGCAAATGCAGGCGTGGGTAAGATGGCAGCTGCGCCCAGCGCAACACCACCTAACGCCAGCAATTTGCGGCGATTAGCGTCAAATTTGTCCATGATAATCAGGTCTACAGTAGTAAATGTGATCGAAAAATATGCACTTCGGCGCACGTTAAGCACCTTACCGGGCATCAAAGCCAGCGTCAAGGCGGCCTGCAGCGCAGATCCGCCAGCCCTGGACGTTCGAGGCTGGCTTCAATGCTTTTTATTCGACAACTACATTACCTGAACTACTTCATTTATCTGATTAATTGTTCCGCTTTTGGCAGAATTTGTGCACCGGATCGCGCAGTAACATCATAATTGTAAATATCTGTTCGATATTGTGTCTGACCATCAGGCCCGACAAAGGCGGTCAGATAATAGAGGTTAACCGGAATATTTTGCCGGATATTAACGTAGCGGGTATTCCCCTGTTTCAGCGCATCCGAAATTCGCGCATCATTCCAGCCGGCATCCTGTAACAACATATTTGCCAGATCGGATGCTTTATTTACACGTACACATCCTGAGCTTAATGCCCTTGCATCTTTCTGGAACAGATTATGGTTCGGCGTATCGTGGAGATAAATAGCATCCGAACTGGGCATATTAAATTTATAGCGCCCTAAAGAATTACGCTCTCCCGGCGCCTGCTGGAAGCGGAACGGTAAATTCGACGCCGTGATGGTTGACCAATCAACGCGCCACGGGTCGATGGCTTCTTTGCTATTCCAGCCGCGCAAAACCGTATAGTTGTGACGTTCAAGGTAGCCTGGATCATCACGCAGTTTCGGCAGGATATCGTTACGCGCCAGGGTTGGCGGTACATTCCACGGTGGGTTCACCACCACGTTATTCAGCGCACTGCTCATCATCGGCGTTTTGCGGTCCGGACGCCCGACAATAACGCGCGAAGCCAAGGCTTCGCTACCGTTCAGGTAGTAAACCAACGAGTAGGCAGGAATATTCACCATAATGCCGGTAGAGACTTTTCCCGGGAGCAAGCGTAAACGCTGAATATTGAGTGCCAGGACGCCCGCACGCTGAGCAGAAGAGATATTTAGCCAGTCACGCGTTGATGCCCCGATCACCCCATCAGCACCCAGCCCTTGCGCCGCCTGGAAACGTTTGACCGCAGCCACCAGCGTTGGGTCGTAAGCAGCAGCGCTGGACTTCGTCGTTTTCCGGGTCTTGCCAATATTATCGCCAGGCAGCGCAATATCCGGCCCGGAGTCCAGCACGCCGTTGCGCTGCAAAATCTCGCGCAGCGCCGGAACGTCGCTACTCCATTGACCAGGACGTAAAGAAGCCGTTGAGGTCAGTTTCGGCCACGGGCGTGAATCTCCCGTCAGGGCCAACAGCGCCTGATGCATAACGGCATACTGCGGATGTTGTGGCGCCAGAGCTGCAATAAACTGCGGCAGCGCACCGCTATCAAGCGCCAGTTGCCACTGATTAATCACCGATAATGGCGGCGTCGCCAGAGTATAAGGCTTATCGCTGTACAGCCAGCGATTGCCCTGCACGGGAATACCGCTAATAAAGTGGAGGTAGCCCATCAGCGCATCGGATAACACCACATCGCGCGTCATACCACTGACGCTGGGATCGGTGAGCAGCTCTACCCAGCGGGTAAACTGCGGCTGGAAACCGGCAATCGCCACCTCGGCTAACTGCTGCTGGAAAGCGCGAACCGCGTCGCGGTTTTCCCACATCGGTTTCATTCCGCGGGCGGCATACAGCGTCACCAGCGGGTTAAGATAGACAGGTTGGTATCCGGCAGGCAAAAGAGACTGGATTTCGGCGCGACTTGCCGCCGCGGCCCCCTCGGCCAGAGGCTGACTCCCCGCCAGACTCGCCATCGCCGATGATTGCGAACCCGGGTGCTGGAGGACCGCTGACGGTTCCGCAGGCAGCGCGGTGCTATCAGATGGAACCACCTCGGGTTCATCTGCAAAAGCGGTAAACAGTGGAGCAAATGTCATTGTCAGGCACAAACTTACGGCTGACAATCGACGACCATTTTTCTTAGTAAGCAACATCCCTTGCCCCCTGTTATATATACGAAGACCCCTAACGTGGGCTTACCTTCAGTATATAAAGACAAAAACATTTTTGCCCGGTGAAATGTAAAGAAGTCTAAAGATAATAACGCGATATGGCCGTAATGAGGATAACAAAAAAGGCGACATGATGGTCGCCCTTGGTTCTGTATTCGGACCAGAAGGTCTCTGTGCGGTGCGATCGCGGCGCGCGATGGCCATCAACGCGCGAATGAAACGCACCTATCAGCCTGATAGTACTTCACTTTTCAGGTCGATAGGCCGCAGGCTACGAGGCGTCGGCGGTGCCCGGTAATGTTTCAGGAAGCTGAGCGGCAAAACCACGCAGACCCACCACATGAACGTGCTCGTGGTTATTGACCACTTTACGTACCAGCTTATAGGTTGTCCCTTTCTCCGGACTGATGTTCTCTGGTGCTGCGATAATCAGCTGCATCTCCAGTCGTTCACACAGTTCAAACAGCGTCGCGATAGAGCGGGCGTCAAGACGCGCGGCCTCATCGAGGAACAGCAGTCGGCACGGCGACAGATCTTTGCCGCGCAGACGACGCGCTTCATCTTCCCAGCTCTGAACCACCATCACCAGAATCGACATCCCGGTACCGATAGCTTCACCGGTAGACAGTGCGCCTGATTCCGCACGCAGCCAGCCGTCAGAACCACGGTTGACCTCAACTTCCATCTCCAGATAGCTACGATAGTCGAGCAGCTCTTCACCAATCGTCTGCGGGGTACGCTGCCCCATATCGATCTGTGGGTTAAGACGCTGATACAGTTTCGCCAGCGCTTCTGAGAAGGTCAGGCGATTGCTGTTAAACAGGTCCTGATGCTGTTCATGCTGCTCAGAAAGGACATCCAGCAGCATCGAGTGGGTTTCCCGCACGTTAACGTTCAGACGAACGCTGTTCACCTGGCCAAAGGAGACATTCTGCAGTCCCTGGTTCAGCTGACGAATACGGTTCTGCTCACGCTGAATCGTTTTGCGAATAATATTCGCCACGCTGCGCGAGCTAATCGCCAGCTTCTGTTCGCGGTTGGTCAGTTCTTCAGTCAGACGGCTCAGCTCAATTTCCATCTGTTCAATGGCTTCAACCGGGTCATCGGTGCGGATGATATCCTGACGGATACGCTCGCGCAGATGCTGATACACGGCGACGAAGAACTGAATTTTACGCTCCGGACGCTTCGGATCTTCCGACATACGCAGCACATCACGCAAATGTTCGTTGTCCGCTACCGCCAGGCGCAGTGCACCCAATGCCTTATCCGACATCGAACGCAAATCATCGGCAGAAAGATAGGCCAGCTCGCGGCGATGCAGACGACGTTCAACGTTGTTGTCTTTCACCAGACGCATAACGGCGCACCATCCGGCCTTCGCGCTCACCACCTGCTCACGCATTTCCAGATAATCGCGTTCCAGTTTGCGCAGCTTACGGGTCAGGTTATCCATCTCCGCTTCGCAGAAGGTCAGCGCTTTCTCCAGTTGGTTACGACGTGCACGGTTATTGCTGAGCTGGGCATGCAGTTCATCGCGGCGCGCGCGCGCGCGCTCTTCCGCTCCGGCATCCGCGCGTACGCCGATGTCTTTAAGTTCTTTATGCAGATCGTTGAGCAGCTCTTTTTTGGTGTCATACGAGCTTTTCAGCGATGCCAGCACCTGACTGTACTGGCTCACCTGCGCAGCGTGGGTACGCATCGCCTCACGTGCACGGCTACGCTCGCTTTCCGCCTGCGCAAGACGCTGGCGGAGTTTTTCGTTCAGATCGCTATTGCCGGAAAGCATATCGGCAGAGTCGGAATAACCAAAGTGAGCGCGACGCTGTACCACTTCGGTCAGCGCGAATGCCTGCTGACGGGCTTCTCGCTGTACCTGCTGTGACCAGGCAAAGTCTTCTTTTAGCTGTTCAAACTGCTGCGGATCGTTTTGCAACACTGAAGCAATAGGCTCCAGTTTCGCCAACTGATTGCCGTGCTGTTGGATAAAGCGCGCAGCTTCCTGCGCTTCATCCAGACGTTCCTGAATTTCATCGACCCTGTCGGCCAGCGTTTCATCCGCTAACAGACTCAGACGCGGCAGCAGGCGGTTCAGCAGCGCAACGCCCTCTTTCGCCTGCTCAAACTGCGCCTGTTGCTGCTGATTGTCGCTTTCATGGCTGCTGAGCGAGCGCTCAAGCTCATTGCGGCGCGTGTTCAGCTTACGGATTTCCGCTTCTGGGTCGTCATCAAAGGCCACTGACAGGTGACTACCAATGAAGCGGCTAAACGCCTGATGCAGACGCTGCGTTTTCTGTACATCAAACGACAGCGTCGCAAAACGTTCAGACAGTACTTCACGCTCAGCGTGCAGGCTTTCAATGCGACTTTCACGCGCGGCGCGACCAAACAGCGGCACCGACGGGAAGCGAGAATAACGCCACTGGCGGTCGGCAATTTTCACCACCACCGCTTTTTCCAGCTCATCAACGGCAAACACGCTGTCATCAAACGACTGCGGATCCCCTTCAATCAGATAGAGATCTTCCGGGCAATCCTCCAGCCCTTCCAGATATTCGGCGATCTGCGACAGATCCGGTACCACGATGGCATGACGCGATGGGCCATACAACGCAGAGAAGTACGGCGCATCTTCCAGGCTGACATCGTCGTAGATTTCCGACAGCAGTACGCCGCCAAAACGTTCTGCCAGTGCATTAAGGCGCTGATCTTCCGAACCGCCCGGCTGGCTTAGACGTTCAATTTCATCATCGACCGCACGTTTACGCGCTCCAACTTCATCGCGCTCAACGATAGCTTCACGTTCACGCTCCAGAAGCTGCTGCAGATACTCAGTAACGTCCTGGCTCGACTCAAACTGCTCGCCGCTTTGTTCACACAACTGGTTTAGACTATTTTGCGCAGCCAACCACACAGGCGCGCGGTGCATCAGCGCGGAAATGCGCGATTGCAGTTGCTCTTGTTCCTGACGCAGCGCCATGCGTTGATCGCGCGCATCGCTAACGCAATCGCTCAGCGCGGCGATACGAGCTTCCAGCTCGTGGTGCAGCGCTTCTAGCTCTTCGATATCGTACTGTTTACCCTGACGCTTGCAGAAATCAGCCAGCAGGCGTTCGGCCTCCTGCTGCTCGCGAAGACGTTGTTCCAGTTCGTTCAAACGGCTACGCAGCGGCTGGGCTTGTTCTGCAAGATGACGCTGGTTAACGCCATCGCGCAGCAGTTCACGGGCAATGTTCCAGGCTTCTTCGCGGGCCAGCGGACCGTTGATCGCTTCCACGATTTTGAACGCCTGCTCAAACTGGCTATGTGCGGTCTGCGACACACTCATCTTCTGCTCTAAGGTCAGCAGTTTCTCGGTCGCTTCCTGTTCTTTTGCCTGGAACGTTTCCAGCCATTCATCCGCACTTTCCGGCGTTAAATCAGGCAGATGGCAAAGCTCTTTCGCACGTTGTAACGCCTGCAGCGCCTGGGTGTACTGAATTGCGCGCGTTTGCTGTACGTCCAGCGCCTGCTGGTAATCCGCCAGCTGGCTTTTCAGTTCATCCACTTCCAGCTCAGCGGCTTCCGCCCGAGCTTCGTTTTCTTCCTGCAGATCGGCGGCTTCGGCCACCACTTCATTTTGTTCTTCCAGACGAATTTGCAGCTCGTCCAGGTCCGCTTCATAGCGTTCAATTTTTTCCTGCTGACGCAGGGCCGTTTGTACCAGATTCAGGTGGTCGCTGGCGGCCTGGTGATCGGCTTCAAGATCCCCTTCAGCCCCGTTGTGCTCCTGCAGCTCACGCGCCATATCTACGTGTTTGTACTGCTCCGCGGCCAACTGCGATCGCGAGGTAAACAGCTCACGGCGATACTCGAGCGCTTTATCCAGATGCACCCGACGTTCGTTGGCGTGGCGCATATAGTCAGCGGCCACGTAGTCGGTGGCTTCGGAGATAAGGTGTTTGAACAGGTCGCGATCGGACTGCGTCACGCGGATCGCTTCCAGCGTCATGCGGTTTTCACGCAGCGCCGCTTCCATGTCCTGGAACGCTTTGCGCACGCCGCTGTTTTCCGGCAGCAGGTAGTCGCGCAGCGAGCGGGTGATGGCGCTAGAGATACCGCCATACAGCGAAGCTTCAATCAGACGATAGAACTTACTACGGTCCGATGCGGAACGCAGACGACGCGCCACGATGCCCAGATCAAACATCAGCGAGTGATAGTCGGTAATCGAGTTGAACTGTTTGAACTGGACGCCTTCAATATTATCCAGCTTGTCTTTCAGTTCCTGTAGCGTCAGTACGCGCGCCTGGCGCTCGTTAAGCGTTTCGGTTAGCAGCTGCGTCGGCTGGAAAGAGGTCGGCAGCCCCTGAATCGCGAACGGTTTGATGTCTACTTTACGGTCTCGTCCGGCAACCTGTTGCAGACGGACGCCCACCACCACCCGCTGATTGCGCGAGTTCATCACATCCAATACCGAATAACACACGCCGGCTTTCAGCTTACCGTGCAGACCTTTATCGCGTGAACCGCTAGTCGCCCCGGCTTCGGTGGTGTTACGGAAGTGCAGCAGGGTTAAGTCCGGGATCAGCGCCGTGACGAAGGCCGCCATGGTTGTCGATTTACCCGCACCGTTACCGCCGGACAGCGTGGTAACCAGTTCATCCAGGTCGAAGGTTCGGGCAAAGAACCCGTTCCAGTTAATCAGCGTTAGCGAACGAAATTTACCGCGATCGATCATTACTCTTCCTCCCCGCTATCCTGCTGATTGTCGTCGTTCTCGTCATTGAGCTGCAGATGGTTTTCGATAGGCATCGCTTCACCGTCGCGAATCATGCGCAGCTGCGCTTCACGTGCGTCATCGCCGGAGCGCACGTCGGCACCAAAGCGGAAGACGGATTCGGTAATGCGGAACTTGCTGCTGTCATGGCCCATAAACCATACCATCCCCAAACGGCGCAGGCGGTTGAGTGAGGAACGCACTTTTTCTTGCAGTTTCTGTCGGTCGAGATCGGACCCGGTGGAGCGGTTATTCACCAGCTTCAGCAGCTTAGCTTCTTCGGCCAGCGCCAATAGCTCGTCATACAGCTCCTGCTGGGTGAAAATACCTTCATTCGCCAGACGTTCCGGGCTGAGATAGAGGTAGCAGAGGATCTTACCGACCATCATATCCAGCTCGGAGAGTACCGAACGCGGAATCAGCGTGGTGGAACGCGGGCGCAGGTAGAAAAAACCTTCCGGCGCACGGATAAGCTCCACGTTATAGCGGGCGTAAAATTCTTCCAGATACTCCTGGAAATCCATTAAAAATGCGTGATTGTCCAGCTCGTCGAGGCCAATATGGCGACCGGCACGCAGCGCGCTATCCAGCGCAGGAAAAAGAGGGTTGGCCAGAGCCTGTGCCAGTTTAACCGGCATCACTTGTTCAATATTTGTCGATGACATGCGCCTGTACCTTGGCTCCGTAATCATTAATCGACTGCCATTTTGCCGGCAGTCCGGTGAAATCTGCGTGTGCAATACCCAAACGTACCGCCTGATCAACCACGATTCGCGCAACGTCAAAGTGACGCGCACGCGGGTATTGAACCAGGTACTCTTTGACGACCAGGCCGAGATCCAGCGGTAGCTGTTTGGTTTTATAAATCGCCAGCTGCTCTTCAATCAGCGCGGCGAGCTGTTCGCGAATTTCGTTAAATTCTTCGTATTCTAAGTCCGGCGGAAGTTCCCCGGTGACCTCTTCGTCCCGCAGCGTCATCTCTTCATCACGCATATCCAACAGACGATCGGCGTTGGCATAGGTGAGCGCCCATGGCGCATCGAAATAGTTTTGCACCGACTGACGCAGGCGCTGGGCGAAGACGCGGTTTTTATCCATATCAATCGCGGTACGGATAAATTTGTGCACGTGGCGGTCATAGCCAATCCACAGGTCAATCGCCTGCTGGCCCCAGCTTACGATACGGTCGAGCTTACTTTGCAGATCGAAGACCAGGCGGTCGACAAACTGCAAATCGTTATGACTGAGCGTGGCATCCTGAATACGCAGCAGGTTCGCCTGCAGCTTATCGCCCGCAGCATCCAGCGTGTCCTGGAGCTCACGCAGCGTGCCGGACGTTTCCGACAGCAGCAGTTCACAACTGGAAATCGCCGCACGCCAGTCTTTATTCAATAGCTGAGCGATATCATCTTTAACCGACTGCTGCTGCTCGTCCATGATGCGCTGCGTCAGGTCAATACTGTCAAAAATCTCCGCCACCGAGTATTTCAGCGGCGCGTAAACGTTGCGATGCCAGTGGAACTCGTCGCCCCCTTCGTCCGCAGAGTCTGCCGCACGTTTTAATTCGCCGGCGACGATAGACAGCTGCATTGACAGGCGCAGCGTCGAAAATTCGCGCTGACGAATATAGTAGTCGGTAATGCCAATGCCCAGCGGCGTCAAACGATAGATGGCGTTCCCTTCCGTGATTTCGCTGGTAAAGCGGTTCAGCAGACGTTGGCGAACCAGGTCGTTAATCGCGTTGTTGGCACGCGTTCCGATGGTTTCACTGGTTTGCTCAAACGCATCACTGACGTGACGAAATGCATCCACCAGCTCGCCTTCCGTCATTTCACCTTCCAGTCGTTCGCCGTTCAGCGTTGCGACGGCCAGCAGAAATGAGAGCCTATCGACGGGGAGCGAGATGGCAAAATCATTTTTCCTGGCCCAGGCAACCAGTTCGGGGACTGTCTGGGAAAATTCACTCATCGTTTATCCTTGTTTCTGTCTGCGGCTTCAGCGCGGTGACATGAATATAGCGCCCCAGGCTAATATACGGTTCCTGGCGGCAATAGCGCGTTTCAAGTTCCAGCAGAATATCAAAACAGTTCTTCTGCATCTGCTTGTCGCGCAAATAGTCATGAAACACTCGCACGCCGGTTTTCCCGTTAATGTGCCAGCCTATCTCTTCCAGCCAGCTATAGACCTGCTGCGGATCGCGCGGATAGTTCGGCGACAGCGTCCGCCTTTTCTTTTTCGGCATGCCGGCAACGACGTAATCGAAGTTACCCACCACCATGTTATGCATCAACAGGCCGTTTGCATTGTAGAACATTAATGATAATGCGCCGCCCGGACGAAGCACCGACCACAGCGTTTTTAAGACGTCCAGCGGATCGGCCACCCACTCCAGCACAGCGTGAAACAATATCAGATCAACCGGGCTTTCCAAATGCTCGTCCACATCCTGGACCGCGCAATGTATGAAATGCATGTTGTCGCTCACACCTTTCTCGTCGGCCGCCTTGCGCGCACGCGCAATCATCTCCGCGGAAAGATCGCACAGCGTCACATGGTGCCCACGTTCCGCCATTTTGAGTGCTGTCTGCCCCTCCCCGCCGCCAGCATCAAGGATGCGCAGTGGTTGGGTGCCCATCGTTGCCAGCAGCGTGTCCAGATCCTGCCACAGAATAGCCTGACGCAGCTGGCCCTTGGTGGTGCCATAGATGTTGCGTGAAAACTTTTCCGCCATGTCATCAAAATTGCGATCCTGCACAGCGCATCCTTACTGACTTCGCCAGCCACAAAAGGTCTATTTTGTCACACCCACGGCGAGAATGAAGCTACCTGGTGTAATATCACTGCATTCATACGGTCAGATGCTTAAAAAAGGTACGCTACAGAATGCTTTTTATGCTGAAAAAGTATATCGGTGGAATGATGCTGCCACTGCCGCTGCTTCTTTTGCTGATAGGTTTAGGAATTGTCCTGGTTTGGTTTACGCGTTTTCAAAAACTGGGCAAAACCGCCATTACCGCGGGTTGGCTCGCCATACTGTTATTGAGCCTACAGCCGGTTGCGGATGGGCTGCTGAAACCGATTGAAGATAAGTATCCCACCTGGCGTGGCGAAGAGCCGGTGCAATATGTGGTGGTATTAGGTGGTGGTTATACCTGGAATCCCGAATGGGCACCAAGCTCCAATCTGATCAACAACAGTCTGCCGCGTTTGGCGGAAGGGATTCGCCTATGGCAAGCCCATCCTGGAGCAAAAATGATCTTCACCGGCGCCCGCGCGCTAACCAATCCGGTGAGTACCGCAGAAGCCGGTGCCCGCGTGGCGGAAAGCCTTGGCGTACCGCGCAGTGAGATCATCGTGCTGGACAGTCCAAAAGATACCGAAGAAGAGGCCAGCGCCGTTAAAGCGGCCATTGGTGATGCGCCTTTCCTGCTGGTGACTTCCGCTTCTCATCTCCCCCGGGCGATGATTTTCTTCCAACACGTTGGGCTGCACCCGCTTCCCGCTCCGGCTAACCAACTGGCCATTGTTTCACCGCTCAATCCGTGGGAGCGCATAATCCCTTCCCCGGTCTGGCTGATGCACAGCGACCGGGTCGGTTATGAGACGCTTGGCCGTATCTGGCAATGGTTGAAAGGTAACTCAGGAGAGCCAGGGGAGCAGTGATTTTGACGCGAGATCAAAATTCGCGCGGCTAAATTTACCGGTATTCACGAGTTTCTCGACTTCGTCCCACAGCAGATAGAGCCAGCGTCGCCAAAGAAACGCCTCCGCAACGGGGGCGCGCTGGAGATAATGCCACATCAGCTGTTCCGCCTGTTCGCTCTCGTGCAGGCGGAACAGGTCATATTCCCGCGGTGCCCACAAGATAGGCCCAGGCCCAACCATCGCCAGCAGCTGATCGCTGCGGGCATCCTTAAGCATACTGCGCAGCGTTAAGTGGCCGTGTACCAGCACGCAATTGTCATTGAAACCGGCAAACAGCGCATCCAGACATTCGCGCGTGCGAAATAGCAGCCGTTTGTCCTGCATCGTCAGCCCCGTACTGTGGTATAGGCTGAGGGTACCCCACAGCACTTCAATTCTCTGGCGATACCACTGAGGCCAACTGTTTTCCTGAGTGCCATCGACAAAGCCGACGCTGCCGGAACTGTCCACGCGGTGCCACGCCAGCATGGCCTCAACAATTTGATCTTTCAGGGCATCCCAACGCTGCGGGCTGCGGGTAGGCGCTTCCACTGGCACACCGCGCAGGCGCTCCAGCAGCAGGACGTCCGGTCCTGGATGTTCTTCATGCGTCATCACCCCGTATACCACCGGCATCCGAACGGTGCCGCTTCGCGCCAGCATCGATATTTTCCACGCTAGCTGGCGAGCCAGCCCCGGCGAGGAAAAGCTCCGCGCCAATAACGGCATCGGATTGCCGTTGGCATCATACAGCGACCATAGCGCGGTATCCGTCTGCTCGTTAATACACTCCACGCGGCTGAGTGATTCACCCAAAAGATGGCTGAGTTCTACACGTAGCTGTTCCATGTCAGATTGCCTCTATAAAAGCCATTGCTTTCATAATGAGCATATAGAGCGTGAATTTCACCAGACAAGATCAAAATTGCAACAGATAGTCAGGAAACATTGAGGCTGAATGCGCCCCCTGTGAACAAGGGGGCGGAGGAGATTACTTCATTTCGGCGCGAACGCGAGCCAGATCTTCTGGCGTATCAACGCCGGTGCCCGGAACTTCTTTCGCCACGGCAACGTGAATTTTTTCGCCGTACCACAGCACGCGCAGCTGTTCAAGCATCTCAATGTGCTCAAGCGGGCTTGGCGTCCAGGTGACGTAGCGGCGAATAAATCCGGCGCGGTAGCCATAGATACCAATGTGGCGCAGCAGCGTATCGCCAATCTCTTCGCGGCTTTTCGCAAAGCGGTCACGATCCCATGGAATGGTGGCGCGTGAAAAATAGAGCGCGTGGCCGTCTTTGTCCATGACCACTTTGACCGCATTCGGATTAAAGGCTTCTTCAGCGTCATGAATCGGTACTGCCAGCGTAGCCATACCGCATTGGCTGGCCGCTAAATTTTCTGCCACCTGGCGGATAATGACCGCAGGGATCATCGGCTCATCGCCCTGGACATTAACAATGACGGTATCGTCGCTGAAGCCGCACTTCTCAACCACTTCCGCCAGACGCTCAGTGCCTGACTGATGGTCAGCGCGGGTCATGCAAACCTCACCCCCGGCGGCTTCAACGGCGCTAGCCACTTCCGGGTGATCGGTTGCCACGATAATACGCTCAGCGCCGGACTCGCGCGCGCGCTCCAGCACGTGCACAATCATCGGTTTGCCGTTGATATCCTGCAGCGGTTTACCCGGCAGGCGCGTTGAGGCAAAACGCGCGGGAATAATGACGACAAAACTCATGGTCTGTTCTCTTCAGCAGCGAGCACGCGGGCTTCGGTTTCCAGCAATACGGGGATCCCGTCACGCAGGGGAAACGCCAGATTATCAAGTTTGCAAATCAGTTCTTGCTTGTCCTGGCTGTAGTAGAGTTTGCCGTTGCAAACCGGGCAGGCAATAATTTCAAGTAGACGGTGATCCATGGTTCCTCCTGATGGGCCGTATCGAAAACCAGTGCAGCATATCATAGAGCGCTAACGGTCGGCGTCAATCTCCCATCCGCCACGTTGTTCACTAAAGAGTTTTTCCGCTATTGCGCCAAGCTCAACGCGCGTTGCCCCCTGCCAGCGAGCAAAGTCATTAATGGCCAGTTTTAGCCCACGTTCGAGCTGCTGACTGACCCGCACGCCGTCTTGTAAATACAGCGCGAATATTTCCAGCACGCCGCGGCTACGGTGCATTTTGCTGTCCATGCGGCCAACGATTTCGCCACGGTGCAACAGCGGCAGCACAAAATAGCCATACTGTCGTTTAGGCGCAGGCGTGTAGCACTCAAGACGGTAGCTGAAATCAAATAGCTGCTCAGCTCGCTTGCGATCCCAGACCACAGGATCGAATGGCGACAGTACCGCGCTGTGGGTCGCATTCAGCTTACCCTCGACCGCTCGGGCGAGTTCCGGTAACAGGCTACTGTGCACCCACATCTCGCCCAGCGTATCGACATCAACAGCCACTATCTGCTGCTCATCCTGCCACTGTGCCAACAGCGCATTGAGATCGGGTTGGCGCAGACGATAATAGTCCGCCAGCCATTGAGGGCGGAAAATACCTAAGCTCCGGGCGCTATTCTCCAGCATAAGCCTTTCCGCGGCCGGTTGCGTCAGTGCATCCGTTGCATCATTCCAGTGGGGCATCACACGCTCGGTGAGATCGTAGACGCGCTGGAAGTGACGCCTTGCTACCACCATGACTTCGCCAGCCGTAAACAAACCTTCCAGATGGCGCTTGTGCGGCTTCCACGCCCACCAACCGCTTTCACCTTTGCGCGGGTGTGAAAAATCAGCAGAGCGCACCGGACCATTCTCAGCAATATGAGATTTAAGCGCTGCAATGTCCTGTGCGTGT
Source organism: Kluyvera cryocrescens NBRC 102467 (assembly GCF_001571285.1). Taxonomy (GTDB): domain Bacteria; phylum Pseudomonadota; class Gammaproteobacteria; order Enterobacterales; family Enterobacteriaceae; genus Kluyvera; species Kluyvera cryocrescens. Next base: position 35,922 of record NZ_BCTM01000021.1, on the reverse strand, counting down.
TCACTCATCCAGCTCTGGTGATACTTCCAGCCCATCTTATGCGGCGCCAGCATCCGGTGGCGCACCAGCGGAAAATCGCTACGCGGCAGAAAGCAGGCCTCATGAGCCCAATATTCCATAAGCTCTCCGCGGGAAAGCGCCTCATCGAGCCATGTCGATGGATAAGCGCCCAGACGACTGAATAACACCAGATAAGGGCTGCGGGCCACCACGTTGATGGTGTCGATTTGCAGCAGAGACATTTGTTGGATAGTACGAAGAATATCGTGCGCTTTTGCCTGCCGGCGCGGGCGATTGAGAAGCCCCTGCGCCGCAAGGTGGAGATGACGCGCGGCGCGCAGAGTAAGATGCTGTTCAGCCATACCGGTTCCCCCGGATATCGCCGACGCCGTTTAGCGTCGTGCGAGGGTAATCAAGTCCTGTAGCAGCGTCTGCGCGCGGTCGCCGGAAAGAACAGCATCGACCGGCAGATACCACCAGTTTTCCTGCGCAAAGCGGCGGCATTTCACCGCATCTTTTTCAGTCATAATAAGCTGTTGCCCGGGTTCAACCAGCGCCCGTACGTCCGCTTCAGTGAGTGCCTTGTGGTCTGCCAGTGCAACGGTGCGTACCGGTTGTAACCCGCACTCATTTAAGGTTGCAAAAAATCGGGGAGGATGGCCAATACCGGCCATCGCGACTACGTTTTGCAACGCCGAAACCGGTAGCCTTTGATGCGTGAGTAAATTGACCGCTTCGCCAGGACGTAGAGTCATTGGGATTTCCCCAGCCTGTGGCTCTCCACCGTTAACAATCCGGGCATCAACAGATCGCAAGCGCGAAGCGCGTTCGCGCATTGGCCCTGCGGGTAGCCACCAGCCGTTGCCAAATCGGCGTACGCCATCGATAACGACAATCTCTTTGTCCCGCGCCAGACGATAGTGCTGAAGCCCATCATCCGTCACGACAAGCTGAAGATCGTGCGCGGCCAGCAGCGCTTTTACCGCATCAACGCGTACCGGAGAAACAGCCACCGGCGCACCGGTGCGCTGATATATAAGCACCGGTTCATCACCCGCCTGTGCAGTGGTGGTGTCGGCATCCAGCAGCAACGGATAGCTTTCCGCTTTGCCGCCATAGCCGCGAGAAACCACCCCCACCCTGATGCCCTGGCGCTGTAACTGCTCAACAAGCCAAATAACGACCGGGGTCTTACCGTTACCGCCGGCGGTCAGATTCCCTACCACGACAACCGGGCAAGGTGCGCGCCAGGCTTTCTTCAGGCCGATCTGATAGCAAAGTCGGATGAGGCCGCTCACCAGGCCGTACAGCCAGGAAAGCGGCAACAGCAGTAGCCAAAGCGGCGATTCGCCCGACCAGATTTTAGCTATCATTCGCCAAACTGCATTTTATGCAGTTGCGCATACACGCCGCGCTGCTCAAGCAAATCACTGTGGCTACCGCGTTCGACAATCTGCCCCTCTTCGACCACGATAATTTCGTCGGCCTGTTCAATGGTAGAGAGACGGTGCGCGATAACCAGCGAGGTGCGGTTTTTCTGCAGTTCATCTAGCGCCGACTGAATCGCACGTTCAGATTCGGTATCCAGCGCAGACGTGGCTTCATCAAGGATCAAAATCGGGCTGTTGCGCAGCAGCGCACGCGCAATGGCAATACGCTGACGTTGACCGCCGGAGAGCAGCACGCCGTTTTCACCAATAATCGTGTCGAGGCCATTATCCATTTTGTTGATAAAGTCCATCGCATAGGCCATGCGTGCCGCATCTTCAATCTGCTCACGGCTGAACTCTTCCGTGCGCGCATAGGCAATGTTGTTGGCGACGGTATCGTTGAACAGATGCACGTTTTGTGAGACCAATGCGACCTGATTACGTAGCGCGGAGAGCTTGTACTCGCGTAAATCATGACCATCGAGCAGGATTTCACCTTCATCGATATCATAAAAACGGGTCAACAGGCTGGCGATAGTGGATTTGCCCGAACCGGAGCGACCAACCAGAGCCACCGTTTTCCCTTCCGGGATCGCGAGGTTGATATTACGCAGTGCCGGTGTTTCGCGGCCTGGGTAGGTAAAGGTGACGTTACGGAACTCAATCGCCCCTTTCGCACGCTCAATTTCCAGTTTGCCTTCGTCTTTTTCTTGCTCACTATCAAGAATCGCAAACAGCGTCTGACAGGCAGCCATCCCACGCTGGAACTGCGCATTGACGTTGGTCAGCGATTTCAGCGGACGCATCAGAGCAATCATTGAGGAGAAGACCACGGTGATGGTACCGGCAGTTAACGTTTCCATGACGCTTGGGAAACTTGCGGCATAGAGAACAAACGCCAGCGCCAGAGAAGCAATCAGCTGAATGATCGGATCAGAAATCGATGACGCGGAGACCAGCTTCATCCCCTGCAGACGCATCTTGTTGCTGACTTTATCAAAGCGATGGGATTCTACGGCCTGACCGCCGAACATCAGCACTTCTTTATGCCCTTTCAGCATCTGTTCAGCGCTGGTAGTAACCTGACCCATCGTGTTTTGCATGTTTTTACTGATGCTACGGAAGCGCTTGGAGACCACGCGAATCGCAATCGACACAATAGGTGCCAGAACGATAAGAATGACCGACAGCTGCCAGCTGTAGTAAAACATCATGATGAACAGACCAATGATCGACGCACCTTCACGCACCACGGTAATCAGCGCGCTTGAAGAAGATGACGCGACCTGTTCGGAGTCATAGGTAATACGCGACAGCAGCGTCCCGGTGGACTGCTTGTCGAAGAATGAGACCGGCATCCCCATCATATGGCTAAACAGCCGACGGCGCATGGTCATAACCACTTTGCCAGAAACCCAGGAGATACAGTAGCTTGAAACATAGCTTGTGATACCACGCAGGATCATCAAGCCAATAACGACCAGCGGCATCCAAAGCAGCACTGAGCGATCTGTTTTACCAAAACCATCATCCAGTAATGGTTTAAGAAGCGATAACATGAAGGTATCGCTGGCCGCGTTAAGGACTAACGCAATGGCCGCCACGATCAACCCTGCTTTAAACGGCGCGATAGTCGGCCAGAGTCGGCGGAAGGTCTGCCACGTGGAGAGATCTTTGTCGTTCTGCATTCAAAAAACCAGCTTATGTTGAAATAGCCGCATATTCTACCCGTTATCGCGAGTCTCGCCAAACCACTGATGATACCAACGCTGTAAAAGTTGATCTCGTAAGCCCTCAATCTTCCAGCCATTCGCGCTGAAAGTGACGGTTATCTGCCCCTGATGAGGGGTATCAAACCAGGCGTAATGATGTTGAAGATAGCGTGCCTTTATTTTTGAAGAAGGCAGCCGCCATGCGTTATAGCGAGATGCAGAAGCCAGCGCCGCAGCTCCTCCTACCCGTTGGATAAACGCTACCCCTGACGATGTCGAACTGCCGTGATGTGGAACCTGAATAATTGTAGACGCAAATGGTTGCCAGAAACGGCTAATCATGGCCATTTCCGCCGGGAATTCAATATCTCCCGTCAGCAGAATGCTGTTTTTACCCTCACTGACCTTCACCACGCATGAACTATTGTTCCCTTTTGGCGCTTTTCCAGCTAATGGCCAGAGTACGCGGAAGGTCAGCCCCTGCCAGTGCCATCGCTCACCTCGTGCACAGGGCAGATGCCCTTCCCAACCAAGTGGGCTTCTGATCCACGTCTGCGGCCATGCCTGCTGCACGGAGCCCAGCCCGCCACGATGATCCAGATGATCGTGGCTCAGGACGATCCCCTGCAGCGTGAGCCCATGCCAGCGCAGCCAGGGAACGATCAATTGTTCACCGCTGTCACCATCGGGCCATGCCAGCCCCGTATCATAGAGCAGGGCTTTATCTCCCCTGACAATCACCACCGCCAGACCCTGTCCCACATCCAGCATCACAACCTGCCACCGATCCTGAGGTGTTTTTCGCCACAGTGGAAATGAGAGCAGCACTGCGAGGGAGAGCCAAAGCGCGGGAAAGCGCCGCCATGCATGCAAACGCCACACAATCACTGCCAGCCATGGGAGCAGCGATACTCCCAGCCAGGCCACGCCAATATTCAGCCATCCGGTTGGTAGTCTCTGCAAATAATCAAAGAGCAGCGCTAACACACCATTGGCGCAACGCCACACCATCATCTCTATCATGTCGGGTGCGAACAGGTGTAAAAACATGGCCAGTAAAATGAGCGGCACGGCGAGCAAAGTCACCACGGGCACAGCAACAACATTTGCTAGCAATGAGGTGAGGCTTATGCCGTGAAAAAGGGCAATCTGCGCGGGCGACAGCAACAGCGATAATCCGATCTGCAAATGCATAAGGCTCGCCAGTGGCCTAAGGAAACGCGGAAAGCGCCCACGTGGCAATGGCGCCCATTGATACCAAAAAATCAGTACGCCGACCGCAAATACCGACAACCACAAACTGTCTGAGAGCACCGCCAAGGGATCGATAAATACGATTGCGGCCAGACAACACAGCCACACTTCCCACGCCGTCCACTGCCGGCCGCTCAAACGTAATGCGTACCACATCGATGCGGCCACAACGGTGCGTAACGCAGGGGGTTGCATCCCCGTCAGCATGGCATAGCCGATTGCCGTAAAAAGCGCGACAACCGAGGGTAGGCGCCAGCAAATGAGCCACCCGGGCAAGAAAAATTGCACGCCGCGAACAAACAACCATCCCAGTGAGGCACCGAGTGCTATATGCAGTCCAGAAATGGCCATTAAATGCGAGGTCCCGGTTTGCTGCATCAGCATTTTGATTTCCGGAGCCACCGATAGACGCTCACCCAGGCCTAGCGCCAGCATCACATCGCGCCACGGCAGGTCAGCCAGCGATGCTTGCAGCGAAGCCAGAAACCGAGCGCGAAGGCTACATCGTCTGTCGATGGGTTGCGCTTTAACAATCCGCCCGGTCAGCGGGCGATTTTGTGAGAGTGCGTAACGCTGGGCATCAAAACCGCCGTCATTGAGCTGCCCGTGGACGGCGCGCACGCTCACCGTCATTTGCCAGCGCTGTCCAACGCAGGGGGCTTGTGGTAGATAGCTCCCATATAATGCTATTTCCGTTTGCGGAAAATATCGCCGCCCTTCCAGCCGCAGCATTGCGCCCCGATGGCTGGTTTGCCCATCCGTTTGCGTGATGACTATCTCCATGTGCCGGTTTTTGCCCGGTAGCATTTGCGCTGGCAACAGCACCTGCCATGCAGCAAAAACTCCCCAACAAAATAGGAGCCCGATAAGAGACGCAGCCCGCCCTGCTCGCCCAAATAACGCCAAAGCAATCACTCCTGGCATAGCGAGTTTAAGGGTATCTGGCGAAGGCAATTCCGGCAGTACGCTTATTGGAAGAATGCCCAACAGTGCGCAGCCGGCCAGCTGTGGTAAACGCATTAACACCTCCTTGTCGTCAGAAGTGTGGCGCGGTGGACTGCTGCTGTCGTCTTGCTAAAGTTGGCTTTAGGTGGGGAATTCCAGAGAAACGGTCAATGCGATGGCGCGTTACAGCGAATGTACGAGGCGGATTCCAGACAGCATGCAATGCTTAAGGGGAGCAGAAACGAAAAAAGCACCCGTAGGTGCTTTTCTCTCAATCAAGTTTTTCGCACAGGCGATAAAAACTCAATCGTAAATATTGGCGCGATCGCGCAGTTCTTTACCCGGCTTGAAGTGCGGCACGTATTTGCCTTCCAGTTCCACTTTGTCGCCAGTTTTCGGGTTACGCCCGGTACGTGGTGCTCTGTAGTGCAGAGAGAAGCTGCCGAAACCGCGGATTTCAATGCGCTCACCCTCAGCAAGAGTTGAGGCCATATGCTCCAGCATCTCTTTCACCGCATCTTCCACTGCTTTTGCAGGGATATGGGATTGCTGGCTGGCAAGTCTTTCAATCAATTCTGACTTGGTCATGATTCCTCCGGTTTCCTTTTAAGGAAAATTAGCTAACAGCTTATTAAACAAGGGCGGCCGTAGCCGCCCTTTGTGCTAGATTACAGGCCTAAACCTGCAATCTGTCAAGTAAACTCATCACAATTCAGGTTGTTAAACCCGAATCAGCAAGATTACTCGCCTTTAGCTGCTTTGAATGCTTCAGCCATAGCGTTGGAGAAGTTGCCGTCTTCCTGTTTGTTGTTAACAGTAGCGATTGCATCTTTCTCGTCAGCTTCGTCTTTAGCACGAACAGACAGGCTAATTGCGCGGTTTTTACGATCAACGCCGGTGAATTTAGCTTCAACGTCATCGCCAACGCTCAGAACCAGAGTTGCATCTTCAACGCGGTCACGGGATGCTTCAGAAGCACGCAGGTAACCTTCAACGCCGTCGGCCAGTTCTACGGTTGCGCCTTTCGCGTCAACTGCAGTTACTTTACCGTTAACGATAGCGCCTTTCTTGTTCAGAGCAACCCAGTTGTTGAACGGATCTTCTGCGAGCTGTTTAACGCCCAGGGAGATACGTTCACGCTCTGCGTCAACCTGCAGAACAACTGCTGCGATTTCGTCGCCTTTTTTGTATTCACGAACTGCTTCTTCGCCTGTAGCGTTCCAGGAGATGTCAGACAGGTGAACCAGGCCGTCGATGCCGCCGTCCAGGCCGATGAAGATACCGAAGTCAGTGATAGACTTGATTTTACCTTCAACGCGGTCGCCCTTGTTGTGGGTTTCTGCGAACTGCTGCCATGGGTTGTTTTTGCACTGCTTCAGACCCAGGGAGATACGACGACGTTCTTCGTCGATATCCAGAACCATAACTTCCACTACGTCACCAACGTTAACAACTTTGGATGGGTGGATGTTTTTGTTGGTCCAATCCATTTCGGATACGTGTACCAGGCCTTCAACGCCTTCTTCGATTTCAACGAAGCAGCCGTAGTCGGTCAGGTTGGTCACGCGGCCAGTCAGTTTGGTACCTTCTGGATAACGCTTAGCGATAGCTACCCATGGATCTTCGCCCAGCTGTTTCAGGCCCAGAGATACACGAGTACGCTCGCGGTCGAACTTCAGCACTTTAACAGTGATTTCGTCGCCAACGTTTACGATTTCGCTTGGATGCTTAACGCGTTTCCATGCCATATCAGTGATGTGCAGCAGGCCGTCAACGCCGCCCAGATCAACGAATGCACCGTAGTCAGTGAGGTTCTTAACGATACCTTTAACTTCCATGCCTTCCTGCAGGTTTTCCAGCAGCTGATCGCGCTCTGCGCTGTTTTCGGATTCGATCACGGCACGACGAGAAACAACAACGTTGTTACGTTTCTGGTCCAGCTTGATTACTTTGAACTCAAGCTCTTTGCCTTCCAGGTGCAGCGTATCGCGCACTGGACGAACGTCTACCAGGGAACCTGGCAGGAACGCACGAATACCGTTCAGCTCAACAGTGAAGCCACCTTTAACTTTGCCGTTGATAACACCAACAACAGTTTCAGCGTCTTCGTATGCTTTTTCCAGCGTGATCCAAGCTTCGTGACGCTTAGCTTTTTCACGGGACAGCAGGGTTTCGCCGAAGCCGTCTTCTACTGCGTCCAGCGCAACGTCAACTTCGTCACCGACCTGGATTTCCAGCTCGCCGGCTGCGTTTTTGAACTGCTCTGCAGGGATTGCAGATTCAGATTTCAGGCCCGCATCAACCAGAACGATGTCTTTGTCGATAGCAACAACAACACCACGAACGATGGAACCCGGACGGGTTTCGATTGTTTTTAAAGATTCTTCAAATAGTTGAGCAAAAGATTCAGTCATGTTTAATCTTCGAAGTTAGATTTAACGTCCACCTGACACCTTGTCGGATGGGGTTGTTTCACATACCCGCTGTCAATCCATTGCAACGGGGGTACTACAAATTCTGTCGCGTTTTACGCGAGTGCCAATTTCTGGCGCGCATAGTCTAACGCTTTTTCAATTACTTGCTCAATGCTTAAGGTGGTGGAATCCAACACTAAAGCATCAGCAGCAGGGACCAGTGGCGCAACAGCACGATTACGATCGCGGTCATCACGTTCCTTTATCTCTGCCAAAAGGCGCTCAAAGTTAACACTAAAGCCCTTTTCCTGCAACTGTAGCATGCGGCGGTTGGCACGTTCTTCCGATGAAGCATCCAGGAAGATTTTTACCGGCGCATCCGGGAAGACCACGGTGCCCATATCACGGCCATCGGCAATCAGGCCTGGCGCTTCGCGGAACCCGCGCTGGCGGCGCAGCAGCGCCTCACGAACGCGTGGGAATGCCGCAACCTGAGACGCCGCATTGGCAACGTCCTGGGTCCGGATTTCGCCGCTGACGTCTTCACCTTCAAGGATAACTTCCAGCGTCCCATCGGTCGAAACAAAGCGCACGTCAAGGTGAACAGCCAATGGAACTAGCGCATCTTCCGACGTCACGTCGACATGATGATGCAACGCAGCTAAAGCCAGTACGCGATAAATCGCGCCAGAGTCCAGTAAATGCCATTGCAATGCTTCTGCCATGGCTTTGCACAGTGTGCCTTTACCCGCGCCACTTGGGCCATCAATGGTAATTACCGGGGCAATTGCCGTCATCTCTATCTCCTTAATAAAAGGCATATTCAACGTAAACGCCGCGCATTATACGCATCTCTGCGCCAGACGGTTACTTTTGTCTGCGAATTCCAGAATTAGGCCTAAGAAGTGCAGGAGAATAGATAAGTATAGTGGGCTGGCAGGACGCCAGCCCGGAAAGTGTACTTTTTTACGCTAGCGTCGGGCTCAGGCTAGGGTGCTGATCCGCGCCAATTGTTCGAAATAATCCGGGAAGGTTTTCGCCGTGCATTTCGGGTCAAGAATGGTGACAGGCGTATCAGACAGCGCCACCAGCGAGAAGCACATCGCCATACGGTGATCGTTATAGGTGCCGATTTCCGCAAAGTTCAGCGACGCAGGCGGCGTAACGCGAATGTAGTCCTCGCCCTCTTCCACTTCCGCGCCAACTTTACGCAGCTCGGTAGCCATAGCAAACAGGCGGTCAGTCTCTTTCACGCGCCAGTTGTAGATATTGCGCAGCGTGGTGGTGCCTTTGGCGAACAGTGCAGCAGTGGCGATGGTCATGGCCGCATCAGGGATATGGTTCATGTCCATATCGATGGCGTTTAGTTCACCGCGAGTACAGGCAATAAAATCATCGCCCCAGGTCACGGTCGCGCCCATTTTTTCCAGCACATCCGCAAAACGGATATCGCCCTGAACGCTATGACGACCAATACCGGTCACTTTCACCGTGCCGCCTTTAATCGCACCCGCGGCAAGGAAATAGGACGCGGAGGACGCATCGCCTTCCACCAGATATTGGCCTGGAGAGACATACTGCTGGCTACCGCGCACAACAAAGCGCTGGTAGTGGTGGTTTTCCACTTCCACACCAAAGGTTTTCATCAGATGCAGAGTGATATCGATATACGGTTTCGAAACCAAATCGCCTTTGATAGCAATCGTGGTGTCCTGCGGCGCCAGCGGAGCCGTCATCAGTAACGCGGTCAGGAACTGGCTGGATACGCTGCCGTCAACCTCGACATTCCCCCCGGTGAAACCGCCTTTCAGGCGCAGCGGCGGATAATTTTCCTGCTCCAGATAATCAATCTGAGCACCGCCCTGGCGCAGCGCATCGACCAGATGGCCAATAGGGCGTTCTTTCATACGCGGTTCGCCGGTCAGCACAATGTTATTCTGACCCAGGCATAACGCCGCCGCCAGCGGGCGCATTGCCGTTCCTGCGTTGCCGAGGAACAGTTCCAGCTCGTCAGTAGACTGCAGCATGCCTGCATTACCGGTGACTTCACAACGGGTACGGTCGGCGGACAGGGTATAGTGAATTCCCAGAGCCTTCAGCGCGTTGAGCATGTGGCGAACATCATCGCTGTCCAGCAGATTGGTCAGGACAGTCGTACCACGAGCCAATGCCGCCAGCAGCAAAGCGCGGTTCGACACGCTTTTAGAACCGGGCAGATTAATGGTGCCGTCGACACGCGCGATAGGTTGTAACGTCAGGGATTCCATGAAACTCAACTCTCTAAAACAGAAGTAAAAACCCCACGGGATGACCGTGGGGATGAATAGATATAGCCAGATTAACCGTGACGGCGTTCGAAGTCTTGCATGAAGTCCGTCAGCGCCTGTACGCCTGCCAGCGGCATCGCGTTATAGATAGAAGCACGCATCCCGCCGACCACGCGGTGGCCTTTCAGCGAATGCAGACCCGCAGCAAAGGACTCTTCGAGGAACACTTTGTCCAGTGCGCTATCAGCCAACTGGAACGGAACGTTCATGCGGGAGCGGTTAGCGCTCGCCACGTCGTTACGGTAGAAATCGCTGCCATCAATGGTGCTATACAGAAGATCGGCCTTCTGTTGATTGATGCGATCCATCGCCTCTACGCCGCCCTGCTCTTTCAGCCATTTGAACACCAAGCCTGAGAGATACCAGGCAAAGGTCGGCGGCGTGTTGAACATGGAGTCGTTGTCATTGAGCACGGTGTAATCAAGGATCGACGGACAGGCTACGTGTGCTTTACCCAACAGATCTTCACGCACGATCACCAGCGTTAACCCAGCAGGACCGATATTTTTCTGCGCACCCGCATAAATAACGCCGTAGCGGCTGACGTCAATCGCGCGGGACAGGATAGTGGAGGAGAAATCGGCAGCCACCACAACGTCTTTGCCAAAGTCTGGCGTTTCTTCAATAGCAATACCGTCGATAGTTTCGTTCGGGCAGAAGTGCAGGTACGCCGCGTTGTCGGAGAGCTGCCATTCACGCATTGGTTTCACGGCGCGTTTACCATCAATGGTGACTTTGGCATCAATCACGTTCGGGGTGCAGTATTTTTTCGCTTCCTTCACCGCGCTGGCGGCCCAGTAGCCGGCATCAACGTAGTCGGCGGTGGTTTTATCGCCCAGGATATTCAGTGGAACGCCAGCAAACTGGCCGCGGCCGCCGCCATGACAGAACAGCACTTTGTAGTTGGAAGGAATATTAAGCAAGTCGCGGAAATCTTTTTCTGCTTCTTCTGCCACCTGAATAAACTCTTTTCCACGGTGGCTAACTTCCATCACCGACGTGCCTAATCCGTTCCAGTCGCAAAGTTCTTGCTGTGCCAGTTTAAGAACATCTGCCGGTAACATCGCCGGACCTGAACTGAAATTAAAAACCTGAGCCATTTTCCCTCACCACGCTAAAAGCCATAAGTAATAACTGTGGATATCGGTTTTATCATTCAGTGACACGCGCCGCAATGTCTAAAACCTTTCGCCAGTGAAATGTGGCCCCGGTCACACAAAACATTCTGCCACCCGATGATAGCAAAACCGACAAAATGGCTGTCAGGCAACGCGTTTCGCCCGGCTAACCTTCGTCCATATCGGATTCATACAGCGAGGACATAATTGACGCTCGCCGACATTGAGGCCGGTAACATAGCTACATCTGGCGCAAGCGTACTCGCCCGACTCAGGCATCACCCTAAATCGCGGCACAAAATTTTCGGGTAAAATGCACAAGCCCGGCTTGACGTCATCATCGTGATAATAGAACACGCTGATCTGCCCATTGGTTTCCATAATCGCCAGGCGCACCTGCCCAAGCTGTTCGACGCTGTTGAGCCGCAGTTCCATTAAAAACTCCAGCTCGGTCATATTGGCTTTACGAACATTCTCCCAGGCGAGCTGCCCCTCTTTCACAATGACAATGGCTTTGCCTTCCAGCAAATCTTCTAGTTTTTCGCTTTTGGACATCAGCCACATCACCAGGCGGTACAGTAATGCGAGGGAGACGAAGACCACGAAAACCGGCACTAGCGGCACATCGTCATAAAAGGCGACGTCCCCAGCCGCCGATCCCAGCGTCAGAATGATCAAAACCTCAAACAGCGACATCTGCCGAACGCCGCGACGCCCGGTAATTTTGAGGAACAGGAAGACCAATAAAAAGGTAAACAGGGTTCTCAGCGCGACTTCGCCTAAGAATTCAGGCGGGAATTTATCAAACGCCATCCGTTGAAGATCAAACGCTTTCATGTTTTCTACGCCTTAACAATAGGTTATTGCTTATAAGCATAGACCTCCCTTTTATTTTCGCCGGAGATAGCACCCGTCACGCAAAACCCGTATCATTGCGCGCTTTCCGTACGACAAAAGAGATTGCTATGACGCAGACCTATATTCCCGGCAAAGATGCCGCACTGGAAGATTCCATCGCTCGCTTCCAGCAAAAGCTGCTCGACCTGGGTTTCGATATCGAAGAAGCCTCCTGGTTGAACCCTGTTCCTAACGTCTGGTCGGTGCATATTCGTGATAAAGCATGCTCTTTATGCTTTACCAACGGCAAAGGCGCGACCAAAAAAGCCGCGCTGGCGTCTGCGCTCGGTGAGTACTTTGAACGTCTCTCTACCAACTATTTCTTCGCAGACTTCTGGCTGGGTGAGGAAATTGCCAATGGCCCGTTCGTGCATTATCCGAACGAAAAATGGTTCCCGCTGACCGAAAACGACGATGTGCCAGAAGGCCTGCTTGATGCACGTCTGCGCGCATTCTACGATCCGGACGATCAGCTGACCGCGAGCATGCTGGTCGATCTGCAGTCTGGTAACGACGATCGCGGCGTGTGCGGCCTGCCGTTCACTCGCCAGTCCGACGGCGAAACCATTTATATCCCTATGAACATCGTCGCCAACCTGTACGTTTCCAACGGCATGTCTGCGGGCAACACCCGTAATGAAGCCCGCGTTCAGGGGCTGTCAGAGGTGTTCGAACGTTACGTGAAAAACCGTATTATCGCCGAGAGCATCAGCCTGCCTGAGATTCCATCCGAGGTGCTGGCACGTTATCCTGGCGTCGTAGAGTCTATCGCCAAACTGGAAGCAGAAGGTTTCCCAATCTTTGCTTACGATGGTTCTCTGGGTGGAAAATATCCAGTGATCTGCGTTGTGCTGTTCAACCCAGCTAACGGCACCTGCTTCGCCTCCTTCGGCGCGCACCCTGACTTCGGTGTCGCACTGGAGCGCACCGTGACTGAACTGCTTCAGGGCCGTGGTCTGAAGGATCTCGACGTGTTTACCCCGCCGACCTTCGATGATGAAGAAGTGGCTGAACACACCAACCTGGAAACCCACTTCATCGATTCTAGCGGTTCTATTTCCTGGGATCTGTTCAAGCAGGATGCCGACTATCCGTTCGCTGACTGGAGTTTCTCCGGCACCACCGAAGAAGAGTTCGCCACGCTGATGGCTATCTTCAACGCCGAAGATAAAGAAGTGTACATCGCCGACTATGAGCACCTGAGCGTCTACGCTTGCCGCATCATCGTGCCTGGCATGTCCGACATCTATCCGGCAGAAGATCTGTGGCTGGCTAACAACAACATGGGTAGCCATCTGCGTGAAACCATTCTCTCCCTGCCGGGCAGCGAGTGGGAAAAAGAAGAGTACCTGAACCTGATTGAGCAGATCGATGACGAAGGGCTGGATGACTTCACTCGCGTGCGCGAGCTGCTGGGTCTGGCGACGGGTTCTGATAACGGCTGGTACACCCTGCGTATTGGCGAGCTGAAAGCCATGCTCGCGCTGGCGGGCGGCGATTTGGAGCAAGCGTTGATTTGGACGGAATGGACAATGGAGTTCAACGCCTCGGTCTTCAGTGCTGAACGCGCCAATTACTACCGCTGCCTGCAGACGCTGCTGCTGCTCTCCCAGGAAGAAGAGCGCGAGCCGCTGCAATACCTGAATGCCTTCGTGCGGATGTACGGCGCTGACGCGGTAGAAGCAGCTAGCGCAGCGCTGAGCGGCGAAGAGGCTTTCTATGGCCTGCAGTCTGTTGACGGTTCTCTGAAAGCCTTCCCGGCGCATCAGTCGCTGTTGCAGGCCTACGAAAAACTGCAGCGCGCGAAAGCGGCGTTTTGGGCGAAATAACCTGAAGCCACAGAAAAAGTAGGTTTAACCTACACTCTACGCTATATTACGGGGCCACATATTGGCCCCTTTTTTTATTTCCGCGCTTCGCTTCACCTGAGTGTGAAAATAAAGTTAAAGATAAGTAAACTCAATTATTAGTAGCTTACTTTTATTGTTAATTTACTTGATCATTACTCCATTTTAATTAACTCGAAAAATGAAGGGTAAAGAAAAAATTCAACTGAATTTGCAAATCTTAAAATTTATTTTTATCTTTATATTCAGTAAATTACCCTGCTTTCGTTGAAAAACCATCCAACTTGCAGGCCTATAAGCCAGGCGAGATATGATCTATATCAAATTCTCATCTATAATGCTTTGTTAGTATCTCGTCGCCGATTAAATAAAAAGAGAGAGTTAGTGTGAAAGCTGACAACCCTTTTGATCTACTTCTCCCTGCTGCAATGGCCAAAGTTGCCGAAGAAGCAGGTGTCTATAAAGCAACCAAGCATCCGCTGAAAACCTTTTATCTGGCGATTACTGCGGGCGTCTTCATCTCGATTGCTTTTGTATTTTATATTACAGCAACCACAGGTACAGCTGGCATGCCGTTCGGCATTGCGAAACTGATTGGTGGTATCTGCTTCTCACTAGGCCTCATTCTTTGCGTTATTTGTGGCGCTGACCTCTTTACGTCGACCGTGCTTATCGTTGTGGCGAAAGCCAGCGGCCGAATCACCTGGGGTCAACTGGCGAAAAACTGGCTCAACGTCTATGTTGGTAACCTGGTAGGGTGCCTGCTCTTCGTACTGCTCATGTGGCTGTCCGGTGAATATATGACGGCCAACGGTGGGTGGGGACTCAACGTCCTGCAAACCGCCGATCACAAATTGCATCACACTTTTATTGAAGCCGTTGCTCTCGGTATCCTGGCAAACCTGATGGTCTGTCTGGCTGTCTGGATGAGCTACTCTGGCCGCAGCCTGATGGATAAAGCCATGATTATGGTCTTACCGGTTGCCATGTTCGTTGCCAGCGGTTTTGAGCACAGTATCGCAAACATGTTTATGATCCCTATGGGTATCGTAATACGCGATTTTGCTAGCCCGGAATTCTGGACCGCTGTCGGTTCGTCTCCGGAAAATTTCTCTCACCTGACCGTGATGCACTTCATCACCGATAACCTGATTCCCGTCACTATCGGGAACATTATCGGCGGCGGTTTGCTGGTTGGGTTGACATACTGGGTCATTTACCTGCGTGGCGGTGACCGTCATTAATTGACGGCTGCTCCAGGCAGTAAATAAAAAGTCCACTTAAGAAGGTAGGTGTTACATGTCCGAACTTAATGAAAAGTTAGCCACAGCCTGGGAAGGTTTTACCAAAGGTGACTGGCAGAATGAAGTAAACTTACGTGACTTCATCCAGAAAAACTACACTCCGTATGAGGGTGACGAGTCCTTCCTGGCTGGCGCAACTGACGCGACCACCAAGCTGTGGGACAACGTTATGGAAGGCGTTAAACTGGAAAACCGCACTCACGCGCCAGTTGACTTTGACACCTCCGTTGCATCTACCATCACTTCCCACGACGCTGGCTACATCAACAAAGCGCTGGAAAAAATCGTTGGTCTGCAAACTGAAGCTCCACTGAAACGTGCGATTATCCCGTTCGGTGGTATCAAAATGGTTGAAGGTTCCTGCAAAGCGTACAATCGCGAGCTGGACCCAATGCTGAAAAAAATCTTCACCGAATACCGCAAAACCCACAACCAGGGCGTATTCGATGTTTACACCAAAGACATTCTGAACTGCCGTAAATCTGGCGTTCTGACTGGTCTGCCAGATGCATACGGCCGTGGTCGTATCATTGGTGACTACCGTCGCATCGCGGTGTACGGTATCGACTTCCTGATGAAAGACAAATATGCACAGTTCCTGTCTCTGCAGTCTGATCTGGAAAACGGCGTAAACCTGGAAGCAACTATCCGTCTGCGTGAAGAAATCTCTGAACAGCACCGTGCACTGGGTCAGATCAAAGAGATGGCTGCTAAATACGGCTACGACATCTCTGGTCCAGCAACCAGCGCGCAGGAAGCTATTCAGTGGACTTACTTCGGCTACCTGGCTGCGGTTAAATCTCAGAACGGCGCTGCAATGTCCTTCGGTCGTACTTCCAGCTTCCTGGATATCTACATCGAACGTGACCTGAAAGCAGGCAAAATCACTGAACAAGACGCTCAGGAAATGATTGACCACCTGGTCATGAAACTGCGTATGGTTCGCTTCCTGCGTACCCCTGAGTATGATGAACTGTTCTCCGGTGACCCGATTTGGGCAACTGAATCTATCGGTGGTATGGGCGTTGATGGCCGTACTCTGGTTACCAAAAACAGCTTCCGCTTCCTGAACACCCTGTACACCATGGGTCCTTCTCCAGAGCCGAACATCACCGTTCTGTGGTCTGAAAAACTGCCACTGGCATTCAAAAAATACGCAGCGAAAGTGTCTATCGATACTTCTTCTCTGCAGTATGAAAACGATGACCTGATGCGTCCAGACTTTAACAACGATGACTACGCTATCGCTTGCTGCGTAAGCCCAATGATCGTTGGTAAACAAATGCAGTTCTTCGGTGCTCGTGCAAACCTGGCGAAAACCATGCTGTACGCAATCAACGGCGGCGTTGATGAAAAACTGAAAATGCAGGTTGGTCCTAAATCTGAACCAATCAAAGGCGACGTGCTGAACTATGACGAAGTCATTGACCGCATGGACCACTTCATGGATTGGCTGGCAAAACAGTACGTCACCGCACTGAACGTCATCCACTACATGCACGACAAGTACAGCTACGAAGCCTCCCTGATGGCGCTGCACGACCGTGACGTTATCCGCACCATGGCGTGTGGTATCGCAGGTCTGTCCGTTGCTGCTGACTCCCTGTCTGCAATCAAATATGCGAAAGTTAAACCAATTCGTGACGAAGATGGTCTGGCTATCGACTTCGAAATCGAAGGCGAATACCCGCAGTTTGGTAACAACGATGCTCGCGTAGATGACATGGCTGTTGACCTGGTAGAACGTTTCATGAAGAAAATTCAGAAACTGACTACTTACCGTAACGCTATCCCGACTCAGTCTGTTCTGACCATCACCTCTAACGTGGTTTATGGTAAGAAAACCGGTAACACCCCAGACGGTCGTCGTGCTGGCGCGCCATTCGGCCCAGGTGCTAACCCAATGCACGGTCGTGACCAGAAAGGTGCTGTTGCCTCTCTGACTTCCGTTGCTAAACTGCCGTTTGCTTACGCTAAAGATGGTATTTCTTATACCTTCTCTATCGTTCCTAACGCACTGGGTAAAGACGACGATGTTCGTAAAACTAACCTGGCAGGCCTGATGGATGGTTACTTCCACCACGAAGCGTCTATCGAAGGCGGTCAGCACCTGAACGTTAACGTTATGAACCGCGAAATGCTGCTCGACGCGATGGAAAACCCGGAAAAATATCCGCAGCTGACCATCCGCGTATCTGGCTACGCAGTACGTTTTAACTCCCTGACTAAAGAACAGCAGCAGGACGTTATCACTCGTACCTTCACTCAATCTATCTAATAGATTTGACTGAAATCGCGATTAAAAACGCGTAACATAAAGGCTCCACTTCGGTGGGGCCTTTCTTATAACCTACTCACGCTGAGTGGATTTTGCCTGCTGACTTCTATAATGAGGTTAACGCGCAAAATAAACTCGACGCGGCTTTATAACCGTGCTCGCAAACCTGGCTGGAAGCCGGGAAGAACTGGAGATAACACCGCAATGTCTGTAATTGGTCGTATTCACTCCTTTGAGTCCTGTGGCACCGTTGATGGCCCAGGCATCCGCTTTATTACCTTCTTCCAGGGCTGCCTGATGCGCTGCCTTTACTGCCATAACCGCGATACGTGGGACACTCATGGTGGTAAAGAGATAACCGTCGAAGAGCTGATGAAAGAGGTGGTGACCTATCGCCACTTTATGAATGCATCAGGCGGCGGCGTGACTGCATCCGGCGGTGAAGCCATTCTGCAGGCCGAGTTCGTGCGCGACTGGTTCCGCGCCTGTCATAAAGAAGGTATCCACACCTGTCTAGACACTAACGGTTTTGTTCGTCGTTACGATCCGGTGATCGATGAATTACTGGAAGTCACCGATCTGGTCATGCTCGATCTCAAGCAGATGAATGATGATATTCACCAGAATCTGGTGGGCGTATCCAACCATCGTACGCTGGAGTTTGCCCAGTATCTGTCGAAGAAAGACGTGAAAGTGTGGATCCGCTACGTGGTGGTTCCGGGCTGGTCAGATGACGATGATTCTGCGCATCGATTAGGCGAATTTACCCGCGATATGGGCAACGTTGAGAAAATTGAACTGTTGCCATACCACGAGCTGGGCAAACATAAATGGGTAGCCATGGGCGAAGAGTACAAACTTGACGGCGTTCATCCGCCGAAGAAAGAGACCATGGAACGCGTAAAAGGCATTCTCGAACAGTATGGCCATAAGGTGATGTACTGATCCCCTTCCCTTTTCACGCACGGCTCTACGGCTGATGTAAAGAACCCGGCATAATGCCGGGTTCTTTGTTTTTAGCGCTTACGGGCTAACAAAGGAAAAATCAGTCCCAACCCTATCAGTACAAACGGCATTGCGACGTTGAGCGACAGCTGGAAAATCCACTCCGGCGTGAACGCGGTCATTTTCGGGAAGATCCCCGTAATACAGGCAAAAGCGGTGAATAGGAAACACCATATACCGACGGTCATCGCCAGCGAGCGATTACGAATAAAGACATACTCCGGACGGTATTTCTGCCCCAAGCGAATCACCGCGATAAAGGCCACGAATACCCACAGATAGCGCAGCGGCATCACCACCGAGTTCAGATTAAGCAGCCACTTGTATAAATTGTTCATATCACCGATGCCCAGAGTCGGCAGCATGATTAACAAAGCCACCAGCACCAGCGTCAACAAGTAGCCATTCACCGGTGTTCCGGAGGCATTGGTTCGGCACAATTTTTCTGGAATGTAGCGGCTATCGGCATCGCTCAACAGCACCTTCAGCGGTGCATCGATAGAGAACACCAGCGCCGCAACCTGCCCCAGGGTATTAGCAATGGCGTAGATAACCATCAGCGTATTGCCCATATGATAATACTCGCCCAATTTCTGAAACGCGTAGTACTGGCCATTCGCCATCAGGTCATCGGGAATATGGTTTGAATCAAACATCATCCCCATGGCTAGCGAACCAAGAATCGCACATACCGCGACCATGACCGCGAGGAAAATCATCCCTCGGGGGAACTCTTTTCCCGGATTACGGGTGTTATTCACGTACGGGGAGATTTTTTCCGCGCCGCCCACCGCAAACACCAGCATGGAAATAGTCGTGATATAGGTGAAATCAATATGAGGAATAAAGGTACGCCAGGTGATATTGGTGGTGGCGATCGTCACCTCGGTAATTGCCGGTGCGGTCACGGCCATCACCACATACAGTAACGACATAACAAACATTGCAATCCCGGCAATAGAGCCAACAAGCTTAAGCGACTTCATGCCCCGGGACGCCACCCACATAAAGAAAATAAACAGCGCCAGCGTAAACCCCTGCAACGCCACCACGCCATACTCAGTGATCAGGGAACCATTGCCCTTAATCGCCCAGCCAAGCGCTATCAGGATAGCCTGCGGCTTCTGCGCCAGATACGGAATATGGACAACCCAGTAAGTCCAGGCGGCCAGATACGCCAGCCCTGGCCCCATCGTATTTTTAATCCAGGTACTGACGCCTCCTTTTCCGTCTTTAAAGGTCGAACCTAGTTGACCTACTATCAGCGCATACGGCGTAAAGTAGAGCGCAAAGATAAAAATCCATGAAAAGACAACGACCAACCCCTGGTTGGCATAGTTATTAACGACGTTGCCAAAACCCCACACCGTGATGAACGACATCAGCGCGATGTTGTACCATCGCAGCTGCTTATCCTGACCGTTTGCCATAAATACCGTTCCTTGAATGTTATTCTCTGTAAATGCGTTATTTTTAGACGGCTGATTATGCGGGGGGCAGAAAAAAAGAATAACGTCGTGGTATAAAACTCCAACATCCCGCACATTTAATGTGGTTATTGGCGTTTGATACAGAAGGATATAACCTCGCCTTACCGGCGCGTGATGCAGTGTGGGATAACGCGGAGGCAACAAATGAGGAGGCGCGTTATCAGGATAACAACGCGCCGCTAAGATCAGGCGTGAGCAACGGGGGTTGGATGATGGCCCGCTTTGCGCAGCAGCATCATCAGATACACAAACGATACTCCCGCGATCATGATAAACAGCAGGTTATCCGAGTAGTTTTGCATCAGCATGGCGGTAAACGTTGGCCCGAGCAGGCTGCCGATGGTGTAGCTCAGCAACAGCGCCTGGTTCATGGCAACTAACTGGTGGTGTTCCACTTTTTCGCAGGCCCAGGCCATCGCGACCGGATACAGCGTAAAGCCTGCCGCCCCCAGAATAAACAGCGCGGGGGCCATCATCGCCTGATTAAGCATCGCAATACAGCCCAGAATCACCACAAATACCTGCACGCGCAGTACCAGCAGACGACCGTAACGGTCTGCCAGGCGGCCAATCGGCCACTGCCCCAGAATGCCAGCGCTCACCATCACCGCCATCCAAAAACCGATACCGGAATCGCTGACTCCACGGTGATTAAGATACAGCGGCATCAGGCCGTACAGCGATCCCAGCACAATACCGGAAATAATACAGCCATTGACGCCCAGACGCGCCTGCCGCAGCTTAAACATTGGCCACACGCGGGTAGTACCGTCCTGCGGTTCGCTCTGCTGATTCAGGATACGCGTAAACAGCAGCGGGAGAATGCCTGCCAGAATCACCCCGGTCATCAACGGTAAAATAGTCGCCATATCGGTCGGCAGCTTGCTAACGATCAACTGACCCAGCACGGTGCCGATGTAGTACATCATCATATAAGCGGCCAGCAGACGCCCGCGGTTACGTGAAGTACCGCTGCACATCAGCGCACTCTCTACTACGACCCAAATCATGGCGCAGCCAACGCCGGCAATAAAGCGCCAGAACATCCAACTCCAGAAGCCCACCATAAAGCCCAGCCCAACGCAGCCCGCGGCAAAAATCAGCGACGCAATGTAATAGCTGAAGTTGAATCCCAAACGCTTAATCAGGCGTCCCGTGAGCATGGTACCCACCAGGTTACCGGTGAAATAGGATGAGCCGACCATCCCAACCTGCCAGGTTGGCAGATTTTCATGGGCGAGCCAGAGCGGGACGAGCGTGTTTAATACCGCGATCGCCAGCGTTAATAAAAGTAAGCCGCAGAGCAATAACAGCACTGGGCGAGTATAGGTGGACATGGGCTACAAACCGTGAGGATAGACAGATTTCGAGCGCATCATGCCACTGCCAAAAACATTGTCAATCCACCCGATTCCAGCCAACAGGCACTTTATGACAGCACGATTGATGTTTCTTATTCAGCGCGAGGGCACAAAATCATTAGATAAATCTATTCATTTGTTTTTATTAGAAAATGGGGAAAATAGCCGGAGGGAGTTCAGTCGAAATAATTCATGAACAAAAAATGCCAGGGCGGAACCGCCCCGGCGACTTAATTCACTTAGCTGGCCACCGCCATGCCGACGGTCATATGCAGACCGTAGAACACGCCTCGACCGATTAATTCACCCACCAGCACCAGCGCAAAGGCCAGACTGAGCAGCGGCAGCGCCGGCTGATAACCTTTCAGCTGTGGGGCTACCCAGCACACCAGCGCCAGCACGATGGCACCGATGCGCCACGCCATCAGCGAACCGTACTCCGGCACCAGCGCCGAAGCCTGCTGGATAGAGCTATGAATCGACGCCAGTTCGACGCCCTGCATCGGCGACACCACCACGCTTACCGCCAGCGCCGCCAGGCTTACCGCCGGCAGCAGACGCAGCGCCCAGCCCTGCACGCCCGCCCAGCACAGCAGCAGGTAGCCCAGCAGTGGACCGCCAATAAACAGCGTCAGGAAGAAGCTCAGCGGCGTCCAGATGCGGTACCAGGTTGGAACAGTATCGATGGTGTTGTAAACACGCACCATCATCCACACGAACACCACGCCCAGCACCATCGTCACCACCAGCCATACGCTGCGCAGCGCACACGACAGCTTATTGGTTACCGCCAGTAGCCAGCCAATGCCGCCTACGGCAAAGAAGACCGCGCCGCTGGCGATTTCGTTACTTAGCGAGGAGGCCCCCACGCGATTCAGCGAGTTGAACGCGCGCATCGGCGAACCGAGATGCAGCGTTGAGGCGATAAAGCCAATCCCCATCAGCACCCACAGCGCAAACATGCTCAATACCACGCGCTGCTGTTGCTCTCGCGGCAGCTGACCTTTCATCAGCGCCAGCGCCAGAACGATAAAACCGCCGGCAACGCACTGCCCAAAGACCGTGAAGATCATCAGCGGCCATTCATGCCATCCACTTCCCATCTCACACCTCCTTCGGGTTGGCCAGATAGCCGGTTGTGTCACCGCACGGACGTGCGTTGGCGTTAGGTTTAATCACGATACTCGGTTTGGTGAAGTGCGCAGACGGCAGCGGCGCCACGGCAGCGAGCTGGCCGTGCTTCTGGCGCAGCTCTTCAATCGGGCCAAAATCCAGCGCGCGCAGCGGACAGGATTCCACGCAGATCGGCTTTTTGCCGTCGGCCACGCGTTCATGACAGCCGTCGCATTTGGTCATGTGACCTTTGGCGGCGTTGTACTGCGGTGCGCCGTACGGACAGGCCATGTGGCAGTAGCGACAGCCGATGCAGACATCTTCGTCAACCACCACAAAACCGTCTTCGCGCTTGTGCATCGCACCGCTCGGGCACACTTTGGTGCAGGCCGGATCTTCGCAGTGGTTACAGGCGATCGACAGGTAGTAGGCAAAGACGTTCTGGTTCCAGACGCCATTGTCCTCCTGCCAGTCGCCGCCGGCGTATTCGTAAATACGACGGAAGCTGACGTCCGGGGTTAAGTTCTTGTAATCTTTACAGGCCAGCTCGCAGGTTTTACAACCGGTGCAGCGGGCGGAGTCGATGAAAAATCCGTATTGAGTCGTCATCAGTTAGTCCTTAGGCCTTCTCAATCTGGACAAGATTGGTGTGAGACGGATTCCCTTTTGCCAGCGGTGATGGCCGTGATGAGGTCAGAATGTTGATAGAGCCACCATGGTCGATCTTGTCGCCAAACATATCGGCCTGTAGCCAGGCTCCCTGCCCCATTGCCGTCACACCAGGCATAATCCTTGGCGTAACTTTTGCCTGAATAAACAGCTGACCTCGATCATTAAAAACTTTGACCTTATCGCCATTGGCGATTCCGCGTGGTTTCGCATCAATAGGGTTAATCCATACTTCTTGCTGGCAGGCCTGTTGCAAAACATCGATATTGCCGTAGCTGGAGTGGGTTCTCGCCTTAAAGTGGAAACCGGTTAGCTGTAGCGGATAATGCTGGCGCTGCGGATCGTCCCAGCCTTCAACCTCTGCGGCGTATACCGGCAGCGGATCGATAATGTCTCCTTCAGGTAGTTCCCAGGTCGATGCAATATCAGCTAGCCGCTGCGAATAGATTTCAATTTTTCCTGACGGTGTTTTTAATGGATTCGCCTGCGGGTCTTCACGGAAGGAACGATAGGCAACATAGTGCTCTTCGGGACATTTACGCTTATAGATCCCCGTCGTTTTCATCTCTTCGTAAGAAGGCATATCCGGATTACGCTCACGGGTTTTCTCAAACAGATATTTTATCCATTCATGCTGAGTACGCCCTTCGGTAAAGGTTTGCCAGACATCATCACCCAATCGTTTCGCTATTTCACTGAGCATCCAATAAATAGGCTTGCGTTCAAATTTCGCCGTGGTCGCTGGCTGACCCAAAATAACGTAACCCATATTCCCCGCCGACTCATGGGAGATAAGGTCCTCCTGTTCGGTAGGCATAAGGTCGGGTAACAGGATGTCATAATATTTTGCTGACGCCGTGACGAAGTGATCCATCCCGACAATCATTTCGCATTTTGTGTCGTCTTGTAATATTTCGTGGGTTCTGGCGATATGGCTGTTTTGGTTAATTAGAGTATTACTGGCGTAGCACCACATAAATTTAATCGGCACATCGAGCTTATCTTTGCCTCTAATGCCATCACGGATCGCCGTCATTTCAGCGCCACGCTCAATAGCTTCAGTCCAGGTGAATACGGAAATCTGTGTTTTTACTGGGTTTTCCAGCATTGAAAACCACTCAACACCCAGATCAAATGTTCCTTCGCGAGCGCCAGAGTTCCCTCCATTAATCCCAACGTTGCCGGTTAGAATCGACAGCATGGCAATAGCACGAGATGCTTGCTCACCATTAGCGTGCCGCTGTGGTCCCCATCCCTGACAAATATATGCAGGTTTAGCCGAACCAATTTCACGCGCCAACTGGATGATTTTATCCTGCGGAATACCGGTAATTCGCGAGGCCCACTCCGGCGTTTTCGCGATACCATCTGGTCCGTTACCCTGGATATAGGCCTTATAATGGGCATTTGGCAACGCACCAGCAGGCAGCGTTTTCTCATCATAACCTACGCAGTATTTATCGAGAAAAGGCTGATCCACCAGATTTTCAGCAATCAGTACCCAGGCAATACCAGCCGCCAGTGCGCCATCGGTACCAGGACGAATGGGTAACCACTCATCTTCACGCCCCGCGCCAGTATCGGTGTAACGCGGGTCAATCATGATCATTCGCGCATTTGAACGTTCACGCGCCTGCTCAACATAATAAGTCACCCCACCGCCGCTCATTCGCGTTTCAGCGGGGTTATTGCCAAACATTACGACTAATTTAGTATTCGCAATATCATCCGGGCTATTACCATCGTTGCCACCGTATAAATAGCTCATAGCGGCGCTAATTTGCGCAGTACTGTAGCTACCATAACGGCTTAAATAGCCCCCACAGGAATTCATTAAGCGGTAAGGAACGTTGGAGTTAGTAATATTCCCACCATCAACCCCAGTGCCATATAAAACATGCACGGCTTCGTTGCCATAATCTTTCAGCGTTTTTTTCAGGCTATTGGCAATTGTATCTAATGCCTCATCCCAACTGATTCTTTCAAACTTGCCTTCACCGCGCTTGCCGACTCTTTTCATCGGATATTTAATACGGTCCGGATGATTCATGCGCCGGCGGATAGAGCGACCGCGCAGACAGGCTCTCACCTGATGCTGCCCATAGATATCTTCACCGGTGGTATCAGATTCAACCCAATACACTTCATCATCTTTCACATGCAACCGCAGAAGGCAGCGACTACCGCAGTTAACGGTACAGGAACTCCACACAGCTTTTTCTTCTAATCTCGCCACCTTTTCACTAGCAGCGTAAATCTTACGACTAAAAGGTAATGAGAAACCTCCAGCCGCGGCAATTAGCCCTGATGCGGCTCCTGCCTGAATAACCTTTCTTCGACTTACCGGTGTTTTTATAATTTTATCAATTTGCTCATCTGACATTTTTCCACCCCATACATCCTTGCTTTTACGTAAAAAAAAGCCGGAAATCATTCCGGCTTTTAAATTTAGCTGGCCACCGCCATGCCGACGGTCATATGCAGACCGTAAAACACGCCTCGACCGATTAATTCACCCACCAGCACCAGCGCAAAGGCCAGACTGAGCAGCGGCAGCGCCGGCTGATAACCTTTCAGCTGTGGGGCTACCCAGCACACCAGCGCCAGCACGATGGCACCGATGCGCCACGCCATCAGCGAACCGTACTCCGGCACCAGCGCCGAAGCCTGCTGGATAGAGCTATGAATCGACGCCAGCTCGACGCCCTGCATCAGCGACACCACCACGCTTACCGCCAGCGCCGCCAGGCTTACCGCCGGCAGCAGACGCAGCGCCCAGCCCTGCACGCCCGCCCAGCACAGCAGCAGGTAGCCCAGCAGTGGACCGCCAATAAACAGCGTCAGGAAGAAGCTCAGCGGCGTCCAGATGCGGTACCAGGTTGGAACAGTATCGATGGTGTTGTAAACACGCACCATCATCCACACGAACACCACGCCCAGCACCATCGTCACCACCAGCCATACGCTGCGCAGCGCGCACGACAGCTTATTGGTTACCGCCAGTAGCCAGCCAATGCCGCCTACGGCAAAGAAGACCGCGCCGCTAGCGATTTCGTTACTTAGCGAGGATGCCCCCACGCGATTCAGCGAGTTGAACGCGCGCATCGGCGAGCCGAGATGCAGCGTTGAGGCGATAAAGCCAATCCCCATCAGCACCCACAGCGCAAACATGCTCAATACCACGCGCTGCTGTTGCTCACGCGGCAGCTGACCTTTCATCAGCGCCAGCGCCAGAACGATAAAACCGCCGGCAACGCACTGCCCAAAGACCGTGAAGATCATCAGCGGCCATTCATGCCATCCACTTCCCATCTCACACCTCCTTCGGGTTGGCCAGATAGCCGGTTGTGTCACCGCACGGACGTGCGTTGGCGTTAGGTTTAATCACGATACTCGGTTTGGTGAAGTGTGCAGACGGCAGCGGCGCCACGGCAGCGAGCTGGCCGTGCTTCTGGCGCAGCTCTTCAATCGGGCCAAAATCCAGCGCGCGCAGCGGACAGGATTCCACGCAGATCGGCTTTTTGCCGTCAGCCACGCGTTCATGACAGCCGTCGCATTTGGTCATGTGACCTTTGGCGGCGTTGTACTGCGGTGCGCCGTACGGGCAGGCCATGTGGCAGTAGCGACAGCCGATGCAGACATCTTCGTCAACCACCACAAAACCGTCTTCGCGCTTGTGCATCGCACCGCTCGGGCACACTTTGGTGCAGGCCGGATCTTCGCAGTGGTTACAGGCAATCGACAGGTAGTAGGCAAAGACGTTCTGGTTCCAGACGCCGTTGTCTTCCTGCCAGTCGCCGCCGGCGTATTCATAAATACGACGGAAGCTGACGTCCGGGGTTAAGTTCTTGTAATCTTTACAGGCCAGCTCGCAGGTTTTACAACCGGTGCAGCGGGCGGAGTCAATAAAAAAGCCATATTGGGTGGTCATCGGTTACTCCTTACACCTTCTCAACCTGGACGAGATTCGTGTGCGATGGGTTACCCTTCGCCAGTGGCGATGGGCGCTGGGTAGTCAGCACGTTGATAGAGCCGGCCTGATCGATACGCCCCGCATCCGGGTTGTACCAGGCCCCCTCACCCAACGCGACGATGCCCGGCATCATGCGCGGTGTAACTTTGGCTTCAATATGCACTTCACCTCGGTCATTGAAGATACGAATACGATCGCCATTGGCAATACCACGTTTCTTCGCATCCAGCGGGTTGATCCACATCTCCTGACGACAGGCCGCCTGCAGTACATCGACGTTGCCATAGGTTGAGTGAACGCGGGACTTGTAGTGGAAACCGGTCAGCTGCAGCGGATATTTCCCGGCAAGCGGATCGTTATAGTTTTCGAAGCCCGGGGTGTAGATCGGCAACGGATCGATGACATCCCCCTCCGCCAGCTCCCAGGTCGCGGCGATTTTTGCCAGCTCCTGCGAGTAGATCTCGATTTTCCCCGATGGCGTCGTCAGCGGATTCGCCTGTGGATCTTCACGGAACGCTTTGTAGGCCACATGGTGCCCTTCCGGATCGCGTTGTTTGAAGATGCCCTGCTTGCGGAAGGTGTCGAAATCTGGCAGTTCCGGCACAGCCTGGCGAGAAATTTCGTACAGGTGACGCATCCAGCCTTCCTGGGTCCGCCCTTCGGTAAATTTCTGTTCCACGCCCATGCGTTTCGCCAACTGCGTCGTCATGTCATAAATCGTTTTGCATTCAAAACGCGGTTTGATGACCTGATCGGTAAAGATGACATAGGACATGTTGCCGCAGGAAGCATCCAGCGCGAAGTCCATCTGCTCGGATGCCGTGCAGTCCGGCAGCAGAATATCGGCATACTTCGCCGAGGACGTCATGTGGCAGTCAATCACCACAATCATTTCGCACTTCTTATCATCCTGCAGGATTTCGTGAGTACGGTTAATTTCAGAGTGCTGGTTGATCAGGCAGTTACCGGCATAGTTCCAGATCATTTTGATCGGTACGTCCAGTTTATCTTTCCCGCGGACGCCATCGCGCAACGCGGTCATTTCCGGGCCACGTACGATCGCATCGGTCCACATAAACATGGAGATGCTGGTTTCAATCGGGTTTTCCAGCGTCGGCATACGTTCAAACGGCACTTCATAAGAACCTTCACGTGCGCCGCTGTTACCGCCATGAATCCCGACGTTGCCGGTCAGAATTGACAGCATCGAGATCGCGCGGGTCGCAATTTCACCATTGGCGTGGCGCTGCGGGCCCCAGCCTTGGGAGATATAGGCCGGTTTAGCGCTGCCAATTTCGCGAGCCAGCTTCACAATACGCTCAACCGGGATACCGGTGATGGTCGATGCCCACTCCGGCGTTTTCGCCGTTGCATCGCTGCCCTGCCCCAGGATATAGGCTTTGTAGTGACCATTAGCCGGCGCACCTGCAGGCAGAGTCTTCTCGTCGTAGCCGACGCAGTATTTGTCGAGGAACGGCTGATCGACCATGTTTTCCGTGATCATCACCCACGCCAGCGCGGAGACTAGCGCAGCATCGGTACCCGGACGAATCGGGATCCACTCATCTTCACGGCCCGCACCGGTATCGGTATAGCGTGGATCGACAATGATCATGCGCGCGTTCGATTTCTGCCGCGCCTGTTCCAGATAGTAAGTCACCCCACCGCCGCTCATGCGCGTTTCGCCAGGGTTATTACCGAAAAGGACAACCAGCTTGCTGTTTTCGATATCAGACGGGCTGTTCCCGTCGGCCCAACCACCGTAGGTGTAGTTCAAACCGGCGGCAATTTGCGCCGAGGAGTAGTCACCATAGTGGTTAAGATAGCCACCGCAGCAGTTCATTAAGCGGGCAATCAGCGTGCTTCCCGGTGGCCAGGAGCGCGTCATCGTCCCACCCAGCGTACCGGTACCGTAGTTGAGATAGATGGACTCGTTACCGTAGTCTTTGATTAAGCGCTTCATATTATCGGTAATCAGGTCAAACGCTTCGTCCCAGCTGATGCGCTCGAACTTACCTTCCCCACGCTTACCCACGCGCTTCATTGGATACTTCAGACGGTCTGGGTTGTAGACACGACGGCGCATTGAACGGCCACGCAGACAGGCGCGAACCTGATGGAGACCCTCGTAGTCATCATCGCCGGTATTGTCGGTCTCAACGTATTTAATCTCGCCGTCGACAACATGCATGCGTAGCGGACAGCGGCTGCCGCAGTTCACCGTACAGGCGCTCCAGGTGATACGTTCCGCAGCCGTCGCTGGGGCAATCGCATCAGCAGCACTGACAATACGGCTGAACGGAAGCGTTAACGCGCTGCTGGCCATCGCCAGTCCGCCTATTGCCGTAGTTTTCATCAAACCACGGCGGCTGACCTCGGCTGCCAGTAAAGCATCGGGGGTTTCAGTTTTCATGGATACTCACTTCGTTGCTGACATTGAAAACATTAATCGCTATATAGTTATTTATATAGCGAAATTCTGTTATTGTAGTTTTATATGCTGGTAGTACTTAGGAGGGAGTATTAAACGTTCTACCAGGAGAGGTATTGTTCGGTATCAATGTCAGACATAAAAAAAGCGCCTTACGGCGCTTTTTTCGACATGGCGTGGATTAACCAATAAATTCCAGACCATTCATGTAAGGACGCAGTACCGCAGGAACTTCAATGCGGCCATCGGCCTGCTGATAGTTTTCCAGCACGGCAACCAGCGTACGTCCTACGGCCAGGCCAGACCCGTTCAGGGTATGCACCAGACGTGTTTTCTTGTCGGACTTGCTGCGGCAGCGAGCCTGCATGCGGCGCGCCTGGAAATCCCAGACGTTGGAGCATGAGGAGATCTCACGATAGGTATTCTGCGCAGGAACCCAGACTTCAAGGTCATAGGTTTTGCATGCGCTAAAGCCCATATCGCCAGTACACAGAATGATTTTACGGTACGGCAGGCCCAGTAACTGCAGCACTTTTTCCGCATGACCGGTCATCTCTTCCAGCGCCGCCATGGAGTCTTCCGGACGCACGATCTGTACCATTTCAACTTTGTCGAATTGGTGCATACGGATCAAACCACGCGTATCACGACCGTAAGAACCCGCTTCGGAGCGGAAGCACGGCGTGTGTGCAGTCATTTTGATCGGCAGATCGTCTTCGTCGATGATTTCATCGCGAACCAGGTTCGTCAGCGGCACTTCTGCCGTTGGGATCAGCGCGTAGTTGCTGCTGTCAGACTCTTCTTCCAGCGGACGGGTATGGAACAGGTCGCCGGCAAATTTAGGCAGTTGACCGGTACCGTACAGGGTGTCGTGGTTAACCAGGTAAGGCACATAGTTTTCGCTATAGCCATGCTGCTCGGTGTGCAGATCCAGCATGAACTGCGCCAGTGCGCGGTGCATACGAGCGATCTGACCTTTCATCACGACAAAGCGTGAACCGGTCAGCTTAACGGCGGCGGCAAAGTCCAGACCGCTGTGCATTTCACCCAACGTCACGTGGTCACGAACTTCAAAATCAAACTCACGTGGCGTACCCCAGCGGCTGACTTCAACGTTGTCGTTTTCGTCTCTACCGACCGGTGCATCGTCATGAGGAACGTTCGGGATCGCCAGCGCGATATCGCGGATCTCAGCCAGCAGAACGTCCAGTTCAGATTTTGCGGCATCAAGTTGTTCGCCGAGCTTGTTCACTTCCAGGCGTAAAGGCTCAATGTCTTCCCCGCGTGCTTTCGCCTGGCCGATGGATTTCGATCGCGAGTTACGCTCTGCCTGCAGATTTTCAGTTTCTACCTGCAGTACTTTACGACGCTCTTCAAGAGCGCGAAGTTTATCTACATCCAGCTTATAGCCCCGGCGTGCCAGTTTTTCTGCGACTGCGTCTGGCTCTGTGCGCAGCAGATTGGGATCGAGCATGCTTATCCTATGCTTATCGAATTGAAAGTGGAGTATGCGACCGCAGCCCGCGGTCGCAGAGGTACATTGACAACATTACCGCAACGCCTGCGCTAGCGGTAGCGTTTTGTGCGGCTATTTTGATCCTGTTCAGCGAGCCAGGCGAGCTTTTCGCCAATCTTGCCTTCAAGACCCCGATTCGTTGGTCGATAGTAGCGAGTTTGCGCCATTTCGCTGGGGAAATACTCTTCACCTGCTGCGTAGGCGTTAGGTTCATCGTGGGCATAGCGATACTCCTGCCCATAGCCCATCTCTTTCATCAATTTGGTCGGCGCGTTGCGCAGATGTTCCGGAACATCATAATCCGGACGCTCTCGGGCATCGGCCATTGCTGCTTTAAACGCGGTATAAACCGCATTACTTTTCGGCGCACAGGCAAGGTAGACAATCGCCTGGGCGATAGCCCGTTCCCCTTCTGCAGGGCCGACGCGGGTAAAGCAGTCCCAAGCAGAAAGCGCCACCTGCATTGCCCGCGGATCGGCATTCCCCACATCTTCAGAAGCAATGGCCAAGCAGCGGCGCGCCACGTATAGCGGATCGCCACCGGCGGTAATGATCCGCGCATACCAATAGAGGGCGGCGTCAGGCGCACTGCCGCGCACGGATTTATGCAGTGCCGAAATCAGATCGTAGAAACGATCGCCTTTATTATCGAAACGCGCACTGCGCTCCCCGGCAATTTCCGTCAGCAACTGCGGCTGTAGCACGCGTTTGCCAGCGGCATCGAGTTCGGCCATATCGGCCATCATTTCCAGCGTATTGAGCGCTCGTCTGGCATCACCGTTCACCAACTCAGCGATCGCGCGACGCGTTTCTTCCGGCAGAACGATATCCTGCCCGCCATAGCCACGTTCTTTATCTTCCATCGCCTGCGTGAGGACGTGCTCTATATCTTCGGTGGTCAATGATTTCAGCAGGTAAACGCGTGCACGGGAGAGGAGCGCCGAGTTCAATTCAAAAGAAGGGTTTTCCGTGGTCGCGCCAATGAAGGTGATGGTGCCATCTTCAATATGCGGTAGAAACGCATCCTGCTGGCTTTTATTAAAGCGATGGACTTCATCAACGAACAGGATAGTGCGCCGTCCGGCATTGCGATTTTGCCGCGCACGTTCAATCGCCTCGCGGATCTCTTTCACTCCGGAGGTCACCGCGGAGATGCGTTCCACGTCAGCGTTCGCATAGCGGCCAATCACTTCCGCCAGCGTTGTTTTACCGGTTCCCGGCGGTCCCCACAGAATCATCGAATGCAGATGGCCTGCTTCAATGGCCCGTGGCAACGGTTTGCCGACAGCCAGCAGATGCTGCTGACCGATGTACTGCGCTAAATTTTCTGGCCGCATACGCGCGGCCAGAGGTTGGAAAGTATTATCGGAAAAATCGAGCGACAGATTGCCCACGCATGCCTCTTACTTACGCTGGTCGTCCACCGTCACGCCCTGCGGCGGTGTAAAGGTGAATTTAGATGCATCCACGGCGCCATTCTGCTGCGTTTTCAGCTGATAGCTGCTGCGCTGATCGTCCTGCTCAATGGCGCTGAACTGATGGATGGTGCCGTCACGGCCGACGTTAATGGTGAATTTCTTCAGATTGCCATTGTTGCCGCGCGGGGTCAGAACGAAATCATCACCGGTTTGCTGAATATTGTACTGCTGCCAGTCGCTGGCTTGGTTACGCGCAATCAGCATAAACGGCGTATTGCCCGTAGCGTCTTTCAGCCAGGTGGCCGTTGCCTGTTCAACGAATGGGTTGTAGAACCACAGCGTTTTACCATCAGAAACCAGAACACTTTCATCCGGCTGAGTCATGTGCCAGTTAAACAGATTCGGGCGCTTCACCCACAGGTCACCTTGACCGTCCTGAACCGCATTACCGCTGCCATCAGTCACTTTTTGGGTAAAACTCGCGTGGAAGCTGCTCACTTTATCCAGACGAGATTTCAGGTCACCGGCGGCATCAGCCCAAACGCTGCTAACAACAAAACTGGAAAGTAATGCACACGTGATCGCGAACTTTTTCATTGTTAATCCTTAAATAGCCTCATGCTCCCGCCAGGAGAGCCTCTGCCACCCACTCTATGACGCCATATCGCGCGGTGACAGAAGAAAATGCTTAATTTTGACTTATTTACCCATCTTTGCAATCAATCGAATGGCGGTGGTGCCAGCACCTCGCGGTTGCCGTTGTGGCCCTGCTCACTCACGATGCCCTGCGCTTCCATCTGTTCAATGATACGCGCCGCACGGTTATAGCCGATTCGGAACTGACGCTGAACGCCGGAAATTGACGCTTTGCGCTTCTGGGTAACAAAATTCACCGCTTGATCGAATAATGGATCCAGCTCTTCGCCGCCGTCAAAACCACCGCCGCCGCCTTCGCTTTCCGTGTCGGAGGTGATGCCATCGACATACTGCGGACGCCCACGAGCCTTCCAGTCCTGAACCACCGCGTGCACTTCCTGATCGCGAACGAACGCGCCGTGAACACGCACCGGGTTATTAGAGTTCGGGCCAGCATAGAGCATGTCACCCATGCCCAGTAACGACTCAGCGCCGCCCTGATCGAGGATAGTGCGGGAGTCAATTTTACTGGAAACCGTAAAGGCAATACGCGTCGGGATATTGGCCTTAATCAGACCGGTAATCACATCCACTGACGGACGCTGAGTTGCCAGCACCAGGTGGATCCCCGCGGCACGCGCTTTCTGCGCCAGTCGCGCAATCAATTCTTCAACTTTTTTACCGACGGTCATCATCAGATCGGCAAATTCATCAACCAGCACGACGATATACGGCAGTTTTTCCAACACCGGATGCGTGGCATCCATGCTGTCGCCAGGCTTCCAGTATGGGTCCGGAATCGGACGCCCCATCCGGGCCGCTTCGGCAATTTTATCGTTATAACCGGCAAGATTACGCACGCCCAAAGCGGACATCAGCTTATAGCGACGCTCCATCTCATTCACGCTCCAGCGCAGGGCGTTAGCGGCATCCTTCATGTCGGTAACCACTTCCGTCAGCAGGTGCGGAATGCCTTCGTAGACCGACAGCTCCAGCATTTTCGGGTCAATCATGATGAAACGCACATCTTCAGGCTGCGCTTTATACAGCATGCTGAGGATCATGGCATTCACACCAACAGATTTACCTGAACCGGTAGTACCTGCGACCAGCAGGTGCGGCATCTTCGCCAGATCGGCAACAACCGGTTCACCGGCGATGTCTTTTCCCAACACCACGGTCAATGGCGATGGATTATCGCGGAATTTGTCACAATCCAGCACTTCACGCAGGTAGACGGTTTGGCGTTTTTTGTTCGGCAATTCCAAACCAACGTATGGCTTGCCCGGAATGACTTCAACCACGCGTACCGCAACGGTTGAAAGTGAACGCGCCAGGTCACGCGACAGGTTAGAAATTCGCGCAGCCTTCACGCCCGGCGCCAGGTTCAACTCAAAACGGGTAATAACCGGGCCCGGAGAGTAGTTCACCACATCGGCCTTAATGCGATAGTCCGCAAGGCGAGTTTCCACCAGGCGCGCCATTTGCTCCAGCGCAAAGGTGTCGACCGGTTCCACTTCCGTTGGCGGCGGCGTTAAGAGATCGAGTGATGGCAGCGGCGTTGTTGGCTTCTGCAGCGGGCGATCGTCACCGTTACGCATCAGCAGCGGATGGATCAGACTCTCCTGAGGCGGAGTCGCCGGCTGCGGCTGTGCATACTGTGACTGTGGCTGTACAGGCGGCGTAGCTGGCTGCGGCTGCGCGTACTGTGAATGCGGCTGTACAGGCGGCGTGGCCAGCGCTTGCGGTTGCGCATACTGCTGCGGCTGTTGGTAGCTCTGGGCATGCTGTGGCGGCTGCTGCTGATACTGCGGCGGCGTCGGCTCCGGCATCACGCTCGGCGTAAACAGCGGCGCTTTTGGTGTGTCATCCACCAGCGTTTTCATCGGTGAGAATTCATAATCCTCAGCCGAGAACGGACGCGCTCCCTGTGGCTGCTCGCTGGAATAACGGGTTTGCTGTGAGGCGGCAAACTGACGGGCCAATTCGGCTTCGGCTGCGGTATCCGCATCATCCTCGTCAACAGCGTAACCATTCTCGCCAGCCGTTTCACCGTAACGACTCTGCTGAGAAGCGGCAAATTGGCGCGCCAGCGCATCCTGATGTATTGCCTCGGCTTCATCTTCCGTCAGGCTCTCATCAGTTTCATGTTGATAATTCTCAGCTTCTCGCGCCGCACGCTCTTCCGCCATGCGCTGCGATGGCAATTTAATCCCGTATGACGCCAGCTCACGACGCGTCGGTACGCGAACGCGATTTGGTGGCGGCAGCTTGGGACCAATCCCCTCTTTCACCTGCGGACGCGGCCCTTCTGCTGGGCTGAACAATGGCGCCGCCGCGGCAGCTGCGGTACCCGCTGCAACGGAGGCATGGCGGACGCTAGCAGCCACCGGCGCAACAGCAGCCGTTGGCTCCGGTACCGGCACCGATGCTGTCGTGGACGGGAATACACCGCGTTGCTCAACCGGCGCTAAAGGTTCTGGAATCGGCTGATACCACGCCTCCAACTGCTCACGCTCACGCGCACGTTTCTCCTCTACCTCTTCGAAATAGTAGAGTGGCGGGCGATGGGCGGGCTTAACCTCTTCTTCAACCGCCGGTTCTGGATCAACCACCGGCGCAACGGATTCCTCAGACGCGTAGGGTTGTTGATTGACTGGCGGTTCAGGTGGCGCGTACTGCGGCTGCTCGTAGACAGGCTGCTGTGGCTGTGCGTACTGCGGCTGCTCGTAGGCAGGCTGCTGCGGCTGTGTGTACTGCGGCTGCTCGTAGGCAGGCTGCTGC
>NZ_BCTM01000020.1 GCF_001571285.1 Kluyvera cryocrescens NBRC 102467 | reverse complement strand
AGCGCTCGGACGCCTTTGGCTGGCCATCAGCATGGTATTGGGTCTGCTATTTGTTTGGGCCATGACGCGTGTTTATCAGATAGATACGGTGCCAACCTGGTATAATGGTTACACGACCGCATCGTTCTTCTTAACCGTGGTACTCACCGGCCCGCTGTTTGCCGCCCTGCTGCTAAAACTGGCGAAAGTGCCGTTCAACGGCAAGTTTTTTGCGTCATTAAGCGTACTGGCGCTGCTGGCAAGCCTTGCCGTTGTCGTGATGCAGACCACTGAACTGGGCTTCATCCACAGTTCGGTACAACAGGCCAATGCGTTGCTCCCTGACTGGGGCAGCCTGCAGGTTTGGCGTTTTGTGCTGCTGACGGCGGGTTTAGGCTGCTGGATTTGTCCGTTGCTGCGCCGGGTTCCACCGCGCGCTTTCGGCTTAGCCATCGGTCTGCTGCTGGTGCTGGCGGGTGAATTAATCGGTCGCGGGTTGTTCTACGGCCTGCATATGACCGTCGGTATGGCGATTGCCGGGTAATCTCTTGGTGCGGGATACGTCCCGCACGCATTTAAGGAAATGCAGTAATGAATGATGTTCAGCATAACGACGCTTTAGCCTTTTCCGCCCGCGTTCTCGGCGCGCTGTTTTACTTTGCGCCGGATAGCGCACTGGCTGAGCCGCTGGTTGCCGCCTTTCACAATGGCGAATGGGCAACCCAATGGCCCTATCCCGTTGAGGATGCCGATATGCTATCGGCCGGTTTTGCCGCTGCCAGCGATGAATCACTCCCTCAGGCCTGGCAACGTCTATTTATCGGCCCGTCGGCATTGCCGTCACCGCCGTGGGGTTCCGTTTGGCTGGATCGCGAAAACGTCTTATTTGGCGACTCCACGCTGGCGCTGCGTCAATGGATGCGCGATAACCAAATAGCCTTCGATGTGCAACAAAATGAACCGGAAGATCACTTCGGCACCCTGCTGATGCTGGCCGCCTGGCTGGTTGAAAACGATCGCCAGCCCGCCTGTGACCAGCTTCTTGCCTGGCATCTGCTGCCGTGGGCCCCGCGTTTTATCGCCGAATTTATCGCTAAGGCCGATCATCCGTTCTTTACCGCACTGGGTCGGTTGACTCAGCAGACGCTAGGTCATTGGCAGTCCCATCTGCTGATCCCGGTGGCAGATAAAAAGCTGTACCGCTAAGCACCATGCAGCGTCTTCACCACTACCCTGACATCAAAGCCATGCTGCGTCGCCTGCTGATCGCTACCGTGATCGGCGTTCTGGCGGCGCTGGCGGTGACTTTGTTCCGCCATGCCATGTACTTGCTCGAATGGTTATTGTTAAGCAATGACAGCGGGAGCCTGGTCAACGCAGCGGAAGGCTTAGCCTGGTGGCGGCGTTTGCTGACGCCAGCGCTGGGCGGGTTAGCTGCCGGAGCGCTGCTGTGGGGCTGGCAGCGCTACACTCGCCAGCGTCCGCATGCGCCGACCGACTACATGGAAGCGCTGGACAGTGATGAAGGAAAATTCGACACCGGCGCTAGTCTCGTGAAATCAGCGGCGTCGCTGCTGGTGGTGGCCAGCGGCAGCGCCATTGGTCGTGAAGGTGCGATGATCCTGCTGGCAGCGCTAGCGGCCTCATTTTTTGCGCAGCGCTTTACGCCGAAGGACGAATGGAAACTGTGGATTGCCTGCGGGGCCGCAGCGGGGATGGCTAGCGCCTATCATGCACCGCTGGCTGGCAGCCTGTTTATCGCCGAAATCCTTTTCGGTACGCTGATGCTGGCGTCGCTGGGGCCGGTGGTCATTTCTGCGGTGGTCGCCCTGTTGACCACTCAGGTGATGAACGGCGGTGCGCAATTGCTGTACCGCGTCGGCGAATTACCCACGCTAACCGCGACTCACTATGCATTGATGCTCGCGACCGGGCTTGTCTGTGGTTTTGGTGGGCCGCTGCTGATGGGGTTGATGGACATCAGCCACCGTGCTTTTCTTCGTCTCAAACTTTCCCCCCCTTTTCAGCTTGCGCTCGGCGGACTGGTTGTGGGTCTACTGTCGCTACTGACGCCCGCCGTTTGGGGCAACGGCTATAGTGTGGTGCAGGGCTTTTTGATTGCACCGCCGGTCTTCGCGGCCATCGCCGGTATATTCTTGTGCAAACTGTTGGCAATTCTTGCCAGCAGTGGCTCGGGTGCGCCTGGCGGGGTCTTTACACCAACATTGTTTATCGGGCTCGCGGTAGGAATTTTATTTGCCGATACGTGGGGTTTTGTCTTCCACGCCGATCGCGGCATGGCCATCTTATTGGGGATCGCCGGTATGGCGACGCTGCTGGCGGCGACCACGCATGCACCGATGATGTCGACGCTGATGATTTGTGAAATGACCGGGCAATATGCGCTACTGCCCGGTTTATTGATAGCCTGCGTCATTGCCTCGGTGCTGTCTCGCACCTTACGCCAGGATTCGATCTACCGTCAGCACGTTGCTGAGCATCGCTAAATCAACATATTGACTCAGCTCACGCTGTTCTGGACGCGGTAAATACGGCAGTTCGCCAATCAGCGGTGCCGGTAATTTTTTGCTCAGCACGTCGATAATTTCCGCGTAGTGCGAGAGCCCAGGGTTGATACGGTTCGCCACCCAGCCAATCAGCGGCAGCCCATCGTTGGCAATCGCCTGCGCGGTCAACAGCGCGTGGTTGATGCACCCTTCCTGGATCCCCACCACCATCAGGACCGGTAGCTGCTCTTGTACCACCCATTCAGAGAGCGGACGCAGATCGTTCATCAGGCTACGCCAGCCGCCTGTTCCTTCGACCACTACGTTATCCACCTGCTGGCTCAGATTCGCTAAGCCATCGGAGAGCAAGGTGTAATTGATTGGACAACTGTGCGCGACGCTGCTCTCTTCCTCGCTCAACGCGATTGGATTGATTGCTTCATAAGGCAACGCCAGCGATGAAACACTTTGCAGTACCAGCGCATCTTTATTGCGCAGACCATCGGCGGTCTCTTTGCTGCCTTTTGCAACCGGTTTATATCCCGCTACCCGTTTCCCGCTGGCGGCGAGCGCCTGTAATAGCGCACGAGAAACCACCGTCTTACCGACAGAAGTATCAGTTCCAGTTATAAAGAAACGATTAAGCATGACTAACTAACCCCACTGCGACGCCTGAAAAAATCAAGGCAATGAATAATTCAACCGAGTGAAAGTTTACGTGATGCACGGCTAGGGCAGATTGAGTTAGCGCAATTTTTTGCAAAACCGCAAAAAATTGTTAACCCTGTAACAGTCTGATCAGTAATGTTCCGTTATATAACGCGTCCTTCACCAGCGCAGCACCCGCCATGGTGCCCCGATTAGAAAACTGCGTTTGCTCCACGGAAATGTGCTTGCTGTAGGCTGGCAGTGATTGCTGGTTAATGCAGTCAGCAATCGCCGGGAAGAGAATTTCAGAGGCCAGATTGAATGGCGAACCGATAAGGATTTTTTGCGGATTAAACAGGTTGACCATGATGGCCAGAATGCGCCCAACGTTAGTGCCAATACTGCCGATAATGTCCTTTGCCAGTAGGTCACCCTGTAGCGCCGCCTGGCAAAGCCAATCAATAGTCAGCGGCTTTTGATGCAGCATTGAGCTCATCGATTGCTGCATCCGCACTTGTGTGAGCTCAAGCACGCTCTGCACGCTGGCGATGGTCTCCAGACACCCATGGTTACCGCAATAGCAGCGCTTACCGTAGGGATCGACCTGAGTATGGCCAATTTCGACCAGACTACTGCTGCCGGCATGCAGCAGGCGGCCATCGGTAATCACGCCGGCCCCAACGTTATGGTCAATCACCACCTGAATGACATCCCTCGCCCCGCGCGACGCGCCAAACAGCGCCTCGGCCATCGTCCAGGCGCTGATGTCATGCTGGATATAGACCGGCACGCCGGTATGCGCCTCGAGGGTTGCGCCCAGCGGCACATCGGTGACGTCATAGAACGGCATGCGGTGAATGATGCCATTTTCGGTATCAATAATACCTGGCAGCGTAATGGCGATTGCCGTTAAGCGCTCAAGCAGCGCCTGGTGACGAATAAAGAACTGGTCGATATGCGCCAGTACGCGGCTTAAGAAAGGCTCTTCGTGCTCAAGCGCGAGCTCAAGCAGCTCCTCCACCACCAGCTTACTGCTTAAATCACGGAGGGAAAGGTGAATATCACCGCGACCAATACGGACGGAAAGATAATGCCAGGCTTCGGTTTCAACCTTCAGACCGACAGCGGGTCGCCCTCGGCTGCCGACTTCCTGAATTTCCGTCTCCTGAACGAGATGAGCTTCCAGCAGTTCGCGAACGATTTTGGTGATACTGGCCGGAGCCAGTTGCGCGAGTCGGGAGAGGTCAATACGGGACACCGGGCCGAGCTGATCAATGAGGCGATAAACTGCCCCTGCGTTGGTCTGCTTGATTTGATCGATATGGCCTGGCTGACTGTCCGCTACCACCGTAAAACTCCCTTATTTTCGCGCTTCGAAATAAACTTTGGGCTATGGTGAAGTACTTCAATGGCCTGCGTCAAATTTTTACTTAGCCTTGTGATTTACTGCACATTTTTTCACACTTTTGGCGTAGAAACGCTCACCTTTGCCGCAGTTAACAGATGCTGTTTAAAACGCTCCGCCGCCTGGCTGAGCTCATGATGCTTTGACCAAACCAGCCACATTTCCGAGACCGCATCCTCTTGCGCAATCGGAACCCAGCGCATTTCCTGCAGCTGCACGCGGCGAAATGAAGCCGGCAAAATCGACACGCCTAACCCCGATGCCACAAGGCCAATGATGGTCATCGCTTCACCCACCTCCTGGGTAATCGTAGGCGTGACACCGTAACGTCTCATCAACCCCAAAATATCGTCATATAGCCCGGTTCCAACGTGGGGATCAAAAAAGACAAACGGCTCTTTGCCCAGTTCGACCAGGCTCACCGACGCCTGGCTGGCCAACGGATGATCGCGATGAATCATTGCCAGTAGCGGTTCGCGCAAAATCACCTGCCAATCGAGGGTGTCGGGCAACTGCGTATTGCGCATCAGCCCCAGTTCGAGTCCTCCCTCGGTGAGCGGTGAAATTTGCTCGCGGGTGTTGGTTTCTCGCGTTTGGATATGCACATCGGGATAACGTTGACGAAACGTCGACAGCGTGTCGGAAACGGCCTTAATAAACGGCGCCGAAGAGGTAAAGCCGATATGCAGTTCGCCGGTCTCACCATGATGCAGCCGGCTTGCCCGCGCCGCGGCCTCATTGACCTGGAGCAGAATTTGCCGACTGTCGGCCAGAAACTGCCGCCCTGCTTCCGTTAGGCTCACGCTGCGATTAGTACGGGCAAACAGACGAGCGCCCACCTGCTGTTCGAGGATTTGAATCTGCTGACTCAGCGGGGGCTGCGAGATATTCAGGCGCGCGGCGGCGCGTCCAAAATGCAGCTCCTCGGCGACGGCCACGAAATAGCGAAGATGGCGAAGCTCAATATTCATATTTTAAACGTCTTAATTGAGATTATTAATATATTAGACAGAATATTTACATTTTCCTACTCTAATTATGTGACCTATGTCGTTATTACATCTCGTTTTTAAGCAAGGATTTTCCCGTGAGCCGCACAACGACCGCAGACCATACTCCCGTTATTGATGTCCGCGATGATAGCCCTTCAGTCTCCAATACCTTTATTCGTCGCGGTACGCCGCCGTTTATCCGCGTCACGCTGGCGCTCTTTTCCGCCGGGCTTGCGACCTTCGCCCTGCTGTACTGCGTACAGCCGATTCTGCCGGTGCTATCGCATGAATTTGGCGTATCCCCCGCGCAAAGCAGTATTTCGCTGTCGGTTTCCACCGCCATGCTCGCGGTAGGTTTGCTGTTTACGGGCCCACTGTCCGATGCGATTGGCCGTAAACAGGTGATGGTCACCGCCTTAGTGCTGGCGTCGTGCTGCTCGCTGTTGTCAACAATGATGACCAGTTGGCACGGGATTTTAATCATGCGCGCGTTGATTGGTCTCTCGCTCAGCGGCGTAGCCGCCGTTGGCATGACCTATCTCAGCGAGGAAATTCATCCCAGCTTTGTGGCATTTTCCATGGGGCTGTACATCAGCGGGAACTCCATTGGCGGGATGAGCGGACGTCTGCTCACCGGGGTATTTACCGATTTCTTCGGCTGGCGCGTGGCGCTGGCGGTCATCAGCGCTTTTGCGCTCGGGGCGGCAATCATGTTCTGGCGGATTTTGCCGGAATCCCGCCACTTCCG
The DNA here is from genome assembly GCF_001571285.1 of Kluyvera cryocrescens NBRC 102467. GTDB lineage: Bacteria > Pseudomonadota > Gammaproteobacteria > Enterobacterales > Enterobacteriaceae > Kluyvera > Kluyvera cryocrescens. The sequence goes on along the minus strand of NZ_BCTM01000020.1, from coordinate 105,192 downwards.
TCCAAGTTCGCTGAAACCTAAATCGCTACTGATTAACTTCCGCCTGCACTGGCGCGATCGCGGTCTTCCACTGCTCTTTGTAGAAGGTTTTCTGTTAATGGGCGCCTTTGTCACGCTGTTTAACTACATTGGCTACCGTTTGATGCTGTCACCGTGGTCGCTGAATCAGGCGGTAGTTGGCCTGCTGTCCGTTGCCTATCTGACCGGAACATGGAGCTCTCCGAAAGCCGGGGTGATGACGACGCGTTACGGTCGCGGCCCCGTGATGATCTTCTTCACCGGTGTCATGCTGGTGGGCCTGCTGTTGACGCTGTTTTCGCCGCTATGGGTGATTTTCCCCGGCATGCTGCTGTTCTCCGCCGGTTTCTTTGCCGCACACTCCGTCGCCAGTAGCTGGATTGGCCCGCGCGCGCGTCGCGCCAGAGGCCAGGCGTCATCGCTCTACCTGTTTAGCTATTATCTGGGTTCCAGCATTGCCGGGACGCTGGGCGGCGTATTCTGGCATCAGTACGGCTGGAACGGCGTCGGCGGGTTCATCGCCCTTCTACTCATTGGTGCTCTGTTGACCGGATTTCTGCTGCACAGACGCTTACGCTAATCATTAGGGGCGGTGAATAAGTCTCCGCCCCTTATATTTTGTACTTATGTTATTGCCATAAAATGCCTTATCGCCTCGCCATACTAGCTGACACTTTCTATAATGAAGCCCCATTTGGTCTGATCAAAGTCGCGTTATGACTCCCAACACCAGCAACACGCAGCTCAATCTACGTATTATTTCGATCGTCGTTTTCACCTGTATTTGCTATCTCTCCATCGGGCTTCCTCTGGCGGTACTGCCGGGGTTCATTCATTACGATCTCGGTTACAGTACGCTGGTCGCCGGTGCGGTTATCAGCCTGCAATATATTTCCACCCTCGTCAGCCGTCCCCATGCAGGACGCTATACCGATATCTGGGGGCCCAAAAAGGTGGTATGCCTTGGGATCATCTGCTGCATGATGAGCGGCTTGTTCACCCTCGCTGCTGCCGCCGCATTTGCCAGCCCACTCGCCGCGGTGGGATTACTGCTGATAGGTCGCGTGTTTCTTGGCGTCGGTGAAAGCTTTACCTCCACCGGCTCGACGCTGTGGGGCATTAAAACCGTGGGCGCTATCCACACTTCGCGGGTCATCTCGTGGAACGGCGTGGCGACCTACGTGGCTATGGCCGCCGGTGCGCCGCTAGGCGTGCTGCTAAACGGTTGGTTTGGTATCGCCGGGTTCGCCTCGCTTATCGTCATCATTGCGCTGATAGGCCTACTGTTTGCCCGCACCCGTGACGATGTCAGCGTAAGCGCCGGCGTCCGCGCGCCTTTCCACGTTGTCGCCCGCAAGATCTGGCCATACGGCCTTGGATTAGGCCTGGGCACCGTCGGCTTTGGCGTCATCGCCACCTTCATTACCCTGTACTTTACCACTCATGGCTGGCAAGGCGCGGCATTCACGCTGTCGCTCTTTAGCATCGGTTTTATCTGCATTCGTTTGGTGCTAGGCAATACCATCATCCGCTTTGGCGGTATTCGCGTTTCGCTCATCTGTTTCGTGGTGGAGTGTTTAGGCTTATTGATAATCTGGCAGGCTCCCAACGCATGGATAGCAGGCATTGGCGCATTTCTCACCGGTTCCGGCTTCTCGCTGGTCTTCCCCGCGCTGGGCGTTGAGGCGGTTAAACAGGTGGAAGAGCAAAACCAGGGAACCGCGCTGGGGACTTACTCCGCGTTCCTGGATTTAGCGCTGGGGATCACCGGCCCGGTGGCAGGCTGGATTGCTGGCTACTATGGGCTGGAAAGCATTTATCTGATTGCCGCCGTCGTGGTAGCGATGGCCTTCGCCCTTCTCCTGCGCGTCTTCCTGTCTCAGCGAGCCAACCCGACCACCTGCCGCAGCTAACTGTATACGGGGTAATGAAAATTGCCCCGTACACAGAGTCGACAAATCTCGTACATTACGTTACACGCCGAAACCAATCACTCACGGAAGGCTGCGACGCTCGTAGGTATAGTTCTTTCAACGGCCCCGCAGTGGGGTTGAATGAAAAAACCAATTCGAGGGTATGAGAATGAAAAAAGTATTAGCTCTGGTTGTTGCCGCTGCTATGGGTCTGTCTTCCGCTGCATTCGCTGCTGACGCTGTTGCCACTCCGGCTCCGGCTGCCGCTGCGACCGCTACCCACGCGGCACCAGCGAAAACCACTCATCACAAAAAACACAAGAAAGCCGCTCCAGCTCAGAAAGCTCAGGCTGCTAAAAAACACAAAAAAGCCGCCGCTAAACCGGCTGTAGAGCAGAAAGCTCAGGCTGCTAAAAAACACAAAAAAGCAGCGACTAAACCAGCTGTAGAGCAGAAAGCTCAGGCTGCTAAAAAACACAAAAAAGCGGCTGCTAAACCAGCTGTAGCTCAGAAAGCTCAGGCTGCTAAGAAACACAAAAAAGCAGTGAAACACGAAGCTGCAAAACCAGCTGCTCAACCAGCTGCGTAATTCAAGCGGAAGTTAATTCTTGATAATACATCGGCGCTTTTATAGCGCCGATTTTTTCCCGGAGAGCAATCATGTTGCGGCGCTATCGTTTCGAGCTCATCCTGGCTTTACTCATCGTCTGCGCTCTTATTGCGACCCAGTTTTTCTTTTACTGAGTGTAGTTCGCTGATTTTTCTCCCACTTTTCATTTCTCCCGTCTATAGTAGTCTCATTGGGTATTTCTTTAATAATCATAATTGCCCCATCAGAGAGTGATATGCGTACAGCCTTGGTGTGTTGTTTACTGGGATCGTTAGCAGTACTGCCTTTAATTTCACATGCCGATGACGGCGATAGTGACATCAGCGCAAAAGATATTAAAACCCTGTTTTTTGGCCAGGACGACCGCGTTCTGGTGACCAATCCCGCGCAGCCACCGTGGGATGCTATCGGGCAGTTGGAAACCGCGAGCGGCAACCTGTGTACCGCCACCTTAATTTCCCCCAACCTGGCGCTCACCGCCGGGCACTGCCTGCTGGAACCCCCGCGCGGTAAGCTGGACAAAGCCGTCGCGCTGCGATTCATTTCGCAAAAAGGCAGCTGGCGCTATGAAATTCACGGTATTGAGGGACGCGTTGATCCCTCTTTGGGTAAACGGCTGAAGGCTGATGGTGATGGCTGGATTGTCCCCGCCTCCGCGGCTCCCTGGGATTTTGGCCTGATCGTGCTGCGTTATCCGCCGTCCGGTATCACGCCCATCCCACTGTTTACCGGCGACAAGGCTGAACTAACCGCCGCGCTCAAGGCGGTGGATCGGAAGGTGACGCAATCGGGCTATCCGGTCGACCACCTTGAATCTCTCTATAGCCACCAGGATTGTACGGTGACCGGTTGGGCACAAACGTCGGTGCTATCGCACCAGTGCGATACTCTACCGGGCGATAGCGGTTCTCCGCTGCTGTTAAAAACCGATGCGGGCTGGCAGGTGATTGCGGTACAAAGTTCGGCGCCGGCCGCAAAAGACCGCTGGCGCGCGGATAATCGCGCGATTTCAGTCACCGGTTTTCGCGATAAGCTCGAGGCGTTGGCCGCAGGCAACTAACTTAAGCGCTGCTGGTGTCGCAATGCCAGCAGCGATGACAGCGGCATCGGCTCGCTAAAGTAAAAGCCCTGCAGCTGATCGCAGCCCGCAAGACGCAACAGCTTCATCTGTTTCTCGGTTTCCACGCCTTCGGCAATCACCGTCATCCCCAGCGCGCTGGCAATACGAATCGTCCCCCCCACCAGCGCTGCCGCCTGGTCGTCATTATCGACCAGTCCTGCCAACGATTTGTCTATTTTTATGGTGTCAAAGTTAAAGCGACGCAAATAGCCAATGCTGGAATACCCGGTGCCAAAATCATCCAGCGCCACGGCTGTGCCCAGCGCTTTCAGCGCTGAGATCGCCGCACGCGCGCGTTCCGGTTTTTCCAGCACATACGTTTCGGTCACCTCCAGCTGCAGGCGCGCCGGCGGGAAACCCGACGACTTCAACACGCTAGAGACTTTTTCTTCAAATTCCGGGTCGCGAAACTGGGCCGGGGAGATATTGACCGACAGCTTCAAATCATTGTGCGCCAGCAGGTCGCGGCAGGCGCGGGCCAGCACGAACTGCCCCAGCGAATAGATGAGCCCACTGGTCTCGGCAATCGAGATGAAGGCATCCGGCATCAGTTCGCCCTTCGCCCGGCGTGGCCAGCGTACCAGCGCCTCCACGCCAACCATCGCCTGAGATCGCGCACAGACAATCGGTTGGTACCACACCTCAAATTCGTCATGTTCGAGACCATGGCGAATATCATTTTCAATCGACAGCTGGTATTCGCGAACGCTATTGAGCTCCGCGTCATAGTGGGTAATACGCCCTTTACCGGTGATTTTAGAATGGTACATCGCGATATCGGCCTGGCGGAACAGTTCGGAGCTGGAACTGCCCTGTAACGTACCGCTGGCGATGCCAATACTGGCGCTGATATGCAGCGTCCGTTCGCCAATACGGATTGGAGTATTAAGGTAATCCAGCACCCGTATGGCAAAATCAGTCGCCAGGGCTTCCGAACGTTGGCCACCGTCATCGCGAATTCATCACCGCCCATGCGCGCCAGCATTCCGCCAGGCGGCACCAGCGTTTGCAGCATATCGGCAATACGGATAATCAAAATATCGCCGACGTCATGGCCGTAGATATCGTTCACATCTTTAAACCCATCCAGATCGATAAACACCACCGTTTTCGGGTCTTTATCACCGCGTAAGCTGATGCGTTCAAGCTGCTCGATCAGCGCCCGTCGGTTGGGCAAATGGCTGAGCCAGTCGGTCAGCGCAATTTCGCGCGCCTGCCGCTCACCCCGGGCCAGTTTCCAAAGCCCAAGGCTGCTAAGGACAATAAAGAGCAGAATCAACCCAGCGGCCAGCAACACAATTTCGCGGATTTGCGGTGAGGCGGCATTGGCCGCTTCAGCCCCCGGCTGTCGCAGTTGCCAGTTGAGCCAACCCACAACCTGTTCCCCGGCGGTGCGAATCGGAATGTTGTACTGGTTTTGCGGCGCATCGGCGAGGGTCAGATTTTCAATTTGAAAGGTATTGCCGAGGTTGCGTAGCAGCGTCGGATTGACGTGGCGGGTAATCACCAGATAGCGGCGGGTTGCGTCATAGACCTCCAGCCGACCGGTCATCGGCCGAATCAACCCGATTCCGATAAAAGCGATCCCTTCCCGGGTGCGCGTAATACCGGCGAACATGTTTTTCCCTTCGCTCAGCGGCTGCCTGTTTTTGCTAATAAGCGACTGTAACCCTTCGCCGAAAAAGCTGAGATTTTTTTCATCAAAGGGTTTGGAATGAAACGAGCCCCACAGCACACGATAGTTTTCGTCGAGTACAAAAGTACCGTCATAGAGATTGTTGATTTTGTAACCCGCACCCCAGGTATTATAAAGCCAGGTCGTATCCAGCGTCGGGGGATAAACTTTACGGACCGCGTCGTCCCAGATGGCATTATCGATAACCAGCGACATAACACGATTGATTGATGTCTGAATCGCGCCGTCAACGGAAAGCGCGGACCGGCGAGCGTCAATATCGTTAGTTTTTGTGCTAATCAGCTGCTGCGAGAGATAAAGTAACGAGATAATAGAAAATATCAGGCCAATGCCGGCCAAAAAGATCATCACAAATAGCGTTCTGGCCGTGGCAATATTACGCCAGCGTGACGGATTTAACATGTATCACCCTCGCATACGTGCAAACACCCCTTTGTTACAAGCGTAATACAGACGGGCGATTTCGCTGCCCGATTTCTCGGGCAGCGATCACATCAGGCAAGTTTGATCAGTACCATTCCGACCAGAAGGAGGCCCAAACCGACCCAGCCCTTATTATTCAAGCGCTGACCGAAGAGGATCCACCCTGCCGCAAGCGTTGCGGCAACCCCAAATCCACCCCAGATGGCGTAAGCCACCGAGAGATCGATTCCTTTTACCGCCTGTGACAGCGCGCTAAACGCCGCCAGTACGGCGACCAGCGACAGAATGCCGTACAGTTTGTTGCGGAAGCCATCAGAGAACTTCAGGAAAATATTAGCGACAATTTCCAGAACAATGGAACCTGCCAGCCACGCGCCGTGAACCCACTCAAACTGCTGCATGGTTCACCTCTTTATCCAGCGTTTTACGCGGAGATTTACGCGTACCCGATTTGATCAACACGATACCGGCAACCAGTGTCGCCAGGCCCGCCGCTTTCATTACCGTCAGGCTTTCGTCAAACAGCATCACGCTAAATAAGGTGATCAGTAAAATACCGATTCCTTCCCACAGCGCATAGGCCACGCCGAGGGCAATTTTTTTGACTGCAAACGAAAGAAAAATATATGAAAGCGCGATCATCACGAGCATTAAAATAAAGCCGGTGTTTCCATCACTGACGCTTGCCCATTTCATAGACAGCGTACCCGTAATTTCAGCAACGATAGCGAGGGCTAATAAAATCCAATAAAACATGGTGCTTCTCCTGCATGAGAATATAATCCGTCGCAGCTTGCGAGAAACGCAAACTGAAAAAAAATGATTAAAATTTAGCTCAAATGAAGAAGAAGACTACAGCGCGTTGCGCCAGTGCTGCTCACCACAGAAGGCAGAATAGGAAGGTAAAACAGAAGGTTTGGTAGAAATGTACGTCCTGAACATATTGTCCATAAAATTACAATTATCCGCGGTATTGCTTCTCATCATTGCGGAGTAAAATTGTCCTCAGTAGTTAAACACAGCTAATTTCTATCACAGTTGTCGAAGTATCTCAAAATGTTTTCAAATCTTTACTGATGTTGTTTGATGTAAATGCATTTATTATCAGGCAATTCGCAATTATCATCTTCTTTATAGTTTTTAGCTGGAGTTAACCCGCCATGTCCAGGCCGATCATTACGCTTAATGGATTAAAGATTGTCATCATGCTGGGCATGCTGGTGATCATTCTGACCGGCATTCGCTTCGCCGCGGACATCATTGTCCCCTTTATACTGGCGCTGTTTATTGCCGTAGTACTTAACCCCGTCGTCCAACTGATGGTGCGCTGGCGCATACCGCGGGTGCTGGCGATTTCGTGCCTGATTGCGGTTATCATTATGGCCGCCGTGCTGCTGCTCGCCTCGCTGGGAACCTCACTCAACGAGCTTACGCGAACTTTGCCGCAGTATCGGTCCTCGCTGGCGGTTCCGCTTTATAATCTCCAGCCCTGGATGCAGCGCTTTGGTATTGGCGTTAGCCCCGATGAGTTGATTAAATATATCGATCCTAATGCCGCCATGACGCTGGTCTCCCGGCTATTGACGCAGCTCTCTAACGCGATGTCATCCATCTTTCTTCTGCTACTCACCGTGGTGTTTATGCTGCTGGAGGTCCCGCAGCTGCCGGCGAAGTTTGAGCAGGTGATGAGCCGCCCGATTGAAGGGATGGCGGCGATTCAGCGCGCACTGGACAGCGTGTCACATTATCTGGTGTTAAAGACGGCAATCAGTCTTGTCACCGGTCTGGTGGCGTGGGGAATGCTGGAGCTGCTGGACGTGCGTTTTGCCTTTATCTGGGGCCTGTTAGCCTTTGCCCTTAACTATATTCCGAACATTGGTTCGGTGCTGGCGGCAATTCCCCCTATCCTTCAGGTTTTGGTATTTAGCGGCTTTTACGATGCGCTTATCGTACTTGCGGGGTACCTGGTCATTAACCTGGTATTCGGCAACATTCTCGAACCTCGCATCATGGGGCGCGGCCTGGGGCTGTCGACTTTAGTGGTGTTTCTGTCGTTGATTTTCTGGGGGTGGCTGCTCGGGCCAGTCGGGATGCTGCTGTCGGTGCCGCTGACGATCATCGTCAAAATAGCCCTCGAGCAGACGGAAGGCGGGAAAAGCATTGCCGTTTTGCTTAGCGATCTGAGCAAATAGCTTTCAGAACAGCGACAGCAGGAGCGCAACCGGGAAGCTAAACGGCCAGGTTGCGCCGATCAACAGCGCGGCAATAAGCCGAATGGTGGCGCTTTCTTTCGTCAGAAACCAGGTAATAAAGGCGCAGATTACGCTCATCACCGCATAAAAGATGAGCATATGTTGGTACAGCGTCACCAATTGAATCCTTATCATTGATTGTTAAAGCGGCGCAATATGCTACGTTTTTTGACGCACATCAAGTTTTTCGCCACTTTTCGCCTGAACGTATCCAGCACGCAGCCACGCATTTCCAGATGAATGAGCTGCATACCGAAATCAATACAGGATTATCCTATGCCTGTACGGATGTTAATTCTGTGATTCAGGCTTTACTTAGCGTTTTAACTGGGAAGGAGAGAAAATACTGTCAGCGGTCGGATCGCTGACGTAGCGATTCGGATCGTACTGCGGAATTAAATTCACCTTTTCCGCGTCCCAGGCCTCGCCTAAACAGGCCGCCGTCGCGCGGTTATTACCATCACAAGCCGCAATGCGCCCTGCAGAAAACCAAATACCAAAACTCATTGCTGCGGCGATGGCCACGGCGATACCAACCAGACTTTTATTCATCACGCTAACTATGCTCAGTTTTTCAACGGCGCGGATCCTCGCACGTTGTCCCTGGCATGTCAAAAATGTCCAGACGCGCGGCAGGCTGAACGCCTACCGCGAAAGGAGTAATTAGTGCTTTATCATCACATGCCGAACCACGGTGTAATCCTCAAGACCATACAGCGACATATCTTTGCCGTAGCCTGACAGCTTCTGACCGCCGTGCGGCATTTCGCTCACCAGCATAAAATGGGTATTAACCCACGTGCAGCCGTATTGCAACCGGGCGCTCAGGCGGTGTGCACGTCCCACATCCTGTGTCCATACCGATGAGGCCAGGCCATACTGCGAGTCATTCGCCCACGCCAGCACTTCGGCTTCGTCTGCAAACTCGGTAACGCTGACGACTGGACCAAAGACTTCACGCTGGACGATATCATCCTCCTGCCGTGCACCTGCCAGCAGGGTCGGTTGGAAGTAATAGCCCTTGCCGGCAGCCTTTTCGCCACCGGTCACCACGTTGATATGCGGCAGCATTTTGGCACGCGTCACCGCTTCACTGACCCGCATCAGGTGCGCTTGCGAACTCAGCGGTCCCAGTTCAGTGGCGGGATCGTCTGGTGAACCCAACTGGATGCTGGCAACCGCCGCGCCCAGCTTCTCCACCAGCGTTTCATACACGCCCTTTTGCGCATAGATCCGGCAGGCAGCAGTACAATCCTGGCCCGCGTTATAAAAACCGAAGGTTCTGACCCCTTCAACTACCGCATCAATATCCGCATCATCAAACACAATCACCGGCGCTTTACCGCCTAGCTCCATATGGGTGCGTTTAATCGACGGCGCGGTGTGGGCAATAATGTGTTCGCCGGTAGCAATAGAACCGGTTAATGACACCATCCGCACGCAGGCGTGTCCGGTTAGCGGATCGCCAACGGTTTTACCCCGGCCAAACAGCACGTTGAGAACGCCAGCCGGGAAGATATCTTTTGCCAGCTCGGCGAGCTTCAATGCCGTCAGCGGGGTGATTTCCGACGGTTTAATCACCACACAGTTACCCGCCGCCAGCGCGGGCGCCAGCTTCCACGCTGCCATCATCAGCGGATAATTCCACGGCGCGATAGAGGCCACCACGCCAACCGGATCGCGGCGAATCATTGAGGTATGTCCTTCCAGATATTCCCCCGCCGCCAGTCCGTTCAGGCAGCGCGCTGCGCCGGCAAAAAAACGAAACACATCGACAACCGCCGGGATTTCATCATTCATGACGCAATGCAGCGGTTTGCCGCAGTTAAGCGACTCCAGTTTTGCAAAAGTTTCGGCGTGTTCTTCGATCGTATCGGCCAGTTTCAGCAGGCATTCCGCACGCTGTTTTGGCGTGGTTTGCCCCCACTGTTCAAATGCACGGTCAGCCGCCATTACCGCTGCATCCACCTGGGCGGCCGAGGCTTCAGCGATATGCAGCAGGATCTCCCCGGTCGCCGGGTTATAGACCGGTTGGGTTTCACCTTCACCCGCCACCAGTTCACCATTAATCAGTAAATTATGTTGCATAGCATGATCCTGTTCTATTTAAACGTCGTACTTCCGCCGGTGGCGCCTTCGTCTTCGCGAGTCAGCCACCACGCCCCTAAAATCGGTATCATCGTCAGTATCATCACCAACAGCGCCACAACGTTGGTGACCGGTACGTCACGCGGCCGTCCTAACTGATTGAGCAACCACAGCGGCAGCGTGCGCTCGTGCCCCGCGGTGAAGGTGGTGACGATAATTTCATCAAACGATAGCGCAAACGCCAGCATTCCCCCGGCTAACAGCGCTGAACTCAGATTCGGCAGCACCACGTGACGGAAGGTTTGCCAGCCATTGGCACCCAAATCCATCGAAGCCTCAACAAGACTCCACGAGGTACGCCTAAAGCGGGCTATCACGTTGTTAAACACCACCACGACGCAAAACGTCGCGTGACCAATCACGATGGTGAGTAACCCTGGCTCCAGATTGACGGTTTTAAATGCCGTCAACAGCGCCAGACCGGTGACAATACCCGGCAGTGCGATAGGTAACAGCAGCAGCAGCGACACCGCGCTTTTGCCGAAGAAATCCCGTCGCCAAAGCGCTGCTGCAGCAAGCGTGCCAAGTATTAAGGCAATCGCGGTGGAGAAGGCAGCGATTTTAAGTGACAGTGTCACCGCATCAAAAATATCCCCACGCCCTGCTGCCTCGCTAAACCAGCGCAGCGTCAGCCCCTGAGGGGGAAAACTAAACGCCGCGTCTTCGGTGTTAAACGCGTAGATAGCAATAATCGCGAGCGGAAAATGCAGAAAAATGACGCCGCCCCAGGCGGCAATACGCAGAAATAGCGGTGCCCGTTCAGAGTGCATCGAACGCTCCCAGGCGCTTCACAAACGCCAGATAAAGGGCAATAAGAACAATCGGTACCAGCGTAAACGCCGCCGCCATCGGCATGTTGCCAATCGCCCCCTGTTGGGAATACACCATGTTGCCAATAAAGTAACCCGGTGGCCCCACCAACTGCGGAACAATAAAATCGCCCAGCGTCAGCGAGAAGGTGAAGATAGAACCCGCGGCAATGCCGGGAATCGCCATCGGGATCACCACATGGCGGAAAGTCTGACGCGGTAGTGCGCCCAGATCTGCCGAAGCCTGTAACAGCGAAGCGGGAATGCGCTCCAGCGCGGCCTGCACCGGCAGGATCATGAACGGCAACCAGATGTAGACGAACACCAGAAACCGCCCCAGACCAGATGTGGACAGCGTATTGCCACCGACGCCCGGCACCGCAAGAATCGCGCTCAGCACTGGCCCCAGACCCAGATGGTTAAGAAACCACTGCGCCACACCGTCTTTCGCCAGCAGCAGCGTCCAGGCATAGGCTTTAACGATATAGCTGGCCCACATCGGCAGCATTACCGCCACGTAGAAAAAGGCCTTTTGCTTACCGCGGGTGTAGCGCGCCATATACCACGCCATAGGAAAGGCCAGCAGCGCGCTGGCGAGAGTGACGGCGAGCGCCATCACCAGCGTGCGCACAATAATGTCGTAGTTAGCCGGATTGAACAGCGCGTACAGGTTTGCCAGCGTGAGCGTTGGCGTCACCGACATGGTGAAGTCATCGAAGGTGTAAAAACCCTGCCATAGCAGCGTCAGCAGTGAACCGAAATACACGATGCCGAACCACATTAGCGGAGCCAGTAGCAAAAGGAATAGCCCCAGCGTTGGCCGCCGCCAGAACAGGCTCGACAGGCGTTTTAGTCCACGGGAAGGAGGAACCGGCGTCATGCTCATGTCCATTCACCTCCCTCCGTCCAGCGCGACCATCGCATCCCGCGCCCACGACACCAGCACCGCATGGCCGACCGAAGGGCCATCAGCGTTGAGCCCAGCGGAGAAGTTGGCCTGACTGACCAGCAGCTTGCCGCCGCCCTCCAGCAGCAGCTCATAGCGGGTCGCCGCCCCCTGATACTGTACCGCCTGTACCTGCCCGCGGGCCTGAACTTCGCCCTGCTCATTGAGTCGAATATGTTCCGGGCGCAGCGCCCAGTTGCCATCCATTCCGCACAGGGCTTTCGCCATTTGCGGGTCAAAAACGTTAGAAGTCCCGACGAAGCTGGCGACAAACGGCGTTCGCGGTCGCAAATAGAGCGCTCGCGGCGTATCCACCTGCTCGATACGCCCGTTGTTGAACACCGCCACCCGATCGGACATCGACAGCGCCTCGCTCTGGTCGTGGGTGACGAAGATAAAGGTGATCCCCAGCTCCTGTTGCAGCTTTTTCAGCTCAAGCTGCATCTGCTCGCGCAGCTTGAGATCCAGCGCGCCCAGCGGTTCATCAAGCAGTAGCACGCGCGGTTCATTAACCAACGCTCGCGCTATCGCTACCCGCTGGCGCTGACCGCCAGAAAGCTGCGACGGCTTGCGCCCCCCGACAAACCCCAGCGCCACTTTTTCCAGCGCCTGCGCGGCTTTGTTCTGGCGCTCTTTCTTCGCCACGCCTTTGACCATCAGCCCATAAGCGACGTTATCCAGCACCGACATGTGCGGAAACAGCGCGTAGTCCTGGAAGACGGTATTCACGTCGCGTTCCCACGGCGGCAGTTCACTGGCGTGTTGACCAAAGATAGAAATTGCACCGCCGGAAAGCTGTTCGAATCCGGCGATCAGCCGTAAACAGGTGGTTTTGCCGGAGCCTGACGGCCCCAGCATAGAGAAAAACTCACCATCGTGGATGGCGATACTGACGCCATCCACCGCCCGCACGTCACCATAAAGTCGCGAGACGTCATGAAACTCTACTGCATACGTCATGATGGACTCCTGGATGATTAACGGCCGCCCATAATGGCGATGTAGTCCTGCGTCCAGCGGCTATACGGAACATATTTTCCACCTTCGGCAATCGGCGTTTTCCAGAAGGCAATTTTGTCAAAGAAGCTGTAGCCGTTGGTTTCGCAGCCTTTATCACCCAGCAGTGCGCTGGCTTTACAACCTTGAGCAACCACCGGCAGCGAACCAAACCAGGCAGCGACGTCACCCTGAACCTTCGGCGTCAGCGACCAGTTCATCCACTTATAGGCGCATACCGGATGCTTTGCTTCGGCGTGCAGCATGGTGGTATCCGCCCAACCGGTCACACCCTCTTTCGGGAAAACGGTCGCAATCGGCTGCCCTTCACCCTTCAAACCGTTGGCCTGATATGGCCAGGCGCTGGAGGCCACGACGCCTTCGTTTTTGAAGTCACTCATCTGCACGGTGGTGTCATGCCAGTAGCGGTGAATCAATCCGTGCTGGTCACGCAGCACTTTCAGCACCGCCTGATACTGCTCTTCAGTGAGCTGATACGGGTCGCTAATCCCCAACTGCGGTTGGGTCGCTTTAACGAACAGCGCAGCATCGGCAATGTAAATTGGGCCGTCATAGGCCTGAACGCGGCCCTGGTTGGTTTTACCATCCGGGAGATTTTGCTTAACGAAAACCACGCTCCAGGAGTCCGGCGGCGTTGGGAAGGTTTTGGTGTTATACATCAGCAGATTTGGCCCCCACTGGTAGGGCGTGCCGTAGACTTTGCCATCGACGTTAAACCACGCGCCTTTCGCCAGCCGCGGATCGAGCGTTTTCCAGTTTTCAATCAGCGCAGTGTTAATTGGCACCACGCGTTTGCCCATAATCAGGCGCAGCGACGCATCGCCGGAGGCGGTCACCAAATCGTATCCACCTTTTGCCATCAGACTGACCATTTCATCCGAGGTGGCGGCCGTTTTCACATTCATCTGGCAGCCAGACTCTTTTTCGAACTGCGTGACCCAATCATATTGCTTGTCGGTTTGACCGCGTTCGATGTATCCCGGCCAGGCAATAATATCCAGCCGGCCTTCACCTTTCGCCAGTGAGGCTGGGGGTTCTGCGGCATGGGCGGTAGCCACGGTCATGACGAGCGCGCACAGGCTGCTGCGGGCAAATTTCTTGCTCATAAAGTTTTACTCCTGTCACAATGAAATTGAGCGGCAGCCGTGCCGTTAAAAATATCTCCCTGTTTAAAAATAGACGCCGCTATGCCGGCCACCTGTGCGACCTTAAGAAATTTGTACAGGTTGTGACCAAGGGCGCATTCCGCAAATAAGCGGTATGGGTAATAGATAATCTGGATTATAGACAAGGAGTTACCGGCCATCGGTCGCTATGCGAATTTCCTATGACCGGAATAAAAAAATCCCCATTTAATATCATTAAACGGGGATAAATAGGGCGAGTGAATTTACGTCATTAATTGCCGAATAAGCGTGCCCAGCGTTTCTACCGCTTTATCTTCCCTCTCCCCCCAGCCCCAGGCCGTATTGAAGCGGAAAAACGACGCCCAGTTATCTGTCGTTGAAAACATCTTACCCGGCGCAATGCTGATATGGTGCTCCAGCGCTTTAGCGCTAAGCTGGCCCGCATCCATTCCCGCCGGGAGCTCCAGCCACAAAAAATAGCCGCTGTCGTTATGATGAATATTCACCTCCGGCGGCAGAGATCGCAGCAGCGACTGCCAGGCAAGCTGTTTGCGCTCCGCCAATTGTCGGCGCAGGCGCCGCAGATGGGCGTCGTAGCGTTTGGTGGCCAGATAATCCACCAGCGCTAGCTGCATAGGAGAACTGGTCGACAGCGTACTCATCAACTGCAAATGCTGAATGCGGCGCGCATGTTTACCGGCCGCCACCCAGCCGATGCGAAACCCCGGCACCAGACATTTCGAAAATGAGCTACAGTGCAGCGTCATATCGCTTTTATCCCACGCCTTCGCCGGCAGCGGCTTTTCCCGGCCAAAGTACAGTTCGCTGTATACATCATCTTCAATCAGCGTCACGTTGTGTGCGCTCAGAATGGCAATCAGCCGGGCTTTTTTCTCCGGCGATAAGGTAAAGCCCAATGGATTCTGGCTGTTGGTCATCAGCCAGCAGGCTTTAACCGGGTACGTTTCCAACGCTTGCACCAACGCATCCAGATCGATTCCCTCTTTCACATCGGTTGCCACCGACAGCGCTTTCAAGCGCAAACGCTCCAGGGCCTGCAGAGCACCATAAAAGCAGGGGTTTTCGATAATGACCCAATCACCCGGTTCAGTAACCGCCTGCAGGCTTAAATTCAAGGCTTCCAGCGCACCTGCGGTGATCACAATTTCATCCGGCGAGACAGTCATCCCCTGCAGAGCGTAACGGCGGGCAATCGCATGACGAAGCTCATCATTCCCCGGCGGCAGGTTTTCAATCACGCTCATGGCGGTCGCGGTTTTACTGACCTGCGCCAGCGAACGGTTTAACTGCGGCAGAGGAAACAGTTTGGGATCGGGAAACGCCGAAGCAAAGGGCAGCACCGAGGCATTGCGGCTGGCCTGTAGCACTTCAAAAATGTAGGTGTTGATGTCAACGGCGTTATCCGGCATCACCTGAGCAGGGGCAGCTACGGGCCGCGTCGCCACCGGACGCGGTGCGACATAATAGCCGGATTGTGGACGCGCCACGATGCGCCCCTGGCTTTCCAGCAGTTGGTAGGCGTGGCTGACGGTCATAAAACTCATTCCGCTGTTCACCACCTGCTCGCGCAGCGACGGCAGCTTATCGCCCGGCTGCCACACCCCCAGGGCTATCTGTTCTGTCATCTGTTCAGCGAGACGCTGGTACTTTTTCATCATGGTTCCCGATGACGTTAAACTGAGCGTCTATATTATATCAGCGTTAAAAAATATGCATTTTTATGTAACTGATATAATTCACCTGTTCACGTTGCGTGCTGAAAAATAATGGTCGATCGCGTGCATCCGTTTTCCTTTCTCAATCGTATTACTTCATGAGGGCTACGGAGTCCTTCTGTGAAAACATGAATGAGGAAATGAAAATGAAACAATTTCTGCCATCTCTTCTTTTTTCAGCACTGGTCATGAGCGGCGTATCTCAGGCGGCTATGATGGACAACAGCACCGTAATGGTGGGCGGTGCAGCAATGTATCCGTCAAAAAACATTGTGCAAAATGCGGTGAATTCAAAAGATCACACCACTCTGGTTGCCGCGGTAAAAGCCGCAGGCCTGGTACCGACTCTTGAAGGGACTGGACCGTTTACCGTTTTCGCCCCCACGAACACGGCATTTGAAAAATTGCCGGCGGGCACGGTGGATTCACTGCTAAAACCGGAAAATAAACAGAAGCTCACCGCTGTACTGACCTATCACGTGGTGGCCGGAAAGTACGATATTAAAGCCCTTGAGAAAAAAATCATCGCCGGTGGCGGGAAAGCGGAATTAAAAACCGTCAACGGGGAGTCGCTGTGGGTGATGGCCAACGGTCCGCATAATATCCAGTTGAAAGATGTGCGCGGTAATATTGCCAACATCAGCACTTACGACGTTCATCAAAGCAATGGGGTGATTGATGTTATCGATACCGTGCTGATGCCATAAACCAATTGTTGCCTATACTGTGTGCAGCCACTGCCCCGTGGCTGCACCTTTAACAGGGACACTAATGACCACAAATACCGCGCAGATCCATGCAGGATTAATGAACCAGATAGCCAGTGGTGATAAACAGGCACTGGAACTGCTCTACAAAACGCTGTCGCCTCGGCTATTCGGTATTATTTTACGTATTGTCCGACGACGGGATTTGGCCGAAGAGATCCTCCACGATACGTTTATTCAAATCTGGCAGTCGGCGCTTTACTACGACGCGCAGCGCAGCGAACCGCAAATATGGCTCAATCACATTGCCCGTCACCGGGCGATTGATTATTTACGCAAACATGAACATCGCTGCTGTTCGGTCGACGATATTAACGAAGCCGATCAATTATCGCGCGCACCGCTGCCAGCTGAAGATTTTCATCAGGAAGCCAGACTACTGCAGCACTGTATGGCGCATCTCCCTGCGGAGCAGCGGCAAAGTATTGCGCTGGCCTATTATCGCGGTTTATCACAAGTCGAAATTGCGCGCTCACTGAATCAGCCCGAAGGCACGGTGAAAAGCTGGATTCGACGGGCGTTAAGCCATCTTCGGGAGTGTATTGGCCTATGAACACTCAGGAACAAGATGCCATTCTGGCCGCCGAATATGTCCTTGGGCTGCTGGATACTCCGACTCGCCGGCAGCTCGACAAACGTCTTAATGACGACGAGGCCTTTGCAAAGCAGGTATTGCACTGGCAAAAAGCCTTTAGCGGGATGGATGCCCTCACGCCAGAGAGCGCCCCCTCAGCAGAAGTTTGGCAACGAATTGCCCGCAAAGTGAATCATGAAACCCATACTCCAACGCCGTTACGCCCTGCCGCATGGCTCGGTTGGTCGCTGGCGGCGGCCCTCGCGGCAGTGCTGATTTTCAATATGGTCACACAACCCGCCCCCTCGCCGGCCCTGCAACCGATCGCGATCCTCAACGGGACGCAATCTGATGCGCAGTTTGTGGTCAGCGTTGATAAATCGGCACGAACTCTGCAGGTATCAGCCCTTAACGTGGCCCTTCCGCAGGAAAAAAACCTGCAGTTATGGCTTATCAAAGGCCGTGAACCGCCGCAGGCGATCGGGCTTATTACCCAACCGGGACACAATGAGTTCCGCTTAGCCGGAGACACGCTGGACAACCAAACCACCCTGGCCGTCAGCCTTGAACCCGTTGGTGGCTCGAAGCTTATTGGCCCATCCGGCCCTATCGTCTTTGTAGGGAAAGTTCGCCTGTCGGGTTGAAACACCTCTCACGATTGAACTGTGCCGCCCGGTTCAGGGGTAACTGTTATGAATTAATACCGCCCGACTGTCTCTGCAACCCTTAACTGGTGCGGCTTAGAATCAAGACCGAGTCATTTATCTCCACGGAGTTTGCATGTTCGGTCTTGATGCGTTTCACCTCGCACGAATACAGTTTGCGTTTACCGTTTCATTTCACATTATCTTTCCCGCTATCACCATCGGTCTTGCCAGCTACCTGGCGGTGCTGGAGGGCTTGTGGCTGAAATCCCGCAACCCCGTATGGCGTTCGCTGTATCAGTTCTGGTCAAAGATCTTTGCCGTTAACTTTGGCATGGGCGTGGTTTCAGGGCTGGTGATGGCCTACCAGTTCGGCACCAACTGGAGCGGGTTCTCACAGTTTGCTGGCAGCATTACCGGCCCCTTATTAACCTATGAAGTCCTCACCGCCTTTTTCCTGGAAGCCGGTTTTCTGGGCGTGATGCTATTCGGCTGGAACCGCGTCGGCCCAGGGTTGCACTTTTTTGCCACCTGCATGGTCGCGCTGGGCACGATTATCTCCACCTTCTGGATCCTGGCCTCCAACAGCTGGATGCAGACGCCGCAGGGTTATGAAATCGTCAACGGTCAGGTGGTTCCGGTCGACTGGTTTGCAGTGGTATTCAATCCCTCATTCCCCTATCGCTTATTCCACATGTCGATAGCCGCCTTTCTTAGCAGCGCGCTATTTGTTGGTGCATCGGCGGCATGGCATCTCCTGCGCGGTAATCAAACGCCGGCTATCCGGATCATGTTTTCCATGTCGCTGTGGATGACGCTTATCGTCGCGCCGATCCAGGCCATGGTCGGTGACATGCACGGGCTCAATACCCTAAAACATCAACCGGCCAAAATTGCGGCGATTGAGGGGCATTGGGAAAACAGACCGGGCGAAGCCACGCCGCTGCTGCTGTTCGGCTGGCCCGATATGGCGCAGGAGCGCACCCGTTACGGTCTGGAAATCCCGGCGCTGGGGAGTTTGATCCTCACCCACAGCCTCGATAAACAGGTGCCAGCGCTGAAAGAGTTCGCCCCACAGGATCGGCCAAACTCGACCATTGTGTTCTGGTCATTCCGTATTATGGCCGGGCTGGGCATGCTGATGCTGCTGCTGGGAGTGGTTGCGCTGTGGTTACGCAAACGGCAAACGCTTTATACCTCGCGTCCGTTCCTATGGTTTGCCCTGCTGATGGGGCCGTCAGGACTCATTGCCATCCTCGCCGGCTGGGTGACGACGGAAGTGGGACGCCAACCCTGGGTGGTCTACGGCCTCCAGCGCACGGCAGACGCGGTATCGGCCCATGGCGATCTGCATATGAGTATCAGCCTGCTGGCCTTCTTCGTGGTCTATACCTCGGTCTTTGGCGTCGGTTACAGCTATATGGTTCGCCTGATTCGTAAAGGGCCACAGCCCTTCAACATCGCACCTCACGGTACGCCAGCGCGTCCGTTATCCGCCGCGATGACCCCGACTTCTCAACTGGAGGACCGCCCATGAGCATCGACCTCTCCATCATCTGGTTTGTGATTATTGTCTTCGCCACGCTGATGTATATCGTCATGGATGGCTTTGATCTGGGGATTGGCATCCTGTTTCCCTTTACCCGCAGTCCCCAGGATCGCGATCTGATGGTCAATAGCGTGGCCCCCGTTTGGGATGGCAACGAAACCTGGCTGGTTCTCGGTGGCGCAGGATTATTTGGCGCGTTCCCTCTGGCGTACGCGGTGATTATCGACGCACTCACCATCCCATTGACGCTGATGCTGGTGGGGCTGATATTCCGCGGCGTGGCCTTTGAATTTCGTTTCAACGCCACCCCATCACATCGTCCATTCTGGGATAAGGCCTTTATGTGCGGCTCTATTCTGGCAACCTTCTGCCAGGGGATTGTCGTCGGTGCGGTGATTAACGGTTTCGAGGTAAGCGGACGCAGCTACAGCGGCGGGCCGTTTAGTTGGCTGACGCCCTTTACACTGTTTTGCGGCGTGGGCCTGGTGGTGGCCTATGCGTTGCTGGGGGCCACCTGGCTGGTCATGAAAAGCGAATCCACGCTGCAAAGTACCATGCGTAAACATGCGCGTGGCCTATTGATTGCACTTTTGGCAATTATCGCCGTCATCAGCTTATGGACGCCACAGATTCATCCGCAGATTGCCGAACGCTGGTTTAGCCTGCCGAATCTCTATTATTTACTGCCGGTACCTCTGCTGGTGATTGCCGCCAGCGCCCTGATCTGGCGCCATCTCGGGCGTGAGGCGAGCCACGCGCAGCCCTTTATCCTGACGCTAGTGCTGGTCTTTTTAGGCTTTAGCGGGCTGGGGATCAGCATCTGGCCGGCCATCATTCCACCGTCCATCACGCTGTGGCAGGCCGCCGCTCCTGAACAAAGCCAGGAATTCATGCTAATCGGCGCGCTGTTTATTATTCCGGTGATCCTGGTTTACACCTTCTGGAGCTACTACGTGTTTCGCGGCAAAGTACCGCAAGATGAGGGGTATCATTGATGAAAAATCAGTGGGTTTCGCGGATTTTTTGGTTGCTCGTTCTTTGGGGAGGAAGCGTGCTGGCGCTGACGGTGGTGGGAGGATTGTTTCGCATACTGATGACCGCCGCCGGATTTAAATCCTGAATTAACACGTCGAGGGTATTTTATACAAACCGCCCGGAGTATTCCGAATCCACCGGGCCTTCACAATTACTCCATGATTTGAGCGCCAACTAAGCTCATCCGCGAAAGCACAGTATGGAGTACGTCATGAAAAAAGTCATTGCCCTATCCGCCATTCTGGCAATGGGTCTGTGTTCAACTGCCTTTGCCGCCGACCATCAGGAGCCAGCGAAAAAGCCACCGGTTGAACAGCAGCATAACGGCCAACCGCCGCACGATAATAAGGGGCAGCACCACGATGGCAAAAGCCAACCGCCGCGTGACGAAAAAGGTCAGCATCACGACGGTAAAGGCCAGCCACCGCGTGACGAAAAAGGTCAGCATCACGATGGTAAAGGCCAGCCACCGCATGACAACAAAGGCCAGCAGCACGATGGCAAAGGTCAGCCGCCAAAACATGACGGTGATAACAAACTGCCGCCGCCAAACGGCCAGCATAACTAAGTGAAAAAGGCCGGGGAGTGTCACCACTTTCCGGCCTTTTTATCTCTTGCCGTTTATCCCCGGCGCTTTGGCAGCGTCCGCAGTAAATCATCCGGGCTGACCGATGCCACCACGCTGCCCGGCAGCGGCATCTTCAGAATGTGGTTTTTCATCTTACCAATCACATGCATTTCGCAGGGGCGGCAGTCAAATTTCAACGTCAGCACTTCATCGCCATTGATTAACTGCATCGGCGTCGCTTTCCAGCTCTTGATTGAGCCTTTGGCCTGCTTAGGACAAAGATTGAACGCAAAGCGCAGGCAATGTTTGGTGATCATCACCGGCACATCGCCTTTCTCTTCATGCGCCTCATAGGCCGCATCAATCAACTGCACGCCATAGCGATGATAAAATTCCCGCGCTTTATGATTGTAGACGTTGGCCAGGAAGCTCAAATGGCTATCCGGATACACCGGTGGCGGATTTGAAACGGCTTTACGTTGCCCGCGGGTATAGGCCGCCAGCCGCGCCTGGTCGAGCATTTCCACCGCTTCACGGCGCAGCTGGTTGAGCAAACTGTTGGGCACAAACAGCGCCTCGGGCAACATCACGTCCACGTCACGCGCGTAGTATATGGTTTGCCCAAGCTTGCTCACGCCATCCTGCAGCTGCTGCAACGCTTTTTCGCTGTTGTTGGCGGCCGTAAATTCACCGTCGAGGGTATGAGTGACGCAAATCCCCTCTTCACTGGTCAGCGTCAGAATCAATTGTTCACGCCAGCCGGAAAGCGTGATATCGACGGCGACACGCCGTTCGCTGGAAGTCTTCAACAGCGCCTGCTGCCAGTTATGATCGAGGTTACGGTTGAGGACCTGATTCGGGCGAACTTTGTAGAGATCGGCAGGCATTTCATTCGGTTTTACCCGATAGCGGTTTTCACCGATTTTTTCCACAGTATTGGCCCGGAAGCCGACAACTTCACGCTTAATCAACACATTCAGGCCATCACCGTTTGCCAGCGGCTCAGTGACTTCAACTTCCAACGTATCTTTATTGACCTTCAGCACTTCGCCGACCGGCAGGCCGACAAATTTCGGCGAATCGAACGCGCCGATGTTCATTTGCCGTTCATTAACGAAATAATCGGTGCTGCCACGATGGAAGGTTTTATCGGTCGATGGCACGAAGAAGTGTTCCGTTCGACCCGCTGAAGAACGGGTAAATCCACCGCGCGCCTCAATCAGCGAATCCAGCATTTGGCGATAGTGCGCCGTAATGTTCTTCACGTAGCTCATGTCTTTGTAGCGCCCTTCAATCTTGAAAGAGCGAACGCCGGCGTCGATCAGCGCACCGAGGTTGGCGGTCTGATCGTTATCTTTCATCGACAACAGGTGTTTTTCAAACGCCACTACGCGGCCCTGATCGTCTTTGAGCGTATACGGCAAACGGCAGGCCTGTGAGCAATCCCCCCGGTTAGCGCTGCGCCCGGTCTGGGCATGAGAGATATTGCACTGCCCGGAATAAGCCACGCACAGCGCGCCGTGGATGAAAAATTCGATGGTGGCATCCGTGGCATCATGGATGGCTTTTATCTGCGACAGGTTCAGCTCGCGCGCCAGTACAATCTGGCTAAAACCGACGTCGGAGAGGAATTTGGCTTTTTCTACGCTACGAATATCGCATTGGGTGCTGGCGTGCAGTTCGATAGGCGGGATATCAAGCTGCAAAATCCCCATGTCCTGCACAATCAGTGCATCAACGCCGGTTTCATACAGGCGCGTAATCATCTGCTGCGCCGGTTCCAGCTCATCATCATGCAAAATCGTATTCAGGGTAATGAAGATTTTTGCGCCATAGCGATGGGCAAACGGCACCAGGTCGGCAATATCCTGCAGGCTATTGCTGGCATTATGCCGCGCGCCAAATCCCGGACCACCGATATAAACGGCGTCAGCGCCATGGAGAATGGCTTCACGGGCAATCGCCGTATCGCGGGCGGGGCTAAGAAGTTCAAGATGAGCGTTCTGCGGGTACATACAGTCGGGATTATCCAGTAGGTTCACAAAATATGTGCCTATTGTAGCCAGAAGCCACAACAGACGAAATCATTTACCCCAAAGCACACCACGAATAGATGATTTTCAACAACCTATTGCCAGAATCGGCATTTCCACCCGCCGCCACGCTACGATACAGTCAATCGCGTATTCCGGACTTCCTCGTAACGGCCACGTTATGGTTCATTGTCGTGATTTGCCGCGGGCTTGCCTGCGGCTTTTTCTTTGGGGTAATGGATAATAGAGTGAAAGTGCGTAGTCTGCTCGCCGCTATTGCGGTAAGCGTGAGCCAGATCGCCTGCAAATCGTAACCCGGCACCGGCACAAAGCAGCCGCCACTCTCCTTCGACGAACATATCCAGCGTTCCGCTGATCACCACCACGTGCTCAATCACCCCTTTTTCGTGCGGCGTCGATTCGCTGACCGCGCCAGGTGCCAGGGTAATCGAGAAGTGATCAAAGCAGAGCTCAGGATCCCAGGGAAATACTGGCGTCACCACCATGGCCTGCTGCTGAGGGTCGAAAGCCTGCTCTCCGCTGGGTTCCGCCGGGGTAATAAACACCGAAAATGGCACATTCAGCCCGGTGGCGATTTTCCACAGCGTCGCGACGGTAGGGCTGGATTCGTGACGTTCAATTTGCCCTAGCATCGCCTTCGATACGCCGGTCTCGTCCGCCAGTTTTGACAAGCTCCAGCCGCGCTGTTGACGCAATGTTTTCAGCGTTGCAGCAAGATGTTGCGCAATATTCATTCCACCTCCGTTTCATGGCCCGTAGCCAGTATACCCCACTCACCGCAGCACATTTTAGCAAATCAACCACCTCACTTGTGCGCTATAGCGCACAATGCTACAGTGAGTGGATGTTATAACGCACAAGAGACACCGCCATGCGATTTGCCCCCGTTCCTTTTCCGACTCTGCTCGCCGGTTTCGTTGCCGTCCTCGTGGGCTATGCCAGTTCCGCCGCTATTATCTGGCAGGCCGCCGCTGCGGCTGGCGCCACGGCGGGGCAAATTTCCGGCTGGATGACGGCGCTGGGCCTGGCGATGGGTGTCAGTACGCTGGCACTGACGCTGTGGCGCAAAGTCCCAATTCTCACCGCCTGGTCCACGCCCGGCGCGGCCCTACTGGTCGGGAGTTTACAGGGGGCGACGCTCAATGATGCGGTGGGGATTTTTATCTTTGCCAATGCGCTGATTGTACTGTGTGGTTTAACCGGCTGGTTCGCCAGGCTGATGAAGCTGATCCCCCATTCGCTGGCCGCCGCCATGCTGGCCGGTATTTTACTGCGTTTTGGCCTTCAGGCATTCGCTACGCTACAGGGGCATCTGCTGCTGTGTGGCAGCATGCTGGTGGCCTGGCTGTTGTTTAAAGCATTGGCTCCTCGCTATGCGGTCGTTGCGGCACTGGCGATGGGTATTCTTGTGGCGACGGCAAAAGGTGACGTTGTCACAAATGCGTTGAGCATGGCCGTTGTCGTGCCGCAGTTTATTGCGCCTCATTTTGCCATCACCCAACTGTTGAGTATCGGTATTCCGTTCTTTCTGGTAACCATGGCGTCGCAAAACGCCCCCGGTCTCGCCACGCTTCAGGCTTCAGGTTACCGCGTGCCGATATCGCCACTGATTGTTATCAGCGGCGCATTTGGCCTGCTTTTAGCCCCCTTCGGCGTCTACTCTGTCTGTATCGCCGCCATCACCGCCGCGATTTGCCAAAGCCCGGACGCGCATCAGGATCCGCAAAAGCGCTGGCAGGCAGCGGCCGCTGCGGGTGTGTTCTATCTGATTGCGGGGATTTTCGGCGGTTCTATCACTGCACTCATGGCGGCACTGCCTGGCGTATGGATCCAGATGCTGGCTGGATTAGCGCTGCTGGGCACGCTCGGTGGCAGCCTGTTCCAGTCGTTGAAAAACGAGCACGAGCGCGATGCGGCGCTGGTGACGTTTCTGGTCACCGCCAGCGGTATCACGCTGGCTGGCATTGGTTCCGCATTCTGGGGCTTAGTGATTGGCGGGATAAGCTTTGCGCTGTTATCCCGCAAGCGCGGTGCGTAGCTGGGAAGGTGTGCTGCCGGTTGCCGCCTTGAAGCGATTGCTAAAGTGGCTGGCCGAGCTAAAACCACAGTTCAGCGCGATTTCGGTGAGCGGCAGCGTGGTGTAACGAACCTGCTGTTGCGCTTTATCCATTCGCCGCTGCATGACGTATTGATGCGGCGCCAGCCCTGCCGATTGGCGGAACATCCGCGCAAAGTGGTATTCACTCAGATTCGCCTGTGCCGCTAGATCCGCCAGCGTCAGCGGCGTGGAGAGATGGGCATCAATATACTCCAGCGTATTACGCAGCACGCCCGGCGACAGGCCTCCGGTGACCGTCGGCAATCGCCATTTGACGTTGGCATAATTCTGCAGCAAATGCGTCAGCAGCAGCGTACTGGCGCTGCTGAGCGTCAGTTGGTTTGCCGCCTGCTGCCAGTCATAGCTCAGCAAAAACTGGCGATACAGTAAGGTGATTTTGGCATCATCGCCAAAAATTTGTTCGTCGAGATTAAGCGAGGCCGGACTGCGATCCCATACCTGTTCACCCACCTTACGCAGGTGTTCTTCGGTGCAGTAAAGATGCACAAACGACAAATCACCGCGGATATCCCACGTTGATTCGCTATCCTGCGGCATCAGACAAAAACGATCCGGCCCGCCGCCGTTTTTCCAGCCGTGGGGCGTTTTCTGATAGCTTTCATACCCATCGGCGACGTACAGGCTGAGGGTGTGATGGTCGCTCTGCACCGTCAGGTTGTCGCATTTATTGTACCAGGCCGCAAGTTGGATCCCGGAATTGAGCGCGACAGTTTCCCTCAGAACGGCATTCTGACTTTGTAATCTTTCAAACGTCGCGTAGGTGTGGGTCATTAACATATCAGCCACAAATATCAATGGCTCCAGTCTAGAGCCTGTGCGGCCGGGATTCCAGCACTCTGCGCGTCACGTCTGATAAAAAACCGCAAGAATATGCAAGTCGCTCGCAACCATCTGCAAGCGCCAGCCATCTGCTCGCGTCAGACTGGATGACTAATCGTTATGGGATGTGAGGACTTATGAACGCACTGCTTTATGCGCTGGTGGTGGTTATCTGGGGAACAACCTGGATTGCTATCTTTTTACAACAGGGCCCGGTACCAGAGGCGGTATCGATTTTCTGGCGCTTTGCGATTGCCAGCGTCACCATGTTGACGATTTTGCTATGCCTGCGACGCCTGCGCCCAATGACCTTGCGCGACCATCTGTTCTGCGTGCTGCAGGGCTGCTGTGTGTTCGGCTTTAACTTCCTTTGTTTTTACACCGCCGCCAAATGGATTAACACTGGGCTGGAATCGGTGATCTTCTCGATGGCAGTGCTGTTTAACGCGATTAACAGTTTCCTGTTTTATCGCCAGACGCCGCCCAAGCGTTTTTATCTCGCCGCTTTTTTGGGACTTGCGGGAATCATTATTCTGTTCTGGCAGGATTTACGCGCCGTTGGCATGAGTAGCACCCTACTGGCAGGCATTTTACTGAGTGCATTGGGTACCTACGGTTTTTCGCTCGGCAATATGCTGAGCATGCGCCATCAGCGCCGTGGGCTGGAGACCTTGACCACCAACACCTGGGCGATGCTGTACGGCACCGCGATTATCGGCGTCATCGCCATGCTGCGTGGCGATAGCTTCGCGATTCAGTGGACGGTGAGCTACGTGGGTGCGCTTTTGTATCTCGCTATTTTTGGTTCAGTTATTGCGTTTGGGGTTTACTTCACCCTGGTTGGGCGAATCGGCGCCAGCAACGCCGCCTACAGCACCCTGCTGTTCCCGTTGGTCGCCCTGACGCTGTCGACGATGTACGAGGGATATCAGTGGCACGCAAATGCCATCATTGGCCTGGTATTAATTTTGCTGGGTAATCTGGTGATGTTTGCTAAACCGCAGATCTGGCGAATGCCGTTTGCCAGCCGAGCATAATGGTTTACCGTTATTGTTTTTTGCCCCGTCGTCAAAAAAGACCGGCGCAGAGTAGTGGGTAAATTAAAAAGGCGGCAAAATATGCCGCCTTTTTTTATGGAATATCGTTGTGTTATTTTTGTGTCGGGTCGAATTTAACGGCATCGACGGCCATATCATCAATAACCTGTTTCAACGTATCCAGCGTCAACTGCGTATTTGAGTTGGAGAGATTCTTGCCTTCACCTTTACGCACAACCTTAATAACCGGTTTGTTGGTCGTTGCATCAATCACCTCACCTTCAAAATAAAGGTTGGTGTCCATGGTGCGGTGGCCGGTGGCCGCTTCGGTACCCGCAACAACCATCGCAATTGGAATCACCTCATAGAACTGCAAGCCTTCTTTGCTGGAGTCTACCGCGGTTATCGCACCACGGAAGATCAGGCTGTGTGGACCCGCTTTGGTGACCAAAGGTTTACGTTCACTAAGCGCTTTTTTTAATTCGGTATTGGTGTAGGCCAGAATGTCCGCTAACGCTTTTTGTCCCACCTGGGTTGTGGGTTTCGGGACCGGGTAATAGGTTACCGGATTGTAGACGACGCTGTCGTAGTTAGACGATTTGAAATCCGGAGAGATCCAGCGCAGTTCCGTTTTTCCTGATGCCGTTGTTGCTTCTTTAAGACCGGAATAATCTTTTAAAAACCCTGAGTATTGTTCAGGTGCCGTCGTTTTTGAGGCGCAGCCAGCCAAGGCTAACATACCGACGAGGGCGGCCACTTTGAAAAACGCTTGAGTACGCATGAGAAGAATCCCTGATAAATGCAAAAATGCCTGTAAGTTATAGCAAATAAATCAGGTGTGAGTTGTGGCAAAAATGGAGATTGCTCGCAATATTATTAAATTATCATTCAGTATATAACGGGCTTTCGCCCGTTATATAAATACAGATTATGAATTCTTGCGCGCCAGCATCGTGGCAAACCGTAATTTAATGCGATTACCGTTTTCATCGGTGCGATGTAATTCGCCAACGTCTTCGTTGTATTTCAGCAAATCCCACCCTTCATAATATTTTTTCAGCTCGCCGGCTTTGAACGCAAAGGGGAAGCCGACGGTGCAAGGGAAATCATCGGTATCCATGGCCGCGACGATCAGGTTGTAACCACCGGGCTTGGTGCAGCGCTGCATATTGGCAATCAGGCCCGGAATGGTTTTAGCCTCGAGGAACATCATCACCACGGTCGAAAGAATAAAGTCGTACTCCCCTTCAAAACGCAACGTGTTGAGATCCTGAATTGACGCCTGCAGATTTTCCAGCCCTTCAGCATCGCGAATCGACAGCAGATTCTGAATGCTCATCGGGTTCTTATCCCATGCCGTTACATCGTAGCCGTTGGCCGCGAGGTACAGACTGTTACGGCCATTGCCGCAGCCCAGATCGAGCGTTTTCCCCGGTTTTACAATAGTTGCCGCGTGCACAACGTCGGAATGGGTGCGGGTCATACCGTATTTATCGGTGAAGTAGTTTTCGTCACGAGTGGTCATTATTCATCCTTCGGTTTCATCAGCGTTGAGGGGGCAACGCGGGTCAAAAGTTTGCCTTGCAGCAGCATCATCAGCGTTCTGAGAAGCAGCAGGCCAATCACGAAATTGGTAAAAATAAACAGCGGCAGCGCAAGATGATGGAAAAAGCCGGAGCCGCTAGCGTGGCCGAGGTGCAGCCCCGTAGACGCCAGCGCGGAGATGCCGAACGAGAAACTCCAGAACGAAGCATTAAACGCCTGACGGAGATACCAGGGCATTAACCGCAGCATAAACAGCAGTTGTAACAGCCCATAGCCAAAGAGCATTTTGGCAAAAACATCTGCATGACCACCGTTCACGCTAAGCCAGGCATTACAAGCAACCAGCGCGGGGGCAAGCTGAATGCCCAGCGAAGTCCGTAGCGGCACTGACAGCGTGCCGCCGCTGCGCAAACGTTGCACAATAGCAGGCTCAAGCGTTAACCAGGAGATCACACCGGCGCCCAGAAAAACCAACCCAGCATCGTTAAAACCCAGCGCGCCGCAGGTCATCGCACTAATAAAGTTGTTTGCCACCGTCGGCAGATACAACCCCGGCGTAGTGGCTTCGGCAGGATGTTCCCCACGCCATAACCCGGCAGTTTGCCATGCGGCGTAGCAAAGCTGTAGCGCCACGCCCACGCAAAATAACGCCAGCGCCAGGGTTCTTGACCACGGCACAACGCCAATCGAAACCAGCATGGTGGTTGCTGGGAACAAACTGACAAAGCTGCTGGCAATCGGATGATTCATCTCCTGCCAGACGCTATAAGGAAAACGCACCGCACGGGTTAAAAAAGCGAGGGTGAGCAGCGACCACATCACAATGGCCAGTATCACCAGGCCATCGCCAATCCCATGACTCACCGGCAAAATCGTGCTGGCGTAACGCCAGGCAAAGCCCATACCGATGGTACCCAGAACCATGCCAAAATAGCCCGCCGGTAGATTCAGAACCTGGGCCTCATCGTTTTTATTACGCATTTAGTTTATTAATTCAAATATTGTTTAAGTTGCATTTTAAATGATTCTTTATGCCGACGCTAGCGCGAAAAAGAGGTAAGGATAAGCTTACACCCAAGGATCCCGAGGATAGTCGCCGAGATCCTGTCCACCGCCCCTTTAATTCGCAGATAGACCCGACGCGGCCTTTCCGCCGACAGCAAAAACGCCACCAGCGAATACCAGCCGGCATCAATCACAAAGCTCAGTACCGGTACAATATAGTAGAACGCCGTCGGAATATGGCTTGGCAGCAGCGCGGTGAAAATTGAGGCGAAAACAATGGCCGTTTTAGGGTTGCTCAACTGGGTGAGAAGCCCGTTGCGAAAAGCGTTCCACAGCGACATGTCGGCCTTCTCGCGGCCAAGAGCAATCGCCATAGGCTGACGAGCGCCGCGAAAAATTTTGATGCCCATCCAGATAAGATAGGCGCCGCCCGCCACCTTCAGCCCGATGAACAACTCCGGCACCGCATTGAGCACCTTTTGCAGTCCCAGCATCGCCATAATGGAAAAAATCGCGGCGCCCGCTCCAGTGCCCAGCGCCGTCATCAAACCGTGCACCCGCGACTGCACCACGGCGGTCCGTGCCACGTAAATAAAGCTTGGGCCCGGGCTCATGACGCCCATGATGAGCACCGCCGCTATCGCAATGAGACTCGAAATCACCCTGTTTACTCCTGCATTTTATTGATGTCAGAATCACATGTTATACAGCAGAAACGCGTCCCAGGTTCAGGTTTTGCTACAGTTAAAAGGTTCATCTTTGCGGGGCTCATCATGAATAAATTCCGTCTCAGTGACGATACGCGCAGCGTACAAATTGGAGGACCCGGCGCAAAAGAGAGCCTCGTGGTCCGCCAGATTATTGCCCTGCGTGATTTTGCTGATGTCACCGCGGGTACACGCGGTGGCTGGCTCGATGACGAACAGGCGCTTAGCCAAGACGGCGAATGCTGGATTTATGACGAAAATAGCCTTGTCTACGCCGGTGCGCGAGTGGAGGACAACGCCAGGATCACCGGTGTAAGTGAAATCAGCCACCATGCTTTGATTAGCGGCAACGCCTGGGTGGATTGCAGTCAGATCGGCCACCATGCGCTTCTAAGCGGCCACGTCGCGGTACAACATTCCCAGGTTCACGGAGCCTGTCATCTGTACGGTCATGCGCGGATTAGCGAACGCTGCCAGATTGTCGGTGCCAAAGGGTTAACCGCCGAACAGGATCGCGAACTGCAAATCTACGATAGCGCGCGACTGAGCCACTGTCGGGTGGTTCATCAGGCGCAAATTTACGGCCACGCCTGGCTTAATTATGCGTTTGTAGAACACCGCGCGGAAGTTTATGACCACGCGCGTCTGGAAGGTAACGAAGAGAATAATATTTGGGTGTGCGACTGCGCGAAAGTGTATGGCAGTGCACATATTATTGCCGGATACGGCGAAGACGAGATCCCAACGCTGCGCTACAGCGCACAGGTGGCAGAGAACGCCGTTATTGAAGGCAACTGCATCCTGAAACATCATGTGTTGGTTGGCGGCAATGCGCGTCTACGCGGTGGCCCTATCCTGCTCGATGACCATGTGCTGGTACAGGGCGATGCTCAGGTGATTGGCGATGTGCTGATCGAGTATCACATTGATTTAGACGACAGCGTGGTGGTCGAGGCGCTGCCCGGAGAAGCCATTCATCTACGCGGACGAAAATCGTTCAGCGGCGCGCAGCGCATTATCCGCACGCCGTTGTTTGGCGCACTATGACGGGGAATTATCGATGATCCGCGCGTAGATATTTTGGTCGTGGAACCGGTCGTTGAGAAATTCCGCCTGGCGTAAACACCCTTCAAGGCTAAAACCGTTACGCAGCG
This sequence comes from Kluyvera cryocrescens NBRC 102467, assembly GCF_001571285.1. Lineage (GTDB taxonomy): Bacteria > Pseudomonadota > Gammaproteobacteria > Enterobacterales > Enterobacteriaceae > Kluyvera > Kluyvera cryocrescens. Next base: position 73,800 of record NZ_BCTM01000020.1, on the reverse strand, counting down.
CAACCTGATTGCTGCGCAGGTTATCGACCCGGCATTTGATCACAAAGCGACGAATCTCGCCGCGTTCAACGTAATAGTCGATAAAGGCCTGTAGCGACGCCGAAAGGATCCCCTGACCCTGCGCCTGTTCATCCAGCCAGTAGCCGATATAGCCTGTCTTATTGGACGGTTCTATCTGATTAAACGACATCACACCGACCATTTTTTCATCGCGAAAAATCAGAAACATTTTGGCGATGCCGCGCTGGTGCAACATCATATTGCCCTGCACGTTCTGGCGGGTATCCTGCTCGCTTTTTACATACTGCGGCCAGTTCAGCGTCTGCTGCAGCCAGTCTCGATTATCCAGCACCAGTTGATGCAACTCGCGGATATGACTTTCATTGACAGCCTGGAGCGAAAGCGTGTCGCTAACGGTAATGGTTTCTACGGGAGTCATGTTCAGGAGGTTCCGTTATGAAGAAAAAGCCCGGTGTCGCGCTGCGGAGCCGGGCGATAACAACATTACTTCATGATGCGGTCGTCAACGTATTGGCGTTTTTCCGGGGCCGGCGGGAAGTATTGATACAACCACGTTTCGCTGATGGCATCACCCTGACAGCGCAGGAACAGACGCATATCCACCGGCTCGGTTGAGTCGGAAGTCGGATACCAGTCAAACAGGATACGGTAACCGTCGAACGGCTCGACGTAGAGGATCTCAATCTGCTTCGCTTCACCGCTGGAGAGCGTGATAACCGGCTCGATGCCCTTCGGTGCGGCCGCTTTCAGGTCGCCGCCAACGAAGTCGATGGCAAAGCGGCGGGACCATTTCTCCGGATAGTGTTCACCCGGAGCCCAGCCTTCCGGGAAACTGCCCATTCCGGTACGGGTCGCCAGCACGCGAGCCAGCGGGGAACGGATCGGCGGCATGGCGCTCCAGTACAGGCGATAGCTGAAGTCCATAGTATCGCCGGCTTTCATCGGTTTTTCCGGCTGCCAGAAGCAAACGATGTTATCCAGCGTCTCACCGGTGGTTGGGATTTCCATCAGGCTGACGGCCCCTTTCCCCCAATGATTGCGCGGCTCAACCCACAGGCTTGGACGTTTGTTATACCAGCCCATCACGTCCTGATAGTGGGTGAAATCGCGGTCCAGCTGAAGCAGACCAAAGCCTTTCGGGTTTTTATCCTGGTAGGCGTTGAACTGCAATTTTTGCGGGTTATTCAGCGGACGACAGATCCACTCACCGTTACCCAGCCACATCGCCAGACGATCGGAGTCATGGATTTGCGGGTGAATAGTGTCGCAGACGCGGCGTTCGTTGTTACCGCAGCTGAACATACTGGTCATCGGCGCGATACCTAACTGCTTGATATCTTTACGTGCATAAATGTGGTTCTCCACATCCATGATCACCTGCGCTTGTTCGCAGTGCACCACGAACTTGTAGGCACCAGTGACGCTTGCGCTGTCGAGCAGTGCATACACCGTAAAGGTGGTTGCCCCCGGCTTCGCCGTTTCAAACCAGAACGAGGTAAAGTCCGGGAACTCTTCCAGGCTGTCGGTATAGGTATCAATGGCTAAACCACGTGCGGACAGGCCGTACTGATAGGTGCTGTCCACCGCGCGGAAATAGCTGGCGCCGAGGAAGGAGACGATATCGCGTCGCGCCAACTCCGGCGCTTTAAAGACGCGGAAACCGGCAAATCCCAGATCGGTCTGACCTTCCAGCTGTTTGGTGTCGACACCGGCATCGTTGTACTGGAACAGCTCAGGGCGGAAGTGAATTTCACGCGCCTGCTGGTTGGCCGGGTCGAGTGAGAACATGCGTACGCGGCGGCGGAAGCCCATGCCCACGTGGAAGAACTGCACGTCGAGCTGGCGCTCTTTGACATTGTTCCACAGCGACTGGGAGGCATCGTACTGAATGCTGTTATAGGCCTGCGGCGTTAGGTTTGCCAGCGTATCCGGCAGCGCACGCGGCGCGCCGCTCCACGGCTGACGCGACAGATCGTGCGCCATGGATTGCAGGACGTTGAAATCAAAACGACGCGTCTGGCCGTCGGCGATATCGGACTCCTGAGCCAGTGCGGCCTGGGAGAAAAGCGATGCAAAACCGGAAGTACCGCACACGGCGGCAACAGCCATTGAAGATTTGAGAAAGTGTCTGCGATTCATGCCTGGCAAAGCGTCCTTTTAAAGTCGGAATGCTGCAAAATAAAAACGGCGTCAGAACCGCCCACTCTAGACAAAATTGACTGATAATCCAATTGCTCAGCGAACAAAATCTGCTAGTCCAGATTCACATGGTGTTTCATCACCCGCTTAAACAGCGCCATTCGCGCGCGCATGAAACGGTTCTCAACCCGAAATCCCGCCTGTTTATTGAGCCCCATACGCAATAAGCGATCCCGGCCGCGAACCGCAGCGGGCCATCGCACCGGCCCGGCTAATACCGTATGACTGGCGCTAGCGTCACGGGCAAAGTTCACCCAGTAATCCGCCACGCTGGCAGCAAAGGCCAGATCGTTCTCGGTGGCATACGCCGATGACGGCGTTATCTGCCCGAGGGTATCGAAAACATAGGGGACTTCGTTACCGTGCCAGGCGCCGTGGAGATAGGTCTGGTGTTCGGCTTCGGCAACATAATCAAACCAATAGCGCCAGCACGGTTGGTTAATGCGCTGCTGCGCTTGCATCACCACATAGCCAAGCGTGGTAAACGCCATATCCCGGCAAACCTGCCTGCCCAATTCTTCATCCCCCTTCACGCCGGGATAGAGCAATTTAATGAGCCCGAGCCCCAACCGCCTCTCCCGACGCAGCTTTTTGATCTGCCCGGCAAGGTCGATGCCAAATACCGGCATCACGCTGGCTTCATCGCTGTTCGAGCCGACAAGCACCGGCATGGCGTGCTGTTTCCCGGCAAAGAAAACGTCAAGCATCGGTTGCGGTAATACCGCATCGCCAACGATAGGAACCGGACCGATATTATAAGGAGGCTCAAGTGACCAGAAGACGTCAGCGGGCAGTTCGCGCAGACGCTCGGCAGTGGCATTGGGAAGATGCAGATGTTCGGCCAGTCGCTGGCCTCGGGCTAGCGCCGTTTCCCGCGGCAGATCGGGTAAGGTATAGCTGCTTTGGATAATCGCTTTGTGAAACAGCCCACGCGCTTTTGGGGAGGCCATGAGCGACATAACGCTGCGGGCACCGGCAGATTCACCGAATAAAGTGACGTTGTCACGGTCACCACCAAAGGCCGCAATGTTTTCTTGCACCCAGTTGAGCGCGGCAATCTGGTCCAGTAAGCCGAAATTGTACAGACGATCGCCGTCTTCTCCTTCCAGCGCGGGATGCGCAAAAAAACCCAAATGCCCCAGTCGATAGTTGATTGTCACCACTACCGCACCGCGTTGAGCCAGCGCTTTACCGTCGTAGGGCGGCAGGCCCCCCGCACCGATCGCATAACCGCCGCCGTGCAGCCAAACCATTACCGGCAGAGGGGCTGAACGTTCGGCGGGTGACCAGACGTTGTGATAAAGGCAATCCTCCGAGAAACGGCCCGGATCGCCGCCCCCCAACGCCACACAATATTCACTACTTTGCCAGCTTGAAGCGGAGAAACAGTCGGCCTGGCGCACCCCTGTCCACGCCGCGACCGGCTGCGGGGCTCGCCAGCGCAATGAGCCTATAGGGGCGGCAGCATATGGTATACCTCGCCACAGATGCACATCCCCTTCAACCACTCCAGACAACGTTCCCTGCCGCGTTTCCACGCGAATTGATGCATTACTCTGCATGTCTTGTTCCTTTTGACTTTCAATCCATGCAGAGTACCCGTTTTAAAGCAGACCGCAACGGCGTTTGCTGCGCAGTTCGGCCTCCTCATAGAGGCTAAACTCATTCAACACCTCACGTCCCAGCGCCTGCTCAAAGGCGTTGCGGCTGGCGTTACCGTGGCTGCGGGTTTGAACATCACCTCCGAGATTGGACTGAAAAATCCCTGCCGCGCTGACCGGCAAAAAGTCTTCGTAGGTAATAGGCTGGGCCACAACCCAGCCGCGCTCAATGAACGGTTGTGGATCATCACCGGGACGGATAGCCTGCCGGTGCGCATCGCCGGTTGGCGTGAGACGGTAGCGGAACCATGCCAGGCCCTGCTGCCGCAATAAGAATTCGCTATCCGGGAACGCTTTAAACACCGCCTGAAGATGCTCCTGGTGGCTCAGATTGTCTTTGCCCACCCCCGCCTCGGCCAGCAGCTTGTCGTACAACGCCCGTCCCTTTGGCGTAAGCGCTACGCCGCGCTGCTCGATTTCCCCAAATCGTGCGGTATGGGTGCCGCTAAGTTCACCGGCGAACTCTACCGGCTCTTCCAGCGCTTTAAAGCTGGTCTGACGCAGTAACAGCGGTACGGCGCGGCGCGGAGGGCCTTCGATCACGGCTTTCGGCTCAATACCGTATTCCGCCATCAGCGACTGCACCCGGTCAATATCGAGGGTTCGCGGGGTAAGATGATTAATATGACAGCCGGGAAAACACACCACATCGGCAATCAATCGATGCTGCTGGTTCAGCGCCTGGTAGGTCTCTTTATCCACGGTTGCATGGCGATGCCAGCGGAAGGTTTCCAGCGCTTCCCGGACAAATTCATGCGCCTGAGGAGCCGTCAATCCCCCCTGTTCATCGTGAATATCCATCAGCGCACGGCAGCGCGGCGTAAAGATATCGCGCTTTGCCAGGATTTGCGCGGCCTTGCGCCGCAGTGCCGGATCATCAATCAGTTCCAGACGCAGCAAAGAGGTGAAAATGCGAAATGGATTACGCTGCAGCGCGGCATCTTCAACGGGGCGAAAAGCGGTGGAATGCACCGGAACCCCGGCCACCGACAGGTCGTAATAGCCCACGGGCTGCATTCCCATAATGGCGAAAATGCGGCATAGCGTCGCCAGCTCTTCCGCGGTGCCTACGCGAATCGCGCCATGTCGTTCAACATTCAGGCGCGCCAGTTCATCCGCGTTAGCTAACTGCTCATGTAAGCGCGTGTTATTTTCCAGCACGGCCAGATTTACGTCAGCCACTAATGCCAGCAAAGTGCCATATTGTGGGACTTCTTGCTGGTACATTGCCGACATTGCTTGTGAAAACTCTTCCCGAATATCATCTGCCGAAAGGGTGTGCGCCATGATGTCATGTCTCCTGTGACCATAATTGCAGTGTAGGAAAACCCATGGCGCTATGCGGTAAGAATTTACAAAGTGTGATCCCGGCTACTGAGTTGATTTAGTAGGTGAATTTCCGCGCATACATAACCCTGGGTTATTTAAAATACACCTTAAATTCACTTTAAATTAACAATGCATTTACACACACTGTCTGTGGCAATAATAAAATACCCTACACGGAGCCACCTATGAGCACGAAATGGTCACCGCAAGAAGTGATACACCGGGATTATAATAATCACCCACCCGCTTACGCGCCGGGCTATAAAACAAGCGTTCTGCGTTCCCCGCGTAACGCGCTTATCTCATTGCAAAACTCACTGTCTGAAATCACCGGTCCGGTCTTTTCCCAGCAGGATCTTGGCCCGCTGGATAACGATCTGATCCTAAACTACGCCAAAGAAGGACTGCCCATTGGCGAGCGTATTATCGTCCACGGCTACGTGCGCGATGGCTTCGGTCGTCCGGTGAAAAACACGCTGGTTGAAGTCTGGCAGGCAAACGCCGGCGGCCGTTATCGCCATAAAAAAGACCAATATCTGGCGCCCATCGATCCAAACTTTGGCGGCTGTGGCCGCGTGATGACCGATGAAAATGGTTATTACTTTTTCCGCACCATTAAGCCTGGCCCATACCCGTGGCGTAACCAGGCCAGCGACTGGCGTCCGTCACATATCCACTTTTCCATTTTTGGCGAGGCCTTTGCGCAACGTCTGATTACGCAGATGTATTTTGAAGGCGATCCGCTGATTAAGCAGTGCCCTATCGTAAAAGCCATTAATAATGATGATGCGATTCGGACGCTGATTGCTGAACTGGACACCCACGCAGCAATACCGCTGGACTGCCTGGCATACCGCTTCGATTTAGTCCTGCGCGGCCACCGCGCCACGTTATTTGAAAACCGCACTCAGGGGGCCGCACGATGAAAGATTATTTGCCAGAAACGGCGTCACAAACCGCCGGCCCATACGTACACATTGGCCTGGCTCCGGATGCGGCAGGTTTCCACATTTTCGAGAAAAATTTTGGCCCCACGCTGACCAATAGCCACACGCCGGGCGAACGCATTGCCATCGAAGGCCGCGTCTTTGATGGTTCCGGCACGCCGGTACGCGATGTGCTGATTGAAATCTGGCAGGCTAACGCCCACGGTCGCTACAACCACATCGCCGATCAACAGCAGGAAAAGGCGCTGGATGAAGATTTCCGCGGCTGGGGGCGCGCTTGTTCCAACTTTGATAGCGGTGTCTGGCGTTTTGATACCATCAAACCTGGCCCGGTAGCTGGCCGCGATGGCCGCATGATGGCCCCGCACGTGAATCTGTGGATTGTGGCGCGCGGGATAAATATCGGGCTAAACACGCGTATGTATTTCTCCGATGAACAGGACGCCAACGCCAAAGATCCGGTGTTGAATATCATCGAATGGGAAGTCCGTCGCCAGACGCTGATCGGCCGCAAAGAGATCCGCGGCAGCGAAACGGTCTACTGCTTTGATATCTACCTGCAAGGTGACAAAGAGACCGTCTTTTTTGACGTCTAATGGTTTACCCCGTATCGCAACGCGCCAATGGACATCGCGATACGGGTCCCTTCCTGGAAGCAACAAAACGCTTGTCTGTTAAACCGCACAAATGTTAATAATAATTTGCTAGCAAGTTATCAAATTTAAACAACTTCACTTGTCACTGATACCACTCTGTTTTTAACATCGCTTATGGAAAAAAATGCTCTCTTTAGTCAGCGCATTCGTCTGCGCCATCTGCACACATTCGTAGCCGTCGCTCAGCAAGGAACTTTAGGGCGAGCGGCTGAAACCCTTAATTTAAGCCAGCCGGCGCTCTCCAAGACGCTCAATGAACTGGAACAACTGACCGGCTCTCGCCTGTTCGAGCGCGGCCGGATGGGCGCACAGTTAACCCTCACTGGCGAGCAGTTTTTAACCCACGCGGTCAAGGTACTTGATGCCCTTAATAACGCCGGGCAGGCGCTCGTTCGTAAAGAAGGTGTTAATAATGATGTAGTGCGCATCGGTGCATTACCGACAGCCGCCCTCGGGGTTTTACCCGCAGTAATCGGACCGTTCCATCAGCAGCAAAAAGAGGTGACCTTACAGGTCGCGACCATGAATAACACCATGCTGCTGGCGGCGCTAAAGTCCGGAGATATCGATCTGGGTATTGGCCGCATGTCCGATCCTGAACTGATGACCGGGCTAAATTATGAGCTGTTGTTCCTTGAATCTCTGAAGCTGGTGGTTCGTCCCGATCATCCCCTACTGCAGGAAAATATCACCCTCAGCCGAGTGCTGGAATGGCCGGTGGTGGTGTCGCCAAAAGGAACGGTTCCCCGGCAAAACGCCGAAACCTTGCTGCAAAGTCAGGGCTGTAAAATGCCGGCCGGTTGTATCGAAACCCTGTCAGCGTCGCTCTCTCGCCAACTGACCGTTGACTATAACTACATCTGGTTCGTCCCGTCCGGGGCGGTAAAGGATGATTTACGACGCGGCCTTCTCACTGCACTGCCGATTGGCACTCAGGGCCAGGGTGAACCCATTGGTATTCTGACCCGTGTCGACACGCCGCTCTCAGCCGGGGCCCAAATCCTGCTCAGCGCGGTACGTAAGTCTATGCCTGCCTAGCCACGACGCCCGCGGAAACGCGGGCTGTGCCAAAGCTTACTTTTCGACTATTTCCCAGGCGCATTTTGGAAACGCGCAGACCGCGCTTGCCGGTGAAAGATTAATGACCCGCGTATCGTTATCCATACAAAACGATTGAGCCGCCATAAAAGCGTTAATAATCGGGTTGAAGTCTCTTTCCAGCCGCGTGGATAACGTATCATCCTGGCATTCATAGAATCTTGGCGCGGTAAAATGGTTCATATCTAAGCCGGCAATATAAATATTCTTATAGCCTAATGCACAGGCAATTTGTAAGGCTGGATAGACTACCGTGCCATAATCAAAGATAAACCGATTTATATCATCAGAAAATCCCATACCATTACGCCAATAAAAATGCGGATCGTCCGGCGTTACCGGATACGTTGCCCCCAAAAATTGATGTACGGTAGAGTTGGTTACCGTCTCAATGATTTTAAACTGACAACGAATGTCCTGCCATGGAATCAGTGAACAGATAACCTCAAGGCATTTGCAGGGACAAAAAAGCACAAGCTCTTTACGGAACACGATTTTCTTAACTAAATCAATACGATTGAGGATAAAACTTCTGTCTATGATGGTATACCATGCGAAGGGGATACCCGGCATCGCGCTCGCACCATTGACGCCCATATAGTCAAAGCGGTGGTCAAAAAAATCACGCGCTATGTGATTCACGGAAGGGCCAGACGCCAAAATTAACAGCGGCTTCGCTCTTTCTGTACGCTGGACATCCACATTATTCAGTTTTTCTTTCTTAAAAAAAACATTTTGAATAGTGCCAGAGGGTTTTCTTTCAACTTTAAAATAGGGCCAAAGATTTTTATTGTGTCTATATTTTTCGGAATGTGTCAATCGATAGGTCGTTTTATATACCCATCGCGAAATAATATCAATCCCTGCCATATATAATTTCCATGAATATTTATTAAGCCGTATTTTCGCTGCGGATTAATAATATCTGACAGATACTTTTTCTACACAATTAATGCGAATAATCGAATTCAATACTGGACAAAATAGCGGATTGACACATCGGTCGTACCCATAAAATTGCCTGGCGTTTCCCAAAAGCGAGCAAAACGTTCCCATCACCTCGCGGCAACCAATAAACAATTAATGCGAAATTATTTCTTAACAATTGCGCAATGCATTTTAACAGATCTATCATAGCCATAAGTTAACCAAATGGTTCACATATAGTTTCGCAAATGAACTAAAAACCTTCGTTTTGCGACTAAAAACAGTTTCGTTCGTAATAAAAATAGGACAAGACAGTTCCGCATGGTTCATGTCACGTCTCTCTGATCTGGCCTTTGCAAGGAGAACAGTATGGCAACTGGCAACGTGCCGCGAGGATTCCCACGAATCCTGCAGTGGCTTCTTATCGCGCTGATGATGATCATCGGCCTGGCTATTGGGATTCTCGGGGCAAAACTTGCCGCCGTGGGCGGTAGCTGGTTCTTTGCCCTGATGGGGCTGGTTATGGTGGTTAGCGCCATCCTTATCGCTCGCCAGCGGCGCGGCGGGATCGTGCTGTATAGTCTGGCGTTTATCGTCGCGATTATCTGGTCAATTCAGGATGCCGGTTGGGGGTACTGGCCGCTGTTCTCTCGCCTGTTTGCCTTTGGCGTCCTGGCGATGTTGAGCGCGTTGGTATGGCCATTTATGTCCAGCAGCACTACCGTGCGTAAAGGCCCGGCATTTGGTCTGGCGGCCATTTTTGCCGTGGTACTGCTGGCAAGCCTTGGCTGGATGTTCAAGCCACAGACGCTGGTCTCTGCCACCGAAGCCGTACCGGTGAAGCCCGTCGCCGCGGGCGAAGAGCAAAAAAACTGGGAACACTGGGGAAATACCACCCACGGTGACCGTTTCGCCGCGCTGGATCAAATCAACAAGCAAAACATTGATAAGCTGAAGGTAGCCTGGGTCGCGCACACCGGTGATATTCCCGTTAGCAACGGTTCCGGGGCGGAAGATCAGAATACCCCGCTGCAGGTGGGTGACACCCTCTTCGTCTGTACGCCGTACAGTAAAGTGCTGGCGCTGGATGTCGACAGCGGTAAAGAGAAATGGCGCTACGACTCGAAAGCGACCGCACCAAACTGGCAGCGCTGCCGCGGTCTCGGCTATTTTGAAGATACCCAGGCGCTGAGCGCGCCGACGGCATCCACTCAACCGGCCGCCTGTCCACGCCGTCTGTTCCTGCCAACCACCGATGCCCGACTGATCGCAATCAACGCCGACAACGGCCAGCTATGCGAAGACTTTGGCAACCACGGTGTAGTTGACTTGAGCGTGGGCATGGGGGAAATCAAACCGGGATACTACCAGCAAACGTCTACCCCTCTGGTTGCCGGCAATGTTGTCGTAGTCGGTGGCCGCGTAGCGGATAACTTCTCTACCGGCGAGCCTCCGGGCGTCGTTCGCGCCTATGATGTCCGCAGTGGCAAACTGGCTTGGGCATGGGATCCTGGCAACCCGAATCTGACCGGTCTGCCGCCGGAAGGCCAGACCTACACGCGCGGTACGCCGAACGTGTGGTCCGCTATGTCTTATGATGCCAAGCTGAACCTCGTTTATCTGCCAACCGGTAACGCCACCCCTGACTTCTGGGCCGGTGAACGTACGGCGCTGGATGATAAATACAGCTCCTCAATCGTGGCGGTTGACGCCACCACCGGTAAAGTCCGTTGGCATTATCAGACCACTCACCACGACCTGTGGGATTTCGACCTTCCTTCCCAACCGTTGCTGTACGATTTGCCGAATGGTAAAGGCGGCACCACGCCGGTACTGGTACAAACCAGTAAGCAGGGCATGATCTTTATGCTCAACCGTGAAACCGGTGAGCCGGTCGCCAAAGTGGAAGAGCGTCCGGTTCCAGCGGGTAACGTTGAAGGTGAACGCTACTCACCCACCCAGCCGTATTCGGTAGGGATGCCAATGATTGGCAACGAAACCCTCAAAGAGTCGGACATGTGGGGTGCTACGCCGGTAGATCTGCTGCTGTGCCGTATTCAGTTTAAAGAGATGCGTCATCAGGGGATCTTCACCCCGCCGGGCGTTGACCGCTCTCTCCAGTATCCTGGCTCGCTGGGTGGTATGAACTGGGGCAGCGTGTCCGTTGATCCGAACAACAGCCTGATGTTCGTCAACGATATGCGTCTGGGACTGGCTAACTACATGGTGCCGCGCGCCAACGTGGCTAAAAACGCCAGCGGTATTGAGATGGGTATTGTGCCGATGGATGGGACGCCGTTTGGCGCCATGCGCGAGCGTTTCCTGTCGCCGCTGGGCATTCCGTGCCAGAAACCGCCGTTTGGTACGATGTCGGCGGTAGACCTGAAGTCCGGGAAAATTGTCTGGCAGGTGCCGGTCGGTACCGTTGAAGACACCGGGCCGCTGGGGATCCGCATGCATATGCCGATTCCAATCGGAATGCCAACGCTGGGCGCGTCGCTGTCGACGCAATCAGGGCTGCTGTTCTTCGCGGGGACTCAGGATTTCTATCTGCGCGCGTTTGATACCGCAACCGGGAAAGAGATCTGGAAAGACCGTCTGCCGGTGGGCAGCCAGTCCGGTCCAATGACATATGTTTCACCGAAAACCGGTAAACAGTACATCGTGATTAACGCCGGTGGTGCTCGTCAGTCGCCGGATCGCGGTGACTATATCATTGCCTACGCATTACCGGATTCTCAGTAATCCTTTACCCCGTAACCGTCGTGGTTACGGGGTATTTCCTGCCTTAGAACGTTTCCCAGTTATCCGCACCCGCAACCGCCGGGCGATTTGGCGTAAAGGCCGGCTTCGCAGTCACCTGTTCGGCCACAGCCCGCTCACCTCCCTGAATGCGAAACGCCCCGACGGCCTGAGTCAACCGCGCCGCCTGCTCTTCCAGCGAGGCTGCCGCCGCAGAAGCTTCTTCCACCAACGAGGCGTTTTGCTGGGTGACATTATCCATTTCGGTCACCGCCTGGCTGACCTGTTGAATGCCGCGATTTTGCTCGTCGGACGCTGCGGCAATTTCCAGCATAATATCGGTCACCCGTTTCACCGCATCCACGATATCGGTCATCGTCGAACCGGCGCGAACGACTTCATCGGAGCCGCGTTCAATCAGCGTCACCGATTCGCTAATCAGCCCCTCAATCTCTTTTGCCGCCTGGGCACTACGGCTTGCCAATGTACGCACTTCGCTGGCCACCACCGCAAACCCACGCCCCTGCTCACCGGCGCGCGCCGCTTCGACTGCGGCGTTCAACGCCAGAATATTCGTCTGGAAAGCAATGCTATTGATAACTGAAGTGATTTCAGAGATTTTCTTCGAACTGGTGGAGATACTGCCCATCGTCGACACCACGCCGGAGACCAGTTGTCCACCGCGTGAGGCTTTACCAGACGCATCTTCCGCCAGTTTGCTGGCGTGGTGCGCATTCTCCGCATTCTGTTTCACCGTGGCGGCAAGTTCTTCCATACTCGCGGCGGTCTGTTCAATGGCTGCCGCCTGCTGTTCGGTTCGGGAAGAGAGATCGGTGTTACCCATGGAGATTTCGCTGGTACCCCGATAGATTTCCTCCGCCCCCTGACGTACGGAACCCACGGTTTTTACCAGCGAATGCTGCATTTTTTGCAGGTTTCCATTGAGTTGACCAATCTCGCTACGCCCCACCGGCTCGTCGGCCAGGGTCAGATCGCCGCTGGCGATCTGCGCAATGCGTGTACCGGCCCTTTGCAGCGGTACGATAACCACGCGATGCAGCGTCGTGAAGGTGATAATGGTCATCAGCACTGCCAGCACAAAGGCGCCTATCATAAACATCACGCCCAGCGTGGTACGACTGTGAGCCAGTTCATTGAGCTGGTTAGCGCGTGCGGTGCGGATATCAATAACCTTCAGGCGAACAGCGTTATAGCCGTCATCCAGCGCACGGGCCTGCTCGCTTTCATAGTTGATGATCGCCTCAAACATGCCGTTTTGCGCGTACTTGAGCATCGGCTTCATGCCTTCCAGATAAGCGTTATAGCGCTGGTTCATCTCCGCTTCGAGTGCAACATCCGCCTCGGTTTTGACGCGCCTGTCGGTGTAAAGCTTGAAGCCTTCCTGCGAACGCGTAATTCCCGCCTGTGCCGCCGCCAGATTTTTCTTCATGCTGTCCATTTCGGCGATACGGCTATCGGCCCCGGCATGAATCATCATCAGGCGCGCTTCGCGCAAAAAGTTTGCGCTGTCTGAAAGGCCAACGCGAACCTGAAGTTCCTGAGTCACGTCCCGCTGATCGGCATCGGCCTGCCACATAAAGTAGCCTGCCAGCCCCGAACTTAAGGCAAACAGCAGCAGGATACCGCCCAGTACAGAACCAAAGAACGGAACCAGACGAATGTGATGGAGGAAACCGATCTTTTGCGCACGACTCTGCGCAGACTTTTTATCCATGAGTTGACTCTCTTGTACTTGAGGTAAGTAATAGAGTCATCGGCCATAGCCGCTAATTTCTTATCGGGAAAGGTGTAAAACGCAGGGCGGGTCACAAATAAGAAAACCAGCGGGAAATTTCCCGCGGGTTGTTGGCATTACTTATCGCCGAAATGAATGACGGTACGGATAGATTTGCCTTCGTGCATCAGATCGAACGCTTCGTTAATCTTGTCCAGCGGCAGGCGGTGGGTAATAAACGGATCGAGCTGAATTTTGCCCGACATCGCCTCTTCCACCATGCCTGGCAACTGAGTACGGCCTTTAACGCCACCAAAGGCGGAGCCACGCCATACGCGACCGGTCACCAGCTGGAATGGACGGGTTTTGATTTCCTGACCCGCCCCCGCAACGCCGATGATGATGCTTTCGCCCCAGCCTTTATGGCAGCACTCCAGCGCCGAACGCATCACGTTAACGTTACCGATGCATTCAAAGCTGAAATCAACGCCGCCGTCGGTCAGTTCGACAATCACATCCTGAACCGGCTTATCGTAATCTTTCGGATTAATAAAGTCGGTCGCGCCCATCTCACCGGCCAGCTTGAACTTCTCTGGATTGGTATCGACGGCCAGAATACGCCCGGCTTTAGCTTGCACCGCACCCTGGATTACCGCCAGACCGATGCCGCCAAGACCGAATACCGCAACAGTATCGCCTTCTTTCACTTTTGCCGTGTTATGAACCGCACCGATACCGGTGGTCACGCCACAGCCCAGCAGGCAGACTTTATCCAGCGGTGCCTGCGGGTTCACTTTCGCCAGTGAAATTTCAGCAACCACGGTATATTCACTGAAGGTACTGGTGCCCATGTAGTGGTAAATCGGCTCACCGTTGTAAGAAAAACGGGTGGTGCCATCCGGCATCAATCCTTTACCCTGGGTAGCGCGTACCGCCTGGCAAAGGTTGGTTTTGCCAGATTTACAGAACTTACACTCGCCGCATTCGGCGGTATACAGTGGAATAACGTGGTCACCGGGTTTCAGGCTGGTCACGCCCTCGCCGACTTCCACTACCACGCCGCCGCCTTCATGGCCGAGCACCGCCGGGAACACACCTTCCGGATCATCACCAGACAGCGTGAACGCGTCGGTATGGCAAACGCCGGTATGGGTGATTTTGACCAGCACTTCGCCTTTCTTCGGCGGCGCGACGTCAATTTCAACAATTTTCAGCGGCTGACCTGGGCCAAACGCAACTGCAGCACGTGATTTCATAGCTGTCTCTTCCGTTGTGATAATTATTTTAAATAGGATCGTAGCAGATGACCGACTTCCGTCATGCGCAAAGCGCGCTGATCCGGCGTTGTTTCTCCGCTCACCAACTCGTCTTTGAGATGCATCTCAACCATTTCGCCCATCAGGCCGTTGGATGCTCCGCGAATAGAGGCGATTTGTTGCAGGATAGTCAGGCAGGATTCACCTGACTCGAGCGCGCGTTCCAGCGCTTCTACCTGCCCTTTGATGCGACGAACGCGGGTTAATGCGCGTTTTTTGTCTTCAGGTGAATGTGGCATACGCCCTCCAGATAATATAGGGGGGTATACTATATAGATTTCTATTCATTGTAAAATGACTGTTATCAATACCGCACAATCAGCGATAGAGTCACTTCGCTGCGTCGGGGGGGGTTACGGTCATTTTGGGTATAAAAAAACCCCGCGCCGGCGAGGTTTTAGCTCAGATAACGCATTACTTGGCGCTTGCGCAGCCTGGCAGGGTTTGGTCGAGGATAAGGTCGCCTTCAACAATCACCCCCACCTTACCGACGAAAAATGAGTGGTTATACTGGGTAACGACCACATCGGCTAAAGCGACAGCGCACTTATTTTGTTCAATCGCTAAGTCTGCCGCCTCTTTCACATTCGGCATCCCCAGCGGGACAAGAATCACCGGTTTACTGTCTTCCCCTTTGACTCTCGCTCCTTTGACGAATTTATCGCCATTCAGGTTGTAGTTTTTGGTACTGGCGACCGTGAGATCTGCCACTCGTTGCGCACAGCCGGAAAGTACCAGTGCTCCTATTACAACCACTGCGATTTTTTTCATTGCCTAATCCCTGTATGAGAAAACACGGACCATAGCACCACAGCGCCCTCTCAGGCATGGCATCGCGTGGCCTGACGAGTTTTTTAGGAGTTTATAAATATTCTTAATATTTATATGGTTAGCGAAATTTATAGATTATGAATTGGAGTGAGGATAGCGTGGACGTAGCGGGTTCAGCAGAGAAAGGGAAATAAGCCGGTTAAGTACAGCGCTTAACCGGCCTTAGACATTACGACTGCAGGGTTGCCAGGCGAGCAGCAAAACCAACAAACACCAGCCCAATCAGGCTGTTGCCAATCTTGGCCAGTTTTTTACGCGTTTTCACGTAGCGCGTCACCAGTGAGCCGGAAACAATCAGGAAGCTCAGATAGATAAAGCTCACCAGTTCCAGCGTCAGCGCCAGAATAAAGAACGCCAGCCCCGGCGTTGTCGCGTGCACGTCAATAAACTGCACGAAGAATGAGACATAAAACAGAATCGCTTTCGGATTGGTCAGGCTCAGCGTCAGCGCACGTTTAAAAATGGCATGCCCAGGTTCAGGTTCCTCTTCCTGGCCCGCGGCTTTACGTTTTAACGTGCTGTAGAGCATCTTGCCGCCGAGATAGAGCAGATAGATAGCCCCTAGATAGCGCACGATGTTAAACAGCAGCGGCGTGGTTTTAATGAGCGTCGCCACGCCGGCAAAAGAGAGAGACATCAGGACCGCATCACCGATAAATACCGCGAGCGCCGCCGTGTAGCCTTTGCGAATACCGTGCGAAACGCCGGTTTTCAGGACGAAGAAGGTATTTGGCCCAGGCACCAGAATGATAAAAATGGCACCGAGTAAATAGGTCCAATAATTCAGCACGCCAAAATCTGCGAACACCCTGTTCTCCTTCACACATACATAACAAAAATAGATGACGTATGGTAACGCAGAGACCAGGGAGTTAAAAGCCTTGTTAGCGCTTGCGCGGCATCATCCGCAGCAGCGTATTGTCCTTCCACCAATAGTGGTGCGCCAGCGCGGCCAGCGCGTGCAGGCCAATCAACCAATAGCCGATATTAGCCAGCAAAATGTGGTATTGCTTGAGCGTATCAACAAGGTCGAAATTCCCTTCTGCGGCGTGCGGCATCACCAGGCCAAATGCCATCCACGGATTACCCCGGTTATACATCATCACCAGGCCAATCAGCGGTAAGGCGATAAACAGCAGGTAGATACACAGATGTCCCAGGTGAGCCATCCCGGTCATCATCGGCTTAGGTTTCGGGATAATCGGCGGTGCCGGGCGCTTTAAGCGTACCAGCAGGCGCGCCACCATCAGCACCAGAATGCTCATCCCGCAGGATACGTGCACCATATTGATCATCGGCCGGTCGCTACGCGGGAAAAAGCCGCGCAACTCCATTGCCGCGTAGGCCACCACCACCAGCAGGAATACCAACCAGTGAATCGCTATCTGTAAGCGGGAATATTTATCGTTCATCGCGGAAACGCCCCCGGAAAGTCACATAAAAGAGCAAAGTAACCGCCTTTCATTAAAAATTCATTAACTTTTTCATATCGATACAAATAACACTTTTGCAAAATAGCATTGCCCTTCCCGGCGAGCTGAACTAAGCCTGGACAGGTGAAATACATAATCCATATTTATTAATCAGACGTTTTTTAAGTACGCGTATGGGGCTGGCCCCATCACTGACAGGAGTACACCATGAGTAAGATTGGCATTAACGGGTTTGGACGTATCGGCCGTCTGGTTCTGCGCCGTTTACTGGAAGTGTCCAGCAGTCACGAAGTGGTCGCGATTAACGATCTGACCTCGCCAAAAGTTTTGGCCTATTTATTGAAGTATGACTCTAACTACGGCCCGTTCCCCTGGAGCGTGGACTTTACCGATGATGCGCTGATTGTGAACGGCAAAACCATTAACGTGTATGCCGAAAAAGAGGCGAAGAACATTCCGTGGACGGCGCAAGGTGCCGAAATCATCGTTGAGTGCACCGGTTTTTACACCTCGACCGAGAAATCGCAGGCTCACCTCGACGCCGGGGCGAAAAAAGTGCTGATTTCGGCCCCGGCCGGCGACATGAAAACGCTGGTGTTTAACGTCAACGACGATACGCTCAACGCCAGCGATAAGATTATCTCCGTCGCTTCCTGCACCACCAACTGCCTGGCACCGATGGCGAAAGCCCTCAACGACGCCTTCGGGATCCAACTGGGAACGATGACCACCATCCACGCTTATACCGGCACGCAATCGCTGGTAGATGGCCCGCGTGGCAAAGACCTGCGCGCCTCACGCGCCGCAGCAGAGAATATCATTCCACACACCACCGGTGCGGCGAAAGCCATTGGTCTGGTGATCCCAGCGCTCAGCGGGAAGCTGAAAGGTCACGCCCAGCGCGTCCCTACCAAAACCGGCTCGGTCACTGAACTGGTTTCCATTCTGAGCAAAAAAGTCACCGCCGATGAAGTCAACCAGGTGATGAAAAATGCCGCCCACAATAACGAATCCTTTGGCTACACCGACGATGAGATTGTCTCCTCCGATATTATCGGCAGCCACTTCGGTTCACTGTTTGACGCCACCCAAACGGAAGTCAGCGAAGCTGGCGGATTACAGTTGGTGAAAACCGTCTCCTGGTACGATAACGAATACGGCTTTGTGACCCAACTGATTCGTGTCCTTGAGAAATACGCCAAAATGTAGCAGCGGCGCGGGGGAGTTTGCTCCCCCGCTTTTCGCAAAAAATGGTCGTCCAATTTTCGGTTGTGAGCCTGCTTGCCGCCACGGCACACTCCGCTGGCACACACAACCGGAGATCGTTATGGACTTTACCGCACTGCATTTCCAACCCTTCCCTTTACTGTTAGCCAACGTCTGGGACGCCAGCAGCGCTCGCGCCGCTGAGCAAGCTGGCTATCAGGCGCTTGGAACATCAAGCGCAGCCATCGCCAGTATGTTGGGGTACGAGGATGGTGAGAGCCTCTCTTTTGATGAGCTGTACTACGTGGTGAGCCGCATCCGCGCGGTAACATCCTTACCGCTTAGCGTGGATATGGAGTCTGGCTATGCCGATACGACCGCGGGGATCGCCGAAAATATGCGGCGGCTGGCGTCCATGGGTATTGCCGGCGTTAACCTTGAGGACAGCCGAATCATCAATGGCGTTCGCGTGCTCGAAGATAGCCAACGGTTTGCTCAGCGGCTGCAAGCCATTCGCGAGACGCTAGCCGCCTTTCCCTGTGCGCTGTTTCTGAATGTGCGCACCGATCCGTTCTTAATGAATGTGCCTAACGCTCGTGAGGAAACCCTACTCCGTGCGCAACGCTACGCCACGCAAGGCGCGGACGGTCTTTTTGTTCCCTGCGTCATATCGCCTGAGGACATTGCGGCGATCGTCAACCACACCGCGTTGCCGCTAAACGTGATGGCGATGGCAGGTCTGCCCGATTTCACCATTTTGGGTCAACTCGGTGTTCGACGCATTTCCATGGGTAATGCGCTACATTCCGTGCTACAAAACGGCTTAAATTCGCGACTGTTAACCGTTCGCCAACAGCAATCTTTCGCAGGAGTTTTTGCCGATGAAAATCAGCGATAGCGCGCAGTGTGATATCTGGTACCAGGCGCTGCTTGAACGCGCCGCAGAATACACCGGGGTTTTCTATGTCGGCGTTAAAACCACCGGCGTGTTTTGCCTGTCAATTTGTCGGGCGCGCAAACCCAAGCGTGAGAACGTCGAATTTTTTGATCGTTTTAAATCTGCGCTGGATGCGGGCTTTCGCCCGTGCAAAGTCTGCCGGCCCACCGAGAATGCCTGTTCCGCACCGGATTACATTGAACAGGCGCTGGCTCTGGTGCGACTCACGCCGAAAGCGCGCGTCGGAGACAGTCAACTGCGCGAAAACGGCATCAGTCCGGAGCGCGTGCGGCGCTGGTTTTTGCAGCATCACGGCATGACCTTTCAAGCCTTTCAACGCATGCAGCGAGTCAACGTGGCGCTACAGGAGCTCAAGGCCGGACGCAATGCCACCGACGTTGCCTTTGATAACGGCTATGAATCGTTAAGCGGTTTTGGCTATACCTGTAAAAAGCTGACGGGCCAGTCGCCAGTCGCGCATCAGCAGACCATCTTAATTCACCGTTTTACCACGCCGCTGGGCCCGATGTTCGTTTGCGCCACCGAGCGCGGCGTGTGCCTGCTGGAATTTGTCGATAGGCGCATGCTGGAGACCGAATTTCGCGATCTACAGCGCTTATTACGCGCACGGATTATTGCCGGCAGCAATAATCACACCCATCAGGCGGAACGAGAAATCGGTGAATATTTTGCCGGTCAGCGTCGTGAGTTTACGCTGTCGTTGGATACGCCCGGCAGCGATTTTCAGCGTCGCGTCTGGCAGGCGTTGGGGCTACTTCCCTGCGGCCACACCACCCATTATCAGGCGCTGGCGGAAAGCCTTAATAAGCCAACCGCCTCCCGCGCCGTGGCGGCGGCAAACGGAGCCAATCGGATTGCGATCGTGATCCCCTGTCATCGGGTGATCGGCAAAGATGGCAGCATGACTGGCTACGGCGGCGGCGTGGCGCGTAAAGCCTGGCTGCTGGATCATGAAAAAGCGCTCAGCGAAAGCCCGGCAGCCGAGCGTAACTAGAGAGGATGGCCGGATGTTCCGGCCATCCCGCGGCTTAGCCTTGAGTCTGTAAATAGACCATCTGAGTTTGCAGGTATTCGTTCAGTCCGTGCTTGCCGTCAGCCCCGCCAATCCCGGATTTACGCCAGCCCGCATGGAAGCCCTGCATCGCTTCAAAGTGTTCGCGATTAATATACGTTTCGCCAAACTTCAGTCCACGTACGGCCTTCATGGCCAGGTTAAGGTCACGGGTATAAATGGAAGACGTCAGGCCGTATTCACTGTCGTTGGCCATTTTCAGGGCGTCATCGAGCGTATCAAACACCACCACCGGCAGCACCGGGCCAAAGGTCTCTTCATGCATAATGCTCATATCCTGACGCACATCCAGCAGCAGCGTTGGTGGATAGAAATAGCCGGCACCGTCCACCGCTTTTCCCCCCAGCGCCACGCGCGCTCCCTGAGAGACAGCCTTAGCGACCTTTTGCTCAACGCGCTCAAGCGCGGCAGCGTTAATCAGTGGCCCCATTGCAATATCATTCCGCTGTGAAGGATCGCCAAACGCCACCGCCTTCATCGCTTCACCCAGCTTATTAACGAAGCGATCGTAGATACCTTTTTGCACATACAGTCGTTCTGCGCAGTTACAAACCTGCCCGGTATTGATAACGCGTGAATCGACCACCGCCTTCACCGCCAGTTCCAAATCGGCGTCGTCGAGCACAATGGCTGGGGCTTTGCCGCCCAGTTCCAGGCACACTTTGGTGATGTTTTTCGCCGCCGCCGCCATAATTTTCTCACCGGCCGCTACGCTTCCGGTCATGCTCACCATCGCGACTTTCGGGTTGCCGGCCAGCTCCTGACCCACGGTTTCACCACGGCCCAAGACCAGGTTGAAGACCCCTTTGGGCAGACCAATGTCGTGAACAATTTCGGCAAAAGCGACGGCGTTATTAGGGGTGAATTCGCTGGGTTTAATGACGATGGTGTTGCCCGTGATCAGCGCGGGCGCAAGCTTGCGAGCGATAAGAAAGAACGGGAAGTTCCACGGCAGAATGCCGGTCGTGACCCCCAGCGCGCGTTTGAAGACAAAGATATTCTCGCCCGGGCGGTCGCTTTGCAGAATTTCACCTTCATAGCGACGAGCCCATTCAGCCATATACTCAATATAGTCTGCGGTGAAGCCCACCTCTACTTCCGCTAACTGCTGTATTTTGCCGCCTTCGGACACTATCATCTGCGCAATTTCCGGCGCGCGCGCGCGGATCCCGGCAGCAATCTTACGCAGCCATCCGGCACGTTCAATAGCCGGCAGTGCCTCCCACGCCGGCTGGGCGCGCTCGGCGGCATCAATGGCTAACCTGGCGTGTTCAGCGTCACCATCAGGAATACGGGAAAGACGCTCCTCCGTCGCCGGATTAACCACATCAATCCAGTTATTCCCCTGCCAGATTACGAATTGACCATCAATATACATCGGATGTTGCACGGTTGCCGTCATGACCTGCTCCTGTCTGTATGCTGTTTTAACAAGTGAAAATATTGTTAAATACATATACATTTCGGCAACTTTTCCTACCGAATCAGTCCGTTTCTGTGAGGCAACTCATAAACAAAACCCCGGGTTCTCTCACCATGCCCGATTCCGGTTGAGCCTTTGTTTACCGCCAAAACCGTATGATGCAGCCCATTATTTTTAATTTTTGGCCTGACTGAGTGTAATCATGCGCAGAACCCTCGTTTCATCAGTATTTGCGTCCGCCGCCGCGCTGGCTGCGCCCTGCAAAGCGGGGGAAATTAATCTGTATTCCATCAATACGGGTTCGTTTGTCTATCATATGACCGGTAATCACGGTCAATATAATGAAAAATTCAATAACGATTTTTTCTCAGCCGAGCGCAAGCTGTCGGCCGATTCAAAGTACAGCCTGCTCGTCGGCACGATGAAGAACAGTTTTGCTGACCGCTGCCTGACGCTGGGCGTGCGGCGGGATTGGCTAAACAGCCAAACGGGATGGACCTTTAAGGGAATTTACGCCTACACCGGCGAGTTTTTCTTTGACGCCTTCAGTCACTGTGGCGATGACGGTGCCTACCGGACAGCGAAGAAAATCACCGGCATCGGTTTCTCGCCCTACATTTATCACGGCCTGCAATACAACTTTACCGACTATTTTGGCATTGAGAGCGGCATCATTTTGCCGTCAATATTTGTCGTCAGCATGCAGTGGAGCTTTCGCTAGCAGCGAGCCGCCGGAGCTGACCCGCTGCGCGTTGTTAAGCGAGATGACGATCCGCCCGTTCCTGTCGCAGTTGAGGTTCTGCGGCAAGCTGTTGCCAGGCCTCTTCAATCTCATCGGGGATCTCAACGTGAACGATAAAATCTTTGCCCCGCGGGCCGTAGCCCTGCGCGTCGTCGCGTAAACGCGGCAGCTCGCCGAGAATAAGCGACAGATAACGGCCAACCGACCACAGCCCCTCAGCAGGCTGCTGCCAGGCCACGCCATCAGACGTATTTTGCAGGAGCGGGATATAGCCGGGATAGCTCACCCATTTCGGTGACACCGTCACATCTTGCCAGGCCCGGGAAAATGTCGCCATGGTACGCCGCTGCATGGTGGGATCCTGAACCAACGTGGCAACCGGCACCTCAATGCCGAGCCGTTCCATCACCCGACGCGTAAACCATGCGTTCTCACCGCAGTTGGTGGATTGATCTTCTATCACGATACGTTCCCTGGGGATCTGCCAGAAACGATGCGCAATCTCCGCCAGCAGCGCTGCTTCCGGCTGGTCAAGAATCGCGATCGCCCGGTAGCGCGGGTGTTGCGCTATCGTCTGATAAAGGAACGAAGTTGAGTGCCCTACGCCGCCGCAGATCAATAGCGTCCCACCGCTTAACTTAGCCAGCCGACAGGCGGCATCCACGGTTGGCATGACGGCGTTACCCGCCAGAACGACCAGCGGTGCGTTGGCAACGGCTGGCTCCCCGGCCATATCACCCTGCGCCAACCAGCGCCCCAGCCGGTTGGCTGCCGCCAGCGTCGCTTCGGGTAAACATAACAAGCTCATGGTGCTCTGTGCTCCTTTAACAAAACCAACATGGGACGATTATCCCCCAAGCCCGATCAATTTGTAACAATCCTGAAATAACCAGAAACGTCTAAAAACAAGGCGGTTGCACCTGAATATTACCCTATAAAATGATTGATAATCAGAATTAAGTGCCAACATAAAGCATGATTTTAGTTTCTTGAAACAAAAATGAGACTCATTTTGGCTCACAAATTTCAACGCCACGCTTGCCAAAGATAACGCGCATATCTAAGTTGCTTAACATTCAAGCAACCTTTTTCACAATTCAGGTTGTACCTTTTCACCCCAAAGGTGCCACCTGATTTTAACCCAATGTGGCGGGAGTTATTCTTCATGACAATACAAGAAAGCAGCACCACGATCCTGAAAAAGAACAAAAGGGTCCTGATTGCGAGCCTGACGGGCAGTTCCATTGAATGGTTTGACTATTTTCTCTACGGCACGGCTGCCGCATTGGTGTTCAACAAAATCTTTTTCCCAATGGTTGACCCGGTTATCGGCCTGATTCTCTCCTATCTCTCTTTCTCGCTGACTTTCTTTATTCGTCCCATTGGCGGCGTAATTTTCGCCCACATTGGTGACCGCATTGGCCGCAAAAAAACCTTAGTCCTGACCCTCTCGCTGATGGGGACGGCTACCGTGATGATTGGCCTGCTGCCAACCTATGATCAAATTGGTATTTGGGCGCCAATCCTGCTGATTTTAATGCGTATTATTCAGGGAATTGGTATTGGTGGTGAATGGGGCGGCGCGCTGCTGTTGGCCTATGAATATGCACCGGAAAAACGCAAAGGTTTCTTTGGCAGTATTCCGCAGGCGGGCGTCACTATCGGTATGCTGATGGCGACCTTTATTGTGTCGCTGATGACGTTGTTTAGCGAAGAGCAGTTCCTTTCCTGGGGCTGGCGCATTCCGTTCCTGATGAGCGCCGCACTGGTGCTGGTTGGCCTGTGGATCCGTAAAGATATTGATGAAACGCCAGACTTCAAGAAAGTGAAAGAGTCCGGTCAGGTGGCCAAAGCACCGCTGCGTGAAACGCTCAAGCACCACTGGCGTGAAGTGATTATTGCCGCCGGTTTAAAAGTGGTGGAAACCGCACCGTTTTATATTTTCTCGACCTTTGTGGTCAGCTACGCCACCACCACGTTAACTTATCAAAAATCCCAGGTGCTGGAAGCTGTCACCCTTGGGGCGTTGGTTGCTACCGTAATGATCCCATTAATGGGGCTGTTATCCGATAAAATTGGTCGCCAGCGTATGTATGCACTGAGCGTCACGCTGCTGGGGCTGTTTATCGTGCCGTGGTTTATGCTGCTGGATACCGGAACCACCTGGGCGATCATGCTGGCAACGGTGGTAATGTTCGGCATTCTGTGGGCCCCGATTACCGCCGTGCTGGGGACGCTGTGTTCAGAAATTTTCAACGCTAACGTCCGCTATACCGGTATCACTTTGGGCTACCAAATTGGTGCAGCGCTGGCAGGCGGTACCGCCCCGCTTATCGCTACCGGCCTATTGGCTAAATATGACGGTGACTGGGTGCCCGTCGCCTGGTATCTGGGCGCCACCGTGGCTATCTCGCTGACGGCCATTTTCTTTGCCAGCCGCAGCAAGCGCCAGTCCGCCGTGGTCAATGCGCAAACCAGCCAAATCTAACGACATCGCCCGGCTTCGCCGCCTGAAGCCGGGCAAACCCTAACCTCAACCGCGCCTCTCAGATAAGACTTATTTTTCATATTCACTTGAATTATGGTTTCCGCCGAACGTAAACTCATTAGAGCTCTAATGATTATGAATGATTCGCCATGGATAACCGACAGCTTAATTTCTCCCATCTCCTCTATCTCACCGCTCACCACTGGCGGCTGGCCGTCAATCGACGGCTAAAAGATCTTGGCATGAGCCAGGCCACCTGGGTGGCCGTCGCTGCGATAGCCAGAAATGAGCAGCCGCTTTCGCAAACCGAGTTAGCGCAAGAGCTGGGCGTTGAGAGCGCGACCGTGGTGCCATTGATTAATAAACTGGTGGATTTAGGGCTGGTTGAACGGGTGATCACCGAGCGCGACAAACGCAAGCGCCTGCTGGTGGCAACGGAAAAAGGCCGCGAGCTGTTTCATCAGGTCAAAGCGGTTGCCGATGAACTTCGCGAAGAGATCCTCACCGTTATCACCCCTGAAGAGCAGGAAAAAACCTACGAGGTACTGTTAAAACTGCTGCGTGAAGTGGAGAAGAAATAATGTCGCCACCGCGTCGCGATCCCTACGCCCCACACGACTGGGCGCCTCACGAAAAACCGGCCATTCTCGGTTCCCCTTCAACGCCCATTCATCACCCGGCTAAACGCGTAGCCTATGGCATCGTTGGGCTGCTGGTGTGCCTGACTGGCGCGTTAGGTAATGCGGTGGTCACCGCCAACCTGCAAAACCTGCAGGGTTCATTCGCCGCCTGGTCGACGGAGATCGCGTGGCTGCCTGCGGTTTACGTGATGACCAACGTTTCCATCAACCTGCTACTGGTGAAATTCCGTCAGCAGTTTGGGCTGCGGGCGTTTACCGAAGGTTTTCTGGTGCTGTATGTACTGGTGACCTTTTTCCACCTGTTCGTCAACGATCTCAATTCCGCGCTGATGGTGCGCGCCGCGCACGGCATGGTGGCGGCGGCGCTCAGTTCGTTAGGGATTTACTACCAGGTGCAGGCGTGGCCAGCGAAGCATCGTCTCAAGGCGCTGACCATCGGGATTACCGGTTCGTCGCTGGCCATCCCCCTCGCCCGACTGTTTTCTACCGAACTGCTGCAAATTGACGAGTGGCGCGGGCTCTACTTTTTCGAACTCGGACTCGCGCTGGTATCGCTGGCCTGCGTGATTGCGCTAAAACTGCCGCCCAGCGATCGCAAAAAAGTCTTTGAGAAGAAGGATTTTATTACCTTTATCCTACTCGCGCCCGGGATGGGTCTTATCTGCGCGGTGCTGTCCCTCGGCCGTCTGGACTGGTGGTTTGAGGCCCAGTGGATTGGCTGGTCGCTTGCCGCGGCGGTAGTTCTGGTCATCAGCGCCATCATTTTTGAACATAACCGCACGAATCCGCTGCTCAATACGCGCTGGCTCTCCAGCGGCAGTATTCTGCGGCTGGGCTTAATCATGGTGCTGATCCGTATCGTACTGGCAGAGCAGAATACCGGCGTTATTGGCTGGTTACAGTACGTCGGGCTACAGAACGAACAGATGACGTCGCTGGCGTGGTCTATTTTTGCCGGCATCCTCTGCGGAATTATCGCCAGTTGCCTGACGCTCAATCCAGCGCGCCTCTACTGGCCCACCGCCACCGCGCTGGCGCTGATTATGATTGCCTCACTGCTCGACAGCCAGTCCACCAGTTTAACCCGTCCAGATCAGCTAATGCTGAGCCAGTTCCTGCTCGGTTTCGGCAGTGCCTTCTTCCTGGCACCGGCGATGCTGGCCGGTATCGGCGGCGTTATTGCCGACCAGCGCAACTTAGTCAGCTTCTCGGTGCTGTTTGGCATGAGTCAGAATATTGGCGGCCTGCTCGGTTCCGCCATTCTCGGCACTTTCCAGACCTGGCGGGAGAAATTTCACTCCAGCCAGTTGGCCGATCAGATCACAACGCTAAACCCGCTGATAAACGACCGCCTGCAACAATATGTTCAGCAGTACCAAAGTCAGATTGGCGACAGTGCGCTGCTGAACGTGCAGGCCAACACCCTGCTACAAACCGCCTCAACGCTTGAGGCCAATATTCTCGCCTACAATGACACCTATCTGCTCACTGCGGCTATCTCCGCTGCTACGCTGCTATGGGTATTCTGGCGATTATTAAGATTGCGAATTACCGCTCATGTTGCGCTCAAACGCGCAACGGGTAGCAAATAACAACAAGAGAGATCTGGAGTCGTTATGAGTCAGCAGGATGCGGCCAAGCAACAGGCCAACACCCGCAATAATATCCGCGTGGTTTCGATCTTTACCGCAGCGGCCATCGGCCTCGTCGGCGTACTGGTCATTCTGTACGCCTGGCAGTTGCCCCCGTTTACCCGCCACAGCCAGTTTACCGACAACGCCTATGTCCGTGGGCAAACCACCTTCATCAGCCCGCAGGTAAGCGGCTACGTCACCGGGGTAAACGTGCAGGACTTTAACCAGGTTAAACAAGGCCAACTACTTTTCCAGATTGATGACCGTATCTATAAACAGCGGGTCCACCAGGCGCAAGCGCAGCTCGCGATGAAAGAAGCCGCGTTGAAAAATAACCTCCAGCAGCGTAAAAGCGCCGAGGCGGTCATTGCCCGTAACGATGCCGCGCTGCAAAATGCCCGCGCTCAAAATCTGAAAACCCAGGCAGATTTAAAACGCGTTCAGGACCTGACTGCCGACGGTTCGCTGTCGATTCGTGAGCGGGACTCTGCCCGCGCCAGCGCAGCCCAGGGGAATGCCGATATCGAGCAGGCGAAAGCAACGCTTGAGATGTCGCGCCAGGATCTGCAATCCACTATCGTCAATCGTGATGCGCTTCAGGCGGACGTTGCCAATGCCAAAGCGGCGCTGGAGCTGGCGGAAATCGACCTGCAAAACACCCGAATCATCGCCCCCACCGATGGCCAGCTTGGTCAAATCGCCGTGCGTCTTGGTGCCTACGTCACCGCCGGAACGCACCTCGCCCCGCTGGTTCCACCGCAGCACTGGGTTATCGCGAACTTAAAAGAGACCCAGCTCGCCACCGTGCGGGTTGGGCAGCCGGTGACCTTTAGCGTTGATGCGCTCAACAGCGAAAAATTCCATGGCACCGTGCAGAGTATTTCACCGGCGACCGGCGTCGAATTCAGCGCTATTTCGCCGGATAATGCCACCGGTAACTTTGTGAAGATTGCCCAGCGTATTCCGGTGCGTATTGCCGTCGATGAAGGCCAGCAGAATAGCCAGCGGCTACGCCCTGGGATGTCGGTGCAGGTGACCATTGATACCCGCACGGAGGCGAAGAAATGATCCGCCCTGTGGCTCTCGCGCTGACTCTTGCACTGGTCGGCTGCCAGTCGGCAGATATCCCGCGCGCCGATCCGACGCTTGCGATCCCCGCTGCCTGGCGTGCCGATGTGGGCCCTACCAGCGCCGTTGAAGGCGTATGGTGGCGTAATTTTCACGATAGCGCGCTCAATCAATACGTCGACCAGGCGCTGCGACATAACAGCGACGTACTGATCGCCCGCGAACGGGTCAACGAGTATCAGGCGCGGGTGTACGCCGCCGACGGTAGTCTGTTCCCGACGCTGGATGCCGGGTTATCCGGTAGCCGTGCGCGTGCCCAGTCGGCTGCGACCGGGCAGCCCATTCACAGCACCGTGTATAAAGGCAGTCTGACCGCCAGCTACGATGTTGATCTCTGGGGCGCAAATCGCAGTGCCGCGGATGCCGCACAGGCCAGCCTCGAGGCGCAAAAAGCCGCCGCCGCCGCCGCCAATCTGACGGTTGCCACTTCGGTTTCGGTCGGTTACATCACCCTGTTGTCGCTGGATCAACAGCTTCACGTCACCGAGCAGACGCTGAAGTCCCGTGAAGACGCCTACAACCTGGCAAAACGGCAGTTTGAAACCGGCTATACTTCACGCCTGGAGCTAATGCAGGCCGACTCCGAATTGCGCTCAACACGCGCGCAGGTGCCGCTGCTGCGGCATCAGATAGCGCAGCAGGAAAACGCATTGAGCGTGCTGTTAGGCGCCAATCCCGGTTCGATTAAGCGCAATGAGTTTGACCAATTAACGCCGCTGGCGCTGCCATCGCAGCTACCGTCGACGCTGCTGAACCGCCGCCCGGATATTGTGCAGGCGCAGCGCCAGTTAGTTGCCGCCGATGCCACGCTTGCCTCCTCGCAGGCGAAACTGCTGCCGTCAATTAACCTCACCGCCACCGGCAGCTATCAGGATCGAACGCTGCCGGACCTACTGGATAATCCGCTACGCTTATGGAGCCTCGGCGGCAGTATTCTCGCCCCCTTACTGAACCGCCAGGCGCTGAATGCGCAGGTTGATGTCTCCATGGCGCAGCGTAACCAGGCGCTGTATGTCTATGAAAAAACGGTCCGCAGCGCCTTTAAAGAGGTGAACGATAGCCTTGATGCCATCAGCCGTTACGCGGAGCAGCTCGCCGAGCTGCAGGGGCAAGAAGACGTAGCGCAGGAAACGCTGCGTATCGCGCAGAACCGCTATCGCAACGGCTACTCCTCTTATCTCGATGTGCTGGACGCCCAGCGCACCTTGTTCTCCACGCAAATTAGCGTCGTACAGGTCAAAAACAACCTGCTGCTGGCGCAGATAGATCTTTACCGGGCGCTAGGAGGCGGCTGGTCTTCGCTGTCAGGCTGACAAATCCATTAGGGTGTCACAATGCAGAAACAGTGGTCTGAAGTAGATAACTATCTGATAGACAATTTAATTCCTGATGACGAAGTCTTGTCTCAGGTGCTGGAAAACAACCACCGCGCGGGCCTGCCAGCGCACGACGTTGCCGCCAATCAGGGGCAACTGTTGGCGCTGTTTGTGCGGATGGTGGGAGCAAAATCCATTCTCGAAATCGGCACCCTCGGTGCTTATAGCACCATCTGGATGGCGCGCGAGCTGCCGGAGCACGGACGGCTAGTGACGCTAGAGGCCGATCCACGACACGCCCAGGTGGCGCGGGAAAATATTCAGCTCGCCGGTCTTGCCGAGCGCGTAACGCTGCACGAGGGCTCGGCGCTCGATTCACTGGCCAAACTTGAGTCCGACGCTCCTTTCGACCTCATCTTTATTGATGCCGATAAGCCTAACAATCCCTATTACCTCCAGTGGGCGCTGAAATACGCCCGCCCCGGCACGTTGATTATCGGTGATAACGTGGTACGCGACGGTGAAGTCACCAACCCTCACAGCACCGATGAACGGGTGCAGGGCGTTCGGCGGTTTATCGAGATGATGCGTAACGATCCGCGCCTGACGGTGACGGCGCTACAAACGGTCGGGATTAAGGGCTGGGATGGGTTTACGCTGGCGTGGGTGAATGGTTAATCGGCGCGCCACGACAGGGTTAGGAGCAGGTAGCGCAGTCCGGTGCAAGATTCCGTTCCGCTATCCAACCGATTGCGCTCCTTATTCATTTCATGCCATTTAATCTGAATGGCGCAAGGAGCGCGCAAGGGGCGGCCAATCGCCGCCGCCCCCTGCACTCCCGCGCTCTGGCGGCAGAATCGCCGCTGCGCGGTTCCCTCAGCTTATGCCTTCCGGCTTTCGGGTCGGGCGCGAGGTAACATCCCTGTGGGCTGCCCTGGCCTCCAGGCAACGCTTCGGCGATTCAGACGCCACCCATGTCGCTGTAGTCTTTTCGCTAAAAGCCAAAATCGAAGTCGCTGGAACCGATGAGTCCCCGCTTGAAATCAGTGAGCCGGAGAATGAAAGATAAGGTCTGGCCGCTAGGGATGGAACAAGTAATATCGAGTGTCGTCGTGCCGCAAGGCGAACGCCGTGCGAAGCACCGATTTCGCCGCAGAGAGGGCAAAGGGGCGCAGCACCCCTTTGCCAATTCACCAATACTGTTGTTTCAAATTCTACAAAACATAAGTACCGCCGAGCATTAAACCCCAACCGTCTTAATCCGGCCGGCCATCTGCTTTAAGCAACAATCTGCTCCATCGCCTGCAGAATACGCTTATCGGAGATCGGATACGGTGTTCCGAGTTGCTGTGCGAAGAAGCTGACGCGCAGCTCTTCAATCATCCAGCGGATCTCTTTCACGTCTTCATCCTCCCGGCGCGCCGGCGGCAGTTTATTCAGCCACTGCTGCCACGCCTGCTGTACGCTTTCCACCTTCAGCATCTGCGCGCGATCACGATGCGGGTCGACCGCCATTTTCTCCAGCCGTTTTTCAATCGCCTGCAGATAGCGCAGCGTATCACCTAATCGACGGAAACCGTTGCCGGTGACAAATCCGCGATACACCAGGCCGTTCATCTGCGCCTTGATATCCGACAGTCCCAGCGCCATGGTCATGTCTACGCGCCCTTTCAGCCGCTTGTTGACGTTAAATACCGCCGTGAGGATCTGCTCAACCTGCTTGGCTATGCCCACCACCGTTTCGTTAAGGTCGGCACGCACTTTCTCGTGCAGCGCGGTAAAGCCCGCTTCGGTCCATACCGGTCCACCCGCCTCATCAATCAGCTTATCAACCCCGCAGGAGATGCAATCATCAATCAGATCCAAGACCTTGCCGTACGGGTTGAAGTAGAGGCCAAGCTTGGCTTTGTTCGGCAGCTTCTCGTGCAGATATTTAATCGGCGACGGGATGTTCAGCAGCAACAGGCGGCGCAGGCCGCGCCACATCATCTGCTGCTGTTCCAGCTCGTTATCAAACAGTTTGATCGCGACACTGTCACGTTCATCCACCAGCGCCGGCCAGGCTTTCACCTTATAGTTGCCGCGCTTTTGTTCATAACGTTCAGGCAGGTCGCCAAAGCTCCAGATGTGCAGGCCGTTCTGTTCGATACCGTCGTCAGCAACCGAGGAGAGCGTCTCCTGAACCTTACCTTTCAGCGCATCTTTTAAATCCTGTAAAACGCGCCCTTCCTGCAGCTTCTTATTTTTGTCGTCAACCACCCGGAAAGTGATTTTCAGGTGATCGGGCACCTGATCCCACTGCCAGGCGTCGCGTTCAACGGTAACGCCGGTCATCCGGCGCAATTCACGCTCCAGCGAATCAAGCAGCGGTAGCTCCAGCGGCGTCACGCGGCCTAAGAAGGCTTCCGCATAGTTTGGCGCGGGTACAAAATTACGTCGTACCGGTTTCGGCAGCGATTTAATCAGCGCGATAATCAGCTCACGGCGCAACCCGGGAATTTGCCACTCAAAACCGGCCTCTTCCACCTGATTTAACAGCGGCAGCGGGATATGTACCGTGACCCCATCGGCATCGGCCCCCGGCTCAAACTGATAGGTCAGGCGCAGCTTCAGATTGCCCTGATGCCAGAAGTTCGGGTAGTCCAGCTTGCTGACCTGCTCCGCGCCTTCTTTAATCAGCATGCTCTTTTCAAAGTTGAGCAGATCCGGCGTTTCGCGGCTGGCCTGTTTCCACCATTTGTCAAAGTGGCGCGAGGAAATGACGTCATGGCTGATGCGCTGGTCATAAAATTCAAACATCGTCTCATCATCCACCAGGATATCGCGACGACGCGATTTATGCTCCAGCTCTTCAATTTCGCTGCGCAGCTTTAAGTTGTCGCGGAAGAAGGCGTGGCGCGTTTGCCAGTCGCCCTCTACCAGCGCGTGGCGAATAAACAGCTCGCGGCATAGCGCCGGGTCAATTTGGCTGTAGTTGACCTTTCGCGCCGCCACAATTGGCAGGCCGTAAACGGTAACTTTTTCTGTCGCCATTACTGCGCCCTGCGCGCGCTCCCAGTGCGGTTCACTGTATGAGCGCTTGATCAGATGCTGCGCCACGGGCTCAACCCATTCCGGATCGATGCGCGCCGCAATGCGGCCCCACAGACGGCTGGTTTCGACCAGTTCCGCGACCATCGCCCATTTCGGTGGCTTCTTAAACAGCCCGGATCCCGGGAAGATGGAGAAGCGGGCGTTACGTGCACCGGTAAACTCCTGTTTATCAGTATCCTTCATGCCGATATGCGACAGCAGGCCGGTCAGCAGCGCGATATGAATTTCACGATATTCCGCCGGTTCACTGTTCACCGGAATGCCCAGCTCTTTCACCACCTGGCGCAGTTGGGTGTAGATGTCCTGCCACTCGCGCACCCGCAGGTAGTTGAGGTAATCCAGCTTGCACTGACGGCGGAACTGGTTCGACGACAGCGCTTTTTGCTGTTCGCCGAGATAGTTCCACAGATTAACAAAGGCCAGGAAGTCAGACTCTTTGTCATGGAAGCGCTGATGTTTCTCATCCGACGCCTGCTTTTTGTCCATCGGCCGCTCACGCGGATCCTGAATAGAGAGCGCCGAGGTGATAATCATCGCTTCACGGACGCAGCCGTGTTTTTGCGCTTCCAGCACCATACGCGCCAGACGCGGATCGACCGGCAGTTGGCTGAGCTGACGGCCTAGCGGCGTCAGTTTATAGGCTGCCTGCTGTTCGTCGGTGGTAATAGCACTGAGCTCTTCGAGCAGGCGCACGCCGTCCTGAATATTGCGTTTATCCGGCGCTTCAACGAACGGAAACGCGGCAATATCGCCTAAGCCTAACGCCGTCATCTGGAGAATGACGGAGGCCAGGTTGGTACGCAGAATTTCCGGGTCAGTAAATTCCGGGCGCGACAGGAAATCGTCTTCTGAATACAGACGAATACAGATGCCTTCAGACACACGGCCGCAGCGCCCCTTACGCTGGTTTGCCGAGGCCTGTGACACCGGCTCGATCGGCAGACGCTGCACTTTGGTGCGATAGCTGTAGCGGCTGATGCGCGCGGTACCCGGGTCAATCACATACTTGATTCCCGGTACGGTCAGTGAGGTTTCGGCAACGTTGGTGGCCAGCACGATGCGACGCCCGCTGTGCGACTGGAAAACCCGGTTCTGCTCGCTGTTCGACAACCGCGCGTACAGCGGCAGAATTTCGGTATGCCGCAGGTCGCGCTTGCTGAGCGCATCGGCGGTATCGCGAATTTCGCGTTCACCGCTCATAAAGATCAGAATATCGCCGGCGCTTTCACGGCCCAATTCATCGACGGCGTCAAAAATCGCCTGCAGCTGATCGCGTTCGGTATCGTCGGCGTCTTCAACAATCGGGCGATAGCGAACCTCAACCGGATAAGTACGGCCGGAAACTTCGATAATTGGCGCATTGTTAAAGTGGCGCGAAAAGCGTTCCGGGTCGATGGTTGCCGAGGTGATGATGATTTTCAGATCCGGACGACGCGGCAGCAGCTCGCGCAGATAGCCCAGTAAAAAATCGATGTTCAGACTACGTTCGTGCGCTTCATCAATAATGATGGTGTCGTACTGCATCAACAGACGGTCCTGCTGGATCTCAGCCAGCAAAATCCCGTCGGTCATCAGTTTCACCATGGTGTTATCGCTGACGTGATCGCTAAAACGCACTTTGTAACCGATGCAGCCACCCGGTTCAGTTTTCAGCTCTTCGGCAATACGGTTGGCGACGGTTCGCGCCGCCAGGCGACGCGGCTGGGTATGGCCAATCAGCCCCTTTATCCCACGCCCCAGTTCCATACAGATTTTCGGCAACTGGGTGGTTTTCCCCGAACCGGTTTCCCCCGCCACGATCACCACCTGGTTATCGCGTACGGCTTCAAGAATCGCCTGTTTTTTCTGGCTAACGGGCAGGTTGTCCGGGTATTCAATCACCGGACGCGCGGCTTCACGCAGCACGACTTTACCGGCAGCCTGTTCAATTTCTTGCGCCATCTCCTGAATAATGGCCTGTTGAGCATCAGGATTTTTAACCTTTTTAACGCCGTGTAAACGACGGGCAAATCGCTGTTTATCCCGCAGCATCAGGGCCTCAAGGCGCTGATTCAGCATCGCAAAGGTGATTTTCTGTTGTTCTGTCATAGTGTTATCGGGCAGCGTACTGCCAGGAAAAAGCTCTTATAAAGTATGGTCCTAGCGTACCACATTTGTCTATTTCATGCCTTGTTCAAAAAAACTGACAATAGAATTCGATATATTGCGCTATCCCTGTGGCAGGAATGTGAATAGAGTGTCATCAAGCAACAGGGCAACGCCCGTCAATCAAATATAAGGAATTACCTATGAGCAAAGTATTGGTTCTGAAATCCAGCATCCTGGCAGGCTACTCTCAATCAGGTCAGCTGTCCGACTATTTTGTTGAACAGTGGCGCGAAAAGCACTCCGCTGACGAAATCACCGTCCGTGACCTGGCTGCCAATCCAATCCCAGTGCTGGATGGCGAACTGGTTGGCGCGCTGCGCCCAAGCGACTCTCCGCTGACCCCACGCCAGCAAGAAGCCCTGACGCTCTCTGACGAGCTGATTGCCGAGCTGAAAGCTCACGATGTGATTGTTATCGCAGCGCCAATGTACAACTTCAACATCCCAACTCAGCTGAAAAACTACTTCGACCTGATTGCCCGTGCTGGCGTGACGTTCCGCTACACCGAGAAAGGTCCAGAAGGTCTGGTAACCGGCAAACGCGCTATCGTGCTGTCCAGCCGTGGCGGGATCCATAAAGATTCCCCAACTGACCTGATCACCCCATATCTGAACGTGTTCCTGGGCTTCATCGGGATCACCGACGTGAACGTCGTCTTCGCTGAAGGCATCGCTTACGGCCCAGAAGTGGCTACCAAAGCGACTTCCGATGCCAAAGCGGCTATCGACAGCCTGGTCGCTTAATCGCGCATGGCAATAGAAAAACCCTGCTTAATCGCAGGGTTTTTTGTTTTATCCGCCGCCTACTTTTTCTCGTAGCGTAGATACCCTACCACGCCACCGCCCCCATCCTTAGGATGATTGACCCCGTCGTGAACCTCAACGCAGGGAAAATCGAACGGTGAAACGCCCTCAATACAGGCAACGTTAATCCCGTACTGCTGCGGATTCGACCGCCGCTGGTGAAACGGATAAATGCCGCACACCGAGCAGAAAAAATGCACCGCTTCGCCGGTATTAAAACGGTACTCCGTCAGCTTGTCCTGCCCTCGTAACAAGGTAATGCCCGACAGCGGCGCGGACACCGCCACCGCACCGCGCATCCGGCAATATGAACAGTTGCAGCGCCGTATCGTATTAAACCCATCGCTGAGCTCGACGGTAAACGCCACCGCGCCGCAGTGGCACTGGGCGGAGAGTTTTTCAGCCATTGCGCCTCCCGTTAGCCCTTTGCCGCAATACCGTCAAGTGCCGCCAGCGTTTCCGTCGACAGTTTTAGCTGTGCCGCCGCCATATTTTCCCGCAGGTGCGCCACCGACGATGTACCGGGGATCAGCAGGATATTTGGCGAACGGTGCAGCAGCCAGGCCAGCGCCACCTGCATAGGCGTAGCGCCAAGTGATGCAGCAATGTCATTTAAGATTGACGATTGCAGCGGCGAGAATCCCCCTAACGGGAAAAACGGAACATAGGCAATGCCGTCACGCGCCAATGCGTCAATCAGCGCATCGTCATGGCGGTGGGCAATATTGTATTCGTTCTGTACGCAGACAATGTCCGCCACCTTGCGCGCCTCGGCGACCTGCGTTGGCGTCACGTTACTCAGCCCGATATGCTTCACCAGCCCCTGCTGTTGCAGTTCGGCCAGCACGCTGACCGAGGCCTCAATCGAGCCTTCTCGCGGTGCATGGCCGTCGCCTATCATCACCCGCATATTGACCACATCCAGCACCTCAAGCCCGAGGTTGCGCAGATTATCATGCACCGCCTGTTTGAGCTCTGCCGCCGAGAAAGCCGGTAACCAGGAGGCGTCATCACCGCGACGAGCGCCGATTTTGGTGACGATCACCAGATCGTCGGCATACGGGTGCAGCGCTTCGCGAATAATTTGGTTGGTAACGTGTGGACCATAAAAATCGCTGGTGTCGATATGATTGACGCCCAGCGCCAGCGCTTCACGCAAAACATCAATCGCTGCATGACGGTCCTTTGGCGGGCCAAATACGCCGGGGCCGGCCAACTGCATCGCCCCGTAACCGAGGCGATTAACAAACTGAGAACCAAGGGAAAACGTGCCGTACTGGGTCATAACGTCCTGCCTGTTGCATCGTGATGAATGTGAACAACAGTATAGGAACGCTCTCGACGAGAGAACTGTGCTTTTTATGCCATAACATTAAAAAATATCATGGCATTCCGCTACACAGTCGCGAGTTTACGGCGCGATGCTTTCAGCCGCCGCGTTGCGTTGATGCTTTTTCATCAGCCAAAACACCGCCACGCCAGCCAGCACAATCCCCGGCGCCGACGCGGCCATCACCCCCACGGTTCCGGTGCCCAACGCCAGCATTTTCCCTGCCAGCAGTGGGCCACTCATCGCACCAAGCCGTCCGACGGCGACGGCCGTCCCCACGCCAGTGGCGCGGATCTCCGTGCGATAAAACAGCGGGGCCAGCGCGTAAAGCACGCTTTGTCCGCCAGTCGCGAACATCCCCGCGATAAAACCGGCCACCATCATTAGGCTAAACGAGTTCGCCGCGCCTAGCGCAATCAGCGACGCCAACATCCCGGAGTAGATCAGCAGCGACATGGTCAGTGGACTGAGTTTATCCATCAGCGCGCCCAGTATCAGCGTCCCAAGCGCCGCCCCCATTTGCAGGGCAAACATCACGCCGGAGGCCTGAGAACGGCTAAACCCTTGATCTACCAGCAGCATAGGCAGCCAGTTGATCAACATGTAGACCACCAGCAGCGTGAAGAAATAGCACAGCCACAGCAGCAGTGTGGCTGAACGTGTGTCTGAGGCGAAAATCGCCCGCAGCGGCATTGGCGTATCCGCCTGCCCGGCGCAGAACGCCTGCGACTCAGGAAGTCGCAACATCAGTAGCGGCACCAACAATAATGGAACGATACCGCCTACCCAGAAAATCGTTTGCCACGCCTGCGCGAGGCCACTCGCGCCCATCGCCGCAGCCAATGCAGCGCCAATCGGCACACCGCAGTACATCAGGCTGACCGCCGTGCCGCGAAAACGCGGGCCAGCGGCTTCAGAGGTTAAGGCGATCAGATTGGGCAGCGCCGCGCCGAGACCGACGCCGGTCATCAAACGGGCAAACACCAGCGAGGGATAATCCCATGCCAGTGCGGTAACAATGGAGAACAGGCCAAACAGCGCCACCGAGCCCAGCAGCACTTTTTTACGGCCGTAGCGGTCTGCCAGCACACCGCCGCCCAGCGCGCCGGGCAGCAGGCCGAGAATACCGGCGCTAAATATCCAGCCCATCTGCATTTTATCCAGCTCAAATGCCTGGGCGATACCCACGGCAGCAATGCCGGCAGCCTGTAAATCCAGCCCTTCCATCAGGGCCACTAAAAAGCACAGCCCGACGGTTTGCATCAGGCGTGAAGTGTTCGGCGGTGAGGAAACATTCGTAATATTCGACATCGTGCGACCTTTCGTAGAGTGCAGGTTAAAAGGTGGCCGATACGTTGCCGGCCACATTGTTTTTTTCATTCTCGTTCGCCCGGTCGATACATTGCCGACCGGATCATTATCAGGCTTGCGCTTTGGCTTTCAGATCCAACGCCACGTCAACGATCATATCTTCCTGACCGCCAACCATTCGGCGTTTACCCAGCTCCACCAGAATATCAACCGCGCTCAGGCCATAGCGCACGGCGGCCACTTCGCTGTGGCGCAGGAAGCTGGAATAGACACCGGCATAGCCCAGCGCCAACGTTTCACGGTCCACGCGGACGGGGCGATCCTGCAATGGACGCACCAGATCGTCAGCGGCCGCCATCAGCGCGTAGAGATCGGTACCGTGCTGCCAGCCCTGTTTATCCGCGGCGGCGATAAACACCTCCAGCGGCGCATTACCGGCCCCTGCGCCCATCCCGGCGAGGCTGGCATCAATACGATCGCAGCCCTCTTCGACCGCCACCAGCGAGTTGGCCACGCCCAGGCTCAGGTTATGGTGAGCGTGCATGCCGGTTTGCGTTTCGGGCTTGAGCACATCTTTGAGCGCGCGGAAGCGGTCACGAATGTCGTTCATATTCATCGCGCCGCCGGAGTCCACCACGTAGATACAGGTCGCACCGTAGCCTTCCATCAATTTGGCCTGCTTCGCCAGATTTTCCGGGGTAGTCATATGGCTCATCATCAGGAAACCAACGGTGTCCATTCCCAGCTCGCGTGCATAGGCAATGTGCTGAGCGGAAACATCCGCTTCGGTGCAGTGCGTGGCAACGCGCACCACGCGCGCGCCTGCCTGGTACGCATTTTTGAGATCGTGCAGCGTGCCGATTCCAGGGATCAGCAGCGTGGCGATCTTACTGTGGGTGACCACTTCCGCCGCCGCCGCAATCCACTCAACGTCGCTGTGGGCGCCGAAGCCATAGTTAAAGCTGGAGCCCTGTAGGCCGTCACCGTGCGCCACTTCGATGGAGTCAACGCGCGCGTCATCCAGCGCTTTGGCAATCTGGCGCACGTTGTCTAACGAATACTGATGGCGGATGGCGTGCATGCCGTCGCGCAGCGTCACGTCCGAGATATAGAGTTTTTTACCGTTCATGCGACTTCTCCTGCCACGTTCACCCGCGTTTGGGCCATTTTTTCGGCGGTCGACATCGCCGCCGAGGTCATAATGTCGAGATTGCCAGCGTAGGCCGGCAGATAGTGCGCCGCCCCTTCAACTTCCAGATAGACGGCCGTTTTCAGCCCGGAGAACTGCCCCACGCCCGGGATGTTGACCGGTTTATCCGCAGGAATAACCTCAAACTGGACTTTCTGTTTCAGGCGATAGCCCGGCACATAGGCCTGCACCGCCGCGGCCATCTCGGCGATGGAAGCCTCGATCTCCACCTGCGATGCTGCCTCGCTCAGCACATAGACCGTATCGCGCATCATCACCGGCGGCTCTGCCGGGTTAAGGATAATAATGGCTTTACCTTTCGCCGCGCCGCCCACCACTTCAATCGCCTGCGAGGTGGTTTCGGTAAATTCATCAATGTTGGCGCGCGTACCCGGGCCGGCGGATTTACTGGAAATTGAGGCGATGATTTCGGCATAGTGCACTTTCGCCACCCGCGAAACCGCCGCCACCATCGGGATCGTTGCCTGGCCGCCGCAGGTCACCATATTGACGTTACCCTGGGAGAGGTTTTGATCCAGGTTGACCACCGGTACGCAGTACGGGCCAATTGCCGCTGGCGTCAGATCGATCAACCGAATATCCGGTTTGGCCTCGCGCAACGCCGCGTCGTTTTTGATGTGTGCCCCGGCGCTAGTGGCGTCAAACACAATGTCGATATCGGCGAACTCTTTCATCGCCATCAGCCCGCTCACCCCTTCATGAGTGGTCGCGACGCCCATCCGGCTGGCGCGCGCCAGGCCGTCGGAGTTTGGGTCAATCCCCACCATCACTGACATTTCAAGGTGCTTGCCGTGGCGGAGAATTTTGATCATCAGATCGGTACCGATGTTGCCGGAACCGATGATGGCGACTTTGCATTTACTCATGACTGCTTTCCTTCTTGCTCTTTGGCAGAAAACGTCGCGGATACCGATCCAATGCCTTCGATAAACGCGTCAAAACGATCGCCCGGGTTAACCGCAACCATCGGACCGAGCGCGCCGGTCAGAACGATATCGCCCGCCCGCAGCGGTTCACCGAGGCTGGCCATTTTGCGAGCCAGCCATACCGCGGCGTTGAGCGGATGGCCTAAGCATTCGCTGCCGCGTCCGTTGGAAACCTCTTCGTGGTTACGCGTCATCGTCATGGCGCAGTTTTTCAGATCCAGCGATGCCGGGCGCTGCGCCGGCCCGCCGACCACGTACACGCCGCAGGAGGCGTTATCTGCCACCGTATCAACGAATTTAATCGACCAGTCGCGTACGCGGCTGCCGACCACTTCCAGCGCTGGAACCACCCATTCGATGGCGTTGAATAGCTCGTCAAAGGTGGTATCGGCGTGCGGTAAATCGCGGTTCAGTATCAGCGCAATTTCCGCTTCAATTTTTGGCTGCAGCACGCGACCAAATGGGATAGTTTCGTTATCGCCGTAGCACATGTCGGCAAACAGCGTGCCGAAATCCGGCTGATCAACGCCCAACTGCTGCTGCACTTTGGGATGGGTTAACCCCACTTTACGCCCCACGATACGACGCCCCTGCGCCACACCGTACTCAACGTTAATACGCTGAATGGCATACGCCGCTTCGGCATTTTGCAGGCCGATCATCTCACGCAGCGGCTCAATGGTTTGGCCGTGTTCTTCGGCATGGCGTAAAGCCTGCGCCAGCGATTCCAGAGAGTAATTTGACATGTCGATTCCTTAAGCGCGGTCGAGGAAGTTCAGTACCAGTTGGTTGAAGGCATCCGCATGCTCCCACTGCGCCCAGTGCCCGCAATCGCGGTAAATATGCAGCTCCGAGCCGTTAATACCCGAAAGCAGACGCAGCCCAGCGTCCATCGGGACGAATCGATCGTTACGGCCCCAGACCACCAAAGTCTGTGCGTTAATTTCCCCCAGACGCGGCCCGAAGTCCGGGAACTGTTTCGGGTTGGCTTCCAGGCTTTTAATAAAGTTTTCCAGATGATCGCGACGCGACAGCATGTTGTTAAGACGGGCTTCAAACAGCGCCTCGGTCAAATCGCTGGTGTCGTAGACGAAAATGTTCATCATCTTCTTGAGATTTTCGATGGTCGGCTCGCGATACAGACCGTTGAGCAGCTTGATGCCTTCGGTCGGCATCGGGGTAAGCAGGCTCATGCCGCCGGTGCCACCGCCCATCAGAACCAGTTTGCCCACCCGCTCAGGCCACGTTAGGGTAAAGGCGACCGCGCTGTGGCCACCCATTGAGTTGCCCAGCAAATGCACTTTCTCGATATCCAGCTGATCGACCACGCTTTTTAGAATGCGGGCGTTAAGATCGGAACGGGAACCGGCGTTGACAATAGAGTCGCTTTTCCCCCAGCCCGGGCAGTCCAGTAACAGCACGCGATAGCCTGCCTCCACTAACGGGTCAATGTTGCGGCTGAAGTTTGCCCATCCGGTTGCCCCTGGGCCGGACCCGTGCAGCAGAACTACGGTTTCGTCCCCCTGACCACAATCGTTGTAGTGGATACGCAGCGTCTGTCCGGCTTCGTCGACATTGAGAAAACGGCTGGTTGCGGCTTCGGTTTGTGGTTGATAGCTCATGATATTCTCCTGCTTAATCAATTCGTTGTTTTGGCGCTCAGGGAGCCGAATCCGGCGATCCACTCGGGGATCGGGCGATAGTAGCGGCCTTCCGTGCGGTAATTGCCCATGGCGGACAACGTGGCAAAGGCGGCAGCCCAGGTTTTCACTTCGTGCGTTGATTTGCCGGCAATCGCTGACAGCTCTTCGTTGCTGATAGCGTCCAGCTCGGCCAGACGGCGCTGCTCAAGCAGCGTCATAAACTGGTTGTCCCAGATAGGGTTAAGCGGGTGTAACGTCTTCTGGTCTTCAACAAACCGTTCCGCGGCTTCAATTACCCGACGCTGGCGCAGTTCGCGTTCATCTGCCGGCAGTTGTTTGCCGCTGCCCAACAGGCGATCGCGCATATGCGCATCCACTTTCGCCAGCTCCGGTACCGGCGGCTGATGCGACAGACCGCCGGAACCTAAAATCAGCACCCGCTTATTCAGCGTTGACAGAAAACGCCCCATCGCTTCGCCCAGCATGCGGGTACGCTGGAACCCCGGCAGCGGCGTGGCTACACCGTTGATAAACACCGGTAGCACCGGCACTTTATCCAGCCCGCCGAGCAGTAGCTCCAGGGGTTGGGCAAAGCCATGATCCACCTGCATGCAGTAGGAGACGGCGAGATCGATGCCGCTTTTCATCACCGAATGAGCGCAGGCTTCCGCCAGTTCACCCGGCACCGGCAGTTCGCCGGCGGCGCTGGAAAAGTCACCAATTGAGGTGGCCCCCACGCCCAGGCAAAATGGCGGCATGACGTCATAGAAAAAGCCGTTGTAGTGATCCGGGGCGTACAGCACCACCAGTTCTGGTGCGAAGTCAGCAATACGGTCGTGGGCAGCGGCAATGACACCGTTGACCTCATCCAGCACCGCTTGCTCTGGATCGACGTAGCCCACCAGCGGCGTGTGAGAGAGACAGTGGAGATAGGCATTCATCTTAGGCCACCTTTTCAACGTGAAGCTCTGAAGCCACGCGGGTTAAGGCCATCACGTGAGCGAGTTTGTCGAGTTTTTGATTTAAGGTTTGCGGAATCGCCAGCGCGGCGACAAAACGATCCGGGCGTACGATGGCAATCGACGCATCCTGTGCGGCAAACCAGGTTTTCAGGCGGTTTTGGGTATCACCAATGCGGATAACGCCATCGAAATTGTCCTGCGGAGTACGGATTTGCACCTCCGGCACCACCTGAATAAAACAGGTGCCTAATTCACGCCATTGCGCCAACTGGCTGGCATTCATTCCCCACAGCGGATTACATCCCCAGGCAATCACCGCAAATTTCGCGCCAATCACCTCATCAAGCAGCATCACATCGCCGTTTTCCCGAGTGACTTTCGGTTGAATAAACATCTTGCCGACCGGCGAGCGTTTCGCATCGCCTTCCAGCAATAGCGCCCCTTCACGATACTGCGGCATCGGTTTAAAGCGCATTTCAAGGAAGTAGCGTTTCACCGGCGGGATATAGTTCAGTAGCCAGGAAATACCATCACGTACCGCGCCGTGCCAGCGTTTCGGCGGTGCCAGAACGTTACCGGCGGTAACCGAGAGATCAATCATCGCCTTGGCGTGATCGCGGCGTTCCTGTTGATAGCTATCCAGCAGCGCGTCACCGGCTTTTCCGTTCACCACCAGCGCCAGTTTCCACGCCAGATTGAAGGCGTCGCGCATACCGCTGTTGTAACCCTGCCCCTGCCAAACCGGCATGATGTGGGCCGCGTCGCCCGCGAGCAGGACGCGGTCAATCCGGAAGCGTTCGGCCAGACGGGCGTTGTGGGTATAAACGCGCTGGCGAATCAGCTCAACGTTGTCGGGATCTGGCAACACCTGGCTGAGCAACTGCCGCATGTTATCCGGCTGGCTGAGCTGCGCCTCGGTTTCCCCAGGCATCACCATAAATTCGAAACGACGGACACCGTGCGGCAGCGCGGCGGAGACGTACGGACGCACCGGATCGCAGCACAGATAAATATGGGGCGTGGCCAGCGGGTCGTTGGCGATATCGATAACAATCCACTGGTTGGGGGCAGTTTTGCCTTCAAACGGCACGTTGAGCGTGCGGCGAATCACGCTTGCACCGCCATCGCAAGCTACCAGCCAGTCGGCCTTAATGGTTTCACGTTCACCGTCAGCGCCCTTCACATTAATAGTGACACTGTCACCATTTTGACTAAAGGCTTCGAGTTCGCGTGAGAACAGGCAGCGAACGTTTGGGAAGCGTTTTAGCCCCTGATACATCACCTCATCCACCTGCGGTTGGATAAATGCGTTACGACGCGACCAGCCAAACTCATCGGTCATCGGCTGAATATCGGCAAAACAGCGCCCTTTTGGCGTCAGAAAACGCATGGCGTGCCACGGCGTGGTATGCGGCAAGACCTTATCGACGAGATTCACGGACTGCATGGTGCGTAGCGCTTCATCGTCAATGCCGATAGCGCGGGGATAGTCGATAAGCTTATCGAGCTTTTCGACCACTAATACTTCCACGCCCATCTGGCCCAGGTAGTTCGCCATCATCAGCCCGACCGGGCCGGCGCCAGCGATAGCGACCTGAACTTGGTGTTGCACTGCGGGTTGGATATCCGGATTGGATGTTGTCATCTTCTATACCTCACGACTCGGACCAAGCGGTCGGTTGCGGTTAACAGCAATCGGCACTTGTTAATTTGATGTAAAGATATTTTTATAATGGACGCAGTATATGTCCGGGGATTTGCGCTACAATCAAAACAAGCCCGGATGTGCACCAAGTGCACATCGTTGTTTTAGATAAATAAATGGCGGGAATAATGAATAGTGGTGATGGAACAGACTACAAAACCGTCCGCGGATTAACCCGCGGTTTATTGTTGCTAAATTTGTTAAACAAATTTGACGGAGGCGCATCCACCGCGACCCTGGC
Organism: Kluyvera cryocrescens NBRC 102467; assembly: GCF_001571285.1. Taxonomy (GTDB): domain Bacteria; phylum Pseudomonadota; class Gammaproteobacteria; order Enterobacterales; family Enterobacteriaceae; genus Kluyvera; species Kluyvera cryocrescens. The sequence goes on along the minus strand of NZ_BCTM01000020.1, from coordinate 28,925 downwards.
GGAGTTTAGCGGCCTGCATCGCACCACCGTACGACGGCTGCTGGAGACCCTACAGGAAGAGGGCTATGTCCGTCGCAGCCTGTCAGACGACAGTTTTCGCTTAACCCTCAAAGTTCGGCAGTTAAGCGAGGGATTTCGTGACGAGCATTGGATTTCTGCACTCGCCACACCGCTACTTGGCGAATTATTGCGCGAAGTCATTTGGCCCACCGATTTAACCACTTTGGACGTCGATGCAATGGTGGTGCGCGAGACCACACACCGTTTCAGCCGTCTCTCCTTTCACCGCTCAATGGTGGGGCGTCGCCTGCCGCTGCTGTTGACCGCATCAGGCCTCACCTGGCTTGCCTTCTCACCGGACAGCGAACGCCAGCCGATTATCGATATGCTGGCCGGTCGTCCGGAGGAGGAATACCAACTGGCGCGCGAACCGGAAAAACTCCACGCCATCCTCGAACGAACGCGGCAAAACGGCTATGGCGCGAACTTCCAGGGCTGGCAGCTAGAGCAGAAAATTGCCTCCATCGCCGTTCCGGTGCGCAGCCAGGCGCGCGTCATCGGCTGTCTCAACCTTGTTTATATCGCCAAAGCGATGACCATCGAGCAGGCGGCGGAGAAACATTTGGCGGCATTACAGCGGGTCACCCGGCAAATTGAAGAGCGTATGGAGGAAGAAGAGATCTTCTATGAACGCCTCTGACTGAGGTGATTTTCGCGATTTGCGTATAACTGTTATTGCCCGCGGGCTATTTTTACCCTTGCCGCTTGCGCCTACTATCCGGGTATTGCAGAACATGACCCGGAGATATTATGAAAGCCTTTGCCATTACCCGCGCCGCCGCTGAAGGCAGCAACATTCCGTTTATTCACGCCATCGAGCTCCCTATGCCGCAGGCTCAAGGTCACGATATTCTGGTCGAAATTAAGGCCATTTCCGTCAACCCTGTCGATACCAAAGTGCGCTCCGGATTCGCCTCCGAAACGCCAAGAGTACTGGGCTGGGACGCCGTTGGCGTAGTGAAAGCGATAGGCGATGCCGTCACCTTATTCACACCCGGTGATGAAGTCTGGTACGCCGGTGCGTTAGGGCGCCCTGGCAGTAATAGCGAATTCCAGCTTGTCGATGAGCGTATCGTGGCGCTGAAGCCCAAAACGCTGGATAACGCCTCGGCGGCAGCGCTGCCGCTGACTGCTATCACCGCCTGGGAACTGCTGTTCGATCGTCTCGGCGTCCAGCGTGACGGCAATGCTGGCGATACGTTGCTGATCGTTGGAGCCGCCGGCGGCGTCGGTTCTATTCTGACGCAGTTGGCCAGTAAACTGACCCGGATGACGGTAATTGGTACCGCCTCTCGTCCGCAAAGCCAAAAGTGGGTACGCGATGCCGGAGCACACCATGTTATCGATCACAACCAACCGCTGAGCGAAGAGCTGGCACGCATTGGTATCAAAGAAGTCACCCATGTTGCTAGCCTGAATAATACCGAAGGCCATTATTTACAGCTGATCGCCGCCCTTGCCCCGCAGGGGAAACTGGCGCTGATAGACGATCCGCAAAGCCTGGATGTGGTGCCGCTGAAGCTAAAAAGCATTTCATTGCACTGGGAGTTTATGTTCACCCGTTCCATGTTTGAGACTCGCGATATCGTCGCTCAGCATCAACTGTTAACCGAAGTGGCGACGCTGATTGATAACCAAACCATCAAAACCACGCTCGGCGAACATTACGGCACTATCAACGCCGAAAATTTGCAAAAGGCCCACGCACAATTAGAAACCGGCCGTGCGGTAGGCAAAATTGTTCTGGAGGGGTTTTGAGATGGTTTCGATCATTGCGGTATTGAAGGCGAAAGCCGGTAAAACACAACAGCTTCGTCAGGCGCTAAGCGCCCTGCTGCTGCCAACGCGCCAGGAGGAAGGTAATCTGGATTACGCTTTGTTCCAACTGCGCGATGAGCCTGAGACCTTCTACATGCGCGAATCCTGGGTCGACGAGGCTGCGCTGGAAGAGCACATTTCCCTGCCCCATTTTCAGACCTTTATTGGCCAGATGGACAGCCTGCTAGCAGAACCGTTGCGCCTGGATTATCTGACGCCGGTTGAGGCGGAATGATTCAGCGCCGCGCTTTTATGCCTGCCGTAACCATTTTTCGTAATGGCCCGGCCAGCTAACGGTTGGCGTGCCCGGCCGGCCCATGGCAAAGCCGTGACCGCCGGTTGGGTAACGATACATCGTGACGGGTACCCGTTCACGAATGCAGGCAGCTTGCATAATTAACGTATTTTGTGGGCTGGAAACGGGGTCATCTTCCGCCTGCACCAGAAACACCGGTGGCGTCTGAGGCCTGACGTAGTTTTGCACCGACCAGGCGGCCTCCTGCGCGCCCGTTGCGCGGTGACCCACCAGCATCTTGTGCGTTGCGGTGTGGGTGTACGGTTTTTCCAGCGTAATGATTGGGTAAATCAGCGCCGCGCTGTCGGCCCGCGCTGGCTGATTGTCCAACGCGTCCACTAGCGGATAGCTGCGGTAATCGGGCCGGAGCGCCGCCATTGCCAGCAGATGTCCTCCAGCAGAAAAGCCCAACACGCTCACCTGCTGCTCGCGGCTTCGCAGGATGCGCAGGGCTCGCTGCGCATCCTGCAAGGCCACATTATGCCCATCGTTCCAGCCTTCACCCGGTAAGCGATAGCTGAGCATGTAGGCCGTATATCCGCGTTCAACCAGCCAATACGCCGCAGGCCAGGCCTCCATTGCCATCTCAATACGCTGGAAACCGCCACCGGCGGCAATCAACACGCCATAGCCTTTCGACGATGCTGGCTGCATAACGGTCAGGTATGGCACGGCAATATGCGTTTGCGCTCCCTTAGGTGTGGTGATCATTTCGCCCACAGGCCCACCGCCGCCGGGAGGCGTTCCCGGCCACAGCGGCAGCGTCTGGATAGATTTAACGGCGGGCGCGGCAAAAATAGATCCGGACTTCACTACCAGCGCAGTGGCGGCAAAACGCGATATAAACTGTCGACGATCCATAGCGGTACTCGAAAGCGGGCAAGACTTCCAGTTAAGCAGAAAATACGAGAACGACGGTGAAGGTTGTGTGGCGAATTGTGTGCAAACGTCAGTGCGTGATTCGCATGCATAAAAGCCTAATATCAAAAAATTGAGCGTGGCTATCGGGTGATAATCTTAAAAAACGCACAACTGGATATCCATCCAGCACTCAACGATTGTCGACGGCATGGCGCTTGCTATAGGATCGTCGTAATCCCGTTACTCGGGAGAGGCGCAATGTTGCGGGGGCTTGATCCCTGGCGGCAGCTGTTGCTGGAAAGAGAAAACCCCCGCACGTTGTTCGGTAAAAACCTGGCAACAAAACGGGGGCTAACTTGACCTTCGACAAGTTGAGAATAGCCGCGAACCGTTGCCATTGCAATCAGGATGGCGCAATGACGCTAATGCAGTGGGTGTGGATGTTCTGGCACGATCTGGCCGCTCCGGTCATGGTCGGCGTGCTGACCGGTCTGATTCTGGGCTGGTGGCGTAGCCGGAAATAGCCGCCCGGGCGTCATTGCCGTCACAATGGCAGCATGCGCCCGAACCGGGACGCAGGGGTAACTCTGCGGCCTTTTTCGTTTTGAGTCGGGCGATATTCCGAAAAATAAACAACTGGATATTTATCCAGCACTCAACGATTGTCGGCGGCATGGCGCTTGCTATAGGATCGTCGTAATCCCGTTACTCGGGAGAGGCGCAATGTTGCGGGGGCTTGATCCCTGGCGGCAGCTGTTGCTGGAAAGAGAAAACCCCCGCACGTTGTTCGGTAAAAACCTGGCAACAAAACGGGGGCTAACTTGACCTTCGACAAGTTGAGAATAGCCGCGAACCGTTGCCATTGCAATCAGGATGGCGCAATGACGCTAATGCAGTGGGTGTGGATGTTCTGGCACGATCTGGCCGCTCCGGTCATGGTCGGCGTGCTGACCGGTCTGATTTTGGGCTGGTGGCGTAGCCGGAAATAGCCGCCCGGGCGTCATTGCCGTCACAATGGCAGCATGCGCCCGAACCGGGCCGCAGGGGCAACTCTGCGGCCTTTTTCGTTGGCGATTTGGTTACCAGTAGAAATTTAGGGGTATTTCGGTCAGACCGTTTGCAATTGCTTTCGTTATATAATCAAATACACACCGTTTATTCACTCCCTGACTGAGCGACTCATGTCCACATTACACCGTTTCCTTCTGAGCTTACTGCTGGCTTGCGCTAGCCTGACAGCTGTCACCCCAGCTCTCGCCGACCGTACCGTCACCGACCAGCTTGGCCGGCAGGTTACCCTACCCGATAGCGTTAACCGCGTGGTGGTTCTGCAACACCAGACGCTCAATTTGCTGGTTCAGCTCAATGCAGCCGATGATATTGTCGGCGTGTTGAGCAGTTGGAAAAAGCAGCTGGGCCCGGAGTTCGCTCGCTTTATGCCGTCGATTGATAAAATGTCGATGCCGGGCGACCTGACGCAGGTCAATATCGAAAGCCTGCTGGCGCTCCATCCGCAGGTGGTGTTTGTCGCCAACTATGCGCCGGAGCCCATGATTCAGCAGATTCAGAATGCAGGGATCCCGGTTGTGGCTATTTCACTGCGTGAAGATGCCGCCGGTGAAAAGAATAAAATGAACCCATCGATGGCGGATGAAGAGCGTGCCTACAACGAGGGACTCAAACAGGGTATTCGCCTGATTGGTGAGGTGGTCAATCGCCAGGCTGAAGCCAGTGCGCTGATTGACTACACCTTTGCCGCCCGCGCCAAATTTAATGCCCCTGTCGCCGAAATTCCGCCGGCCGAAAAGGTACGTGTCTATATGGCAAACCCGGACCTGAATACCTACGGTTCCGGTAAGTACACGGGGCTGATGATGCAGCATGCAGGGGCCATGAATGTGGCCGCCGCCACGGTAAAAGGTGCGCGCCAGGTGTCGCTAGAACAGGTTCTGAAGTGGGATCCGCAGGTGATCTTCGTGCAGGATCGCTATCCGGAAGTGGTAAAACAGATAACCACCGATCCGCAGTGGCAGGCCATTGATGCGGTGAAAAATCATCGCGTATGGTTGATGCCAGAATACGCCAAAGCCTGGGGCTATCCGATGCCGGAAGCGCTGGCGATTGGTGAACTGTGGATGGCGAAAAAGCTCTATCCAGAGCGCTATAAAGACATCGACGTGGATGCCGCTGCCCAGGATTATTATCACCGTTTCTATCGCACCCACTGGCAGGCTAATGCGCATCAGTAGTCATCCCAAAACGGTTCAGGGTGGGCTGATGTTGCTCACTCTGGCCGTCGCCATCGTTTCGCTGTGCTTTGGTCAGTATGGGTTATCGATTCGCGATGTCCTCTTCCAGCTCACACATCCTCACAATACGACAGAGATTGCTCACCAGATTGTCTGGTCAGTGCGATTACCGCGGATCCTGATGGCGCTATTGGCCGGCGGTGCGCTGGGTTTGTGTGGTGCCACGCTGCAAGGGGTGTTTCAGAACCCGCTCGTCGACCCGCACATTATCGGCGTCACCTCAGGCTCCGCATTTGGCGGCACGCTGGCCATCCTGCTCGGCCTCAGTATGCCAATGATGATGGGGACGACCTTTTTCTTTGGCCTGCTGGCATTGACGCTAGTCTATCTGCTGGCAGCGCTGCAAAAGCGAGAAAGTACGCTGGTGCTGATTCTGGCAGGGATTATCCTTAGCGGTTTTTTTGCCGCGCTGGTTAGTCTGATGCAGTACATGGCCGATACCGAAGAGGTGCTGCCCAATATTGTGTTCTGGCTGCTGGGCAGTTTTGCGACCGCGAACTGGACAAAAGTCCTGCTGTTGGCCCTTCCGATGACGGTTGCAGCGCTGGTGCTGTTCAAGCTCCGCTGGCGGATTAACCTGCTGTCGCTGGATGATAAAGATGCCCGTACGCTCGGTGTGCGAGTGACCGCACTCCGTCGCGGCGTGCTGCTGTGCTGCGCGCTGCTGGTCGCCGCCCAGGTGGCGGTCAGCGGCAGTATTGCGTGGGTAGGGTTGGTCATCCCGCATCTGGCGCGGATGCTTGCCGGGGCCGACCACCGACGCCTTCTGCCCTGCGCCTTCTGGCTGGGGGCCAGCTTTATGGTACTGGTTGACGATCTCGCCCGCACGTTAACCGCTGCCGAAATCCCGATTGGAATTATCACCGCTCTGGTGGGTGCCCCGCTATTTACCGTCATGCTGGTTCGCGCAAGCCGTAAAGGAATGCTCAAATGACCCCGTCGCTCACCCTTTCACAACTGAAATATGGGCACAAAGCACCGCTGTTTGAACCGTTAAATCTACACTGCCAGCCCGGCGAAGTCTGGGCAGTACTGGGCGCGAACGGGCGTGGTAAAAGTACCCTTTTGGATACACTAACCGGCGTACTGCCTGCACTGGCGGGCGAGGTTACCGTATCCGGCGGCGTCGGCATCGTGCCGCAGTCGTTTCGCGCCGCCTTCGCCTGGCGAGTGAAAGAGGTGGTGTTAATGGGCCGCGCACGCCATATCGCCCTCTTCGCTCAACCGCAGGAGGAGGATGAGCGCCAGGTGCGGGAAGCGCTGGCGCTGTTGAACATCGCCGGGCTGGCCGATACGCTGTTCAGCAACCTTTCCGGCGGCCAACAGCAGTTGGTCATGATTGCCCGCGCGCTGGTCAGCGCCAGCCAGAACATCCTGCTTGATGAGCCTTGCTCGGCACTGGATTTAGGCAACCAGCAAACGGTATTGCAGCTTATCTGCGATCTTGCCCGCGTGCAGGCGCGTACGGTGATGTTCACCACCCACGATCCCACGCACGCGCTTCAGGTGGCCAGCCATACGCTGCTACTGCTGCCCGACGGCCAGTGGCTGGCTGGCCCTACCGCCGAGATTGTCCAGGAAGAGACGCTACAGCGGGCTTACGGCGTTACGGTGCGTAAAATTCAGCTTGCCGATTACCCCACTACCGTCGTGACACCGCTGTTTGAACTTAAACGTTAGCAGTTATGAAACCAGCGTCGCGCAGACAACGCTGTCCGTCTTCCGCGAGAATAAATTGCCAGAACTGACGAGCAGCGTCGCTCTGTTCCAGCAGCGTCACATAATAATCGCAACGAATATTCCACGGGGCCGGAATGGGCACGCTACGGATATCGGTCTCGCCCACCAGCGCGGTGGCGTAGTGCGCATAGCCGATAAATAAATCCGCCCACCCTTCGCGTAGCAGCCAACTGCTCGCGATGACGCCCGGTGGCAGCGTGAGCGTGTCGCGCCCGCCCACCAGCTGCTTGGCCCGCCGTTTGAGAGATTCACCGAGCCCGGGATAGCTGGCGTCAAGATGGTCAAACAGCTGCCAGGTGTAGTCCCCGGAAGGATCGCACTGCGGTGTTGATGTCCCCAGCCGCAAGGCCTTATCACTGAGTAATTCCAGCCACTCTTTCCCTGCAGTTTGGGGGCTATTTTTCACCGTCAGGATAAGCTCATTACGCGCAAAAAGCCGCGGTTTTTGCGCGCGGCCTGCCTCGTAAAGCGCCTGGGGATGCTGGTGATTCGCGGAAGCAAAAATCGAGCACGTTTCCCCCTCTTCGATTCGTTCACGTAGCAAACCGGCCGGGCCAAAAGTGATATCGACCGCTATTCCGGTTTGCGCGGTAAATTGGGACTGCAGGGGGAGAAAGGCGCGGCGGAGACTGCCCGCCGCAAACAGCGTCAATGTGGGATGCATAATACGTTCGTGATAGCCCGAGAATAAGCGTTATGTTACTCGGGCTATCACGCTATTGACCAGCGCTTTAGTACTGGATTTCCGCCAGCGCTTTTAGCTGCTCCGGCGTCGCCACCGGCAGGTGGAAGAAATCCAGATAAGCGGGGATCATTTCAAACAGCATATCGGTTCCACGCTGTACCGGACAGCCCTTCGCCATCGCCGCCTGCAACAGCGGCGTAAACTCTTGCTTCATCACCACTTCGCCGACAAACGCGCCGGGCTCCAGGCGTTCAACATCAAACGGCAGCGGATCGCCAGAGGACATTCCTAGCGGCGTGGCATTCACCACCAGCGAATGCCCAGCCGGATCGTTCGCCATCACCGTCAGCTTAAGCTGCGGATAATAGGTCTGTAGACGGTCAGCTAACGCTCGTGCCGTATCCTCTCGTGCATCATACAAGGTCAGCGCACTCACGCCTGCGGCGGCTAGCGACGCGGCGATCGCCGACCCGACGCCCCCGCTTCCCACCACCAACGCGCGGGCACCGACGGTTTGAAATCCCTTACGCTGAATGCCGCGCACAAAGCCGTCGCCGTCAAACATATCCCCGGTGAGCGAACCATCGGGCTCCCGGCGGATAGCGTTACAGGCCCCGGCGATTTGCGCGGTGGGGCTCAGCCGGTCGACCAGCGCACAGGTCGCCACTTTATGCGGCATCGTGACCAGCGCGCCGCATATATTAGTTAACGAAAATAACGCAGGAATCAACGCCGCATAATCTTCCGGTGTCACCCCCATGGGCACGACTTTCACATCCACGGCCTGATTTTCAAACCACGGGTTGTAAATCATCGGCGCTTTGAAGCTGGCCGTCGGGTAGCCCAGATGCGCAATCAACCGCGTGTGACCACTAATTTGCATGGCTGGCCTCCTGCTCCGGCAGATCCAACTCGAGGCGTTTGACGTCCCCCAGAATAAACAGATAGGCCACGACCCCCAGTAGCGCTGCGCCGCCAATATAGATCAGGGCATAGAAGAAACTGCCGAAGGCGGCAACGATAAACCCAATAATCAGCGGCGTCAGGATCCCCGCGAGATTGGCACAAAAGTTAAACAGCCCACCGGTCAACCCGCCCAGCCCCTTAGGCGCCATGTCTGAAATCAAGGTCCAGCCCAGCCCCACCATCCCCTGGCCGAAAAAGGCAAACGACATCACCAAAATCACCGCCATATCGCTATGCAGCCAGTTGGCGCTGATAATGCAGCTTGCCATCAGCAGCCCCGCAATAATCGGCAGTTTGCGCCCGAGATTGGCATTGCCGGTAGCCTTTAGCAGTTTATCGGAGACCCAGCCGCCGAACATCACGCCGCCTGCGGCTGCCAGAAATGGCAGAATGGCGAAGAAACCGACCTTCAGCCACGGCATATGGCGTTCGGTCGCCAGATAAGTGGGAAACCAGGTCAGAAAGAAGACCAGCACGGTATTGCCGGCAAACTGTCCGATGCTGGCACCGATAATCTGCCGTTTGCTCAACAGTTGGCGCACCAGCGGCCAGCTAAACACTTTGCGCTGCTCCGCGCCGGTGTTCATGCCCTCGCCGGCGGTAATATAGTCGCGCTCCTGTTCGCTGAGATATTTATCTTCATGCGGTTCGCGGTAGTGGCGCCACCAGACCAGGGCGAACAAAATGCCCACCACGCCCACGGTAACAAACAGCATGCGCCAGCCAAAACCGTCCATGATCCAGAACAGCAGCGGCGCAAAACAGGCCAGCCCGAGGTATTCACCGACGGTATAGACTGCCGTGGCCTTGGCACGTTCGTGCTGAGGGAACCAGGCACTCACCACTCGGCTATTGACCGGAAAACACGGCGCTTCGCTGACGCCCAAACCAAAACGGCACAGCAGCAACGTTTTCAGACCCACGGCAAAACCGTGGAACAAGGTAAACAGCGACCAGAAGCTCAGCGCCAGAAAATAGGTCACTTTATTACCAAATCGGTCGAGAAACATGCCGCCGGGGATTTGCGCCAGCGCATAGGTCCAGGCAAAGGCGGAGAACACAATCCCCATCACCGCGGCACCAATCCCCAATTCCTGAGTGAGTTGAGGCGCCGCGATGCCCAGTACAGTGCGATCGAGATAGTTAATCATGGTGCCCACGGCGAGCAGCGCAAGAATACCAATACGCCGCCGTGAGCGAGGAACTGCGTTAACCGCCTCAGCGGTAGCCATGCGATTCTGGCCGAGTGAGTTCATAGTGTTTACCTGTCGTTGTCGGGTGCAGATGAATATTTCTTGTTATGGTCTGCCCAGCGGTACTTGCGTACCGACTGGTACATTTTATCTTTTACCGGTACTGCATTGCCGAAAGCCTTACCGCTGCATTGACCGCGCCATATTGCGCGTAACCGCGGCGTCTTTCGGTTAATTCAAAGAAGAAACGCCCTTCGCTGAACGGCCAGGTGTAGCGATGCAGAAACTCACCGCCCGCGCTGTCACGGTCGTAGAGGATTTGCTGGGGTTGCAGGCGTTCGACGTGTGCCGATGCGCCAAAGCGCGCCAGTAAATCGTCGTAATAATTAGCGGGCACCGGCAGCGAGAGCGACGGCGCCAGCGGTTGATTGTCGAGCAATGAAGGAAGATCGTGGCAGGCAAAAGCGGCGTGCTGCAATCCAGCCCCCTGGTAGCAAGCTACCGAGCGGGCAATCTGCGTTGCCCGGCTTTGGGAAATATTCAACGCCAGACGGATATTGCCCTGCGGGCTTTGAACCGCCAGACTGCGCACCAGGCCATAAGGGTCGGGCATGGTCTGCTCATGCTCAAGCGTAAAGCCCAGCACTGCGCGGCAAAACATGACCCAGTTATCGCGGCTATCGGCTTCCATACCTAATGCCAGATGATCGATTCCCAGCAGCGCGCCCTCATCGGCCGTCGTCGTCAGATTAAAGTCCTGGGCATAGATATCCAGCGCGTCATCCACCAGATACACCAAACTGCCGTCCGGCGCACATACGGCAGGAATCGCGCTTTCATTTGGCCCCACATCCCCCTGCCAGGTGGCGTAACCATAGGCTTTGGCACGGGCAATGATTGGCGCACTTTCGCTCACCCGCAGCGCCATCGCGCAAAGTGACACACCGTGACGCTGATAAAAATGATCGGCCCAGCTATGGGGTTGATAGTTGATAATCACCCGTGCACCGCCGTTATTCCACAGCGCAACCTGTTTGGAACGATGCATTCCCGCCAATCGGAATCCCATGCCTTCCAGCATGGCGCTCAGCTTTTTCGCTTCCGCGGGGCTGGCGGCAAATTCGATAAACTCGGTGCCATTAAAGGTCGGTAAAGGCGCAGGGTTAAACAGATCGGCGTCAGTTTGCCCCAGCGTACGACGCGTTTGCTCTTCCAGCCACAGTAACGAACGGTAACCGTCCTTAGCTGTCGCACCATTAGGAGATGCGCGGAAGCCATCGTTAAAAATCTCAAGCGACCACGGCCCACGATACCCGAGGCGCGTCAGTTCACGGCTAAATTCCACCAGCGGCAGCTCGCCCTGACCGGGGAAGCAGCGGAAATGGCGGCTCCATTCGAGGACATCCATTTTCATCAGCGGCGCATCGGCCAGCTGCAGGAAGGTGATTTTGTCCATAGGGACCTCGTGCAGGCGGCTCAAATCGTCCCCCAGCGACAGGATGTGGAAGCTGTCGAGCACGATGCCCATCGCCGGGCTATCGACCGCTTTCACCCGTTCCCAGGCCTGGTGCCAGCGGTTAACGTGCGTCCCCCACGCTAACGCTTCATAGCCAATCTTGATATTTTCCTGCTCGGCCAGCGTCGCTAAGGCGCGCAGGTCTGCCACCTGCAAGTCAACGTCGGCAGAACAATCGGCCTGTACGTTGCTGCACAGCAGCATCGTGTCGCAGCCTAATTCATGCATCAGGGAAAACTTACGCCTGGCGCGGGCCAGATTGGCGGCAAACTGCGCACGATTTCCGCCTTCGAAATCACGAAATGGCTGAAATAACGTGATTTTCAGCCCCAGATCGGCCGCCATTTTACGGACATCTGCAGGCGTACCGGTATAATAGAGCAAATCATTTTCGAAGATCTCAACCCCCTGATAACCTGCGGCGGCAATCGCGCTCAGTTTTTCAGGCAGAGTTCCGGAAATAGACACGGTGGCAATAGAACGCAACATAGTTTCACCTGGCTTACGGGTAACAGTTGCATCGAATATGAATCATTTGGTTCAACAGCGCCAGATTTGGTTGCTAAATTGTGATCATTGTGTGTATTTTTTGTTCCCTTGGAAAAGTTAACAGGAGTTGTTATGTCGGCCATTGATCGCGATGAAGCGCAATCGCTCAAAACCCGTATTTTCGCCGCGGCGATCGCTGTTTTTGCCGAACACGGGCTGGCAGGCGCCAGAATGGAACAGATCGCTGGAGAGGCCCAAACGACCAAGCGGATGGTGGTTTACTATTTTAAAACTAAAGAGCAGCTGTACCAGGCGGTTCTGCTCTATGTTTACACGCGGATCCGTGAAACCGAGCAGCAGCTTGGTCTGGAGAATCAACCGCCGGTGGAAGCGCTGGTGCAGTTAGTGAAGTGGAGCGTACGCTATCACGCCGAACACGCCGACTTTATGCGGATTATCTGTATGGAGAATATGCAGCGTGGGAAATGGCTGCTGGCGTCGGGGGATTTAAAGCGGCTCAACAAGAGCGCGTTGTCTTTACTTGAGCACATACTGCATCGTGGGCAGGAGCAAGGGATATTCCAGCCGGCGCTGGAAGCGCGCGATGTTCACCGCTTGATTAGCAGCTTCAGCTTTTATCAGGTTTCCAACTTTTACAGCTTTAACAGCCTCTATCTGGATGGTCCACTTCCGGACATCGATGATGAAGCGCTCATCACTCACCATTGCGAACTGGCCGTAAAAGCAATTCTGCGCTTCGTCATCGCCTGACTATTCTTTTTTGCCGCAGATTTTCACTGCCCTGACAGCGCAGTTACCACTCTCTGCATTGCTTCACGGGTTAATTCCGGGCGCTGGATTTTGTTATTCGCCAGCGCAGTGCGGAGTACACCGGCAATCACCATGTGCTTCGGCTCCTGACCTAAATCGCGCATCTCCAGCACCACTTTTCCCACCACGCGACACATTTCCTGGTACAAAACGTCGTCTTTCGTTAGATTTCCCATCATTTACGCTCGCTAATTTCCATTAATAATCAATTCATTATTGGTTTGTTTCGTTGATAAAGCAAATCAACCTCTTATCGATAAGGAAAGGTTTTTGAGTTTGTTGCGCAATCATCTGTTACATTTTCGCCAATAAATCGTTTTTATTATGTTAATCGCTTTGTTTATTTTTTTGAAACGGTGTTTTTATTTTCTTTTTGCTGCATTACATCGTATAATCCGCCGCGTTTCTTTCTTGAATGGTTTCAGCTCATTGGACTGCATTAATAAACGATTAAAACATCGCCTATTTCACTATGCTGAACCTCTAGCACACTTTCCTCTGCACGCTTTTTTTATGTCACCTATCCTTAGTGCGTGGCATAGCAATTTTCGTAACACCGGTTTGACTCCGTGGCAGTGCGCGCATGGAGCGAGAATTCAAAATCCCAATCCTTCTCAATCTCAACTTAAAGACTAAGACTGTCATGAAAAAGACCAAAATTGTTTGCACCATCGGACCGAAAACTGAATCCGAAGAAATGTTAGGCAAAATGCTTGATGCTGGCATGAACGTTATGCGTCTGAACTTCTCTCACGGTGACTATGCTGAACACGGTCAGCGCATCAAAAACCTGCGTAACGTGATGAGCAAAACCGGTAAGAAAGCAGCTATCCTGCTGGATACCAAAGGTCCAGAAATCCGTACCATCAAGCTGGAAGGCGGTAACGACGTTTCCCTGAAAGCTGGCCAGACCTTCACTTTCACGACCGACAAATCTGTCGTAGGCAACAACGAAATCGTTGCTGTCACCTATGAAGGCTTCACCACTGACCTGACCGTAGGCAACACCGTTCTGGTTGACGATGGTCTGATCGGCATGGAAGTTACCGCTATCGAAGGTAACAAAGTTATCTGTAAAGTGCTGAACAACGGTGACCTGGGCGAAAACAAAGGCGTTAACCTGCCAGGCGTTTCTATTGCGCTGCCAGCTCTGGCTGAGAAAGACAAACAGGATCTGATCTTCGGTTGCGAGCAAGGCGTTGACTTCGTTGCTGCGTCCTTTATCCGTAAACGTTCTGACGTGGTTGAGATCCGTGAGCACCTGAAAGCCCACGGCGGCGAAAACATCCAGATCATCTCCAAGATCGAAAACCAGGAAGGCCTGAACAACTTCGACGAAATCCTCGAAGCGTCTGACGGCATCATGGTTGCTCGTGGCGATATGGGCGTTGAAATCCCAGTTGAAGAAGTTATCTTCGCTCAGAAAATGATCATCGAAAAATGTATCCGTGCGCGCAAAGTGGTTATCACTGCGACCCAGATGCTGGACTCCATGATCAAAAACCCACGCCCTACCCGCGCTGAAGCAGGCGACGTAGCTAACGCCATCCTCGACGGTACCGATGCAGTTATGCTTTCCGGTGAATCCGCGAAAGGTAAATACCCGCTGGAAGCAGTGACCATCATGGCCACCATCTGCGAACGTACCGACCGCGTCATGACCAGCCGTCTGGACTTCAACAACGACAGCCGTAAACTGCGCATCACTGAAGCCGTTTGCCGTGGCGCGGTTGAAACTGCAGAAAAACTGGACGCTCCACTGATCGTTGTGGCGACCCAGGGCGGTAAATCTGCTCGTGCAATCCGTAAATACTTCCCGGATGCAACCATCCTGGCCCTGACCACCAACGAAACAACCGCTCGTCAGCTGGTGCTGAGCAAAGGCGTTGTCGCGCAGGTTGTTAAAGAAATCAGCTCTACCGATGATTTCTATCGTCTGGGTAAAGAAGTCGCTGTAGAAAGCGGTCTGGCGCAGAAAGGTGACGTTGTGGTGATGGTTTCTGGTGCTCTGGTACCAAGCGGCACCACCAACACCGCTTCCGTGCACGTACTGTAATAATCTACATAGTTATTATAGTTTGCTTAAAAAAGCGCCCCTCGGGCGCTTTTTTTATACATTCAGAAAATGCGACTCAATAAAAATCAAATAGGAATTCACTATTTAAATTGAGATTATCTAAGATGAATCCGATGGAAGTTACCTGTTTTCACAGACTTTTTCTCTGCGAACCCCGAAAGTCGATGCTTCTTTGAGCGAACGATCAAAAATAAGGGAAAACGGATAAAAAAATATTCTCAATATAAAAAAGTTTGTGTAATACTTGTAACGCTACATGGAGATTAACTCAATCTAGAGGGTATTTATAATGAATCGTACTAAACTGGTACTGGGCGCGGTAATCCTGGGTTCTACTCTGCTGGCAGGTTGCTCCAGCAATGCTAAAATCGATCAGCTGTCTTCTGACGTTCAGACTCTGAACGCTAAAGTTGACCAGCTGAGCAACGACGTGAACGCAGTGCGTTCCGACGTTCAGGCTGCTAAAGACGACGCAGCACGCGCTAACCAGCGTCTGGACAACCAGGCTCACTCTTACCGTAAGTAAGAGTTCTGGTAATAAAAATGGCGCACATTGTGCGCCATTTTTTTTGTCTCCGATTTCCCCTTCCTACTGCGTTACCTTTTCAGAAGACAGTTCACCGTTTTGCGCCGACAGCACCGGTGCCGCCGTCGCGCCCTTCACTTCAGAAATCAGTATTGGATAACCTGCACGACGCGAGAGAACCTGCTTCACCTGGCTTTCGCTGGCGCTCGCCTGTTCAACGAACTGCTTAAAGGCTGGCGACAGCGTCATCTTCATGGTTTGCGTATCCTGTGCGGCATCCTGCGACAGCGGACGATGCACTTCCAGATAACGAGTCCCGTTGGGCTCCACCGAGTATTTCACCGGTTCGTTAATCACTCTTACCGGCGTGCCACTACGCACCTGGGCAAACAGGGCTTTGATATCCGGCGCGTTCATACGGATACAGCCAGAGCTAACGCGCAGGCCGACGCTGTCCGGGGCGTTAGTCCCGTGGATCAGGTATTCACCGTTACCGTACGCCAGACGCAATGCAAAGAGCCCTAACGGGTTATTTGGCCCCGCGGGTACGACCGCCGGTAGCGTTACGCCGCGCTCCTGAGAGCGTTTGCGGATGCCCACCGTGGGTGTCCACGTCGGATTCGGAATTTTTTGCCCAACCCGGGTCGTCATTTCCGGCGTTTCCAGCCCCTGTAGGCCAATGCCAATTGGATAGACCTGCACCTGCTGTTCACCCGGTGGGAAGTAATACAAGCGCAGTTCGGCGAGATTCACCACAATCCCTTCCCGCGGCACATCCGGCAGCAGCATCTGTGACGGGATGGTCACCACGGTGCCCGCTCTGGGTACCGGCGCGATGGTGTTATTCGCTTCGAGGATGAGCATCGCCGCCGTATCAAAGCGCCGGGCGATAGCCTGGAGGTTTTTATCCCCTTCCTGAACGGTGTAGGTTTGGTTCTGACCGATTAAACGGCTATTGGCAGGGGGTAATGGGTAGTCGACGGCCCAGGCGCTAGAAATCGCGCTGAGGGCGCTTAAAATGCTGAGTGTTAAAAGGGACGCGCGCTTCATATCTGGATTCCTTATTCATATTCACTGACAACATGCCAGAAAGCTGAACGACCAGTAGGGCGGGCAACCCGCCCGCCTTTCTTCATAACAGAATCGAAGCTGTCTTTTCTATATTAGCTAAAACTTGCCGCGCGCGTGCGAATTGCACGAATCATCGCCTCCAGGCCTTGAGAGCGTGAGGGCGTCAGATGCTGAGCCAGCGCCATCTGTTCAAACCAGGGGCGAACTTCAAAGGCCAGCACATCGGCGGCGTTCATTCCATCGTAGAGGATAAAGACAATCGCAATCAAGCCCTTAACAATGGCGGCATCGCTATCGCCTTGCAGCGTGATGCGCCCCTGCTCGTCGCGTCCCATCACAATCCACACCTGGCTTTGACAGCCCTGAATGATATTTTTTGCCACATGCTGCTCTGGCGCAAGCGGCGCAAGGCGTTGCCCTAACTCAATGATATAGAGATATTTCTCTTCCCAGTTGGCGCAACGGTTGAAGTTGCGCAACAGTTTGTCTTTATCTGGTAGAACCGCCATCGTTGGCTCCCTGTTATCCCAGTAAACGTCGAATTCGCTGTAGCCCGGCCACCAGCCGGTCGACTTCCTCAACGGTGTTGTACATCGCCAGCGAAGCCCGGCACATGGCAGGCACCTGATAAAACGCCATTAGCGGCATCGCGCAGTGGTGGCCGGTACGCACGGCAATCCCGTAGTTATCAAGGAAACTGCCCACGTCGTAGGCATGATGTTTGCCGAGATTAAACGCAATGACCCCCAACCGGTTAGCCGGGCCGTATAGCTGCAAATCGGGGACGTTGGCGAGCGCATCCAGCGCATAACGCATCAGCGTTTGTTCATACTCCCCAATGGCCGTAAGCCCTAATCCGCTCACGTAGTCCAGCGCCGCACCGAGGCCAATAATACCACCGGTATTGGGCGTGCCGGCTTCAAATCGCCACGGAGCCTTCGCCCAGGTAGTCCCTTCGGTCAGACTGACGGTCGCAATCATTGAGCCACCGCCTTCCCATGGTGGCATCGCCTGGAGAATATCCGCTTTGACGTACAGTGCTCCGATGCCCGTCGGCCCATACAGCTTATGACCGGAAAAGGCGTAAAAGTCACAATCGAGTGCCTGCACGTCAACCGGTTGATGCATCACCGCCTGCGCCCCATCGACCAACGCTTTCGCGCCGTGCTGGTGCGCTAGCGTAATCAGTTCGGCCAGCGGGTTCTCGGTGCCCAATACATTGGAGACCTGCGTCACCGCCAGTAGACGCGTGCGTTCATCAAACAGCTTCGCGGCGGCTTCCAGCTGCAAAGTGCCATCAGCATTTAATGGGATCACTCGCAGCTCGGCACCGTTTCGCGTACAGAGCATCTGCCACGGGACAATATTGGCATGATGCTCCATCTCCGTGATCACGATGTTGTCGCCCGCTTTGACGTGGCGGGTCCCCCAGCTATTGGCCACCAGATTGATGGCTTCGGTCGTGCCGCGGACAAAGACAATCTCTTCAGCGCTCGCAGCATGGAGGAACTGGGCAACCTTTTGGCGGACCTCCTCCATCCGCTGCGTCGCTTCGGCGCTCAGCGTGTGGATCCCGCGATGAACGGCGGCATAGCCGTGACGGTAAAAAGCGGCTTCAGCGTGAATCACCTGTTCCGGTTTCTGCGCGCTGGCCGCGGAGTCAAGGTAGGCCAGCGGCTGACCGTTCACTTCGCGCGCCAGTATCGGAAAATCACTTCGCACCTGCTGTACGGAAAAGGTCATAGTTTACCTCCAGACAAACGCAGCCCTATTCGCGCCAGCACGTGCTGTTTGAGTGGTTCGAGGGTAATGGCATCGGTTAATCCAGCGGCGAAAGCATAGAGGATTATCTTTTTCGCCTCTTCCAACGCAACGCCGCGCGAGCGCAGATAAAAGAGCTGTTCATCGTCGATTCGGCCTACGGTGGCACCGTGGCTGCACTTCACGTCATCGGCGTATATTTCCAACTGCGGTTTGGTATCCACTTCGGCCAGACGTCCCAACAGCAGATTATTGTTGGTCATCTGCCCATCGGTTTTTATCGCATGCGGTGCGACGGTAATCACTCCGTTAAACACGGCGCGGCCTTTGTCACTGACAATCGTTTTATGCAACTGGCGGCTATTACAGTAGCCTTTGTTGTGCTCAAGCCAGGTGCGGGTGTCGCACACCTCAACGTTGACCGGCATCGACAGGCTGTTAACCCGCAGCGTGCTATTCTCACCGTTCAGTTGCGTACTGGTGTGATGGCGGGTGACCGCTGCTCCCAGCAAGAAACTGTGGCTGAATGCGCAGGCGTCGCGCCCCAGACGTAAATCGTTATGGGCGAAGTGATAGCTCTGCGCATTTTCAAACCCCAGTTTAAGATGTTGAAGCTGGGCGTTATCCGCCACCTCTGCGGTAAGTCGGGAGCCGGTAAAGTGGCGCGTTTCATTCAAACTAACGTACTGCTCAATCACCGTAGCCTGCGCCCCGCTTTCGAGCTGCAGATTATGGCGATAGTGCGCAGTATTCATCTCATCGCTGGCCAAACCGCGAGTGATATGCAACAGCAGCAGCGGTTTAGCGGGATGCTGATTGCGGCGGACCTGAATATGCGTGACGCTGGTTGCCAGGCTTTCGGTCAAATGCAGGAAAATTTCGCCATGCACCGCTTCCGGCAGCGACTGACGCTGGTTATTCACCGTCACGTCAAAACCACTGTCGCTGAGATCATCGCTCAATCGAGCATCAAACTGCCCGTCGACAAACACCAGCCGCCAGGCATCCAGCGATAGGGCATGAGCGTCTCTTTCGGCAGGCGTAAGCGCAGGCAGCGCCGGTGCCACAAATGTGCTGCCCAGCAGTTTATCCAGCGACGTGTATTTCCAGTCTTCGTCTTTGCGCGATGGTAACCCCAGCAGCTTCACCTGGCGGAGGTGTTCCTGCGCCTGCGGAGAGACCTGCCCGCCGCGCGCCTGAAATAGCGCATGCCACTGTTGCAGTGCGCTACTGCTGTTCGCTAAGCCAGCCATAGCCCTGCTCCTCCAGTTGTTTCACCAGCGTGAAGTCACCGGATTTCACGATGCGCCCTTGGTACAGCACGTGCACCACATCCGGCTTGATGTAGTCGAGGATCCGCTGATAGTGAGTGACGATAATAAACGCGCGCCTACCGTCGCGAAGGGAATTGACGCCCTCGGAAACAATTTTCAACGCATCGATATCCAGCCCGGAGTCCGTTTCATCCAGAATGCATAACGACGGCTCCAGCACCGCCATTTGCAGGATGTCGTTACGCTTTTTCTCGCCGCCGGAGAAGCCGACATTGACCGAACGGGTCAGGAGATCCGCCGGCATTTTCAGCAGATCGATTTTCTCTTCCATCAGATCCTGAAAATCAAAGCGATCCAGCGGTTCCTGTCCGCGATGCGCACGCACCGCGTTCAGCGCGGTTTGCAGGAAGAACTGATTGCTGACGCCGGGGATCTCGACCGGATACTGGAAGGCCATAAAAATGCCTTCGCCCGCGCGTTCTTCCGGCGACATCTCCAGCAGATCGTGGCCTTTGAACGTCACCTCACCGCCGGTGACGGTATAATCTTCACGTCCGGCAAGCGTGGCAGAGAGCGTACTTTTCCCTGAACCGTTCGGCCCCATGATGGCGTGAACCTCACCCGGGCGTACCTCAAGGCTCACCCCGCGCAGGATCGCTTTATCATCAACTGAGACCTGTAAATCTTTGATACTTAACATATCGTTCCCTTAATCCTTAACCGACGCTGTGTTCAAGGCTGATGGCCAGCAGTTTTTGTGCTTCCACGGCGAATTCCAGCGGCAGCTCCGAGAAAACATCCTTACAAAAACCGTTTACAATCATCGAGATGGCATCATCTTCGCTAATTCCTCGCTGCAGGCAGTAAAACAGCTGATCTTCCCCAATTCGGGAAGTGGTTGCCTCATGCTCCAACTGTGCGCTGTTGTTGCGGCACTCTACGTACGGGAAAGTGTGCGCACCACAGTCCGGGCCGATCAACATCGAATCGCACTGCGTGTAGTTACGCGCGTTGGTGGCGGTCGGCATGATTTTTACCAGGCCCCGATAGCTGTTTTGGCTGTGCCCGGCCGAGATCCCTTTCGAGATAATGGTTGATTTGGTGTTTTTACCGATATGGATCATCTTGGTGCCGGTATCCGCCTGCTGATGACCGCTGGTCAGCGCCACTGAGAAGAATTCGCCGACGGAGTTATCGCCGCGCAGAATGCAGCTTGGGTATTTCCAGGTGATAGCCGAGCCGGTTTCCGACTGTGTCCATGACATCTTGCTGTTTTCACCTTCGCACAGTGCGCGTTTGGTGACGAAGTTGAGGATCCCACCGCTGTTGTTATCACCGGGGAACCAGTTTTGCACGGTGGAGTACTTCACTTCTGCATCTTTATGAATGATCACCTCTACCACCGCCGCATGCAGTTGATAACTTTCGCGAACCGGCGCCGAGCAACCTTCGATGTAGCTGACGTAGCTTCCTTCATCGGCAATCAAAATAGTGCGTTCAAACTGGCCAGTTTTCTCCGCATTAATACGAAAATATGTCGACAATTCCATCGGGCAGCGCACGCCTTTCGGGATATAAATAAAGGTTCCGTCAGAGGCCACCGCGGCGTTCAGCGCGGCAAAAAAGTTGTCGTTTGCCGGAACCACCGTGCCGAGATAGCTTTTCACCAGCTCCGCATGATCGTGAATGGCCTCACCGAAGGAACAAAAAATAATCCCCTGCTCAGCCAACTTTTCCCGATACGTGGTCGCCACCGAAACGGAGTCAAAAATAGCATCTACCGCCACCTCTTTGCCTTCACGCACAGGCACGCCAAGCTGATTAAAAGCGGCTTCCACTTCGTCAGTCAAAAAGCTGCTGGCCCCCGGCTGCTGCTTAGCGCCGGGCTCCGAAGCACAGGTATCGTCGCAGTTACCGCACGACGGTGCCGAGTAATAGCTGTAATCCTGATAGTTTAAGCCCTGGTAGTGGGCTTTCAGCCAGTGAGGCTCTTCCATCTCCAGCCAGGCATGATAGGCCTTCAGGCGAAATTCCAGCATCCATTCCGGCTCATTACGGCGCGCAGAAATCGCCCGCACCACCTCTTCGCTGATACCTTTTGCCAGTTCATCCGTTTGTAGCTGGGTAAAGAACCCTTCTTTATAGTTCAGCGGGCCACCGGCCCAGGTCTGGACATCGTCAGTTGCGTCAGTATTACGCGTCATTATGTACCGCCTATACCCCGAAGCTTTCGCCACAGCCACATTCGTTCTGCGCCTTCGGGTTATGATATTTGAATAGCTGGTTCAAGCCTTCGCGCACGTAATCCACTTCGGTGCCGTCAAGAAACGGCATGGCGCGTAAAGGTACCCACAGCTTCGCGCCGTCGGATTCAAACAGCAGATCGTCTTTATCCGGCTCGCTTACCGCATCAAGCACGTAACCAAACCCCGCGCAGCCAGTTTGTTTCACGCCGAGCCGCACGCCCTGAATTCCCGACTGTTGTTCAACCAACGCCCGGATGTGTGCGGCGGCAGACGGCGTCAGCGTAATGCCGCGCCAGGTGACATCGTTGGGATCAAAGGTTCCTGAATGCAAATCCATAGGTCTACCTCATCAGTGAAGCCACAAAAGATAACGCTATGTTAGTGATAATGATTATCACTTCAACCCGCGTCGGGTGGGGTTATTCCGCACCCGTCTCTGCATTTGGGGCTTTTTATAAGCATAGACCCTGCATTCCGCGACGAATGAGATAGATGTATTTTTACAATGCTTTGAAAAATAATGGATTTATCTAAGATGATAGGTATGTTAGGCAAGGAGGATAAAGATGCATAGCCAATGCCTATTTATTTAATTGATTTTAGCGTGTTCTGTGAAGGTGTCTGCCCGCGGATTATCAATAAGATAGGATAGGCGCAGCCGACGGTTCGGCAGTCTGCCCCAAAGCGTCGATTAACAGGGAACCTTATGTTCTATCCGCCGCGAGAGTTGCGATACGAGGATAAGTGCAGTGGGCCCCCATCTTAGGGGATCTGGCGATTGACCAGGTCGAAACGCAGTGACGAAGAAAAATGAAAACATCCGTCAGGCGTTAGAAATTGCCGCGCAAAACACCATACCTTAGCGGCTTATCAATATTCCGCCGCTGCACATGTATCACCTCTTTCTGCGAGTGTATTCATCACATTATTACCCTTTGCGACGTTCTCATTATACCGACAGATAAATAACAGTCTGAAATTATTATCCGTTCAACATATTATTCATCATTAAGAGGCGATATCAGCATTCACACTGCGGGTTGAGATTAACAGTTCGTAAAAGTTAAACAGTCCGCATTTGAATATTAATCATATACATAATTTATGGGTGAGACATCTCGGCACAAATGCTAGAATATATAAAGCCATTGTAACCAGATATGCACTAAAGGTTTTACCATTGTGTTACACAAAAAATACCTATTCGCAATAAGCATTATCATTGCCCTCACAACCTCCCTCTTTGCCTCCATTTTCATTAATGAAACGCAGCGATTACGCAACTATCTCGGCTACGTTGCAGAAAATGGAAAATCAGCATTATTCTTTGAAGAGTTTATCAACCAAAGAATTGCCTCCCAGTTATCCAAAGATTTTGCGACAGCGCATTCAAATGACAGCGACCTGAATGCTCAACAGGTCTGCGCGAAAATTGAAAAAATAGGTGATGTTTCAGGCTTTAATCTGACCCGCAAAAACGTCACGGAAATCGATGGGACATTGCAAACCCGTAATACGGATTGCAAATCCTGGAGTCGTGATTTGCCGGCGCTGGCCGACATCAATAAGACCATCTTTAGAAATGAAGGCAAGTACAGTTTTTCGAATTACAATGGCTATCTTTTTGATGACATTCGTTATTATATAGACCTTGCCAATAACTATATTTACATCAATAAACTGGTGGATACTAACCGCTACACATTTAATAATTGGCTGGTTGCCGATGGTAATGCCATCAACATATCAAAAAGTGCGCAAACAATAGAAATAGACGATACGGCACTTGTTGACCTGTTCAGTGGTGAGAGCATTACGTCCAGAATCTACGAAGACGGATATACGCAGCAAAACATCATTAGCATGCTTACGCCTGTTTTTGATAGAGATAATTTGAAAGGGATTTTTATCACGGATATTAGTGTTGAGAGTTTAGCAACATCCTTTTTCACGGCCGACCGCCCATTTTTATGGCGTTTTCTCAATCTCTACGTTACGGATAATAACTCTGGAGCCGAAATTCAATTCCATAAGCCTAAATATCCAACATTGGCGACCATGAACCATGAAGAGGAAATAACCAGTCATTACACCCTGCATGTAAAACTTGGTTATATTTATATTTTAATCAACAATGCCTGGCTGGTGATTTTGTATCTCATCAGTACGCTAGTTATTTGTAAATATATCAAAACGCAGTTTATCAAGAATGAACTATTATCGAGTGATAACGCTATTGACTCAATGACAGGGCTGTACAATAAAAAAATATTAACCCCGGCACTGCATGAAAAAATACAACTGTTGATTGCACGAAACATTGCCATCACCGTCATCGCGATTGATAGTGATGGACTCAAAAACATCAATGATACGCTAGGCCATCATGTGGGTGATAAAGTGATCCAGAATCTCGGAATGGCTCTGTCGTTATCCATCCGCAAAAGTGATTATGGGATCCGACTTCATGGTGATGAGTTTAGTTTAATCCTCATTGATAATACGCTGCGAAGTTCTCACGTCATTATCTCGCGGATCCATGAAAAACTCGCCATTATTGATAGAAAAAAATTGGTCAATTTCTCTTATGGCTGTTACCAACTCACCAAAGACGATACGCTGGAATCCGCATTTTTGCGTGCTGATAGCCTGTTGTACCAGCATAAACGCGACAAATACGATTATCGCAATGCCAAAAAATAGTCTCCGGTGCCGCCCTCGTCACGGGCGATAATATGAATGACAAACCCAGGGAGATCTCCCTGGGTGATCATGCGTATCACTGCCAGTTCCAACAAAAAAGCACCGGGCAGGTTTATTGGCTATTACGCCTTATCGGTTATTTCAATAACCACGTGGCGATCCGGCGCAAGGCAGTTGATCAACTGCTGGCCTGTCTGACCATCACAGGTTGCGCCCGTAACCGAGCCGCTAGCACCGCGTCCTTCAGCCGTAATATTTGCCGCAGGCATTCCTAACACGACTAATTCATCGGCAACGGCCTGCGCACGCTTCGCCGACAACTGTTGGTTGTAATTAGGCGCTCCGATACGGTCGCTGTAGCCAATGACGACCGTCGCTTTATTGTTCGCCGGCTGCATACCTGTGCTTTGATACAGCTGCGCGATAGAGGCTTTCCCCTCCGGTGTTAATGTGGCGGAGTCATACGCAAACATCACATCAGATTTTAAATTAAAGCGCTGAGGCTCAGCCGCCGGAGCAGAAACGACGGCAGGTTCAGCAATCACCGGCGCATCATCATGTTGGCCAAAACGATAGGAGATGCCCGCAGTCACTGAGCTGACATCGCTCGACACGCCAATTTGGTTTTCATTTCCAACATTACTCACCCACTGATATTCCAGACGCCCCGCCCAGTTCTTATTAAAGGCATATTCCGTGCCCACAGCGACCACCGGACGTACGCCAGTGTCAAAGCGATTGTGACCTTTAATATCCGATTCTGCACGATACCCCATAGCACCTGCACGACCATAAAGATCCCAATTATCCGTCAGGCCGTAGCTTGCTTTCAGCGATAGCTGTAGACCCTGGCTTTTCATCTGAGAACCTGATGCGCCATTTTTGCCGCTAAATTGCATATTACCTAAATAATCATAGCCGCCTTCAACTGCCAGCCATGGCGTGATCTGATAGCCCGTAAATACGCCGCCGCCGACATTATCGCTGTCAAAGCCCACATCACCATATTGATGCCCATCGGCACCCGTTTGCTGACTTGCGCTGGTGTCAAAGTAATGTGACCAGCCAAATTTACCGCCTGCATACCAGGTTCCAGCATCTGCCGCGGCAAATGCGGTGGTTGCCGTCAATGCGTTTGCAATGATGAGTGTAATAAGCGCCTTCTTCATAATTTTCCTATTATCGATTAGCCATCAGTCAATGGATTTCCTGTAAAGTGGCGCTACCATAAAGTGTTTATTCAAGGCGGGTAATAATTTTATTATTTATTTCTGGACGGTTGCGCCCACAATTTCGTTGATGAAACAATATTGTAAATACAAGCACAACATCATTTATTTTTAAATAATGTAGAGGGGAAGAACCATCACCAAACGCCCGCCCTCTTTTTATCTTTGGCCTTGGCTATCCTATACACAGCGAGAGCGCATTATTTTTGGGTGTTGATACCCATTCTTTCATGCGGGTTTATGCTAGATTTGTTGTCCTGACACTGTGTGTTAATGATAAAGAGTGAAGCTTCAGCGAAGGCTGAAACGGATCCGGCTCAAGGATTTGGGCGCGGCCCATTCGTTTTTACAGATCGGTTATCATCGTGAGGTAAAGCAGGAAGAGCCCGTCCGTGACTTTCTGAATAGAACATCAGATTATGGAGTTTACTTGAAAAATCATCATATTGGCGACATCATCCTTGACGAAGAGGCTATCGCAGCCGGCGTACGCCGCGTGGCAGAACGGTTAAATCAGGATTTTGCGGATGCCGTGGTCATCACCGTGGTTCCAGGCGGGATCCTCTACACCGCCGACCTGACCCGTCAGCTCACTTTTGATGTCAGCATGGACTATATCTCCTGCCCTCATACGCCAGGCGAGCGTAACAATAACTCAACTATTGTTTACCATCATAATATTGAGATCGCAGGCCGCCATGTCATCATCATCGACGATGCCATTGAATCCGGCGGTACCATGAAGCGCCTCGTGGAGCACATTACGGAGAACTATCAGCCTGCATCCGTTTCTATTGCCGTATTGTTTGTTAAACCAGGCCGCGTTGAGATCCCGGTGAAACAATACTATGCCTATGAAATGGAGAACGACGACCTGCTGATTGGCTACGGCATGCCGTGGGATAATAAATATCGCAACCGTCCTAATGTGGCAAAATTAATCAAGTAACCACGCACTGTCCAGAACCGCATGGCTTAATACGCGCGATTAGCGTATTAAGCCCGTCATAGTGGGTGCTGTTCTCTGCTATCAGAAATATATTCGCGCAGGCTGCGCGTCTATTATTTAACCAAACCATTACCACTTCGAAATTATCACCTTGAAATTCTCTCGATAATCCTCATTTAAAAAACACCAATTTGACGAAGCTCAAAACATAACGAGTACGACAGCGCTATTAATTCACACCGCAAATCTTGCACGTCTAACAATGTGAAAGGAGGAGACGATGAAAACCTACGATCGTAACCGTAACGCTATCACTATCGGTAGCCACGTCATGATTGCCAATAATGGCGCAACTGGCGTGATCCGCTCAATCCACGGAGAAGGCAAAACGGCAGAGCAGTTACGCCGCTCTGACTGTGTGGAAATTGAGGGCTGCGACGGCACATATTGCCCACTTGAGCTGATCCGCCTGGGCTTCCACTAATCGTGCTGCGTCGTTAAGAGCGGGCCGATAATATGGCCTGCTCTTGTCAGAACTATCTCACCTGCAACAAATCGCTATAGCGCGTCGTATAACGAGGTGACAGCATCTCGCGTTTCATCTGCCATAATGGCGCGATACCCTGCCCGGCAAAATAAACGGTGCCACGGCCTTCTTTTTGGTTGAGCTTATCCAGCGTTGTCATTAGCTGCTCGCTGTTACGCTTCGGCACAGCGTTATCAAAGAGATCGAATTGCGCGACGCCTTGGCTATAAAAGTCCCCTAACATCACCCCGGCTTTTTGATAGCGATGCCCATCACGCCAGATAATATCCAGGCTCTGAATCGCCGCATTAATAATATCCCGGGTGTCCTGAGTGGGCGTCAATAGCCGGGTCGCGGCGTTATTCCCGTAATACATTTCGTTCGCGGCAAACGGCGACGTTTTGATAAAAGTGGCGATAAAGCGGCAAAACTGACGTTCATGGCGCAGCTTTTCCGCAGCACGGGTTGCATAGCTACACACAGCCTGCCGCATAGATTCATAGTCACTAATGCGATCGCCAAACGATCGGGAGCAGATAATTTCCTGTTTATTCGGTGCAAACTCCTCAAACTCCAGGCAGGATTCACCGCACAGTTCGCGCACCGTTCGTTCCAGCACCACGCTAAAGTGCCGCCGAATTATCCAGGTGGATTGTTGTGCCAAATCGAGCGCCGTCATGATCCCCATGGCATTAAGTTTTTTACTGATGCGCCGCCCAACGCCCCACACTTCTTCTACCGGTACCAACGCCAGTAGCCGACGCTGACGATCGGGGCTGGATAAATCCACCACGCCATCCGTTTGAGGCCATTTTTTTGCCGCATAATTGGCCAATTTGGCGAGCGTCTTGGTTGGCGCAATCCCCACACCTACTGTAAGGCGGGTACGTTGCCGAATGGTTTCCCGAATGTCCAGGCCAAACTCTGCCAGCTTTCGGCAGTTACTAACGCCCGTAACATCGCAAAACGCCTCATCGATACTGTAAATCTCAACTTTCGGCATCATCTCCTCAAGCGTCGCCATCACGCGCTCGGACAGGTCGGCATAGAGCTCATAATTGCTGCTAAAACAGACAACGCCATGACGCCGCAGCGTTTCCTTTTGTTTAAAATAAGGAACGCCCATGGCCACAAATGGCTTGGCTGCGGCGTTACGAGCAATGACGCAGCCATCGTTGTTACTCAGCACAATCACCGGTCGCTCCTGTAGATCGGGACGAAACGCAATCTCACAGGAAGCATAGAAGCTATTGACATCGACTAAGGCAAACATACTTAGCGCCTGATTTTAATGATACCGGTGACGACGCCAAAGATATCCAGGATCCCCTCACTGCCGATCACTATCGGGCTATAGGCTTCATTCATCGGGTTAAGTTGCACAACGGGGCGGAGCTGTAGCTGTTTGACGGTAAATTCTCCATCCACGGCGGCGATAACGATATCCCCCTGCTTTGCCGTCAACGCGCTGTCGATCACCAGGAGATCGCCGGAACTGATACCGCCGTTGATCATGCTATCGCCGGCGGCCTTCACGAAATAGGTCGCTGACGGGTGCTGCACGAGCAGCTCGTTAAGATCAATGCGCTGTTCAATGTAGTCCTGCGCCGGACTGGGAAAACCACATGATACGGTAGTGCTAAACAGCGGCAACGCAATAACGTCTTGCTGCTCAGAGAATGTGAAAAACTGCATAATGATCACCCATGCATATACTGTACATATATGGGTCTTCCCTTGTTGTGGTGGCTGAAGGCATGATAATGGTGTATTTAATCGCCAGAGGTCACCGCCATGGAT
>NZ_BCTM01000019.1 GCF_001571285.1 Kluyvera cryocrescens NBRC 102467 | reverse complement strand
GTCTATTGTTGGCCTGATACATAGTCAGCCACGGGATTTTTTTCTTATTCATGACATAAATCATCCACGGAGAGTTAGCGGGTGGATGCTCGCTGAAGTAAAGAGCGGTACCACATAGAAAAGCTCTGTAAAATCAGTGGGTAGGTGAGTTTCGGCGGTGTAGCCTATCACAGCTATAGGTTACACCAACGTATTGCGGATTGCCCTTTGTGGATGTGGGTGTTGTAATCCAGACGCTACCGCTGATTTTAAGGTCAGGTGGAGCGCAACACTTAGCCAGCCTGGCTGGCGCTGAATTCACCTGCGGGAGATTCAGGTAAACGGGCCGCCTTGTTGCGGCCCTTTTACGTTATGGGATGAGCGATTTGTGCCGCTCTGTGACCAGGGTTCACAAAGCTGTCTTGTTCTGGTTGTTAGATAACGCTTATCGATTTGATAATGTAAACGCATTGGTCGAATCGGAATAATTTCGTTAACTTAGACCTCAACGAAAACACGGAGGAAGTATAGATGTCCTTAATTAACACCAAAATCAAACCTTTCAAAAACCAGGCGTTCAAAAACGGTGAGTTCATCGAAGTAACCGAGAAAGATACCGAAGGTCGCTGGAGCGTCTTCTTCTTCTACCCGGCTGACTTCACCTTCGTATGCCCAACCGAATTGGGTGACGTTGCTGACCATTACGAAGAGCTGCAGAAGCTGGGCGTAGATGTTTACTCCGTTTCTACCGATACCCACTTCACCCACAAAGCATGGCACGGTAGCTCCGACACCATCGCGAAAATCAAATATGCGATGATCGGCGACCCGACTGGCGCCCTGACCCGTAACTTTGAAAACATGCGTGAAGATGAAGGTCTGGCTGACCGCGCAACCTTCGTGGTTGACCCACAAGGTATCATCCAGGCAATCGAAGTTACTGCTGAAGGTATCGGCCGCGATGCGTCTGACCTGCTGCGTAAAATCAAAGCAGCTCAGTATGTTGCTTCTCACCCAGGTGAAGTTTGCCCGGCTAAATGGAAAGAAGGTGAAGCGACTCTGGCTCCGTCTCTGGACCTGGTTGGCAAAATCTAAAATTCGCTGCGTCTTTCATGCCAAAGGTGCGTTGGCAACGCTTAATCGCCCCGGTCACTTACTTCAGTAAGCTCCCGGGGACTCATAAGCTTACCGCCTTCCTGTAACATGAAATACTGGTGAATTCATCCTCAAGCGGGGGCATGTACGCGCCCGCTTTCTTTCTCGAAAATCATCATGCAAGCCGCATTCAGGCTGGCCTAAGGCCGCTTGCATGATGATGTTTTAAGCCCAGGAGATAAAAATGCTCGACACCAACATGAAAACCCAGCTCAAGGCGTATCTTGAGAAGCTGACCAAACCTGTTGAGCTGATTGCCACGCTGGATGACAGCGCTAAATCGGCAGAGATCAAGGAACTGTTGGCTGAAATCGCTGAACTGTCAGACAAAGTCACCTTTAAACAAGATGATACCCTGGCAGTGCGTAAACCATCATTCCTGATTACTAATCCGGGTTCACACCAGGGGCCGCGTTTTGCAGGCTCTCCGCTGGGCCACGAGTTTACCTCGCTGGTACTGGCGCTGCTGTGGACCGGTGGTCACCCATCGAAAGAAGCGCAGTCTCTGCTGGAGCAGATTCGCGATCTGGACGGTGATTTTGAGTTTGAGACTTATTATTCACTCTCCTGCCACAACTGCCCGGATGTGGTGCAGGCGCTGAACCTGATGGCGGTACTGAACCCGCGTATCAAACATACGGCGATTGACGGCGGGACTTACCAGAATGAAATCACCGAACGTAACGTGATGGGCGTTCCGGCGGTCTACCTGAATGGTCAGGAATTTGGCCAGGGGCGCATGACGTTGACGGAAATTGTCGCCAAAGTTGATACCGGTGCGGAAAAACGTGCAGCCGAAGAGCTGAATCAACGCGATGCCTATGATGTGCTGATTGTCGGTTCTGGCCCGTCCGGCGCTGCTGCCGCGGTCTATTCTGCACGTAAGGGCATCCGTACAGGCCTGATGGGCGAGCGCTTTGGCGGCCAGGTATTGGATACGGTTGATATTGAGAACTACATTTCTGTGCCGAAAACGGAAGGGCAGAAGCTGGCGGGTGCGTTAAAAGCACACGTAAGTGAATACAACGTTGATGTGATTGACTCTCAGAGCGCATCTAAGCTGGTTCCGGCAGCGGTTGAAGGCGGCCTGCATCAGATTGAAACCGCCTCTGGTGCGGTGCTGAAAGCGCGCAGCATCATCATTTCCACCGGTGCTAAGTGGCGTAATATGAACGTCCCGGGTGAAGACCAGTATCGTACTAAGGGCGTAACCTACTGCCCACACTGCGACGGCCCGCTGTTTAAAGGTAAACGCGTGGCGGTTATCGGTGGCGGTAACTCCGGCGTGGAAGCGGCTATCGACCTGGCCGGTGTGGTTGAACACGTTACCCTGCTCGAGTTTGCCCCAGAAATGAAGGCCGATCAGGTGCTGCAGGATAAAGTTCGCAGCCTGAAGAATGTCGATATTATTCTGAATGCGCAGACCACCGAAGTGAAGGGTGATGGTTCTAAGGTTACCGGGCTGCAGTACCGTGACCGCGTGACTGGCGATGAGCATCATGTTGAACTGGCGGGGATCTTCGTCCAGATCGGTCTGCTGCCAAACACCAACTGGCTGGAAGGCGCGATTGAGCGTAACCGCATGGGTGAAATCATCATTGATGCCAAGTGTGAAACCAACGTGAAAGGCGTGTTTGCCGCCGGTGACTGTACAACGGTTCCTTACAAACAGATTATTATCGCCGCGGGCGAAGGTGCGAAGGCGTCGTTGAGCGCATTCGATTATCTGATTCGCACCAAAACAGCATAAAAAAGAAGACAATACCTGCAATGTCAAAGGCCACCGAAAGGTGGCCTTTTTTTGTCATCGACGACCATCAGGCCGGATGCCATTTAGCGTACGACCAGCACCGGGATATGGGCGTGGCGAATCACGCTGGAAGCGTTTGAACCCAGTAAATGGGTGCTGATGGATGGATTGCGAGAA
This sequence comes from Kluyvera cryocrescens NBRC 102467, assembly GCF_001571285.1. GTDB lineage: Bacteria > Pseudomonadota > Gammaproteobacteria > Enterobacterales > Enterobacteriaceae > Kluyvera > Kluyvera cryocrescens. The sequence continues at coordinate 108,450 of NZ_BCTM01000019.1, read as the reverse complement.
CCAATCACCACCATATCGGCGTGCAGTTCTTCCGCCAGCTCATTGACCGCGTCGCGCACGTTGCCGAGGCGCACGTGCAGTTTGATTCGTGAAGGGTCAATGTTGAAGTGACTGATCATCGTTTGCAGACGGGTTTCCGCCTCTTGCTGCAGGTGTTCTTCGAAACGACGCAGGTCAGAAGCGAAGCGACTCATGGTGTAACTGGCTGAAGCAGGGAGTACGTGCAGCAAATGAATGACGCCATCCTGTTGGGCCATAAACTCGGCGTGACGAATGGCTTTGTCACTCAATTCCATCTCAAAAACATCAACTGGCATAATGATTGTCTTGTACATAGGCTCCTCCTTGTCTTTGTTGAACTATCAAAACACATAATTCACTTTGAATATGTCATTGAGTTCGCAAATTAGTTTAGTGAGCGGAGGGGGGATGTAAAGTTTAGTCAGGCACAGACAGAAAGAGGATGTTGGGCATCCTCTTAATTTATCGCGGTGGGATTAGCGGTTAAATTCGCCAGCGGCTTCCGGCTGATAGAGCAGCTCAAGCACTTCCAGGTGGGTCGATGCACCGCCCGGTAATTCCCAATGGATGGTGCTACCGGTACGCAGGCCGAGTAGGGCTGCACCAACCGGTGCCATTACGGAGAGCTGACTGCTGCTGTCGGTCATCTGCGCCGGGAAAACCAGCGTGCGCACGCGCTCTTCGCCGGTGGTGAGATCGCGGAATCTGACCTGGCTATTCATACTCACTACATCGTGCGGCATGGCCTCCGGGGCACACATTTGGGCGCGATCCAGTTCGTCGTTTAGCGCGTTCGCCACCGGTGAATTTGCGTAAGCAGATTGCTCAAGCAGGCGGTCGATACGCTCGGCATCGAACTCATTAATAATGATGGCAGGTCTGGTCATTATCTACTCCATGTCATATCTATTATCCAAAAGAAAACCCTCACCGCCAGCGGCAAGGGTTCATCTCACCCCATCATACTGATCCCAGCATCAGGTTTGAAGTGATGTAGCGCACATTCAGGAGCGGCGACCCGGAAGCTGTGTGAATTTTGTGCTAAATCCATCGCGACCGCGAAATCTGGCTTATTCTTTTTAGGCTGCAACTGGCAGCGACCTTCCAGCACAGGAGATCGTATGAGCGGTTTCGATAAACTGACCCTGAAAGATGGTAGCTATCTGTGGTTCAAAGATTGGGGGAGCGGGCAGCCGATAGTTTTCAGCCATGGCTGGCCGCTGACGTCTGACGCATTTGAGGATCAGATGTTATATCTGGGTTCAAAAGGGTATCGCGTAATCGCCCATGATAGACGTGGACACGGACGCTCGGCGCAGCCCTGGGATGGGCACAACATGGATCAGTATGCGGACGATTTGGCGGCGCTGACGGCGCATCTGAACTTAAAAGATGCCGTGCACGTTGGTCACTCAACCGGTGGTGGTGAAGTGGCGCGCTATATTGGCCGTCACGGAACAAGCCGGGTGGCGAAGGCGGTTCTGATTGGCGCCGTGACGCCGATTATGCTGAAAACGGATTTTAACCCGCACGGCGTACCGATAGAGGTGTTCGATGGTATTCGTGATGGCGTTATCAACGATCGCGGGGCATTTTTCTATGAGCTGACGGCGGCATTCTATGGCTACAACCGCGATGGGGCCAAGGAGTCGAAAGCGGTGCGCGAAGGATTTGTTGAGCAGGGGCTACAGGGTTCAATTAAGGCGCTTTACGACTGTATCAAAGCCTTCTCAGAAACCGATCTGCGTGACGACCTGCGTAAGATGACCATTCCAACGCTGGTGATTCACGGCGACGATGACCAGATTGTGCCGTTCGAAACCTGCGGTAAGGTTGCGGCTGAGCTTTTACCGGATGCCGAACTCAAGGTGTATCACGGGGGATCGCACGGAATTTGCACAACCCATAAGCATCAGATCAATGACGATCTGTTGGCCTTCATCCAACGCTAGTGAATCTGCCCCCGCAGGATGCGGGGGCATGGATCAATAACCGTTTTTATCTAATACGAACTGCTTGCCACAGTTACCCGGATGCGGCTGCGGGAGCAGGGAATCGGCGGAAAGCGGATCGTTAATTCGGGCCGATTTAATGGCGATCTGCATCTCGGTCAGATAGGCCGGATTACCGTTACAGGTTAGCTTTACCGCTTTAACGTTTTGCTGGCCAAAGGCGCGGGCGACCGCATTGTCAAAGCTGGCGCGATCGACGGTTTTGCCGTAGTTTTCCGCCAAAAACTGGCCAATTGCGCTTTGTTTCACTTCGTTATTCAAACGGACCATGGTGCCAAAATACGCATCAGGGTCAAATCCAAAGCAAACGCCATGTTTGGCGTATTCGTAGCGCTCAAGGCAGGATTTTCCGCCGCTACCGGGCATCACCTGATTCAGCTTATTGGCCACTTCCAGCGATAACCCGGTCTCTTCAGCGGCGCATTTTCGGCCTGCTTTCGCTTCGGGCATATTGGGAATGGGCCGCGTCGCGCAGCCAAAACGCATCCAGCGGTTATTATCGACGCCGCGAGAGGCAATCGATCCCGGTAAACCCGGCCATAAACCGTGAACCGTCAAATAGTCGGCTTTGTTGGTCGCCTCTTTGGGCTGTTGGCATTCCAGTGGTTCTTTGCGGTTTTTATCATGCTGACTTTGGCAAAAACCGGTTTGCCAGGAGAGCGCCAGAACATAACGGTCGAAGTCGCCATATTGTGCTGGTACGAGAGGGGCAGCGTGAAGGCTGCCGGCGCTGAGCAATAGCGCACACCCTGACACAATAGTCTTCCTGAACATATTTCTGACTCCACGTTTTTTCATCATTTAAGGGTGTGACTTAATCATAAAATAAGGCGCCCTTAGGCGCCTTATTTATTTGGCTGGCAAATGATTATGCGGCAGCACCGGGCACCAGAATTTCGGTGGCGATAATGACCACAATCAGCCCGACGATGACCGGTACGGAGGTACGTTTCACCACTTCAAAGGGTGAAATTTTTGCCATCCCAGCCACGGCAACCACCACGCCGGATACCGGGGAGATGGTGCGGCCCAGGTTGGATGCCTGAAGCATCGGAATAGAAAGATACGCAGGGTTAATGCCGGAAGAGTGAGCCAGTTTAGGGATCATCTCAACGAAGGCGTAGAACGGCGCATTCCCGGATCCGGTGGTCATGGCGGCCAGCATGGTCAGTACGACCAGCACCAGCATCAGAATTATACTGGCGGAGCCAAACGAGGTGGCGATGGAAATCAGGCTATTAATAAAGCCGATGGTGCTCAGGCCTTGGGCAAATACGCCCGCCGCAACCAGCAGCATGACTACGCCCGCAAAGGCATCGGCCATCCCGCGATAAGCCACTTCCAGACCGGCAAACACGTTCTGAGTATTAAAGCCACGGAAGAACTCGAGAATGGCCGCCAGCAGCATACAGATAACCAGAATGGCAATAATATGCAGCTCCGGACCCCATTTGCCGTCAAAAATGAGTACGCCGATAATCGGTGTAAACGGCAGGATAGCGTAGAAGCTGGGAGCGGTAGTGGTAATCTCATTCACATCCAGCATTTCATGAGAAATATTCTCTTTCTTGTCCAGATAGCGCTGCCAGAAGAAATGGGCGATCGCCATGGCAATAATCGCGATGATGGAAATAGGCAGCGTGGTTTTAAATGCAAAATCAATTAACGGCATTTCCGCCGCTTTCGCGGCCAGCACCACGTCGCCGGAGGTTGGCGAAAGAATAATGGCTGCCGGTGAGGCGCAGATTGCGGCAGCGGCACCGCGGCTGATACCGACGTTTACCATCACCGGGAACAGCGTTGCCATCAGCAGAACGCCAAGGCCTGTGGCGGAAGAGACGGCCAGCGACATCAGGCAAGCGACAAAGTAGGCGGCAATCATCAGCAGATAAGGTGAGTTAATGAAACGCAGCGGCTTAGAGGCCAGCTTAACCACCATGTCGTTGGCGCCAATATGCGTCATATATGCTGCGAAGCCGCACAGCATCATAATCATCATACCGAGGTCGCCACCGCGGCTCATCAGCAGGATCTTAATGTATTCAATAATATCGGTAGCAGAGTAACCGGTGCTGGTTTCGCTGCTCGGTAAAATCTTATGTCCCATCAATGCGCTGGCAATCAGCAACAGCAGGCCGCCAACAAATAGGACCCCCGTCGCGGAATATCCTTTGATGATGTAGCGGGCTACGCCCACAATAACCACAACACCAATCAGGAGTTCAAAGAACGTTAACATTATTAACACCTATCGCCCAGTTGTAAAATTGACGCAGACCTGCATCAAAGTAAGGGGTGGAATGTGCCGAAAAAACCGGCAAAATTAGCTGATGAAAATCAAAAAACAGACTAATTAAGGAGAATGAGATTTCAATTTACACGATGTACTCACAAAGCTGAACATCTGTATCGTGACGAGTATAGCGCAGTGCTGGAATAATAAACAATCAAGGTAAATGAAATGTTATTATTTTTATAAATAATTCTAGGGGTTAGCAACAAACGGAGGTGCTGAGGATAGCGGTGAAAGCCTCATTGCGCGAGGGGATGTCGCCGATGGTGCTGCATCGAAGGATACCGCTTTTTTGATGATGAAGAAATAATTTTAGGGTCGATGAAAATAGATATTTAGAATTTTTATTTAATAATAAAAAGCTATTTTTGAATATTGGTAATTTCCTAAGAAAGCTAACTGTGGATATTTTTTATTATACTACAAGCCGTTAATAGTTAGCGTGGGTTTATAAGATTCAGTATTCCAAGGTTAATTGACGCATTGTTGTCTCCTCATTACGTCCGCTTGACGATCTGCTTAGGAATATTCTAATTTGTAATGGAGGGTTGGGGAAAGAGCAGAACATCGATACCGTTAAGGTGCGATTAAGTTTACTCTTGTTAGACTATTCTTAATAGATGATTAATTGGCAAGAGTATCGTGTTAAAACTAAATAGATTTCCGCCGTTGTTGATTGCTGCTGCAGGGCTGACGGGGGCCGCTCAACCGGCTTATGCCTCTTTTACTCAAACGGTAAAAGAGGGCTATAACACGCTGAGCAGCAATGTTGTTCAAACCTGGCAAGAACCGCAGAATTACGATCTCTACATTCCGGCGATTACCTGGCATGCGCGTTTTGCTTACGATAAAGATAAAACCGACAGATACAATGAACGCCCATGGGGCGCTGGATTTGGCGTATCACGTTGGGATGATAAAGGAAACTGGCACGGCATCTATCTAATGGCCTTTAAAGATTCCTATAACAAATGGGAGCCTATTGGCGGCTATGGATGGGAAGCAACCTGGCGACCGCTGGCGGACGACAATTTTCATTGGGGTCTGGGGTATACCGTTGGGGTAACCGCACGGGATAACTGGAACTACATTCCCGTTCCCGTTTTGCTACCTATGGCATCCATTGGTTATGGGCCTGCCACGTTCCAGATGACTTACATTCCAGGGACTTACAATAACGGTAATGTCTACTTCGCCTGGCTGCGTTTTCAGTTCTAAAAACGGCTCTTGTAGCTAATTTAACGATAAAGTCAACCTGCGAATAAAAGTTAGCGACATTTATCACTTTTTAACAAAGTTGGGCTGGACAAAACGCACCACAATTGTTGTACTGTTAACTGACACAGATTAGTGTCGTTTTTTCATATAAAGGTAATTTTGATGTCTAAGATTAAAGGTAACGTTAAGTGGTTTAATGAGTCCAAAGGATTCGGTTTCATTACTCCGGAAGATGGTAGCAAAGATGTATTCGTACATTTCTCTGCAATCCAGACCAACGGTTTCAAAACTCTGGCTGAAGGTCAGCGTGTAGAGTTCGAAATCACTAACGGTGCCAAAGGCCCTTCTGCTGCTAACGTAACCGCTCTGTAAGCGACAATAGCAGTCAGAATTCAAAACCCGCTTAACCGCGGGTTTTTTTTATTCTTTTTTCGCTAACGGCTGGTGCTAAACAACCAGAACGCTAGCGCCGTCATGGCAAATGAACCCAGCAGGTTCACGGCCACATTCAGCAATGCCCAGCTTACTTTCCCCGCCTGTAACAAAAAGACCACTTCGGAGGAAAACGTTGAGAAGGTTGTCAGGCCTCCGCAAAAGCCCGTGGTGATGAGCAACTTCCAGACCGGATCAATTTGCGGCAGCCGGTTGAACCAGGCAAGTCCTGCGCCAATGATAAATGCACCGATCAGGTTTGCGGTTAGCGTACCGAGCGGAAGCGCGTGGTGCATCGGATTGAGTTTCAGGCTGAGCAGCCAGCGGGCCACGCTCCCGGTACCCCCACCGATAAAAACGGCTAATAAAAGTTGCATCATGCCGGGTTCCTGCCATTTTTGAGCAATGCCCTGAGTTTAACGTCGAACGGGCTATTATGACTATATACTGGTTGGATTTACGATTGCCGATGTTGCGTCAGCGGTTTGAATGATGACCAGTAATCACATCATTATTCATGGTGTTGATATATTAGCAAAACTCTGGAGGTGATGATGCGGGTTGCGGCAGGACAATTTGTGGTAACGCCAGAATGGCAGGTGAATGCGCAAACTTGCGTGCGGTTGATGCAAAATGCGGCCGAGCAGGGGGCGGCGCTTTTAGTGTTGCCGGAGGCGTTGTTGGCTCGCGACGATAGCGATCCGGACCTTTCGGTTAAGTCCGCACAATCGTTAGATGGCGGTTTTATGCAACAACTCAAGGCGCAGAGCCGTCAGAACTCGTTGACCACCGTGCTCACTATCCATACTCCAGCGGGTGAGGGGAGAGCCAATAATACGCTGGTGGCGCTGCGCGGTGGTGAGGTCATTGCCCATTATCACAAACTGCATCTCTACGATGCGTTCTCCACGCAGGAGTCAAAGCGCGTAGATGCCGGACATGTATTGCCGCCGTTGATTGAAGTCGCCGGTTTCCAGGTCGGGCTGATGACCTGCTATGATCTGCGTTTTCCTGATATGGCGCTGGCCCTGGCGTTGCAGGGGGCAGAGGTTCTAGTTTTGCCCGCAGCGTGGGTGCGTGGCCCGCTGAAGGAACATCACTGGTCAACGCTGCTCGCCGCGCGCGCGTTAGACACCACCTGCTATCTGGTGGCAAGCGGTGAGTGCGGGAATCGTAATATCGGGCAGAGTCGGGTTGTTGATCCTCTGGGCGTCACGCTTGCCGGGGCGGCTCAGCAGCCGCAATTGATTGTGGGCGAGGTCAGCCGCGAACATCTTTTAACCGTTCGTCAGCAGCTTCCCGTCCTGGAGAACCGGCGCTTTGCGCTACCGCAATTAACGTGACGTTTTTTTAAACAACGCTTGATTCACCTTGTTACAGATTGCTATTGTGTGCACGCGCCAGATGACCGTTAATAAACCACAGTGATGTGGCGCATTTTGCAGCCTGTTTTTGAGAAGAAGGTATCTATGGGTGAGATTAGTATTACCAAACTACTGGTAGTGGCAGCACTGATTGTTCTGGTGTTTGGTACCAAAAAATTACGGACTTTGGGTGGAGATCTGGGTTCAGCCATCAAAGGCTTTAAGAAAGCCATGAACGATGATGAAACCACTGCGCAGAAAAGCGCAGAAGAGACTCCGGCAGAGAAGCTCTCTCATAAAGAGTAAGCAGGGCAGCGTTTAACGTGAGGTGCAGAAAGCGTGCATCTCGTGCGCAGGGGTCATACCCGCGGAAGGGGCTACAGCGTGATGACGTTGTGGCCCTTTTTCATGAGTAGCTCATTGCAAATGATGTTTCATTGCAACAATTTGTGTCGCTGGCAGTGATAAAAAAAGCCGCTATCCAAAGAGAGCGGCTTTTTGTCTTACTGACGAATCTTACTTCACTTCCATGCCTTTGGCCTGGAGATCCGCATGGTAAGACGAGCGAACGAATGGGCCGCAGGCTGCATGGGTAAAGCCCATTGCCATCGCTTCCTCTTTCATCTCTTCAAATTCGTCCGGGCTCACGTAGCGCTGTACCGGCAGGTGATGGCGGCTTGGCTGCAGATACTGCCCCAGCGTCAGCATGGTCACGCCATGACGGCGCAGATCGCGCATCACTTCGATGATTTCAGCGTTCGTTTCACCCAGTCCGACCATCAAACCGGATTTTGTCGGGATGTCAGGATGCGCTTCTTTAAAGCGCTCAAGCAGCTTCAGTGACCAGTTATAGTCAGCGCCCGGGCGGACGTTACGGTAGATGCGCGGCACGTTTTCCAGGTTGTGGTTGAACACATCTGGCGGAGTCGCCGTCAGGATCTCCAGCGCGCGATCCATACGACCACGGAAGTCTGGTACCAGCGTTTCAATTTTAATGCTTGGGCTCTTTTCGCGAATTGCGCTAATGCAATCAGCAAAATGCTGGGCACCGCCGTCGCGCAGATCGTCACGATCCACCGAGGTGATAACCACATAGCGCAGTGCCATGTCGGCAATCGTCTGCGCCAGCTTTTGCGGCTCGTTGGCATCCGGAGCAACCGGGCGACCGTGGGCAACATCGCAGAATGGGCAACGACGCGTGCAGATTGCGCCGAGGATCATAAAGGTCGCGGTGCCGTGGTTAAAGCATTCTGCCAGGTTTGGACAGGAGGCCTCTTCACAGACCGAGTGCAGACCGTTTTTACGCATGGCTGCTTTAATACCCTGAATACGGGAAGAGTCTGCAGGAAGTTTAATTTTCATCCATTCCGGTTTTCGCAGCAGCGCTTCGCGCTCTGTAACGACGTTTTTCACCGGGATAAGGGCCATTTTATCGGCATCACGGTATTTAACACCGCGTTCCATCACAATGGGTTTACTCATAGCATGCGTCTTCCAGTTCCGAGTATCGAGGGAAAGCTTTTCAATTCAAGGGATTGTTGTATTTATCAACTATTTTTGAATTAATGACAGGCAGTATACCATTGAAATGGGGCATAAAGCAGCCTAACTGGCCGGCAAATTGTAAAATAGTTGTTGAATAATGCTTTTTTGCCGGCGGTGGGGAGACGGACGACGGGAGTCTTAGAATGCTTCGTGAATCACGTTGATAATGTTTTGCATTACCGGGTCACGCAGACTGAGTTTGTTGTAATGCAATGAAAAATCGATCTGTTCTTGTTGCAGTGGGGCGAACTCAAGCGCCTGCAGCGGCCAGCACTGCTTGAAGATATGGTAAAAGCGTAGCGGCATAATGCCGATCAGATCGCTTGATGCGATCAGTGACGCAATAGTGAATAGATTGTAACTGCTGACGCTAACCTGACGGTCAGGCAGCATGTCGCGAATGCGTTTATACAGATCGTTTTGCCCGGCACCGTCCATCGTCAGGAGCGTGTGTTCGTACTGCATGAGCGTATCGACCGAAGGCTCTGCGCTGTGGGCCGGGTGATCGTCGCGACAAACCAGTACCAGTTTATCGCTAAACAGTGCATGACGACCCAGAGTGCGAGGATTGTTGTGTTCATGGTTATCGATAATCAAATCTGTCTGGAACTGGCTTAGCTGGGTGTTGGCATCGGTGACGGCAACATTACGCAACAGCACCTGCGGATACGTTTTCTTAACCACCTGATAAATGACCGGCATGACTATCGCACCGACTGAAGCCGCCGTGCCTATGGTGATCACTCGCTGTTTGTCGTAGCTGCCGTTGAGATCTAAGGCGCCGAGAATCGATTCCAGCCCCTGGCTAATATATTCATGGAGATGCGTTGCGTAGGCCGTTGGCGTTACACCCTGACCTTTACGGATGAACAGTGGATCGGGAAACAGAAGCCGGAGTTTTTGGATCGATTGGCTGATAGCCGAGGGGGTGAGGTTCAGAATCTTCGCGGCATTGACGATACCTTTATGCACATAAACAGCTTCAAATATGGTCAATAAATTAAGATCTATATTACGCAGGGTCCGGAAGATTTGTGGCGTATCATTATCGACATTCAAGTTTATTTTATTTTCGGGCTTATCGTTATAATCCACACTACGCACTCCATATTCATTCATATCATGAATGATAGTTGATGATTTCATTATCATTATTATTCTGACGAGAGGTAATTCGCAAGGTTAAAAGCACAATTTTTCGTGGATAGTCAATGCATTAACTGCACTAATGTATTCATGCGATATATGTAATTAATGGCTTTTTTTCATGAAAATGAGATCCAAGTACAAATTTAGTGTAGATGTGTACAGAAAAAGCACAAATTTTTGTTTTTTTTATAATTGGCTGTGATGGGATTAGCGATGCGGCCCGCTAAATAACGGGCCATAATGTATAATATATTATTCGTAAATATATTTATGCGGGGGATTGTTTAGCAGCGCTAAAAATTGGTCTACCAAAATTGTGGATATATTCTCTGGTTTAGCCTCTGCCACCCATTGCGATACCTGGGCCATCTCCATACCGGCGTAACCACAAGGGTTTATGCGCAGGAACGGCGATAAGTCCATGGCGATGTTGAGCGCCAGCCCATGGAAAGAGCAACCTCGGCGAATGCGCAGACCCAGCGAACAGATTTTCTTTTCCCCTACGTACACTCCTGGCGCATCGGCACGGGGATGCGCATCGATACCGACTTCTGCCAGCGTATTGACCACGGTTTGCTCCAGCAGCGTCACGAGCTCACGTACACCCAGCTTACGGCGTTTAAGATTGAGCAGCACGTACATCACCTGCTGACCGGGACCGTGGTAGGTGACCTGACCTCCACGATCGCTTTGAATGACCGGAATATCACCGGGAACCAGCACGTGTTCGGCCTTACCCGCTTGTCCCTGGGTAAAGACCGGCTGATGTTCAACCAGCCAGATTTCATCCAGCGTGTCGTCATCACGATGATCGGTAAAATCGTGCATAGCCTGCGAAATGGGTTCGTAGGGTTGCAAACCAAGTTGACGGATGAGAAGGGTATTTAAGTCCAAAACAGCGTCTCCGCGGGGAGGGGAAATAATGGACGCAGAGTATATCACAGCGAGAGGAGAGGAAGCGTTACCCGACTGTGCCGGGTAACGATGATGATATTACAGCACCATACGGACGATTTCGATATTGCCCAGCTCTTCGTACAGCGTCTCGACTTGCTCAATGTGGGTAGCATTGATGGTAATAGACACCGAGTGGTAATTGCCCTTGCTGCTTGGCTTTATCTGTGGAGAGTAGTCACCTGGCGCATGGCGCTGTACCACTTCAACCACCAGGTCAACCAGCTCAGGTTTCGCCAGACCCATCACTTTGTAAGTAAATGGTGTAGGGAATTCAAGCAGTTCGTTCAGTTTGGTTTTCATGTCAGCTCCAGAGTTAAAAAAGAACAACTCCCGCTTCTGGGCGGGAGTTGTTTTTGCTATGCATATTATATGGGGATGGAAATCACACTTTCAAGTGAGTGATTTTTAACCAAACCAGTGATGGAACATTAATTTAATGTAATCAATGATATTGCCGAAGAAGTTGCCTTCTGGAATTTCCTGCAGCACCACCAGAGGACGCTGGTCGATGACTTTACCGTCCAGTTGGAAGTTAATGGTACCCACCACCTGGTTTTTCTGCAGCGGAGCGTGCAGTTCGCTGTTGGTCAGCACGTAGCTGGCTTTCAGGTCTTTCATGCGGCCGCGTGGAATGGTCAGGTAAACGTCTTTATCTACGCCCAGGGAAGCTCGATCGGTGTTGCCAAACCAGGCCGGTTCTGACGCAAACTCTTTGCCAGCTTTAATCGGGTTCACGGTTTCAAAGAAACGGAAGCCCCAGGTCAGCAATTTTTTACTTTCGGTTTCGCGGCCTTTATAGGTGCGACCGCCCATCACGGCGGAAACAAGGCGCATCTGGCCTTCGGTCGCCGAAGCCACCAGGTTGTAGCCAGCTTTATCGGTATGGCCGGTTTTAATACCGTCAACGTTCAGGCTGTTGTCCCACAGCAGACCGTTACGGTTCATCTGGCGAATACCGTTAAAGGTAAATTCTTTTTCTTTATAGATGGTGTACTCATTCGGTACGTCGCGGATAAGCGCCTGACCGATAAGCGCCATATCGCGCGCGGAGCTGTACTGTCCATCAGCGTCCAGGCCATGAACGGTCTGGAAGTGGGTGTTTTTCAGGCCCAATTGGGCGACGTAGTTGTTCATCAGGCCCACGAAGGAATCCTGGCTGCCGGCAACGTAATCGGCCATCGCCACGCAAGCATCGTTGCCCGACTGCAGGTTAATCCCGCGGATCAACTGCGATACCGGCACCTGCATACCCGGTTTCAGGAACATCAGTGAAGAGCCTTTGAACACCGGGTTACCGGTCGCCCAGGCATCGTTACCAATGGTAACCAGATCGGACTCTTTGAATTTACCCGCTTTCATTGCCTGGCCGATGACATAGCTGGTCATCATCTTGGTCAGACTTGCAGGATCGCGGCGAGAGTCCGCGTTAAGCTCTGCCAGCACTTTGCCAGAGTTGTAATCAATAAGGATGTAGGACTCCGCGTCAATCTGCGGAACGCCTGGAATCATGGTTTTGATATTCAGGTCATCGGCGTGAGCAGCGGAAGCCAGGGCAGCGACTGAAAGCGCCGGAATGAGTAAGCGTGCGAGAAAAGAGGTCTTCATGGTCAGAACAACGACGTCCGTGATGGAGTTAAAAAAGTGCCTTACTATAACAAATGCCCTTCCGACAGGCATCCGACATCGCATATGACTTTGTTAATGACTTTTACATTTGCGAAAAATCGGACGCCTCTGAGCGTTTTAGTTGGCGTGAGTAATAAACGATTGCAGCTGCGCTTCGCTCTGCAAACGTTGTTGGATGGTGCTGGCCTCACCTTTGCTGGCAAATGGGCCAAGCTGAATACGCCAGACCGCGCCGTTTTGCGTCACGCGCCCCGGTACTGAAAATTGCTGGCTTAAGCGCTGCTGATATTGCTGAGCACGCGCCTGATCGCTGACGGCGCCAACCTGTACCACGTAATCGCCTGTGGCGGCCGCAGCGGTTGCTGCTGGTGCGGCTACGACCGCAGCAGGTGCGGTCGTAGCCGGTGCGGTGACGGGAGCGGCAGTTTGCACTGGTGTCGCCGCCGGTGCACTTTCTTCAAGTACGCCGCTATTCAGCGGCGTTGGCGCCCCGAGGAAACCGCTGCTTTTTACCGGTGCGCCGTCACCGGCGTTGGTGGCCGTCAACGTATCATTGCTGATAGCCCGCACATCCCCTTGCGGCGCAGAGGCCTGCGGGGCGGAAGAGACGCTGCCCATGCCGCCGCTCAGATCCGGGCGGCTCGGCAGTGCGTAGGTCTGCTTGGCCACCGTTGTACAGGCCATGCCGGGACCGGAAAGCGAACCATCCTGGGCAACGATGATAGGATCGATGCGGACTTTGGTGTTGTTCGAGTTATTGAGCCGATCGGCCGCGGCGCGCGAAAGCGAAATCACGCGATCGTTGCCGTAAGGGCCACGATCGTTGATGCGAACGACGATCATACGACCGTTGGCAAGGTTAGTAATACGCGCATAGCTCGGAATCGGCAGCGTTGGGTGCGCGGCGGTAAGCTGATTCGGGTCGAAAGCTTCACCGCTGGCCGTCAGATTACTGCCCGGCTCGGCGTCGTAAATTGCGGCAAAACCTGCCTGGCTGAATTTGGATGGATCCTGCACGATGCTGTATTTCTTGCCGTCGCGCTCATAGTCCTGATTAGCGGTCGCATTCAGGGGTTCAAAGCGTGGATCGGCCCCGCTGATTTCTACTACCGGGCCATTACATACCGCAGGTTGTGGTGCGGAAACGGTTTGTTGCTGAACATCATTACTCGAACAAGCCGCCAGCAGCCCTGCCGCTATGCAGATCCCAAGCCATTGCTTACGCATTGAGCACCCCTTAGACGCTTTTTGACAACATTTTTCTGTGGGTATGGATCGACATCACGATACCGAACCCGGCCATCAGTACGATCAGGGCAGACCCCCCGTAGCTGACCAGCGGCAGCGGAACGCCGACCACCGGCAAGATGCCACTTACCATACCAATATTTACGAAGACATAAACGAATAAAATCAGCATCAAACCGCCGGCCATCACGCGGCCAAAGGTGGTTTGTGCCTGGGCGGCTATCCACAGTCCGCGCATAATCAGCAGCACGTAGAGCGCCAGCAGGATCAGAATGCCGATAAGCCCCAGTTCTTCAGCCAATACTGCAAAGATAAAGTCGGTGTGGCGTTCGGGTAAAAATTCCAGCTGCGACTGCGTTCCGTGCAGCCAGCCTTTTCCGCGCAGGCCGCCCGAACCGATGGCGATTTTAGACTGAATAATGTGATAGCCCGCGCCGAGCGGATCGGATTCCGGGTCGAGCAGCATCATCACGCGCTGGCGCTGATAATCGTGCATCAGGAAGAACCACAGGATCGGAATAAAGGCGGCAACTAGCAGCACGGCCACCAGAATCAAACGCCAGCTCAGCCCCGCCAGGAACAGCACGAACAGGCCGGAAAGGGCGACGAGAATCGAGGTACCGAGGTCAGGCTGCGCGGCGACAAGTAAGGTCGGCATGAAGATCAGCACCAGCGCGATGCCGGTATTCTTCAACGACGGCGGACAAACATCGCGGTTGATAAAGCGCGCCACCATGAGCGGGACGGCAATCTTCGCAATCTCTGACGGCTGAAAACGGACGATACCGAGGTCGAGCCAGCGCTGTGCGCCTTTCGAAATGGCGCCGAAGGCGTCAACCGCAACCAGCAAAATAATGCAGATGATATACAGCCACGGCGCCCAGCCTTCGTACACGCGCGGCGGGATCTGCGCCATGACCACCATAATCACCAGGCCCATTGCGATCTGGCCGATTTTACGCTCCATCATCCCCATATCCTGGCCGCTGGCGCTCCAGATAACCAGCGCGCTATAAGTCAGCAGTGCCAGCAGGATCAGCAGCATGGCGGGGTCGATATGGATTTTGTTCCAGAACGATCGTTTGTTCGGATTATCCGTCATAATTATTGGTCCTCCGACGCGGTGGCCGCTGGGTTTTCTGTCGGCAGTTCGGTGTTATTGTCGCCCAGCATGATGTGGTCAAGGATCTGACGCATGATGGTACCGACCGCCGGGCCTGCGCCGCCGTTCTCTAAAATAATCGCTACCGCAACCTGCGGATCGTTATACGGTGCAAAAGCGGTCATCAGCTTATGGTCACGCAAACGCTCGGCAATACGGTGGGCGTTATAGGTTTCATTGGCCTTCAGGCCAAAGACCTGCGCAGTACCGGACTTAGCCGCGATTTTATACGGTGCGCTGGCAAAGTATTTGTGCGCAGTGCCGTTGCCGCGGTTAGCCACGCCGAACATCCCGTCTTTGGCAATTTCCCAATAGCCGGAGTGGATATCACCAATCGGCGGTTCCTGCGGCTGGACCCACGGCACTTTCTTACCTTCTTCCACGGTACTGGCCAGAAGGTGAGGGGTTTTAATCACCCCGTCGTTAATCAGGATCATCAGCGCTTTGCTCATCTGAATCGGCGTTGCCGTCCAGTAGCCCTGGCCGATACCGACCGGAATGGTGTCACCCTGATACCACGGCTTTTTAAAGCGTTTTAGCTTCCATTCACGGGTTGGCATATTACCGGAGCGCTCTTCCGACAGGTCAATGCCGGTGTAGTCGCCGTAGCCAAATTTGCTCATCCATTCGGATAGACGGTCAATACCCATGTCATAGGCGACCTGGTAGAAGAAGGTATCCGCAGATTCTTCCAGCGCCTTAGTGACGTTCAGGTGGCCGTGGCCCCATTTTTTCCAGTCGCGATAGCGTTTATCGGAACCGGGCAACTGCCACCAGCCGGGGTCAAACAGGCTGGTGTTGCGGTTGATAACGCCAGCACTCATTGCAGAAACGGCAACGTAAGGTTTCACCGTTGATGCCGGAGGGTAGACCCCTTGCGTGGCGCGGTTAACCAACGGAGTGTTCGGATCGTTCAAAAGACCGCTGTAGTCTTTGCTGGAGATGCCGTCGACGAACAGGTTCGGGTCGTAGCTTGGCATGGAAACCAGCGCCAGAATGCTACCGTTACGCGGATCGGTGACCACTACTGCCGCACGACTGCCCGCCAACAGCGTTTCAACATACTGCTGCAGCTTCAGATCGAGAGTCAGATAGATGTCATGCCCAGCCTGCGGTGGCACCTCTTTTAACTGACGAATGACGCGCCCACGGTTGTTTACTTCGACCTCTTCATAACCGGTCTGCCCGTGCAGCATGTCTTCGTAATAGCGCTCGATACCGAGCTTACCAATATCATGCGTCGCCGCGTAGTTGGCCAGTTTGCCGTCTTTATCCAGCCTGTCGACGTCTTTATCGTTAATTTTTGAAACATAGCCGATGACGTGGGTGAGGGCGGAACCATACGGGTAGAAACGGCGCTTGTAGCCTTTTACTTCCACGCCCGGGAAGCGGTACTGGTTGACGGCAAAGCGAGCCACCTGGACTTCCGTCAGGTTGGTTTTCAGTGGGATAGAGGTAAAGCGATGCGAGCGTGCGCGCTCTTTTTTAAAGGCGGCAATATCGTCGTCGGTCAGATCAACGACGTCGCGCAGGCCATCGATGGTCTGCTGCACGCTGTCGACTTTCTCCGGCATGATCTCAAGCTGATAGATCGTGCGGTTAAGCGCCAGCGGAGTGCCGTTACGATCGTAAATGATGCCGCGGCTGGGGGCGATTGGCACCAGCTTAATGCGGTTTTCGTTTGAACGCGTTTGGTAGTCAGTAAAACGAACGATCTGCAAATTGTAGAGGTTGGCAATCAGCACGCCGGTCAGCAGCAAAATTCCCAAAAAAGCGACCACCGCCCGGCGCACAAAGAGCGCGGACTCTGCCGTATAGTCGCGAAAAGAATTCTGTAGTTTCATTCGCTGCTTAATCTACCCTGGTCATCATTACTCGCGGTGGTAAGGGTGGTTGGTGGTGATACTCCACGCCCGATAAAGGCTTTCGGCAACCAGCACGCGCACCAGCGGGTGGGGAAGCGTCAACGTAGAGAGTGACCAACTTTGTTCTGCTGCGGCTTTGCATGCTGGAGAAAGACCTTCAGGGCCGCCAATCAGCAGGCTGACATCACGCCCATCCTGCTTCCAGCGTTCCAGCTCGCGAGCAAGCTGCGGCGTATCCCAGGGCTTACCAGGGATATCCAGCGTGACAATGCGATTTTTTCCAGCGGCGGCGAGCATCATTTCGCCTTCTTTATCCAGAATACGTTTGATGTCCGCATTCTTGCCGCGCTTACCGGCGGGAATTTCCACCAGCTCGAACGGCATGTCTTTCGGAAAACGACGAAGGTATTCGGTAAAACCGGTTTGTACCCAATCCGGCATTTTGGTGCCGACGGCGACCAACTGCAGCTTCACAACTTAACTCCAGAGCTTTTCCAGTTCATACAGGCGACGGCTTTCTTCCTGCATCACGTGGACAATCACATCGCCTAAATCGACGACGATCCAGTCGGCAACGTTTTCGCCTTCAACGCCCATCGGCAGCAGACCGGCAGCGCGAGATTCCTGTACCACATGATCGGCAATAGACATGACGTGGCGGCTGGAGGTACCGGTGCAAATAACCATGCAATCGGTGATGCTGGATTTACCGTGAACATCGATGGTGACGATATCCTGACCTTTCAAATCATCAATTTTGTCGACAACAAAATCCTGGAGTTCTTTACCCTGCAAGTGTTCCCCCTGGGGTGTGAAGATAAACAATATAAAACAGCCCAACAGTATACCCGAACTGAAATTAATGTCGGGACAAAAAAACACCTATCAGCGTTCTGGCGGGCTATCATCCCATTCCTTTATGCCGATTGCATCGCCATTTTTGTAAAACAATTTCTGTCCACAAGTGTTGGAGGGGGATGTTTCAGGCTGCGGAGAATAACAGTCTATTTATGCGTGTCAATGGGTTGGCGGATCTCTGTAGCAGAAATACGTTTTATCCTTCGTTTGGCGTCCAGATAGCTCTGCTATTGAGCACTCGTAGCGTGACAAACTGGGGGCTAAAATCGATGACGCTCCAGGCACCGTGGTCGATGCGAAAATGCCACATGCTGGCAGTTGGCATTCCCAGCAGCAGGGCCGTAAGCAGGCTAAGGACACCCTGATGGCTGACAATAAGTAGATTCTCATCGTTATAATCGGCAAGCTCATCGGCAAAGGCCTGCACCCGCTGGGAGAAATCGGCAAAACTTTCGCCGTTAGTGGGGGCGGCGTGCTGCCAGTCAGCGCACCAGGCCTCGTAGTTGGCCTTATCTTCGACCTGCAGATCGCGGTGATGGCGCATTTCCCAGTCGCCGAAAAACATCTCATTGAGCAATGGATGGGCAGCGAGGGGGATTTGACGAGCGCCCCGAAGCAGGCGCGCGGTTTGTTGCGTTCGCTCCAGCTCACTGCACAGCACCCGATCAAACGGCACCTGGTTTAGCATTTCACCCAATCGACGAGCCTGCATTTGGCCTTTATCCGTGAGTGGCGTCGGGGCATGGCCGCTGTACAGCCCGGCAACATTGGCTTCTGTTTCGCCATGGCGCACTAACCAGAGTTTCATGATGCCTTCCCCTTCAATAAGCGGCTATGCGCTGTGGTGATAGAGACCTTGCTGCATAATGTAGCTCAGCACGGCTTCCGGCATCATCTCTTCGCAGGACTCATCGCGCTGTAGCCGTTCGCGGATAAGCGTTGCCGAAACATCAAACCACGGAGTTTCGGCGAGGTAGATTTTACCCGCTGGCTGGTTATGCAACTCTTCAATGTTGCTGGTGAGATGACGATCTAACCATTGCTGATGTTCTTCCTGCGCCATGGTGAGCGGATAACCAGGACGACGAGTGACCAGCAGATGGGCGTTATCGAGAATGGTTTCGTAACGGTGCCAGCTTGGGAAAGTGAGGAGGGAATCCTGGCCAATAATAAAGGCCAGCGGCTTGTCTGGCCCTTGCTCCTCGCGCCACTGCTGCAGTGTATCGGCCGTAAAAGAGGGCGTGTCGCGGCGTAATTCGCGCTCATCCAACACAAACAATGGCTTATCGGCGATAGCCAGTTCGACCATTAGCTTGCGCTGTTCGCTGGTCGCTTCCGGCTGCGGACGGTGTGGCGGCACGTTGTTGGGCATAATTATTACCCTGGAGAGGCCAATTTGATTGGCCAGAATCTCTACCGGCTTCAGGTGACCGTAATGGATGGGATCGAATGTCCCGCCGAAAAGCGCCTGTAATTTTGCCATATCATCCATCGATAAAAACGTCGGCTAGCGCTTTGTGACAAAGCAGCAGCGACAGACTTTCCAGTTCAGCCCAAACCGACTGACCGTAATCTTGTTTCAACGTTAGTTCAGCCTGACTCAGCAGAGTTACGGCCTGGCGGAGCTGCGAATGACTGAGGCGGTTCACGGCCTCGCCCACCATCGCCCGGCGATTTTGCCAGACGCGATGTTTGTCAAACAGCGACCGCAGCGGGGTTTGCGCGCTTTGCCGTTTTAACGTCACCAGTAGCAGCAGTTCTCGTTGCACTGTGCGCAGTAAAATAACCGGTTCACTGCCTTCGAGCCGCAGCTGCTGCAGAATATGCAGCGCACGTTTGCTTTTACCCGCCAACAGGGCATCAACCCAGTGGAATGGGGTAAAGTGTGCGGCATCATTCACCGCTTGCTCAACGCGGGGGAGCGTTAGCTTTCCATCGGGCCACAGCAGAGACAAACGCTCCAGCGCCTGCGCTAATGCCAGCAGATTTCCTTCATAGCAGTAGCACAGCAGTTGGCCGGCGGGTTCATCAATTTGGATATTGTGCTGTTTAGCGCGATTGGCCAGCCAGCGAGGCAGCTGTGCTTGCTCCGGCGTCTGACAGTTAATCTGTACCGCGCGCGTCGCCAGCGAGGTCAGCCAGGCGGCATTTTCCTGCGCCTTCGTCAGCTTGTTACCGCGAACAATCAGTAGCAGATCGTCATGCAGTAAGCTCACCAGCGTTGCCAGTTGTTCGTTAATTGCCGCGTTGGGGCCGTTTTCCGGCAATAACAGCAGCAGCGTCTGCCGACTGGCAAACAGGCTCATGGCCTGGCAAAGTGAAAATAGCGCCTGCCAGTCAGTGCTGGCATCGAGCGAAAAGGTGTGATGTTCGATAAAGCCTTCGCCAACGGCAGCATGCCGAATAGCGTCCTGGCTTTCCTGTAGAAATAAGGGGTCATTACCGAGCAGGAGATACGCCGCGCGCAGCCCTTCGGAGAGCTGCGCGCGGAGTTGTTCTGGGTACAACCGAATCATCAGTTACCCAGAGTCGTCGATACACGAGCGTTGGCGTTCGGCTGTACGGCCGGCGCTTTTTCGCTCTCTTTGACATCAGCGATGTGTACGCTTGGCAGCTTACGAATCAGCTGTTCAGCGGCTTTCTGGTACATTTCCTGAACAATCAGGCTTTGTTCGTTGTCTTTTGCCAGCGCCTGCTGTGGGTTGTCAAAGAACGAACGATACACTTTGGTGGAGATCGGGAAGATATCCTGGCCCGGGATCAGCACCGTGGCATGCGCAGTCATGACCATCTGGTATTCTGCAGTCTGACCATTCTGGAAGACGGAAGCCGTATCCTGAGAAAGACTGATAGCGCCCAGACGCAATGACGGAACATCCTGACGCAGCGTACTTTGGTCGAGCACGGTAATATCATTGCTCCGCAGCTGTTCGCGTACCGCACGGCTAAATGGTCCGTTTGGATCGCCAGACTGAAGGATCAAGGTTTTCATTTCGTCTGGTACCTGCGTGGTGCTACGCAGGTGCCAGCCGCATCCGGCGGTGACCAGCACCGCCACAGATAACAACAATGTTGTCAGAATTCGCACGCTTCCTCCCGCGCTTAGCCAACGACCAGGTTAAGCAGCTTGCCCGGTACGTAGATGACTTTACGTATGGTCACGCCCTCAAGGTATTTTGCCACCAGGTGTTCCTGGCCCGCACGTTCACGCACTTGTTCTTCCGTCGCATCCACCGCCACGGTGATTTTGCCGCGAACTTTACCGTTAACCTGTACAACGACCAGCGTGGTGTTTTCCACCATCGCTTTTTCGTCTGCAACCGGCCACGGCGCGTTGTCGATATCGCCTTCACCGCCCAGTTCCTGCCACAGGGTGAAGCACACGTGCGGAGTGAACGGGTTGAGCATACGCACAACCGCCAGCAGAGCTTCCTGGATCAGCGCACGATCCTGCTCGCCTTCCTGCGGTGCTTTCGCCAGTTTGTTCATCAGCTCCATCACGGCAGCGATAGCTGTGTTAAAGGTCTGACGACGACCGATATCATCGGTGACTTTAGCGATAGTTTTGTGAACATCGCGGCGCAGCGCCTGCTGGTCTTCGCTCAGGGCGTCGACGTTCAGTGCGGCAACCGGGCCACGTGCAGTGTGCTCGTAAACCAGTTTCCAGACGCGCTTCAGGAAGCGGTTCGCCCCTTCAACACCGGACTCCTGCCATTCCAGCGTCATATCGGCTGGAGAAGCGAACATCATGAACAGACGTACGGTATCCGCGCCGTAACGTTCAACCATGACCTGCGGGTCGATACCGTTGTTTTTCGACTTGGACATTTTGCTCATGCCGGTATACACCAGTTCATGACCTTCAGCGTCCTTCGCCTTCACAATACGGCCTTTCTCATCGCGCTCAACGATAGCATCAACCGGAGATACCCAGTTACGTTCGCCGTTTGCGCCAACATAGTAGAAGGCGTCAGCCAGTACCATGCCCTGACACAGCAGCTGTTTCGCGGGTTCATCAGAGTTAACCAGACCTGCGTCGCGCATCAGTTTGTGGAAGAAGCGGAAATACAGCAGGTGCATGATGGCGTGTTCAATACCGCCAATGTAGATATCAACCGGCAGCCAGTAGTTGGCGGCTTTAGAATCCAGCATGCCTTCCTGATACTGCGGGCAGGTGTAGCGCGCGTAGTACCATGAAGATTCCATGAAGGTATCGAAGGTGTCAGTTTCACGCAGTGCCGGCATACCGTTAACGGTTGTTTTTGCCCACTCCGGATCTGCTTTAATTGGGCTGGTGATGCCGTCCATGACCACGTCTTCCGGCAGAATAACCGGCAGTTGATCTTCTGGCGTTGGCAGCACGGTGCCGTCTTCCAGTGTGACCATCGGGATTGGTGCACCCCAGTAGCGCTGACGGGATACGCCCCAGTCACGCAGACGGTAGTTTACTTTACGCTCACCGACGCCCATTTCAGCCAGTTTGTCAGCGATGGCATTAAAGCCAGCTTCATAGCTCAGACCGTCGAATTCGCCGGAGTTAAACAGGGTGCCTTTTTCGGTCAGCGCCTGCTCGGACAGGTCAGGTTCAGAACCGTCAGCGGCCAGGATAACCGGCTTGATGTTCAGACCGTATTTGGTGGCAAATTCGTAGTCGCGCTGATCGTGACCTGGAACGGCCATGACTGCGCCTGTGCCATATTCCATCAGTACGAAGTTAGCCGCCCAAACAGGAATTGCTTCGCCGGTCAGCGGATGAATCGCTTTAAAGCCGGTATCGATGCCTTTTTTCTCCATGGTCGCCATATCGGCTTCGGCCACTTTAGTATTACGGCATTCATCGATAAAGGCCGCCAGCTCTGGGTTATTGGCAGCAGCCTGCTGTGCCAGCGGGTGACCCGCAGCAACGGCCAGGTAAGTACAACCCATAAAGGTGTCTGGACGAGTGGTGTAGACGGTCAGCTTGTCGGCGTAGTCGTTTACGTTGAAGGAGATTTCCACGCCTTCGGAACGGCCAATCCAGTTACGCTGCATCGTTTTCACGGTGTCAGGCCAGTGATCCAAATTATCCAGGTCACGCAGTAGTTCGTCTGCGTAAGCGGTGATTTTGATGAACCACTGTGGAATTTCTTTACGCTCTACTTTGGTATCGCAACGCCAGCAGCAGCCATCAATCACCTGCTCGTTGGCCAGCACGGTCTGATCGTTCGGGCACCAGTTCACCGCAGAGGTTTTCTTGTACACCAAGCCTTTTTTGTACAGCTCGGTGAAGAATTTCTGCTCCCAGCGATAGTATTCCGGGGTGCAGGTTGCCAGCTCACGGCTCCAGTCATAGCCAAAGCCCAGCATTTTGAGCTGGTTTTTCATGTATGCGATGTTGTCATACGTCCACGGCGCCGGCGCGGTGTTGTTTTTAACCGCAGCGCCCTCAGCCGGCAGGCCGAACGCATCCCAGCCGATTGGCTGCAGGACGTTTTTGCCCAGCATACGCTGGTAGCGGGCAATCACGTCGCCGATGGTGTAGTTACGAACGTGGCCCATGTGTAGTCGACCAGAAGGATAGGGAAGCATCGACAGGCAGTAATACTTCTCTTTGCTCTCGTCTTCAGTAACTTCAAATGTGCGCTTCTCATCCCAGTGAAGCTGGACTTTCGATTCTATCTCTTCCGGGCGGTATTGCTCTTGCATGGCAGCCAGTGATCCTGTTTTCAATGCAGCTACTAACGTAGCCAATAGATGTGGTATTTCAGATCCGCATAGCATAGCCCAAACGCTCTCGTCAAAACAGCCTTTCGCACATTACGCGGATGAAAAGCTGTCGACGCATTTTGTGAACTCTGTGGTGAAGCTGGCAAAGCGAAAAGGAAATAACGGCTACTATTAGAATAGGTTAACTGGCTGGGAGAGGAAACAATGAACAAGGTTGCTCAAATTTACCGTGAACTGGTCGCGACGCTGACCGAACGGCTGCGTAACGGAGAACGCGACATTGATGCGCTGGTGACTCAGGCGCGAGCAAAGGTCGCGCAAACCAGCGAGTTAACGCGCACTGAAGTTGATGAACTTATTCGCGCGGTACGTCGCGATTTAGAAGAGTTCGCCATGAGCTACGGCGAAAGTCAGGAAGATGAATCAGACAGCGTATTCCTGCGGGTCATCAAAGAGAGTATCTGGCAGGAGCTGGCGGATATTACCGACAAAACTCAGCTCGAGTGGCGCGAGGTGTTCCAGGATCTTAATCACCATGGCGTTTACCACAGCGGTGAGGTGGTAGGGCTAGGTAATCTGGTGTGCGAGAAATGCCATTATCATCTGGCGGTTTACACCCCTGACGTGCTCCCACGCTGCCCGAAGTGTGGGCATGACCAGTTCCAGAGACGACCATTCGAACCGTAATCGATTGTGCCGGGTAACGTTAACGCTATCCGGCACGGCTATCATTTGCGGGGAAGGCTCAGGCGTAAAACGCCAGTCTTTGCGCCAGTAAATCAACAAACCTCTGGCGATCGATATCTATCATCACCTCGGCGTTTGGTTTGTTTCCGGTCAGGAAATAGTTATCAACGACCGTCATTCCTTGCGTATATTTGCCTTGGGTTTCAACGCCCACCCAACGCTCCACGGTGGTAAACATTTCTGGCTCCAGCAGCCAGGCGATGGTGCATGGGTCGTGCAGCGGCGCGCCGACAAAGCCCCATTTTTCATCTTTATGGTACTCCATAAAGAAGTCGAGCAGTTCTGCCACGATAGTTGAGATAGGGTTACCAATCGCGCGGAAACGTTCGATATCGGCAGCGTGGATTTGCGCTTTATGGGTGACGTCCAGACCGGCCATCACCACCGGAATACCTGACTGGAAGACTATTTCAGCCGCTTCCGGGTCGACGTAGATATTGAACTCGGCGGCTGGCGTCCAGTTACCTAATGTCATCGCGCCACCCATGATAACGATGCGGGCGATTTTTGTGTGCAGCTCTGGATGCCCATTCAGCAGTAGCGCAACGTTGGTTTGCGGCCCGGTTGAAACGAGAGTGATCGGCTCAGCGCTGTCACGCAGCGTTTTGGCCATCAGCTCAACGGCGGTGCAGGGCTGCGCAGCAAACGACGGCTCTGGCAGGGCGGGGCCATCCAGGCCGCTTTCACCGTGAACGTTATCGGCAATTATCAACTCGCGCATCAGCGGTTTAACGGCTCCGCCGGCAACGGGAATATCCGGGCGTTTGAGCAAGGTGAGCATTCGCAGTACATTGCGCAGGGTTTTCTCCGGCGTTTGGTTGCCCGCAGAGGAGGTGATGGCTTTAACC
The DNA here is from genome assembly GCF_001571285.1 of Kluyvera cryocrescens NBRC 102467. Taxonomy (GTDB): domain Bacteria; phylum Pseudomonadota; class Gammaproteobacteria; order Enterobacterales; family Enterobacteriaceae; genus Kluyvera; species Kluyvera cryocrescens. The sequence continues at coordinate 83,399 of NZ_BCTM01000019.1, read as the reverse complement.
TCCAGTTCTGGTGAGGCGAGAGCGAGTACGATAGCAATGGCGTCATCATGACCCGGATCGCAATCAAGAATAATTGGCTGTGCCATATCAGTTCCTTGTCAGCGTTGTTTTGTGGCAAGGGTAAGGCTTAGCAATGGAATGAACGAGAAAGGATACGTTAAAGCGTGATGAAGCGCGCACTCTGCTGAGTGCGCGCAGGAAAGATTAGTGCAGAATTTTGGCGAGGAAATCTTTGGCACGATCGGATTTCGGGTTGGCGAAGAAAGCCTCTTTTTCGGCATCTTCGACAATTTTACCTTCATCCATAAAGATCACCCGGTTTGCCACTTTACGGGCAAAGCCCATTTCGTGGGTTACCACCATCATCGTCATCCCTTCGTGGGCCAGTTCCACCATGACATCTAATACTTCGTTGATCATCTCGGGATCGAGTGCAGAAGTCGGTTCGTCGAACAGCATGGCGACCGGATCCATACACAGCGCACGGGCAATCGCCACACGCTGCTGCTGACCGCCAGAAAGCTGGGCCGGGAATTTATTGGCATGTGCAGACAGCCCTACGCGCTCAAGCAGCTTGAGCCCTTTATCGCGGGCGGCGGCTTTATCACGCTTGAGCACTTTAACCTGCGCCAGCGTCAGGTTTTCGATAATCGACAAATGTGGGAACAGTTCAAAATGCTGGAACACCATGCCGACGTGGGAACGCAGTTTAGCGAGATCCGTTTTCTTATCATTCACTTGGGTGCCGTTCACCAGAATTTCACCCTGCTGGACCGGTTCGAGGCCGTTCACGGTTTTAATCAGGGTTGATTTCCCGGAGCCAGATGGCCCACACACGACGACCACTTCACCTTTTTTCACTTCCGTTGAGCAGTCGGTCAGCACCTGAAAGTGGCCATACCATTTAGAAACATTTTTCAGGGTAATCATTATACGGTCCTTTTCTTCAAGTAGCTGACCAGCAGCGAGGCGCTAAGACTGATGACAAAATAGACAAAACCAGCAAACAGGATCATTTCCACCTGGGTACCATCACGTTCGCCAATCGTTGAGGCGGTACGGAAGAAGTCAGCCAGACTGAGGACGTACACCAGCGACGTATCCTGAAATAGTACGATGCCCTGGGTGAGCAGCAGCGGCACCATGGCGCGGAAAGCCTGCGGTAGAATGATAAGCTTCATCGATTGCCAGTGGGTCATCCCCAACGCCAGCGCAGCGCTAGACTGCCCGCGGGAGATACTCTGGATGCCGGCGCGGATAATCTCCGAGTAGTAAGCCGCCTCAAACATTGAAAACGCCACCATCGCTGAGATCAGGCGGATATCGCTTTTTGGCGACAGCCCCAGTACGTTTTGCAGAAAGCCCGGCACAATCAGATAAAACCACAGCAGTACCATTACCAAAGGCACTGAGCGGAAAACGTTGACGTAGGTTTTGGCAAACCAGGCAATGGGTTTAAACGCCGATAGACGCATCACCGCCAGAATTGTGCCCCAGACAATACCGATGATGATTGCCGTCACGGTAATTTTCAGCGTGATAACCAAACCTGCCAGCAGGTAGGGCATCGACGGAACGATAGAACTCCAGTCAAACTCGTACATTATTTACCCCCCAGATTGCCCGGCAGGCGAATTTTGCGTTCTACCAGCGCCATTACCAGCATAATCACGGCGTTAATCAAGACGTAGGCTAAGGTGATTGCCGTAAAGGATTCCCAGGCGTGCGCCGAGTAATCCAGCAGTTTGCCGGCCTGAGCGGCCATGTCGACCAGACCAATGGTTGAGGCGATGGCGGAGTTTTTCACCAGGTTCATCATCTCAGAGGTCATTGGCGGCACGATGACGCGGTAGGCATTTGGCAGCAGCACATAACGGTAGGCCTGTGGCAGGGTAAGGCCCATCGCCAGCGCAGCGTTTTTCTGTCCACGTGGCAGCGATTGAATCGCGGCGCGCACCTGCTCGCAGACGCGTGCGGCGGTGAACAGCCCCAGGCAGATCATTGAGGAGAGGAAGAACTGAATGTTCGGATCCAGCTCCGATTTAAACCACATGCCGAGATTTTCCGGCAGCAGTTCTGGCACCACCAGGTACCAGGTAAAGAACTGCACAATCAGCGGGACGTTACGGAATAACTCAACGTAGCAGGTACCAAGTGCCGCTAGAAAACGGTTGGGTACGGTGCGCAGGATGCCAAACAGCGAGCCAACGAGGAAGGCGATAATCCAGGCGGTAATAGAGAGCGCCACGGTGACCTGGAAACCGCTCCAGAGCCAGCCGAGATAGGTGGTGTTGCCGAATGGGGCCTGTTGTAAAAAGATACCCCAGTTCCAATCTATGGACATAAATGTACTCCAGAAAAAAAAGGGTAGCAGGACTCCTGCTACCCTCGAAGATTGTTGAACAGCGTTTTGCGGTATTCAGGCCAGGTGGGGAACGACCACCTGACTTATAGTCTGTCCGTGCTGAGCTACAATCGAGAGGGCAGATTATTCCACCCTGTTGTTTTAATTAGTTAAGTGCTTTGTCATTTGGCGTTTTGAACAGCGCTTTCATCTCTTCAGACAGCTCGAAGTTCATGTTCAGGTTTTTTGGTGGAATTGGGTTTTTGAACCACTTATCAAACCACTTCGCCGCTTCGCCGGAGGTCTGGGCCTGAGCAATGGTATCGTCCATCAGCTTTTTAAAGTCAGGGTCGTTTTTACGCAGCATACAGCCGTAGGCTTCCTGGGACTGTGGCTTGCCAACAATCTCCCAGTTGTCCGGTTTTTTCGCTTTCGCACGTTCACCCGCCAGCAGGGCATCATCCATCATAAAGGCAACCGCACGGCCGCTTTCCAGCGTACGGAAGGAGTCGCCGTGGTCTTTGGCGCTGATGATGCGCATATTCATTTTTTTCTCGTCATTAAGCTTATGCAGCAGAATTTCGGAGGTGGTACCGGAGGTGACAACGACTGCTTTATCTTTCAGATCGGCGAAATCTTTAATCGCGCCGCCTTTCTTCACTAACAGACGAGTACCCACCACGAAGATCGTGTCGGAGAAAGCGGCTTGTTTCTGGCGCTCAAGGTTGTTGGTTGTAGAACCACACTCAAAATCGAAGGTGCCGTTTTGCAGCAGCGGAATACGGTTCTGAGACGTGATAGGGATAAGCTTGACGTCCAGTTTCGGGTTATTCAGCTTTTTCTTGATAGCGTCAACGATGGCGTTGGAGTAGTCCTGAGAGTAACCGACCACTTTTTGCTGGTTGTCATAATAGGAAAACGGCACGGAAGATTCGCGGTGACCCACGACGATAACGCCGTTTTTCGCGATTTTATCCAGAGTCGATTGCTGCTGTGCGGCATCGGTTGCAGGTTTTGCGTCTTCTGCATGCGCCAGACCTGCGCTCACACCCAGAACCAGCATGGCGGCGGCCAATTTACGTAATTGCATTTCCAACTCCTTTATCCTCTGCATCGGCAATGATGCATTGATACCCATTGTGATTGTCGTGTTGTTATAGGCTGCACTTTTTGTCAGCAGCGTTATGTGTGTTTGTTAGCATTTAGTTTGGCTTAATGTAAAGATTTTGCTGCGTTATTGTTTATTTTTGCGAAGTGCGCCGCACCGCTTTGAGGCAAAAAACACCGTTTGCACGATTATGGTGCTACCGATGTGTTTTTGTGGTGCAACCGGGTTGCGCTAATAAGTCAGATGCAGCCTCTTGATTATATTAAGCAAGTGGCGTGCCAGAATGGCAAAATGGGCGAGGGGAAAACCAGCAGACTGCGGGGCTTACCCGGACGCATACGTCAATGAATGCGGCCGGGCAAGTCCCGTGATGTTAAGTGATTAACGGCGGCGTTGACGTAGGCTCATCACCAGCGCGCCAAAGCCGAACAGGGCAGTAATCAACCACAGCGTCCAGTCACCGGTACGTGCGTAAGGCGTTAAGCCGGTGGTTGGTGTCACCTTCGCCGTCAGCACCTGGCGGGTAAATTGCGGGATCATTGCCTGAATTTCGCCGCGCGGCCCAATCACGGCGGTGATGCCGTTATTGGTGCTACGCAGCAGCGGACGCGCTAATTCCAGCGCACGCATACGCGCCATCTGGAAATGCTGCCATGGACCGATAGACTTCCCAAACCATGCATCGTTAGAGATGGTCAGCAGGAAGTTCGTGTCCGGACGGAAGTTATCGCGTACCTGCTGGCCGAGGATAATCTCGTAGCAGATGGCTGCGGTTAGCTTAAGGTTATGCGCCTTGAGCTGCGGCTGAACGTAAGGCCCGCGGCTGAAAGATGACATGGGCAGGTCAAAGAATGGCGCTAATGGGCGCAGAATCGACTCCAGCGGTACAAATTCACCAAACGGTACCAGATGGTTTTTGTTGTAGCGATTCTGAGACTCATAGCTGTACGGGCTGTCTTTGCCCAGCGCAATGATGGTGTTGTAGGTATCGTAACGGTTCTGCTTGTTAAGACGGGAATCGACGATACCGGTAATCAGGGTACTGTTTTTGGCCCGCAGCAGATCGTCCATCATGCTAAGGAAGCGCTGCTGGTTGATTTCCAGGTCGGGAATCGCCGACTCGGGCCAGATGATGAGATCGGACTTGCCCATTACCTGTTCGGTGGCGTCAAGATAGACTTTAAGCGTATTGAGTAGCTGATTTTCATCCCACTTAAGCGCCTGCGGAATGTCGCCTTGCACCATGGAAACCTGGGTGGTTTTATCGGTCTGCAGGGTATACCACTGGATATAGCGCAGCGGGAAGGGGAGGGCAAACAGCACCACGGCAACCACCAATGGTCGCCAGTTACGGGTTACCAGCGCCAGCGCCAGCAGGCCACTTACGGCCATCAGTAGGAAGTTAATCGCGCCAACGCCCATGACCGGCGCCAGCCCTTGTAGCGGGCCATCAATCTGGCTGTAGCCAAACTGCAGCCAAGGGAAGCCGGTAAGCACCCAGCCGCGCAGAAACTCGGTGAGCTGCCAGACGACGGGAGCGGCAATCGCCACGCGCAGCCAGTTGGTTTTCGGCCACAGGCGCGACAAAATCCCCGCGAACAGACCGGTATACAGCGAAAGATAAGCAGCCAGCAGGACGACGAGGAAGACGTTGATCGGGCCCGGCATACCGCCAAACTGCGCGATACTGACGTAAACCCAGTTGATGCCGCTGCCGAATAGGCCAAAGCCCCAGGCGTAGCCAATCGCGGCGGCCTGAACCGGGCGACGGTTAAGCGTCAGCGCCTGCAAACCTAACAGCGAGACTATCGCCGCCGGCCAGATGTCATAAGGAGAAAAAGCCAGCGTACCGCTGGCTCCGAAAAGTAGCGCCAGCAGCAGACGAATGCGCTGGCGTTCAAGCAGTGAGGCAAATGCCATGGAGATTATTCATCCAGTTTCGGTTGTGGGGAATCGTCCGGGATTTTAACGTGAACCTGAATAATACGACGGCTATCCGCCATGGCTACCTTAAACTGGTAACCATCAATGTCGATGGTCTCACCGCGCGCGGGCAGATGACCAAAGGCCTGCATCACCAGTCCGCCAATGGTATCGACCTCTTCATCGCTGAAGTGGGTACTGAACGCTTCGTTGAAGTCTTCAATTGATGCCAGCGCGCGTACCGTCCAGGTATGACGGCTGAGCTGACGGAAGTCGATATCGTCCTCTTCGTCATACTCGTCTTCAATTTCCCCGACGATAAGTTCAAGAATATCTTCAATCGTCACCAGACCAGAAACGCCGCCAAATTCATCGATAACGATGGCCATATGGTAGCGCTGGGAGCGGAATTCCTTGAGCATTCGGTCAACCCGTTTGCTTTCCGGTACGACAACCGCGGTGCGTAACACTTTATCCATGCTGAAGGCTTCGGAATCGCTGCGCATAAACGGCAGCAGGTCTTTCGCCATCAGAATCCCTTCAATGTGATCTTTGTCCTCGCTGATAACCGGGAAACGTGAGTGGGCGGACTCAATGATGACATCGAGACATTCGTCCAGGGTCTGGTTGCGTTTCAGGGTGATCATTTGAGAGCGTGGGATCATAATATCGCGGACGCGCTGGTCGGCAATATCCATTACCCCTTCAAGCATATCGCGCGTATCTTCATCGATAAGCTCGTTCTGCCCGGAATCACGGATCAGCGCCAGGAGATCGTCACGGTTTTTCGGTTCACCGTGGAAAAGCTGGCTGAGTAAGAGGGAGAAGAATCCCTTTTTGCTGTTTACTGTGTCACTACTGTGTGAATTGTCGTCGCTCATGGCGTCGTTTGGGTTCTCATGTTGGGTTAACTGTCGCTCGTCGCGCGTAAATTCAGCGCCGGACGGCATGTAAAAGAATCGGGCCGCAGCCCGATGCTTTATTCTTTCTCGGAAATGTACGGATCCTCATAGCCCAGAGCAAGCATTATCTCTGTCTCGAGGCTTTCCATCTCTTCTGCTTCTTCATCTTCGATATGGTCATAGCCCAGCAAATGCAGGCTGCCGTGGACAACCATATGCGCCCAGTGGGCTTCCAGCGGCTTACCCTGCTCGGCGGCTTCTTGTTCAACCACCTGGCGGCAGATGATCAGATCGCCTAGCAGCGGCAGTTCGATACCCGGGGGGGCTTCGAACGGGAACGACAGCACGTTGGTGGGTTTATCCTTACCGCGGTAGGTGAGGTTCAGCTCGTGGCTTTCTGCCGTATCAACCAGGCGAATGGTGACTTCTGACTCTTCCTGGAACTGTGGAACCACGGCATCAAGCCATTTCTGGAACTGACTTTCTTCTGGCAGACCGGTGTTGTCTTCACAGGCCAACTGGAGATCGAGGATCACCTGACTCATTTCTGCTCCTGCACCTGAGCTTCGCGTTTACGTTCCGCGGCCTGCTCGGCTTTACGTTTTTGATCGGCTTCTTCCCACGCCTCGTAGGCGTTAACGATACGGGCAACTACCGGGTGGCGCACCACGTCTTCGCTGTGGAAGAAGTTAAAGCTAATTTCATCAACTTCAGCCAGCACTTCAATGGCGTGGCGGAGGCCGGACTTGGTGCTGCGCGGCAGGTCGATCTGGGTGATGTCACCGGTAATCACTGCTTTCGAGTTAAAGCCAATACGCGTCAGGAACATTTTCATCTGCTCGATGGTGGTGTTCTGACTCTCATCAAGAATGATAAACGCATCGTTCAGCGTACGACCACGCATGTAGGCCAGCGGAGCCACTTCAATGACGTTGCGTTCCATCAGCTTTTCTACTTTTTCAAAGCCAAGCATTTCGAACAGGGCGTCATACAGCGGGCGCAGATACGGGTCAACCTTCTGGCTGAGATCGCCTGGCAGGAAGCCAAGCTTTTCGCCGGCTTCAACCGCCGGACGTGTCAGCAGAATACGGCGAATCTCCTGGCGTTCCAGGGCATCGACCGCGGCGGCCACCGCAAGGTAAGTTTTACCGGTACCCGCAGGACCCACGCCGAAGGTGATGTCGTGGTCAAGAATATGCGCAATATACTGCGCCTGGTTTGGCGTACGCGGCTTGATAACACCACGCTTGGTTTTGATATTGATGGCCTTGCCGTATTCCGGCACGCTTTCCGCGCTCTGTTCCAGCACGCGCGCTTCTTTGATAGCCAGATGAATCTGCTCAGGCTCAATGTCCTGAATCTGGCCGCGCATTGGGGCGGTATCAACATACAGGCTGCGCAGAATATCGGCAGCGGCGGTCACGCAAATAGCGCGTCCCGTCAGTTTGAAATGGTTATCGCGGCGGTTGATTTCGATGCCCAGTCGTCGCTCCAGTTGTTTGATATTGTCATCAAACGGGCCACACAGGCTCAGCAGACGGGCATTGTCGACTGGCTCCAGGGTAATTTCGCGAGTGTCTATGTTCAAACTGTTCCTCTTATGCATGAGTTGCCGGAAGACAAACGGTTACCGGCTGATAAAGGAATTATTCACGCCGATGTAAAAAGGCGCAAGCATTGCAACAAATATGGGGATGTCAGGAGGAAATACAAGGCCCGCCAGAGCTGACGGGCCATGAAGATTAAGGCTGATAAATCCCGACGCCAAGGTCGCTTTCTTTACGGGTACGGGCAATCACCGACTCCGGTGACTCCACCACGCGCAGACCCATTTCCTCTTCGGTACGCACCAGCTTACCGCGCACGGAGTTGGTATAAACATCAACGATTTCCACATCGACGAATTTACCGATCATATCCGGCGTGCCTTCGAAGTTAACCACGCGGTTATTCTCCGTGCGGCCAGTTAGCTCCATGATGTTTTTACGCGAAGTACCTTCCACTAAAATACGCTGGACGGTACCAAGCATACGACGGCTCCAGGCCATAACCTGTTGGTTGATGCGATCCTGCAGGATATACAGACGCTGTTTTTTCTCTTCTTCCGGCACGTCATCAATCATGTCGGCCGCCGGCGTTCCCGGGCGAGCTGAGAAGATAAAGCTAAAGCTCACATCAAAGTTGATTTCACCAATCAGCTTCATGGTCTGCTCAAAGTCCTGGCTGGTTTCACCCGGGAAGCCGACAATAAAGTCAGAGCTAATCTGAATGTCCGGGCGCGCTTCACGCAGTTTGCGGATAATCGATTTATATTCCAGCGCGGTATGCGTACGGCCCATCATATTCAGGACGCGGTCAGAGCCGCTTTGAATCGGCAGGTGCAGGAAGCTGACCAGTTCCGGCGTGTCGCGATACACCTCAATAATATCGTCAGTAAACTCGATAGGATGGCTGGTGGTGAAACGCACGCGGTCAATACCGTCAATCGCGGCGACTAAACGCAGCAGCTCGGCAAATGAACCGGTGGTACCGTCGTAGTTTTCACCACGCCAGGCGTTGACGTTCTGCCCAAGCAGGTTCACTTCACGCACGCCCTGAGCCGCCAGTTGAGCGATTTCAAACAGGATATCGTCGCAGGGACGGCTCACTTCTTCACCACGGGTGTACGGCACGACGCAGTAGGTACAGTACTTATTGCAGCCTTCCATGATTGAAACGAATGCGGTCGGGCCATCGGCCTTTGGCTCAGGCAGGCGATCGAATTTTTCGATTTCCGGGAAGCTGACGTCGATGATGGGCTTACGGCGATCGCGCATGCCCCGAATGGAGTCGATCATTTCCGGCAGGCGGTGCAGGGTTTGTGGGCCAAAAATGATGTCTACGTAATGGGCGCGCTGGCGGATAAGTTTGCCTTCCTGCGAAGCCACGCAGCCGCCGATGCCGATGATGACATCCGGTCTTTTCGCCTTAATGAGCTTCCAGCGCCCGAGCTGGTGGAATACTTTTTCCTGCGCCTTCTCGCGAATCGAGCAGGTGTTCAGCAGCAGCACGTCGGCTTCATCGGCATTTTCAGTCAGCTGATAGCCGTGGGTGGCATCCAGCAGATCGGCCATCTTGGATGAATCGTATTCGTTCATCTGACAGCCCCAGGTTTTAATATGGAGTTTTTTTGTCATCGACTTGCTCTTGCTTATTTATTATTCGCCAACATTGCAGGGCGCGTATTGTAATGCTTTGGTGAGGTTGTGACCAGAGTGACGGTTATTCGCCTCAAGTCCGGAAAAGTCCGGTAAACTTGAGGGATTCAGGTTTAAGGATACTAGATGATGACAATTCTTCACGCAGATGTTGCCGTCGTTGGCGGCGGAATGGTCGGTGGGGCGCTAGCGTTAGGGCTGGCGCAGAATGGATTTGCGGTCACGGTGCTGGAGAAAAGCCCGCCGCCGGCCTTTGACTCCACTTCGCAGCCTGATGTGCGGATTTCGGCCATCAGCGCCTCTTCCGTCGCCTTATTACGCAGTCTGGGCGTTTGGGATGCGGTGCTGGCCATGCGAGCTCATCCTTGGCGTCGTCTGGAAACCTGGGAGTGGCAGAATGCACACGTGGTGTTTGATGCCAGCGAGCTGAAGCTGCCAAATCTGGGCTATATGGTTGAAAACAATGTGCTGCAGCTGGCACTGTGGCAGGCGCTGGAGGCGCATCCTCAGGTAACACTTTTGCAGGGCACATCCCTTGAGAAAATGCATTCGCAGGGCGAAGGGCAGATTCTGCGACTGACTAACGCCAGTGAAATTCACGCGAAGCTGGTGGTGGGGGCGGATGGGGCGATGTCGCAGATACGACAGCAGGCGGGGATTGGCACCCACGGTTGGCAGTATCCACAATCCTGTATGTTGATAACCGTCAAGTCCGAAAACGAACCTGGCGACAGCACCTGGCAGCAGTTTTCGCCAACCGGCCCGCGCGCTTTTCTGCCGCTGTTTGAAAACTGGGCATCGCTGGTCTGGTATGACACGCCGGCCCGAATTCGCCAGCTCCAGTCACTGACGATGCCGCAGCTGCAGCGAGAGATTGCCGCCCATTTCCCCGCGCGGTTAGGTGAGGTTACGCCGGTTGCGGCTGGCGCCTTCCCGTTAACGCGCCGACATGCGCAGCAGTACGTGCAGCCTGGATTGGCGCTGGTCGGTGATGCCGCACACACCATTCATCCGTTGGCAGGACAAGGGGTGAACCTGGGCTATCGCGACGTTGATGCGCTGTGGGACGTGTTGGCCAGCGCGCGCAGTGTGGGTGAACACTGGGCGAGTCTGCCGGTGCTACAGCGCTATCAGGCTCGCCGTCGGGCAGATAATTTACTGATGCAAAGCGGGATGGATCTCTTCTATGCCGGGTTCAGTAACGATCTGGCACCGTTACGCGTGCTGCGTAACGTCGGTCTGATGGCCGCGCAGCGCGCAGGCGCGTTGAAGCGTCAGGCGTTGAAGTATGCGTTAGGGGTGTAAAGCCAAATCGATCCCGGGCGAGCGCTGCGACCCCGGGAATGTGGGATTCGGTTGCTGAGAAAAACGGGCGCCTTTATTTCGGCAGGGACAAAAACAAAAAAAGCTCGCCGGAGCGAGCTTTTCGAAAATGGCTGGGGTACGAGGATTCGAACCTCGGAATGCTGGTATCAGAAACCAGAGCCTTACCGCTTGGCGATACCCCAACGGGTGCGTCCACAGAGTGAACGACTTTTTGAAAATGGCTGGGGTACGAGGATTCGAACCTCGGAATGCTGGTATCAGAAACCAGAGCCTTACCGCTTGGCGATACCCCAACAATTTTTTTTCGAATTTAACGATTCAATCGAGAAATTCTGAATTTGGTGGCTACGACGGGATTCGAACCTGTGACCCCATCATTATGAGTGATGTGCTCTAACCAACTGAGCTACGTAGCCGATACTAACATATTCTTCGATGGCTGGGGTACCTGGATTCGAACCAGGGAATGCCGGTATCAAAAACCGGTGCCTTACCGCTTGGCGATACCCCAATACCGTCGCGGCAATCCGCAAATATCGAAGAAATATGGCTGGGGTACCTGGATTCGAACCAGGGAATGCCGGTATCAAAAACCGGTGCCTTACCGCTTGGCGATACCCCATCCGTGCAACGCTTACGGGTGAATGGTGCGGGAGGCGAGACTTGAACTCGCACACCTTGCGGCGCCAGAACCTAAATCTGGTGCGTCTACCAATTTCGCCACTCCCGCAAAAAAAGATGGTGGCTACGACGGGATTCGAACCTGTGACCCCATCATTATGAGTGATGTGCTCTAACCAACTGAGCTACGTAGCCATCTTTTTTTTCGCGTTACCTTATCGGCGTTGCGGGGCGCATTATGCGTATTGAGCCCAATACCGTCAACACCTTTTTCAATGAAATTCACTGGAATGTGACTGTTTGGTTAGGTTGCGAACAGCATGGCGCAATAATCGGCAATTATTGGTTATTTACCGTTAATCAGTGCGGCTAAAGTACCCATCTTCTATCAAGGGTTATCGGGTCAACACGCTGACGATAGAAACGACCGGGCCACCGACTGTACGCTTTAATGCACCAAAAGCCAGCGTTTTCAATAAATGACCGGCACCAACGCGTAATGTGTTCTCTATATAACTTTTATCCTTCTGGCTGCTGAGCCACTGCGCTTGTTCAAGCTGCGTCAGCAGTTCGCTCGATGAAACGCGCGAGGAGTCAAAGTTGATCGCCACCGAACCGGCATATAAACGGTGCACGATTTCGTGGATCCCCTCGCGGGCGCGCAGCGTCTCAATGAGGCGCGAAACCTCTTGCGGATGACGCTGGATCCAGCTTGAGCGGATGCGAATGCGATTGGGAGTCTGGTGCAGGTAAGGAGTCATAGCCGCCTCATTTTACTTATGTAGTAGTAATGAGAGTAATTTATATTTGCATTACACCCATGTCCAGCGCTCACCGCACGCAGCGCAAAAAAGAATCGCGCATTGGCTTTTGACACACCGCAAAAGAAGGTGGATTAGCGCTGTCTGGTGCTCTACATCTGTGATTTGATTAATGTCACCAATAAATATCTGGGTATTAACTGATATGCCTGCCGAATCCTTTGGCGACTTACTGACGCTGCGCCGCTTTGTTGAAGTGGCACACCATATACCCGGGCGTTTACGCCTGCGTTTTTCTAACAAGCTGATTGCCAGCCTGAGTCAGGGCAAGCTGAAACAGCTTGATGCCTATTGCCACCCTGAAGGGCACCTCCGGCGTTATCAGGTCAATAGCGATACCGGCTCCATCGTCCTTGAGTACGATGCGGCGGCCATTCGCCCGCAGATTTTAAATCAACTGTTTGGTCATGACGGCGAGCAGGCGCAGCAAGCGCTAGAGCAACTTGCCGCCATTCTCGCTCCTTCCCATTAAATGAATAAGGATTGTCATCATGAGCACTAATGACAGCAACGCACAGCAGGTACCACCAGCAGGTTACTATCCACCCTATGGCTACCCATGGTATCCGTACCCACCAATGCCACAGGGTATGGCCTGGCCACAGAATGGACAGATGCCGGCCCAGCCACAGGTGCCACCTCAGCCACAAATGCAGATGCCGCCGCAAATGGCAATGGGGTTCCCTCCAATGGGCTTCCCGCAGGGTGCGGTGCCACCGCAGTTCGCTCAGCCTCATCATCCACATCATCAGCATCATCATGCCGCAGCGCCTGGGGTTGACTGGAGTCAATATGCTCAGCACGTGGTTGACGGTGCGATGGGCGATCAGGCGGGCCTGCTGAAGAACATCATCAGTACCGTGGGGATGGACGATAAAGAGTTCTGGAAAGGGGCAATGGTCGGCGCGGCCGTCACGCTGCTGCTGACCAACGATTCCGTGCGCGGCATGTTAATGCAGACGCTGGCTGGGGCGGGTGACATGCTCAAAGCGGGCTCCAGCAAAGTAAAAGATGGCGTGAAAAATGGTTCTGAAGCCATTAAAGAGACAGCCACCTCAAGCGCAGCTATCTTCCGCGACACCATGAAGGCGGGTAAAGACGGTTTCCAGGAATCCGTTGAGCGTCATCGTCAGCCTTCCGCCATGCCATTTGACGACGAGGGCGTAGCGGATGAACAACAGCCGTGACAGAAATAGCCGGGTAAGCCGCGCCGCCGTTGCCGGTGCGCTTGTCGGCGGAAGCGCGGCCTGCCTGCGAGAATGGCAGCGCTACCAGCAAAGTGAACAGACGCTGAACGAAGCGGCTTGCGCAGTCATGAAGGAGACGGCAAAAGCCAGCCTGATAAGCGGCGCGGTTATGGCAATTGCGGACACCCATAAAGCGCGCCCGCTGGAGTCTGTCCTGACCATTATCGGGGTGGGGGCCGCTTCTCTTTATCTTATGGATGCGATAGCTAAGCGAGGAAACAATGAATCAGCCTGAATATCTGTACAACCCGTACACCGGGATGTGGGAAGTCAACCCGGCGGCGATGCCGGTACAAGCGCCGGTCGCCAATAATAGCCGTACGCATCTGATCACCGGCCTGCTTGCAGGTGCGGCTATCACCTATTTATTGACCAATCGTAACGTCCAGCAGGGGATTACCAATACGGCGAGTAAAGCGTGGGGAACCGTGCGGGGCGAGATGGAAGAGTTGAAAGAGCGTGTGGCGGATCTGCAGGCTGAAGTCGACTATTACCGCAGCCAGAATAAGGATGATATCGCGTGAGTGCTGTAGGCGAATCGGTGGTTATCGTTCACCAGATCCCTGGGCGTGTGCGTCTGCGGATATCTGCGTTGGCGGAGTACCCTGATGCCGCAGGCTGGCTGAAACAACAGATCCTTTCGTTCCCGGGCGTCAGCGGCGTACGCCTTCGTCCTTCAGCACGCAGTGCGGTGATCGAATGGGATCGTGCACGGACTTCGCTTGCGGATATCGTGGCGGCCGTAAGTACGCTTGATTGGCAAACGGCGGACGACATCGAGTTTGAAACCGAATACTGCGGCGGCGACAACCTGCTCAATCTTGCCGGTCTGGCGCTGACGCAGGTTTTACCCGAGCGTTGGGCGCGTTTGCCTGCAGCACTGCTAACGGCACCGACTATCCTCGAAGGGGCGCATACTCTCAGCGAGGGCAAGCTTAAGGTCGAAGTGCTGGATGCGCTGGCGCTCAGCCTGTCGATGCTGCGCGGGGATAACCGTACCGCCATGTTGACCCAATCGCTGTTGACGCTTGGCGAATATATGGAGCAGGAGACCAGCCGTCATTCCGATGCGCTGCTGGCGGATCTCATGCAGCCGCGTGAACATCCGGTGTGGGTAGAGCGGGCAGGGGAAAGCGTCGAAATCAGCAGCAGTGAGCTGGTGGCCGGCGATGTGATGCTGCTTGGCCCGGGTGATAATATTCCGGCTGACGGTACCGTACTGCGCGGCGTGGCTCAGGTTAACCAAGCGTCGATGACAGGTGAAAGCGTTCCGGTGCGTCGCGAAGCGGGTTCGTGGGTGTATGCGGGAACGCAAATCCAGGAAGGGAATGTGGCGATAACCGCCGAGCAGGTTGGGGAATCTTCTTCAACCGCGCATATTCGTCGTTTTATCCGCGACTCCCTGACCCAGCGTAGCGAAACGCAGCAGGTCACGCAGCAAATGGCCGATCGCCGCGTGGCAATCACGCTGGGGGTGGGGGCTGCCGTGTTTGCGATGACCCGCAGTTGGGAGCGTCTGGCGTCGGTTTTCCTCGTCGACTACTCCTGCGCGCTGAAGCTAAGTACGCCCATTGCCTTTAAATCGATTATGTATCGTGCCGCGCAGAGCGGTCTGTTGCTGAAAGGCGGCAGGGCGATTGAGAAGCTGGCGGACGTTGACACGGTGGTGTTCGATAAAACGGGAACCCTGACCCACGACCAGATGCAGGTGACGGATGTCATCAGCTTTAACGATCGGCTGGTGCAGGCTAAGCGTCTGTTGGCTATCGCCGCTTCGGTGGAAGAGCACAGCAACCATCCGCTGGCCCATGCGGTAGTGGCGGCGGCAGAACACCACGAGCTGCCGCATATTCCGCATGGCGAAGTGGAGTACGTGATTGCTCATGGCCTGCTGTGTGCGCTGGAAGATCATCAGATGGTGATTGGCAGCCGGCACTTCCTCGATTGCCACTACGACATCGATTTCTCGCCGTATGAGGATGAGATCAGTGAGCTGGAAGCGAAGGGGCGCCACCTGCTGTTTATCGGCTTCGACGATCAATTGGTGGGGATGATTGGTCTGCAGGATCATCTGCGCGATGAAGCCTCTGAGGTGATCGCTCAACTGAAAGCATCGGGGATCCGTCAGGTCGTTCTGTTGACCGGCGATCGGGCAGAGAAAGCCTGCCAGCTGGCAGAGCGTGTAGGTATCGACCGCTACGTTGCTGAAGCGACGCCGGAAAGCAAAGTTGAGGTGGTGCAGGCGCTGCAGGCGGCGGGACATAAAGTCCTGTTTGTCGGCGACGGCATTAATGATGCGCCGGTGCTGACTCAGGCAGATGTTGGCCTGGCGATGAACCAAAGTACCGAGCTGGCGCAGCAGGCGGCGGATGCGGTGCTGTTGCAGGATAACCTGCACGGCGTGATCGCCGCCCGACAGCTCTCCACCGAGGCGATGAAGCTGGTGAACAGCAACATCAAGCTGACCGAGTGGGTCAATAGCGCCATTATGCTGGCGGCTGCGCTGGGCTGGCTGTCTCCGGGCGCGAGTGCGATGCTGCATAACGGCACAACGCTTGGGGTGCTGCTGCGTTCTCTGGCGGCGAAAAAAGGGCGTGAGGGGTAGACCTGGAGCCAAACCCTCGGCAAAAAACAAAAGCCCCTGATGTCTCCATCAGGGGCTTTTCTATTTAGTCATCACGCTTACTGATATGCAGACTGGTGCACGCCTACCGCACGGCCTGATGGGTCGTCCATGGTTTTGAACGCTTCATCCCACTCAATGGCTTTCGCTGAAGAGCACGCGACGGATGGACCACCAGGGACACATTCAGCCGCGCTAGGGACCGGGAACAGTTCTTCAAAGATTTCGCGGTACAGATAGCCTTCTTTCGAGGTTGGCGTGTTGTACTGGAAGCGGAAGTGCGCGGTTTCCAGCTGTTGGTCAGTAACCTGTTTAGCCGCCACTTCTTTCAGCGTATCAATCCAGCTATAGCCGACACCATCAGAGAACTGCTCTTTCTGGCGCCACGCCACGCTTGCCGGCAGATAGGATTCGAAACATTCACGCAGCACGTGTTTTTCCATTTTGCCGTTGCCGCACATTTTATCCTGCGGGTTAATGCGCATTGCCACGTCGAGGAATTTCTTATCCAGGAACGGCACGCGTGCTTCCACACCCCAGGCCGACATTGCTTTGTTTGCGCGTGCGCAGTCGTACATGTGCAGCGCCTGCAGCTTACGTACGGTCTCTTCGTGCAGCTCTTTGGCGTTTGGCGCTTTATGGAAGTACAGGTAGCCGCCAAACACTTCGTCAGACCCTTCACCGGACAGCACCATCTTGATGCCCATCGCTTTAATTTTACGCGACATCAAATACATCGGCGTCGAGGCGCGGATGGTGGTCACATCATAGGTTTCAATGTGATAGATAACGTCGCGGATTGCATCCAGACCTTCCTGCACGGTGAAGTGAATTTCATGGTGCACGGTGCCAAGGTGGTTTGCGACTTCCTGCGCCGCTTTCAGGTCAGGAGACCCCTCCAGCCCCACGGCGAAGGAGTGTAGCTGCGGCCACCAGGCTTCTGAACGTTCCTGATCTTCCACGCGACGGGCCGCGAATTTCTTGGTGATCGCCGAGATAACCGAAGAGTCCAGGCCGCCGGACAGCAGTACGCCGTAAGGCACGTCGGACATCAGGTGGCTTTTTACGGACTCTTCCAGCGCCTGACGCAGTTCGTTTTTATCGGTAACGTTGTCTTTCACCGCGTCATAGTCGAACCAATCGCGCTGATAATACTGACGAATCTCACCGTCTTTGCTCCACAGATAGCTACCTGCCGGGAATTCCTGAATGGTGCGGCAGACTGGGGTCAGCGCTTTCATTTCGGACGCAACGTAGAAGTTGCCGAACTCATCATGGCCCATGTACAGCGGAATAATACCGATATGGTCACGGCCAATCAGGTAAGCGTCTTTTTCACTATCATACAGGGCGAAGGCAAACATCCCTTCCAGTTCGTCGAGGAAATCAGGGCCTTTTTCCTGGTACAGCGCGAGGATCACTTCACAATCAGAGCCGGTCTGGAACTGGTAGCGATCGGCGTATTCTGCGCGCAGCGCTTGATGGTTGTAAATTTCACCGTTGACTGCCAGGGCGTGCGTTTTCTTTTCGTTATACAGCGGCTGGGCACCGGCATTGACGTCAACAATCGACAGGCGTTCATGCGCAAGAATGGCTTTATCGCAAGCGTAGATACCGGACCAGTCTGGGCCACGGTGGCGCATCAGGCGGGAGAGCTCCAGCGCTTTTTTACGCAGCTCGCCCGCGTCAGTTTTAATATCCAGTACACCGAAAATAGAACACATAGACTTCTCCGTTAACCCTGTGGTGTTGTGCTGTTTTATTGTGCGGCCCTGCGCTAACGCGGTGCCTTTGCATGACTAAAAAATGCCGCAAAGGGACGATGGGTGCAAGGCTTTTTCGGACCCTGAAAGAAATAATGCAATAGGGCTTAATGAATACTAAAAAATACGTACATCATTCTCGCTATTATTGATGAATTATCATTTTTGGCGTGATTTTTTTAACGATTATCTTTTTGAGCCAATGAGTGGATAGCGAAATCGCTCAAGCATGGCGGAGTGAGGCCGGTGACAGCGAACAAAACTGGGAAAATCGCAGGAAGAGCGGCTGAGGTCAATCAGGCCGATGCCCGGGCAGGCATCGGTATTGCTGCTGTGAGTGACAGCAGCAGGGGGAATTAGATGATATCGATTTCGGCGACCGATGGGTAAATCCACGAGGGTCTGAACGGCATATTGTCGATGTCGTCGACGGTGGAAACGCCGGAGAGAACCAGAATGGTTTCCAGCCCTGCCTGGAAGCCGGCCAGTATATCAGTGCGAAGATTATCGCCTACAATCACCGTTTGCTCAGAATGCGCCTGCATTTTGTTCAGCGCAGCGCGGATGATCCACGGGCTTGGCTTGCCCACGACAAACGGCTTACGCCCGGAGATTTTTTCGATGCCGGCGCAAAGTGCGCCACACGCCGGGTAATATCCACGGCCATGGGTGTCAGGGTTGGTGGCGATGAAGCGTGCACCGTTGGCCACGAAGAATGCGGCCTTGTGCATCATATCCCAGTTAAAGGAGCGGGTTTCGCCGACGATAACGAAGTCTGGGTTAACATCGGTAATGGTGAACCCGGCTTTATACAGTTCATGGATCAGCGCGCCTTCGCCAACAACGTAGGCCTTTTTGCCTTCCTGACGACGCAGAAAATCAGCGGTTGCCATGGCGGAAGTGTAAAAAACGCTGTCCGGAACATCGATACCTGCAGTGGCGAAGCGGTTCGCCAAATCCTGGCCTGTCTGCGAAGGGTAGTTGGTCAGACAGACAAACGGCATGCCTTTATCCAGCACGCGTGCGACGAATTCTGCCGCGCCCGGCACGGCGACGTTGTCGTGCATTAGCACGCCGTCAATATCACAGATTACATTCTGAATGGTCATGGACTACCTGGCGTTTGTTCTTAAAGAGGCGTAATTATACACGTTATCCTCAGCATTACCTCTTACGACTAACCTTCCAGCAAATGCTGGAGCAGCGAGCCGTTAAGCATCGCGCGTTTAACCAGCGCAAAAGCACCAATCGCCGAGCGGTGGTCGAGGGTTGAGCGCACTACCGGTAGATTTTTACGGAACGCCTTCAAAACCTGAGTGTTAATGCAGCCTTCAATTGCCGGCAGCAGCACGCGATCGGCCTCGATGATTTCTCCGGCAATGACCACTTTCTGCGGGTTGAACAGGTTAATGGCGATAGCGATAGTTTTTCCCAGATGACGGCCCACATGCTCAATCACCTCGGTCGCCAGCGGATCGCCTTTATTGGCGGCCTTGCAGATGGTCTTGATATGGCAATCGTCGAGCGTCAGTCGGCTCTGATAGCCCTGCTCCAACAGGTGGCGAACGCGCTGCTCAATGGCGGCGTTAGCGGCGACGGTTTCTAAACAGCCAAAGTTACCGCAGTGGCAGCGCTCGCCGAGCGGATCAACCTGGATATGGCCAATTTCGCCGACGTTGCCGTTGCGGCCGATAAAAATACGGCCGTTGGAGATGATCCCCGCGCCTGTGCCGCGGTGTACGCGCACCAAAATGGAGTCTTCACAATCGTGGCTTGCCCCAAAGTAGTGCTCCGCCAGCGCCAGGCTACGGATGTCATGGCCGACAAAACAGGTCACCTTAAAGCGTTTTTCCAGCGCTTCAACCAGACGCCAGTTTTCTACCGGAATATGTGGCATATAGCGGATCACACCGCTTTCCGGATCGACAAGACCCGGCAGAATCACTGAGATTGCGATAAGTTCGCGGATTTTTCGCTGGCACGATTCAATAAACGTGGCAATGGTGTTGAGCAGGGCGTGTTCCAGCGTCTCCTGAGTTCGCTCAGGTAGCGGGTAGTGCTCTTCAGCCACCGCTTTGCTGCTCAAATCGTACAGCGTGAGGGTGGTGTCATGACGGCCAAGACGCACGCCGATAGCGTGGAAATTGCGCGTTTCGGTGATGATTGAGATAGCGCGGCGGCCCCCGGTGGAGGCCTGTTGATCGACTTCTTTGATCAATCCGCGCTCAATAAGCTGACGCGTGATTTTGGTCACGCTGGCGGGCGCAAGCTGGCTTTGCTCGGCAATCTGAATCCGCGAGATTGGCCCATGCTGGTCAATCAGGCGGTAAACGGCCGCGCTGTTTAACTGTTTTACGAGGTCAACATTACCAATTTGAGCTTGTCCGCCTGATGTCATACTTTCTCTTACTCAGTGACGACCTCGTTGCCATTAACGATGGTCTTGATGATTTTAAAGTCGTGGGTGAACGCAGTGAGGTTCGCCACTTTGCCCGGTGCGATGCTACCCAGGTGCTTATCAACGCCAATCGCGCGAGCAGGGTAGAGGGTCGCCATACGCAGCACTTCGTCGAGCGCAATGTTGGCGTGATTAACCAGGTTACGAACCCCTTCAATCATGGTCAGGGACGAACCGCTCAGTGTCCCATTTTCATCAACACAGAGTCCATTACGGTAGTATATTGTTTTACCAGCAAAAATGAACTGCTCAATATTGGCACCTGCTGGGGCCGTCGCATCGGTGACCAGACACAGCTTATCGCCTTTTAGGCGCTTGGCGTTACGGATATTGATGTAGTCAACGTGCAGGCCGTCGGCGATGATGCCGCAGTAGATTTCGTTCGCATCAAGGATAGCGCCGGTCAGACCCGGTTCGCGACCCGACATATACGGCATGGCGTTGAACAGGTGCGTCGCAAAAGAGATGCCCGCGCGGAAACCGATACGTGCCTCTTTCGCCGTGGCGTTGGAGTGGCCGGCAGAAACTACGATGCCAGCGTTAGCCAGTTGGGTAATGACCGCTGGATCGACCATCTCTGGTGCCAGGGTGACTTTAGTGATTACGTCGGCGTTATCACAGAGGAATTGCACCAGTTCAGCGTCAGGTTTACGCACGAAGCTTGGGTTGTGCGTCCCTTTTTTCACGATGTTCAGCCACGGGCCTTCAAGGTGCAGACCGAGCGCCTGATTAGGGTGTTTAGCCAGATATTCACGCATCACGCGAACGCCCTGTTTCATCAGGTCGTCACAGGTGGTGATGAGGGTTGGCAGGAAGTTGGTGCAGCCCGATTTCTCGTTGGCTTTCTGCATGATTTCCAGCGTTTCAACGGTTACTGCTTCGGCGGTATCGTTGAACTGTACGCCGCCGCAGCCGTTAAGCTGAACGTCGATAAAGCCAGGGGCGAGTATGGCGCCATTAACGGAACGCTGTTCGACGTTCGCTGGTACATCAGCCAGTGGGCAAATACGTTCAATAAGGCCATTGGCGACGATAATCGCATGGTCATCCAGAATTTCGTGGCCGGTATAAATCCGGCCATGGGTTAATGCATACATTACGACCCCCGGTGTTCAAAAATGTTGTCCCGCGGCGAGGCGCGGGACGGTAAGACATTACAGACCTTTGATATTTTCCGCTTCGAGCTCGTTGAAATACTTCAGGGTCTTGACCTTCAACTCCATGGTGGAAGGTTCATCGCAGACGATCAGTGATTTAGGATGCAGCTGCAGACAGGTAATGGTCCACATGTGGTTAACGTTACCCTCAACCGCCTGCTGCAGAGCCAGCGCTTTCGGCGCGCCCTGAACCAGAATCATCACTTCTTCCGCGTCCAGCAGCGTACCTACGCCTACGGTCAGCGCATATTTTGGTACCATTGCCACGTCGCCGTCAAAGAAGCGGGAGTTGGCGACGCGGGTTTCGTGCGTCAAGGTTTTGATACGGGTACGGGAAGAGAGGGAAGAGGCCGGTTCGTTAAACGCGATATGACCATCATTGCCCACGCCACCCATGAACAGATGAATTTTGCCGTAGGAACGGATTTTTTCTTCATAACGACGGCATTCTGCATCCACATCCGGCGCGTTGCCGTTCAACAGGTTGATGTTTTCTGCAGGAATATCGATATGATCGAAGAAGTTACGGTGCATGAAGCTGTGATAGCTTTCCGGATGCTCTTTTGGCAGGCCAACGTATTCATCCATATTGAAAGTGACAACGTGCTGGAAACTAACCTGGCCCGCTTTATGCATTTCAACTAAGACTTTATAGGTCGCCAGCGGAGTACCGCCGGTTGGCAGGCCCAGCACGAACGGACTGTCCGCGGTAGGTTTAAATGCGTTGATACGGTTAACGATGTGGCGAGCAGCCCATTTGCCGACTTGCTCAGCGTTAACGAGAGGAATCAGTCTCATTCTTCACCTCAGTATGTAAAATGTAAGAAGTTGGCGGATGGCATCTCCGTGCATGCTCTAAGCGTAACCTGTTTACATCGACAGGGAGCGATCCGTTTTGATTTTTTGAATGATAAAATAAGTTTTCATAGTTAGCCAGTGAAAGGGAGTGGTGTTGACAATATTTGGTGACTATAGTCACAAAAAACACGTGTTTAATTTGCGATACGAATTAAACTTCCACACACTCACAATCCATAAGAGTTGTGAATGCAGTTTACAAGACATCGCAATGTCATGCTTTTTGTAAAATAAAAAAATGGCTTAAATGAGCCGTATCGGGGTCTCGTAGGGGGAATAAGATGAATATTTTAGGTTTTTTCCAGCGACTAGGTAGGGCGTTACAGCTCCCTATCGCCGTGCTGCCGGTGGCGGCGCTGTTGCTGCGATTTGGTCAGCCAGACTTACTGAACGTTGCATTCATCGCGCAAGCGGGTGGATCAATCTTTGATAACCTGGCGCTGATTTTCGCCATCGGTGTGGCATCCAGCTGGTCGAAAGACAACGCGGGTTCGGCAGCATTGGCGGGTGCCGTGGGTTATTTCGTCCTGACGAAAGCCATGGTAACCATCAACCCAGCAATTAACATGGGTGTACTGGCGGGTATCATTACCGGTCTGGTCGGTGGTGCCGCGTATAACCGTTGGGCGGGTATCAAACTGCCTGACTTCCTGAGCTTCTTCGGCGGCAAACGCTTCGTACCGATCGCCACTGGCTTCTTCTGTCTGGTGCTGGCTGCTATCTTCGGCTACGTGTGGCCACCGGTGCAGAACGCAATCCATGCCGGTGGTGAATGGATCGTTGGCGCAGGCGCGCTGGGTTCCGGTATCTTTGGTTTCATCAACCGTCTGCTGATCCCAACCGGTCTGCATCAGGTGCTGAATACCATCGCCTGGTTCCAGATTGGTGAGTTCACCAACGCCGCTGGCGCAGTGTTCCACGGTGACATCAACCGCTTCTATGCGGGTGACGGCACTGCGGGTATGTTCATGTCCGGCTTCTTCCCAATCATGATGTTTGGTCTGCCGGGTGCGGCGCTGGCGATGTACTTCGCGGCACCAAAAGAGCGTCGTCCAATGGTTGGCGGTATGCTGCTGTCCGTTGCGGTTACCGCGTTCCTGACCGGTGTTACCGAGCCGCTGGAATTCCTGTTCATGTTCCTGGCTCCGCTGCTGTATCTCCTGCACGCGATTCTGACCGGCGTAAGCCTGTTTATCGCGACGCTGCTGGGTATCCACGCAGGCTTCTCCTTCTCCGCAGGTGCTATCGACTACGTGTTGATGTACAGCCTGCCGGCAGCAAGTAAGAACGTCTGGATGCTGGTGGTGATGGGTCTGGTGTTCTTCGTTATCTACTTCGTGCTGTTCAGCGTGGTTATTCGCATGTTTAACCTCAAAACGCCTGGCCGCGAAGACAAAGACGACAACGTTGTTACTGAAGAAGCAAACAGCAACACCGAAGAAGGTCTGAATCAACTGGCAACCAGCTACATTGCAGCGGTTGGCGGTACTGACAACCTGAAAGCGATCGATGCTTGTATTACCCGTCTGCGTCTGACCGTGGGGGATTCCGCCAAGGTGAGCGATGCGATGTGCAAACGTCTGGGTGCTTCCGGTGTGGTGAAACTGAACAAACAGACCATTCAGGTCATCGTTGGCGCGAAAGCTGAATCTATCGGCGACGCGATGAAGAAAGTGGTTGCACGTGGTCCGGTTGCAGCAGCAGCGGCAGAAAGCGCACCCGCAGCAGCGACCGCCGCGGTAAAACCGCAGGCAGTGGCTAACGCGGCGACCATTGAAACGCTGGTATCACCAATTACCGGTGACATTGTGGCTCTGGAACAGGTTCCTGACGAAGCGTTCGCGAGCAAAGCGGTAGGCGATGGCGTAGCGGTGAAACCAACGGATAAAACCGTCGTGTCACCGGCAGCGGGCACTATCGTGAAAATCTTTAACACCAACCACGCGTTCTGCCTGGAAACGGACAAAGGCGCGGAGATCGTTGTCCATATGGGTATCGATACCGTTGCGCTGGAAGGTAAAGGCTTCAAACGTCTGGTTGAAGAGGGTGCTGAAGTGGTTGCAGGCCAGCCAATCCTGGAAATGGATCTGGAGTTCCTCAACGCGAATGCGCGCTCAATGATTAGCCCGGTTGTTTGCAGTAACAGCGATGATTTCGGCGCGCTGGTTATTAAAGCCGAAGGTCACGTGGTTGCGGGTCAAACGCCACTGTATGAGATTAAAGGTAAATAATCGCTCCTGAGTAAAGTTGATTAATGCCTTAAGCGGCGGGGGGAAATCCTCCGCCGCTTTTTTTTACAGCAATCTGCCCCAATATTTTCGTTTGCGACGTTTTTTGCGTAACTAAAGGTTGTCAGTCCGTCCGGCTTATAAGATCATATGCCGTTATACGTTGTTTACGCTTTGAGGAATCTACGATGAGTGAGGCTGAAGCCCGCCCGACTAACTTTATTCGTCAGATCATTGACGAAGATCTGGCTACCGGTAAGCACAACACGGTGCATACTCGTTTTCCGCCAGAGCCTAATGGCTATCTGCACATCGGCCATGCGAAATCTATCTGCCTGAACTTTGGCATTGCGCAAGACTATCAGGGCCAGTGCAACCTGCGTTTCGATGATACCAACCCGGTAAAAGAAGATATCGAATACGTTGAGTCCATCAAAAATGACGTCGAGTGGTTAGGTTTTCACTGGTCTGGCAACGTCCGCTACTCCTCTGATTACTTCGATCAGCTGCATGCCTATGCGGTTGAACTTATCAATAAAGGTCTGGCGTACGTCGATGAGCTGACGCCAGAACAGATCCGTGAGTATCGTGGTTCGCTGACTGCGCCGGGTAAAAATAGCCCATACCGCGATCGCAGCGTTGAAGAGAACCTGGCGCTGTTTGAAAAAATGCGTACCGGTGGCTTCGAAGAGGGCAAAGCCTGTCTGCGCGCTAAAATTGACATGGCATCATCGTTCGTTGTCATGCGCGATCCGGTGCTCTACCGTATTAAGTTCGCCGAACACCACCAGACCGGTAACAAGTGGTGCATCTACCCGATGTACGACTTTACCCACTGCATCAGCGATGCGCTGGAAGGGATTACGCACTCTCTGTGTACTCTGGAATTCCAGGACAACCGTCGTCTGTATGACTGGGTTCTCGACAACATCACTATTCCGGTTCACCCGCGCCAGTACGAATTCTCGCGCCTGAATCTGGAATACACCGTGATGTCCAAGCGTAAGCTGAACCAACTGGTGACCGAGAAGCACGTTGAAGGTTGGGATGACCCTCGTATGCCGACTATTTCCGGTCTGCGTCGTCGTGGGTATACCGCGGCCGCTATCCGTGAATTCTGCAAACGTATCGGCGTGACCAAACAGGATAACACCATTGAGATGGCGTCTCTGGAATCCTGTATTCGTGAAGACCTGAACGAAAACGCACCGCGCGCGATGGCGGTTATCGACCCGGTGAAACTGGTTATCGAAAACTACCCGCAGGGCGAAAGCGAAATGGTCTCTATGCCTAATCATCCGAACAAACCGGAGATGGGTAGCCGTGAAGTGCCGTTTAGCGCAGAAATCTGGATTGATCGCGCGGATTTCCGCGAAGAAGCGAACAAACAGTACAAACGTCTGGTGATGGGTAAAGAAGTTCGCCTGCGTAATGCCTACGTAGTGAAGGCAGAGCGCGTGGAGAAGGATGCTGAAGGCAATATCACCACTATCTTCTGTACTTACGATGCCGACACTCTGAGTAAAGATCCTGCCGATGGCCGTAAAGTGAAGGGTGTGATCCATTGGGTAAGCGCTGCGCATGCGCTGCCGATTGAAATCCGTCTGTACGATCGTCTGTTCAGCGTACCTAACCCGGGGGCAGAGGAAGACTTCCTGTCGGTGATGAATCCAGAATCACTGGTGATCACTCAGGGCTACGGTGAGCCATCTCTGCAGGCCGCTGAGGCCAGCAAAGCGTATCAGTTCGAGCGTGAGGGTTACTTCTGCCTGGACAGCCGCTACAGCACCGCAGACAAGCTGGTATTTAACCGCACCGTCGGTTTACGTGATACCTGGGTTGGCTAAACGGTCATAGCACGCCTAAAAAACGCCGCGATTGCGGCGTTTTTTTATATCCATTCATGCCCTGTTTTACGTTTGTAGATTCGCGTAGCGAATTAATACGATAATTTTACTTCTCATACTCTCTGGCGACGCTCGTCGTTTCGTCCCGCAAATATGATGTAAACGGTCTCATTAACATTTGGCCCTGACCCTGCAAGGGTTGGAGAGAAAAATGTTAACAACGCACTCAGTTACACATTGAAACCAAATATGTGCGCTTTGTCATAATCCTGCACTCTTGTTGCGGAAAAGGATTGATAATTCGCGTCGCGAAAAATAGTCTATCGGTGTAGTGAAACACCATTTTCCAGAAGTTCATTTTTTTTAAAGTTTTTATTTTTTGCCTCTGCTTTGCGGCGGCATTTTAAAAGTCAAAGAGGATATAACTATGCGTACGTTTAGTGGCAAACGTAGTACGCTGGCGCTGGCTATCGCCGGTGTGACAGCACTGTCAGGCTTTACAATGGCGCCGGATGCAAAAGCAGAAGGGTTCATTGACGATTCAACATTAACTGGCGGCATCTATTATTGGCAGCGTGAGCGTGACCGTAAAGATGTCACCGATCATGATAAATATAAAACCAACCTGTCTCACTCCACCTGGAACGCCAACCTCGACTTCCAGTCCGGCTATGCTGCTGACATGTTCGGTATTGATATTGCGGCATTCACCGCAATTGAAATGGCGGAAAGCAGCGAAAGCGGCCACCCGAACGAAATCGCGTTCTCTGCTAAAAACAAAGGCTACAGCGAAGACTATAGCGGCGACAAATCCGGTATCAGCCTGTATAAAGCGGCGGCTAAATTCAAACTCGGCCCGACCTGGGCACGCGCAGGTTACATCCAGCCAACCGGTCAGACTCTGTTAGCACCACACTGGAGCTTTATGCCAGGTACCTATCAGGGTGCTGAAGCCGGGGCTAACTTTGACTACGGCGACAACGGTGCACTGAGCTTCTCCTACATGTGGACCAACGAGTACAAGGCGCCTTGGCATCTGGAAATGGATAACTTCTATCAGAACGATAAGAAGACCAAGGTCGATTACCTGCACTCCATCGGTGCTAAATACGATTTCAAAAATGACCTGGTGCTGGAAGCGGCATTTGGTCAGGCAGAAGGCTATGTTGATCAGTACTTCGCCAAAGGTAGCTACAAATTTGATATCCCTGGCGGCCCGCTGACCACCAGCTATCAGTTCTACGGTACCCGTGACAAAGTGAGCGATCATGGCGTAAACGATATTTACGACGGCACCGCATGGTTGCAGGCGTTAACCTTCGGCTACAAGCTGAAAGAGGTCTTCGACTTCCGTCTGGAAGGGACCT
Source organism: Kluyvera cryocrescens NBRC 102467 (assembly GCF_001571285.1). GTDB lineage: Bacteria > Pseudomonadota > Gammaproteobacteria > Enterobacterales > Enterobacteriaceae > Kluyvera > Kluyvera cryocrescens. The sequence continues at coordinate 55,609 of NZ_BCTM01000019.1, read as the reverse complement.
GGGTAAAAGCAGAAGGCCAGCAGGGCTTCTTCCTGCAGCGTATGACTCCAACCTACGCATCCTCCAACGGTCGTCTGGATATCTGGTGGGATAACCGCTCTGACTTCAACGCCAACGGCGAAAAAGCGGTGTTCTTCGGCTCTATGTATGACCTGAAAAACTGGGATCTCCCGGGCTGGGCGGTGGGTGCATCTTACGTCTACGCATGGGATGCTAAGCCATCAACCTGGCAGATGAACCCGGATGCTTACTACGACAAAAACAACAAAATCAGAGAATCTGCTTACAGCCTCGATGTGGCTTACACCGTTCAGGATGGTCGTGCGAAGGGCACGCTGTTCAAACTGCACTTCACGCAGTATGACAACCACTCCGATATCCCAAGCTGGGGCGGCGGTTATGGCAACATCTTCCAGGACGAGCGTGACGTGAAATTCATGGTTATCGCCCCGTTCACTATTTTCTAATGCATGACGCGGCAGAGGGAAACCTCTGCCGCGGCTAAGAGGTTCATCGCATGAAAAAACTGATTCTTGTTGCTTTAATGGCTGCTGGCCTCACCGCCTGTGCCCAGTCACCTGCACCGAAAGAAGACACTAAGCTGAAAGATGCCTACAGCGCCTGCATCAACACGGCGGAAGGTAATCCGGATAAGATCCAGGCCTGTCAGAGCGTGTTAAACGTGCTGAAACAGGATAAGAAGCACGAACAGTTCGCCACTCAGGAAAGCGTGCGCGTTCTGGACTATCAACAGTGTATTCTGGCTAGAAAAACCGGTAACGACCAGGCCGTAGCCAGTAAGTGCGATAAGATTTGGCAGGAAATTCGTAGTAACAATACGCCGCAAAAATAGTCTTATCCGTAAACAAGAACCGCTGCTTGCAGCGGTTTTTTTATGCCAGTAGCCAATTAAAAAGCAAAAAAAAACCAGCGCATAACGGCTGGCTTTTTGACGATCGGCGGGAGGTTACTTTTCGATGCCGTCGTGAGCATGTTCGTCTTCGCGGCAGTCGCCTTCAGCACAGTGGCCATAAAGGTAAAGGCTATGGTTAGTTAAGCGAATACCGTATTTGGTGGCGATTTCACGCTGACGCGCTTCAATCGAATCATCGCTGAACTCGATAACTTTGCCGCAGTCGAGGCAGATCAAGTGATCATGGTGATGCTGCTGGGTCAGTTCGAATACGGATTTACCGCCTTCGAAATTATGGCGTGTGACGATACCTGCATCGTCAAACTGGTTCAGTACGCGGTAAACCGTGGCTAAACCGATCTCTTCACCCATGTCGATCAGACGTTTGTATAAGTCTTCCGCGCTGACATGGTGGTTATGAGGTTCCTGAAGAACTTCCAGAATCTTTAACCGTGGAAGTGTGACTTTCAGGCCAGCCTTCTTTAATGCGGTATTATTGTCAGTCATGCGGAATCTGTCCTGTTGCTAAACGATTAACTTCCATCAGCGAAAGTTTCACAGAGAATGCACCCGAATTAATGCGTCTCATTATAGAATGGCCCTATCAAAATGAAAACAGCAAGGCCCGGGTAAGCTAAGCTTTCAAAAACGAGGCTTCACCGACAAACTGAGCGATGAACCTGCGCCAAATCTGAAGATATTGTACAGGTATGCGATAAAAAGTTAAAAATTTGTAGCTATTATTTTAATTGCTTTTACCTATTAATGAGGTGCGATTCAATTATCACACCTCATTATCGCTATCAGGCGTTTTTGATTTCGTCCAGGTGCAGTTCTTCTGCAACTTGTTTCACCCACTTCTCAACGCGCTCGGCGGTCAGTTCTGGCTGACGGTCTTCGTCAATGGCCAGGCCGACAAAGTGATCGTCATCGGCAAGACCTTTAGACGCTTCAAAATGGTAGCCCGCCGTTGGCCAGTGGCCGACAATGGTCGCGCCGCGTGGCTCAATGATGTCGCGAATGGTACCCAGCGCATCACAGAAATATTCTGCGTAGTCTTCCTGGTCGCCGCAGCCAAACAGGGCCACCAGTTTACCGTTGAAATCCACTTCTTCCAGGGTTGGGAAGAAATCATCCCAGTCGCACTGTGCTTCACCGTAGTACCAGGTTGGGATACCCAGCAGCAGAATATCGAATGCTTCCAGATCTTCTTTGCTGCTCTTGGCGATGTCATGAACGTCAGCGACATCTTTACCAAGCTGTTTTTGAATCATTTTTGCGATATTTTCGGTGTTTCCGGTATCGCTACCGAAGAAGATGCCAACGATTGCCATGAGTAAAATAACCTCTTGAAACTTAATGATATGGTGGTGGCTTATTGCCCACAGATAAGGGCAATGATAGCAGAACAGGTCAACGTGCGGAAACAGCAATCGTGCCGTACTGCACACTCTGCTACATGAAAGCGTGTTTTGGGGGGATTTTTCAGACTTTCCCTTGTCCGTGCAGCAGCGCGAGCTGGTTCATCAACATCTCTTCGATGAGTTCACTACGGCTCATATCACGGGCAGTCGCCAGCTCGTTAAGCGCATCAACGGCGTCGTTGTTGAGCTTCAACTCGACGCGCTTAAGTCCGCGAACTTTATCGCGTTTTAGCTGATTACGCTTATTAATGCGGAGCTGTTCGTCACGCGAAAGCGGATTGGTTTTTGGTCTTCCCGGGCGACGCTCATTTGCGAACAAATCTAGTGTCGTACGGTCCGTTTGTTCTTTTGCCATGATTCTGAGTGACTTCGGGGAAAACAAGCTACCGGGCAGTGCCCAGCGCAGACAGCGCGCAATCATACATCAGTGAAACCCGCACGCCAACGACCGCGGCCATTCTGGCGCGCAGTCGATGCATTTTTAATCATTCGGCGAGATAACGGCGAATGGCGCGCAGCACGGCATCGGGTTTTTCAGCGTGAACCCAATGGCCAGCCCCGGCAATCACGTGCGCTTTGGCCTGCGGGAACTGCGCGAGCAGATCGTCGCGATAGGCTTCGGTGACGTACGGTGAGTTGCCGCCGGGAATAAATAGCGCCGGGTGATCCCATGCGGGGATTGCCTCCCAACCGACGATGTGCGGATATTGTTCCCACAGCACCGGAACATTAAAGCGCCAGGCACCATCAACGAAGGATTTCAGCAGAAACTGAATCACGCCTTCCTCTTTGAGAAACTCCCGCATTACCGTGGCTGCCTGCTGACGTGTTGCCACGCCCGCGTTGGTGACCGCATTGATAGCGGCAAAAATCTCATCATGACGACGAACGTGATAATCCACCGGCGCAATATCAATCGCCACCAGGCGATCGATACGCTCTGGCGCCAATGCGGTCAGCGCCATGACCGCTTTTCCACCCATGGAGTGGCCAATCACGGTCGCCGTTTCAATATGATGCTCATCAAGCGTATCGAGGAGATCTTGCGCCATGGCCGGGTAGTTCATCTCTTCGGAACGAGGTGACAGACCGTGGTTACGCATATCGACCTGGATGATATCGTGGTCGGCGACCAGGTCGCGCGCCAGGATGCCGAGATTATCCAGACTGCCAAACAGGCCGTGGACGAGGACGATGGGGGAATTATTGTGCAGGTTTTGTGCAGATTGCGCTCGGACATTCAATTTCATAGCAAAGTTCTTTTTTTCGCGTTGTCGGGTTAGGGTATCATGTTGGACATTCTAACGCTCAGGGGCAAGTAAGGAACTCATCCGAATTTTGCCGTGTTCCTGGTTTGGCGCTACCCGCTGTTGGGTTTTGACTTTATAATCCCAATGAATTGTATTCAGAAAAATTATTGCACCGGATTAAGATGAAAACGATCGAAGTTGATGACGAGCTCTATCGCTATATTGCGGCTCACACTCTGCACATTGGCGAGAGCGCGTCCGACATTTTACGGCGTATGCTGAAATTTACCGCCGCTACACAGCCTGCCGTTACCGCAGCGCCGGTCGTCAAAGCAGAAGCGGCGCCAGCGCCAACTGCTGCCCCCGTTGCTGAAGTTAAGACGGTAAAAACGGCGAAAGACAAAGTCCGTGCGATGCGCGAGCTGCTGCTTTCAGACGAATATGCCGAGCAGAAGAAAGCGGTTAACCGCTTTATGCTGATCCTGACCACGCTCTATTCGCTGGACAACAAAGCCTTTGCTGAGGCCACCGAATCGCTCCATGGTCGCACCCGCGTCTACTTTGCTGCCGATGAGCAGACGCTGCTGAAAAACGGTAACCAGACGAAGCCTAAACAGGTACCGGATACGCCATACTGGGTCATTACCAACACGAATACAGGCCGTAAATGCAGCATGGTCGAACATATCATGCAGTCAATGCAGTTCCCGGTGGAGCTGATTGAAAAGGTTTGCGGTACCATTTCATACTGAAAATCTAACCCTTGCATAAGAAGGACCAGGCAATGGCAAACCATACCCGTGCGGGTCAGCCTGCACAGCAAAGTGATTTGATCAACGTTGCTCAACTGACGTCTCAGTACTACGTGCTGCAGCCGGAAGTGGGCAATGCGGAACATGCGGTGAAATTCGGTACTTCCGGTCACCGCGGGAGCGCAGGTCGTCACAGCTTCAACGAAAAGCATATTTTGGCCATTGCTCAGGCAATCGCTGAAGAGCGCGCGAAAAATGGAATTACGGGCCCATGCTACGTCGGGAAAGATACTCATGCGCTCTCCGAGCCTGCGTTTATCTCTGTTCTCGAGGTGTTGGCAGCAAATGGTGTTGATGTCATTGTGCAGGAAAACAATGGTTTTACGCCGACTCCGGCTATTTCCAATGCAATCCTTGTGCATAACAAAAAAGGCGGCCCGCTGGCCGATGGGATTGTCATCACTCCGTCCCATAACCCGCCGGACGATGGCGGTATCAAGTACAACCCGCCGAATGGCGGTCCGGCTGATACCAACGTCACCAAGGTGGTTGAAGATCGCGCTAACGCACTGCTGGCAGCCGACCTTAACGGCGTGAAGCGCATTTCCTACGCTGCGGCGCTGGCTTCCGGCCACGTTCAGGAAGTGGATCTGGTGCAGCCGTTTATTGAAGGGCTGGCGGATATCGTCGATATGGCGGCTATCCAGAAAGCGGGCCTGACGCTGGGCGTTGATCCGCTGGGCGGCTCCGGTATTGAATACTGGAAACGTATCGCCAAACACTACAACCTGAATCTGACCATCGTGAACGATCACGTTGACCAGACTTTCCGCTTTATGCACCTCGATAAAGATGGCGCAATCCGTATGGACTGTTCCTCCGAGTGCGCCATGGCAGGTTTGCTGGCGCTGCGTGATAAGTTCGACCTGGCCTTTGCCAACGACCCGGATTACGACCGTCACGGTATCGTGACCCCGGCCGGTTTGATGAACCCGAACCATTATCTGGCGGTGGCTATCAACTACCTGTTCCAGCATCGTCCGCAGTGGGGCAAAGATGTAGCGGTTGGCAAGACCCTCGTCTCCTCCGCGATGATTGACCGCGTGGTCAACGATCTGGGCCGCAAGCTGGTGGAAGTGCCGGTCGGCTTTAAGTGGTTTGTTGATGGTCTGTTCGACGGCAGCTTTGGCTTCGGCGGCGAAGAGAGCGCGGGGGCTTCTTTCCTGCGCTTTGACGGTACGCCATGGTCTACCGATAAAGACGGTATCATTATGTGCCTGCTGGCGGCGGAAATTACCGCTGTGACCGGTAAGAACCCGCAGGAGCACTACAACGAGCTGGCGGCTCGTTTTGGTGCGCCGAGCTACAACCGTCTGCAGGCGAGCGCAACCTCCGCACAGAAAGCGGCGTTGTCTAAGCTGTCTCCGGAAATGGTCAGCGCCAGCACCCTGGCAGGCGATCCTATCACCGCGCGTTTGACGGCGGCGCCGGGTAATGGCGCGTCGATTGGCGGCCTGAAGGTGATGACGGACAACGGCTGGTTCGCCGCGCGTCCGTCGGGCACCGAAGACGCCTACAAAATCTACTGTGAAAGCTTCCTCGGCGCTGAACATCGTCAGCAGATCGAGAAAGAAGCGGTAGAGATTGTGAGTGAAGTGCTGAAAAACGCCTGATAGCGAAAGCGTCGACAGGCTTAATACCGCGCGATTAAGGGTTTCCTGAACGCCCGGTGGCACAAGAATCCGTAGTCCCCTCGGGATTACGGATTTTTTTATGGGCAGAAATACGCAGACGATTCATTCTCGGTGTATCCAGGGTGAGTCGATGATTAAAGGATGTATAGAGAGATGAGATTTAATCCGTTTTGTTATGGCCTGTTGGCCCTCTTAGCGGCAGCCAGCTATTTCCATTTTCATTCGTTTTGGGCGTGGCTGATGATGGTCAACATCGCCACGCTGTTGCTGTACGGTATCGATAAATTTGCCGCCCGTAAAAGCTGGCAGCGGGTACCTGAAATGACGCTATTGATGTTTGGACTTGTTGGTGGTTGGGTCGGGGCACTGGTTGCGCAGCAGGTGTTCCGCCACAAAACCCAGAAACAGCCGTTTCGCAGCTGGTTTATGCTGAGCGTGGTGGTCAATGTGGTGGCGCTGGTGGGATGGGGATATTGGCAGGCCTAGCATCGCCGCTTCCCCACTAATATTGCGATGTCCCGCTATTCCGCCTGATTCCGGCGGCAGGTTAATTCCTCACAATCGATACGCACCACGCAAACGGCTTTCATCATGTCGTCACGGTAGCTGAAGGTTTTTCCCGGTACGGCCTGACGCATGATGAGGTCGAGGCCCCGTTTCATCTCTTCAGGCTGCTGCAAAATGGTTGCCCGTCCTTTGGCGATAATGCTGGTATAGCCGTAGCTGTAATCGCAGGCCTCTTCGGCCTGAATCAACCGATGGTCGCCATCGATCTCAACGCTAATCGCCGGGTTCTTCCGTAACAGGCGCATCTTTTTGCCGCAGCGCGCGCCGTGAAAATAGATTGTCCAACGTCCATCCTGAAACTGATAGCCAAAATTGACCGGCACGATATACGGGCTACTTTCATCGTTGAGTGCGATACGGCAGATAGGGTGGCGCTGAATAATGGCAAGCGTGGTATCGATATCGGAAACGATGCGCTGTGGATTGCTCATGATAATGGTCTTATGGAGGAGGGTGAAGGAAACGGGTTGCCGTTGCCGGCAACCCGTAAAGGACTTAACTGTGCTTGTTTTTCAGTTCAAAACGTGGTGATACCAGACCGTACAGCGTCCAGCCAAGGAAGGTCACGATAGAACCGTACAGCATCGCTTCTTCACCGGAGGAGAACAGGGCGTAGAAGCTATACATCGCACCAATGAATGCCACAATGTTGGCCATACGGGCTTTGCCAGCAGGAACATTCGCCATGCGCTGGATAATCACCAGTGCGGCCATCGACAGGATGTATGGAATAATGTTGGTGACGACAGCCAGGTTGACCAGCACGTTGAACTGATTGTTCAGCGACGGGCTGATGGTCATCAATGACAATCCGGATTGAATCACCACAATCACCAGCATCCCTTTCACCGGCGCATCGGCTTTGCTTACCTGAGAGAATACTTTCGGGAAGTAGCCTTCATCCGCAGAGGATTTAAAGACCTGGGCGATGGTGAACTGCCAGCCGAGCAGAGAACCACAGCAGGACATCACCATCAACGCCATGATCACTTTCCCGACTTCCGGAGTGAACATCTGCGCGAAGGCCAGGCCAAACGGCGCGGTGGAGTTCGCCAGGTCCATGTTTGGCACGATACCGGCAATCACGTTGGTAGAGACGATATAAATCACCGCAGCCCCGAGCGTACCGCCCAGTACCGCGATCGGTACGTTACGTTCCGGGTTTTCAACCACTTCGGCGTTAGCACAGGCGGATTCCAGACCGAGGAAGGCCCATAGCGTCATGGCGATGGACGACCCTACAGCGGTAAAGAATGGCACGTGATGCGGGTTCCAGGACTCAGCGTACATGGTTGGGCTGAACCAGAACCAGCCGATAACGCACAGACCGACCACCGGAATAATCACCCCCCAAACGGTAATGCTGCTGAGCTGGCCGGTAATACGTGCACCGCCGAAGTTAGCAACGGTACAGATCCACAGCACACCGATGGTGGCGAGCCCGATTTGCACCGGACTCAGCGTGGCACCGAATAACTCGGTGCCGTAACCCACAGCGGAAATGGCGATAGCCACGTTGGCAATCAGCAGCGAAACGCCGTAGGTATAGTTGGCCATAAAGTTGCCCGACTTACCAAAGGCATACTCGGCATAACCGCCCATCCCACCGGATTTCTTACTGAACATCCCGCATTTAGCGAAGGCCCAGGCTAACGCCATCGAACCGACGGCGGTCACCAGCCAGGAGATAATGGAAATGGTGCCGACTTCAGCAAGCTTGGTGGGCAGCATGATAATGCCGGAGCCCATCATGTTCACCATCGTCAGGATGGTGAGCTGAACAACACCCATTTTGTTGTTAGCTTTGCTCATAATTTCTCACCTTTAAGCAGCGCAGGTTGCGGCAGCTGAGATTCAATGACGTAGCACCACACCTGTTTGCGACCGTCATTTTCCTGGATATAAACACCCTGCAGTTCCGGCGCAAAGCCCGGCAGCAGGTTGATCCCTTCTTCCAGCGCGGTGAAGTAACGCAGCACAGAGTCACCCCAGATTTCACCAGGGACGACGCACAGCACTCCTGGAGGATATGGCAGAGCACCTTCGGCGGCGATACGACCTTCTGCCTGTGACAGAGGGACCAGCTCGACTTCACCACGCAGATAGGCGTAGTTGGCATCCTGCGGATTCATGCTGACGCGCGGGAAGTGTGATTTACGGAACATCTCTTTTTGCAGCTGTTTCACGTTATGACGGGCATACAGGTTATGCATCTCCTGGCACAGCTGGCGCAGGGTGTAATCGGCGTAGCGATCTTTATGCTGACCGTAGAGTGATGGCAGTACATCTTTCAGCGGGGCATCGGCTTCCAACAGCGCTTCGAAACGGACCAACAGGGCCACCAGTTGCTGCAACTTAGCCATATCCTCGGCTGGCGTCAGCAGGAACAGGATGGAGTTCAGGTCGCATTTTTCGGGTACCACACCGTGCTCACGCAGGAAGTTCGCCAGAATGGTCGCCGGTACGCCAAAGGTGTCGTATTCGCCGTTAGCATCGATACCCGGCGTGGTCAGCAGCAATTTGCATGGGTCGACAAAGTACTGATGCTCCGCATAACCTTCAAAACCATGCCAGCGTTCGCCAGGGACGAAGTGGAAGAAGCGCAGGTCATTGGCGATCTCTTTGGTTTCAAAGGACTGCCATGGTTTACCGTCAACCTGTTCTGGAACAAACGGGCGAATGTGGTGGCAGTTATCGAGGATCAGCTTACGGGCTTCGATACCGTTAGAGACGCAGTCCATCCACATGTTGCGGCCAGCCTGACCTTCATGCATTTTGGCGTTGATATCCAGGGCGGCAAACAGTGGGTAGAACGGGCTGGTGGAGGCGTGCATCATAAAGGCGTTGTTCAGACGCTTATGCGGAACGTAGCGCTGCTGGCCTTTAATATGGCTGTCTTTTTTGTGGATTTGCGACGTTTGGGAGAAACCGGCCTGCTGTTTGTGCACGGACTGAGTGACCAGAATACCAGGGTCATTTTCGTTCAGCTCAAGCAGCAGCGGCGAGCAGTCGGCCATCATCGGAATAAACTGTTCGTAACCCACCCAGGCGGAGTCAAACAGAATGTAATCGCACAGATGACCAATTTTATCGACGACCTGACGGGCGTTATAAATGGTGCCGTCATAGGTGCCGAGCTGAATCACCGCCAAGCGGAACGGACGTTCATTACGTGCGCGATTTGGCGCCACTTCAGCAACCAGTTCACGCAGGTAGCTCTCTTCGAAGCAGTGAGCATCAATACCGCCGATAAAGCCGTACGGGTTACGTGCGGTTTCCAGATACACCGGCGTTGCCCCAGCCTGTAACAGCGCACCGTGGTGGTTGGACTTGTGGTTGTTACGGTCAAACAGGACCAAATCCCCTGGCGTCAGCAGCGCATTCAGCACCACTTTGTTGGAAGAGGAGGTTCCGTTCAGGACGAAATAGGTTTTATCGGCGTTAAATACTTTCGCAGCGTGCTGTTGGGCGATGCATGGTGCACCTTCGTGAATCAGCAGGTCACCCATGGCGACGTCGGCGTTACACAGGTCAGAGCGGAATAGTGTTTCGCCAAAGTATTCAACGAACTGGTTACCGGCCGGGTGACGGCGGAAGAATTCACCGCCCTGGTGCCCCGGGCAGTCAAATGCGCTGTTACCTTGCGCGACGTAATCAACCAATGCGCTAAAGAATGGCGGACGCAGTTGCACTTCATACTTGTGCGCAGCGGCTTCCAGTTGACGACCATAGAAGTCATTGCGCGTTTCATCATGTTCAAACACCCCTTGAATACGTGAGAGATATTCAGATGGGACGATTTGTTCTTTATTAATAGCAATAAAAACTGGCAGGTTATAACCCGTGGCATCTATTTCATCGAGTTTACCGCACTCAATGTCTTCAATAGATAATACGGCGGCGGCAACATCAATAAAATTCGTGTCGCAGGTATTGATAATCGTGCGCTGGGTAGTAAAACAGTCCGGGCATGTACGGCTGACGGCAATTTTTAATTCAGACATTTTTCGACTCTTTATTTTAGGTAATAGCAGTCCTTCAATTTCTCAAATGAGAAATTGATATCGCCGGAAAAAAAGTAATACGATCCCGCTGATGATAAAATCAGGGCGTCACTTTTTTCAGGATGTCACAAACCCAACCGGTCCGGTGGCCGGAAAATTGAGGTTTGTTATGGCGAGCGCTGGCAGCAGGCGAGAGCCTGTATTAGCAAGGAATAACTGCGAGGCGCCCGAAGTCGGAAGACTTATCGGGCGTTAAAGAAGTGAAAGTCGAAACTATTGCGGTGGGCAAACATCATAATATGTGTTGTCCGCCTTATATGGGGCATCATTCGGTTATTATTTTCCATTTCGTATACCTCCGAGAAATATCCTAAAGCGGAGTCATTTTATCTCCAGGTAGGCTTAAAACTGTGATGATGATCAATAACGAGAGATCATTTATAAAATAATCCATTGTTAGTAGGTGAGCTGCCAGGATGAAATGCTGAATTGTGTATTTTATGTAAACAAAGTGTTTTAAGTTTTATTTAAATAAAGATGGTGTGGCTGATATTGATATTTTTAGCATTGCTAGTGGTACGCTGATAATAATGTTAGAGGATTATCTTATTAATATGAATAAATATTCATAACATAAATCGATAGCCGATACCGGTTTCTGTTAATAAATGCTGAGGGCGCGCGGGATCTATTTCCAGTTTCTGCCGAAGGTGCCCCATATAAATGCGTAAATAGTGACTATGTTCTACCGCATTGGGTCCCCATACCTGGTTTAACAGTTGTCGCTGGGTGAGCACTTTCCCCACGTTGTTGAGCAAAACCGCCAGCAGGCGGAACTCAATGGGGGTGAGATGAACCTCCTCGCTGCCGCGTACGATTCGGCGGGCAGCGAGATCAACGGTAATGCTGGAAAAGGTGACAACCGGCTCGTTCGGCTGGGCCCCTGCATGACGGCGTAGCGCCACGCGCAGGCGCGCCTGCAGTTCGCCGATGCCAAATGGCTTACTGAGATAATCATCCGCACCAGCATCCAGCGCAGCAATTTTATCGCTTTCCTCACTGCGCGCCGACAGCACGATAATCGGTACCGGGCTCCACTGACGAATATCGCGAATAAAATCGAGACCGTCGCCGTCAGGTAATCCAAGGTCGAGGATAATCAGGTCCGGTTTACGCGTTGCCGCCTCCAGTAAACCACGCTGTAGAGTCGGGGCGTCATATACGCGCAAGGCTTCGGCTTCCAGCGCGGTGCGCAGAAAACGGCGGATAGCATCTTCATCTTCAACAATCAGAACGCTGGTCACAGATCTTCCGGGGCCTCTTCCAGTTCAGGCGGTTTATCTTGTGGAAGTGTAACACGAAAACACGCGCCGCCTTCCGGCCGGTTGCGGGCAGAAAGGGTGCCGCCGTGGATCTCAACGATGGCCTGGCAGATAGCCAGCCCCAGCCCGACACCGGGAATGGCGGACTCTTTATGGCCGCGGGAGAATTTGGTGAAGATTTGCTGTTCTTGCCCGCTCGGGATCCCCGGCCCGCTATCCCACACATCCAGCAGCAGATGACCGTTTTCGCGGGCGGCGGTGATGCCGATTTCCGCCTCACTTCCCGCATATTTCACCGCGTTTTCCAGCAGATTTATCAGCACCCGCTCAAACAGCGGGCCATCCAGGTGTACCAGCATTAGCGGGTCGGGCAGGGCGAGCGTAATCTGCCGACCGTTTAATCCCGGCTCCAGCATCCGCAGCGCGCTGCCGACGACTTCCTCGAGCGTCAGCCACTCTTTATGCAGATTGAATCCACCGGATTGAATGCGCGCCATGTCCAGCAGGTTGTTCACCAGGCGGGTGGTATTGAGCACGTGCTGGCGAATTTCATTCGCCTGCGGGGCATAAGGGGAACCGCTGCTGGCAAGATCGAGCGTCAGAATTTCAGCCTGACCAAACAGCACGGTGAGCGGCGTACGCAAGTCATGAGAAAGCGCCGCCAGGAGCGAGTTGCGCAGGCTTTCTCGTTCGCTGATAAGTCGCGATTGTTCTTCGCTGGCGGTGAGCGCTAGTCGCTCTAACGCGCTGGCGACCAGTAGGGTAAAGGTCTCCAGTAATCGCTGCTGTTCAGGGATCATCAGCTGACGCAGATTCTGCGGTTCGACCACGATAAGTCCGTGGGTGCTGTCGGCGCTGCGCAGCGGCAGCATCAGATAGGGAACGCCGGGCAGGGTATCGGTGCCGGCCCCGGCGGGTAGCCCTTTATCAAAACTCCAGTGGGCGATGGCTTCATCCCACGGCGTCATTCCCTCTTGCTGGGTGAGCGCAGTCAGCTTGCCGTGTTCATCAGGCATCAGTACCTGGCTGCGGGCATGGAAAGTGGAGCGGATATACTGCTCGCAGGTGCGGGCGATATCGAGGGCATTGCGACCGACCGCGAGCGTTTTGGACATCTCGTACAAATGGCGGGTACGCTGTTCGCGGTAGCGCGCTACCCGAGCCTGATAGCGAACCCCTGCGGTCAGATTCCCGATAACCAGACCGACGGTGAGCATCACGCCAAACGTCAGCAAATACTGAACGTCGGATACCGCCAGCGTCCCGCGCGGAGCGACAAACACCAGGTCAAAGCTCACCACGTTAATCACCGTCGCCAGAACCGACGGCCAGCGGCCGTAAAACAGCGCAACGATCACCACGCCCAGCAGATACAGCATCACCAGGTTTGCCGCTTCGAAGGCCACCAGCCACTGTGCGGCGATAAACGTAATGGCGGCGCACAGGCTTAGCGCCACCAGGCAACCGCGGATTTGCACGCGCCATTTGTCGATAAACGGTCGCCGATCGTGAGCGCTGTCCGGTAGTGGCAGCGGGGATTCATCGATGCCGACGACCAGCAGATCCAACTCCGGCGCGTGATGGGAAATGCGATCGCCAAAACGTTCGCCGCGCCACCAGTGCCGCTTTTTCTGACGGCCAATGACAATCTTGCCCAGGTTATGTTCACGGGCATAACGAATGACGGCGGCTTCCTCCGAGGGCTCTGAAAGGGTTGCCGTCTCGGCGCCGAGCTCCTGCGCCAGCCGCAGAGCGTTAAGAATCGCCCGTCGCTGCGGTTCAGGCAGGCGATGTAACGTGGGAGTTTCGACATACACCGCATGCCAGGTACTGCCCAATCTTGCCGCCAAACGTGCGGCAGTGCGCACCAGCTTCTCACTGCCGGTGTGGTGGCCAATGCACAGCAAAATCGCATCGTGGGTGTGCCAGACTTTTTCCTGTCCCTGGGTATCGCGCCAGGCGCGCATTTGGTCGTCAACGCGTTCGGCGGTGCGGCGCAGCGCCAGTTCACGCAGGGCGATGAGATTACCTTTGCGGAAGAAGTTTTCAATCGCCCGCTCGGCCTGGCCGGCAAGATACACCTTGCCTTCATTCAGGCGCTGGCGCAGGTCGTCCGGGGGAAGGTCAACTAATACCACTTCATCGGCGGCATCAAAGAAGGGGTCGGGCACGGTTTCGCGGACCTGGATGCCGGTAACGCCGCTGACCACGTCATTCAGGCTTTCCAGATGCTGAACGTTGACGGTGGTAAAAACGTCGATGCCGGCTTCCAGCAGCTCGTCGATATCCTGCCAGCGTTTAGGGTGGCGGGATCCAGGGGCATTGCTGTGCGCCAGCTCATCCATTAGCACTAGTGCCGGACGGCGGGCGAGGGCGGCGTCAAGATCGAACTCCACCACGTAGCGCCCGCGGTAGGCGGTACGTTTCGGCGGCAACGTGCTCAACCCTTTAAGCATTGCCGCCGTCTCTTTACGGCCGTGTGTTTCCACTACTCCGGCCAACACATCCAGCCCCTGCGAACGAAGACGCTGCGCTTCTGCCAGCATCGCCCAGGTTTTGCCGACACCGGCGCAGGCGCCGAAGAAAATCTTCAGCTTGCCTCGGTGCGCTTCGGCGGTATGTTCCAGCAGGCGATCCGGGTTAGGACGCAGCGGCTCGTCGGTCATCATTAATTATCCTTGTGGGCATCCAGCGCCATATTCAGCTCAGTAATATTTACCACAGGTTGGCCGAGAAAGCCGAGCAGCGGCGTATGCGTTGCGGCCACCACTTTCTCTCTCAGCCAGGCGGCAGAAACGTTACGGACTTTGGCAATACGCGGCACCTGCCACAGCGCGGCAGCAGGCGTCAGGTTAGGATCCAACCCACTGGCGGATGCGGTCACCAGTTCCACCGGCACGGTGGCGCTGGCATCCGGGTTAGCTGCGCGCAGCGCCGTGATGCGATCGGCAAATTGCTTGTCCAGCGCCGGATTGCTGGCGGCGAGGTTGCTACCGCCGGAAGCCATCGGGTTATCAGGCATGTCAGCCGTCGCCGAAGGGCGGCCCTGGAAGTAGCCCGGATCGCTATAGTTCTGGCCGATCAGTTGCGATCCGCGCAGCTCGTGGTTTTCAAAGATCAGCGATCCGTTGGCCTGAGTGGGAAACAGCCACTGCCCTAGTGCGGTGGTCACCAGCGGATAAACGCCGCCGGTGATTAACGTCAGAAACAGAAAAATGACAATCGCGGGACGTAATGCAGACATGGTTATTTCCTCACACCAAACCCAGAAGGGTTAACAGCACATCAATGATTTTAATGCCAATAAACGGCACCACCAGGCCACCTGCACCGTAGATCCACAGGTTGCGGCGCAGCATCGCCGAGGCCGACAGCGGGCGGTAGCTGACGCCCTTTAGCGCCAGCGGCAGCAGGAAGACAATTATCAGCGCGTTGAAGATAACGGCGCTGAGAATGGCCGAGTTAGGCGAGTGCAGATGCATAATGTTCAGCACGCCAAGCTGCGGCCAACTGGCGGCAAACGCCGCGGGAATAATGGCGAAATATTTCGCCACGTCGTTGGCGATGCTGAAGGTGGTCAACGAACCACGGGTCATCAGCATCTGTTTACCGATATGCACCACTTCAATCAGCTTGGTCGGGTTGGAGTCGAGGTCGACCATGTTGCCGGCTTCTTTCGCCGCCTGGGTACCGGAGTTCATGGCAACCGCGACATCGGCCTGAGCCAACGCCGGGGCGTCGTTGGTGCCGTCGCCGGTCATCGCCACCATCCGGCCTTCCGACTGGTACTGACGAATCAGCGCCAGCTTCGCTTCCGGCGTCGCTTCGGCGAGGAAATCATCGACCCCCGCTTCGGCGGCAATGGCGGCGGCGGTTAAGCGGTTATCACCGGTGATCATCACCGTCTTGATCCCCATTTTCCGCAGCTGGGCAAAGCGCTCTTTAATACCGCCTTTGACGATATCCTTTAAGGCGATCACGCCCAGCACGCGGGCGCCTTCGGCTACCACCAGCGGCGTCGCGCCCAGGCTTGCAACGCTTTCCACTTTTTGCTCTACGTCGAGCGGGAAGCGGCCGCCGTTGCTTTCAATATGACGACGAATAGCATCCACCGAGCCTTTGCGGATCATGCGGTTATCGATGTTGATACCACTCATTCGGCTTTGGGCGGTAAAGGGTACGAAGGTGGCGTGCAGCGCCTGCACATCGCGTTCGCGGAGATTAAAGCGCTGTTTGGCCAGTACCACGATACTGCGGCCTTCCGGGGTTTCATCCGCCAGTGAAGAGAGCTGCGCGGCATCGGCCAGCGTTTTTTCGTCCACGCCCTGAGCGGGCAGGAACTGCGATGCCTGCCGGTTGCCGAGGGTAATGGTGCCGGTCTTGTCGAGCAGCAGAACGTCAACATCACCTGCAGCTTCCACTGCGCGCCCGCTGGTGGCGATAACGTTAGCGCCCAGCATGCGGCTCATCCCGGCGACACCGATGGCCGACAGCAGTCCGCCGATGGTGGTGGGGATCAGGCATACCAGCAGCGCGACCAGCACGGTGACGCTAATCGGCGTGCCGCTCCAGGCGGAGAACGGCCAGATAGTGGCAGTCGCCAACAGGAACACAATGGTTAAGGCCACCAGCAGTATGGTCAGGGCAATCTCGTTCGGTGTTTTACGACGCTGTGCGCCTTCAACCATGGCGATCATCCGGTCGAGGAAAGTTTCCCCTGGGTTAACGCTACAGCGCACGACCAGCCAGTCGGAGAGAATGCGTGTCCCGCCGGTCACCGACGCGAAGTCGCCGCCGGATTCGCGGATCACCGGTGCAGATTCGCCGGTGATGGCGCTTTCATCAACGGATGCACCGCCTTCAATTACTTCACCGTCGCAGGGGATAATGTCGCCGGCTTCCACCAGCACCACATCGCCTTTACGCAGTTCATCGGCTGGGACGTGATCCATTTGCGCACCGTAGCGTGCTTCGCGCAGTTTGCGGGCAAATGCCGTCTTTTTCACCCCGCGCAGGCTGTTGGCCTGCGCTTTGCTGCGGCCTTCCGCCATCGCTTCGGCAAAGTTGGCAAATAGCACGGTAAACCACAGCCACAGGGCAATCGCTCCGCTAAACCAGACGTTGCCGGGCAAAATACCCATCGCCATGGCGATGGCCAAACCGCTGGTCAGCACGCTCCCCAGCCAGACGATAAACATCACCGGGTTACGCCACTGGATGGTGGGGTTGAGTTTCTTCACGGCGTCGATCAGCGCCTGGCGAACCAAAGAGGGCTCAAACAGGGCCAGTTGTTTGCGACTCATAACCAATAGCTCCGCATCACTCAAAACAGGGAAAGATGTTCCGCCACCGGGCCAATGGCCAGGGCGGGAATAAAGGTCAGGGCGCCAACCAGCAGTACGGTGCCGATCAGCAGGCCGATAAACAGCGCATCGTGCGTTGCCAGCGTGCCAGGGGTTGCGGGCTGGATCTTTTTGGTCACCAGTGAACCGGCAATGGCCAGCACAGGAAGGATGACGCCAAAGCGGCCGACAAACATGCACATCGCCAGCAGGCAGTTCCAGAACGGCGTATTAGCGCTTAGCCCGGCAAAGGCGCTGCCGTTATTGTTCGCTGCTGACGACACGGCGTAGAGCACTTCGCTAAAACCGTGCGAACCCGGGTTGGCCATTGCGCTGCGTCCAGCGTCGGTCATCATGGCCAGCGCCGTACCGAGCAGGACCAGCGTCGGGGTGACCAGAATAGCCAGTGCGGTCATCTTCATTTCTGGCACATCAATTTTTTTACCGAGGTATTCCGGGGTGCGGCCAATCATCAGCCCGGCGATAAATACCGCCAGCAGAACGAAGAGCAGCATGCCGTACAGACCAGAGCCCACGCCTCCGAACACCACTTCGCCAATTTGCATCAGCCACATCGGGACCATCCCGCCCAACGCGGTGAACGAGTCGTGCATGGCATTGACCGCCCCGCAGGAGGCTGCGGTGGTGACTACGGCATACAGGCTACTGGCGAGAATGCCAAAGCGGCTCTCTTTCCCTTCCATGTTAATAGCGCTGTCTGCGCCCAGCGGCAGCAGATGCGGGTTGCCTTTGGTTTCCGCCCACATCACTACGGCGACGCAGACCACAAAAATCAGCGCCATGGCCCAGAGGATGGCGCGTCCCTGACGATTGTCGCCGACCGCCTCGCCGAAGGCGAAGCACAGCGCAGCGGGGATCAGGAAGATCGCCAGCATTTGAACGAAGTTGGTTAGCGCGGTGGGATTTTCAAACGGGTGTGACGAGTTGGCGTTAAAGAAACCGCCACCGTTGGTCCCCAGCATCTTAATCGCTTCCTGCGAAGCGACCGGCCCCATCGGCAGCACCTGATGGACCCCTTCAAGCGAGGTGAACGGCTGGTAGGGCAGAACGTTTTGCAGCGCGCCCTGCTGGATAAAGAACAACGCCAGCAGCAGAGAAATCGGCAGCAGCAGCCACAGCGTAATGCGGGTGAGGTCGACCCAGGCGTTCCCCAGCGTGCTGGTACTGTGGCGGGCAAAGGCGCGCACCAGGGCAAACAGCACGGCGATACCGGTCGCGGCAGAGAGGAAATTCTGCACCGTCAGCCCAGCCATCTGGCTCAAATAGCTCAGGGTGGTTTCACCGCTGTAAGATTGCCAGTTGGTATTGCTCACAAAGCTTACGGCAGTGTTAAGCGCCAGATGCCACGACAGGCCAGGCAACTGCTGTGGGTTAAATGGCAGATAGCCTTGCAGCATGAGCAGGGCAAACAGCGCCAGCAGCCCACACAGATTGAGCAGTATAATGGCTACTGCATAGCGTCCCCAGCTCATTTCCTGCCCGGATATCCCCAGCGCACGCCACAGCACATTTTCGCAGCGCGCCACGCCCGGCAACGGGGTATTGACGATCATTGCGGCTAGCATTTTGCCGAGCGGGCGAGCCAGCACGAACAGCACCAGCAGGAAGCTGGCAACCAGTAAAAATCCTTGAGCAGCCATCACAGGGCCTCCGCCTTTAAAAGGGCATAAACCAGATACGCCAGTAACAGGAACACCAGCACCACGCCGGCTATTACGCCTGTAGTCACAATCCACCTCCGGACTCTTGAGTTATTGCGCAAAGGGTAGGATTTCGGGTGCAAAGATTTCGCAAAAATAGAAGGGCGGGGTGTAAAAAAAGTATAAAAATGGCAAAAGGCACAATTTAACTAATGGTTAGTATTAATTTAACAATCACGTAACTGAGTTACGCTTCAAATGTAAATAAAGGCAAAACGAGCACAAAAAAGTGGTCGGATGAGTAGTAAAATTACACAAATAGCGGTACTCTTTTAGCCAGATTACTGAGTTTTATTTTCCGGCGCACATTGCCGGCCAACTTAGGGGAGAGAAAAATGGAACTGTATAAAAAATATCCTGCACACATTGTATTGCTGCGCCGTACTTTCGCCGTGGTGGCGGGGATTGTTGCGCTGCCGGTGATGTTGTTCTGGAAAGATCGCGCCCGTTTTTACAGCTATCTGCACCGCGTCTGGTCTAAAACCAGCGACAAGCCGGTATGGATGGAGCAGGCTGAAGAAGCTGCCTGCGACTTCTATTAATCTGTAAATAATCGATCGAAACCGCGCCTGCGAAGGTGCGGTTTTTTTTCGTCTGTAGAATAGGCATTCTGCGCCGGAACTCAGACGCGTTGCGCCGACGGGCAGAGCGCGCGCGTCATGAATTATTTGGTGTACTATTGAATTCATTCACTAATGTATTCAGGAAATGTATGTCCACTCATCTGGTCTGGTTCCGCGCTGATTTACGTCTGCATGACAATCTTGCCCTTGCCGCCGCCTGTCGCGATACGAATGCCCAGGTGCTGGCGCTTTACATCGCCACTCCGCAGCAGTGGGCTGAACATCATATGGCCCCGCGCCAGGCGGCCTATATTGCCGCGCAGCTCAATGCTCTCCGCCAGGCGCTGGCCGAAAAGAATATCCCGCTGATTTTTCAGCAGGTGGATGATTTTGCCGCCAGCGTTGAGGCGGTAAAAATTGTTTGTCAGCAGCACGGCGTGACGCAGCTTTTTTACAACTATCAGTATGAATTCAACGAACGTCAGCGCGATGCGGCAGTGGAACGGGCGCTTACGGACACGGTTTGCCAGGGCTTTGACGATAGCGTCATCCTGCCGCCGGGTGCGGTGATGACCGGTAACCACGAGATGTATAAAGTGTTTACGCCGTATAAAAACGCCTGGCTGCGGCGGTTGCGCGAGCATCTGCCGGAGTGCGTTCGCGCCCCTGCGCCGAGAAACGCGCCACCGGTGGACGACCTGTCCGCGATGACCTTTGATTATCCGCAGCAGCCGTTTGATAAGGCGTTATTTCCCGCCGATGAAAACGCGGCGATTGCGCAGTTACGGCAGTTTTGCCAGCAGTCGGCGGCAGAGTATGAATCGCAACGTGATTTCCCGGCCATAGAAGGGACCAGCCGGTTATCCGCATGTCTTGCCGTGGGGGTATTGTCGCCGCGTCAGTGTTTGCACCGTCTGCTGGCTGAGCAGCCTGCCGCGCTTGATGGCGGAGCGGGCAGCGTTTGGCTTAATGAACTGATCTGGCGCGAATTTTACCGCCATCTGATGACCTATTACCCTCGCTTGTGCAAGCATCGCCCGTTTATTGACTGGACCGATAACGTCCACTGGCGCGAGGCGCCGGACGAACTAAAGGCCTGGCAAGAGGGGAAAACCGGCTATCCGATAGTTGATGCCGCGATGCGCCAGCTCAACGCAACCGGTTGGATGCACAACCGCCTGCGGATGATTGTCGCCAGCTTCCTGGTAAAGGATTTACTTATCGATTGGCGGGCGGGGGAGCGTTACTTTATGTCACAGCTGGTGGACGGTTGTCTGGCGGCTAATAATGGCGGCTGGCAGTGGGCGGCATCCACCGGCACCGACGCCGCACCGTATTTCCGCATCTTTAATCCGACCACTCAAGGTGAGCGCTTTGATAAAAGCGGTGAATTTATTCGCCACTGGCTGCCGGAGCTGAAATCGGTGCCGGATAAAGCGATCCATCAGCCCTGGACCTGGGCTGAAAAGCAGGGCGTAACGTTGGACTATCCGCAGCCGGTTGTCGACCACGCTCAGGCGCGGGTGGCCACGCTGGCGGCTTATGAAACGGCGAAAAAGTCAGGTGGCTGATAAACCACTCGCAAGCAATCGCGGGCGGTAGAAAGAAGCGAGGCCTGAATTATCAGACCTCGTGGTGGCATTAAGCCTCAGCGGCCAACCGGCGGCTGCGAACTTTCAGCGAATGGTACAGCCAGATAACCAATACGGCGGCGACGCAGGCGACGGAGCCCCAGGTGATTTGGCTAAACACCTCGATGTAAGCGTTGATGGAGTAATCCACCGCACCTGCGGCATCGAAGGAGGCCTGCGACGTCTGGTCAGCAATAAGACCGGCAACGTAGTTCGCCACTGCCCCCGAGAGCAGCATGTAGATACCGGTCAGTACGCCGGTCACGCCCGGGATCTGAATCCGGGTGATTTGCGACATCGCTACCGGGTCAATAAACAGTTCGGCAAAGCCCATCACCGACAGCCCCAGCAGCATCAGCGGCATTGATGAGTGACCGTAGGTCGCGGACCAGCGGGCGCTCAGCGTCAGGATACAGAAGCCAGCGCTCATCAGGCCGAGGCCCAACGCATATTTACCCCAAATCCGCAGGTCGCGGTTGCGGGTTACCTGTTCTTTAATCAACCACGCCAGCACCACGCCGCAGGCCATGACGGCAAAGGCGTTCACCGACTGGAACATGGCGGTTGGTACTTCATAGCCCAATACGTTGCGATTGACGAAACGGTCAATATACAGGCTGATAGAGCTACCGCCCTGCTGAGCGAAAGCCCAGAACAGCAGGCTGAAGAAGGTCAGCACCATAATCAGGCGCAGATCTTTACGCTGCTCAGCGGTTTCCGCACGACGGTAAATTCTTGCCAGCACCACCAAACCGATAATTGAGGCGACAATTAGCGCGTAAACCGACCACTCCTGCCAGAACAACACGGTGATAAACAGCGGTGCAACCACCAGCAGTGCCAGCAGCCAGCCCCAGTTTGGCATCAGGAATCGCGTTGCACACAGCACCTCTTTGTTCACCCCGCGGGTGTGGGCAAAGTGGCGACGGCCGCTAATGAAGATCACCAGACCGGCCAGCATCCCGACGGCGGCGAGGGTGAAGCCCATCGCCCAGCTGTATTGTTCCTGAGCAAAGCCGCAGGCAATTGGTGCGATGATCGACCCGACATTACCTGCGGCGTACATCAGCGAGAAACCGCCGTCACGACGCGGATCGGTCGGTTCATACAATTCACCCAGCAGGCAACTGACGTTAGATTTAAACAGACCGTAACCGCAGACGATAATGGCCAGCGATAAATACAGGAACATGGGGGCGATTTCACTGGCGCCCAGCACCATGTGCCCAATCACCATGAGCAGCGCACCCAGCATCACCGCCATGCGGTTGCCAAGAACTTTATCGGCCAGATAGCCGCCGAGAATAGGCGTGACGTAAACCAGCGAACAGTAGGCACTGAACAGCTCGTAAGCGTGAGTATCGTTATATTTGAGTTGGTTAGTGAGATACAGGATCAGCAGCGCGCGCATGCCATAGAAGCTGAAGTATTCCCAGATTTGCAGAGCGACGACGTAGTAAATCGCCTTCGGCTGCGAGTGTGATTTATTCATTGCACATCTGACCTCTAAACCTGGCACAGCCACGCTGCGTAAGGTTTTGTTTCTATACTGTAATCATACGATGAAAATCGTATTATCTTTGTAATATGCGGTATGGTTGCATAAATATACATTAACTGCGTCACATTAAAACAGTCAAATCGTATTGTTTAAGCACTTATTGCGCGTAATTACGCGGTGAGGCAGGGTGTGTGAGGAATTGCGTATCGACGCAGCGGCCGCAGGACGCTATTTTATTCTGTAGTACAGCATCAATGGCAAAGGGAGCGATGATGAAAAATACTGAGCTAGAACAACTGATTAATGAAAAACTCAACAGCGCCGCCTTTAGCGATTACGCGCCTAACGGCCTGCAGGTTGAAGGGCGTGAAACGGTGCAAAAAATTATCACCGGCGTCACTGCCAGCCAGGCGTTGATTGATGAGGCCATTCGCCAGCAGGCGGATGCAGTGATTGTTCATCACGGCTACTTTTGGAAAGGCGAATCACCGGTGATTCGCGGCATGAAACGCAACCGCCTGAAGGCGCTGCTGGCAAACGATATCAATCTTTATGGCTGGCACCTGCCGCTGGATGCGCACCCTGAGCTGGGAAATAACGCGCAGCTGGCGCAGCTTCTGGGCATCAACATTCAAGGGGAGATTGAAGCGCTGGTACCGTGGGGCGAGCTGTCGATGCCGGTTTCCGGTCTTGAGCTGGCATCATGGATTGAAGCTCGTCTGGGGCGAAAACCGCTGTGGAGCGGGGATACCGGGCCAGATAAAGTCGCGCGCGTCGCCTGGTGTACCGGCGGTGGCCAGGGCTTTATCGACAGCGCGGCGCGTTTTGGCGTCGATGCGTTTATTACCGGTGAAGTGTCGGAGCAGACAATTCATTCCGCCCGTGAGCAGGGGCTGCATTTTTATGCCGCGGGGCATCATGCCACCGAACGCGGCGGCATTCGCGCGCTGAGTGAATGGCTCAATGAGACAACCGATCTGGATGTCACCTTTGTCGATATCGCCAACCCGGCCTGAAAATGAGGGAATAAAGTGCAGCGAGCGCGTTGTTATTTATTAGGAGAAACGGCGGTAGTGCTGGAACTGGAACCGCCGGTGACGCTCACCAGTCAAAAACGCGTCTGGCGTTTAGCCCAGCGTGTGGCCCAGATGCCCGGCGTGGTCGATGCCATTCCGGGGATGAATAACATCACGGTCACCCTACGTGATCCGCAAACCCAAGCGCTGGATGCGATTGAGCGTTTGCAACGCTGGTGGGAAGAGAGCGAAGCGCTGGAGCCTGAATCACGGTGTATTGATATTCCGGTGGTGTACGGCGGTGACAGCGGCCCGGATCTGCCGGAAGTGGCGAGCATCAGCGGCCTGACGCCTAAACAGGTGGTTGAGCTGCATGCGTCCGTTGACTATGTGGTGTGGTTCCTCGGCTTTCAGCCGGGGTTCCCGTATCTCGGTGGGCTACCCTCTCAGCTGGCTATGCCGCGTCGGGCGGAGCCAAGAGTACAGGTACCGGCGGGATCGGTGGGCATTGGCGGTGTACAAACCGGGATTTATCCCCTGGCAACACCCGGCGGCTGGCAGTTGATCGGGCGTACGCCGCTGGCGCTGTTTTCGCCGAATCGCGAAGAGCCTATCTTGCTGCGCCCGGGTGATACGGTGCGTTTTGTTCCGCAAAAGGAGGGAATATGCTGACGGTGATGCGAGCGGGGATGTACACCACGGTACAAGATTGTGGACGCGATGGGCTTCGGCAGTCTGGCGTCAGCCGCTGTGGTGCAATGGATAAACCTGCACTCATGACGGCAAACCTGCTGGTGGGCAACGATGCCAATGCGGCGGCGCTGGAAATTACGCTCGGCATGGCGGCATTTCGCTTTGCTCGCGACGGCTGGTTTGCCTTAACGGGAGCCGGCTGTGAAGCCACTCTCGACGGCGAAGCGGTGTGGAGCGGCTGGCTACACTGGGCGAAGGCGGGGCAGACGCTCACGCTAAAGCGCCCGCAGCATGGCATTCGTAGCTATCTGGCGCTGGCGGGTGGCATTGACGTTCCTGCGGTAATGGGATCGCGTAGCACCGATCTCAATGTGGGGATCGGTGGGCTGGAAGGACGCCGTCTTCAGGATGGTGACGTCCTGCCGTTAGGGCAACCATCGCGAACCTTTAAAGAACCGCGCGGGGTTAAGCCGCTGCTGCCAAGCAACCATATTCGCGCGTTGCCGGGGCCGGAATACCACGAATTTGATGAAATTTCGCAGGAGAGCTTTTGGCGTTCGCCGTGGCACCTAAGCCCGCAGAGTAATCGCATGGGGTATCGCCTGAGCGGCCAGCCGTTGAAGCGAAGCGCGGGGCGTGAGCTACTCTCCCACGGTCTGGTTCCCGGCGTGGTACAGGTCCCACACAATGGTCAGCCGATTGTGCTGATGAACGATGCGCAGACCACCGGCGGTTACCCACGTATCGCCTGTATTATCGAGGCCGATATGTTCCAGCTAGCGCAGATCCCACTAGGGCAGCCGATTCACTTTATGCGCTGTAGCCTCGAAGAGGCGCTGAAAGCGCGTCACGATCAGCAGCGCTACCTGGAACAATTAGCATGGCGATTGGGCGATGATGATTGATCTTAATGCTGATGTGGGGGAGGGCTGTAACAGCGATGCGGAGCTGCTGACGCTGGTCTCCTCGGCCAATATTGCCTGCGGTTTTCATGCTGGCGATGCGCTAATGATGTTGGCATGCGTGCGCGAGTCGATAAAAAACGGCGTTGCCGTGGGCGCGCATCCGAGTTTCCCCGATCGGGATAACTTTGGCCGCACGGCGATGCAGCTACCGCCAGAAACGGTTTACGCCCAAACGCTGTATCAAGTGGGGGCGCTGGCGGCGATTGTGCAGGCCGAGGGCGGGCTTCTGCGTCACGTGAAGCCACACGGCATGCTGTACAACCAGGCGGCAACCGATTCCGTTCTGGCGGATGCGATCGCCAGGGCGGTGTTGGCTGTGAACCCAGCTTTAATTCTGGTTGGGCTGGCAGGCAGCGAACTGATCCGCGCGGGCGAACGTCTAGGGCTACCGACTCGGCAGGAGGTTTTTTCCGATCGCGGTTACCAGGCGAGTGGACAATTGGTGCCGCGCAGCCAGCCTGGTGCACTGATAGCAAATGAAGAACAAGCGCTGGCGCAAACGCTGGAGATGATTCAGCGTGGGCGGGTACGCAGCATTGAGGGTCAATGGACATCGGTCAATGCGCAAACGGTCTGTTTGCATGGTGACGGTGAACATGCGCTGGCCTTTGCGCGGCGTCTGCGTGCGGCGTTCGCCGCTCAGGGCATTATCGTTCAGGCATAATAACGCGAGAAGCAGAATCAATTAAGCTTCTCGCGTTATTCATTTTTTATATGTTTCGTGTCGGTATATATCTTTTAAATAGTTAATTTATTCCTATTTGAAATTGACGTAAAACTCTCCGCTGGCGTAGTCGAGCCGGTTGTGCTTACATTCGTTGAGTATGAATTGGCTGGCATGAGGTTAGCTGTTACTTCACATTAACCAGGGATGGATGTTTATGGTGCGTAAAATTGCGTGGCCAATTGTTATATTAATTATCGGTGGCATTGCACAGGCGCGATTCCATCTAATAAATAATCATTTTATATTTCATGTTCTCACGTGGGGACTCATGGCGTGGGCGGCGTTTTCTTTAGTCCTTCATGTGTGTGCGTCGTCCCGGAGTAAAGAACTCCACGAGTTTGTCATTGGTCAGCTTTATAATACTCAACCCTGCTATCCGCTGAAATCAGCCGGTGAACAACGTGCAGCCTGCGCAGAGTCACTCTTTCTGATTGGCGATACGGGCCGTTACCCAACCTCAATTAGCTACATCAATTCACTTGAACAACTGGATTTAACGAATCAGGAAGATATAAAAGAAGCGCGGCTGTTAATGAATACAGTGTGGGATATTGATAATGACCGCAAGCTACGCAAAGTCATTAGAAAATTGATAAATAATTCAATTGATTTTTCTCGCTTTTACCTTAACTCCGTGGCGGCGAAGGAACGATATATTGATTTTTTGCAGCAGCAGGGATTGCCGTTTCAAAATGTTGATACTTGCCCAATAACCGGTTTTGATCTGGTCAGAGCCTCATGGTTGACACGAATAGGGTTTTCAGTTGGTTATATTGATGAGCGTGAAGCAAGAGGGTTTCTTAATATCATTGGTGATCTTATTCAACAGCAGTTTTCTTCATGGGAACAGTTAACTGCTTCATATTTAATTATGTACCTGGAATGGAACGGTGCCTGGAAAGGGGCATTAGGCGTATTGAGGACGCCGTTTGTCGCCAAAAATCACTTCCAGGGCGCAAAGCTATTGCTGGAGGATAACAACTCACCATTTCGCACCTTTGAGTTTACGGTTTGTCGTACCTGATCGTGCATCATTACGCTTGCTAACCTCGGCTGAGGCGCTCAGGATAGTTGGCGTTTTGACTGATTAAGGACACGAGCATGCCTGAAGGCCCGGAAATTCGCCGCGCAGCGGACAGCCTGGAAGTGGCTATCAAAAACAAACCGCTCACCGACGTTTGGTTCGCTTTTCCCGAATTAAAAACCTATGCGTCTGCGCTTATTGGGCAACACGTCACCCAGGTTGAAACGCGTGGCAAAGCGCTGCTCACCCACTTTTCTGGGGGATTGACGTTGTATAGCCATAATCAGCTGTACGGCGTTTGGCGCGTGGTGAAGACCGGGGATACACCAGAGACCAGGCGAGTTCTGCGGGTAAAGCTCGAAACGGCGGATAACACGATCCTGTTGTATAGCGCATCGGATATCGAAATGCTGACGCCAGAACAGCTGAAGACGCATCCATTTTTACTGCGCGTGGGGCCTGACGTGCTCGATATGACGCTAACGCCACGAAAAGTTAAAGAGCGACTGCTGTCGACGAAGTTTTGTAACCGGCAGTTCTCCGGGCTGTTTTTGGATCAGGCATTTTTGGCCGGGCTTGGTAACTATTTACGCGTTGAGATCCTCTGGCAGGTTGGGCTTACCGGCGACCATAAAGCGTCACAACTAAGTGATGCGCAGCTCGATGCGCTGGCGCAGGCGCTGCTGGAGATCCCAAGGCTGTCCTATCACACGCGTGGGCAGGTGGATGACAATAAACACCACGGCGCACTGTTTCGCTTTAAGGTTTTCCATCGTGATGGCGAACCTTGTGAACGATGCGGCACACGCATTGAGCGGACCCTGCTTGCTTCGCGTCCGTTTTATTGGTGTCCTGGCTGCCAGCATTAAGTTGATGAGCCAGTTTGCCTGGCTCCGGCTATAAAAAAAGCGCCCGCAGGCGCTTTTTTTATTCTCAAACTCTCGCTTATTTCTTGAGGTCTGATTTGAAGTCACGCTGCTCGTAGCCGGTGTAAAGCTGACGAGGACGCGCAATTTTCATGCCGTCGGTGTGCATTTCATTCCAGTGCGCAATCCAGCCAATGGTACGCGCCATCGCGAAGATCACGGTGAACATGGTAGACGGAATGCCCATCGCTTTCAGGATGATACCGGAGTAGAAGTCGACGTTCGGGTACAGTTTCTTCTCGATAAAGTACGGATCGTTCAGCGCGATGTGCTCAAGCTCCATTGCCACTTCCAGCAGATCGTCTTTTGAACCCAGTTCACGCAGTACTTCATGGCAGGTTTCACGCATCACGGTGGCGCGCGGGTCGTAGTTCTTGTACACGCGGTGGCCAAAGCCCATCAGGCGGAAAGAATCATTCTTGTCTTTCGCACGGCGGACAAATTCAGGGATGTGCTTAACGGAGCTGATCTCTTCGAGCATCTTCAGTGCCGCTTCGTTGGCGCCGCCGTGTGCAGGCCCCCACAGTGAAGCGATGCCGGCCGCGATACAAGCGAATGGGTTAGCGCCGGAAGAACCCGCGGTGCGAACGGTCGAGGTTGATGCGTTCTGTTCGTGGTCAGCGTGCAGGATCAGAATACGGTCCATAGCGCGTTCCAGCACAGGGTTGACCACATACTCTTCACAAGGGGTGGCAAACATCATGCGCAGGAAGTTACCGGCATAGGAGAGGTCGTTACGTGGGTAGACGAACGGCTGACCGATAGAATATTTGTAACACATCGCTGCCATGGTTGGCATTTTTGACAGCAGACGGAAAGCGGCAATTTCACGATGACGTGGGTTATTCACGTCCAGCGAGTCGTGATAGAACGCCGCCAGTGCGCCGGTAATACCGCACATCACCGCCATTGGGTGAGAGTCGCGGCGGAACGCGTGGAACAGACGGGTAATCTGCTCGTGGATCATGGTGTGGCGAGTGACGGTAGTGGTGAACTCGTCGAATTCAGCCTGAGAAGGTTTTTCACCGTACAGCAGGATGTAGCAGACTTCGAGGTAGTTAGACTCGGTGGCGAGTTGGTCAATCGGGAAGCCACGGTGCAACAGGATCCCTTCATCACCATCAATAAAAGTGATTTTAGATTCACAAGATGCGGTGGAGGTAAAACCAGGGTCAAATGTAAAAATGCCTTTCGAACCAAGACTACGGATATCAATAACATCCTGACCGAGCGTACCTTTTAGCACATCAAGTTCAATAGCATTTTCACCGGTTACAGTGATTTTTGCCTTAGTATCAGCCATTTACGGTCTCCTTAGCGCCTTTTTGCTTAAGACTGCTGGATGCCGGATTTGCAATTCAAAACATATTTCGACGTTGCCTGTTTGTTATTTGGCTCACGGCTCTGTTGAAGAAATAAAGCAAGGGTACAGAGCAAAGGGCGCTTGACGGTGCACGTCTAATCTACAGTGAAACAACAGCAAATCAGGGTCTTAGCAATCCGATGATTCAAACCTGAACAACACTAATAACTGTCCTGATAGGTTAGGTCAACTCCATCACACTGTTACATAACTTATTATCAGGTGAAAGAGTGACCCCATAACTTTTGAGCATTATATGCTTTTACAGGTAATGGTTGTAACAATAATGTTTAATATTTGTCAAATCACGTGGTTAATTTTTAAAAAATTGTTTTAATCGTGAGCATGATCACTGTTCTGCATAAAACCGGACAAACTATATGTAGGTTAATTGTAATGATTTTGTGAACGGCCTATACTGCCGCCAGGTCTCCGGAATACCCTGCAATCCCGAGCCACCCAGCGTTGCAACGTGTCGTTTTAGCATCTGTGAGCAGATTTTTACATGACGCGAAGTTATAGAAAGGACGCTGCTTGACCCGCCTGCGGACCGGAGGAAGGAAATAATAAGAACAGCATGTGGGCGTTATTCATGATAAGAAATGTGAAAAAACAAAGACCTGTCAATCTGGATTTGACAACAATCCGGTTCCCTATAACAGCGATAGCGTCCATTCTCCATCGCGTATCCGGTGTGATCACGTTTGTGGCGGTCGGTATTCTGCTGTGGCTGCTGGGCACCAGTCTCTCTTCTCCGGAAGGCTTCCAAACCGCTTCATCCATCATGGGCAGCTTCTTCGCCAAATTCATCATGTGGGGCATCCTGACGGCGCTGGCGTATCACGCCGTGGTCGGTATCCGTCATGTGTTAATGGATTTCGGTTATCTGGAAGAAACCCTCGAAGCCGGTAAGCGCTCCGCGAAAATTTCTTTTGTTATTACTGTCGTGCTTTCAATTCTTGCAGGAGTCCTCGTATGGTAAGCAACGCCTCAGCATTAGGACGCAACGGCGTACATGACTTCATCCTGGTCCGCGCTACCGCCATCGTTCTGACGCTCTACATTATCTACATGGTTGGCTTCTTCGCGGTAACGGGGGACGTCACGTGGGAAGTCTGGAGTGGTTTCTTTGCCTCTGCGTTCACCAAAGTATTCACCTTGCTGGCCCTGTTCTCGATCTTGATTCATGCCTGGATTGGCATGTGGCAGGTGTTAACCGACTACGTTAAACCTCTGGCTCTGCGCCTGACGCTGCAACTGGTTATTGTTGTTGCGCTGCTGGTTTACGTTATCTATGGATTTGTTGTGGTGTGGGGTGTGTGATGAAACTGCCAGTCAGAGAATTTGATGCTGTTGTGATTGGTGCCGGTGGCGCAGGTATGCGCGCGGCGCTGCAAATTTCCCAAAGCGGCCAGAGCTGTGCGCTGCTGTCTAAAGTGTTCCCGACCCGTTCCCATACCGTGTCTGCGCAGGGTGGTATCACCGTCGCGCTCGGTAATACCCATGAAGATAACTGGGAATGGCACATGTACGACACCGTAAAAGGGTCGGACTACATCGGTGACCAGGACGCTATCGAATATATGTGTAAAACCGGTCCGGAAGCGATTCTGGAACTGGACCATATGGGCCTGCCATTCTCCCGTCTGGACAATGGCACCATCTATCAACGTCCGTTTGGCGGCCAGTCGAAGAACTTCGGCGGCGAGCAGGCGGCACGTACCGCAGCGGCAGCTGACCGTACCGGCCACGCGCTGTTGCACACCCTGTATCAGCAAAACCTGAAAAACCACACCACGATCTTCTCCGAGTGGTATGCGCTGGATCTGGTGAAAAACGCCGATGGCGCGGTCGTAGGTTGTACTGCGCTGTGTATCGAAACCGGCGAAGTGGTTTACTTCAAAGCCCGCGCAACCGTGCTGGCAACCGGCGGTGCTGGCCGTATTTATCAGTCCACTACCAACGCCCACATCAACACCGGTGACGGCGTAGGTATGGCTATCCGCGCTGGTGTGCCGGTGCAGGATATGGAAATGTGGCAGTTCCACCCAACCGGGATCGCCGGCGCGGGTGTTCTGGTAACAGAAGGCTGTCGTGGTGAAGGTGGCTACCTGCTGAACAAACACGGCGAACGCTTTATGGAGCGTTATGCCCCGAATGCGAAAGACCTGGCGGGCCGTGACGTGGTGGCGCGTTCCATCATGATCGAAATCCGTGAAGGCCGCGGTTGCGATGGCCCATGGGGCCCGCATGCGAAGCTGAAGCTTGACCACCTGGGTAAAGAAGTTCTCGAGTCCCGTCTGCCGGGTATCCTCGAACTTTCCCGCACCTTTGCGCACGTTGACCCAGTGAAAGAGCCAATTCCGGTTATCCCAACCTGCCACTACATGATGGGCGGTATTCCGACCAAAGTGAGCGGCCAGGCACTGACCGTGAACGAGCAGGGTGAAGACGTGGTGATTCCGGGGCTGTTCGCAGTGGGCGAAATCGCCTGCGTATCGGTACACGGTGCGAACCGTCTGGGCGGCAACTCGCTGCTGGATCTGGTGGTCTTCGGTCGTGCGGTGGGTCTGCATCTGCAGGAATCTATCGCTGAACAGGGCGTACTGCGTGACGCCACCGAAGAAGAAATTGACGCTTCTCTGGAACGTCTGAACCGCTGGAACGGTAACCGTGACGGCGAAGACCCGGTCGAAATTCGCAAAGCGCTGCAGGAATGTATGCAGCATAACTTCTCGGTATTCCGTGAAGGTGATGCGATGGCGAAAGGGCTTGAGCAGTTGAAAGCGATTCGCGAGCGTCTGAAAAATGCCCGTCTGGATGACACATCCAGCGAGTTCAACACCCAGCGCGTTGAGTGCCTGGAGCTGGATAACCTGATGGAAACTGCTTACGCCACCGCGGTGTCTGCGAACTTCCGTACCGAAAGCCGTGGCGCGCATAGTCGCTTCGACTTCCCGGACCGTGATGATGAAAACTGGCTGTGCCATTCCCTGTATCTGCCAGAGTCGGAATCCATGACGCGTCGTAGCGTCAATATGGAACCGAAACTGCGTCCGGCATTCCCGCCGAAGATTCGTACTTACTAATGCGGAGACAGGAATATGAAACTCGAGTTTTCAGTTTATCGTTATAACCCGGATGTCGACGATGCTCCGCGTATGCAGGATTACACCCTCGAAGCGGAAGAAGGTCGCGACATGATGCTGCTGGATGCGTTGATCCAGCTGAAAGAAAAAGATCCGTCTCTGTCGTTCCGTCGTTCCTGCCGTGAAGGGGTTTGTGGCTCCGATGGCCTGAACATGAACGGCAAAAATGGTCTGGCGTGCATCACGCCGATCTCCGCGCTGAATCAGCCGGGCAAGAAAATTGTTATCCGTCCGCTGCCAGGTCTGCCTGTTATCCGCGATTTGGTGGTAGACATGGGGCAATTCTATGCACAATATGAGAAGATTAAGCCTTACTTATTGAATAATGGGCAAAATCCTCCGGCTCGTGAGCATCTGCAGATGCCGGAGCAGCGTGAGAAGCTCGATGGTCTGTACGAGTGTATTCTTTGCGCATGTTGTTCTACTTCTTGTCCGTCGTTCTGGTGGAACCCGGATAAGTTCGTCGGACCGGCAGGCTTGTTGGCCGCGTATCGCTTCCTGATTGACAGCCGCGATACCGAAACCGAAAGCCGTCTGGAAGGGCTGAGTGACGCTTTCAGCGTATTCCGCTGCCACAGCATCATGAACTGCGTCAGTGTATGTCCTAAGGGGCTGAACCCGACGCGTGCCATCGGCCATATTAAGTCGATGCTGCTGCAACGTAGTGCGTAAGTAGAAGTGGTTGCCGGGGAAGCGATTCCCCGGCTATGCAGGAAACCTCTAAAAACTGCCATGAATTAGAGAGCAATAATCGAGACGTTTGTAGCGCGACAAGCCGCAGCCAGAACGACGAAGATTATTAGACAGTTTTTAAAGGTTCCTTAGCGGACGCAGATGACACGACAGTCCGCAACAGGTGAACCCCGGCACGCACAGCGGTGTGCGTGGTAGTATCCACGGCGAAGTAAGCATAAAAATGCTTAAGGGATCACGATGCAGAACAGCGCTTTGAAAGCCTGGTTGGACTCTTCTTACCTCTCTGGCTCAAACCAGAGCTGGATAGAACAGCTCTATGAAGACTTCTTAACCGATCCTGACTCGGTAGACGCTAACTGGCGTTCGACGTTCCAGCAGTTACCTGGTACCGGAGTCAAACCGGATCAACTCCATTCCACAACGCGTGATTATTTCCGTCGTCTGGCGAAGGACGCCTCGCGTTACTCTTCTTCCGTTTCCGACCCTGATACGAATGCGAAGCAGGTTAAAGTCCTGCAGCTTATCAACGCATATCGCTTCCGTGGTCACCAGCATGCGATCCTCGATCCGCTGGGACTGTGGCAGCAGGATAAAGTGGCTGATTTAGACCCCGCTTTCCACGATCTGACTGAAGCTGACTTCCAGGAGAGCTTTAACGTCGGTTCTTTTGCTATCGGCAAAGAGACGATGAAGCTCGGTGAGCTGATTGACGCGCTGAAACAGACCTACTGTGGTCACATCGGCGCAGAATACATGCACATTACCAACACCGAAGAAAAACGTTGGATTCAGCAGCGTTTTGAAGCGGGCCATGCCACCTTTAGCGCAGAAGAAAAAACGCGTTTCCTGAGCGAACTGACCGCGGCCGAAGGGCTAGAACGTTACCTGGGCGCGAAATTCCCGGGTGCGAAACGCTTCTCGCTGGAAGGCGGCGATGCGCTGGTGCCAATGCTCAAAGAGATGATCCGCCATGCGGGTAAGAGCGGCACGCGTGAAGTGGTGCTGGGTATGGCGCACCGCGGTCGTCTGAACGTACTGATTAACGTGCTGGGTAAACAGCCTCAGGAACTGTTCGACGAATTCTCCGGTAAGCATAAAGAACACCTCGGCACCGGTGACGTGAAGTACCACATGGGCTTCTCTTCGGATATCGAAACCGAGGGTGGCCTGGTTCACCTGGCGCTGGCGTTTAACCCATCGCACCTCGAAATTGTAAGCCCAGTGGTTATTGGTTCCGTTCGTGCGCGTCTGGATCGTTTGGATGAGCCGAGCATCAACCAGGTTCTGCCAATCACCATTCATGGTGACGCTGCAGTGACCGGGCAGGGCGTGGTTCAGGAAACCCTGAACATGTCCAAAGCGCGTGGTTATGAAGTGGGCGGTACCGTGCGTATCGTTATCAACAACCAGGTGGGCTTCACCACCTCGAACCCACTGGATGCACGCTCAACGCCATACTGTACTGATATCGGTAAGATGGTAATGGCGCCGATTTTCCACGTTAACGCGGATGACCCGGAAGCCGTTGCTTTCGTGACCCGCCTGGCGCTGGACTTCCGTAATACCTTTAAACGCGATGTGTTCATCGATCTGGTTTGCTACCGTCGTCACGGCCACAACGAAGCCGACGAGCCAAGCGCAACCCAGCCGCTGATGTACCAGAAAATCAAAAAGCATCCTACTCCGCGCAAAATCTATGCTGACAAGCTGGAAGCCGACAAAGTGGCGACGCTGGAAGATGCCACCGAGATGGTTAACCTGTATCGCGACGCGCTGGACGCGGGCGAATGCGTGGTGAAAGAGTGGCGTCCAATGAACATGCATTCCTTCACCTGGTCTCCATACCTCAACCATGAATGGGACGAAAGCTACCCGAACAAGGTTGACATGAAGCGCCTGCAGGAGTTGGCTAACCGTATCAGCACCGTGCCTGACGCCATTGAAATGCAGTCTCGCGTAGCGAAAATCTACGGTGACCGCCAGGCGATGGCCGCCGGTGAGAAGCTGTTCGATTGGGGTGGTGCAGAAAACCTGGCCTACGCCACGCTGGTGGACGAGGGCGTTCCGGTTCGTCTGTCAGGCGAAGATGCCGGTCGCGGGACCTTCTTCCACCGTCACGCGGTTATCCATAACCAGTCTAACGGTTCGACCTACACGCCGCTGCAGCACGTGCATAACGGCCAGGGCGACTTTAAGGTCTGGGACTCCGTACTGTCTGAAGAAGCGGTGCTGGCATTTGAATACGGTTACGCGACCGCTGAGCCGCGCACGCTGACCATCTGGGAAGCCCAGTTCGGCGACTTCGCCAACGGCGCTCAGGTTGTTATTGACCAGTTCATCTCTTCCGGTGAGCAGAAATGGGGCCGTATGTGCGGTCTGGTGATGCTGCTGCCACACGGTTATGAAGGGCAGGGTCCGGAGCACTCCTCCGCGCGTCTGGAACGTTATCTGCAGCTTTGCGCTCAGCAGAACATGCAGGTTTGCGTGCCGTCGACTCCGGCTCAGGTTTATCACATGCTGCGTCGTCAGGCGCTGCGCGGGATGCGCCGTCCGCTGGTGGTCATGTCACCGAAATCGCTGCTGCGTCACCCGCTGGCGGTCTCAACGCTCGACGAACTGGCAAACGGCACCTTCATGCCGGCCATCGGCGAGATCGATGAGCTGGATCCGCAGGGCGTGAAACGCGTGGTACTGTGTTCAGGCAAGGTGTACTACGACCTGCTGGAACAACGTCGTAAAAACGACCAGAAAGATGTTGCCATTGTGCGTATCGAACAGCTGTATCCGTTCCCGCACCAGGCAGTACAGGATGCATTGAAACCATTTGCTCACGTACATGATTTCGTCTGGTGTCAGGAAGAGCCCCTTAACCAGGGTGCATGGTACTGCAGCCAGCATCATTTCCGTGATGTGATTCCATTTGGGGCCGCTCTGCGTTACGCAGGTCGCCCAGCCTCCGCCTCGCCGGCGGTAGGGTATATGTCTGTTCACCAGAAGCAACAACAAGATCTGGTCAATGACGCGCTGAACGTCGATTAATTAAGGATACAAAATGAGTAGCGTAGATATTCTGGTTCCCGACCTGCCTGAATCCGTAGCAGATGCTACCGTGGCAACCTGGCATAAAAAACCCGGCGATGCGGTAGTTCGTGATGAAGTGCTGGTAGAAATCGAAACTGACAAAGTGGTACTGGAAGTACCGGCGTCGGCGGATGGCATTCTGGATGCCGTTCTGGAAGATGAAGGCACCACCGTGACCTCTCGTCAGATCCTGGGTCGCCTGCGCGAAGGCAACAGCGCCGGTAAAGAGACCAGCGCGAAGTCTGAAGCTAAAGAGTCTACTCCGGCTCAGCGCCAGCAGGCTTCTCTGGAAGAACAGTCTAACGATGCTCTGAGCCCTGCGATTCGTCGCCTGCTGGCTGAGCACAACCTTGATGCCAGCGCCATTAAAGGCTCTGGCGTTGGTGGCCGTCTGACTCGCGAAGACGTTGAAAAACATCTGGCGAAAGCGCCGGCGAAAGCCGCACCAGCTCCGGCTGCAGCCGCTGCTGCACCGGTTGCACCGCTGGCGGGTCGTTCCGAGAAGCGTGTACCGATGACGCGTCTGCGTAAGCGCGTTGCCGAGCGTCTGCTGGAAGCGAAAAACTCTACTGCCATGCTGACGACCTTCAACGAAGTCAACATGAAGCCAATCATGGATCTGCGTAAGCAGTACGGTGACGCGTTTGAAAAACGTCACGGCATCCGTCTGGGCTTTATGTCCTTCTATGTGAAGGCAGTGGTTGAAGCGCTGAAACGCTATCCGGAAGTGAACGCTTCTATCGATGGCGATGATGTGGTGTACCACAACTACTTCGACGTGAGCATGGCCGTTTCTACGCCACGTGGCCTGGTGACCCCAGTTCTGCGTGATGTTGATGCCCTCGGCATGGCTGACATTGAGAAGAACATCAAGACGCTGGCGCTGAAAGGCCGCGACGGCAAACTGACCGTAGAAGACCTGACCGGCGGTAACTTCACTATTACCAACGGCGGTGTTTTCGGCTCCCTGATGTCTACCCCGATTATCAACCCGCCTCAGAGCGCGATTCTGGGTATGCATGCCATTAAAGATCGCCCGATGGCGGTGGATGGCAAAGTTGAAATTCTGCCAATGATGTACCTTGCGTTGTCCTATGACCACCGTCTGATCGATGGACGCGAATCCGTAGGCTTCCTGGTGGCAATTAAAGAGTTGCTGGAAGATCCGACACGTCTGCTGCTGGACGTGTAGTGATGTTGGCGGCCCTTTCCCCGCGCGGGGAGAGGGTTCGCAAAGTGCTATGCAGAACTGAAGATCCAGACCACAACTCAATAACATTTTATAGGATGGATAGAACACATGAACTTACATGAATACCAGGCAAAACAACTCTTTGCCCGCTATGGCTTACCGGCTCCGGTGGGTTATGCCTGTACTACTCCGCGCGAAGCAGAAGAAGCCGCTTCAAAAATCGGCGCTGGCCCGTGGGTAGTGAAATGTCAGGTTCACGCTGGTGGCCGCGGTAAAGCGGGCGGTGTGAAAGTCGTCAACTCGAAAGAAGATATCCGCGCGTTTGCTGAGCATTGGCTGGGCAAACGTCTGGTGACCTATCAGACGGACGCACACGGCCAGCCGGTTAACCAGATTCTGGTTGAAGCAGCGACCGATATCGGTAAAGAACTGTACCTGGGCGCGGTTGTTGACCGTAGCTCCCGTCGCGTGGTGTTCATGGCGTCTACTGAAGGCGGCGTGGAAATCGAAAAAGTGGCGGAAGAAACCCCACACCTGATCCACAAAGTTGCGCTGGATCCGCTGGCGGGCCCTATGCCTTACCAGGGTCGTGAACTGGCGTTCAAACTGGGTCTGGAAGGTAAACAGGTTCAGCAGTTCACCAAAATTTTCATGGGTCTGGCGACCATTTTCCTTGAGCGCGATCTGGCGCTGATTGAAATCAACCCGCTGGTTGTGACCAAGCAGGGCGACCTGATCTGCCTCGATGGCAAACTGGGTGCTGACGGCAACGCGCTGTTCCGCCAGGCTGACCTGCGCGAAATGCGCGACCAGTCTCAGGAAGATCCACGTGAAGCGCAGGCGGCACAGTGGGAACTGAACTACGTTGCGCTGGACGGTAACATCGGCTGTATGGTGAACGGTGCGGGCCTGGCAATGGGCACCATGGATATCGTTAAACTGCACGGCGGCGAACCGGCTAACTTCTTAGACGTTGGCGGCGGCGCAACCAAAGAGCGCGTCACCGAAGCGTTCAAAATTATCCTGTCTGATGACAATGTGAAAGCGGTTCTGGTGAACATCTTCGGCGGTATCGTTCGTTGCGACCTGATCGCTGACGGTATCATCGGCGCGGTAGCAGAAGTGGGCGTTAACGTCCCGGTTGTCGTTCGTCTGGAAGGCAACAACGCCGAACTCGGCGCGAAAAAACTGGCTGACAGCGGCCTGAATATTATTGCAGCGAAAAGTCTGACGGACGCAGCACAGCAGGTTGTTGCCGCAGTGGAGGGGAAATAATGTCCATTTTAATCGATAAAAACACCAAGGTTATCTGTCAGGGCTTTACCGGTAGCCAGGGTTCTTTCCACTCTGAACAGGCAATTGCTTACGGTACGCAGATGGTTGGCGGTGTAACGCCAGGTAAAGGCGGTACTGAGCATCTGGGTCTGCCGGTGTTCAACACCGTGCGTGAAGCGGTCGAAGCGACCGGCGCCACCGCGACCGTTATCTACGTTCCGGCTCCGTTCTGCAAAGACTCCATTCTGGAAGCTATCGATGCAGGCATCAAACTGATTATCACCATCACCGAAGGCATCCCAACTCTGGATATGCTGACCGTGAAGGTGAAACTGGACGAAGCGGGCGTTCGCATGATCGGCCCTAACTGCCCAGGCGTTATCACCCCAGGCGAATGCAAAATCGGTATCATGCCGGGTCACATTCACAAGCCGGGTAAAGTTGGCATCGTTTCCCGTTCCGGTACTCTGACCTATGAAGCGGTTAAGCAGACTACTGACTACGGTTTCGGCCAGTCTACCTGTGTAGGTATCGGCGGTGACCCGATCCCTGGCTCTAACTTCATCGATATCCTGAAGCTGTTCCAGGAAGATCCGCAGACTGAAGCTATCGTGATGATCGGTGAGATCGGCGGTAGTGCAGAAGAAGAAGCGGCTGCTTACATTAAAGATCACGTGACCAAGCCAGTGGTTGGCTACATCGCGGGTGTGACCGCGCCGAAAGGCAAGCGTATGGGCCACGCAGGTGCCATCATCGCAGGTGGTAAAGGTACAGCAGACGAGAAGTTTGCCGCACTGGAAGCCGCTGGCGTGAAAACCGTTCGCAGCCTGGCCGACATCGGTGAAGCGCTGAAATCCGTTATTAAGTAATCCTCTCTGCCTCCTCAGCGAATTCCCGCGCATACAGGGAAAGAGGAGGCCTTATGTGTCTAGTTTCGACATG
The DNA here is from genome assembly GCF_001571285.1 of Kluyvera cryocrescens NBRC 102467. Taxonomy (GTDB): domain Bacteria; phylum Pseudomonadota; class Gammaproteobacteria; order Enterobacterales; family Enterobacteriaceae; genus Kluyvera; species Kluyvera cryocrescens. Next base: position 15,876 of record NZ_BCTM01000019.1, on the reverse strand, counting down.
GTTGGCCGCCCCTGGGCGGCCTTTTTTAATGGCGACGCTTTGCCACGAGCGTAAATTTGTAGTCATCGCTTTTGAAGGTGTTACGACTATATTCAAACACGCGACCGTCCTGGAGAAAGCCTCGTGATATCTTTTCCAGCACCGGTTTGTCCGCGGCGATACCCAGTAACTCAACGGTTTCCGCATTGGGGATCACCGGGATCAGCTCCTGCTCGCTGCGTTCGATCACCATCTTTTTGATCTGCTCAATAAAGTGATATTTCGAATTCTCCATCACTTCCCAGGTGAGATCGGGGAAAAGTGCGAGGGGCATCCAGGTCTCTTCTAGCGTGACCGCTTTTTGTTTAATAAAGCGCACTCGTTTGATATGCCAGACTTTATCGGTTTCGGCGATCTGCAACTGCTCGGCAAGCTCTTTCCTGGCCGGGATCACTTCAAACACTTTCACTTCACTGTGCGTCTCGACATGCCGGTCGGCCAGCTTTTCATAAAAGCTGGTGAGCTGGTAAATATCATAATTGACGCGCTCTTCTTTTACGTACCAGCCGCTGCCCTGAATGCTTTCGATAATATCTTGTTCTGTCAGCGATTTTAGCGCCTGCCGCACGGTGACGCGGCTAACGTGATAAGCCGCCTGGAGCGCTGATTCGGTGGGAAGGGCGTCGCCAGGCTTCAGTTCCCCTTTAGTAATCTGCTCGCGTAAGGCCTCTGCGATCTGGCGGTACATCGGTTTTTTGCTCATTTCGTTCACTTTTGTAGGCATGAATCTCAGATATGTAAGATGAATTATGCCGACATCCGCCAATTAGTAAACAATACAAATTTAATACAAATAATCATCGTTAGTGAAAGTGATCACATAAAGGTATTGTATTGTCTGGCAGAATCCCGACACACAATAACGATACCTCCTGAGGATCATGATGAACCTGACGACTCTGTCCCACCCTCGTGCGGTCTGTTTGCATGCGCGATTCATTGATCGGGATGATGCCATTCGCCAGCTTGCTCAGCGGCTGGCTGAATTAGGCAAAATTACGGATACCGATGCCTATCTGGCGGAAGTTTTTCACCGGGAGTCCCTAGGGCCAACGGCGCTCGGCGAGGGGCTGGCGGTGCCACATGGCAAAACGTCTGCGGTTAAAGAGGCCGCTTTTGCCGTTGCTACCTTAGGGGAGCCGCTGGCCTGGGAGGGGATCGACGGGCCGGAGCCCGTTGAACTGATCTTTTTACTGGCGATCCCTCCGGATGAGGCCGGTTCCACGCATATCCAGATCCTTACTGAATTGACGACACGTCTGGCTGACGATGACCTACGCGCGCGGGTGATGGCCGCAGCAAGCGCGGAGGAGGTGCTGGCTGCCCTGGACAATAAACCTGCGGTGCAACACGAGGTCGTGGCGGACAACGCACCGACAATTGTCTGTGTGACCGCATGCCCCGCCGGCATCGCGCATACCTATATGGCCGCCGAGTATCTGGAGAAAGCGGGCAGGCAGCTAGGAGTGAATGTGGTGGTCGAAAAGCAGGGGGCGAACGGCATTGAAGGGCGTTTGACGGCCCAGCAGCTTAACGAGGCGCACGCCTGCATTTTCGCCGCTGAGGTGGCCATTAAAGAGCGTGAGCGTTTTCACGGTATTCCAGCGATAACCGTTCCGGTTGCTGAACCGCTGCGTCATGCAAAGGCGCTCATACAACAAGCGCTCGCCCTTGAGCCCGCGACAGGACCGCGGATTAGCGCGGCGCCGGTTGAGGTGAAGAAAGGGCTAAAAGCCGATTTAAAGCAGGCATTGCTGAGCGGGATTTCATTTGCCGTCCCACTGATTGTGGCCGGTGGTACCGTACTGGCGGTAGCGGTCTTAATCGCGCATATTTTCGGTCTTCAGGAGGTCTATAGCCTGGAGAAATCATGGCTTTGGATGTATCGCCAACTGGGTGGCGGAATGCTGGGTACGCTCATGGTTCCTGTGCTGTCGGCGTATACGGCGTACTCGTTGGCGGACAAGCCGGCATTGGCCCCAGGGTTTGCAGCCGGTTTAGCCGCAAACCTGATTGGCTCCGGTTTTCTTGGCGGCGTCGCGGGCGGTTTGATTGCCGGCTATCTGATGCGGTGGGTGAAAAACCATCTCCGCCTAAGCAGTAAATTCAACGGTTTTTTAACGTTTTACCTCTACCCGGTTATTGGAACGTTAGTGGCCGGCAGCCTGATGCTGTTTGTCATTGGAGAGCCGGTTGCCTGGGTGAATAACTCCCTGACCGCTTGGCTTAACGGATTATCCGGCGCAAACGCGCTGCTGCTCGGCGCTATCCTCGGCTTTATGTGTTCGTTTGATTTAGGCGGTCCCGTCAATAAAGCCGCATATGCGTTCTGCCTTGGGGCGATGGCTAACGGTGTGTATGGACCTTATGCCATTTTTGCCTCCGTCAAAATGGTGTCGGCTTTTACCGTCACGGCTTCCACTTCGCTGGCACCCCAGTTATTCAAGCAGTTTGAGATTGAGACCGGCAAATCAACCTGGCTACTCGGGCTGGCCGGGATCACCGAAGGGGCGATTCCTATGGCGATTGAAGATCCCTTGCGGGTTATCGGCTCCTTTGTGCTGGGCTCAATGCTGACGGGCGCGATCGTTGGCGCGATGGGCATTGGCTTATCCACGCCGGGGGCCGGTATTTTCTCGCTCTTTTTGCTGCAGGATGCCGGGCATGGCGCGTTTGTCGCGGCGGCAGGTTGGTTTGGCGCGGCGCTGGTGGGAACAATGGTCTCTACTGCGGTGCTGTTGGTCTGGCGTCGTCAGGCGGTCAGACAGGGGAAATACACCACAGATAGCGTGATGCCGTAAGCACTTACTTAACAGGAAACCGAAGATGAAAGCAGTATCTCGCGTTCACATTACGCCACATATGCACTGGGACCGTGAGTGGTATTTCACCACCGAAGAGTCGCGTATTTTATTGGTTAATAACATGGAGGAAATCCTCGCTCGCCTTGAGCAGGATGATGAGTACAAATATTACGTTCTTGATGGGCAAACGGCTGTTCTTGAAGATTACTTCGCCGTAAAACCTGAAAGCCGCCCGCGGGTGAAAGCGCTGGTAGAAGCCGGGAAGTTGATTATCGGGCCGTGGTATACGCAAACGGATACCACGATTGTCTCCGCCGAGTCGATAGTGCGTAACCTGATGTACGGCATCCGCGACTGTCTGACATTGGGTGAACCGATGAAAATAGGTTATCTGCCTGACTCATTCGGGATGTCCGGACAACTGCCGCATATTTACAACGGTTTTGGGATCACGCGGACTATCTTCTGGCGCGGCTGCTCTGAACGTCATGGCACCGATAAAACAGAGTTCTTATGGCAGAGTCAGGATGGCAGTGAAGTTGCCGCACAGGTGCTACCGTTGGGCTACGCGATTGGTAAGTACTTACCGGAGGATGAAGCCGGCCTGCGCAAAAGACTCGATGGCTATTTTGACGTGCTGGAAAAAGCATCGGTCACTAAAGAGATTTTGCTGCCTAATGGTCATGACCAGATGCCGCTCCAGCAAAATATTTTCGCGGTAATGGCCAAGTTGCGCGAAATCTACCCGCAGCGCCAGTTTGTGATGAGCCGATTTGAAGAGGTATTTGCGGCCATTGAGCAACACCGCGATGCGCTCGCGACGCTGCGCGGTGAGTTTATTGATGGCAAATATATGCGCGTGCACCGCACGATAGGCTCCACGCGGATGGACATCAAAATCGCCCACGCGCGTATTGAAAATAAGATTGTCAATCTGCTGGAGCCGCTGGCGACGCTTGCCTGGACATTAGGTTTCGAATACCACCACGGTTTACTGGAGAAAATGTGGAAAGAGATCCTCAAAAACCACGCGCATGACAGTATTGGCTGCTGCTGCAGCGATAAGGTGCACCGGGAAATCGTCTCACGCTTTGCGCTGGCTGAGGATATGGCCGACAGCCTGATTCGTTTTTATCTGCGTAAAATTGTCGACAATATGCCGCAAAGCGCACAAGACAAACTGGTGATGTTTAATCTGATGCCGTGGCCGCGTGAAGAGGTGATTAACACAACAATTCGTCTGCGCGCTGGCCAGTTCCGTTTGCTGGATGATAAGGGCAACGATATTCCTTACTTTATCCGCAGCGCCCGTGAATTGGATCCTGGACTGATTGACCGGCAAATTGTGCATTACGGTAATTACGAACCCTTCATGGAGTTCGACATTCAAGTGAACCAGATACTGCCGTCGATGGGGTATCGCACCTTGTACATCGAACCGTACGTGACCGGTCAGCTGGCAATGCCAGTCTCCGCTACGACGGCGCTACTGGAAAATGCTTTCTGGCAGATTGATCTCAATGATGATGGCACGCTTCGCCTGCGAGATAAGGACTCTGGGGTGATTTACTCCCGGGTACTGGAGATAGAAGAGAGCGCAGACGACGGTGATGAATACGACTACTCGCCATCACGGGAAGAGTGGCTGCTCACTTCAGCAGGAACAGATTTTGAACACGAGGTGATCCATGAAGCCTGGCAAAGCCGGGCTATCATTCGCTACCGGATGGCGGTGCCGGCGAATCTGCGATCGCGCGCCGCTCGGCAACGTGACGGGGAGCTGGGCGTTGAAATTGTCGTTACGCTGAGCCACAACAGTCGGCGTATTGATGTCGATGTTCATCTCGATAACCAAGCGGATGACCATCGGGTACGGGTGCTGATCCCGACGCCATTCACCACATCAACGGTATTGGCTGACACGCAGTTTGGGACAATCTCACGATCTGTCCAGGATGAAGCAATGGCGCATTGGCAGGAAGAGGGCTGGAAAGAAGCCCCGGTTCCTGTCTGGAATCTGCTGAATTACGCCGCGCTGCAGGAAGGGCGCAACGGTTTGGCAGTGTTCAGTGAAGGGCTGCGAGAGTTTGAAGTGCTGGGGGAGGAGAGAAAGACCTTTGCGCTGACGCTGCTGCGCGGCGTGGGCTTACTCGGCAAAGAAGATCTGCTATTACGTCCGGGGCGGCCTTCGGGGATTAAAATGAGGGTGCCTGATTCCCAGATGCGCGGTGCGCTGCATGGCCGATTCAGCTTATTCAGCTACAGCGGATCGCCGCTGAGCGTGGGACTTGCGCAACAGGCGCGCTCCTGGCTTACGCCAATTCAGTGCTATAACAAAATTCCCTGGGATGCGATGAAACTCAATAAAGCCGGGGTGACCTCCCCGACAAGCTTTAGTCTATTGAGTATGTCGCCGGTTGGCTGCCAGCTGAGCGCACTGAAAAAATCGGAGGACCGCGACGAACTCATCCTGCGTTTGTATAACCCTTCAGAATCCATTGGCAGTGAAGCGGCAGTGTCGTTTAGCCGTGAAGTGGTGCAGTGTCGGGAAACGGGTATGGACGAAGTGCCGTACTCCGAACAGGCGAATTCGCAGGGGATTGCTGGTGTATTCCGTCCAGGGCAATCGCGGACCTTTAGCCTTAAGTTGAAATAACCGAGCCCCAACAACGCCAGCATTATCGGCGTTGTTGGGGGCTACGCTGCACATCACATTGGACAATAGCGGTGTAGGGATGATTTACCTACCGTTCCTTTCCCAGCCACGCCCGGCTCGTTACTCAGTAGCAGAGTGCACTGTCGCGATAGTTAACCGTTCATTATTCGCGCATTCAGTTAACGAGGAATTCCCATCCCGACGAGGCGGTTCTCTACAGCCATCGCGGCGAATGTTAATTTAATAATTCTATTGGTTAATGAAATGTTGCTTTAAGCGGCGATAGGATTTGCGCTGGAAAAAAATGACGGACGGTCTACTTTAAACTATACGGGGCTTTCCTCGTTATTGATCCTGCCAATAGTTAAATTCAATTACCTTCTCTCCAGGTTTCCCCTTACTTGATAACCGTCAATGTAAATTAGAAAACACGCCATTAACATTAAATTTACCATGAGTCTTAATTAAAAACATAATTAACAATATTGCGTTAAGTTGATTTAAATCAATATGTAATGACTGGATATAACTTGCCAAAACCGTTAAATTGTCGTGGATCAAATTGGCTGAAACCTACCTGATTCGCTATAAATTGATCACTGTCGAAAAACGTAAAACTTATCCAATAAAAACCTGTTTATTGTAAGGGTTTTACAGCGTAATATATTTTAGGGATCAATTGAGTTTTTTATTAACACGTTTGTAACTTTCACTTATTGCTGTTTCCTGTTTCCGCAAGGGGTGGCAGTAGGGAAGGGGACAAATAAATTTGTATTGGGGCATGTGTTTGAATCCTGATAACGGGTTCAATCTCGGAGTCTTCATGCGATGAGCAAGGAGTCATGATGTTAGATATAGTCGAACTGTCGCGCTTACAGTTTGCCTTGACCGCGATGTACCACTTCCTGTTTGTTCCGCTGACGCTGGGTATGGCGTTCCTGCTGGCAATCATGGAAACGGTTTACGTCCTTTCCGGCAAACAGATTTATAAAGATATGACCAAGTTCTGGGGCAAGTTGTTTGGTATCAACTTTGCGCTGGGTGTGGCTACCGGTCTGACGATGGAGTTCCAGTTCGGGACAAACTGGTCATACTATTCCCACTACGTGGGTGATATCTTCGGTGCGCCACTGGCCATCGAAGGTCTGATGGCCTTCTTCCTCGAATCTACCTTTGTAGGTCTGTTCTTCTTCGGTTGGGATCGTCTGGGTAAAGTCCAGCACATGGCTGTCACCTGGCTGGTGGCGCTTGGCTCCAACCTCTCCGCACTGTGGATTCTGGTAGCGAACGGCTGGATGCAAAACCCAATCGCTTCCGATTTCAACTTTGAAACCATGCGTATGGAGATGGTCAGCTTCTCTGAGCTGGTCCTCAACCCGGTTGCGCAGGTTAAATTCGTCCACACCGTGGCATCTGGCTACGTTTGCGGCGCGATGTTCGTTCTTGGTATCAGCTCCTACTATATGCTGCGTGGCCGTGATTTCGCCTTTGCGAAACGTTCGTTCGCGATTGCAGCGAGCTTCGGCATGGCGGCTATCCTCTCCGTTATCGTTCTGGGTGATGAATCCGGCTACGAAATGGGTGACGTACAGAAAACCAAACTGGCCGCGATTGAAGCCGAATGGGAAACGCAGCCGGCTCCGGCAGCCTTCACCCTGTTTGGTATTCCGGACCAGGATGCGCAGGAAAACCACTTTGCGATTCAGATCCCTTACGCGCTGGGCATCATTGCTACCCGTTCGGTTGATAAGCAGGTGACCGGCCTGAAAGATCTGATGGTGCAGCACGAAGAGCGTATTCGTAACGGGATGAAAGCCTATTCGCTGCTGGAACAGCTGCGCGGTGGCTCGACTGACCAGACCGTTCGCGATGAGTTCAACAACGTTAAGAAAGACCTGGGCTACGGTCTGCTGCTGAAACGCTATACCGACAACGTTGCTGACGCGACGGAAGCGCAGATTAGCCAGGCTACTAAAGACTCGATCCCACGCGTTGCACCGCTGTACTTCGCCTTCCGTATCATGGTGGCGTGCGGCATCCTGATGCTGGCGATTATTGCGGTTTCCTTCTGGACCGTTATTCGTAACAAGATCGGCGAGAAAAAATGGCTGCTGCGCACCGCGCTGTATGCGATCCCGCTGCCGTGGATTGCCATTGAGTCCGGCTGGTTCGTCGCTGAATATGGCCGTCAGCCGTGGGCGATTGGTGAGGTACTGCCAACGGCAGTGGCCAACTCCAGCCTGACTCCGGGCGATCTGATCTTCTCGATGCTGCTGATTTGCGGTCTGTACACCCTGTTCCTCGTGGCGGAGCTGTACCTGATGTTCAAATTTGCCCGCCGTGGCCCAAGCAGCCTGAAAACCGGTCGTTACCACTATGAGCAGTCTACCGCGACTACTCAGCCGGCACGCTAAGACAGGAGTCGTCAAATGATCGATTATGAAGTATTGCGTTTTATCTGGTGGCTGCTGATCGGTATCCTGCTGATTGGTTTTGCTGTCGCCGATGGCTTCGACATGGGGGTGGGCATGCTCACCCGGTTCCTCGGTCGTAACGACACCGAGCGTCGAATTATGATTAACTCCATCGCACCACATTGGGACGGTAACCAGGTATGGCTCATCACCGCCGGCGGCGCGCTGTTTGCTGCATGGCCGATGGTCTATGCGGCGGCCTTCTCTGGCTTCTACGTGGCGATGATTCTGGTGCTGGCTTCTTTGTTCTTCCGTCCGGTTGGTTTTGACTACCGCTCGAAGATTGAAGACACCCGCTGGCGTAACATGTGGGACTGGGGCATTTTCATCGGTAGCTTTGTGCCACCGCTGGTCATTGGCGTGGCGTTCGGTAACCTGCTGCAGGGCGTGCCGTTCCATGTCGATGAATATATGCGTCTGTACTACACCGGCAATTTCTTCCAACTGCTGAACCCGTTTGGCCTGCTGGCCGGTATTGTTAGCGCCGCGATGATCCTGACTCAGGGTGCAACGTATCTGCAAATGCGTACCGTCGGTGAACTGCACCTGCGTACTCGCAACGTCTCTATGGTGGCGGCGCTGGTCACGCTGGTGTGCTTCGCACTGGCAGGCGTTTGGGTTTACTACGGCATCGATGGTTATGTGGTGAAATCGGTACTGGATCACACCGGCCCGTCTAACCCGCTGACCAAAGAAGTGGCGCGTGAAGCCGGTGCATGGATGGTGAACTTCAACAACATGCCGGCGCTGTGGGCGATTCCTGCTCTGGGCGTAGTACTGCCGTTGCTGACTATCGCGACCACCAAAGCGGATAAAGGCGCATGGGCGTTCCTGTTCTCCTCGCTGACGCTGGCGTGCATTATCCTGACTGCCGGTATCGCCATGTTCCCATTCATTATGCCTTCCAGCACAATGATGAACGCGAGCCTGACCATGTGGGATGCAACATCCAGCCAGCTGACGCTGAACCTGATGACCTATGTCGCGATTGTCTTCGTACCGATTATTCTGGCCTACACCACCTGGTGTTACTGGAAAATGTTCGGTCGTATCACCAAAGAAGATATCGAACGTAACACCCACTCTCTGTACTAAGTAAGGAGCTGAATATGTGGTATTTCGCATGGATTTTGGGAACGCTTCTTGCCTGTGCATTCGGCGTGATCACCGCCCTGGCGCTGGAGCACGTTGAAGCGACCAAAGCGGGTGAAGAAAAGCACTAATGAAAAATATTATCGCAATGCTGTACGCGATAATGGATAAGCGCCCCCTGCGGGCGCTTTCCCTTGTTATGGCCCTGGCGTTAGCGGGCTGCATCTTCTGGGATCCGACGCGTTTTGCGGCGAAGACCAGCGAGCTGGAAATCTGGCACGGTTTTCTGCTGATGTGGTCAGTCTGCACAGGTGTGATTCACGGAGTGGGGTTCCGCCCACGCGCGATTCACTGGCAGGGGATATTTTGTCCGCTTATCGCTGATTTGGTCTTATTTGCTGGCCTGATTTTTTTCTTCTACCAGTAAAAAATCTCGCCGGATAATGATGGGCTTGCACAAGCCCATAAAAATTTACTCTCCGTTTACTTCTCCCCATTCCAAACCATCATTCCCGCGCGTATAGTAGCGAAGTTCAAAAACCCAAAAAATTTTTTGCATTACTGGGACGTAAAGTGAATACAACGCTGTTTCGATGGCCGGTCAGGGTCTACTACGAAGATACCGATGCCGGTGGTGTGGTTTACCACGCCAGCTATGTGGCTTTCTATGAAAGAGCACGTACTGAGATGCTGCGTCATCATCACTTCAGCCAACAGGTTTTGCTGGCTGAACGCGTGGCCTTTGTCGTGCGTAAAATGACGCTGGAGTATTTTGCAGCTGCCAGACTCGACGATATGCTCGAAGTCCAAACAGAAATTACATCAATGCGTGGTACGTCAATGGTATTTACGCAGAGAATAGTCAACGCTGAGAATAAGGTTCTGAACGAAGCAGAAGTCCTGATTGTCTGTGTTGATCCACTCATCATGAAGCCTCGTGCGCTTCCCAAGTCTATTGTCGCGGAGTTTAAGCAGTGACTGACATGAATATCCTTGATTTGTTCCTGAAGGCTAGCCTTCTGGTTAAACTTATCATGTTGATTTTGATTGGTTTTTCAATCGCATCCTGGGCCATCATCATCCAGAGAACGCGCATCCTTAACGCGGCTAGCCGCGAGGCAGAAGCGTTTGAAGATAAATTCTGGTCCGGTATCGAGCTGTCTCGCCTGTATCAGGAAAGCCAGGGGCGCCGTGATAACCTGGCGGGTTCTGAGCAGATTTTCTACAGCGGATTCAAAGAGTTTGCTCGTCTGCATCGCGCCAATAGCCATGCGCCGGAAGCGGTGGTCGAAGGGGCGTCGCGTGCGATGCGCATCTCGATGAACCGCGAGCTGGAAACGCTGGAAACGCACATTCCGTTCCTCGGTACCGTCGGTTCTATCAGCCCGTATATCGGTCTGTTTGGTACCGTTTGGGGGATTATGCATGCCTTTATCGCACTGGGTGCGGTGAAGCAGGCAACGCTACAGATGGTTGCACCAGGGATCGCGGAAGCGCTGATCGCCACCGCAATCGGTCTGTTTGCGGCAATTCCTGCGGTAATGGCGTACAACCGTCTGAACCAGCGCGTGAACAAACTGGAGCTGAACTACGACAACTTTATGGAAGAGTTCACCGCCATTCTGCACCGTCAGGCGTTTACCAGCAGCGAAAGCAACAAGGGGTAAACCATGGCCAGACGTGGACGCGGACGTCGCGAACTGAAGTCCGAAATTAACATCGTTCCGCTGCTGGATGTGTTGTTGGTGCTGCTGCTGATCTTTATGGCGACAGCGCCGATCATTACGCAGAGCGTGGAAGTCGATCTCCCTGATGCCACCGAATCACAGGCTGTCAGTACGAATGATGATCCACCGGTCATTGTTGAAGTGTCCGGAGTAGGGCAGTACAGCGTGAACGTTGGCCCGGAGAAGATGCCGCAGCTGCCGCCTGAACAGGTTGTTGTTGAAGCGCAGCGCCGTTTAGAGGCAAATCCTAAGACGGTCTTCTTAATTGGGGGCGCGAAAGACGTGCCTTATGATGAAATAATTAAAGCGCTTAACCTGTTACACAGCGCCGGGGTGAAATCGGTCGGGTTAATGACCCAGCCAATTTAATCGCCGACATGCCGCGCAATAATCGGGCGTAGGTTGGCGACAGCCTACGCAGTTTGTTGCAGGGTAATGGGTGAACAGTTTTTGGGAACCGAGAGTGTCAAAGGCAACCGAACAAAACGACAAGCTTAAACGAGCGATAATTATTTCAGCAGTGCTGCACGTCATTCTGTTTGCGGCGCTGATCTGGAGTTCGTTCGATGAACATTTAGACGCTGCGGCGGGCGGTGGCGGCGGTTCGTCCATCGACGCTGTGATGGTCGATCCCGGCGCGGTCGTCGAGAACTATAATCGTACTCAGCAGCAGCAGGCCAGTTCAAAACGTGCTCAAGAGCAACGTGAAAAACAGGCTGAGCAGCAGGCCGAAGAACTGCGTGAAAAACAAGCAGCGGAGCAGGCTCGCTTAAAAGCGCTGGAAAAAGAGCGTCTGCAGGCGCAGGAAGCGGCAAAACAGGCGCAGGAACAGCAGAAACAGGCTGAAGAGGCGGCTGCCAAAGCGGCGGCAGATGCAAAAGCAAAAGCTGACGCTCAGGCCAAAGAAGCCGCGGAAGCTGCCGTTAAGGCTGCGGCCGACGCGAAAGCAAAAGCTGATGCCCAGGCCAAAGTCGCTGCGGAAGCCGCGAAGAAAGCCGCTGCTGATGCGCAGAAAAAAGCTGAAGCGGAAGCGGCCAAGGCTGCTGCGGATGCGAAAAAAGTTGCTGAAGCGGCAGCTGCCAAAGCGGCTGCTGATGCTGAGAAGAAAGCCGCCGCAGCCGCTGAGAAAAAAGCCGCTGCAGAAGCTGCGAAGAAAGCCGCCGCTGAAAAAGCAGCGGCAGACAAAGCGGCCGCCGCGGCAGAAAAAGCCGCTGCTGACAAAGCTGCTGCTGCCGAAAAGGCTGCCGCAGATAAGAAAGCCGCTGCCGATAAAGCGGCTGCTGATAAAAAAGCGGCTGCAGCGAAGAAGGCTGCCGCAGCTGAGAAGGCCGCTGCGGCTTCTGGTGTTGATGACCTGCTGGGCGATCTCAGTTCAGGTAAGAATGCGCCGAAAGGCAGTACCAGCGGTAGCGCAGGGGGCTCATCTCCTGCTAAAGGTAGCAAACCTGGGCAGGGTGGGGCATCGCAGGCTGAAATTGCGTCTTATATTGCGCAGGTTCAGGCTGCAATCAAAGGCCACCTGTATGACTGGGACACCTATAAAGGGAAAACCTGTACGCTTCGGGTCAACATGGCCGAAGACGGTACCGTACTGAAAGTGACTCAGGAAGGCGGCGATCCGGCGTTCTGTCAGCAGATGTTGGCGGCAACAAATCGGATGACCAAGTTCCCGAAACCACCGTCACAAGCGGTGTGGCAGACCTTTAAAAATGCGCCTCTGGACTTCAAGCCATAAAGATTGTTTTTCGCGTCAGTACGTGAAAAATAAAGGCGGGATCCTCGCAGGGTTTTGGTAGTTTTGTGTATTTTAGTTTGTTAACATTCTGCTAAATTATCGTGGGCTTTCCGCCTGGATAAGGGAGAAATGATGAAGCAGGCATTACGAGTAGCATTTGGTTTTCTGATGCTGTGGGCAGCAGTGCTGCACGCAGAAGTACGTATCGAGATCACCCAAGGGGTGGACTCTGCGCGTCCGATTGGCGTCGTTCCGTTCCAGTGGGCTGGGCCGGGTGCTGCGCCTGAAGACATCGGTGGCATCGTTGGTGCCGACCTGCGTAACAGCGGGAAATTCAACCCATTAGATCGCTCTCGTCTGCCGCAGCAGCCGGGTACCGCTCAGGAAGTTCAGCCAGCGGCTTGGTCTGCGCTGGGTATTGATACCGTTGTTGTCGGTCAGGTAAGCCCTAACGCCGACGGCAGCTATAATGTGTCTTATCAGCTGGTGGATACCGGTGCTGCACCGGGTACCGTACTGGCGCAGAACACGTATAAAGTGAACAAGCAGTGGTTGCGCTATGCCGGCCATACTGCGAGTGACGAAGTGTTCGAAAAGCTGACCAGCATTAAGGGCGCTTTCCGTACCCGTATCGCTTACGTGGTTCAGACCAACGGCGGTCAGTTCCCGTATGAGCTGCGCGTTTCCGATTACGATGGCTACAACCAGTTCGTGGTTCACCGTTCACCGCAGCCGCTGATGTCTCCGGCGTGGTCTCCAGATGGCTCCAAACTGGCCTATGTCACTTTCGAAAGCGGCCGTTCTGCGCTGGTTATCCAGACGTTGGCTAACGGTGCGGTACGTCAGGTCGCTTCGTTCCCGCGTCACAACGGTGCACCTGCGTTCTCTCCGGATGGCAGCAAACTGGCGTTTGCCCTGTCTAAAACCGGTAGTCTGAACCTGTATGTGATGGATATCGGCTCTGGCCAGATCCGTCAGGTCACCGATGGTCGTAGCAACAACACTGAACCAACCTGGTTCCCGGACAGCCAGAACCTGGCCTTTACCTCTGACCAGGCAGGTCGTCCGCAGGTGTATAAAGTTAATGTTAACGGCGGTGCTCCGCAGCGTATTACCTGGGAAGGTTCACAGAACCAGGATGCTGATGTCAGCAGCGATGGTAAGTTTATGGTAATGGTCAGCTCGGCTAACGGCCAGCAGCACATTGCTAAGCAGGATCTGGGAGCAGGTGGCGTACAAGTACTGTCGTCAACGTTCCTGGACGAAACGCCAAGTCTGGCACCTAACGGCACTATGGTAATCTACAGCTCTTCTCAGGGGATGGGATCCGTGCTGAATCTGGTTTCTACAGATGGGCGTTTCAAAGCGCGTCTTCCGGCAACTGATGGACAGGTTAAATTCCCTGCCTGGTCGCCGTATCTGTAATAATAATTAATGAATTGATTACTAAAGGAATCATAGAAATGCAACTGAACAAAGTGCTGAAAGGGCTGATGATCGCTCTGCCTGTAATGGCAATCGCGGCATGTTCTTCTAACAAGAACGCTAGCAATGACCAGAGCGGCGAAGGCATGCTGGGTGCCGGCACTGGTATGGATGCGAACGGTAACGGCAACATGTCATCCGAAGAGCAAGCGCGTCTTCAGATGCAGCAGCTGCAGCAGAACAACATCGTTTACTTCGATCTGGACAAGTACGATATCCGTTCTGATTTCGCTGCAATGCTGGATGCTCACGCAAACTTCCTGCGTAGCAACCCGTCTTACAAAGTCACCGTAGAAGGTCACGCGGACGAACGTGGTACTCCTGAGTACAACATCTCCCTGGGTGAACGTCGTGCTAACGCCGTTAAGATGTACCTGCAGGGTAAAGGCGTTTCTGCTGACCAGATCTCCATCGTTTCTTACGGTAAAGAAAAACCTGCAGTACTGGGTCATGACGAAGCGGCTTACTCCAAAAACCGTCGTGCCGTACTGGTTTACTAAGAGAATTGCATGAGCAGTAACTTCAGACATCACCTGTTGAGTCTGTCGTTACTGGTTGGCATAGCGGCCCCTTGGGCCGCTTTTGCTCAGGCGCCAATCAGTAGTGTCGGCTCAGGCTCGGTCGAAGACCGTGTCACTCAACTCGAGCGTATTTCTAATGCTCACAGTCAGCTTTTGACCCAACTCCAGCAACAACTCTCCGATAATCAGACCGATATTGACGCCCTGCGAGGCCAAATCCAGGAAAGTCAGTATCAGCTGAATCAGATTGTGGATCGTCAAAAACAGATCATGCTGCAAATCGACAGCCTCAGCGGCGGTGCCCAGACGCAGCAAGCTTCGGGTGACCAAAGCAATGCGGCGGCGACAGCAGCGCCTGCTAGCGGCGCTACGGCGGCCTCCGGCGTGCCTGCGCAAACCGGCGATGCGAATACCGACTACAACGCGGCGATCGCGTTGGTGAAGGACAGCGCTCGTCAGGATGACGCAATTGTGGCGTTTCAGAACTTCATCAAGAAGTACCCTGATTCAACCTATCAGCCAAATGCTAACTATTGGCTGGGACAGTTGAATTACAACAAGGGTAAAAAAGATGATGCGGCCTTTTATTTTGCATCGGTGGTGAAAAACTATCCGAAGTCGCCGAAGGCGGCAGACGCAATGTTTAAGGTTGGGGTTATCATGCAGGACAAGGGTGACACCGCAAAAGCGAAAGCGGTATACCAGCAGGTTGTCAGCAAGTACCCAGGTACTGATGGTGCGAAACAAGCGCAAAAACGTCTTAGCGGACTGTAATGCGTAAAGGAAGACCAGAAATCGTGTTATTTCTGGTCTTGCCGCATGAAACATAAGCAGTTAAGTGATCTTTGTCGAAATTTTTGTTGCGCAGAATTCTGAATTCAGTAATATATGCCGCCGTTGCCAAGGGATATCAAACAGCTCGAAAGTGACGAAAATAGTGGGGCGTTAGCTCAGTTGGTAGAGCAGTTGACTTTTAATCAATTGGTCGCAGGTTCGAATCCTGCACGCCCCACCACTAAAGCAGTATCCAGCGCAGTATCGGGTGATTAGCTCAGCTGGGAGAGCACCTCCCTTACAAGGAGGGGGTCGGCGGTTCGATCCCGTCATCACCCACCACCGGGGCGTTAGCTCAGTTGGTAGAGCAGTTGACTTTTAATCAATTGGTCGCAGGTTCGAATCCTGCACGCCCCACCATTTCATCGGTGGGCACGGTGGAAGCAGTACCGGTAGTATCCAGCGCAGTATTGGGTGATTAGCTCAGCTGGGAGAGCACCTCCCTTACAAGGAGGGGGTCGGCGGTTCGATCCCGTCATCACCCACCACTCGGGTCGTTAGCTCAGTTG
>NZ_BCTM01000018.1 GCF_001571285.1 Kluyvera cryocrescens NBRC 102467 | reverse complement strand
CAAGTGAAGAAGCCCATCCTGACGGATGGGCTTTTTTGCGTCTGTACGTTGGTAAAAAACCGACCATAACGTACAGATCGGCGAATATTGTTAAGCTGTTTTGTCCGAGTTCCCTTCATAACGTAAATGCAGTAGCGGATAAGGCCGGCCATGATCGTCGGTCGCTGAGCGTCCGCAAACGGCAAACCCCATCTTCTGATAAAATCCCACTGCCTGGCCGTTCTGTTCGTTGACATCCGTCGTCAGATTGGGAATTAACGACAGTGCATGCTTAACTAAATCGCGCCCAATGCCCATTCCCCGAGCGTCAGGATCGACAAACAGTGCCTCAAGGTGATGCTCGGATAGCAGCATAAATGCGACCGGCGCATCTGCATCATCTACCGCCACCCATAAAGGTGCTTTGGGGAGAAACTCTCGCACCTGGACCTCAATATCAGCTCTGTCCTGTGCCAAAAGAAAGTCATGCGTCGCATCGACAGCGCGGCACCAGATAGCAATTAATCGTTCGCCTTCATGGCGTTGTGAACGTCTGATCATCATCATTCAGTTTCCTTAAGAATCGTTTCCGCAGTATACCGTAGAGGTAATTGAAACTTTCTCACCTTCTGCATGCAGACTCGACATTTCGCTGAATTCTGGGTATCGTTAGGTGTCTGGAAGTCTAAACGTATATACGTATGCTGTGAGGTAATGAGGTTATGCCGATTCGGGTGCAGGACGAGCTACCAGCCGTCAAGTTTTTGCGTGATGAGAACGTCTTTGTGATGACAGCATCGCGCGCAACAGGTCAGGAAATTCGTCCGTTGAAGGTACTGATCCTTAACCTGATGCCGAAGAAAATTGAGACAGAAAACCAGTTCCTGCGTCTGCTGTCGAACTCTCCGCTGCAGCTGGATATTCAACTGCTGCGCATTGATGCTCGCGAATCGCGTAACACGCCGACAGAGCATCTTAATAACTTTTACTGCAATTTCGACGACATTCGCCACGAAAACTTCGATGGTTTGATTGTTACCGGGGCGCCGCTGGGATTAGTTGAATTCAATGATGTTGCCTATTGGCCGCAGATCCAGCAGGTACTGGAGTGGGCGAAAGATCACGTCACCTCCACGCTGTTTGTCTGTTGGGCGGTGCAGGCTGCGCTCAATATTCTCTACGGTATTCCAAAACAGACCCGCAATGACAAACTCTCCGGCGTGTACGAACACAATATTCTCCACCCACATGCGCTGCTTACGCGTGGTTTTGACGACACATTCCTCGCACCGCATTCGCGCTATGCTGACTTCCCGGCGAAGCTGATTCGTGATTATACCGATCTCGAAATCCTTGCCGAAACATCAGAAGGCGATGCCTATCTGTTTGCCAGCAAAGACAAGCGTATTGCCTTCGTCACCGGCCACCCTGAGTATGATGCCCACACGCTGGCGAGCGAGTTTTTCCGTGATGTGGAAGCCGGCTTAAGCCCGGAAGTGCCGTACAACTATTTCCCCAAAAATGATCCGCAAAACAAACCGCACGCCACCTGGCGCAGCCATGGAAATCTGCTGTTTGCTAACTGGCTCAACTACTACGTCTACCAAATCACACCATACGATCTGCGGAATATGAATCCAACGCTGGATTGATCCACTACTCCTCACGATCCTAAAGCGTTTCAGCATCCTCAATCAGGCACCTTCGGGTGCCTTTTTTGTTTCCGAAAAGCACACCAGTAAATAATAAATTTTTAATTTCATATTAATCAATTAATTAAGATTAATTTTAATTAAAAATGGAAATCGTTTTTGATTTTTTATTTTTATTGATTAGGCTTAAAAACGTTGGGCGAAAAAACGACAACGATCGTTAGCCCATCTTGCGGGGACACTATTCGGATCACTAACGAGGAGCAGCAACATGACACAACAGGCCACAACAACCGATGAGCTGGCTTTTCTGAAGCCTTCTGGCGAACAGGAGAAGCAGGTTCTGACTGCGGAAGCGGTGGAGTTTCTGACCGAACTGGTGACCCGATTTACGCCTAAACGTAACAAGCTGCTGGCTGCGCGTATTCAGCAGCAGCAAGATATTGACGATGGAAAGCTTCCAGACTTTATTTCGGAAACCGCTTCCATTCGTGATGGTAGCTGGACCATTCGCGGTATTCCCGACGATTTACAGGATCGTCGTGTGGAAATTACCGGCCCCGTTGAACGCAAAATGGTGATTAACGCCATGAATGCCAATGTGAAAGTCTTTATGGCTGACTTTGAAGACTCACTGGCGCCTGACTGGAATAAAGTCATTGAAGGGCAGATCAACCTGCGCGATGCGGTCAATGGCACCATTAGCTACACCAACGATGCAGGGAAAATTTACCAGCTTAAGCCCGACCCGGCTGTACTGGTCTGTCGCGTACGCGGCCTGCATCTGCCTGAAAAGCACGTGACCTGGCGTGGGGAAGCCATTCCCGGCAGCCTGTTCGATTTCGCGCTCTACTTCTTCCACAATTACAAAGCGTTGTTGGCGAAAGGCAGCGGCCCGTACTTCTACCTGCCGAAAACGCAGGCCTGGCAGGAAGCTGCCTGGTGGAACGACGTGTTCTGTTATGCGGAAGACCGCTTTAACCTGCCGCGCGGCACCATTAAGGCCACGCTGCTGATTGAAACGCTGCCAGCAGTCTTCCAGATGGACGAAATTCTTCATGCGCTGCGCGATCATATCGTGGGTCTGAACTGCGGCCGCTGGGATTACATCTTCAGCTACATCAAAACATTGAAGAACCACCCTGATCGCGTACTGCCCGATCGCCAGGTGGTCACGATGGATAAAGCCTTCCTCAGCGCCTACTCGCGCCTGCTGATCAAAACCTGCCACAAGCGCGGTGCGTTTGCGATGGGCGGTATGGCTGCTTTTATCCCAAGCAAAGATGCCGAGTGCAATGAGCAGGTGCTGAACAAAGTTAAAGCGGACAAATCGCTGGAAGCGAACAACGGCCACGACGGTACCTGGGTTGCCCATCCGGGCTTAGCTGATACCGCGATGGCGGTCTTTAACGAAGTGTTAGGTTCGCGTCCAAACCAGCTGAACGTCTCTCGCACCGAGGATGCACCTATTACGGCTGAACAGCTGCTGACGCCCTGCGATGGCGAACGAACCGAAGAGGGGATGCGCGCCAATATCCGCGTCGCCGTGCAGTACATCGAGGCGTGGATCTCCGGCAACGGCTGCGTACCGATTTATGGCCTGATGGAGGATGCCGCGACGGCGGAGATCTCCCGTACCTCTATCTGGCAGTGGATCCACCATCAGAAAACGCTCAGCAACGGCAAGCCGGTAACCAAACCGCTGTTCCGCCAGATGCTGGCCGAAGAGCTGCTGGTTATCAAAAACGAGCTGGGCGATAGCCGCTTCAACGGCGGCCGTTTCGACGATGCCGCGCGTCTGATGGAGCAAATCACCACCTCCGACGAACTGATCGACTTCCTGACCCTGCCAGGCTACCGCCTGTTGGCTTAATTCACCACATAACAAAATGGAGCATCTGCACATGAAAACCCGTACTCAACAAATCGAAGAATTACAAAAAGAATGGACACAGCCACGTTGGGAAGGCATCAACCGCCCGTACAGCGCGGAAGAAGTGGTGAAATTACGCGGCTCGGTCAATCCGGAGCACACTCTGGCGCAGCTGGGCGCGGCCAAAATGTGGCGACTGCTGCACGGTGAATCCAAAAAGGGCTACGTGAATAGCCTGGGTGCACTGACCGGTGGGCAGGCCCTGCAGCAGGCGAAAGCAGGCATTGAAGCGATTTATCTCTCCGGCTGGCAGGTGGCGGCGGATGCGAACCTGGCATCCAGCATGTATCCGGATCAATCACTCTACCCGGCAAACTCGGTACCGGCGGTGGTGGATCGGATCAATAACTCTTTCAGCCGTGCCGATCAGATCCAGTGGGCGAATGGGATCGAACCAAACGATCCGCGCTACGTGGATTACTTCCTGCCGATCGTGGCCGACGCGGAAGCGGGCTTTGGCGGCGTATTGAACGCGTTTGAGTTGATGAAATCGATGATTGCGGCCGGTGCAGCGGCGGTACACTTTGAAGATCAGCTGGCGTCAGTGAAGAAGTGCGGTCACATGGGTGGCAAAGTCTTGGTACCGACCCAGGAAGCGATTCAGAAGCTGGTTGCGGCACGCCTGGCGGCCGACGTCATGGGTGTGCCAACTCTGCTGATTGCGCGTACTGACGCGGATGCGGCCGACTTAATTACTTCTGACTGTGACCCTTATGACAGCGGTTTCATTACCGGGGAGCGTACCAGCGAAGGTTTCTATCGCACCCAGGCGGGAATTGAACAAGCCATTAGCCGTGGCCTGGCATATGCCCCGTATGCCGATCTCGTGTGGTGCGAAACCTCGACGCCGGATCTGGAGCTGGCGAAGCGCTTTGCGGATGCTATCCACGCTAAATACCCAGGCAAACTTCTGGCCTACAACTGCTCGCCATCGTTCAACTGGCAGAAAAAGCTGGATGACAAAACCATCGCCAGCTTCCAGCAACAGTTGTCCGACATGGGTTACAAATACCAGTTCATCACCCTGGCCGGTATTCACAGCATGTGGTTCAACATGTTCGATCTGGCGCACTCCTACGCACAGGGCGAAGGGATGAAGCACTACGTTGAGAAGGTTCAGCAGCCAGAATTTGCGGCGGCGAAAGATGGTTATACCTTCGTCTCTCACCAGCAGGAAGTGGGGACAGGTTACTTCGATAAGGTCACCACCATTATTCAGGGTGGCACCTCCTCGGTCACGGCGCTGACGGGTTCTACCGAAGAATCGCAGTTCTGATTTTGCCCCCTCACTCTGACCCTCTCCCCACCGGGGAGAGGAGACGGCATGGAGGCAGTTTAAATACGGTACTGAGGCTATTTTTCTCCCTCTCCGCAGCGGGGAGAGGGATGAGGGGAGTGTATGTCGCGTGGTCTGGAATTACTGATTGCTCAAACCATCCTGCAAGGCTTTGACGCACAGTATGGTCGATTCCTGGAAGTCACATCCGGGGCACAGCAGCGTTTTGAACAGGCTGACTGGCACGCGGTACAGCAGGCAATGAAAAGCCGTATCCATCTGTACGATCACCACGTGGGGTTGGTGGTCGAACAGCTGCGCTGCATTACCGACGGCAAAAGTACCGATGCCGATTTTCTGCTGCGGGTAAAAGCGCAATACACGCGTTTGTTACCTGATTATCCACGCTTCGAGATTGCGGAAAGCTTTTTCAACTCCGTCTATTGCCGGTTATTTGACCACCGCTCGCTTAGCCCCGAGCGGTTGTTTATTTTCAGCTCGCAGCCCGAGCGACGTTTTCGCGCCATTCCCCGACCGCTGGCCAAAGATTTCTTCCCGGAACATGGCTGGGAGGCGGTGATCTTTAAAATGCTCAGTGACCTGCCGTTACGCCTGCCCTGGCAAAATAAGTTTCGCGACGTGGGCTACATCATGGCGCATCTGAGTGAAACGCTGGACACGGAAACCCTGCGGCACTCGCATTTGCAGATCAATAACGAACTGTTTTATCGCAATAAGGCCGCCTGGCTGATTGGCAAGCTGATTACGCCCAACGGCACGCTGCCGTTTCTGATCCCGATTCATCGCACCGATGAAGGCGAACTGTTTGTCGATACCTGCCTCACCACTACGGAAGAGGCCAGCATCGTATTTGGCTTCGCCCGCTCTTACTTTATGGTTTACGCCCCGCTACCGGCTGCGCTGGTCGAATGGCTGCGGGAGATCCTGCCGGGGAAAACCACCGCTGAACTGTACATGGCGATTGGCTGCCAGAAGCATGCGAAAACGGAAAGCTACCGTGAATATCTGCACTACATTGCCCAAGCTGATGAACCGTTCATTGAAGCGCCCGGCATTCGTGGCATGGTGATGCTGGTGTTTACGCTGCCGGGTTTTGACCGGGTGTTTAAAGTGATTAAAGACAAATTTGCTCCGCAAAAAGAGATGTCCGCGGCCCACGTCCGCGCCTGTTATCAATTGGTGAAGGAGCATGACCGCGTTGGGCGCATGGCGGACACCCAGGAGTTTGAAAATTTCGTACTGGAGAAGCGACAAATCTCCCCGGCGCTAATGGCGCTGCTGTTGCAGGAAGCACCGGAGAAAATCGTCGATATGGGGGATAAAATCGCCATTAGCCACCTCTATATTGAGCGGCGAATGGTACCACTCAATCTCTGGCTGGAGCGTGTGGAAGGCCAGCAGCTGCGCGATGCTATCGAAGAGTACGGCAACGCTATCCGCCAGTTGGCTGCCGCCAATATTTTCCCCGGCGATATGCTGTTTAAAAACTTTGGCGTCACCCGACACGGGCGCGTGGTGTTCTACGATTACGATGAAATTTGCTACATGACCGAGGTGAACTTCCGCCATATCCCGCCGCCGCGTTACCCGGAAGATGAGCTGGCCAACGAACCGTGGTACAGCGTCTCGCCCGGTGATGTGTTTCCGGAAGAGTTTCGCCACTGGCTGTGCGCCGATCCGCGTATTGGGCCGCTATTTGAGGAAATGCACGCCGATTTGTTCAGCGCCGACTACTGGCGCGGCCTGCAAACGTGGATTAAAAACGGCCATGTGGAGGATGTTTACGCCTACCGCCGCCGTCAGCGGTTTAGCGTGCGCTACTCGGCGCTGGCGGTTTCAATGACCGCAAACTCTTCATAAATGAGCTCCGTCTCCGGCGACCAGCTGCCTTCGCGTTCGAAGAAGGCCTGGTGCGCCGACTGCCAGTAGGCCAGGCTCAAATCCCCTTCACCTTCCAGTGCGGCAAGCGCCGGGCTCATTTCATGAAAACGGATGAGCCTGATGGCCAGCGTGCGGATCACACACACTGCCTCACCGCTGCCGTTGAGGACAATATGGTAGGTGCCCGGCGTTAAACGCGGCTCTTCTTTTTGATAGCTGGCAAAAGAGCCGCAGGTCCCGGTTTTCTTTCCGGCGACCACCAGATCGGCCAACTCATCAGCCAGCTCGGGGGAGTCGCCAAACGACCAGCACCACGCCTGTGGATATTTTTCCTGCCAGACGGATTTCATATCGCGCATCTTAACGCAGCCCGCCATAAGCCAGCGTCACCTCTTTTGCAGCCTTAATCACCATCGCACCAAACTCGGTGACGCGATCATCGGTGATACGCGAAATCGGCCCGGAAATGGAAATTGCCGCGAACGGTTCGCGGTGCTCATCATAGATGCACGATGCCACGCAGCGCAGCCCGAGCGCGTGTTCTTCATCATCAAACGAATAACCGCGCTTACGCGTTTGGGCCAGATCGTCCTTCAGATGCAGCGGTGACACCAGCGTCGCGTGGGTGTAGGCGTGCAGCCCCTTGCGGTGCAGCAGGCCGGTGACCTGCTCTTCGCTAAGCTGCGATAAGAAGGCTTTCCCCGCGCCAGAGGCGTGCATCGGCAGCTTGCCGCCAATGGGTGCTGACATACGCATGAGCTGCGTACACTGGACCTGGTCGATGATAATCGCCTGATGATCGCTCTTGTCCAGCACCGCCAGATTGACCGTTTCACCGGAGTCTTCCATCAGTTGGCGTAAAATCGGGTGGACAATAGCCAGCAGGTTGCGGCTTTGCAGGAAGCTGCTGCCGACGATAAATGCATGCGCGCCCACCGCCCAGTGCCCTAAATCTCCCACCTGACGAACAAAACCCAACTGCTGCATGGTGGTGAGCAAACGGTGAGTGGTGGAGTTCGGTAACCCGGCCTGCTGCGCCAGTTCGGTCAGTGCGACGCTATTGTGGGATTCGGCAATCCATTCCAGCAGCTTCAGGCCGCGGGTAAGGGATTGCACCTGGCCGGTCGCGGGTGCGGCGGCAGCGGCGGGCTTTCTACCGCGTTTAGCAGGAACGTTGGCAACCATCGCAACTCCTTTCTGTATCGTGGAAATTGTTTTCGTTTTTATTGATTATAATACAACCGTTGTTATTACTGCTCCGATGAGTCATGTTGAACTTGTCTCATGTAGACGGTTGTTTTCTTTTCCGCCACCCCGGTTTATGCCAGTATGCCTTATTACCTTTTTCTCTGGGTTTCGTTGAGCGTTGTCGGGAGTGTCTGTGAGCAGCAAAGTTGAGCAACTGCGTGCGCAGTTAAATGAACGTATTCTGGTTCTGGACGGGGGCATGGGCACCATGATCCAGGGCTATCGTCTGAGCGAGCAGGACTTCCGCGGTGAGCGTTTTGCCGACTGGCCCTGCGACCTGAAAGGCAATAACGACCTGCTGGTGCTCAGCAAGCCGGAGGTGATTGGCGCTATCCATAACGCCTATTTTGAAGCGGGTGCGGATATCATTGAAACCAACACCTTCAACTCCACCACCATCGCCATGGCGGATTACCAGATGGAATCCCTGTCGGCGGAAATCAACTTTGCGGCGGCAAAACTGGCGCGCGCCTGCGCCGACGAATGGACCGCCCGCACGCCAAATAAACCGCGCTACGTCGCGGGGGTGCTTGGCCCAACCAACCGCACGGCGTCAATTTCTCCGGACGTGAACGACCCCGCTTATCGTAATGTCACTTTCGATCAGCTGGTGGCCGCTTATCGCGAGTCCACCAAAGCGCTGGTGGAGGGCGGTAGCGACCTGATTCTGATTGAAACCGTCTTCGATACCCTCAACGCCAAAGCGGCGATTTTTGCGGTGAAAGAGGAATTCGAAGCGCTGGGTGTTGATTTGCCGATTATGATTTCCGGCACCATCACCGACGCCTCCGGGCGTACGCTTTCCGGTCAAACGACGGAAGCCTTCTATAACTCGCTGCGCCACGCTGATGCGCTGACCTTTGGCCTGAACTGTGCCTTGGGCCCGGATGAACTGCGCCAGTATGTGCAGGAGTTGTCGCGTATTGCTGAATGCTATGTCACGGCGCACCCGAATGCCGGGCTACCAAACGCCTTCGGCGAATACGATCTTGACGCTGACACTATGGCGACGCAGATCCGCGAATGGGCCGAAGCTGGATTCCTCAACGTTGTTGGCGGCTGCTGCGGTACCACCCCGGAACACATTGCGGCCATGAGCCGCGCAGTGGAAGGTCTGCCGCCGCGTAAACTTCCGGAACTGCCGGTTGCTTGCCGTCTGTCCGGCCTTGAGCCGCTGAACATCGGCGATGACAGCCTGTTTGTGAACGTCGGCGAACGTACTAACGTCACCGGTTCGGCGAAGTTTAAACGCCTGATCAAAGAAGAAAAGTATAACGAAGCGCTGGATGTCGCTCGCCAGCAGGTGGAAAGCGGCGCGCAGATTATCGATATCAATATGGATGAGGGGATGCTCGACGCCGAAGCGGCGATGGTGCGTTTCCTCAACCTGATCGCCGGTGAGCCGGACATTGCTCGCGTGCCGATCATGATTGACTCCTCCAAATGGGAGGTCATCGAAAAAGGGCTGAAGTGCATTCAGGGTAAAGGCATCGTTAACTCAATTTCGATGAAAGAGGGCATTGAGCCGTTTATCGAGCACGCGAAAAAAGTGCGCCGCTACGGCGCCGCCGTGGTGGTGATGGCGTTCGATGAAGTGGGCCAGGCCGATACCCGCGAGCGCAAAATTGAGATTTGTCGCCGTGCCTACAATATTCTGACCAAAGAAGTCGGCTTCCCGCCGGAAGATATTATCTTCGACCCGAATATCTTTGCCGTGGCGACCGGTATTGAAGAGCACAACAACTACGCGCAGGACTTTATCGGTGCCTGTGAAGACATTAAGCGCGAGCTGCCGCATGCGCTGATCTCCGGCGGTGTCTCCAACGTCTCCTTCTCGTTCCGCGGTAATGACCCGGTGCGTGAAGCCATCCACGCGGTGTTCCTGTACTACGCCATCCGTAACGGTATGGATATGGGTATCGTTAACGCCGGTCAGCTGGCGATTTATGATGATCTGCCCGCCGAGCTGCGCGATGCGGTAGAGGATGTCGTTCTCAACCGTCGCGATGACGGCACCGAGCGTTTGCTGGATCTGGCCGAGAAATACCGCGGCAGCAAAACCGACGACAGCGCTAACGCCCAGCAGGCGGAATGGCGCAGTTGGGACGTCAAAAAACGCCTCGAATATTCGCTGGTCAAAGGCATTACTGAATTTATCGAGCTGGACACCGAAGAAGCCCGCCAGCAGGCAGCGCGACCGATCGAAGTTATCGAAGGGCCGCTGATGGATGGCATGAACGTGGTGGGCGATCTGTTTGGCGAGGGCAAAATGTTCCTGCCGCAGGTGGTGAAATCGGCCCGCGTGATGAAGCAGGCGGTGGCCTACCTTGAGCCGTATATCGAAGCCAGCAAAGAGAAAGGCTCCAGCAACGGTAAAATGGTGATTGCGACCGTGAAGGGTGACGTTCACGATATCGGCAAAAACATCGTTGGCGTGGTGTTGCAGTGCAACAACTACGAGATTATCGATCTTGGTGTGATGGTGCCGGCGGATAAAATCCTCAAGACTGCACGTGAGGTGAACGCCGATCTGATTGGCCTTTCCGGGCTGATTACTCCGTCGCTCGATGAAATGGTCAACGTGGCGAAGGAGATGGAGCGTCAGGGCTTCACCATTCCGCTGCTGATTGGCGGTGCAACCACCTCGAAAGCGCACACCGCGGTGAAAATCGAGCAAAACTACAGTGGCCCAACGGTCTATGTGCAGAACGCTTCGCGTACTGTCGGCGTAGTGGCTGCGCTGCTGTCCGATACGCAGCATGACGACTTCGTTGCCCGTACCCGTAAAGAGTACGAGACCGTGCGTATTCAGCATGGACGTAAGAAGCCGCGAACCCCGCCGGTGACGTTGGCTGCCGCGCGTGAAAACGATCTGGCCTTCGACTGGGAAAGCTATACCCCGCCGGTTGCTCACCGTCTGGGCGTGCAGGATGTGGAAGCCAGCATCGAAACGCTGCGCAATTACATCGACTGGACGCCGTTCTTTATGACCTGGTCGCTGGCCGGCAAGTACCCGCGCATCCTGGAAGATGAAGTGGTGGGAGAAGAGGCCAAGCGCCTGTTTAAAGACGCCAATGATATGTTGGATAAGCTGAGCGCGGAAAAAGCGCTGAACCCGCGCGGAGTCGTCGGGCTGTTCCCGGCTAACCGCGTCGGTGATGATGTGGAGATCTATCGCGACGAGACGCGTACCCATGTTCTGACCGTCAGCCGTCATTTGCGCCAGCAGACAGAAAAAGTGGGCTTCGCCAACTACTGCCTGTCTGACTTTGTGGCGCCGAAAACATCCGGCAAGGCCGACTATATCGGTGCCTTCGCGGTCACCGGCGGTCTGGAGGAAGATGCGCTGGCCGATGCCTTTGAAGCTCAGCACGATGATTACAATAAAATCATGGTGAAGGCGCTGGCTGACCGCCTGGCTGAAGCATTTGCCGAATATCTGCATGAACGGGTGCGTAAGGTTTACTGGGGTTATGCGCCGAACGAGAACCTGAGCAACGAAGAGCTTATCCGCGAAAACTACCAGGGCATCCGTCCGGCGCCGGGCTATCCGGCGTGTCCGGAACACACGGAAAAAGGCACCATCTGGGAACTTCTGGACGTGGAAACCCACACCGGAATGAAGTTGACCGAATCCTTCGCCATGTGGCCGGGAGCGTCGGTGTCCGGGTGGTATTTCAGTCATCCGGATAGCAAGTACTACGCAGTGGCGCAGATTCAGCGCGATCAGGTTGAGGATTACGCATTGCGTAAAGGTATGAGCGTAGCGGAAGTGGAACGCTGGCTGGCACCGAACCTCGGGTACGATGCTGACTGATTCACAAAACCGTCATCTTTCCTTACAACTAACAGGGCGCTCAATGAGCGCCCTGTCTCTTTATTGCCCGTAAACCCTTATACTGAAATAACCTGGAGTCATTATTGATGATGAGATCGCTTCAGGAACATATAACGATAAGGAGAACCGGATTCTGTGTTAACTCTGCTACATCTGCTTTCTGCCGTCGCCCTATTGGTATGGGGCACCCACATTGTTCGTACCGGGGTGATGCGCGTCTTTGGCGCCCGCCTGCGTACCGTCCTCAGCCGCAGCGTTGAGAAAAAGCCGCTCGCCTTCTGCGCGGGTATCGGTGTCACCGCGCTGGTTCAAAGCAGCAACGCCACCACCATGCTGGTGACCTCATTTGTCGCCCAGGATCTTGTCGCCCTGACGCCCGCGCTGGTGATTGTGCTCGGTGCCGATGTGGGGACGGCGCTGATGGCCCGTATCCTGACCTTCGATCTTTCCTGGCTGTCGCCGCTGCTGATTTTTATTGGGGTAACCTTCTTCCTCGGCCGCAAACAAACGCGTGAAGGCCAGCTTGGCCGCGTGGGGATTGGCCTCGGTCTGATCCTGCTGGCGCTGGAGCTGATTGTGCAGGCGGTCACGCCGATTACCCAGGCCAACGGCGTGCAGGTTATCTTTGCTTCGCTGACCGGCGACATCCTGTTGGATGCGCTGATTGGCGCCGTATTCGCAATAATCAGTTACTCCAGCCTGGCGGCGGTGCTGTTAACCGCCACGCTGACCACCACGGGCGTTATCTCCTTCCCGGTCGCGCTGTGTCTGGTGATCGGCGCTAACCTCGGCTCCGGCCTGCTGGCGATGCTGAATAACAGCGCGGCTAATGCCTCTGCCCGCCGCGTTGCGCTCGGTAGTCTGCTGTTTAAGCTGGTGGGTAGCTTGCTGATTCTGCCGTTTGTTCACGTGCTGGCGACGACGCTGCAAAAGCTGCCGCTGCCGGAATCCGAGTTGGTTATCTATTTCCACGTCTTCTACAACCTGATCCGCTGCGTGGCGATGGTGCCGTTCGCCGAACCGATGGCGCGTTTGTGTAAACGGCTGATTCGCGATGAGCCGGAGCTGGACGGTCACCTGAAGCCGAAGCATCTTGATGTCACCGCGCTCGATACCCCAACGCTGGCGCTGGCTAACGCCGCGCGTGAAACCCTGCGCATGGGCGATGCGACAGAACAGATGCTGGACGGTTTAAAAAAGGTGATGAACGGCGAGCCGCGTGAAGAGAAAAACCTGCGCAAACAGGCTGATGACATTAACGTGCTCTACACTGCGATCAAATTGTATTTGGCGCGGATGCCGAAAGATGAGTTGGCGGAGGAGGAATCCCGGCGCTGGGCGGAGATTATCGAGATGTCGCTTAACCTCGAGCAGGCCTCGGATATTGTCGAACGTATGGGCAGTGAGATTGCGGATAAATCACTGGCGGCCCGTCGCGCGTTCTCGGTGGAGGGCTTAAAAGAGCTCGACGGGTTGCATGAACTGCTGCTGAGTAATCTGCAGCTGGCGATGTCGGTGTTCTTCTCCGGCGATGTGACCAGCGCGCGCCGACTGCGCCGCAGCAAGCACCGCTTCCGCATCATGAATCGCCGCTACGCGCACGCGCACGTTGACCGTCTGCACCAGCAAAACGTACAGAGCATTGAAACCAGTACGCTGCACCTGGCCCTGCTGGGCGATATGCTGCGCCTGAACTCGCTGTTCTGCTCGGTGGCATACAGCGTGCTGGAGCAGCCGGATGAAGACGACGACCGCGACGATTATTGAACCGATAGACCCAATGCTTATCGGGCCTGTGCGGGGCTGGCAGCAGTGTCAGCCCCGCATCATTATTTAAAACCGGTGCCCTGCTTCCAGCGCCACCGCATCTTCTCCCGCTTTAAACACGTAAGTGGTGTTTGGCCCACCAAGGGTGGCATGGCCTTGCGCCACCTGAATCCAGTTGCCTTCCGGCAGACCAATCACCGTTAACTCCGGCGCAACCACCAGCAGCTCGCGAATGCGCTGCTCGCGGGTTTCACCTTTGTGCCCTTCCGGCAGGGCGTTAGTGAAGTGTGGGTTAATTTGCAGCGGGAACAGCCCCAGCGCGTCAAAACCTTGCGGGTCGACAATCGGCATATCGTTGGTGGTGCGGATGGTTGGGCAGGCAAGGTTGGCCCCTGCGCTCCAGCCAATATACAGTGCGCCGCGTTTAACCACGTCGACAATCGGTGCCAGCAGGCCGCGTTCACGGCTCTCTTTGAGCAGTTGGAACGTATTACCGCCGCCGACGATAACCAGCTCGGCGTTTTCAATGGCTGCAATAGGGTCGGCGACGCTGTGAATGCCGGTTACCGTGACGCCCAGCGGCGCAAAAACGGCGGCAGTTTTTGCCGTGTACTCATCCCAGGTCTGCGTGACGCCTGCAAATGGAATAAACACCGCAGAGCGGCGGCCGTTCAGCTGCGAGGCAATCAGCGGCATCGCATGTTCCATCCAGGCTTTGCCCGGCAGCGTCGAGTTACTCAGCAATAGCAGTTCCATGGTTTATCCCTTTAATTAGAAAATAATCAGTCAGGGCAGGATGTTATCACTCTACGTCCGACGGCTCACTGATGGGGTTCACGATGTTGCGCAATGCTGCTCGCAGGAATGGCTTGCCGAGCATGATGCAGGTGATGGCTGGAATACCTATCAAAGAACTGGGCGAGCGGGTGTCGGGCCTTGCATCATAAAGGGCGAAGCGACGGGGCGATCGACGGCTATTCGAGCGCCGGTTAAGGCGCTCATGCTGTTTACCCTTCCCGTGCAAACTTCGCCGCTTCAGCCACCAGCTCGGCATCGGGGCGCACGCCGGTATACATGACGAACTGTTCAACGGCTTGCAGCGCAATCACTTCCGCCCCGCTGATGGTCTTTTTCCCCAGACGCTGCGCCAGTTTTATCACCGGCGTTTCCGGCGGTAGTGCCACCACGTCGAACACCACGCCAGCGCGCTCGACCATCGCTTCACTGAAGGCCAGGCTCTCGCTTTCATTTCCGCCCGCCATGCCTAGCGGCGTGACGTTAACCAGAATGTCGATCCCGCTGGCTTCCGGCTGTGCCTGCCACTGAAAACCATATTGCTGTGCCAGCGCCATGCCGTTGGCTTCATTGCGCGCGGCGATAATCACATCGCGAAAGCCAGCATCGCGGAAGGCGGCAATCACCGCTTTCCCCATACCGCCGCTGCCGCGGATCATCACGCGAGCGGATGTATCCAGTTGATGGCTGATAATCAGACTTTTGACCGCGATATAGTCGGTGTTGAATCCGGTCAGTTTGCCTTCATCGTTGACGATAGTATTCACAGAGTCGATAACTTTGGCTGAAGGATCGATGGCGTCGAGAAAGACCATGCAGCTTTCTTTAAACGGCATGGAGACCGCACAGCCGCGAATGCCAAGGGCGCGAACGCCTTTGACTGCCGCTTCAATATCCTGGGTAGTGAAGGCTTTGTAGATAAAATTCAGCCCCAGCTTTGCATAAAGGTAGTTATGAAAACGCGTACCGAAGTTGCCGGGGCGCCCGGCAAGCGACATGCACAGTTGAGTATCGCGGTTGATCATGGTCATGTCCTCGTTTTGTATTACTGCACTAAATATTCAGCGGTTGCCCGGTCGGTGACCAGGCTGTTGATGTGTTTGCCGCGCAGCGCGCCGAGCAGGGCCGCTTGTTTTTCCTCACCGTAGGCAATGCCGATGGCGTAACGGGCCTTGCGCAGGGCTGCCAGTTCAATGGCGAGCGTCTTTTCCTGCATCGTGGTATGGACGAGTTGTCCTTCGCTATCAAAGAATCGTGAGCAGATATCCCCCGCGACCTGGCGGACGACCAGATCGTCGCTTTGCTCATTACCGTAGAAAGCCTGCCAGTTTGCACCGTGGCGAATTGCCGGAGAGCCAATACCCACCAGGGCGATGTCCAGCCGTTGCCAGTATTCGGCAATGGTTTTGAAGTGTTGGGATTGCATAATGCCGTTGCGAATCGTGGCGTTATCCAGCAATGCAGGAAAATCAGCGAGATGTGATTCTGCTTTTAGCCGGCTTGCCGCGCTGTAGGTGAGGGTGTTGACGTGAAAACGGCTAGGCAGCTTGCCCGCCGGCCCGCCGACCACCGGGACGCACACCAGGCGGTGAGGCTGACTCGATGGCG
Source organism: Kluyvera cryocrescens NBRC 102467 (assembly GCF_001571285.1). GTDB lineage: Bacteria > Pseudomonadota > Gammaproteobacteria > Enterobacterales > Enterobacteriaceae > Kluyvera > Kluyvera cryocrescens. The sequence continues at coordinate 95,763 of NZ_BCTM01000018.1, read as the reverse complement.
ACAATTGCTCAACCAGCGCGCTGACGCCCCGTCCCCAGCCAAACCCGACAATCATGCCGGGCGTCAGCAGTCTTTCCACCAGATGAGCGCCGTACAGCCCGATTTCGCTCTCCTGCGGCGCCACCACGGCCTCTTTCAGGCCAAATTTCAGCTTGAGCTGTTGCTCCAGCCACAGGCTGTCGTTGTAGTCATAGTTGATGGCGATGCTGACAATCCCCAGTTCGCGCCCGCGTTTCAACAACCGGCTGATGGTCGTACGGTAAATACCGAGCGTTTGCGCGATCTGCGCCTGCGTCATCTCCTGCTCGTAGTAGAGCTGGGCGATTTTCACGATCAACCGTATATCGTCACTGTTTTCCATTGCGCTCACGGACTCCTGCACATATGTGCAAAACATAAAAGGCGATTATCGATCTGGTATAGCGCCATCATTCGGTGAGTTCAAGGTTCTTTTATTCATGAGGGTAGAGGGTGATTTTGCACGTTTGTGCAAAGACCGCAGGATATTGGCACTGATTTCCGGCGGACTCTTTTTCCTCACCGCCAAGGTGAGGTATATTTCGCTTTTACAGGAGAATTTATGCTGCCAGACTCATCAACCCGATTAAATAAATACATCAGCGAAAGCGGGATTTGCTCACGCCGTGAGGCCGATCGCTATATCGAACAAGGTAACGTGTTCCTTAACGGCAAGCGCGCCACGATTGGCGATCAGGTGAAGCCGGGCGATGTGGTGAAGGTTAACGGTCAGTTGATTGAGCCGCGGGAAGCGGATGATTTAGTGCTGATTGCGCTAAACAAACCTGTCGGCATTGTGAGTACCACGGAAGACGGCGAGCGCGACAACATTGTTGATTTCGTCAACCACAGCAAGCGTATCTTCCCGATCGGCCGCCTGGACAAAGACTCGCAGGGGCTGATTTTCCTGACCAACCACGGCGATCTGGTGAACAAGATCCTGCGTGCCGGTAACGATCACGAAAAAGAGTATCTGGTGACGGTAGATAAGCCGGTGACCGATGACTTTATTCGTGGGATGGGGGCGGGCGTGCCGATTCTGGGTACGGTGACCAAGAAGTGCAAGGTGAAGAAAGAGGCGCCGTTCGTCTTCCGAATCACTCTGGTTCAGGGGCTGAACCGCCAGATTCGCCGCATGTGCGAACATTTTGGTTTTGAAGTCACCAAGCTTGAACGTACGCGCATCATGAACGTCAGCCTGGCCGGGATCCCGCTGGGGGAATGGCGCGATTTGACCGATGACGAGCTTATCGATCTCTTCAAGTTGATTGAGGGGTCATCGTCGGAAGCCAAACCAAAACCGAAGGCCAAGCCGAAAACCGCGGGCATTAAGCGTCCGGTGGTGAAGATGGAAAAAACCAACGAAAAACCCGCGCGCCCGGCGTCGAACGGTAAACGCTTCGTGTCACCGGGGCGTAAAAAGAAAGGGCGTTAACGTCTACCGCGCGTCGGCGTATTCGCCGACCACGAAAATGAACTTTCGGTATCCGGCTTATAAGCCTGCTTCTTCTTCAACTGGCGGGCTTTTTTGGCTTCGGCTTCTCGTTCTACCATCAGCTTATCGATGTACTCCTTTTTCACGCTATTGGTTTCTGCGTTGGTGAGCAGGCGGCCATGCGCGATGCGCGCGCGGTCGAGCAGCGTTTTCAGTTCACGCTGTTCGCGCTCGGTCATCTCTTTTTGCGTAATGCGGGGGAGTGCCATAGGGGTGCCCTCTATCGGATGGTTTACCCAGTGTACGGCAAAGCGGCGGGAATTCGACAGGGAATTATCGCCCGTTCGTGAAGTCCCGAACGGGCTGTGCGTTATTTGCGCTTTTTATTTTCGATAGGCTTGCCGGACCAGTAACCCGCCAACAGCGAGCCGGACAGGTTATGCCAAACTGAGAACAGCGCGCCGGGCAGCGCGGCCAGCGGCCCAAAGTAGATTTTGCCTAAGGCAGCTGCCAGCCCGGAGTTCTGCATTCCGACTTCAATCGCCAGCGTTCGGCAGGTGGACTCATCAAAGCCGAACAGTCGACCACCCCAGTAACCGCCGAGTAGGCCGATGGTGTTATGCAGAATCACCGCGATAATGACCACAAAACCTACCGAAGCGATATGCGATGCGGATCCGGCCACCACGGCGCTGATGATCGCCAGAATGCAGACCATAGAGAATGCCGGCAGATAAGGTTCAACCGCCTTCACGACGCGCGGGAACAGGTGATGAATCACCAGGCCCAGTGCAATCGGGATCACCACAATTTGCAGAATACTCAGTAGCATACCCATCACATCGACCTGAATATGCGCATCGACGTACAGACGGGTGAGCAGCGGCGTGGCGACAACGCCAACCAGGGTGGAGACGGAAGAGATCGTCACTGACAGCGCGACATCCCCTTTCGCCAGATAGATCATCACGTTAGATGCCGTACCGCTGGCGACGCTGCCGACCAGCACCATTCCGGCGGAAAGCTCCGGCGGCATATGGAATGCCAGGGCCAGCAGCCAGGCGGCGAGCGGCATCACCAGGTAGTGCAGAAAAATCCCCGCCGCGACCGGGGCCGGGCGTGACAGTACGCGTTTAAAATCGTCCACTTTCAGGTGCACGCCCATACCGAACATAATCAGCATTAGCAGTGAAGGCACCAGCGGACCAATCGGCGTGAAGGTTGACGGCGTGAAGTAGGCAATAACAGAAAGCAGCAGCGCCCATAACGGGAACAGCCGGGTGAGAACGGCGAGCATATTGTATTCCTTGCGATTTATACACTTCTTCCTTCAAGCTGCTTGTACGTTGGCTGCGCGCTCTCATCCCAGTCGCGTACTTATGTACGCTCCCGGGGGATTAATGAGGGACATCTATGTCCCTCACCAGAGGCCAGCCTTCGGCTGGTCAAATTCGCTCCTGACGAATTTGTCGCTTGCCTGCCGCGTTACTCGCCTTACAGCCTCGCCCCTTCGGGGCCAGCGCAAGCGTGTTGCGAATCAACTTGAATGATTTTGTGTCTATTGATGTTGTGTTGTTATAAAAAAGCCGGGTTCGAGCCCGGCTATAGTTATTGTTTATCGCGTGCTGAAATATTATTCAAATAAATTATGGTGAAGTTTCTGCACCACCTGCTCCGCTTCCGCACCCGGCACCAGGAAACACAGGTTATGGCTGGATGCGCCGTAGCAAATCATGCGGATGTTGAACGGTTCCAGAACGCCAAATACCTCTTTGCCCACGCCGCAGGCTTTTGACAGGTCGTTGCCAATCAGCGCGACCAGCGCCAGATTCTCTTCCACTTCAACGCGGCACAGCGCCGACAGTTCCATCAGCAGGGACTGCGTTAGCAGCGTATCGCCGGTGGAGGTAGAGCCGGTGGTATCGAGCGTTAACGCCACGCTCACTTCCGAGGTGGTAATCAAATCTACGGAGATATTGTGGCGCGCCAGAATGCCGAATACTTCTGCAAGGAAGCCGCGGGAGTGCAGCATATTCAGGCTGTGCAGGGTCAGCAGCGTTTGTTTACGACGCAGCGCCAGCGCACGGAACAGCGGCGGGTTAGCGGTTTCATTGCACACCAGCGTACCGCCCGCTTTCGGGTCTTTGCTGGAGCCGACGAATACTGGGATATCGCTGCGCACGGCCGGCAGCAGCGTAGCCGGGTGCAGGACTTTCGCGCCAAAGGTCGCAAGCTCAGCGGCCTCTTCAAAGGCAATTTCATCAATGCGTTTTGCTGCTGGCACTACGCGCGGGTCGGTGGTGTAGATACCCGGTACATCGGTCCAGATATCGACGCGAGTAGCGTGCAGCGCTTCGCCAAGCAGGGCTGCGGTGTAGTCGCTACCGCCGCGACCCAGCGTGGTGGTGCGGCCTTTGCTTTCGCTCCCGATAAAGCCCTGGGTAATGATCAGCCCTTCGCTCAGACGTGGCGCCAGTAGCTGGGTTGCCAGCTCAGACAGTGCGGCAACATCCGGTTCGGCGCGGCCGAATCGATCGCTGGTACGCATCACTTTACGCACGTCAAACCACTGTGCCTGAACGCGACGTTCGCGCAGGATTTCCACAAATAGTAGGGTCGACATCAGCTCGCCGTGGCTGACCAGGTCGTCGGTCAGGGCGGTAGACGTTTCGCTCGCCGCGGTTTCTGCCAGAGCGGCCAGATTTTCCAGCAGACGTTCAATTTCATCGCGGATAACCGCTGGATTAGAGAGGCGCTCGAGGACGGCATACTGAATGGCGCGAATCGCATCGAGTTTAGCCTGGCGCTCGCTGGCTTCCAGGCCTTCAGCCAGGGCGACCAGCAGGTTGGTGACGCCCGCAGAGGCCGACAGCACAACAACGCGCACGCTGGCGTCAGAAAGCACCACGTCGGCGCTGCGGTTCATAGCATCAAAATCGGCTACGCTGGTTCCGCCAAATTTGGCGACTACTAATGCTGTCATAATAACCTCGTGTCAGGGGAGGGCTGACTTATCTGAGTCAGTCCAAATTATTCAGCCTTGGCACAAGGGAAGAGCGAAAGACGGGTGGGCGCAGAGCGATAAACAACTACGATTTCACCCAGAAGTGCTCCACCACTTGCGAAACGTGCGACTGCGAACGTTTCTGGTGACAACCCAGGGGATTCAGCCCCTGTAGCCGATGGTGAACGTAACCGGTAGTTCAGTCATCTCGGCGTTGCTCCCCTTCAGATGTTTTCACAGGACTGGTTCCTCAAACACCGTTTACCTGGGCAACGCGCCTCTTCTGGCCTGCGCGTGCGCAGGTAGTACGTTTATAAATAAAGGGTTAGCGGGTAGGTTGTCAACGTTGGGGTTATGCGGATTTTTCATGCAGCTGTGGCCCGTAGTAATCGGGCTTATAAAGACGATATTTTTGTCTGTTTTGTGCGCGATTTTGTCATCCGAAGGGGGGATAACATTAAAACCATCACAATTTTTTGTGACTGGCGCTACAATCGAGGACAGTTACGATTTTTAAATCAGAAGGGTATTGCTAATGAAAAACATCAACCCAACGCAGACCGCTGCGTGGCAGGCACTACAGAAACACTTCGATGAAATGAAGGACGTTACTATTGCGGAGCTGTTCGCCAAAGATGGTGACCGTTTTGCTAAGTTTTCCGCGACCTTCGACGATCAGATGCTGGTCGATTTCTCTAAAAACCGCATCACCGAAGAGACGCTGGCGAAGCTGCTGGATCTGGCCAAAGAGACCGATCTGAGCGGTGCTATCAAGTCCATGTTCTCGGGCGAAAAGATCAACCGCACCGAAGACCGTGCCGTACTGCACGTCGCGCTGCGTAACCGTAGCAATACCCCGATTGTGGTTGATGGCAAAGACGTGATGCCAGAAGTGAATGCGGTGCTGGAGAAAATGAAGTCGTTCTCCGAAGCGATCATCTCCGGTCAGTGGAAAGGCTATACCGGTAAAGCGATCACCGACGTGGTGAACATCGGTATCGGCGGCTCCGACCTGGGTCCATTCATGGTGACCGAAGCGCTGCGTCCGTACAAAAACCATCTCAATATGCACTTCGTTTCTAACGTCGATGGTACCCACATCGCTGAAACGCTCAAGACGCTGAACCCAGAAACCACCCTGTTCCTGGTGGCTTCCAAAACCTTTACCACTCAGGAGACCATGACCAACGCCCACAGCGCGCGCGACTGGTTCCTGGCGAGTGCGGTAGACCAGAAGCACGTGGCGAAACACTTCGCGGCGCTGTCTACCAACGGTAAAGCGGTGTCTGAGTTTGGTATCGATACTGCCAACATGTTTGAATTCTGGGACTGGGTTGGTGGCCGCTACTCTCTGTGGTCGGCGATTGGTCTGTCGATCATCCTGTCCGTTGGCTTTGACAACTTTGTACAGCTGCTGTCCGGCGCCCATGCGATGGACAAACACTTCTCCACCACGCCGGCTGAGAAAAACCTGCCGGTACTGCTGGCGCTGATTGGCATCTGGTACAACAATTTTTATGGCACTGAAACTGAAGCGATTCTGCCGTACGATCAGTACATGCACCGCTTTGCTGCGTACTTCCAGCAGGGCAACATGGAGTCCAACGGTAAGTACGTTGACCGTAACGGCAACAAAGTGGCACACCAGACTGGCCCAATCATCTGGGGCGAGCCGGGTACCAACGGCCAGCACGCGTTTTACCAGCTGATTCACCAGGGGACGAAAGTGGTGCCGTGCGATTTCATCGCTCCGGCTATTACCCACAACCCGCTGACCGACCACCATCCGAAACTGCTGTCTAACTTCTTCGCGCAGACCGAAGCGCTGGCGTTCGGCAAATCTCGTGAAGTGGTTGAGCAGGAATATCGTGACCAGGGTAAAGATCCGGCTACGCTGGACTACGTGGTGCCGTTTAAAGTGTTCGAAGGCAACCGTCCGACCAACTCCATCCTGCTGCGTGAAATCACGCCTTACAGCCTGGGTGCACTGATCGCACTGTACGAACACAAAATCTTCACTCAGGGCGCCATCCTGAACATCTTTACCTTCGACCAATGGGGCGTAGAGCTGGGTAAACAGCTGGCTAACCGCATCCTGCCGGAGCTGAATGATGATAAAGCGATCGATAGCCACGACAGCTCGACTAACGGTCTGATTAACCGTTATAAGTCCTGGCGCGCGTAAGGTTATATATTCTCAATGCCGGCTTGATGCCGGCATTTTTTTTGTCAGATAATTCTGCTTATTCCTGAAATTTGCCTAATATTGGCATTGAGCATAATCCTAAATATCCATTCAACTTACCTTCTCTTTCGGAATAACCGTATATTGCTATTTTTTAATTAATAAATAAGCATATGTTTTTAAATGTTATATTTATTTCGTGTTATTGCTTTTGCTTATTATCCTAAAGTGCCCCTGTCTATTTTTCCTGCGCCAAATCTATTCATTTGGTTGTGTATACTCGATGACGCCTGAATTCTCTTGGGCAAATATCCATTCATTCATTGAAGGGAAATTGTTATGAAGAAAATCCTCTATGGCATTTTTGCCATTTCGGCGTTTGCTGCGGCAAGCGCTAGCGCAGCACCGATTGAAACCGGTGAAGCGGCTGGCGTCGCTGCAACGTCCGTGTCTGCCGGGAGTTCAACCGCCACCAGCGCCAGCACCGCAGGCTCTGCTGTCGGTATGGCGCTGGCAGCGGCTGGCGGTGACGGTTCCAATACCGGGACCACCACCACCACCAGCACGACCACCAGTACCCAGTAATTAAAGGTACGTTAATTCTAACCACACTTCGGTGTGGTTATTTCGCCCCCTGGAGAAGCGTCGTGAAGCGACTTTTTATCCCTCTTTTATGCCTGCTGCTTCAGGCGTGTTCACCCAGCACCAAGGGGCTGGGGCACTCGCTTTGGGAGAGCGTCTGGGGCTCGCCGGGCGTACAGATGACCGACGACGATATCCAGAATATGCCGTATGCCAGCCAATATATGCAGCTTAACGGTGGACCGCAGATTTTTGTGGTGCTGGCGTTCTCGGAAAACGGTCAGCAGAAATGGCTGACTCAGGACCAGGCAATGTTAGTGACTCAGCATGGGCGGCTGGTGAAAACGCAGCTCAAGGGCGACAACCTGCTCACGGTGAACAACCTCGATAACGATCCCTTGAACCATGCCAATCAAATTACCGATGGCGCCACCTGGACGCGGACGATGGGCTGGACCGAGCATCAACAGGTGCGCTACGCCACGGCAAAATCCACCTTCCGCTGGGACGGTAGCGATACGCTGACCATGGCGGGAACGCAAACGGCGGTTCGCGTGCTGGAGGAAGAGGTCAGCACTTCCGAAACCCATTGGCGTAATCGCTACTGGGTGGATAGCGAAGGGCAGATCCGACAATCACAGCAGTACCTGGGGGCGGGGACTTTCCCGGTTAACACCACGCTTATCAAGGCGGCGAAATCATGAATAAAACGCTTATTGCTGCCGCTATCGTCACTCTTATTTCTTCTGCCAGCGCCCTGGCCGCAGGCACCGTTGAGGTGCATCAGGCGGGCGTGGCGAAACCGCTCACGTTAACGAACGCCGAGCGGCTGGCGGATTTAGTCGGGCAGCCACGGCTGGCGGGAAGCTGGTGGCCTGGCGCCGTGATTACTACGCCGCAGGCGACTGAGCAGGCTATGCGTGAACACCAGGAGCTGTTGGCGCAACTGAGTGCGCTGGCGAAGGACGAAGTCGGTAGCGACGCGGCGGCCATCAATGCACTGCGCAATCAGCTGCAGGCGATGCCGGTGACCGGGCGTCTACAGGTGCCGCTCGACCCGGATATCGTACGTGTCCACAGCCAAAATAATCCACCGTTACAGGGGAAATACACGCTTTGGCTTGGGCAAGAACCCTCAACGATTACGCGTGTTGGGCTGGTGGATAAACCGGGGAACATCACGTTTACGCCGGGGAAAGATGTCGCGAGCTATCTCGACGATACCCATTTGCTCAGCGGTGCGGACCGTAGCTACGCCTGGGTGGTTTATCCGGATGGGCGCACGCAGAAAGCGCCGGTCGCTTACTGGAATAAACGTCATATAGAACCCATGCCCGGCAGCATTCTTTTTGTCGGCTTTGCTGACTCGTTGTGGACGAATAAATACGAGGCGCTCAACGCCGCCATTCTTCGCTCCTTGTCGCAGCGGAGACCTGAATAATGAAAAAAAACTGTCTGTATAGCCTGCTTGCCCTGGCGGTGAGCGCGGCCTGCCATGCAGAAACCTATCCGGCGCCGATTGGCCCGTCACAATCGGACTTCGGTGGCGTCGGCCTGTTGCAAACTCCGACGGCGCGTATGGCGCGTGAGGGTGAGTTCAGCCTCAACTATCGCGATAACGATCAATACCGCTATTACTCCGCTTCGGCCCAACTGTTCCCGTGGCTGGAAACTACCCTGCGCTACACCGACGTGCGTACTAAAGAGTACAGCAGCGTGGAGTCATTTTCGGGCTCACAAACCTATAAAGATAAAGCCTTCGACGTGAAGCTACGCCTATGGGAGGAGAGTTACTGGCTACCGCAGGTCGCCGTGGGGGCGCGTGATATCGGCGGTACTGGGCTGTTTGATTCGGAATATGTCGTGGCCAGCAAAGCCTGGGGGCCATTTGATTTCTCGCTCGGTTTAGGCTGGGGCTACCTGGGGACCAGCGGCAACGCCACCAATCCGTTTTGTTCGTACAGCGATAAATACTGCTACCGCGATAACAGCTATCGCAAAGCGGGCTCGGTTGATGGTAGCCAGATGTTCCACGGCCCAGCGGCGTGGTTCGGCGGTATTGAATACCAGACGCCGTGGCAGCCGCTGCGTCTGAAGCTGGAATATGAGGGCAACAATTACCAGCAGGACTTTGCCGGTAAAATTGAGCAAAAGAGCAAGTTTAACGTCGGCGCCATTTATCGCGTCACCGATTGGGCCGACGTGAACCTTAGCTATGAGCGCGGCAACACCGTGATGTTTGGTTTTACTTTGCGCACCAACTTTAACGATCTGCGCCCGTCCTATAATGACAACGCGCGGCCGACTTACCGCCCGCAGCCGCAGGATGCGATCCTTCAGCACTCGGTGGTGGCGAATCAGCTGACCATGCTGAAGTACAACGCCGGATTTGCCGCGCCGAATATGCAGGTAAAAGGCGATACGCTGTACGTGACCGGCGAGCAGGTGAAATATCGGGACTCGCGTGAAGGGATCGAACGGGCCAATCGGATCGTGATGAACGATCTTCCTGATGGGATCCGCACGATCCGCATTACCGAAACTCGCCTCAACCTGCCGGAAGTGACTACCGAAACGGACGTGGCCAGCCTCAAGCGCCATCTGGAAGGTGAGCCGTTAGGCCAGGAAACATCGCTGGTGCAAAAACGCATGGCGCCGGTAGTGCCGGAGAAAACCGAGCAGGGGTGGTATATCGATAAATCCCGCTTCGATTTCCATCTTGATCCGGTGCTGAGCCAGTCGATTGGCGGGCCAGAAAGCTTCTACATGTATCAGATCGGCGTAATGGGTACCGCGGATTGGTGGGTTACCGATCACCTGCTGACCAGCGGCAGCGTGTTCGCCAATATCGCCAACAACTACGACAAGTTTAACTACACCAACCCGCCGAACGACTCGGCGCTGCCGCGCGTACGTACGCACATCCGTGAATACGTTGAGAACGATGTCTATGTGAATAACCTGCAGGCCAACTACTTCCAGTATCTGGGGAATGATTTCTACGGCCAGGTCTACGGCGGCTATCTGGAAACCATGTACGGCGGTGCGGGGGCGGAAGTACTTTACCGTCCGGTTGACAGTAACTGGGCGTTTGGCCTGAACGCTAACTACGTGAAGCAGCGTGACTGGCGCAGCGCGCAGGACATGATGAAGTTCACCGATTACAGCGTCAAAACCGGGCATCTCACCGCTTACTGGACGCCGTCGTTTGCCCAGGACGTGCTGGTGAAAGCCAGCGTAGGTCAGTATCTGGCCGGTGATAAAGGCGGCACGCTGGATATCTCGAAGCACTTTGACAGCGGTATCGTTGTGGGGGCTTATGCCACAATCACTAACGTTTCGGCGGATGAATACGGCGAAGGGGAATTCACCAAAGGGGTATATGTGAATATCCCAATGGACCTCTTCACCTCTGGCCCAACTCGCAGCAGGGCTTCCGTCGGCTGGACGCCGCTGACGCGAGACGGTGGACAGATGCTGGGACGTAAGTTTGAGCTCTACAGCATGACCGGCGATAAGAGCCAGAACTTCCGCTAACGGGTGATTGCCGATAGCTGACCCGGCTATCGGCAATCCGCTTGGCTATAAACGGCGTAGCAGGCGGGCCGGGTTCCCGGCATAAACCCCTTTTTCGGTTATCGAGCGGGTCACAACGCTGCCTGCACCGATCACCACGCCGTCGCAAATCGACACGGCCAGAATCGTGGCCCCGCTGCCGATGGAGACATTATCACCAAGCGTAATTCGTCCCCAGTTATCGCGGTCGGCATCGGGTTTTCCCTCGCGGAACATATCGTTTGCGAACATCACGCCGTGGCCAATAAAGCAGTGGCTGCCAATGGTGACGTATTCGCAGATAAAGGTATGCGACTGGATTTTGCTGTTGTCGCCGATCCAACTGTTGCCCTGAATTTCAACGAAGGGCCCGACAAACACGTTGTTGCCTAGCGTGCAGTCGTAGAGATTGCTTGGCTCGTAGATAACGACATTGTCGCCGCGAGTAACGTTACGAATCTCGGTATGACGAAAAGCGCTCATCGTGTCCTCTTAAAGCATTTTGGCCAGTATATTCAAGGTACTGGTTTGCGTCGCGGTAGTGAAGGTGATGTCCTTAATGTGTTTCATACCCAGGCGCTGATAAAATCGGCGGGCGCGAGGGTTATCGGCCAGGACTTCCAGCCACAGATGCGTTTCTTCCGATGCTTTTGACTGCCCACTCACCTCAGAAAAAATCTGCTCACCGTAGTTTTTCCCCGTCTCACCCGGCATGAGATAGAGCTTGTGCAGTAGGGTGCCGATAATATTGTCCGACTCAATGCGCTGTTGTCGCGTGTACTTAGCAAAACCAACCGGTTCCCCTGCGGAGGCAATGAGCCAGACGCAGTTGGCGGTGGATAGCGAGCGTTGTAGCGCCGCCTCGCCATATTCCTCCGTCAGAAAATGCGCCAGCTCATCGGGATTTTTCCACAAATGCGCGAAATGATGGCGGTAGCTGGTGATAGCCATATGTTGTAACAACGGAATATCGTCGGGGGTTGCACGGCGAATATGAAGCATGTCTCGTACCTTCAAAGCACAAAATCAGCGGTAATTGTGCCAGTACGCGGTGCGATTCGGTAATTTGCCGGGAAATAATGTGCGCGAGCGCAGGGTTGCCGTGCTGTTGAGATTGGTGATGATTCCAGTACGATAAAAAACTAGATCTAGATCACGTTTTTGCGCTATACAAAGATCTCGGCCCAGCGAAAGAGGTGTTAGCTATGACGTCGCTATCTCGTCCACGCGTAGAGTTTATCTCCACCATTCTGCAGACCGTGTTGAATTTAGGGCTGCTCAGTCTTGGCCTGATCTTGGTGGTTTTTCTCGGTAAAGAGACGGTCCATCTGGCGGACGTGCTGTTCGCGCCGGAAAGCACCAGTAAGTATGCGCTGGTGGAAGGGCTGGTGGTCTATTTTCTCTATTTCGAATTTATCGCACTGATTGTGAAGTACTTCCAGTCAGGTTTTCACTTCCCGCTGCGCTACTTCGTCTATATCGGTATCACCGCGATTGTGCGGCTGATTATCGTCGATCATAAATCACCTTTGGACGTGCTGATTTACTCTGCCGCGATTTTGCTGCTGGTGATTACGCTGTGGTTGTGTAATTCGAAACGCTTAAAGCGAGAGTAGATTATCCCCGATGACAGCGAAAAAAAGGGCGCTCCGGAGAGCGCCAAACAGTCACAAGTTAGGGTTCTTGCAAGTTGAGGATGATAACAGTGGCATTTAACGATGAAACTTAGCCCTTCACGCCGCCGGCCGTGAGGCCGTTTACCAGCCAACGCTGCGCGAGCAGGAAGACCACGGTAATAGGGATGGCGGAAAGCACTGCCGCTGCGGCAAAGTCGCCCCACAGATAGTTTTGCGGGTTGAGGTATTGCTGCATACCTACGGCCAGGGTGTAGCTGTTCACATCACGCAGCAGCAGTGATGCAACCGGTACTTCGGTGATCGCGGCGATAAACGACAGGATAAATACCACCGCCAGAATCGGTACGGAAAGCGGCAGCAGCACCAGGCGGAACGCCTGCCACGGGGTTGCGCCATCCAGCGCAGCCGCTTCTTCCAGAGAGTTATCAATCGTTTCGAAGTAGCCTTTAATCGTCCACACGTGCAGCGCAATGCCACCGAGGTAGGCGAAGATGACTCCGCCGTGGGTGTTCAGGCCGATAAACGGAATGTACTGGCCCAAGCGGTCAAACAAGGCGTACAGCGCAACCAGTGACAGCACCGCCGGGAACATCTGGAAAATCAGCATCCCTTTCAGCAACGTCGCTTTCCCCGGGAAGCGCATACGAGCAAAAGCGTAGGCGCAGGTGGTGGAGAGCGTCACGATACCAATCGCGGTGATACCGGCGATTTTTACCGAGTTCCACAGCCACAGCAGTACCGGGAACGGCGGTGGCGTTACGCGGCCGTCGGCGTGTTCAACGCTAAAGCCCAGCGCCAGCTTCCAGTGCTCCCAGGAGATATTTTCTGGGATCAGGCTGCCCGTGGCGAAGTTACCTTCACGCAGGGAAATCGCGATAACCATCAGCAGCGGGAACATAATCGCCGCAATAAAAATGAGCAGCAGAAGGTGCGTGGTGAGAAGACGCAATTTCTGAGATTTCGGTTGTACCATAGCCATAATTTTCTTTACTCCTTGGCTGCGCCAATGACGCCAGGCCGTTCAGGCTTAATCAAACTTCATCCGCGTGGCTTTCAGGTTCACTATCGCAAGCGCACCGACCAGCAGGAAGATAAGCGTCGCAATTGCTGCCGCCAGACCAAAGTCCTGACCGCCGCCGCCTTCAAAGGCGATACGGTAGGTGTAGCTAACCAGCAGGTCGGTATAGCCAGCCGGCGTGGTGGTGCCGAGACGGTCCGGGCCGCCGTTGGTCAACAGCTGAATCAGGACGAAGTTGTTAAAGTTAAAGGCGAAGCTAGCGATCATCAGCGGCGTCAGCGGCTTAATCAGCAGCGGCAACGTGATCTTGAAGAAGTTCTGGAACGGCCCCGCGCCATCCATCGCCGACGCTTCGTACAGATCGTCCGGAATCGCCTTCAGCAGGCCCATGCACAGGATCATCATGTACGGATAGCCAAGCCAGGTGTTGACGATAACAATCATCGAACGGGCGGTGGTTGGGTCGCTGAACCAAGCCGGTTTGATACCAAACAGGGCGCTCAGCATCATGTTGATTTCACCGAAGCTTTGGTTGAACAGCCCTTTGAAAATCAGAATCGAAATGAACGACGGTACGGCATACGGCAGAATCAGCAGTACGCGGTAGATGGCTTTGCCTTTCAGAGATTCCCACTGGACGAGGCAGGCCAGAATCATGCCAACCGCAACGGTCAGAATGACCGTCAGCACGGAGAAGACCACCGTCCAGATAAAGATGGCGAAGAACGGCTTCTTGATGCCTTCATCGGTAAAGACGCGGGTGAAGTTATCCCAGCCGATGCTGACGGTGTAGCCCGGGCTCAGCTTTTCGCTGCCCCAACTGCCGTCGGCGTTGATGGTTTGATAAAACCCAATTTCGCTGTTTGGGCGATATTTGACGCCGCTTTGATTGTTGGTCAGCAGTCCGTCATCGGACAACGTATAGAGCGGCTGAGTGCCAGAGAACTGACGCAGCGAGCTCATAGTGACTTTACTTTCATCCGGCAGGACGGCGGTTAGCTGATTTAACGCCTGGCGGTTTTGGGTGATGACGCGCAGCGCCGCACGCTCACTGGTTGGCAGGGCGTCAGCTTCTTTCAACTGCAGTTTTTGTTCGCCGCCAAATTTAAAGGCGTCGGAAAGATAGTTTTTACCGCTTTCGCCGTCGGTGAGGGCCAGTTGCCACTCATCGCCCGCAGGATACAGACCAAAGTTATAGGTTTTACCTGCCTGATAGGAGCGGTCCATCAGGACTTCCTGAGCACGCTCGAAGGTGAGCTGGTTGGTGCTGCTGTAGTTGGTAAAGGCAATGGCAATCGTACAAACCAGTGGGAACAGAACGAACAGCCCCATTCCGGCCATACCAGGGTAAACGTAGCGCCAGGCGTAGGTTTTACGATTGGCGAAAATATACAGGCCCGCTGAACTCAAAATCAGCGTCATGATGGCGAACAGATATTCCCCTTGTGCATACATTAAAACAACAAGGTAACCCACCAGCAGGCCAAGCAGACCAACCACTGACCATTTCAGCGTGTCGCTTTGCCACCAATGTTTCTTTTTAATGACATCCATGGGGATCTTCCTCTACAACGATTGAACTTTTCTCCCTCTCCAGGGGAGGAGGGCCGGAGTAAGTTGATTGCGAACACAATCCTTACCCTAACCCCCTCCCTAAAGGAGAGGGGATAAAGCATTACTTGGTGATACGACCCTGTGCATCTTTCAGCGCAGCGTCAACGGTCTGACGACCGCTTGCTGCGTTGATCACAGCGGTACGAACGGCATACCAGAATGCGGACATCTGCGGGATGTTCGGCATGATTTCGCCTTTCTGGGCGTTATCCATGGTGGCCGCAATACGTGGGTCTTTCGCTAATTGATCCTGGAAGGATTTCAGTGCTACGGCGCCCAGCGGTTTGTCCTTGTTCACTTCATCCAGACCCTGATCGGTCAGCAGGTAGTTTTCGAGGAACTCTTTCGCCAGCTCTTTGTTCGGGCTCGCGGCGTTGATGCCGGCGCTCAGTACACCTACGAACGGTTTAGAGGCTTTACCTTTGAAGGTTGGCAGCAGCGTTACGCCGTAGTTCACCTTGCTCTTATCGATGTTGGACCATGCCCACGGACCGTTGATGGTCATCGCGGTATCGCCTTTGTTAAAGGCCGCTTCAGCGATGGAGTAATCGGTATCCGCGTTCATGTGTTTGTTTTTGATCAGGTCAACCAGGAAGGTCAGACCCGCTTTCGCGCCAGCGTTGTCCACGCCCACGTCTTTCACGTCGTACTTGCCGTTTTCAAACTTGAACGCATAACCACCGTCGGCGGCAATCAGTGGCCAGGTGAAGTACGGTTCTTGCAGGTTGAACATCAGCGCTGATTTGCCTTTCGCTTTCAGCGTTTTGTCCAGCGCAGGAATTTCTTCCCAGGTCTTCGGTGGGTTAGGAACGAGATCTTTGTTGTAAATCAGCGACAGCGCTTCAACTGCGATTGGGTAAGCAATCAGTTTGCCGTTGTAGCGAACCGCATCCCAAGTGAACGGGTAGAGTTTGTCCTGGAACGCTTTGTCAGGAGTGACTTCAGCCAGCAGGCCTGACTGTGCGTAGCCGCCAAAGCGGTCGTGCGCCCAGAAGATAATGTCCGGGCCATCGCCAGTGGCGGCAACCTGCGGGAATTTCTCTTCCAGCTTGTCCGGGTGTTCAACGGTGACTTTGATGCCGGTATCTTTTTCGAATTTCTTACCTACCTCGGCGAGGCCGTTATAGCCTTTGTCGCCGTTAATCCAGATAACCAGTTTTCCCTCTTCGATTTTTGCCAGGGCAGAGGCGGAAAACATCATCGTGGTCAATGCGGACAGCGCGAGGATGCGAGCGCCAGTTTTGATTTTCATATATCCCGTCCTTTTTGGTGATGTACTCGTGGATACACAGAGGTGGTTTAACGTCGATGAGTTTCCTTTTTTAGCAACCCCTTTCCATCCTCCTGGAGTCTACGCCCTAGGGGGTAATTGTGTGATCCTGGTAACAAAATTCCCGGTTATGAGTTCCAGCGCACAAAAAAAAGCGCCGTTTTTTGCAAGCCCCATCACGATCTTCGTCCCGATGAGATGTCAACGGGGGCAGAGCGTACCTTCTCATCCTCCCGCCTCCTCCCCCATAAAAAACCGGGGGGGTGGAGGATTCACCAAATTGATGGCTGTTGCATAGTCAGCCCATCTTGATTGTGTCTTTTGGTGACAAGTTGTAACGAGGGAGAAGGGCATGGCGAACGTACAGCTGCGCAATGTAACGAAAGCCTGGGGCGATGTGGTGGTGTCGAAAGATATCAACCTCGATATCCAGGAAGGGGAGTTCGTGGTGTTTGTCGGGCCATCAGGCTGCGGGAAATCAACCTTGCTGCGCATGATCGCGGGCCTCGAAACCATCACCAGCGGCGATCTGATGATCGGTGATACCCGCATGAACGACATCCCACCGGCCGAGCGCGGCGTGGGGATGGTCTTCCAGTCCTATGCGCTGTACCCCCACCTTTCCGTTGCTGAAAACATGTCCTTCGGTCTGAAGCTGGCCGGTGCCAAAAAAGAGGTGATCAACCAGCGCGTGACACAGGTTGCCGAAGTGCTGCAGTTAGCCCACCTGCTGGAGCGTAAGCCAAAGGCGCTTTCCGGCGGTCAGCGCCAGCGTGTCGCCATTGGCCGTACGCTGGTGGCAGAACCGCGCGTGTTCTTGCTGGATGAACCACTTTCTAACCTGGATGCCGCGCTGCGCGTTCAGATGCGTATTGAAATTTCCCGCCTGCACAAACGTCTGGGCCGCACGATGATTTACGTCACCCACGATCAGGTCGAAGCGATGACGCTGGCCGACAAAATCGTGGTGCTGGATGCCGGTCGCGTCGCGCAGGTAGGTAAACCGCTGGAGCTGTACCACTATCCGGCCGACCGTTTTGTTGCGGGCTTTATCGGCTCGCCAAAAATGAACTTCCTGCCGGTCAAAGTCACGGCGACCGCCATTGATCAGGTCCAGGTTGAACTGCCTAACCGCCAGCAAATCTGGTTACCGGTGGAGAGCAATAACGTCACCGTGGGAACCAACATGTCGCTAGGCATCCGTCCTGAACACCTGCTGCCTAGCCACATCGCCGATGTGACGCTGGAAGGCGTGGTGCACGTTGTTGAACAGCTTGGTCACGAAACACAAATTCATATCCAGATCCCCGCCATTCGTCAAAACCTGGTGTACCGCCAGAACGACGTGGTGTTGGTAGAAGAGGGTGCCACATTCGCCATCGGCTTGCCGCCAGAGCGTTGTCATCTGTTCCGTGAAGATGGCACCGCATGTCGTCGGCTGCATAAAGAACCCGGCGTTTAAGAGTCCCATAACAAAACAAGCATGAAGCCCTTACACCGCCAGCCATAAGGCGTTACCGGGTGGAATGTTAAAGAAAAGCAATGATCTCAGGAGATAGAATAGATGATTACTCTGCGCAAACTCCCCGTGGCGGTTGCCGTAGCAGCAGGCATTATGTCTGTTCAGGCAATGGCCGTAGATTTTCATGGCTACGCACGTTCCGGTATTGGCTGGACGGGTAGCGGTGGCGAACAACAGTGTTTCCAGGCAACCGGTGCTCAAAGTAAGTACCGTCTGGGTAACGAATGTGAAACCTACGCCGAATTGAAATTAGGCCAGGAAGTGTGGAAAGAGGGCGATAAGAGCTTCTACTTCGATACTAACGTGGCTTACTCCGTTGCACAGCAGAATGACTGGGAAGCGACTGACCCCGCTTTCCGTGAAGCAAACGTGCAGGGTAAAAACCTGATTGAATGGCTGCCAGGCTCCACCATCTGGGCCGGTAAGCGCTTCTACCAGCGTCATGACGTTCACATGATCGACTTCTACTACTGGGATATTTCAGGTCCTGGTGCCGGTATCGAAAACGTCGATCTGGGCTTCGGTAAACTGTCTCTGGCAGCGACCCGTTCTCAGGAAGCGGGTGGTTCTTACATCTTCACGAGTCAGAATACTTATGACAAATCTAAAGACACGGCGAACGACGTATTCGACGTACGTTTAGCCGGTCTGGAAACTAACCCAGACGGCGTGCTGGAATTAGGTGCTGACTACGGCCGTGCTAACCACACTGACGGCTATAGCTTTGCTGATAATGCGTCCAAAGATGGCTGGATGTTCACCGCTGAACACACCCAGAGCATGCTGAAGGGCTATAACAAGTTCGTGCTCCAGTACGCAACAGATGCTATGACCACGCAGGGCAAAGGTATTCCTCAGGGTACAAACAGCGCAAGCTCGTTCACCGTTGGCGGTATTACCTATCCTAACGTCGTGAATAACAATGGCGACATGTGGCGCGTTCTGGACCACGGTGCGATTTCACTGGGCGACAAATGGGACCTGATGTATGTCGGTATGTACCAGAATATCGACCTGGATAACAACCTGGGTACCGAATGGTACACCGTGGGTATTCGTCCAATGTACAAATGGACGCCAATCATGAGTACCCTGCTGGAAGTCGGCTACGACAACGTGAAATCTCAGCAGACTGGCGACCGTAACAACCAGTACAAAATCACCCTGGCACAGCAATGGCAGGCGGGCGACAGCATCTGGTCCCGTCCGGCAATTCGTGTCTTCGCAACCTATGCGAAGTGGGATGAGAACTGGGGTTATGTGAAAAATGGCGACAGCGTCTCCCGTTACGCGGTGTCTAGCAATTCCAACGTATCCAACACCAACCGTGGCGATAGCGATGAGTTCTCCTTCGGTGCACAGATGGAAATCTGGTGGTAATTCAGCACTAGCCTGATGTAACAACCGACGAGGGGCGCAAGCCCCTCTGTTCCTTGAGGTTTAGCGCGCTATTGCCTGGCCACCGCTAGATCGACGATTTTTGAGGTCATCATAATGAAAATGAAAAAAAGTCTCGTTGCTCTGTGCTTATCCGCGGGATTGCTGGCGAGCGTCCCGGGCATCAGCCTCGCTGACGTCAACTACGTGCCGCAAAATACCAGCGCCGCGCCAACCATTCCGACAGCTGACCTGCAGCAGCTCACCTGGACGCCGGTCGACCAATCTAAAGTGCAGTCCACACAGATTGCGGTGGGCGGGCAAACGCTTAACGTACCGGGTATTACCGGCAAAGTGGTGGCCTACAGCGTGCCGGCTAATATTGGCGAGCTAACGCTGACGCTGACCAGCGAAGTGAACAAACAAACCAACGTCTTTGCGCCGAATGTGTTGATTCTTGACCAGAATATGACTCCTTCGGCCTACTTCCCAAGCAGCTACTTTACCTACCAGGCACCGGGCGTGATGAGCGCTGACCGTCTGGAAGGCGAAATGCGCCTGACGCCGGCGCTGGGCCAGCAAAAACTCTACGTGCTGGTCTTCACGACGGAAAAAGATCTCCAGCAGACCACCACGCTGCTGGATCCGGCGAAGGCCTATGCCAAAGGGACAGGTAACGCGGTACCGGATATTCCTGATCCGGTGGCGAAACACACCACCGATGGCCTGGTGAAGCTGAAGGTGAAAACCAACAGCAGCTCCAGCGTACTGGTTGGCCCGCTGTTTGGTTCTTCCGGTCCAGTACCGGTAACCGTGGGTAATACTGCTGCACCAGCCTACGCAGCGCCTGTCGCCGCGCCGGTGGCAGCTCCAGCTCCGGCGGCAAAAGCCGAGCCGATGCTCAATGATACGGAAAGCTACTTCAACAACGGTATTAAACAGGCCGTGGCGAAAGGGGATATCGACAAGGCCCTGAAGCTGATGAATGAAGCCGAACGCCTGGGCTCTAAATCTGCTCGTTCCACCTTTATCGGCGCTGTAAAAGGCAAGGGGTAAGTTCTCCCCACAGCGCCGATGTTTAGGCGAAGCCTTTCGGTGTGCCCTTAGGGGCGCACCTTTTTTATACACCTCACTCCTCAGGCGGCTTTGGCGTTGGAGATGTTCCTGATGAGGTGTGCCTGACGCGCTACGGCGACTGTTGCAGTGCTGTTGCGCTATTGATCGTATTTGACCATTCCTGCACCCCCTCACGCACCTTTCTGCGATACAATAACCCAACGCTATGTATTGGAGAGACAGGCATGTCGCACTCTGCACTGACGCAGCTGCGTGCTTTGCGCTATTTTGACGTCGTTCCCCCGCTTGAACCGGCTCAACGCGATTGGCTGATGCTGGAAGACTCGATGACCAAGCGGTTTGAGCAGTATGGGAAACCCGTTAGCGTGACGCTATTAAACGAAGAATTTATTCGCCGCGATGCGCTGGCCGATGAACAGCATTTGCTGGCCGATGAACCTCGCTATTGGCTGCGAGAAATATTATTGTGCGTCGGGGGGGAGCCGTGGCTTGCCGGGCGTACGGTGGTGCCAGAGTCGACCCTATGCGGTCCGGAGCTGGCGCTGCAGCAACTGGGGCAGACGCCGTTGGGCCGTTATCTGTTTACGTCCTCCCAGTTAACCCGCGATTTTATTGAGATTGGTCGTCATGATGCGCTGTGGGGGCGCCGTTCCCGCCTCCGCTTGAGTGGAAAACCGCTGCTGCTGACGGAGCTGTTTCTACCGGCATCGCCGTTGTACTAAGAGGAAGAAGAAAAATGGAGAGGAGTCTTAGGCCGAACAAGCTGCTGGCTTACCATCAGCTGATGCGCACGGACAAACCGATCGGTGCCCTGCTATTGCTGTGGCCAACGCTGTGGGCACTATGGGTTGCCGCACCGGGCGTACCGCCGCTGTGGATCCTGGCGGTGTTCGTCGCCGGCGTCTGGCTGATGCGTGCCGCAGGCTGCGTGGTGAATGACTACGCGGATCGCAAATTTGATGGCCATGTAAAACGCACCGCCAATCGCCCGCTGCCAAGCGGCGCGGTCAGCGAGAAAGAGGCCCGCATCCTGTTTGCCGTGCTGGTCCTGTTGTCGTTCCTGCTGGTGCTGACACTCAATACCATGACTATCCTGCTGTCGGTTGCCGCGCTGGCGCTGGCCTGGGTTTATCCGTTTATGAAACGCTACACCCATCTGCCGCAGGTGGTGCTGGGGGCGGCGTTCGGCTGGTCGATTCCGATGGCGTTTGCGGCAGTCAGCGAATCGCTGCCGCTTAGCTGCTGGTTGATGCTGCTGGCGAATATCCTGTGGGCCGTGGCCTACGATACTCAGTACGCCATGGTTGATCGCGATGACGACGTGAAAATTGGCATCAAATCAACGGCGATATTGTTTGGGGAAAATGACCGCTTAATTATCGGCATTCTGCAGGTCTGTGTGCTGGGGCTGATGGCGCTGATTGGCTGGTTGAATGGACTTGGCTGGGAGTTTTACTGGTCAATTCTGATTGCCGGGGCGCTGTTTGTTTATCAACAAAAGCTGATTCGTCACCGCGAACGCGGGCCGTGTTTCCAGGCGTTTCTCAATAATAACTACGTGGGTCTGGTGCTGTTTATTGGGCTAGCGATGAGTTATTGGCAGTTCTGATGCTGTAAAAAAAGCCGGATAATTATCCGGCTTTTTTGTGTCGTACGCAGAGTGACTCGCCCGACATATTTTTAACCAAACGATACGCTATCAGGCGTCCTTCAGCACAGGCTCTTCGTCTTGCGTGACGCTTTCAATCGTCAGGCGCACATCCGAGGTGATAAGGCTTGCCATCATCTGGTAAACCTTCATCGTCTCTTCCGGTTCGGCATCGCCGCTGTCGCTGATATAGCCTTCATCGCGCAGGGTTAACACCAGCGATGAGAACACCGCTTTATCGAAGAATTCCGGTGAGTTGATGCCGTGCAGCACCGACAGACGCTGCGCCAGCGTACGGCTCTCTTTCTCCAGCGTGCTACGGTTCATCGACGGGTTGCCGCTCAGCAGCCAGAAGGTGATGGCGTAGCGCTGCAGCGTCTCGCGCGCACCGGCCGCCAGCAATTGCAGCGTACGGGAATGCGAGGCGTTGATGTGCAGATCGTCGCCGTTGACGGTAATCAGCTCCTGACGCACCATTTCGGCAATCAGCGTGTCGATAACCGTTGGCAGCTCTTCGCGATCCCAGCGCAGGAACAGCTCGGCTTTCAGCATTGGATACAGGGTGTCGATATAGTCGGCCACCTGCTGACGCGTGATCTCACGATGTTGGGTCATAATTGACGCCAGCAGCGAAGGCATAATCAGCATATGCGCAATGTTGTTGCGATAGTAGGTCATCAACACCGCCTGTTCGCGTGGCAGAATGATGATATCGCCGATGGTGTCTTTCTCGACTTCGAACTTGTTCATCTGCAGCGCGTGGTCGATGAGCTCACTCGCGGACGCTTTCGGTGCGGTGGCATCCGGCGCATAAGGCGCGTTATGCATCAGGGCCAGATAACACTCCAGCTGCTGCGTTAGCTGCTCACGGGTCAACGAGCGCTGACGAGAGGCCAGCAGCGCGGTACAACACAGGTTCATGGCGTTAGCCGCACCGGCATTGTTGATACGCACCATCAATTCTGCCGCCATCTTATTCACGGTTGGCGTCAGCCACGCCGGGCGCACGGCTTCGATCGGGTCGATAGACTCGCGCCATTCCGGTACGTGGTGATTCAGGTAGGTCATCAGCGGCATTGGCTCGCCGAAGTTAACGTAGCCTTGACCGAGATTGCGCAGCTTGCTCAGGCCTTTCAGCATCTGCGGCAGGCTCTCTTTCTCTTTGGTCGCTCCGCGCAGCTCTTTGGCGTAGGTGCCCACTTCCATCACGTGCTCGTAGCCAATATAAATTGGCACTAAGGTGATTGGGCGGGAGCCGCCGCGCAGCATCGCCTGAATGGTCATCGACAGGGTACCGGTTTTCGGATCCAGCAGACGACCGGTACGGGAACGGCCACCTTCCACAAAGTACTCGACCGAATAGCCGCGGCTGAACAGCTCGCCGAGGTATTCGCGGAATACGGTGGAATAGAGCTTGTTGCCCTTAAAGGTGCGGCGGATGAAGAACGCGCCCAGGCGACGGAAAATCGGACCGGCTGGCCAGAAATTCAGGTTAATACCGGCAGCGATATGCGGTGGTACTAGACCTTGATGGTAGAGCACGTAGGAGAGCAGCAGATAGTCCATGTGGCTGCGGTGGCAAGGCACATAAACAATCTCGTGCCCGTCGTGCGCCAGCTGGCGAACGCGCTCGGCGTTATTGACGTTGATGCCCTGATACAGACGGTTCCAGGTAAAGCTCAGGATACGGTCGGTCAGGCGAATCATTTCGTAGGAGAAGTTGGCAGCAATCTCTTCCATCAGCGCAATGGCGTTCTGCTGCGCTTTTTCGTGGGAGATTTTTTTGCTACGCGCTTCATCTTCTACCGCTTTGGCAATGGCTTTAGAGGCCAGCAGCTTTTTGAACAGATCATGGCGCGCTGGCAGGCGTGGGCCCACCGCAGCCAGGCGCTGACGCGCAAAGTGCATACGCGCAACGCGAGCCAGTTTCTGGGCGATAGTTTTGTCCGTCCCGTGCTCATCGGCCATGCGGCGAAGAGAAACGGACGGTGAGAAACGCACGAAGCTATCGCGACCCAGCCAGGAGACGGCGAAGAATTTCTGGAAGCCGTTCAGCATCCGCAGTGGCGGATTAACTTCGCCTTTCTCACGGCCTGGAGAACGCCCAAACATCACCGACACCGGCACCATTTGCACATCCAAATCTGGATTGCTGCGGTGCAGGTCGAGGTAGTCGTGGAACAGCTTGATCGACTCTTCTTTCGGCGTGTAGTAGGTGAACACGCGCGGGCCGCCGTGAATGAACACGTAGCGCGGCAGCAGGGTGCCGTCGATTTCTAACGGTTCAAGCGGATCGGGCAGATCGTGCGCCAGGCATTGGGCGCGCAGCGTCAGTAAGTCGGCCTTAGAGTTATAAGGCAGGACGTACATAATTGGACGTGAAGTATCAAGCCCCAATTCCTGGGCAGGTTCTGCCGGAATAGACTTGCTCTTTACCAGAACACTTAATGGTAAATTCAGTAATTTGTAGTAAATTCGTGGCCAGCCGGACATAAACGATGTAAAGCCTCTGGTTAATCATGCAAATGCGCGGCAAGAATATCAGAAAGTCGGCAGAATTTCTGTTCTACCGCCTCATAATAATACACTAAGTGATTCGCGCGGCGGCAAGGCGGCAAACCCAGCAGCAACGTGAAGTACGCATTGTCATTGACGTCATAACGTAAAAGGTTCTTGAGATGGCCAATAATACCACTGGGCTCACCCGAATTATCAAAGCTGCTGGATATTCCTGGAAAGGATTTCGCGCGGCGTGGATCAACGAAGCCGCGTTTCGCCAGGAGGGCGTTGCATCCGTACTGGCGATTATTATCGCCTGCTGGCTGGATGTTGATCCGATCACCCGTGTGCTGCTTATTGGCTCCGTCCTGTTGGTGATGATAGTGGAAATTCTCAATAGTGCACTGGAGGCGGTTGTTGACCGCATTGGCTCGGAGTATCACGAGCTGTCTGGGCGCGCGAAAGACATGGGTTCGGCGGCGGTGCTGTTGGCGATTTTCGTTGCGCTGATGACCTGGGGCGTTCTGCTGTGGGCTCATTTCCACTAAAGCTGTGAAAACTGCCTGATTTCGTGCGTTTTATGGTTCCAAAATAGGCACTAGCTGTATATACTCACAGCATAACTGTATATACACCCAGGGGGCGGAATGAAAGCGTTAACGACCAGGCAGCAAGAGGTGTTTGATCTCATTCGGGATCACATCAGCCAAACGGGCATGCCGCCAACGCGTGCGGAAATTGCTCAGCGCTTGGGGTTCCGTTCCCCGAATGCGGCTGAAGAGCACCTGAAAGCGCTGGCGCGTAAAGGGGTGCTTGAGATTGTCTCTGGAGCCTCGCGTGGTATCCGCCTGCTGGTGGAAGAAGAAGCGGGCCTGCCGCTGATTGGCCGCGTTGCGGCGGGCGAGCCGCTGCTGGCACAGCAGCACATTGAAGGCCATTATCAGGTCGATCCATCGCTCTTCAAGCCGAGCGCCGACTTCCTGCTGCGCGTCAGCGGCATGTCGATGAAAGATATTGGTATTATGGACGGCGACCTGCTCGCGGTGCATAAAACCCAGGATGTGCGTAACGGCCAGGTAGTGGTTGCGCGCATCGACGAAGAAGTGACGGTGAAACGCCTGAAAAAACAGGGTAACGTCGTCGAACTGCTGCCAGAAAACAGCGAGTTTTCGCCAATCGTCGTCGATCTGCGTCAGCAGAACTTTTCCATCGAAGGGCTGGCCGTTGGTGTTATCCGCAACGGTGAGTGGCTGTAACAATCCCCCTCTGTCAAATGGCTGTGATACCTCTGTTATCACAGCCTTTTTTCTTTCTGGTTCATACCGATGCCGCTACTGACTTCTGCCGATAAGGCCCTGTGGCGCCTTGCGCTACCGATGATCTTCTCCAACATTACCGTGCCGCTGCTGGGGCTGGTGGATACCGCCGTGATTGGCCATCTCGACAGCCCGGTCTATCTGGGCGGCGTGGCCATTGGTGCGACCGCAACCAGCTTCCTGTTTATGCTGCTGCTGTTCTTGCGCATGAGCACGACCGGGCTGACCGCGCAGGCGTTTGGTGCCAAAGACCCGCAGGCATTGGCGCGGGCGCTGGTACAGCCGCTGCTGCTGGCGCTGGGCGCGGGGTTGCTGATTATCCTATTTAAAAACCCGCTGATTGATCTGGCGCTCTCTATTGTGGGTGGCAGCGGTGAGGTGCTCGAGCAGGCGCAGCGTTTTCTCGCTATCCGTTGGCTCAGCGCTCCCGCTTCGTTAGCCAATTTGGTGCTGCTGGGGTGGCTGTTGGGCGTTCAGTATGCTCGTGCGCCGGTGATCCTGCTGGTGGTGGGGAACGTGCTCAATATCGTGCTCGACCTGTGGCTGGTGATGGGGCTGCATATGAACGTGCAGGGGGCGGCGCTGGCCACGGCCATCGCCGAATACGCCACGCTGTTGGTTGGTTTGGGCATGGTGCGTAAGGTGCTGGTGATGCGCGGGATTTCCTGGGCGATGCTGAAAACCGCGTGGTTGGGCGATTTTCAACGCCTGTTGGCGCTCAATCGCGACATAATGCTGCGCTCGCTGCTGCTGCAGCTGTGCTTTGGTGCGTTGACCGTTTTTGGTGCCCGGCTTGGCAGTGACATTGTGGCGGTCAATGCGGTACTGATGACCATGCTGACTTTTACGGCCTATGCGCTGGACGGTTTCGCCTATGCGGTCGAAGCGCATTCCGGTCAGGCCTACGGGGCGCGTGATGGCAGCCAACTGCTGGAGGTGTGGCGGGCGGCGTGCCGTCAGGCTGGCGTTGTTGCATTGGCCTTCGCGCTGGTTTACGCCTTGCTGGGTGAGCATATCGTGGCGCTGCTGACTTCCCTTCCTGAGCTACGCGAGCTGGCTGACCGCTACGTGCTGTGGCAGATGGTGCTACCGGTCATTGGCGTGTGGTGCTATTTGCTTGATGGCATGTTTATCGGCGCGACGCGCGGTGCGGAGATGCGTAATAGCATGGCGGTGGCGGCGGCGGGATTTGCGCTAACGCTACTGACGCTACCGCTGCTCGGTAACCACGGCCTATGGCTGGCGCTTGCCGTCTTCCTGGCGCTACGCGGCCTGTCGCTGGCGTTTATATGGCGTCGGCACTGGCGAAACAATAGCTGGTTTGCCTGACGTGATGGTTAAAGATTCCGAATAGTGAAACGAAGTCAGAATGAGTGACTACAATTAATCTCAAGCTTAGCGAAAAGATGTTTGTTCTGAAGAAAAACTTTCGCTATTCACTCACTGACGATCGAGGATTCGACAATGAATAAAGACGAAGTCGGCGGCAACTGGAAACAGGTTAAAGGTAAAGTGAAAGAGCAATGGGGCAAACTGACCGATGATGATATGACGGTGATCGAAGGGAAACGCGATCAGCTGGTCGGTAAAATTCAGGAGCGTTACGGCTATGCGAAGGATCAGGCTGAAAAAGAGGTCGATAGCTGGGATAAACGTCATAACCACCGCTGGTAGCACAGCGCGTACAAGGATGTACGCAGTCCCGCTTAGCGCCCGCTAGCGGGACTTTTTCTTAATTTGAATCGTGTGGTCGTGCTGGCAGTGCTCATGCGCTTTGCAGGCTTCGACTTCAACGCATGCTGAGCACAGACCGTGTGCTTCAATCACGTTATGGCGTAGAGCAAAGCCCATTTTCGCCGCCAGCGCATGCATGATGTCTTCAACCCCTTCCGCGCACTCTTCTTTAACCACGCCACAGCGATCGCAGATAAACATGGCGGAAGTATGCGTCGGTTGGTCAAACAGGTGGCACAGCACGTAGCTGTTGGCGGATTCGACTTTGTGAACAAAGCCCTGCTCAAGCAGAAATTCCAGCGCGCGATACACCGTTGGAGGCTTAGCCTGCGGCTCTTTTACGCGCAGCAGATCGAGCAGATCGTAGGCGCTGATTGCCCCTTCCTGCAAACTCATTAGCCGCAGGACTTCCAGACGTTGTGGAGTCAGGCGCACGCCGCGTTGCGCACACAGCTTTTCAGCCTGCGCTAACAGTTCTTGCGTAGTGGTCTTATCCATTGGCGTCCTCGGTCTCGGGCGAAACAAACACCTACTTTATCATGTTATGGCAGAAACGCCGAGTTTCCACCGGTGTGCTATAGGTGTGTTATAGCAGGTGTTCATCACACTCAGGACCAAAAATAATGAAAAGACCCGATTGCATTCGCCATTGGCACGACGTTGAAGGCCCGGACGACTCAACCTATCCCGATAGCGACGAACGCTTTTCCATCGGTGCGCCGCTGGCTCGCGCGCTAGGGCTTCGACACATTGGTATTCACCACGAGCGTTTACCGCCGGGGCGCCGCACGTCCTATCCTCATGCGGAAAGCGATGAAGAGGAGTTTATCTACGTTTTGGAGGGGTATCCGCAGGCGTGGATTAACGGCTATCTGTGGAAGCTCCAGCCGGGCGATAGCGTGGGTTTCCCGGCGGGAACCGGGGTCTGTCACACCTTTATCAATAATACGTCAGAAGAGGTGCGACTACTGGTTGTCGGGGAGGCGAATAAGCGCTCCAACCGTATTTACTACCCGTTAAATGCCTCCTATGCCGTGACGCGTGAAGACCGCTGGGTGGACCATCCACCGCAGTTTTTCGGCCCGCATGACGGAAAACCTGGGCGAAATTAGCCATCTTCTTCTATAAAAGATTAGGGCGCTTACTAATAACGACAGGCCCGTTGAGAATTTCAGTTAAGGGAACAGACCACTTTTTGTCCCGTTATTCACAGCAATAGTTCGTCTCCATCCAGGCGATAACGGATGGAGGGTTGTTTCATAAACAGACAATAAGACGAGCAAACTGTGAATAAAAACGAAAAATTTTCGCTGATGGGGATCGCTGTCTCTTTTTTGGTGGCAGGTCAGGCAGGGGCCGCAAACGGCTGGACGGAGGCCCGAAATGACGCCATGGGGGGAACCGGGGTGGCTTCGGCTCACTATGGCAGCGGTGTATTGATCAACCCGGCATTGCTGGCGAAGGCTAAGCCGGAGGATGATATTACGGTCATTCTCCCCACTATTGGGGCACAGATTTCTGACAAAGATAATCTGCGTAACAAGATTGATGACATTAGCGATGATGTGAATGCTTATCGCCGTTCGTTGAACAACATCAACCTCGCCGATTTGTTCATTCCCGGTAGCCCTGGCTATCGGCAGGTCTCTTCCGCGGCAGGCAATCTGGCGGATCAGCTCTCATCACTAAAAGGAAAAACCGCACGGGCGAAAGCCGGCGCCGGGATGGCGATTACCATTCCAAACGATGTGCTGGCGGTAGCATTTGTGGCGAAAGCTGACGCGCGTGCGCGGGTGAGTTCGTATATCGATCAAGGTGATATCGACATTCTGCGCGGTATTCAGGCCACGCCATCTAAAGTACTGACGGCCAACACCAATGATTTGAAATCAGAAGGCTATGGCCGTGCGGCCATTGTCTCCGATTATGGCGTGGCGATTGCGCGCCAGTTTGATTTTGGCGGCATCCCGGTGTCATTCGGTGTGACGCCGAAACTGCAAAAAACCTGGCTCTACAACTACACCGTGTCGATCTACAACTTCAGCAGCGACGATATCAACAGCAGCCGCTATCGTAATGACGATACCGGTTTTAACGTTGATGCGGGGATGGCCGCCGATCTCAGTGAAAACTGGACGGTGGGGCTGAGTGGGCAAAATCTCTTCTCCCGCGATATCGACACCAAGGAAGTGGCGGGAGTGCGTGATACCTACCAAATCCGCCCGCTGGTCACCGCGGGCGTGGCGTGGCATACCGATATGCTGACGTTAAGTGCCGACGGCGACCTGACTGAAACCAAAGGCTTTAAGAGCGAGGAGAGCTCGCAGTACGTCGGCGTGGGGGCCGAGGTACGCCCACTCGATTGGCTGGCGGTGCGCGCGGGTTATCGCGCGGATGTGAAAAATAACGACAGCAACGTCTTTACCGGCGGCGTGGGTTTTGCGCCGTTTAACCGCGTCCATCTCGATCTGATGGGGCTGTACGGTGAGGATCAAACCTGGGGCGCCGGCGCGCAGGTGAGTGTGACGTTCTAAGCCACGCCACATCCTCCGGCTAAGCTTAGCGCCGCCGGGGGATTCCCCTCGAGCATTACGTTTCTGTTCAGGCTTTATGCTATAGTAGCCGCCCCTTTTTCCCGGATGCTTAAATAATCGCCATGTTGTCAGAATCTTCGACTGCTGCTCTCCCTGCACACCGTTTCTCCATCGCGCCAATGCTCGACTGGACGGATAGACACTGCCGCTACTTCCTGCGCCTGCTGTCGCAGCACACGCTGCTGTATACCGAGATGGTGACCACCGGGGCGATTATTCACGGTAAAGGCGACTATCTGGCCTACAGCGAAGAAGAGCACCCGGTTGCCCTGCAGCTTGGCGGTAGCGATCCGGCTCAGCTCGCGCACTGTGCGAAGCTGGCGCAGGCGCGCGGCTATGACGAGATTAACCTCAATGTTGGCTGCCCGTCTGACCGCGTACAGAACGGCATGTTTGGCGCTTGCCTGATGGGTAATGCGCAGTTGGTGGCGGATTGCGTGAAGGCGATGCGCGACGTGGTGTCGATCCCGGTGACGGTTAAAACGCGTATCGGCATCGATGACCAGGACAGCTACGAATTCCTCTGCGATTTTATCGACACGGTTTCCGGCCGCGGCGAGTGCGAGATGTTTATCATCCATGCGCGTAAAGCCTGGCTTTCTGGGCTTAGCCCGAAAGAAAACCGCGAGATCCCGCCGCTGGACTACCCGCGCGTCTATCAGCTTAAGCGTGATTTCCCGCACCTGACGATGTCTATCAACGGCGGCATTAAATCGCTGGAAGAGGCCAAAGCGCATCTGGCGCATATGGACGGCGTGATGGTTGGGCGCGAAGCCTATCAGAATCCAGGTATCCTGGCGTCGGTGGACCGCGAGATCTTCGGCGCGAGCGATGTCGATGCCGACCCGGTGGCGGTTGTACGTGCCATGTACCCTTACATTGAGCGTGAGCTGAGCAATGGTACATACCTGGGACACGTCACGCGTCATATGCTGGGCTTGTTCCAGGGTATCCCGGGGGCGCGTCA
Organism: Kluyvera cryocrescens NBRC 102467; assembly: GCF_001571285.1. Lineage (GTDB taxonomy): Bacteria > Pseudomonadota > Gammaproteobacteria > Enterobacterales > Enterobacteriaceae > Kluyvera > Kluyvera cryocrescens. The sequence goes on along the minus strand of NZ_BCTM01000018.1, from coordinate 64,711 downwards.
GTGGCGTCGCTACCTGAGTGAAAATGCGCACAAAGCCGGCGCAGGTATTGACGTCCTTGAGCATGCGCTAAAACTGGTTGCCGATAAGCGTTAATTATTTCGCTAAAACCTGGTCAAATTCACCACGCTCTGCACAATGTTGCGGGGCGTTTTTGTTTATATTCAATAAGTTATTTTTGGCACGGTTTTTGTAATAGTTCAACCAGATAAGTGTGAATTCTGGGAGAGCGACGATGCTGGAACTATTATTTGTGATTGGATTTTTTGTCATGCTGCTGGTCACGGGCATTTCGCTGCTCGGGATTATAGCCGCACTGGTAGTGGCAACGGTGCTGATGTTTGTCGGCGGCTTGTTCGCGCTGATGATTAAACTGCTGCCGTGGTTGCTGTTGGCCGTGGTGGTGGTGTGGATCGTTCGGGCGATTAATTCACCGAAAAATCAGAGCTTGCGCGGCGACTATCGGAGGTATTGAGGGCTTCGTCACAACCTCAAAAGTTTTGCATAAAACGCCGTAGGATTCGCGTAAAAAATCTGTCACTATGACTGGCGTTAACGAATTCATCGAGCTGTACCCTACATACAGCCGAACTAAAAAAAGAAAGGGCTTCCTACGGGAAGCCCTAGTCTTTTGTGCCGCAGAATCTTTACGGGATAAGCAGGCTCGAGCCCTGGGTTGCCCGGCTCTCCAGAATCTCATGCGCGCGTCGCGCCTCTTTCAGCGGATATTTTTGGTTCGCCGCCACATCCACTTTAATGATCCCACTGGCAATCAGTGAGAACAGCTCGTGGCTGGCTTCCTTCAGTTCGTCATAGGTCGTGATGTAGCCGTTGAGGGAAGGGCGTGTGACAAACAGTGAGCCTTTTTGGTTGAGGATGCCGAGGTTAACACCGGTCACCGGCCCGGACGAGTTACCAAAACTGACCATCAGGCCACGGCGCTGCAAGCAGTCGAGCGATGCTTCCCAGGTGTCTTTGCCAACCGAGTCGTACACCACCGGCAGCTTTTTACCGCCGGTGATGGCTTTCACCCGCTCGGCAATATTTTCATCACGATAGTTAATCACCTGCCAGGCTCCGGCCTGTAGCGCACGCTGCGCTTTCTCAGCGCTGCCGACCGTACCAATGAGCTTCGCCCCTAGCGCTTTAGCCCACTGGCAGGCAATCAGACCGACGCCGCCCGCGGCCGCATGAAACAGAAACGGTTCGCCGGGTTTGATTTCATAGGTTTTGCGCAGCAGATAAAAGACCGTCAGCCCCTTCAGGAATGAAGCGGCGGCCTGCTCGTAAGAAATAGCCGCCGGCAACAGGGCGACTTTATCGGCCGCGACGTTATGCACGGAACTGTAGGCGCCAAGCCCCGACTGCGCGTAAACCACGCGATCGCCAGCTTTGATATGCTTAACGTTGCTGCCTACCTGGCTGACTATGCCCGCGGCTTCGGTGCCCAAACCGCTTGGCATTGATGGCGGCGGGTAAAGGCCGCTGCGGATATAGGTATCGATATAGTTAATGCCGATCGCTTTGTTTTCCACCTGCACTTCGTTTTCAGCAGGGGCGTTGGGGGTGAATTCGACGGCGTTTAGCACTTCGGGGCCGCCATGTTTGCTAAATTCAATACGGGTTGCCATGCTTCCTCCAGAACAATGTGGTAATCTTTCGACCCACTCTTTATCTCGGTAATACCATTCACTATGGCAGCAAATAAACCCTTCAACAAACCTCAAACCGAAGCTCGCGAACGCGATTTTCAGGTGGCAGGTCTGAAAGTACCGCCGCACTCGATTGAAGCGGAACAATCGGTGTTGGGCGGTTTAATGTTGGATAACGAGCGCTGGGACGATGTCGCTGAGCGCGTCGTCGCCGACGATTTCTACACGCGCCCGCACCGTCACATCTTCACGGAGATGGGCCGACTGCAGGAAGGCGGTAGCCCGATTGACCTGATCACGCTCGCGGAATCGCTGGAGCGGCAGGGCCAACTGGACAGCGTCGGTGGTTTTGCCTATCTGGCTGAGTTATCCAAAAATACGCCAAGTGCGGCAAACATTAGTGCTTATGCCGACATCGTCCGCGAACGTGCGGTTGTGCGCGAAATGATTGCGGTCGCGAACGAAATCGCCGAAGCCGGCTTCGACCCGCAGGGGCGCACCAGCGAAGACCTGCTGGATCTGGCTGAGTCCCGCGTCTTTAAAATTGCCGAAAGTCGTGCCAACAAAGATGAAGGCCCGAGAAACATCACCGAGGTGCTCGACGCCACGGTGGCGCGTATTGAGCAGCTATTCCAGCAGCCGCACGACGGCGTCACTGGTGTGAATACCGGCTACGATGACCTCAATAAAAAGACCGCAGGCTTACAGCCGTCGGATTTGATTATCGTCGCGGCGCGTCCGTCGATGGGTAAAACGACATTTGCGATGAACCTCGTCGAAAACGCGGCGATGTTGCAGGACAAACCGGTACTGATCTTCAGTCTTGAGATGCCATCAGAGCAGATTATGATGCGTTCCCTGGCATCGCTTTCTCGCGTTGACCAGACCCGTATTCGTACCGGCCAGCTCGATGATGAGGATTGGGCGCGTATCTCCGGCACCATGGGGATCCTGCTGGAAAAACGTAATATCTACATTGATGACTCCTCCGGCCTGACGCCGACGGAAGTGCGCTCGCGCGCGCGTCGTATTGCCCGCGAGCACGGCGGTATTGGTCTTATTATGATCGACTACCTGCAGCTGATGCGTGTGCCGTCGCTTTCCGATAACCGTACGCTGGAAATTGCGGAAATTTCCCGCTCTCTGAAGGCGTTAGCCAAAGAATTACATGTGCCGGTGGTCGCGCTGTCGCAGCTTAACCGTTCCCTGGAACAACGTGCGGATAAACGCCCGGTCAACTCCGACCTGCGTGAATCCGGCTCCATCGAGCAGGATGCCGACTTAATTATGTTCATCTATCGTGATGAGGTTTATCACGAAAACAGTGACTTAAAAGGCATTGCCGAGATTATTATTGGTAAACAGCGTAACGGCCCAATCGGTACGGTACGTCTGACCTTTAACGGTCAGTGGTCGCGTTTCGATAACTACGCCGGTCCGCAGTACGACGACGAATAACAACACTGAATCAGGTCATTCAAGCAAACACTTATCAAGGAACACAAATGCAAGCGGCAACTGTAGTCATTAACCGCCGCGCTCTGCGACACAACCTGCAACGTCTGCGTGAACTGGCACCTGCCAGCAAGCTGGTTGCGGTGGTGAAAGCGAACGCATACGGACACGGTCTCCTCGAGACCGCGCGAACGCTCCCCGACGCCGATGCTTTTGGCGTTGCCCGCCTTGAAGAGGCCCTGCGCCTGCGCGACGGCGGTATTACCCAGCCGATCCTGCTGCTGGAAGGGTTCTTTAACGCCACGGATCTGCCGACCATCTCGACGCAGCAGTTGCATACCGCTGTGCATAACATTGAGCAGCTTGAAGCGCTGGAAACCGCCGAAATAGATGAGCCGGTCACCGTGTGGATGAAGCTCGATACCGGTATGCACCGCCTGGGCGTTCGCCCGGAAGAAGCGGAAGCCTTTTATCAGCGCCTGAGCCAGTGCAAAAATGTTCGCCAGCCGGTCAATATCGTCAGCCACTTTGCCCGCGCCGATGAGCCGGACTGCGGGGCGACGGAACGCCAACTGGACATCTTCAATACCTTTACCGCCGGCAAGCCGGGGCTGCGCTCCATTGCTGCTTCCGGCGGCATTCTGCTGTGGCCACAATCGCATTTCGATTGGGCGCGCCCGGGCATTATTCTCTACGGCGTATCGCCGCTGGAGCAAAAGCCGTGGGGGCCGGATTTTGGCATGCAGCCGGTGATGTCGCTGACTTCCAGCCTGATTGCGGTACGCGAGCATAAAGCCGGTGAAGCGGTAGGCTACGGCGGTACGTGGATCAGCGAGCGTGACACCCGCCTGGGCGTGGTGGCGATGGGCTACGGCGATGGTTATCCTCGCGCCGCGCCATCCGGAACGCCGGTACTGGTGAACGGCCGTGAAGTCCCGATTGTTGGCCGCGTGGCGATGGATATGATTTGCGTCGATTTAGGGCCTGAAGCGGAAGATAAAACCGGTGATACGGTGATCATGTGGGGCCAGGGGCTGCCGGTTGAACGCATCGCTGAAATTACAAAAGTAAGTGCTTACGAACTTATTACGCGGCTGACGTCGCGCGTGGCGATGAAGTATATTGATTAAGCGTTAACGCCACACCGCCTGGCGTCGTTATGCGATGCCGGGCAAAACCCGCAACTACCTCTCGACCTTCCGCAGCATCCGGTTTATTGTGTTATTTCCTGCCTTTCTGTAAACCTGGAGAACCATCGCGTGTTTCAAAAAGTTGACGCCTATGCGGGCGACCCCATTCTTTCGTTAATGGAACGCTTCAAAGAAGATCCGCGCAGCGACAAAGTTAACCTCAGTATCGGGCTGTACTACAACGAAGACGGCATCATTCCACAGCTGCAGGCGGTGGCGAAAGCCGAAGCGCGTCTGAACGCGCAGCCGCACGGCGCCTCTTTGTATCTGCCGATGGAAGGGCTTAACAGCTACCGTCACACCGTGGCGCCGCTGCTGTTTGGCGCGGACAACCCGGTTCTCCAGCAACAGCGCGTGGCGACAATTCAAACCCTCGGTGGCTCCGGTGCACTGAAGGTTGGTGCGGATTTCCTCAAGCGCTACTTCCCCGATTCCGGCGTGTGGGTCAGCGACCCGACGTGGGAAAACCATATCGCGATTTTTGAAGGCGCGGGCTTTACCGTTGGCACCTACCCGTGGTTCGACAGCGAAACCAACGGCGTGCGCGTGGACGCGCTGCTGGAAAAACTCAACACGCTGCCAGCACGCAGCATCGTGCTGCTGCATCCGTGCTGCCATAACCCGACCGGCGCCGATCTCACGCCTGCGCAGTGGGACGCAGTGGTTGAGGTGCTGAAGGCCCGTGAACTGATCCCATTCCTCGATATCGCTTACCAAGGTTTTGGCGCGGGGATGGATGAGGACGCCTACGCTATTCGCGCGATTGCCGCCGCCGGGCTGCCTGCGCTGGTCAGCAACTCCTTCTCTAAGATTTTCTCCCTGTACGGCGAGCGCGTCGGCGGCCTGTCGATTATCTGTGAAGATAATGAAACCGCGCTGCGCGTGCTGGGTCAGTTGAAAGCAACCGTCCGTCGTAACTACTCCAGCCCACCGAACTTCGGGGCGCAGGTGGTGGCAGCGGTGCTGGGCGACGCTGAGCTTAAAGCTAACTGGCTGGCGGAAGTGGAAGGGATGCGTACACGTATTCTGGAAATGCGCCAGGCGCTGGTCAACGTGCTGAAAGAAGAGATGCCGAACGGCAACTTCGACTATCTGCTCAAGCAGCGTGGGATGTTTAGCTACACCGGCCTGAGTGCGCAACAGGTTGACCGACTGCGCGATGAGTTCGGTGTTTACCTGATTGCCAGCGGCCGCATGTGCGTGGCAGGGCTCAACAGCCGAAACGTACAGCGGGTTGCCAAAGCCTTTGCTGCGGTAATGTAAGTATGTGCTCACTCTGGCTCTAAGCTTTGCGCCGAGCCAGAGTGTTTTCCACTAATTAAAGTGTGATCCCCCTACTTTTTTCAGGATTATTCTTAGAAAAACCTTCCTTTCATCGACCCCAGACGGTAAGGTCGCAGTGCTTTATTGGCAGTCCACTCACTTTAAAACAATAACGAATCGACGAATTAAGGGAAAACATGCGCAAGATTACGCAAGCTCTCAGTGCCGTCTGCTTGTTATTTGCACTGAATGCTTCGGTGACGGCTCATGCGTCGTCGCCTTCGCCACTCTATCCAGGGACCGATATTGCGAAACTTGCTGAGCAAGCGCCTATCCATTGGGTCTCTGTGGCACAGATTGAAAATAGTCTGCTTGGTCATCCGCCGATGGCCGTCGGTTTTGATATCGATGATACCGTGTTGTTCTCCAGCCCTGGCTTTTGGCGCGGACAAAGAACCTATTCACCGGACAGCGAGGACTACCTGAAGAACCCTGATTTTTGGGAAAAAATGAACAACGGTTGGGATGCTTTTAGCATTCCCAAAGAAGTTGCGCGATCGCTGATTGCGATGCACGTGAAGCGCGGCGACAGCATCTACTTTGTCACCGGACGCAGCCCGACCAAAACCGAAACCGTCTCCAAAACGCTGCAGGATGATTTCCTGATCCCCGCTACGAGCATGAATCCGGTGATTTTTGCCGGTGATCATCCGGGACAAAACAGCAAAACGCAGTGGCTGAAAGAGAAAAATGTTCGGGTGTTCTACGGTGATTCCGACAACGACATCACCGCTGCGCGTGAAGTCGGAGCCAGAGGGATCCGCGTGCTGCGCGCCTCAAACTCAACCTATCGCCCATTGCCACAGGCCGGCGCCTTCAATGAAGAAGTGATCGTTAACTCCGAGTATTGAACGTCCCACCAAAAAAACGATGCTTTTTTAGGCGAAATAATGCGCTGGAAGGTTTAACCTTTCGGCGTCTTGTTGCACACTGAAGGTGATGATTTTTTGCACAGGTGGCAGTAATACAAAGGAGTATGACGATGACCAGTTCGGATCTTCTGCTGTACTGCATGGCTAAGCGTGGCGCGGAGCAAAGCGTCCACAGCGATTGGAAGGCAACTCAGATTAAAGTGGCCGATGTGCTTTTCGCGATGGTTAAAGATGTGGAAGACCGCCCGGCGGTGTCACTGAAAACCAGCCCCGAACTGGCAGAACTGCTGCGTGAACAGCATAAAGATGTGCGCCCCAGCCGCCATCTCAATAAAGCGCACTGGAGTACGGTGTATCTCGACGGCTCACTGCCAAACTCACAGATTTACTACCTGGTCGATGCATCCTATCAGTTGGCGGTCGAGCTGCTGCCGGAAGCGCTCCGGCAGCAGATGTACTCGTAATTACGACAGCAGCGGCTTCAGGAAGCGCGCGGTGTGCGAAGCTTCGCAGTTAGCCACCGTTTCCGGGGTGCCGGAAACGAGGATTTCACCGCCGCCGCTACCGCCCTCTGGGCCGAGATCGACAATCCAGTCGGCCGTCTTAATGACGTCCAGGTTATGCTCAATCACCACGATGGTATTGCCCTGATCCCTAAGCTGATGCAGCACTTCTAACAGCTGCTGGATATCGGCAAAGTGCAGACCGGTGGTAGGTTCATCCAGAATGTACAGCGTCTGGCCGGTACCGCGTTTTGACAGCTCGCGCGCCAGCTTCACGCGCTGGGCTTCACCGCCGGACAGCGTGGTAGCCGATTGACCAAGACGGATGTAGGTCAGGCCCACGTCCATCAGGGTTTGCAGCTTACGCGCCAGCGCCGGTACGGCATCGAAGAATTCGCGTGCCTCTTCGATGGTCATATCCAGCACTTCGTGGATAGTCTTGCCTTTGTACTTAATTTCTAGCGTTTCGCGGTTATAGCGTTTGCCTTTGCACTGGTCGCACGGCACGTAGATATCCGGCAGGAAGTGCATTTCAACTTTGATAACGCCATCGCCCTGACAGGCTTCACAGCGCCCACCGCGGACGTTAAAGCTAAAGCGTCCCGGCGTGTAGCCGCGCGAACGTGACTCAGGCACGCCGGCAAACAGCTCGCGCACCGGCGTAAAGACGCCGGTGTAGGTCGCTGGGTTAGAGCGTGGCGTACGGCCGATTGGGCTCTGGTCGATATCGATAACTTTATCGAAATGTTCCAGTCCCTGAACGTCACGATACGGTGCCGGTTCGGCAATGGTTGCGCCATTCAACTGCGTCTGCGCAATAGGGAACAGCGTGTCGTTAATCAGCGTCGATTTACCCGAGCCGGAAACGCCGGTGATGCAGGTAAACAGGCCGACTGGCAGCGTAAGGGTCACGTCTTTGAGGTTGTTACCCGATGCGCCGGTCAGTTTAAGCACTTTTTCCGGATCGGCCGGAACGCGGTTTTTCGGCACTTCAATTTTGCGTTTGCCGCTCATGAACTGCCCGGTTAACGACTCTGGCACCGCCATGATGTCATCCAGCGTCCCTTCGGCAACCACCTGGCCGCCGTGCACGCCTGCACCAGGGCCAATGTCGATAACGTGGTCCGCGGCGCGAATAGCGTCTTCATCGTGTTCGACCACAATCACCGTGTTACCGAGGTTACGCAGGTGAACCAGCGTTCCCAGCAGACGTTCGTTATCGCGCTGGTGCAGGCCGATTGACGGCTCATCCAGCACGTACATGACGCCCACCAGGCCTGCCCCGATTTGGCTGGCCAGGCGAATACGCTGTGCTTCACCACCGGACAGCGTCTCAGCGGAACGCGAAAGGGTCAGGTAGTTCAGGCCGACGTTCACGAGGAACTTGAGGCGATCGCCAATCTCTTTCAGGACCTTTTCAGCAATTTTTGCCCGTTGACCGGCCAGCTTCAGGTTGGTGAAGAAGTCCAGCGCGTGACCGATGCTCATGTCGGAAATGGTGGGCAGCGGCGTATTTTCAACGTACACGTGGCGGGCTTCGCGACGCAGGCGCGTACCGTCACAGCTGGTGCAAGAGCGGTTGCTGATGAATTTCGCCAGCTCTTCGCGGACCGCGCTCGATTCCGTCTCTTTATAGCGGCGCTCCATATTATGCAGCACGCCTTCGAACGGATGGCGGCGCACGGAGGTATCGCCACGGTCGTTGATGTATTTGAATTCAATCGACTCTTTGCCTGAACCGTACAGAATCGCCTTCTGTGCGACAGCGCCCAGGCTGTCCCACGGCGCTTCGATATCAAACTGGTAGTGCTCCGCCAGTGATTTCAGCATCTGGAAATAATAGAAGTTGCGGCGATCCCAGCCGCGAATCGCACCGCCGGCGAGCGACAGCTCTGGATTCTGGATAACACGGTCGGGGTCGAAATACTGCTGTACGCCCAGGCCGTCACAGGTTGGGCAGGCGCCGGCCGGGTTGTTGAATGAAAACAGGCGTGGTTCGAGTTCACGCATGCTGTAGCCGCAGATTGGGCAGGCGAAGTTGGCGGAGAACAGCAGCTCTTCCGCTTTTGGATCGTCCATGTCGGAGACCACCGCCGTACCGCCGGAGAGCTCCAGCGCGGTTTCAAACGATTCCGCCAGGCGTTGAGCTAAATCATCGCGCACTTTGAAACGGTCGATAACCACTTCAATGGTGTGTTTCTTCTGCAGTTCGAGCTTCGGTGGATCGGACAGATCGCAAACTTCGCCGTCAATACGCGCGCGGATATAGCCCTGGCTTGCCAGGTTTTCCAGCGTTTTGGTGTGCTCGCCCTTACGCTCTTTGATGATCGGAGCCAGCAGCATCAGACGCTTGCCCTCCGGCTGCGACAGCACGTTATCGACCATCTGGCTGACGGTTTGCGCCGCCAGCGGCACGTCGTGATCCGGACAGCGCGGCTCACCGACGCGAGCGTACAGCAGACGCAAATAGTCGTGAATTTCGGTGATGGTACCGACGGTAGAACGCGGGTTGTGTGAGGTCGACTTCTGCTCAATGGAGATAGCCGGCGACAGCCCTTCAATATGATCGACGTCCGGCTTTTCCATCAGCGACAGGAACTGACGCGCATAGGCAGAAAGCGATTCTACGTAGCGACGCTGCCCCTCGGCGTAGAGGGTGTCGAAAGCCAATGAGGATTTACCAGACCCAGACAGCCCGGTCACGACAATCAGTTTGTCGCGAGGGATGACGAGGTTGATGTTTTTGAGATTATGGGTGCGGGCGCCCCGAACTTCGATCTTATCCATTCACCTTTCCCGGTAGAAGATACACGGATTGCCTGGTTTGTTAGAAGGACAAACGGCAGAAACGGCTAATTATGACACAACTTAACCTGAATGAATATACAGTATTGGAATGCGGATTAGGCCGGACGATGAAAAATTGTATGGCAACAAGATGTTTAGTGGAATCTCTATCGCGGCTATTAAAATACGGTCTGGAAATGATACACTGGCGCGTTTACACTTAATCAAGATACATTTTCAGGAGAGACAAACATGGCCAGCAGAGGCGTAAACAAGGTGATTCTCGTCGGTAACCTGGGCCAGGACCCGGAAGTACGCTACATGCCAAATGGTGGTGCAGTTGCCAACATTACGCTGGCTACTTCCGAATCCTGGCGTGACAAAGCGACCGGTGAAATGAAAGAGCAGACCGAATGGCACCGCGTTGTGCTGTTTGGCAAGCTGGCGGAAGTTGCGGGTGAATACCTGCGTAAAGGTTCTCAGGTCTACATCGAAGGCCAACTGCGTACCCGTAAATGGACCGATCAGTCCGGCGCAGAAAAATACACCACTGAAGTGGTGGTTAACGTCGGCGGTACCATGCAGATGCTTGGTGGCCGTCAGGGCGGCGGCGCAGCACCAGCAGGTGGCGGCCAGCAGCAGCAGGGCGGTTGGGGTCAGCCTCAGCAGCCGCAGGGCGGCAACCAGTTCAGCGGCGGCGCACAGTCCCGTCCGCAGCAGCAGTCCGCTCCGGCACCGTCTAACGAACCGCCAATGGACTTCGACGACGACATCCCATTCTAAGAATAGCGCTTTGCTAACGTAGAATATGAAACCCTGCTTCGGCAGGGTTTTTTGTTTATCCCATCTGCTGAAATACGCACCATGAACCCACATTGGCACCGTTTCGGTGCGCGCATTGCCCGCTCAAAAAAGTCACCCAAAGTGGCTCTTCATCGTAACATTCAGATAAATAAAGAAAATGATAACTGGCACGGTTTGTGCCTACATTGATGTATACACTCATGTAGGCAAGGTGACCGGCAATGACTCAGTACCAATCAGCAAAATGTATGCAGGGGATGGCCGTGGCGCCGCACTCGCTGGCTGCGGAAAGCGCGGTGGCGGTGCTGCGCGAAGGCGGCAACGCGGTTGAAGCGATGGTGGCAGCGGCTGCCACCATCGCCGTGGTCTACCCGCACATGAATGGCATTGGCGGCGACGGTTTTTGGTTGATTTCTACACCGGGACACGAGCCGGTGGCGATTCAGGCCTGCGGGTTTGCGGCACAAAAAGCGAGCCTCGATTTTTACCGCCAGGCAGGCTATCAACACATTCCCGTGCGCGGGCCGCTGGCAGCCAACACCGTGGCTGGGACGGTATCCGGTTGGGAACAGGCGCTGGCGTGGGCTGAACAAAATACGGCGAATAGCCCCCTTCCTTTGCCTCGGCTGTTAAAAGATGCCATCCACTACGCGCGTCAAGGCGTACCGGTTTCGCCTGGTCTGCATCAGCAAATCAGCTCGCGGCTGGCGCAACTGCATCAGCATCCCGGCTTTTGTGGCCTGTTTGCGCCATCAGGCAAAGCGTTAGATGTGAATGAGCTGTTGTTGCAACCTGCGCTGGCAAACACGCTTGAGCGATTAGCGACCCACGGATTAGCGGATTTCTACCACGGTGAAACCGCACGGTTGATGAGTGCTGAACTGGAGGCCGCAGGCAGCCTGCTGCGTTTTACTGACTTTGACCGTTTTCGTGCCTCACAGGTGAAACCGCTGGCGCTGCAAACCGATGTGGGAACGGTCTATAACCTGCCGCCGCCGTCGCAGGGACTGGTGTCATTGCTCATCACCGGTATTCTTGAACAGCAGCGTAAAAAGGGCGTGATAACTGACGAGGCCGACTTTATTCATCAGTGCGTGGAGGCCACCAAGCTGGCCTTCAACCTGCGCGATCGTCATATCACCGATCCGGCGCATATGACGCTCGATCCGCAGTCTTTACTGACCGCCGACAGTATTCGCGAACTGAGTGCGCAAATCGCCGTCGACCGCGCGCTACCATGGGGTAAAGGACGCGGTCCGGCCGATACCATTTGGATGGGCGTTATCGATGGTTCGGGGACAGCCGTTAGCTTTATTCAGAGTATCTATCACGAATTTGGCAGCGCGGTGATCCTGCCGGACAGCGGCGTTATCTGGCAAAACCGTGGCAGCAGTTTTTCGCTGGATCCCAACGCGACCAACCCCCTGCAGCCGGGGCGACTCCCGTTTCATACCCTCAACCCTGCGCTGGCGCGGCTCGCCGACGGCAGCGTGCTGGTTTACGGCAGCATGGGCGGCGATGGCCAGCCGCAAACGCTGGCAGCGGTCTTCGACCGTATTGTCTACCAGAAAATGACGCCTCAGGCGGCCATCACCGCCCCGCGCTGGCTCCTCGGCCGCACCTGGGGTGAAAGCAGCGACACTCTTAAGATTGAAAGCCGTCATAGAGCGGCGACTACCGACACCCTCAAACAGTACGGCCATGACGTCGAGATCTACCCCCCTTATGACGACCTCATGGGGCATGCCGGAGCTATTCTCCGGCATCGCAACGGCATGCTGGAAGGCGGCAGCGACCCACGCAGCGACGGCGGTGTAGCCCGCTGGTAACCCCAGCATTTTCCAAAAGAAACATTGCAGGAATGATGAGGTGCGCGATGCGCACCCGCTTTCTGGCGACCTTTTTTCGTCTATTGGAGCGTAATATGACCGTTCTTAGAGAACCTTTGGTAGCGCCAAAATTTGGCAAATGGACGCAGCTTATCCTCGGCCTTATCTGCATGGCATCCATCTCCAGCCCGCAGTATGTCTGGACATTGTTAACCAAACCGCTGACCGAAAAGCTGGGCGTAGGATTACCCGAGTTGCAGGTGACGTTCTCGCTGCTGATTATTTTGCAGACCTTCTTTTCACCGTTTCAGGGGCGTCTGGTAGAGCGCTTTGGCCCGCGTCTGCTGATCTCTATCGGTACCGTGATGGCCGGGTTGAGCTGGGTGCTTTCCGCGCATATTAACGGCCTGATGGCGCTGTATCTGGTGTATGGCTGTATTGGCGGGCTGGGCACCGGGATTGTCTATATCGGCGTGGTGGGGCTGATGGTGAAATGGTTCCCGCAAAACCGCGGTTTTGCCGCCGGCGCCGTGGCGGCAGGGTACGGAATGGGGGCGATTTTAACCACTTTCCCTATCGCGATTTCGCTGGGCAGCTATGGCCTTGAGCAGACGATGACGGTGTTCGGTTTGATTTTTGCCGCCGTCGGCCTGCTGGCAAGTCAGGGGTTAAGCCTGCCGCCGAGCATGGCGGCGATGCCGGTCAGCCGCAAAGTTGCGCAAAGCACTCGCCAGTTCAATTCGCGGGAGATGCTGCGCCAGCCGCTGTTCTGGCTGATGTTTGCGATGATGGCGATGATGTCGACTTCCGGGTTGATGGTGACGTCACAAATGGCGGTATTTGCTGAAGACTTTGGCATCAGTAAGGCCGTGGTATTCGGTATGGCGGCGCTGCCGCTGGCGCTGACCATCGATCGTTTTACCAACGGCTTAACGCGCCCGCTGTTTGGTTTTATCTCCGACCGCTACGGCCGGGAGAAAACCATGTTTATCGCCTTTGCGCTGGAAGGCTGCGCGATGACGCTGTGGTTGGCCTGCCGCGAAGATCCGCTGCTGTTTGTGCTGCTCTCCGGCGTGGTGTTTTTCGGCTGGGGTGAAATTTTCTCCCTGTTCCCATCGACGTTAACCGATACTTTTGGCAGCGAACATGCCGCCTCTAACTACGGCTGGCTGTATATCTCACAGGGCATTGGCTCCATTTTTGGTGGGCCACTGGCGGCGCTGCTGTATCAACACACGCAGGGTTGGCACGTGGTCTTTGGCTGTGCGATAGCCCTTGATTTCATCACTGCCGGGCTGGCACTGTGTGTATTAAAACCCTGGCGTGCGCGGTTTATCCGCCAGCATAGCTAATTGCGGAGTATTCCATGACGGCAATGACATCTGAACCCACGCCGCTGCTTGCACACTCGGAGCGAGTCTACCTGCAGCTGCGGCAGGAAATTTACCAGTTCGTTCTCCTGCCCGGCGACCGCTTTACCGAGGTGGACATTGCCCGTCGCCTGGGGTGCTCCCGCACGCCGGTGCGTGAAGCGCTGCTGCTGCTGCAAAATGAAGGGCTGGTACGGCGCTGCTTGCGTAACGGATGGGAGGTCTTCCCGATCGATTTTGACGTATACGAGGATCTCTATGAGACGCGTGCGCTGATCGAGATGAATTCGGTCAGAAGCCTGTGCAGCTCGCCATCACCGAAGGTCAACCGGGATGTGCTGGCGAGCCTTAGGGCTATTTGGTTGGTTGCGCCGGAAGCCCAGCTTCTGGAGTGCGATAATATCGCCTCTTTAGATGAGCAGTTTCACATTGCTCTGACCGAGGCGGCGGGTAACCGGGAATTGGCTTCGATCCTGACCAACATTACCAACCGCATCCGCATCATGCGTCGGCTCGACTTCGAATACGAAACGCGAATTACGCAAACCTACAAGGAACATGCGGAACTACTGGATGCGATTGAACAACGGGATGAGGAACGGGCCGTGGCGCTGATCTCCGCGCACATCAAGGATGCCTACAAAGGTGCCAGCACCATTACCCTGCGCCGTTTGCAGGGCGTTCGCGCGCAGCACATACGTTAATCGCGGCAAGGTAGCCGTTTTGCTGCCATCCGGTAGAGTTGAAAATACCGGATGCGCAGCGCTTATCAGGATAGTCGGTCAGGCACTTTTATCGGCCGCCGGGAGAATCGGCGGTTTGCCCGTCGCCGCTCGCTTACGATTCATTTCGTCGAGGATCAGTCGATAAGCGATGTAATATTTATAGATATTACTGACGTAGGTGACCGTTTCGGCGCCAATCTTTTCGGCGGCGAGATTCTCCACGTTGCCAAACCAGATGTTGGGATCAAAGCCGCGTTTTTGGGTTTCAGCCCGAAGACGAGCGATACGTGCGGGGCCGGCGTTATAGGAGGCGAACGAGAACAAGGCTTTGTCCAACTGGGTCATCGGTTGGTCGCCGTAGTAACGGTCGATCATCCAGCGCATATATTTCACCCCGGCGTGAATGTTGGGATCGAGCTGCTTGATATCGCCAACCTTCAGCTCTTTACCGGTTTTTGGCATGACCTGCATCACGCCGATCGCACCGACGTGGCTGCGCACCGACTGATCGAGCCTCGACTCCTGGTAGCCCTGGGCGGCCATCAGCAGCCAGTCGACGTCGTAACGATCGCCGTATTTCCTGAATACCTCGACCATTTTCAAAAACTTGCGCCGCTCTTTTTCGGCGGCGGCATTTTTGACGTATTTAGCACTTTTCAGATAACGCAGCAGCAGCGTGTTACCCAGCGTGCTGCCCTGGCGATGGTCTTTCACAAAGTGATTCAGCTCGGCCAGCAGCAGCGGGTTATCTTTGCGTACGGCCCAGGCGATGCTGCCGTCATCGCGCAGTACCACATCCTCATGCACCGTAATTTTCGGGAAGACCTGTTTCCAGAATAGCGCTTTGTGGCGATCGACCACGGTCAACGGAATGAGCCCGGCGTTAAGCATCTCCAGCAGATCCTCATCCTCCAGTGCTTCAGGCGCGGGTTTGATCATCACCGGAGGCCGTTTCTCTTTAGTCAACCGTGCGTTCAGCGCCAGCAGACTTTCGTAATAGCTCGATGAGAGGCGCACAAATACCGTTTTTCCGGCGAGATCGTCGACACTTTTCACCGTGGGTGAACCGGGTCCGGAGATCAGCAGTTCCTGAATCCCACTGTAGAGCGGGTCGGTGAAGGCGACCTCTTTTTGACGTGCGGATGTGATGGTCAGGTTGGCCGCGGCGATATCCCCTTTACCCTCATTCAGAGCGGTAAACAGCGTATCCCGAGTGACCGGCACAAAGATAATGCGCACTTTGAGATGCCGCTGTTTGAGCTTTTTATCTTTGGCTAATTGCGCGTTCAGGCTGCGCTCATAGGCCGCAAAAATATCGTGAGTTGCCCCGCGCTGTTGGCCTTTGTTGATGAAAAAGAACGTCTTGCTGTAGGTTGTTAAGACTCGAATCACCCGCCTGTCGAGCATACCTGGAAGATCGCCTGTCCAGGGTTGCATGATGGTCTCGGTATTCACCTCTAAGGTGTCGGAGGCCACTTTTTTTTCCTGGGCAGCGTAGGCAGGAAAGGCCAGCAGCAGGGCGCTAAGACAGGGGATAATGAAACGATGAAAAGGGATGGCGTTCATGGTGCGGCACTCCGCAGGGCGCATCCCTTAATTTTAGTCGAGCGGCACTAAAAAGCCTGGCGTTGTCAGGGCTTTTTCTCGCGGGATTCAGACAATAAAAAACCCCGATAAATCGGGGTTCATACACGTTAGTCGGCGCTTAGTACATCGCGACAGGCCATTCCGGCGGCGCGTGGCTCATGACTTCAACCATCACATCTTTGATATTGTTCAGGATGGTGCTGATATCGACCAGCGTAATACCCAGCAACCCCGTTGCAAACCAACAGGCCGCAGCGACGCCCAGCATACCGCTGATGACCGCCAGCCCGGCGTAGTCTGACTTACGAAGTTGAATTTTCAGGGTACTGGCGATAAACATCAGTACCGCGCTGGTTAACGGCCAGCGTAACAGCGCGACGCCCGCGGTAATGGAAACCATGAGACCTTATCCTCAAAGATAAACAAGACATTGCCCTGACAGCGCATTGTTTATTGAGGCCCGAGGCGCTCTGGCTATCTGAAGGCATTCAAAGTTGAGATGAAACAGCGTTCCTGTTTCAATCGATAGTGTGAACTATATCACATTTGGCGTTTTATTCACCAGAGGTAGGCGCAGGATTTTTGTCAACACAATAACCACATTTATTGCATGGTTATGTTGCTGCCGCGCAGGCGCAGCGACAGCAATCTGAAGGCATTAAGCGGAAATTTGGTGACGATAGTCCGTTGGCGTGCGGTCAAACTCGCGGCGGAAGACGCGCGAGAAAGTTTGCTGCGAGACATAGCCAAGGTCCATAGCGATATCAAATATTGGGCGCTGGGTGGTGCGTAGCGCTTCTGCTGCCAGCAGCAGACGGCGTTGGCGAATGTAATCTCCCAGCGTCTGATGCATCACCGTGCGGAACATCCGCTGCAGGTACCACTTCGAATAACCTGATTTTTTCGCCACGATATCGATGTTAAGCGGTTGCTCGATATGTTCATCAATCCATTCAATTAGCGTCTGAATAATTTCCCGATGGGACATAAGGCTCTCCCCGTTGTCTATTTTTGCGTCGATTTCTGTTCTGCTGGCGAGTATAATTCCTCAAGTTAACTTGAGGTAAAGCGGATTATGGAAAAAAAATCGACGCGCATAAAAACGCTGCTTTCGCCCGGTGATGTAGCGAAACGAACTGGCGTTGCGGTATCAGCATTACATTTTTATGAGAGCAAAGGGCTTATTCGTAGCACAAGAAATAGCGGTAATCAGCGGCGCTATAAGCGCGATGTTCTGCGCTATGTGGCGATCATAAAAATCGCCCAGCGGCTGGGCATTCCGCTATCGACCATCGGTGACTCGTTTAGCGTCCTGCCGGAAAACCATACTCTGGGGCCGAAAGACTGGAAGCATTTCACCACCCAGTGGCGCGAAGAACTGGATAAGCGCATTCATGCAATGGAAGCGCTGCGCGATCAGCTCAATGGCTGTATTGGCTGTGGCTGTATGTCGCTGCGCGACTGTCCGTTGCGTAACCCCGGCGATAAGTTGGGCGAAGAGGGGACCGGCGCGCGCCTGTTGGAAGACGAATAACCCGCCGCGATCCCCGTCCGGGGATTGCGACATTTTTGCCATAGAATTGTTGCCAGATTGCGCATTCACGATAACGTTTGCGCATGGCTTGACCATTTCTTCATCGGCAATCGTTAATTTTGATTAAGCAGGGCAAACTTCTGTTGAAAAAGAGGGTGTAAAAGCCAGATAATCGTTTGCCTCGAATTTTCGGACGCATCTTACGTCGAAAATGACCAGGCTCACCTCATGACGCAGTCGCGTCAATGAGGAATTCCGATTCTCGTATTGTCTGCGCGGAGTTAATCGTTTGCTTTTTTGTGGCTCCCCTATTGCCGCAATGTAGCACATGGAGATGACGCTTAGCTGGCAGTGGATGTTCCACCACGCAGACCAACGAATGATAAAAACTCTCAGGGGATGTTTTCTATGTCTACGCCTTCAGCGCGTACCGGCGGTTCGTTAGACGCTTGGTTTAAAATTTCTGCACGTGGTAGCTCCGTTCGTCAGGAGGTTGTCGCCGGTCTTACGACTTTCCTGGCGATGGTTTACTCGGTGATCGTGGTTCCGGGAATGCTCGGTAAAGCCGGTTTCCCGCCAGCGGCAGTTTTCGTGGCGACCTGTCTGGTTGCCGGTGTGGGGTCTATCGTCATGGGGCTGTGGGCGAACCTGCCTCTGGCCATTGGCTGCGCGATTTCACTGACCGCCTTCACCGCCTTTAGCCTGGTATTGGGCCAGCAGATCAGTATTCCGGTCGCCCTGGGCGCCGTATTCCTGATGGGCGTACTGTTTACCGTCATCTCCGCTTCCGGTATTCGTAGCTGGATTTTGCGCAATTTGCCGCAGGGGATTGCGCACGGGACCGGCATCGGTATCGGCCTGTTCCTGCTGCTGATCGCGGCAAACGGCGTGGGCATGGTGGTGAAGAACCCAATCGACGGTCTGCCGGTGGCGCTGGGTCAGTTTGACAGCTTCCCGGTGATCATGACGCTGATTGGCCTGGCGATGATTATCGGCCTGGAGAAAATGAAGGTTCCGGGCGGGATCCTGCTGACCATTATCGGTGTTTCCATCGTGGGCCTGATTTTCGACCCGAACGTGCACTTCTCCGGTATCTTCGCCATGCCGTCGCTGAGCGATGACAACGGCCATTCGCTGATTGGCAGCCTGGATATCATGGGCGCATTGAACCCTGTGGTTCTGCCAAGCGTGCTGGCGCTGGTGATGACCGCAGTGTTTGATGCCACCGGGACTATCCGTGCGGTAGCCGGGCAGGCGAACCTGTTGGATAAAGATGGCCAGATCATCAACGGCGGCAAAGCGCTGACCACTGACTCCCTGAGCAGCGTGTTCTCGGCGGTGGTGGGCGCGGCTCCGGCGGCGGTCTATATTGAATCCGCAGCGGGTACGGCGGCAGGCGGTAAAACCGGTTTAACTGCCGTGACCGTTGGCATCCTGTTCCTGCTGATTCTGTTCCTCTCTCCGCTGTCCTACCTGGTCCCAGGTTACGCCACCGCTCCGGCGCTGATGTACGTGGGTCTGCTGATGCTGAGCAACGTGGCGCGTATCGATTTCAACGACTTCGTTGATGCGATGTCAGGCCTTATCACCGCGGTGATGATCGTGCTGACCTGTAACATCGTGACCGGCATCATGATCGGCTTCGCAACCCTGGTTATCGGCCGTGTGGTTTCCGGTGAATGGCGTAAGCTGAACATCGGTACCGTGGTGATCGCCGCGGCGCTGGTTATCTTCTACGCGGGCGGTTGGGCGATTTAATCTCGTCATCGCCGTCTAAAAAACCCGCCAACCGGCGGGTTTTTTGTTTGGGCTACGGGGTAGTACTTTTTTTCCATTTTCAGCCGCACCTCGTTTCCTTTTGCGTTACTCTGGTAACCGTATAATAAGAAGCACGACGCTTCATGTTTTGAATAATAAGACAACGCTGTAAACAGGGAACGCATGGAAATATTCTTTACCATACTCATCATGACCCTCGTGGTTTCGCTGTCTGGGGTGGTTACACGCGTACTGCCATTCCAGGTCCCACTTCCGTTAATGCAAATTGCCATCGGCGCGATGCTTGCGTGGCCGACTTTCGGTTTGCATGTTGAATTCGACCCCGAACTGTTCCTCGTGCTGTTCATCCCGCCGCTGCTGTTTGCCGACGGCTGGAAAACGCCAACGCGCGAGTTTATCGAACACGGCAGGGAGATCCTCGGGCTGGCGCTGGCATTAGTGCTGGTAACGGTGGTGGGGATTGGTTTTCTGATTTACTGGATAGTACCGGGTATCCCGCTCATCCCAGCGTTTGCGCTGGCGGCGGTGCTGTCACCGACCGATGCGGTCGCGCTCTCCGGTATCGTTGGCGAAGGGCGTATCCCGAAAAAAATCATGGGCATTTTGCAGGGCGAGGCGTTGATGAACGACGCCTCTGGCCTGGTATCGCTAAAATTTGCCGTTGCGGTGGCGATGGGGACCATGGTCTTTACCGTTGGCGGCGCCACGGTCGAGTTCCTGAAAGTCGCCATTGGCGGCATCCTGGCGGGCTTCGTGGTCAGTTGGCTGTACGGCCGTTCGATGCGCTTCCTCAGCCGTTGGGGCGGTGATGAACCCGCCACGCAGATTGTGCTGCTGTTCCTGCTGCCATTTGCCTCGTATCTGATTGCCGAACATATCGGCGTATCCGGCATCCTGGCGGCCGTTGCGGCAGGGATGACCATCACCCGCTCCGGCGTGATGCGCACCGCACCGCTGGCGATGCGCCTGCGCGCTAACAGCACCTGGGCGATGCTAGAATTTGTGTTTAACGGCATGGTATTCCTGCTGTTGGGCCTGCAGCTTCCGGATATTCTCCAGAGCTCGCTGGTGGCGGCTGAAGCCGATCCGAACGTCGAAACCTGGATGCTGTTTACCGACATCATCCTGATTTACGCGGCGCTGATGCTGGTGCGCTTTGGCTGGCTGTGGACGATGCGCAAATTAAGCCAGCGCTTCCTGAAAAAGAAACCGATGGAGTTTGGCTCCTGGACCACCCGTGAGCTGCTGATTTCTTCCGTTGCCGGGGTGCGCGGGGCGATTACCCTTGCCGGTGTGCTCTCCATTCCGCTGCTGTTGCCGTCGGGTGACGTATTCCCGGCGCGCTATGAGCTGGTATTCCTTGCCGCTGGGGTGATTCTGTTCTCGCTGTTTGTTGGCGTGATCGCGCTGCCGATTCTGCTGCGCCATATCGAGTCGACCGACAACGTTCAGCAGCGCAAAGAAGAGCGTTTGGCGCGGGCGGCGACGGCGGATGTGGCGATTGTCGCTATCCAGAAAATGGAAGAGCGCCTGGCGGCGGATACCGATGAGAATATCGATAACCAGCTGCTGACCGAGGTCAGTTCGCGCGTCATCGGTAACCTGCGTCGTCGGGTGGATGGCCGTAATGATGTCGAAACGTCGATGCTGGAAGAACAGTTGGAGCGCCGCTTCCGTCTTGCCGCATTGCGTTCTGAACGCGGTGAGCTTTACCACCTGCGCGCCACGCGGCAGATCAGCAACGAGACCTTGCAGAAGCTGCTGCATGACCTCGATCTGCTGGAAGCGCTGCTGATTGAAGACGCCTAGTCAGCGTATCACTGTGCGGCCGCCGAATCGCGGCTGCATCTTACCCGGCCTACCGTTCATCCTCCGTTGGCCGGGTAAGCCCAGAACCTTCAGGTTACTGAGCACTACGGTAGGGTAAAGCCCTCGCAGCACTTCAGCCACGCCTGGGCGCTGTGCGACATATACACCCCTTCCCGCCAAATCATCCCTAACTGCCAGCGCAGCTCGCTTTCCAGCGGCAGCCAGAGTAGTGTTTTTGCATCCAGGCGACGGCAAATAGGTTCCGGCAGAATGGCAACGCCGACGCCGGCCTGCACCATGGCGGCGAGAAAATCCCATTGCCCACTGCGCACGGCGATCCGCGGCTTAACGTCGTGGCGTGTAAACAGCTGCATGAGCTGGCGGCTGAGGGCGAAATCTTCGTTATAAATCAGGAGCGGATGGGCCGCTAACTGCTGCGGCGACACCGAGGTTTGATCCAGCCAATCACCGGAACGCGGCACCAGCACGCACAGCGGGTGGCTGAACAGCGGCCGGGTGGTGAGCATGCTCTCTTCTTCGACCGGCAGCGCGGTCATGGCTAAATCCAGCTCGCCGTTAATGACCGCCTGCTGCACGGTGAGGCCGCCAAACTCGGAAATCTTGAGCTCTACGCCGGGGTAACGCTGGCGAAACAGGCCGATGGGCCCCGCCATCAGCATACCAACCATTGGAGGGATACCCAGCCGCAGCACGCCTTTATTGAGGTGATTGATATCGCTCAGTTCAGCTTCCAACTGCCGAAACTCATCAAGAATCGCCAGCCCGCGCTCGAACACCACCTGCCCGGTATCGGTCATTAACAGCTTACGGCCGTCGCGAATGAGCAGGGTGCAGTTCAGCTCATCTTCCAGATTTTTGAGCATCTTGCTGATGGTCGGTTGCGTCACAAAAAGCTTCTCCGCGGCGCGGGTAAAGCTCTGCTGACGCACGACTTCGACAAAGTAGCGCAGCGTTCTTATGTCCATGATTATGCCTCTAAACTATGCTACCGATGAGTTTAATTCATTTCTGTCATCATCGTTGCCTCTCTATACTGTGCGCCTGTTATTTTTTTGGACATCCCTCCATGGCCGAGGCCTTAGGGCGCGTAGTGCCCTCCGTTTTAAACCGTCTGCAGATCCCGGTACAGGTACTGCTGTACGCCGGACTGTTTGTTTTTGCTGAATATCTGGTGAGCTGGCTGAATCTGCCGCTGCCCGCCAATCTCGTGGGAATGATCCTGCTGCTGGCGCTGATTGTCTGCCATATCGTGCCGCTAAAATGGGTTCGCGCCGGGTCGCGCTGGCTGCTGGCGGAAATGCTGCTGTTTTTTGTTCCGGCGGTTGTGGCGGTGGTGAATTACGCTCAGCTGCTGATGATTGACGGCTGGCGGATTTTTCTGGTGATCGCATTGAGCACGATGATGGTGCTGGGCGCGACCGCCTGGGTTGTCGACAAGGTTTATCGCTACGAAATGAAACGGATGCGCCATGACTAATTTTCAGCTCAGCGTGGCGTGCCTGGTGATTACGCTGGTGCTCTATTTCGCCAATAAACGCCTGTATCGCCGTTTTCGAAAACTGCCGCTGATGCCGCTGGTGCTGACCCCGGTACTGCTGGTGTTATTACTGGTGTTTGGCCATATCTCCTATCAGAACTACATGGGCGAAGCGCACTGGCTGCTGTGGCTACTGGGGCCGGCAACCATCGCCTTTGCCGTGCCGGTCTACGATAATCTGACGATTATCAAACGCCACTGGATGTCACTTTCCGCCGGCGTGATAACCGCCACGGTGGTGGCGGTGACTAGCTCGGTATGGCTGGCGCGGCTGTTTACTCTGCCGGATGAGATCCAGCGCAGCCTGGCCGTGCGCTCCATCACCACGCCGTTTGCGCTGGCGGCGGCAAAATCGCTCGGTGGGCAACCGGAGCTGGTGGCGCTGTTCGTGGTGGTGACCGGGGTGTTCGGGATGGCGATTGGTGACGTACTGTTCCTGCGTCTGTCGATTCGCGAAGGGATGGCGAAAGGCGCCGGGTTCGGCGCTGCGTCGCACGGTGCCGGGACGGCCCGTTCATATGAACTTGGCCCGCAGGAAGGCGTTGTGGCGAGCCTGGTGATGATGCTGTCCGGCGTGGTGATGGTGCTGGTCGCGCCGATGGTCGGCTGGCTGATGTTTTAGGCTGCTGCTGGGTCGGCGCAACGCGACCCAGCACTGAGCGGCTTAACGATTCAGACGGCGGACAATACGTTCAACCTGCTGACGAAAATCGCTGACAACCTGGGGGATGGGCTTACCCTGGTCGAGTTTTTCGCGGGCAGACATAAACTGATCGACCACCTGCAAATCTTCAATATAGGGCGTCGCAACCACGGTGGTAGGCAGCGATTGCGCCTGCCGTAAACCTGCAACGACCGGATCGTTAGGGTCTATCACGCCTTTTTGCGTTAACAGCGTCTCGGCGGTTTTACTCAATGGAATGCCACGCTCAAGGCCCAGCGCCTCGATAGCCTGCGGGTCGTTGAGCAGGAAGTTCACCAGCATGGCCGCTTCTTTAGGATGTTTGCTCGACTTTGCCACCGAGAACATCTGCGCGGTCTTGAAGTACACGCCGGACTCCGTCACGCCTGGCAGCATCACGTAATCGCCCAACTCCAGTTTGGCCGGCGGCGTGAGGTTGTTGATGTACATGCGAATGGAAATATTCCACGTAAAGGTCCCACCCCATTCGCCGTTGATCCACGGCTTCATTTCATACAGATTGCCTTTACCGTAAGACGAGAGCGTTTTTGGCGACGGCACGACGTGGTCATCGCTAAGACGTTTCACAAAGCTGAACGCTTCCTCCCACTGCGCATCGTTCCAGGTAAATTTACCGCGGCTGTCGAACATGGGCTTCTGGTATTTCTGCATCATATAGGCGTTGAGCAGCAGGATGACATCCTGATCGACCATGCTGTAGGGATAATAGTTGTTGCCCAGCTTTTGCTGGAAGCTTTTACCCGAGGCAAAAAAAGCATCCCAGGTTGTCGGATAGGCCAGTCCGGCCTTTTTCCAGGTGACATCGTTGTAATAGAACACCGGTGCGTTGACCGAGATAGGCAGGCCATTGAGCTTGCCGTTGAGGGTGGTGGACTGCAAATCTTTGGCCTGATACTGGTTCAGGTCCAGTTCATTTTTGAGCGTATTCAGGTCGTAGTATCCCTCACCATTTTTGGAGAAAATAATCAGCCACGGCCAGTTGGTTTGCATTACGTCCGGTTCGGTCCCGCTGGCCATTTGGGTAGTCAGGCGTGAAAGGTGTCCGTCCCAGCCGGTATATTCCGCCTTCACTTTGATCTCGGGATGCGTTTTCTCAAAGGCTTCCAGCGCCTTGAGCGTCGCCTGATGGCGGCTGTTGCCCCCCCACCATGACATGCGTAATTCAACGGGCTGCTGGGCCCAGGCAGCGGTACAGGAAAGTAACAGTGATGCGATGACACCTGATGCGATTTTGTTCATTACTTGTCTCCGGAAAGAGGCAGAAATATTGTTATTAAACAGGTGAGTAACAGCATAATACTGACCATCTTTTCCGGCGCAGCCTCCTGCCGCGCCGGAACGAGGGGCTAGCGTTTCGCCAGGCGGGAAACCAGTTCAAACTCCTTAAAATTCACCGGGCGCAGCTGTTGCATGGAGATATTGCCTGCAATTCCGGTGAGGATAGACATTGCGCCGGCGCGATGATCGGCGGCGCGCTGCAGCGGATCGTTGCCCGGTTCACCGAACAGATCTGCCAGCATGGCGTTGTCGCCGCCACCGTGGCCGCCTTCACCGAGGTTGAACTCCGCTTTCCACGGCTCGGCAAACATCGGGAAGACGGTGATATCACACTGCTCCAGGCTGCCTTCGTTTTCGCGTTCACCGCCGGCATTGACGTAGGATTTCTCGATGATTTTCATCTCCAGACGGCCTTCGGTGCCGTTAAACACCACGTTTAATCCTTCCCACGGCAGGTAGGCGTTAAGCGAGTAGGTGAGCTGAACCTGGTTTTGGTATTTCACCAGCACCGACAGGGTGTCTTCGATGGTGATCCCGTCGCTAAACACGCTTTGATCACGGAAATAGTTGTCTTCATGCTCGGCGTCGAGGTACAGCGCTTTGAGCTGTTCGTTGTCCGCCATATTCAGCGCGAAGGGATCATCTTTGGCTTCGGCATAGCCGTGGGTGCGTGGGTAGAACTGCGAGACGCCGCGGTTTTCTGCATTTTCTTTGCCATAGAATTGCAGGCTGCCTTCGGCGTACACGCGCTCCGGGTAGCTGGCCAGCCAGAAGTTCATCAGGTCGAAGTGGTGGGTGGATTTGTGCACCAGCAGGCCGCCGCTGTTGCGCTTTTCACGGTGCCAGCGGCGGAAGTAGTCCGCGCCGTGCTCGGTGTTGAGCAGCCACTCAAAGTGAACGGAAGTGACGTTGCCAATCACCCCCTGCATCAGCAGTTCACGCACTTTGCTGTGGTGCGGCGCGTAGCGATAGTTAAAGGCCACGCGCACGGTATGCCCGGTCTCTTCGATGGCATCGAGGATACGCAGCGCGCGTTTTTCATCAATGGTCATCGGTTTTTCGGTGATCACATCGCAGCCCGCATGCAGCGCACGGACGATATAGTCATCGTGGGTACGGTCCATGGTGGTGACGATGACGATATCCGGGCGCGTTTCGCGGATCATCTCTTCGAACTGTACCGCTTTCCAGGTGGATACCGGCTCTGCGCCTTCTTTCTGCAATAACGTGTTGGCGTAATTCATTCGGGTCTGATTGGTATCGCAAAACGCGACCATTTTGGCATTATCACGCCAGGTTCCACCAATCGCGGAAATATATAAACCCGCACGACCTCCAGTGCCGACCAGAGCATATTTTTTCATGGCATCCTCGATTAAGATATAAATTCAAATATCAGCAAGGCGACGCAATGAAACGTATTCCGCATCAATTGATGGAGCTGAATAGCACTTTTATTTGGCACTGGCCCTGGTTTATTCAGGGCGTTAAAAGCGCGAAACAGCACGGTTTCACCGGCATCATCCTGCACCAACAGGAACTGCTTTCTTTTCTTGCTACGCCCTCGCCGTTAAGCCAAAAGCTCAACGTCGAGAACCTGATTCATCAACAAAATTACGCCCTGCAATATTTAAAACGCGTCGACCAATATCTGGCGGAAAATAATTTATCGTTTTGGCTGCAGGGCGAAGCCGCGCCGAGCGACGATATAATTAAGCGTAAATTTCCCGAACTGACTTTCGACGAAAAAAGCTCGCCGGATTTCTGGCAGCATTTTTATGCTGCGATATTGCATCCGCTCCTGCATTCGCTGCCGCATCTCAGCGGCCTCATTCTGAGCCTAACGACCCCGGACTTTCAGACCGCCCGCTGGCAACAAAGCCTGCATGATGTCTGGAGCCTGCTGCGCGCCCAGGGCAAAAAGCTGGTGCTGCGCGACTATATTGATGACAGCTGGCCCCGGCAGCAGCTTTCCAACCTGCTGGCAACGCTTCCCGACGATGTGCGAGCGTCGATAAAAGCTACCGAGCTGGACTATCACCCCGGGTTTGCTAATCACCCGCACATTGCCACGTTGCCGGGGCATAAAAAGTGGATCGAATACGATCTCTTTGGCACCGGCTACGGCTGGACTGCGCTACCGTGCTATCTGGCCGATGAAATCAGCGGCCGCCTAAGCTGGGCGCTGAGCGCCGCCGAAAACGAAATTGAAGCCATCACCTCCCGCGTCAGCTGGCAGTGGCTGCCCGATAGCCGGGTCATGGACTCCGCCAACGCGGTAAATCTTTTCGGCCTCTCGGCGGCCAATCAAACCGCGAATGAGGGCGGGCCTTCTGCGTTTGAACGTTGGGCTGAGCAGCAGCAGCTCGGCTTTCGCTCAGTGCAGGACAAACATCAACTGTCGGCAATCATGCATGCCAGCTACGACTGGCTGTGTAAAACGCCGAACTTTCTGGGCCGTCGCCTGCACTATCAAAGCCAGATCCCGGAAAGCGTGTCTCAGGCGCAGCAGCTTCTGCATATGGACACCCGCAGCGCGAACTGGATGCATGCCTGGCAGCCGCTGATGCCCACTGACGATCCGGGCTTGGGCAATGAGCAACGCGAGCGGGTGGCGTTGGAAAAAGAGGCCGCCTGCTTTTTAGCATCACGAACGGTACAACATCTGCGGGAACTGATGCCGCGTATTACCTGCCCAAATGATTCGCTGGAGATCCTGCTGGCCGCCTGGCGCAGCGCAGAAATCTACAGCCAAATGTTTTCCCGGGTCGCCGCCGCAATGACCGATATTCTGTGGATCGACCACTATGGCTCGCAAAGCCTGCCGACAGATGTGCTGCAAAAGCACCAACAGCAGCTGCTGCGCTTTACCGACACGTTGGATCGCTGGCTGGTGAATCCGCCGGCCTGCGGCCCGCTGTTTCTGCCGCTGCTGCTAAGTCCGCAGCGTTTGGCTCGTTTTGCCAACAGCCTGAATCACTCGCGGTGAGTAAAGAATAAAAACTGTGGCGGGTATTGTCTGCAAGCGTCGTAGAGGTAAAACCGGAGATTGGCGTGGAAAGCGGAAAAGCGTGACAGCCTTCGCGAATCACAGATAAAGCTTGTGATGCGCGTTGGCTTTTTTCATTTAAATGACGTGATAAACATCACCTGAAGCGGGAAAAAATGTGATCCCCGACCAGCGGCCGGGGAGGGGATTTTAGTGCGCACGACCCTGGTCGATACCGAGGCCAGTCTGAGAACGGATAAACTGCGCGCGGAACTGTTCGCGCTCACGATTACCTTCCGCAGAGTTATCGGTCGCTGAGAACAGCCAGATACCGATAAAGGCGACGGCGATAGAGAACAGCGCCGGGTATTCATACGGGAACAGCGCTTTCTCGTGGCCAAGGATCTGCACCCAAATCGTCGGGCCGAGGATCATCAGCACTACCGCCGTCAGCAGGCCCAGCCAGCCGCCAACCATCGCGCCGCGCGTGGTCAGCTTCGACCAGTACATGGAAAGCAGAATGATTGGGAAGTTACAGCTGGCCGCGATAGAGAACGCCAGACCCACCATGAAGGCGATGTTCTGATTCTCAAACAGAATGCCCAGCAGAATAGCCACCACGCCCAGCACCAGCACGGTGATTTTGGACACTTTCAGCTCTTCACGCTCGGTCGCCCCTTTCTTAAAGACGTTCGCGTACAGATCGTGAGATACCGCCGAAGCCCCTGCCAGCGTCAGGCCCGCGACCACCGCCAGAATGGTGGCGAAGGCGACCGCAGAGATAAAGCCGAGGAACAGATTGCCGCCGACCGCATCGGCCAGATGCACTGCCGCCATGTTGTTGCCGCCGATAAGTGCGCCAGCCGCATCTTTGAACTGCGGATTCGCGCCGACCAGCATGATGGCGCCAAAGCCAATGATAAAGGTCAGGATGTAGAAGTAACCCATAAACCCGGTGGCATAGAACACGCTCTTACGCGCTTCTTTTGCATCGCTCACGGTGAAGAAACGCATCAGAATGTGCGGTAGACCGGCAGTACCGAACATCAGACCAAGGCCTAACGACAGCGCGGATATCGGATCTTTCACCAGCCCGCCGGGACTCATGATGGCCGCGCCTTTCGGGTGTACCGCCATTGCTTCGGTGAACAGGTTGTTGAAGCTAAAGCCGACGTGCTTCATTACCATAAAGGCCATAAAGCTGGCGCCGAACAGCAGCAGAACCGCTTTGATAATCTGAACCCACGTGGTGGCGAGCATGCCGCCGAACAGCACATACATCACCATCAGTACGCCAACCAGCACGACTGCGACGTGGTAGTTGAGGCCAAACAGCAGCTCGATGAGCTTACCGGCACCCACCATCTGGGCAATCAGGTAGAGTGCGACCACCACCAGAGAACCACAGGCCGAAAGCAGACGAATCGGCCCCTGCTTGAGTCGGTAGGACGCCACATCAGCAAAGGTATAGCGACCGAGGTTACGCAGGCGTTCAGCAATCAGGAACAGAATGATGGGCCAGCCAACCAGGAAACCGAGCGAGTAAATCAGCCCATCGTAGCCGGAGGTGTAGACCAGCGCGGAGATGCCAAGGAACGACGCGGCCGACATAAAGTCACCGGCAATCGCCAACCCGTTCTGGAAACCGGTAATGTTGCCGCCCGCGGTGTAGTAATCGCTGCGTGAGCGAACCCGCTTTGAGGCCCAGTAGGTGATGTAGAGCGTCAGGAGGACGAAAATCAGGAACATGATAATCGCCTGCCAGTTGGTCGGCTGGCGCTCAACGTGACCGCTTAGCGCGTCTGCCGCATTGGCCGCTAAAGGAAGTGTGGCGGCGAGCGCCGTCAGGACTTTCTTCATGATGCTTTTACCTCGCGCAGTACGGCCTTGTTCAGGCGATCAAATTCGCTGTTAGCCCGCCAGACGTAAATGCCGGTCAGGATAAAGGAGATAACGATAATGCCGATCCCGATTGGGATACCGCGCGTGACGCTGGTACCCGCGTGCAGCGGCGTGCCAAGCCAGCCCGGGGCAAAAGCGATGAGTAAAATAAAACCGACGTAAACCACTAACATAATCAGCGATAAGAAGGTGGCAAGCCGTTGCCGTTTTTCAACCAGCTCCCTGAAATGCGCACTATCTTCTATCTGCTGACAAATTTGATCATTCATCACAGAGTCTCCAGAGGTTTTTTATTGGTAGTGTTTTTTGTGCAAATCAGAACACCGTACGCTTCCTTCTTCCGCGGGAAGAAGGATAGGGCGAGGGGCGGTGTACGGTAATGACACCCTCACCCCGGCCCTCTCCCGGTAACAGGAGAGGGGGAAGTCTTCGCTTATGACGGCATCGCGATGGACTGCTTCTCTTCCAGCAGCTTCTCCACCACGCCCGGATCGGCGAGCGTTGAGGTATCGCCCAGGTTACTGGTGTCACCCGCGGCGATCTTGCGCAGAATACGGCGCATGATTTTGCCTGAACGGGTTTTCGGCAGTGAATCGGTCCAGTGCAGCACGTCCGGTGTCGCCAGCGGGCCAATCTCTTTACGCACCCAGTTACGCACCTCGGTATAGAGCGCAGGCGTTGGCTCTTCACCGTGATTCAGCGTGACGTAGGCGTAAATCGCCTGACCTTTGATGCTATGCGGAATGCCGACCACGGCGGCTTCGGCAATCTTCGGATGGGAAACCAGCGCCGATTCAATCTCCGCGGTGCCTAAACGGTGGCCGGAGACGTTCAGCACGTCATCGACGCGACCGGTGATCCAGTAGTAGCCGTCTTCGTCACGGCGCGCGCCGTCGCCGCTGAAGTACATGTTTTTGAAGGTGGAGAAGTAGGTCTGCTCAAAGCGTTCGTGATCGCCAAACAGCGTACGCGCCTGGCCTGGCCACGAATCGGTGATCACCAGATTGCCTTCGGTAGCCCCTTCCTGCGGGTGACCTTCGTTATCGACCAGCGCTGGCTGCACGCCGAAGAACGGACGGCTGGCGGAACCGGCCTTCAGCTCAATGGCACCCGGCAGCGGGGTGATCATGAAACCACCGGTTTCGGTCTGCCACCAGGTATCCATCACCGGGCACTTCTCGTTGCCGATTTTCTGCCAGTACCATTCCCAGGCTTCTGGGTTGATGGGTTCACCCACCGAGCCGAGAATGCGCAGGGAGGAACGATCGGTTCCGGCGGTGGCTTTGTCGCCTTCGGCCATCAGCGCACGGATTGCCGTCGGTGCGGTATACAGAATGTTAACTTTATGTTTATCAACGACCTGACACATACGGGCAGGCGTCGGCCAGTTTGGCACGCCTTCAAACATCAGCGTCGTCGCGCCGCAGGCCAGCGGGCCGTACAGCAGATAGCTATGCCCGGTAACCCAGCCGACATCGGCGGTGCACCAGTAGATATCGCTTGGATGGTAGTCGAAGACATATTTAAAGGTGGTCGCGGCATACACCAGATAGCCGCCGGTGGTGTGCAGCACGCCTTTCGGCTTGCCGGTAGAACCTGAGGTATAGAGGATGAACAGCGGGTCTTCAGCATTCATCTCTTCCGGCTGATGCTGATCGCTGGCTTTTTCTTGCAGGTCATGCCACCACAGGTCGCGGCCTTCCTGCCAGTCAACTTTGCCGCCGGTGCGCTTAAGCACAACGACGTTTTCGATGGTTTTGACGTTCGGGTTTTTCAACGCGTCATCGACGTTTTTCTTCAGCGGTACGTTACGTCCGGCGCGGACGCCTTCATCGGATGTGATCACCAGGCGCGCGCTGGAGTCGATGATACGGCCGGCAACGGCTTCCGGCGAGAAGCCGCCGAAGATAACGGAATGGATAGCACCAATGCGGGCACAGGCCAGCATTGCCACGGCCGCTTCCGGCACCATTGGCATATAGATAGCAACGACGTCACCTTTCTTCACGCCTAAAGAGAGCAGGGTGTTTGCGAAACGGCAGACATCGCGATGCAGTTCACGATAGCTAATATGTTTGCTTTGTGAAGCGTCATCGCCTTCCCAAATGATGGCGGTCTGATCGCCGCGCTCCTGCAGGTGACGGTCAAGACAGTTGGCCGCCAGGTTCAGAGTGCCGTCTTCGTACCACTTAATCGAGACGTTGCCAGGGGCAAAAGAGGTGTTTTTGACTTTGCTGTAAGGCCGCATCCAGTCGAGGATTTTGCCCTCTTCCGCCCAAAACGCATCAGGATTGGTGACGGACTGCTGGTATTTGGTCTTGTATTGTTCCGGGTTAATCAGGCAGCGTTCTGCAATATTTGCAGGAATAGAGTGTTTGTGAATTTGGCTCATGCTTTTTTTCTCCATGTAAGATGTTAATAATATGTCTCATAAAAGTTAATAACAGAGGGAGAAGAAGCTTTGTTTACTATTTGCGCGGCAGATCACGCAATGATGGAATTGTTCAAATAACGTTCATTTGATTCTTTGAACAGAAATAATTGCGGAAAGGGATTTATAGAAAAAAGCGGAAATTTTTTGTTTTTATAACAAAAACTTATAAATAATCATTGGTAGAAATTAGTAGTAATATCAATTTCTGTGGTGAAAAGCCCTGATCTGAAAGGGTTGCACGAGACACCGTACAGATGATACTGATACTGCGCGTTAAAAACCTCTAAAAGTAAACGCAACACAAATCACCCCCTTTCAAATGGATACCATTCCCGTTCGGTATGGTATTTTTCATTGAGGAAGTCTGCAGTTATGAAAAAAACACGAATCAGCCTCGCGTGGCAAATTCTTATTGCCCTGGTGCTAGGTATTATTCTGGGTAGTTATCTTCATTATCATAGCGATAGCCGCGAATGGCTGGTTATGAATCTTCTGTCTCCTGCTGGCGATATTTTCATCCATCTGATTAAAATGATCGTCGTGCCGATTGTTATTTCTACGCTGGTGGTGGGAATAGCCGGCGTCGGTGATGCGAAACAGCTAGGACGAATTGGCGCGAAGACCATCCTTTATTTCGAAGTGATCACCACGGTAGCGATTATTATCGGTATTACCATGGCCAATGTCTTCCAGCCTGGGGCAGGGATCGACATGTCACAGCTGGCGACGGTGGACATTTCGAAATACCAAAGCACCACCGCCGAAGTACAAAGCCATGCCCATGGCCTGATGGGAACCATCCTGTCGCTGGTGCCGACCAACATCGTGGCGTCGATGGCAAAAGGCGATATGCTGCCTATTATCTTCTTCTCAGTGCTGTTTGGCCTCGGTCTCTCCTCGCTGCCGGCGACGCATCGCGAACCGTTGGTCACGGTGTTCCGTTCTATCTCTGAAACCATGTTCAAAGTGACCCATATGGTCATGCGCTACGCGCCGGTCGGCGTATTTGCGCTGATCGCGGTGACGGTGGCGAACTTTGGTTTCGCCTCCCTGTGGCCGCTGGCGAAGCTGGTGCTGCTGGTACACTTCGCGATTCTGTTCTTCGCGCTGGTGGTGCTGGGGATTGTGGCGCGTATTTGCGGACTGAGCATCTGGATCCTGATTCGTATCCTAAAAGACGAGCTGATTCTGGCGTACTCTACCGCCAGCTCGGAGAGCGTGCTGCCGCGTATTATTGAGAAGATGGAAGCCTATGGTGCACCGGCGTCGATCACCAGCTTCGTGGTGCCGACCGGCTACTCCTTTAACCTTGACGGTTCAACGCTGTACCAGAGTATCGCCGCCATCTTTATTGCTCAGCTGTACGGTATCGACCTGTCTATCTGGCAGGAAATCGTGCTGGTGTTGACGCTGATGGTCACTTCGAAAGGGATTGCGGGCGTACCGGGCGTCTCCTTCGTGGTACTGCTGGCAACGCTGGGTAGCGTTGGGATTCCGCTGGAAGGACTGGCGTTTATCGCTGGCGTTGACCGTATTCTTGATATGGCACGTACCGCGCTGAACGTGGTGGGTAACGCGCTGGCGGTGCTGGTGATTGCCAAGTGGGAACACAAGTTCGACGTTAAAAAAGCGCGCGCCTATGAGCGTGAAATGCTCGGCAAGTTTGATAAAACGGCCGACCAATAATAGAAAGAAAGCAACGCCGGGATTTCCCGGCGTTGTTGTTTTTGAGGGGCAGATACGGTTTCCCCTCACGTGAGTCTTATTCCTACAGGGGAGCGCGGCGAGCCGTTACTCTGCGCTCACCTTATCAAACTCTTCGCAGCCGGTATCAAACCCTTCGGTACAGCTTAGATTCAGCCACTGCAGCGCCTTTTGTTTGTTTGGCGTGATAAAGCCTTTTTCACCGTTCAGGAACATCATCCCGGCCCAGTACTCCGCATAGCCGGTACGCGAAAGCGCTGAGCTATTTTTGAAGTAATCGGTGGCTTTCTCATCGTCTTCTTTCACGCCCGTGCCGTTGGCGTAAATCAGCCCCAGCAGCATCTGCGCATCGACGGCAAAATCGCTTTCGGCGTTGGTTGACGCCTGCTGTAGCAGGGTGATGGCTCTTGGATAATCGGTTTGCCCCGACTGACTATTGATCAGAATGCGCGCCAGAATCACGTCGCCCGCCCGGCTGCCCGCTTGGGTCGCTTTCTCTGCCAGCGCCTTGGCCGCTGGATAATCGAGATCCACCGGGTTGGTGATTTTAATCTGTGCCAGAAGGGCATAGGCATCTGCATCACCGCCGTCGGCGGATTTCTGCGCCCAGAACTCAGCTTTGCTTAAATCGCGTGAGCTAAACCAGGTATCCGCCAGATAGTACTGCGCACGGGCATCTCCGGCCTCTGCGGCTTTCAAATATTGGCTACCCGGCTCATCCGCGTGAGCGAACAGCGCAACCAGCCATAGCAATGCAAAAATGTGTTTCATCTTATTGTGTAGGTGACCGAGGAAGTGGGCAGTATATACTCGTCATACTTCAAGTTGCATGTGCGTTGGCTGCGTTCGTTCACCCGAATCACTTACTCGAGTAAGCTCATCGGGATTCTCTCACTTGCCGCCTTTCTACAACTCGAATTATTTTGAGTATAAAGATAAAGCGAGGATAAAAAAACGCCTCCGAATGGAGGCGTTGAAACGAGTCCGCTTAGCCGATTGCGCTTTCGCGCAGACTGGCCTTCAGCTTCGTATATTCATCAATTACATACTGCTCGGCGGCGCGCTGGTCGGCAATCGGCTCAACGTTCACGGCGCAGTACTTGTACTCAGGCGTTTTGGTAATCGGGCTCAGGTTCTCGGTTACCAGCTCATTACATGCCCCAATCCACCATTGATAGGTCATGTAAATTGCACCTTTGTTCGGGCGATCGCTCACCGCGGCGCGGGTGATGACTTTACCTTTACGGGAGTTTACCCACACCAGCGCTTCATCTTCAATGCCTAAACGGGCAGCATCGGCGGTGTTGATCTGGGCATAGCCCGGTTCGTCCGCCAGCGCAGCCAGCGCCGCACAGTTGCCGGTCATGGAACGGCAAGAGTAGTGGCCAACTTCACGCACCGTCGACAGTACCATTGGGTACTCTTCGGTGAGTTTGTCGATAGGCGCAACCCAGTCGCAGGTGAAGAACTGGGCCAGACCGTTCGGGGTGTCGAACTTCTCTTTAAAGAGGTAAGACGTCCCCTGGTCCGCGTCAGACTCATCGCGGCATGGCCACATCACGTAGCCCAGCTCGCCCATTTTGTCGTAAGTGGCACCGTAGAAATCAGGGCACAGGCTGCGCAACTCATCCCAGATTTCCTGAGTGTTGTTGTAGTGCATTTTGTAGCCCATACGGGTGGCGATTTCACTGATGATCTGCCAGTCCGTTTTCAGGTCCCACTTCGGCTCAACGGCTTTAAAGAAGCGCTGGAAGCCACGGTCGGCGGCGGTAAAGACACCTTCATGTTCGCCCCAGGACGTAGACGGTAAAATAACGTCTGCGGCCGCAGCGGTTTTGGTCATGAAGATATCCTGGACGATAACCAGTTCCAGATCTTCGAAGCCTTTACGAACCGCGGAGAGTTCGGCATCGGTCTGTAACGGGTCTTCACCCATGATGTACGCCGCGCGCACTTCGCCGTGCGCCGCACGGTGCGGCAGCTCGCTGATGCGATAGCCGGTGTGTGCTGGCAGGCTGTCTACGCCCCAGGCTTTGGCGAACTTCTCGCGGTTTTCCGGGAACTTCACGTACTGATAGCCCGGATAGGTATCCGGCAGCGCACCCATATCACAGGCGCCCTGAACGTTGTTCTGGCCGCGGACTGGGTTAACGCCGACGCTTGGCTTACCGAGGTTGCCGGTGAGCATGGCGAGGCTGGTCAGTGAACGCACGGTTTCCACGCCCTGATAGAACTGGGTAACACCCATGCCCCACAGGATGGCGGCGTTGTTTGCCGATGCATACATACGGGCAGCCTGGCGAATTTCCTGCGCGCTAACGCCGGTAATCGCTTCGACGGACTCCGGCGTATAGCCTTCGACAATCTTACGGTACTCTTCATAACCTTCGGTACGCGCGGCGACGAACGCTTTGTCGTACAGGTTTTCTTCAATAATGACGTGCCCCATGGCGTTGAGCAGCGCGATGTTCGAGCCGTTTTTCAACGCGATGTGCATGTCAGCAATGCGCGCGGTTTCAATTTTACGCGGATCGCAGACGATGATTTTCGCCCCGTTACGTTTAGCGTTAATCACGTGATTCGCCACGATAGGGTGGGAATCCGCCGGGTTGTACCCGAAGATAAACACTAAATCGGTGTTATCAATTTCGTTAATCGCATTACTCATTGCGCCGTTACCGACCGATTGGTGCAGACCTGCAACCGAAGGGCCGTGTCAGACGCGAGCGCAGCAGTCAACGTTATTGGTACCAATAACGGCGCGCGCAAATTTCTGCATTACATAGTTGGTTTCATTACCCGTCCCGCGTGAGGAACCGGTAGTCTGAATGGCATCCGGGCCGTATTTCGCTTTGATCGCGCTCAGGCGGTCAGCAACGTAATTAAGCGCTTCATCCCAGGAAACGGATTCCAGTTTGCCGCCGCGCTGGCGACGGATCATTGGGGTCTTCAGGCGTGGGGTCAGGATCTGGGTATCGTTAATGAAGTCCCAGCCATAATAGCCCTTCAGACACAGAGTACCCTGGTTGGTTTTCCCCTGCGCCGCCTCAGCCCGGACGATTTTACCGTTATCGACCACCAGGTTGATTTTGCAACCTGATGCGCAATACGGGCAAACCGTGACGACTTTTTTCATCGGTCTCGCTCCAGTTAATCAAATCGCGCATACGCGCTGTCGCCCTCAGTATGCATCTTTTATGCCACTTTTTTATTGTGGGCATTCCCTGATATTACGGGCAATTTTTGGTCAAAACCCTGACGAAAAACAGGCCGTCGTCATATTTGACGTGTCGAAGGAAAAAGCCGCATGACATTTATCATGCGGCAAGGGGTTAGCGAGAGGGGGTCGGCGCCTGGTATCCGCCGCCGAGCGTTTTGATCAGTTGAATGCTTTGAATGACCCGCTGAGTATCCAGCACCAGCAGCGACATTTGCTCGGAAATCACCGGCAGGCTAGCTTCGGTGGCCTGCAGCCGGCTGCCAAGCCCGCGATTAAATGCGGCTTCGGCGGCGCTTTGGCTAAAGCGGCTCGCATCGACGCGCTCAAGCTGCAGTTCGCGTTCTTCGTTCAGGGTTTGCAAACGCGTACCGTTAATCGCCACATCGCGTACGGCGTTCAGCACCGACTGGTTATAGTGTTCAATCAGCATGTTGCTGGTGGCGCGGGTATTTTTCAGGTTGGCGTTCAGACGACCGCCGTCGAACAGCGGCAGGCGCAGGCCGGGGATAAAGTTAATCTGCTTGCTGGGGGCTTTGAACAGATCGTCAATGTGAATGGCATCCAGGCCGAAGAAGGCTTTGATATCGAAGCTCGGATAAAACAGCGCTTTCGCGGCATCGACCTGATCGAGCGAAGCCTGTACATACCAGCGCATTGCCTGCAGATCCGGGCGGCGGGCGAGCAGATCGTAGGAGAGCGTTGACGGAATGCCCGTCTGTACCTGCGGCAGCGCGACCGGTTTGATCTCTGCCAGTTCGTTGCCGTTGGCTCCGATGAGCGCGCGCAGCGATTCGCGCGTCTCTTTAATTTGCCCTTTCGCTGCGGCAATTTGTTTATCTACCGCCAGCAACTGCGCCCGCGTGCCGTGGTAAGGGATTTTCGCTTCTAATCCATGAGACTCTTTGCTCAGGTGCGCCTGAACCGCGTAATCAATCACGCTACGGGTTTGCTCAAGCAGGTCGAGCATCTGATAGTTTGCCTGCATGCTGTAATAGAGCTGCGCCACGCCGGTTGAGAGAGCCAGTTCCACCGCCGCCGTTTCAGCGAGTGCCGCGTTTTGTGCGCCGATCGCTGCCGCAACGGCGGAGCGATGAGCGCCCCACAGGTCGAGATCCAACCCGGCAACCAGACCGACGGTCGCTTCGGTGTAGTAAGGGCCGTCCATCCCGAGTCTGGGAGCGTCCAGCGCGTAAGGGCCGAGGAAACCGTTGGCGGATGCACGCTGCCGGTTAATCATTCCGAGCGCCGCCATCTGGAGCTGCGATCCTGCTTCCAGCAGATCGGCCTGCGACTGGGCTTTCTCTTCACGCTGTTTTGCTTCGGCAAGGGTATGGGAACCGGACAGCGCTTTGTCGATAAGCGAACTGAGTTGAGGGTCGTTAAGCTGCCGCCACCACTGCGCCTGGGGCCACCCCTGGCTCGCCAGGTGAATATCGTCCGCCAGCTTGATTTGCGTGGGTTGTAGCTGGGAATGGGCGGCAGAGTCGTTGCGGATCAACGCGCAGCCGGAAAGCGTCGTGGCGCTGCCGATAAGGCCGCACAGGAGAATGCGGAAAAAGTTACGGGTCATTGTAATGTGGCTCCTTGCGCCTGGGCCTCAGCGACGGTAGTCGCTGGACGGGTCCAGTCGGGTAAACTGACTATCTGCTGTATAACGCGCTGCGTCTGTGCGGGTAAGGTGGGGGATATTTCACTGGATAGCGATACGGGCGTAGTCTCGCCGTTTTCCAGCCCTGCGGCGTATTGTTCTAGCGCTTGTGCGAAGGCTGGAAGTGGCGCCGTGGCGCTGTCACAGCCGTAGAGGATCTCCCGGCCGTGTTGAAGCGTATCGCGGCTGAGTGCGAGAAGATGCTCGCGTTTATCATCATCAAGCTGCCGTTCCAGCGCCACGCGTTCACACATCTCTTCACAAGCATTAAAGGCGGTATGGCAGCCGACACGCAGCTGGAGATAGGCTCGCCGATCGGCAGGATCCTGCTGCGGAAGGCGCAGCAGATTACCCAGCATGTTCAGCGCACTCGCCAGCTTACGCGGCAGGGTATTGGCTTCACTTTCCGGCCAGATAAAGGTGAAGATCACCGCCGAGACGGCCGTAC
This sequence comes from Kluyvera cryocrescens NBRC 102467, assembly GCF_001571285.1. Lineage (GTDB taxonomy): Bacteria > Pseudomonadota > Gammaproteobacteria > Enterobacterales > Enterobacteriaceae > Kluyvera > Kluyvera cryocrescens. The sequence goes on along the minus strand of NZ_BCTM01000018.1, from coordinate 25,610 downwards.
CGATCAGGATGCCAACCGCACGATCGCGGATCTCGACTAAATCGTAAACCGGGCCAAAAACGTTTTCGAGGGTCGCCAGTGAGAAGGTCACGATGATCTGCGTTCCAATATAGGAGGATCGCTCCGATCCGGTGGCTATCCATGCGGCGAGCAGGAAAACAGGCGACAGCACGCACAGCAGCTCAACGATATTATCCAGCCACGGCATGATACAAATGGTCATCAACAGCGCCAGGGCTGCGCCAATGAACGCACCACCAAAACGGAGCGCCATTTTCTGGCCGGTTGAGCCAATGCTAGGGTTGGCGACGATGATGCAGGTCAGCATGCTGGTATGGATACCTTCCCAATCGGCGCCGGAGTAGAAGATGTAACAGATCATGCAGGCCAGCAGTGTTTTCAGCGCGTAGCGGACGTAGGCCGGATTGCTGAAGGCGTCCGCTACCATCGACGACTCTTTCACCGCGGGGGCTGGCGGCGTTTTTGGGTCCATATGACCAAGCTGGAGCAGACGTTCACAGAGACCTTCCAGTCCACATTCCCGGGCAATAATGCGGTCTTCGGCGCTCAGCTGCCATTGAGTTTGCCAGGGCTCCCCTTGTGCGATAGCGCTTTGTAGTGCTGTGATTTCATACTGTAGCTTATACGCCAGGACCTGATGTCTGGCGGCTTCGTCGCTGTAGCGGTTGAGAGTGGTATAGAGATAGCTGACGGTGGCGACACAATTTTTCCACCAGGCACTATGCGCTTTCCAGTCGGTATCGTCGAGCATGCAGAAGGCGCTGAGTTTTTGCAGCGCCAGCACTTCGCGCTCAACGTACTTTTCCGTAAGCGCTGGCGTCGGTACCGCCAGATGGCTCAGTGCATCATCCAGCCTCGCGCACAATGACTCCTGTATTTGCTGCCCGGCTCGGCTAGGGAACCAGAGTACGCCCAGAAGCACCATCAACAGCGTAGGGTAAAGCCCAACGACGATACACCACAGGGTAAGGCGCGCGACCACCTCGGGATAATCAATCATGCCGGGAAAGGTCTGGCCGTATATGCCAACAATCGCGAGGGCAAAAAATATCAGCCCCAGCTTATAGGTGCGCATCAAAAACATGCTGCCAAAGACAATCAGGCTGGCGATGATCATGCGGAGCAAGGGATAGCCGTATGACCACTTGTAGAGCATAAACAGAAAGCCAATTTCCATTATCGTCGCGGCGATAAACAGGATTGCCACAAATTTGGTGTAAAACGCATTCGACTGTACGCCGTAAAACAATACCGTCAGCGAGATGCCCAAAAAAGGGACCTCAAAGGTCATGGAAATCAGCGTCACCAGCAGGCAACCCACCCACAGCTGAAGCATTTGCGACTGTCGTCCGGGACGCTTTTCGCTCAGTTCTCTATGGAAAAATGCCAGGAGTCGAACCACCGGCAGCGGCAGATAATTGAGTGCGTTCATTATTGTGACTCAAGGGTGGCAACCGCCGAGGCGCCGATGCGGAACATCTCTGCGTCCGGTTTATCGACCCTGATTTTGACCGGGAAGCGCTGAGCCACGTGCACCCAGTTGATTGAACGGGCCACGCGCGGCAGGCCGCCTAATACCAGACCGCCGTCGTCAGGCAGCACGCCGTAACCGATAGAATCGACTTTGCCGCTAAAGGTTTTGCCGCTATCACTCATCAGACGAATCGTTGCCGGGGTACCAGCGTGAATATTGCTCAGCTCGGTTTCACGGAAATTGGCGATGACGTACCAGTGGCGGGTATCAATCAGGGTAAAGATGGGGCGCATGGCGGAAGCGAACTGACCAATGGAGGTTTTTAGCGACACCACGCGGCCATCAAACGGGGCACGTACTGTGGCCATTTCCAGATGCAGCTGGGTGAGGGCGATATCGGCCTGCACCGCAACACGCTGAGCGACCAGAGCATCAACGCCGCTCACCGCGGTAGCTGCCTGCTGAGCCTGTAATAGTGCGGCATTGAGATCGGCTGCGCTGGCGCGCTGTGCCGTGCGCGCGCGATCAACATCTTCTGCCGAGACAAATCCCTGCGACAGCAGCGGTGCTGTGCGATTAAGCGTGCTGCTGGCCTGTTTTTCCGCCGCTCGCGCTTTGGCAACCATGGCTTCCACCGAGTTGGCGGCCAGCTTTTGCGCGTCTACGCTGCGCTGTGTCAACATGATCTGCTCATCGAGGGCATGCAACGTAGCCTGTGCTTTCGCCAGATTGGCTTCATACGTCCGAGGGTCGATGCGAAATAGCAGGTCACCCTGCTTAACCAGCTGATTATCCTTAACGGCCAGCTCGATGATACGTCCGCTGACTTCCGGGACCACATCTATCGTGTCGGCAGAGGCGTAGGCATCGTTGGTAGACGGTGAGCTATCCAAACGCCAGATGACATAAACCATCACCACCATGGCGAGTATGACCAGAAACAGAGCCGGGATTTTGTTATGAGAAACTTTTTTCTGCGAGCTTTCCATGGGCGCATCTCAATGTGAGTTAAAAAAACACCAGCCAGAACAGCATGGAGTACAGGGCAAAGAGGGCGGTATAAATAACGCCTGCGAATGAAATCACTTTATATTTGTGCAGCATGAACCGTCGGGTGATGAGCACAAGAATGACGCCGGCAATCATGCAAAAAAGCCAGCCGGGATAATAAGCGCCTATAACGGGAATGGCCGGAGAGAGCGAGCATCCTGACAGTAGCATCGCGAGCGTGAGCCAGCCGCATTTTTTCAGCCGCCTCACTATTCTGGATTTAACTATTTGCATAGAGAAGAACATCCTGTGTATTGCGAACAATATCCGGGGTGAATGTAAAATAAAATCAGAAAGATCCGTATGGCGATTTTTTGGTGAGAGAAATATAGTTTTGTTTTGATACCGCATTCATAACTTATGTGGTTTTCGTATTCATTATTAATATTTATTTTTTACATGAATAAAGAATTCAGGAATGCTTATACCCGTTGAGCGGTAGCCGTTTGATAACCCGCAGCAAGCGGTGTCTGTTGCGTCGTGAAACCTGCCATCGTTCGCCTGTCAATGGTTCCCGGCTCCTGACGTGGTGCGCAAGCAGAAGCCTGCGGTAAGAAGAATCATTATTCTATTCCGGATAATTTATATTTTTGTATTAATATGAAGTATTGGTTGATATTGATATCTTAAATGCATTCTGCGGTTTATTTAGACGTCAGTTGTGAATTAATTCATTTAATGAGTTGTCGTGTAAACATCAAATAACGAGCTGTATGCACCTGGCTCTATAATTAATAAAAATGAAGAGATGGATTTAGAATTTATGTTCATCACGTAAGACGCTGTGGTGGAATTGAGATTCCTCCGCTACCCGCCAATCGCGCGCCACCCTTAATCTATCGCCAGCTCCCTTGACGAGACAGGCTTTATGAAACGTTATTTGACCGCTCTTTTCTTCTGCGCCGTATCGCTAACCAGCCAGTTGGCGTATGCCGATATGATTGATGATGCCATCGGCAATATTCAGCAGGCTATCAACGACGCCTATAACCCGAGCAGCGATCGTTCCGATAGCAATCGCGATGATGACGATCGTCGCTGGGACGATCGCGGCAGTCGTAGCCAAAGCAGTCAACAATATAACGATCGACGGCGCCAGCTTGACGATCGACGCCGTCAACTCGACGATCGCCAGCGCCAATTGGATCAGGAACGGCGCCAACTGTCCGACGATGAACGGCGGCTAGATGATGACTACGACCGCTAGTCGAGCACGATCTCCTGGCCGTCGTAACCGGCTTCTATTCCCGCAGGCAAAAGATGGCTCATCATCCATTCATCAAACTGGTGGCTGATATGCGTCAGAATCACCCGCGGGCAGCGAATGCGTTCGTTTAAAGCCCGAATCGTGGCTAAATCACTGTGATTACGCGGGGTCTCCTCGCGCGGGGCGTGGCTGCAATCGATAACCATCACCTGCGGACGATTGTTGCATAAAAAAGTCAGCGTTTTATCCGGCAACCCGGCGCTGTCGGAGAGCCAGGCGATGCGGCTATGCGGGGTTTCCAGCAGGTAGCCGAAGGTGAGTTTCGAATGCGTCAGCGGGAGGGGGGTCACCTGAAGTCCCTGAAGGCTGAAGACCACGAACGGCTCTACGGTATGACTGAAATCCAGCACGCCGGGATGTTTAAACAGATCGTCGCAGCCCTGCTCGTCAGGCGGCCCGTAAACCGGCACGCTGTCGCCCACGCCCCAGCGCAGCGGAAACAGCCCCTGAACGTGATCCATATGATAGTGGGTCAGTAGAAACTGCTGAAAAGATCCGGCCGGCCAGCGGTCGGTAAGATCGTGCAGGCCAGCATCGATCAGCGTGATCGCCTCGTTGAATCTCACCACGCCGCTACAGGCTTTTCGCCGATATTGCGGTGCCCGTCTGGCGCGCGTGCAGGCCGGACAGTCGCAGCCCCAGGCGGGCACGCCCTGTGCGCCGCCGGCCCCGCTAAGGGTAAGCGTCAGGCTCATAGCGCTTTGGTGAAGCGGAGGTGGCTGGGGACGTAGCCTTCACGCTGGTAAAAGCGATGGGCATTAACGCGTTGGGTGCTGGTCGATAATTCCGTCATCTCCGCGCCTTGGTCCCGTGCTGTCTCTTCCGCCCACGCCAGCAGTTGACTGCCGATCCCTGAACTGCGGACTTTCGGCATCACCACCAACTCCTGAATCTCGCCAATCCAGTTGGCGTGATGCAGGTGAAACTGCAAATGCAGGCTAATCATGCCCACCACATTGCCGTCTTGTAGGGCCAACTGGTAATGCAAATTACGATCTTCAAGATTCGCGGCAAAGCCGGTGTAAAAGGCATCGCGGTCGTATTCAGCTTGTTTCAGTTCGCACATTAACGCGTAGACATCGTCGATATCCTCGAACGTAGCATGGCGCAGTTCACACTCAGGCATGGCTTCTCTCCTTTCGTCCCATCAGGGTGAGCAATTGATCCACCGACTGTAGCAGACTTCCGTCGTTATTGAGCGTATGACAATCTGCAGGGGTATAGCGTGCGGCGCGCTCCAGGCGTGCGGCAATCTCGACGCCGTTTTCCCGCCCGCGCGCCTGTAAGCGTTCGCGCAGAATGTCCGGGGAGACCTGTAAGCAGACCGGCAGCAGCGCGCTAGCGTAGCGGGCTTTCGCCTGCGCCAGATGCGCTCGGGAACCGTTCACCACCACGTCAAACCCGGCGTGCAGCCAAAGGTCAATCTCTACGCCCACGCCGTAGTAGAGTCCGTTAGCGTGCCAGCTCAGCGCGAGCAAATTTCTGCCCGCGCGGGTAAAAAACTCCTGCTCGCTCAGGGCGATATGGTTTTCGCAGCCCGCGCTGGCCGGGCGGGTGATATAACGATGCGCGACCAACAGGTCGCTGTGCTCCTGCTGGCGAAGTACTTCCAGCAGACTATCTTTGCCGGAGCCGGAAGGCCCCATTAACCACAGAAGTTTACCCATCATCAGAACACCCTTTTTCCCTGACGCCAGACGTGGTCGATATGAATGTGCTCGCCTTTACGGTGCGCCAGCACCAGGTCGGCACGTTTGCCTTCGGCAATGACGCCGCGGTCGTGGAGGTTGAGCGCCCGCGCGGGATTTTGGGTCACCAGATTGATGGCCTGTGCGAGCGTAAAGCCGTTGTTCTCGTCATCCGCGACGCGGAAGGCGGCATCCAGCAGGCTTGCGGGATAATAATCGGAGGAGAGAATGTCCAGCAGCCCCAGCGAGGCGAGCTGATGCGCCGCGACGTTTCCGGAGTGCGAACCGCCGCGCACGATGTTTGGTGCGCCCATCAGTACATTCATGCCGTGGCGGCGCGATGATTCAGCGGCTTCAAAGGTGGTTGGAAACTCAGCAATCACGCTGCCCAGCAGGTGCGATTCCACCACGTGATCGTGGGTGGCATCATCGTGGCTGGCTAATGCGATTTGGCGTTCGCGACACATCCCGGCAATGGCGGTACGGTTGGACTGCGACCAACGGGCAGCCAGCGCCAGCTGCTCTTCTTCATACTCATGCATCTGTGCGTCGGTCAGCGAATATTTGCCCTGATAGTATTCCCGATACTTTTCACGGTTGGCGAACTGGCGCTGACCCGGCGAATGGTCCATTAATGACACCAGCGAAACTGGCTCGCGGCTGACCAGCTTTTCAAATAACGGCAGCGTGGTGTGGTGCGGCAGTTCGCAGCGCAGATGCAGGCGGTGTTCAGCGCGGTTGAGACCGCGTTTTTGCGTCTCCTCAACGGCGTTAATCATCTTCTCCAGATTTTCCAACCGATCGCCGCCATCGCGCACGTCGCCAATCGCCACTGCATCAAGAACGGTGGTGATACCGCTGGCAACCATCAGCGCATCGTGGCTGCTCATTGCCGAGTGGGCCGGCCAATCAACTTTGGGCCGTGGGGTAAAGAATTTATCCAGATTATCGGTGTGCAGTTCAATCAGCCCCGGCAGCAGCCAGCCGCCTTCGCCGTCCATGGCTTCTGGCAGACGGCTCTGGCTATCGGCAAAGGCGCGGATCTCGCCGTCCTTCACTTCCAGCGAACCGTGAACGACGTCGTTTTCAAGAACCAGCTTTATATTATTGATAATCATGCAGGTGTACCCATTGGATGGAGGCGGTCTGCGACCTGGTGACGGACGGCTTCGTCGTGGAAAATACCGACGATGGCCGCACCGCGGGCTTTGGCTTCATGAATCAGGCTGACAACCGCCGCGCTGTTTTTGGCATCCAGCGAGGCGGTGGGTTCGTCGAGCAATAAAATGGGGTAATCGACGATAAACCCGCGGGCGATGTTGACGCGCTGCTGTTCGCCGCCGGAAAAGGTCGACGGCGCGAGGTGCCATAAACGCTCCGGCACGTTCAGACGTGTTAACAGTTGGGCGGCCTTGGCGCTACAGACTTCCCGCGGTGCGCCGGTATTGAGCAGTGGCTGCATCACCACTTCCAGCGTCGAGATTCGCGGGATCACGCGCAGAAACTGGCTCACCCAGCCGACGGTGGTTTTGCGGATTTCCACCACTTTTCGCGCCGGCGCGCTCACCAGATCTACCCACTCGTCGCCGTGTTTAATATGGATATGCCCTTCGTCCGGCAGATAGTTGGCGTAAAGCGAGCGCAGCAGCGTGGATTTCCCGCTGCCGGAATGGCCGTGCAGCACCACGCATTCACCGTTGTTGACCTCGAGCGAGGCGTTTTTCAGTACCGGCAGATGGACGCCGTTTTGCTGGTGGAGCACAAAAGTTTTACTCACGTTTTCTACGCGGATCGCGTTCATTTTTCGCCTCTTTAACGTATGTGCATCCGGGAACCTGGCAGCGCTTCGCTTATCAGGCCGACACAAGTCAGTTTTGCAACACCGATGACACCAGCAGTTGGGTATAGGGATGGTGAGGATCGTCGAGCACCCGGTCAGTTAACCCACTTTCCACCACCTGGCCCTGCTTCATCACCAGCAGGCGGTCGGCCAGCAGGCGTGCGACGCCCAAATCATGGGTCACAATCACCACCGCCAGGTTCAGTTCCACCACCAGGCCGCGCAGCAGGTCGAGCAGACGGGCCTGCACCGATACGTCCAGCCCGCCGGTGGGTTCGTCCATAAACACCAGTTTCGGATGGGTCACCAGATTGCGGGCTATCTGCAAACGCTGCTGCATGCCGCCGGAAAAGGTGGTGGGCAGGTCATCGATACGCGATGCCGGTATTTCGACTTCCTCCAGCCAGCGCTGGGCGGTAGCGCGGATCTCGCCGTAATGCCGCGCACCGGTGGCCATCAATCGTTCGCCGATATTGCCGCCCGCCGATACCTGGCGGCGCAGGCCGTCCATCGGATGCTGATGCACCACGCCCCACTCGGTGCGCAGCAGGCGACGGCGCTCGGCCTCACTCATGGCGTACAGCGAGCTGTCCTGATAGCGGATGACCCCTTCTTGCGGCGTCAAACGTGCAGAAATAGACTTCAGCAGCGTGGTTTTTCCAGAACCGGATTCGCCGACGATGCCCAGCACTTCGCCCGGCCATAAATCAAATGAAACGTTGCTGAAACCTTTACCCGGCGCATACAGATGGGTCAGGCGGTCAACGGAAAGTAGCGGCTGGCTCATGGTTTTTTTGCCTCGCTCTGTTGGCGGCAGTAGTCGGTATCGGAGCAGACAAACATCCGTTTGCCGCTATCGTCCAGCACCACTTCGTCGAGATAGCTGTGCGTTGAACCGCAGATGGCGCAGGGTTCGTCCCAGCGCTGTACGGTGAACGGATGGTCGTCGAAATCGAGACTCTCGACGCGGGTATACGGCGGCACGGCGTAGATACGTTTTTCGCGGCCGGCACCAAAAAGCTGCAGCGCGGGCATCATGTCCATTTTCGGGTTATCGAATTTTGGAATCGGCGAAGGGTCCATCACGTAGCGGTCGTTCACCTTCACCGGATAGGCGTAGGTGGTGGCGATGTGGCCGAAACGGGCGATATCTTCGTACAGCTTCACCTGCATCACGCCGTACTCTTCCAGCGCGTGCATGGTGCGGGTTTCCGTTTCACGCGGTTCGATAAAACGCAGCGGTTCCGGGATCGGCACCTGGAAGATCAGGATCTGATCCTCGGCCAGCGGCGTTTCCGGGATCCGGTGGCGGGTCTGGATTAGGGTGGCATCTTCGGTGCGCTCGGTGGTATGCACTCCGGTCACCCGCTGGAAGAAGTGGCGGATCGACACGGCGTTGGTGGTGTCGTCCGCCCCTTGATCGATAACCTTTAGCACATCCGCTTCGCCGATCACGCTGGCGGTGAGCTGAATGCCGCCGGTGCCCCAGCCGTAGGGCATTGGCATTTCGCGGCCGCCGAACGGCACCTGATAGCCGGGGATCGCCACCGCTTTCATGATCGCACGGCGGATCATGCGTTTAGTCTGTTCATCGAGATAGGCAAAGTTATAGCCGCTGAGATTAGCCATTTTTCTGCTCCCGTTGCAGGCGTTTCAACAGTTCCAGCTCGGCCTGGAAATCGACGTAATGAGGGAGTTTGAGGTGTGAGACGAAGCCTGCGGCTTCGACGTTATCGGCGTGGGCGAGAACGAACTCTTCATCCTGCGCCGGGCCGACGGCGTGTTCGCCGTACTCCGGGGCCTGCAGGGCGCGGTCGACCAGCGCCATGGCCATCGCTTTGCGTTCGCTCATGCCGAACACCAGACCGTAGCCGCGGGTAAAGTGCGGCGGTTCGTCCGCCGGGTCGACGAAACCGTTGACCATTTCACACTCTGTCATCAGCATTTCGCCGACGTTCACCGCAAAACCCAGCTCTTCGGGCACAATTTCCAGCTCGACATAGCCGCTGCGGATTTCGCCCGCGAACGGGTGGTTACGCCCGTAGCCGCGCTGGGTGGAGTAGGCCAGCGCCAGCAGATAGCCTTCATCGCCGCGCATTAGCTGCTGTAGGCGGGAGGAACGCGAGCAGGGGTAAACCGGTGGCGTGCGGGTGATGTCGTCCGGCGTTGCGCCGTTATCCTGCTCCGCTTTCGCCAGACCCTGACTCGCAAGCAGGCTGAATACATGCGGCGCTGATGACGGCTCACCGCCCTCGGTTTTCAGCGCCGGGGCTTCGCCGTTGGCCAGCAAGGTAAAATCCAGCAGGCGGTGGGTGTAGTCGTAGGTGGGGCCGAGAAGCTGTCCACCGGGCACATCTTTGTAGACGGCGGAAATACGGCGCTCAAGGCGCATGTTGCGGGTATCAATCGGCTCGCTGACCGCCAGCTTCGCCAGCGTCGTGCGGTAGGCACGCAGCAGAAAAATGGCTTCGACGTTATCGCCGCTGGCCTGCTTTAGCGCCAGCGCCGCCAGTTCACGATCGGCAATGCCGCCTTCGGTCATCACCCGGTCAACGGCCAGATTCAGCTGTTGTTCTATCTGGGCGACGCTCAGCTCGGGTAGCGAGGTGTCGCCCCGACGTCGGCTTTCCTGGAGCTGGTGGGCGGCTTCAATCGCCTTTTCGCCCCCTTTAACGGCTACGTACATCAGCAAACCTCCACGTGGGTAGTCCGCGGGATGGCCAGCAGGCGCTCGCCGCAGGTGAGGATCAGATCTACGCCGAGCGGGAACGGGTGCGGGCGTTCGGTCAGTTCATGCAGAATGCACTCCGGCAGCTGCGGGGCGATCATGCGCTCATCCTGAATGCCCGCGCCGGTCAGGCGCTGCATGCGGCCGCCGCTCAGGCTGGCAACCTGCACAATCAGCGTGGCGCTGGTTTCCGGCGCGATGGCGCTGCCGGTACACAGCGCATCCAGCTGTTCGCGGCTGATGGTGTCGTTCGACACCGCAAAAGTCGCCTGCTGCGGCTGCTCAACCAGCGGCGCATTAGTGTGAAAACGCAGGCTTTGGCTGACGATATCGTTATGCAGCGCGCCCGCCAGCCAGACCGGCGTATCGTTGTCGGCCAGCGTTAGCAGAATGCTGGTGGTGGCGATATTCAGCGGCTGCCAGCCGTGCTTGAGCTGATGCAGCGCAACAATCACGCCCGGCTCGCTCATCGCTTTTAACAGGCGACGAAAACTGTGTTGGGCATCCTGCACGGGGAGGGAAAAAGCGGTTTCCAGGGTCATGCGTTGTCTCCGCGAACCAGCGTAAAGAAGTCGACCCGGCTGGCATTGATCTCGGCCTGACGTGCGGCAATGCGCGCCGTACGGTCGGCTTCCAGCGGGGTAATGAGGGTTTCTATTAGGGTTTGATAATGCGAGGGCTGCTGGAGCAGGGCGTCCAGCAGCGCGCAGCGTTCGGCGTGCGGTTTATCGCGTCCCAGTATCCAGCTGTAGCCCAGCGTGCCGTTACTCAAGCGCACGGCGGCGCGGGTCAAGGTGGCGTCTCCGGCAAAAAAGCGTTCACCGGTCGCGCCCATGCGCCCCTGGAGCTGAACCAGTCCGGTTTCCGCCGCGCGGATCACCTCGTATTGCGCAGTGATATTCAGGGCGACCATTTTGGCTTCGAGGCTGGCCGGGTCGCAGTGGGCCAGCACCGACATCCAGTGCTGACGGGTCGCGTGATTAGCGTCCATTAGTGCTCCATAATAAATTCAATCATGTCGGCGCGGGTCAGGCTGACGGAGTACTCCATCACCTGGTCATCGCCTTCACGGTGGTTCAGGGTGCGGACGCACAGCAGGGGCGCCATATTGGGAATTTCCAGCCGCTGACTCTCTTTGGCCTGCGCCCGGCGGGCGCTGATGCGAGTCTGGCTACGCTTAAGCGCAATGCCGGACTGTTCGCGCAGGAAATCGTGCAGCGACCCGCTGCTAAAGCGCTGTAGCGTCGGCCACAGGCTGAGGTCGGCAAAGTAGTGATCGATCAAACACAGCGCCACGCCGTTGACCCGGCGCAGCGTGCGCAGGTGAATCACGTTGTCGCCTTCGTTAATCCCCAGCGCGTCGGCAATATGCCCGGAGGCTGGACGCAGCACCGACAGCAGCTTTTCGCTGGTGGGATGGCTGCCCTGATCGAGCAGATTCTGGCTAAAGCGCGCCTGGGCGTTCAGCGGATAGTCGAACGGGCGCATTAGCACCAGCACGCCAATTCCCTGGCGGCGCTGTACCCAGCCTTTTTCGACCAGTTGATCGATGGCGCGACGCAGGGTGTGGCGATTGACTTCAAAGCGTGCCGCCAGTTGATGCTCGGCGGGCAGGTAATCACCGCAGCGATAGTTCTGCCGCAGCTCTTGCTCCAGACGCGCGGCAATCTCTTGATAACGCGTGGGATAACTGGTCGGATGTGTAGACAGGTGCATAGCCATCAAGACCTCGCTAATCAGATAAAGTGCTTACGCAAACGCTGAGACAGGAAATCCAGCAGGCTGACGGTGACGATAATGAGCACCATCAATGCGCAGGTTTGCTGGAACTGGAAGCCGCGAATCGCTTCCCATAAGGTCACGCCGATGCCGCCTGCACCAACCATGCCGACGACGGTGGCGGAACGAACGTTGGATTCAAAACGGTACAGCGAATAAGAGATGAGAAGCGGCATGACCTGCGGCAGAACGCCGTAGATAATCTCTTCAATTTTGTTGGCGCCGGTAGCGCGGATGCCTTCTACCGGGCCGGGTTCAATCGCTTCCACCGCTTCCGACAGCAGCTTGGAAAGCACCCCGGTGGTGTGAATAAACAGCGCCATGACCCCGGCGAATGGGCCTAAGCCCACGGCGACGACGAACAGCATGGCGAAAACCATTTCGTTGATGGCGCGGCAGGCGTCCATCAGGCGGCGCATCGGTTGGTAAATCCACCATGGCACCAGGTTTTCGGCGCTCATCAGGCCAAAGGGGATGGAGAGGACCACCGCAAGCGCAGTGCCCCAGACGGCGATTTGCAGGGTTACGGCCATCTCTTTGAGGTAGTCCTGCCACAGGCTAAAGTCTGGAGGGAAGAAGTCGGCGGCAAAGGTCGCCATATTGCCCGCGTCGGTGAACAGCGCCACCGGGTTCATTTCCGCGCCTTTCCAGGAAATGGCGAGCACCGCCAGCAAAATGGCCCAGCTCATCAGCGAGAACCAGCTGCGCTTCGGTGGGGGAACGGTGATGGTGTGTTGCATGGGTGGCTCCGTGTTTCCTGAGTCCCCTCTCCCCGACGGGAAGAGGGGGAAAAGGGCTACTGCACCGCTTTGGTGACCGAGGTCATCGCGCCAATCGCTGCGGTGGTACGATCAAGATCGTTCAGACGCGCCTGAATATCGGCAGTCTTCGTTGCTTTCTCATCGGCATTCAACGTGCCGTTGCCCTTCACGGTTTGCATCTCTTTAAACAGCGTCAGCTGGCGAATCGGCAGTAGCTGTAGGTCGCTTGAGGCGCGGAACGGCGCCCAGCCCAGACGTTCCAGTACGGCTTTTTCTTCCGGCGTCTTGCCGTAATTCATAAAGAAGCTGTAGACCTTGTCCTTGGTGGTTTCAGAAAGGTTTTTACGCCATACAATCGGGTCGCCAGGGATCAGCGGTGATTTCCAGATAACCTTCAGCTCTTTGAGCTTGTCCGGCGCAGAGGTTTTCAGCTTGTCGAGGTTTTCGGTGTTGTTGGTGGCGACATCGACCTGTTTGTTGGCGACGGCCAGCGCGTTGGTTTCATGGCTGGCGTTAACCGTGCGTTTGAAGTCGCTGGCGGAGGCGTTATTTTTGGCGAAGACGTAGTAGCCCGGGACGAGGAAGCCGGAGGTGGAGTTCGGGTCACCGTTGCCGAAGGTCAGCTCTTTGCGCTTGGCCAGCAGATCATTGAGGTTATTGATTGGGCTGTCTTTGTTGACGATCAGCACGCTCCAGTAGCCTGGGGAGCCATCGGCGGCGACGGTTTGGGCAAACACCTGGCCATTGGCGCGATCCACCGCTTCCATGGCGGAGAGGTTACCGTACCAGGCGATGTCCACTTTATTAAAGCGCATGCCCTGGATGATGCCGGCGTAGTCCGGCGCGAAGAAGGCGTTAACCTTAACGCCCAGCGACTTTTCCATGTCCTTCAGGAACGGCTCCCATTGTGGCTTTAAGTTCTGCTGTGATTCCGTCGAAATAATGCCGAAGTTCAGCGCTTTTTCCTGCTCTTCGGCGTGCGCCGGGGTGAGCAGGGTGCTGAGACTGAACATGCTGGTAAAGGCCAGCGCGGCAACCGTCTTATAGCTCATTTCCATTCCTCATTGTGGGGATGTCAGGCAGCCTGCGCGTTCTCTTCGACGCGATTAATGCTGCGGTAGAGATGGTCAAAACGTTCGTTATCAAACTGTTGGCTGCTGCCGTCGTAGAACACGTGTCCCTGACGCAGCGCGACGATGCGTTCGCAGTAGCGCAGCGCATAGTCGACCTGGTGCAGCGTCACCACCACGGTGATGCCATCGGTCTGGTTGATGTCGCGCAGGGTATCCATCACGATGCGCGCGGATTCAGGATCCAGCGAGGCGATAGGTTCATCGGCGAGGATGACTTTGGCCTGCTGCATCAGCGCCCGAGCAATCGCCACGCGCTGCTGCTGGCCGCCGGAAAGGGTAGAGACGCGCTGGTGGGCCATATGCGCCATACCGACGCGGGTCAGAGCCTGTAATGCGCGCTGTTTTTGTTCGCGGGTAAACCAGCTAAAGCAGGTGCGCCAGAACGGGGTGCTGCCGAGCGCGCCAATCAGCACGTTCTCCATCACGCTCAGGCGATTCACCAGATTGAACTGCTGGAAGATGTAGCCGGTGTGGGCACGACTGTTACGGATATCGCGCGCCAGGCGGCCCGCCTGCTGGACGGTTTTACCGAGTAGTTCGACGCGACAGTCTGGCGTTTTATCGCCGACAATCAGGCCGCTTAAGTGACGTAAGAGGGTGGATTTGCCAGAACCGGATGGCCCAAGCAGAGCGACCATCTCACCGGCGTGCACGTTCAGGTCAATGGCGTGAAGCACCTGATGCTGATTGAACGTCTTGTTGAGCTTTTCAACGCGAATAATCGTTTGCATGCTGGAACCCCTTCTAAAAAGTGGCCCCATCGTGGCGAATTAATGTGACGTTTTGGTTAAGAAAAAGTTGCTTGAGGATGAATTCTTGGTGGGTATTTGATGACAGGACGGGAGGCGTTGCCTCCCGTCGGGTTAGAGCGTTGGCTCCTGCTGTTTGACAACGTTAATCATCCACGGCACGCCATATCGGTCGATGACGCGACCGAATCCGTGCGCCCAGAAGGTCTCCTGCCAGCGCATCTCAACCTTGCCGTTGGCGGCGAGATTGTCGAACCAGCGTTTCCCCTCCTTCACATCCTGGGTGTCGAGCACCAGGGTAAAACCGGCGTAGTGCAGGCCATCCGAGGCGACGGAATCGCTCATCATGATATCGCTGCCTGCGATGTGCACGTTGGCGTGGGCGATAGCGCTGTCGGGGAACTTGAGGCCGGACGGGCAGCCTCCTTCATCATCCATGGCGGAGGGCGGCATTTCGCCAAAGCTGATTTTGTAGCGCAGTTCCGCGCCTAGCGCCTGTTGGTAATAGGCGATAGCGTCGGCGCAGTTGCCGGAAAAAGCGAGATAGGGACTTAAAGGCATGATCGTTACCTCAGGTAAGGATAGCCCAGTAAGTGTAGTGCGTGTTGGTTCAGGGAGCGAAGCGTGGCGGGAGGTAGATTGCCGGATAAACGTCGCGCTATCCGGCAATAATGAGGCTTAAATCAGTTCTTTTTCACGAACTCAGATTTCAGCTTCATCTGGCCGAAACCGTCGATTTTGCAATCGATGTTGTGATCGCCTTCGACCAGGCGGATGTTCTTCACTTTGGTGCCGATCTTCAGCATGGAAGAGCTACCTTTCACCTTCAGATCTTTTACCACGGTGACGCTGTCGCCGTCGGCCAGCAGGTTACCGTTAGCATCTTTGACGATTAGCTCATCGCTGTCGTGCGCCGGTTCAGCATCGTTCCACTCGTGCGCGCATTCCGGGCAGATGAACATGCCGTTGTCTTCATAGGTGTATTCGGAATTGCATTGTGGGCAATGGGGTAATGACATGGGAGATATCCTCAAAAGTGCAGTGCGAAAGGCAAGGGCCTGTAAAACGGCAAATCGCCGAAAATGGCCTTAATGATACAACAAAACCCTGCATTTGTCGGTGTTATCCCGGAGATGGGCGGAAGAAAGCGAAGGGGAAAACGTAAACCCCCCTCGGACGAGGGGGGCGGAAGATTAGTGGTGAGCGCCTTGCGATACGGCCTGCGCTTCGGTTTCAGCGGGCTTTGGTGCCCCGTAACGTTTGGCATACAGCGCGGTAATAATCGGTACCAGAATCGCCGTCACGATGACGCTTGCGGCAACCAGCGCGGTAGCGGAGGCGGCAACCGGCGCAAACGACGGGTTAATCTGCGCGATGATGACCGGGTTGGCAACCGCGGCACCGGCAGCGGAGGAAGCCGCCACGCCAGCAGTACCGTTACCACCGCCAATCACGCGGTCGGCAATAATCAGCGGAATACCGGTGATGACGATAACCGCAATACCCAGCACGATACCCAGCAGACCGGTGTCGAGGATGACGTTCAGGTTGATGGTGTTACCCAGCGCGAAGCCGAAGAACGGAATCAGTACCGGCGTTGCTTTGCTGAAGAAAGCACGCAGATCGTGGTCAAGGTTACCCAGCGCAAAACCAATCAGGAATGGCAGCACGGCGCCGATAAAGTGGTGCGGTTCAAAGGAGGCAAGGCCTGCGGAACCGAGGATCACCATGGTCATCAGTGGGCCGGATTCCAGAGACATCAGCACGAATGCGCCAGATTCTTCTTTGGTGCCGTACTGATTCATCAGGCTGGCGTACAGACCACCGTTGGTCATGTCCATCGCTGACACAATCGCCAGAACCGACAGGCCAGCGAAGAATCCGGTCTGAATTCCGGTGTCAGGAATAAAGGTGGCGGCAATCATTGCCACGACCCAGGCGACGGCAATTTTAGTCAGTACCAGCGTACCGGATTTGCGTAATACCGTGCCGGTGGCGCGTAAATCAATGGATGCCCCAATACAGAAGAACCAGACTGCCAGAATAGGTACCGTTCCGCCAATCATCCCTTTCGTGAATGAACCGAAATATTCACCGGTAGTTGGTGCGAATGTATTTAGCACTGCCCCTAACAGTAACGGGATAAGCATCATCCCACCAGGGATTCGTTCCATTGTTGCTTTAATTTTCATGAGCCGTCCTCGCTTCGCGTCACCGCTCGGTGATAGAAGAATTTAAACATAATAATTTCAGATGGTTAGTCTGATATCATCTGATATTCGTATCCCAGTTATCACCCGTGCTGGGCGGCGTTTTCTGGCATCTTTAACGCGTTTTCGGACGCTATAATGCATTTACTGGAATATTGATTCAATGAAAATAAAACAGCGTTTTAGTTATATGGATCACATATTTCATAAGTGAAATCCGCAATCTAATGAGAAATATAAAAGCTGTAAAAACAATGTGAAATATTTTGAAATAACTATCGCGATTAATGGGTGGAAAATGGAGGCAAGTGAGCATGGGAAAGTGAGCGGGATAACGCGAAATCGGCCTGCAAATGTCAGGGAAATATTTCAGCCTGGTAGCAGGCGTCAATGTTTTGTTAAGTTGATCACAATATTAATCGCTGTTAGGGTAAATAGGATTCTCCCTCAAGCGGTCATTTTTCGAGGGTGACTTTTTTAACTGACTCGCCATCAGGCTCAACAGGTTTGATTGTCTGGAGAAACATCCTCCAGCGAAGACATGCAAACCTGCTACGCTTGGATAAGCGGAACCAGAATCTCCACGGTTCCCTTTACGCGCCCTCGCAAATACTGTGCTATTTGCCGCCACTGGGTGTGCGTTCAAGGCGAAATTGAACGAGGAAAACCATGCTTAGAAGGAAAAAAGTAAAACCGATCACGTTACGTGACGTCACCATCATCGACGATGGTAAATTGCGCAAGGCGATTACCGCAGCATCTTTGGGTAATGCAATGGAGTGGTTTGATTTTGGTGTCTATGGCTTCGTTGCTTATGCGTTAGGTAAAGTGTTCTTCCCGGATGCCGATCCCAGCGTACAGATGATTGCCGCTCTAGGGACATTCTCCGTACCCTTCCTGATTCGCCCACTTGGCGGTTTGTTCTTCGGGATGCTCGGGGATAAATACGGTCGACAGAAGATTCTTTCCATCACCATTATCATTATGTCGCTCAGTACCTTCTGTATTGGTCTGATTCCATCGTACGAGTCGATTGGTATCTGGGCACCTATCCTGCTGCTGCTGTGTAAAATGGCGCAGGGCTTCTCGGTCGGTGGGGAATATACCGGGGCATCTATCTTTGTCGCCGAATACTCGCCAGACCGTAAGCGTGGCTTTATGGGCAGCTGGCTGGACTTTGGCTCGATCGCTGGATTCGTGATGGGCGCCGGGCTGGTTGTTCTGCTGTCTACCGCGGTGGGTGAGGCAAACTTCCTTGAGTGGGGCTGGCGTATTCCGTTCTTCATCGCGCTGCCGCTAGGGATTATCGGTCTTTACCTGCGCCACGCGCTGGAGGAGACACCGGCGTTCCAGCAGCACGTGGATAAGCTCGAACAGGGCGATCGCCAGGGTCTGCAGGACGGGCCGAAAGTGTCGTTCAAAGAGATTGCGACTAAACACTGGCGCAGCCTGCTGGCGTGTATTGGTCTGGTTATTTCGACCAACGTCACCTATTACATGCTGCTGACCTACATGCCGAGCTACCTGTCGCATAACCTGCACTACTCGGAAGATCACGGTGTGCTGATTATCATCGCCATTATGATTGGTATGCTGTTTGTGCAGCCGGTGATGGGGCTGCTGAGCGACCGCTTTGGTCGTCGTCCGTTTGTGATGGTGGGGAGTATCGCGCTGCTGGTGTTCTCTATTCCAGCCTTCGTGCTGATTAACAGTAACTCCATTGGCCTGATTTTCTCCGGTCTGCTGCTGCTGGCGGTGATCCTCAACTGCTTCACCGGGGTAATGGCCTCGTCGTTACCGGCGATGTTCCCGACGCACATCCGCTACAGCGCGCTGGCGAGTGCCTTTAACATCTCGGTGCTGATTGCGGGTCTAACGCCGACGCTGGCCGCCTGGCTGGTGGAGTCGACTCAGGACCTGATGATGCCAGCTTACTATCTGATGGTGGTGGCGGTGATTGGTTTGATTACCGGCGTCACGATGAAAGAGACCGCCAACCGTCCGCTGAAAGGCGCAACACCTGCGGCATCGGATATCGCTGAAGCGAAAGAGATCCTGCAGGAGCATCACGACCACATCGAACACAAGATTGAAGATATCGATGCGGAGATTGCCGAGCTTCAGGCGAAGCGTTCGCAACTGGTGATGCAGCATCCGAAGATTAACGAGTAATAAAGAAAAACCCGGCTTACCGCCGGGTTTTTTATGGTTAGCGTTCGCGGAAGGCTTCCGCCCTTGCCCGCAAAATTGGCTTCAGCAAATAGGCCAGAATGGTTTTCTTACCGGTAATAATGTCTACCGACGCCACCATCCCCGGAATGATAATCAGCGGTTTATCATCGCTGCCGAGATGGTTCTTATCGGTACGCAGACGGATCACGTAGAAGCTTTTGCCGTCTTTGTCGGTCACCGTATCCGGGCTTATCTGCTCCAGCTTGCCTTTCATCCCACCGTAAATGGTGTAATCGTAAGCGGTGAACTTGACGATGGCTTCCTGGCCCGGGCGTAAGAAGGCAATATCCTGCGGCCGAATTTTAGCTTCAATCAGCAGCGTGTCGTCCAGCGGCACGATTTCAACCAGATCGTTACCCGGCTGAATGACGCCGCCGATGGTGTTGACCATCAGCTGCTGGACGATGCCGCGCACCGGTGAGGTGACCAGCGTACGGTTAACCCGGTCATCGATGGCTTTCCCGGTGGCTTCGATTTTACTCAGATCGGTACGCGCCTCGTTAAGCTGGGATAACGCCTCGCTGCGGTAGCGCCCGCGCGTCTCACCCACCTTGCTCTCAATCTCCTTAATCGCCGCCTGCGCTCTTGGCACCGCCAGGGTGACCGATTCCAGCTGCCCACGGGTTTCCACCTCAGAGCGGCGCAGACGCAGCACCTCAACGCGTGAGATGGCCCCCTTGGCGACCAGCGGTTCGGACATGCCGATCTCCTGCTGCAACAGCCCCAGGCTGCGGCGGTACTGCTCGGCTTTCGCCTGGAAGTCCAGCAGCTCCTGTTTCTTCTGCACCAGCTGTTCGTTTAGTCCGGACAGTTCGCTTTGGATCCGTTTATTGACGCTGGTGAACAGCTCCATTTCGCCGTTGGCAATATCTGGGGCTTTCTCGACGATATCCGGCGACAGCGTCAGGGTCTCTTTATCGGCCAGCTGTGCGGTCAGACGCTGAACGCGTGCTTCCAGCGCATAGCGGTCCGCTTCGGATTCCCCGGCGTTGGAACGAAAGCGCGTGTCATCGAGGCGCAGCAGCGGCGCGCCCGCCTTAACGACTTCGCCTTCGTGGACGAACACCTCGGCGACGATCCCGCCTTCAAGGTTCTGGATTTTTTGCAGCCGCGACGATGGAATGGCTTTGCCATCACCGCGCGTAACCTCATCGATTTCAGCCAGAGAAGCCCAGGCAATCATGATGATGAAGAAGCCGAGAATCGCCCACAGCGTGATGCGCACGACGCGCGGCGAATCGTCAAGCAGGGCTTTGTTGACCTCATTGGCGGTCGTTGCTGCGCCGTTTTTGTCGCCAAAGAGCCACTTCAACAGGCCGTTGAGTTTAGCGTTGCGCATGAATTTGTCCTTTTTTCAGTGCCGTCATCACGCTTTCTTTCGGACCGTCAGCGATGATTTTCCCGTTATCGAGAATAATCAGACGGTCAACCAGCGACAGCAGCGAAGCGCGGTGCGTCACCAGCAGCAGCGTTTTATTGCTTACCATTGGCGTCAGCGCTTTCTTGATTAAGTCTTCACTGGTGTTATCCATTGAGCTGGTCGGCTCGTCCATCAGCAATATCGGCGGGTCGAGCAGCAGCGAACGGGCGAGGGCGACGGCCTGTCGCTGCCCGCCGGAGAGATTCATCCCACGCTCACCGACCTGCATGTTGTAGCCGGAAGGGTGACGACGGGCGAACTCATGCACGCCTGCGACGGTGGCCGCGCGGATCATCGTCTCATCATCGACGTAGCCGGCTCCGCTTAACAGGTTATCGCGCAGCGTACCGCTGAACAGGTGGATGTCCTGCGGCGCGTAGCCAATATTGTGGCGCACGTCGTGGACATCGAGCTGGCGGGCGTCAATACCGTCAACCAGAATGGTTCCGCCA
This sequence comes from Kluyvera cryocrescens NBRC 102467, assembly GCF_001571285.1. Lineage (GTDB taxonomy): Bacteria > Pseudomonadota > Gammaproteobacteria > Enterobacterales > Enterobacteriaceae > Kluyvera > Kluyvera cryocrescens. Next base: position 4,806 of record NZ_BCTM01000018.1, on the reverse strand, counting down.
TCCGGCTGGTAAAAACCAACCAGCAGTTTCGCCAGTGAGCTTTTCCCGGAGCCACTGCGGCCGATAATTCCCACTTTTTCGCCCGGCTCAATTTTGAGTGAGATGCCGTTCAGCGACACGAACTGGTTCTGGGGATAGCGGAAGGTGACGTCGCGGAACTCAATGGCACCGGATAGCGTCTCACGCTTCAGTGGGACTTCGTCGTCCTGTACTTCCTGCTCCAGATCCATCATGCGGTCGATGGTGGCTTTGGTCATTTTGGCGCGCTGATAGCGGGTGATCAGGCTACAGAACTGGCCAATTGGCATCACCGCGCGTCGGTTCAACAGGTAGCAGGCAATAAGTCCACCCATACTCAGGTTGCCGGCAATAATGCTGTAAACCCCGATAACAATCAGCGCTACGCCACTAATCTGCTGGATCCAGGCGGTAAAGTTAACCGCGACGTAAGAGAGGGATTTCACCCGCAGCTCAAGCTTGCTGAGCTGGCCAATAATTTGCTCCCACTGATACTGGCGCTCGCTTTGCGCGTTATTAACCTTAATAGCATCAAGCCCGGTCACCGTTTCAACCAGCATGGCCTGTCGTTCGGTAGACAGCAGGAAGGTTTTATGTACCTGTTCCAAAAGTGGTTTTTGAATCAGCCAGTTCACAAGCAGCGCAATTGGGTAGCAGAGCAGCGGGATAAAGGCGAGCGGGCCACCGATAATCGCAATCACCAGCAGAATCAATAACGTGAATGGGAAATCAATCAGCGTGGTCAGCGTCAGCGACGAGAGGAACTCCCTCACCGCCTGGTACTCCTGGAAGTTCTGCGCAAAGGCGCCGACCCGATGAGGGCGTAGCTTCATTTTCATGCCGAGCAGCCGTTCAAACAAGGCTGCGGAAACAATCAAATCGGTCTTTTTACCGGCAAGATCAAGACAAATGCCGCGTAAAACTTTCAGGATCAAGTCAAAGACAAACGCAATGGAAATCCCGATTGCCAGCACCCACAGGGTAGCGGTTGCCTGGTTTGGCACCACGCGGTCATAGACGTTCATCACGAACAGCGGCGTGGCGATAGCGATGATGTTAATGATAAAGCTGGCGACGACGGAATCGAGATAGAGGTATTTCGACAGCTTTAAGGTGTCTTTAAACCAGGATTTGGTTTGTGGAATGGTGGCCGTGGGTTGGCTGTCAAAGGCATGCCCCGGCTGAATGAAAATGGTTTTACCGCTGTAGTTCTCTGCTAGCTCTTCGCGCTCCAGCAGGATCTCTCCACCTTCCGTTTCCGTCGCCAGCAGACGCGCGCGCTGCTGGTCGTCCCAGCCAATTAGCACTGCCGCCTGATCGTTTTTCAGTAACACCACTGCGGGTAGCGACAGCGGAGAGATTTTTTCCAGCGGACGCTGAAGGATTCGCGCCTTCAGCCCCGCACGCTGGGCGGCTCGCGGGAACGTGTCGAGAGTTAACTGATTGTCCTTTAAAGGCAAACCGGCGGTTAAGACGTTACGGCTGGAAATAATGTTATGCAGTTTGCAGACGATCATCAGCGAGTCGAGCAGGGGGTCGTCATGGTTTTGACGCGGATCGTGCCGGATGGTGTCATCCGCTGCGGGGGTGGCTTGCTCAAGTGGATCAGTATAAGACGCCATAGTCAGACCTTATAAACCAGCGAAAAACTCGCATGGGCTAAACAATATAAGGGGTTATCTCACCGGAGGATGAGATAACCCGCAGGCCCAAAATCTGTTACTTCAGTTCAGGTAAGTTGGTATGTGCCGTTTGCTGCACCTCTACCGGTTGTGCTGCAGATGGTGCCTGAATATTAAGCTGTTTTAACAGATCGCCAATTCGCGCGTTGATGCGGTAGGTGGTAAACATCTCCGTAAACTGCATCTCAACGTAGCGGCGCTGGGCGTTGAATACTTCGTTTTCGCTGTCGAGCATATCAAGAAGGCTACGCTCGCCGATGCTGAACTGCTCCTGATACGCGGTACGCACCACGGCGCTGCGATCGGCGTAGTCTTTGGCAATCGGTACCTGTTGCTTCGCGTTCTGCCAGGCGTTCCAGGACAGACGCAGCTCTTCATCCAGCTGACGCAGCGCGTTACGTTTAACGTCCTGGGCTTCCTGCATTTTATACGCGTAAGATGACAGCTGTGCCTTATCGCTGCCGCCGTTGAACAGGTTATAGTTCATTCGAACCATTGCCTGCCACTCCTGATCGTGGCCGCGGGTACCGTCAACGTTGTTATCCATCCGGCGACCAACATCAACGTCAACGCTTGGATAGAAGCGCGATTTTGCCGCTTCGTACTGCTGACGCGTGGCATCGACATCCGAGTCTGCCTGTTTCAGCAGCGGGCTATTTTCCAGCATTTGCTTACGTGCTTCTGCCTGGGTCGCCGGGATTTTGGTGGTCAGCGGCATGGAGAGCCCATCGGCCTCTTTACCCACCACGCTGTAATAATTGGCCTGTGCGTCTTCGAGATTGGTTTGCTCGGTCAGCAGGTTGTTTTTCGCCTGTGCCAGACGCGCTTGCGCTTGTTCATAGTCAGCGGTACGTCCGACGCCCTGCTCGGTGCGCAGACGGATCTGATCAAAAATGCGTTCGTGGCTCTTCAGGTTATCTTCCGCCAGCTTGACCATACGCTGGCGCATCAGCACGTCGAGATAGCTCTGGATTGCCGTCAGCGCCGTGACTTCACTGGTATTCATTACCGAGTAGGCGCGAGAGTTAACGGTCGCCGTCTGACGGGCCACTTCGCTGGTGGTGGCAAAACCGTTAAAGACGTTCTGGCGCAGATTGATGCTGGATTCACTGCGGTGCAGGTTACGACGGTGATCGTCGGCAGCACGCGTGCTGGCGTTATCCGTTTGCTCCCAGCCGGTCCCGGCGGACACATCTAACGATGGCAGATACCCGCCTTTTGCCGCGCGCAGATCCTGATCGGCAGAATAGCGGCTGTTAACCGATGCGCTGACCTGTGGATGCCACAGTAAACTGTCTTTGACCGCCTGCTCTAGTGAAGCGGCGTTAACGTTGCTCGCGAACAACAGTGGCAGAGAGATGCCCGTTAATATCCGAATGTGTTTATTCATCATGTCGTCCTTTCCTTACGTTCATTTCCTTGGTTTTTGATGTTGTCCACCAGAGGCAATGTCTTCAGACAAAAAATAAAAAAGCGCTGTCGTTGATGAGGACAATAGCGTCCCCGGGACATGGCTCATAATATCACTTAGATCTATTGCTTCATCATGACTAATAATGGTGGTTTTATGTTCACCGTCATGATGGTGATGCCGTACAGACTTTCTCAGCGTATCGCTACGGCTGAACGCTCATCAGGTGATCGTATTTCTGCGGCTCCCAATGGCGAAAAAGGGTCGGCGTATGCCGACCCCTCGGTTTTAAGAGTCTGTATCTGGCTGAGCAATCAAATGATCCAACTCTGCGGCATTTGGCGCGGTCCAGGCGTCACCGCCTTGATCGCCGCCGCTTTCTGCCGGCACATCCTGAACTTCTCCTGCCGTTTCAGCATGCTCCCCGGTATCCGCAACCTGAATCAGCGAACTGAGATCTTTGCTGTCATCGTCATGGATAATATCGCTTAGATCGAGCGTGCTTTCCTGGTCAGACTCAGAAGTTACCGCCGCCGCTGAAGTATCCGCCTGCGGTTCCGTGCTCTGGGTACTGTCGGCTTCCGCGAGCTGGGTATCAATGTCATCCAGCAGCAGGTTCAGCGAACTCTCCGGACTTTCTTCGGCCGTGGAGAGCTGACTGTTGTCGCTATCCACGCCGCTCAGATCGAGGTGATCGTCATCTACCAGCAGGTTGGCGGTGCTGTCATCGGCAGAGGCATCGTCGTCGGTGAGATCCGTCGATCCGGTATCCTCAGTCTGATCGGTCTGATCGGTCTGATCGGTAGAATCGGCATCACCACTCTGATCAGGGGCATCCGTTTCAGATGTATGATCGCCAGTCTGGTCGGCGCCATCAGCGTCTGTCGTATTGCTATCGCTGGTGCTACCGTCAGTCTGATCCGTCGAACTGCTATCCTCAGCATGATCGGTGGAAGAGGTTTCTTCCGTCTGATCCGCCGAGTTTGCCGTATCGGTATGCTCGGCCGAGCTATGACTCACATCGTCCGCGGCATCCAGGGTATGTACCGTATCGTCGCTATGTGTCTCTTCCCCACCGACAATTGGGATACGGTGCGTGGTGTCGTCATCGACGATCGGTCCGGATGGGTACTCCTCGTTACCCACGTCGACCGTAACATCGACGTTAAGTGGGTGATCGCCCGTTATTTCAGTCGGTGAGGTGACGGTCAGGTTCATATCGAGATTGGCGTTATCACCCACGTCAATCGTGATGCCATTGGTGTCTTTCACCTCGATGCTGACAGTATGGCCGTCGGCATCCGTGTAGCTCACAACGGAACCGACAGGCAACCCGTTCAGCGTTATCGACTTAATGTGATCGCCTTCTGCACCACCGTTCAGGTCGGCATCGATATTCAGTTCGTACTGCCATGACGTCTTGGTATCCGAATGGCCAGGATCCAATTTTTCTTCGCCATTTCCAGAAATAACATCGGTTAACCGGTTGTTACCCTGATAGGTTTTTCCGCCGATGGTGACGTTAATACTCTCGAAATAGTTGATGCTGTTGTTGACGTTAGCAGAACCTGCACTCGCAGACGAAGATGAGGAGCCGGCGACAAAGATATAGTCGTGCGCATCACTGCTGCTCGGTTCACGATTACCGTTGACCGCATTCATCGCGTGCTGCGTGTTATCACCTTGCGTATAGGT
>NZ_BCTM01000017.1 GCF_001571285.1 Kluyvera cryocrescens NBRC 102467 | reverse complement strand
GACATCCCCTCATTTCTATTCGCTAAAATCAGGGGACAAAAACAAAAAAGGCCTCCAATGAGGCCTTTCTTATTTGAGGAATTTGAGGAGGAAAAACAACGCAGAATTACTGATTATCCCGTTCAACCGCAAGCGCGACACCCTGCCCGCCGCCGATGCACAGCGTCGCCAATCCTTTACGGGCATCACGCTTCACCATTTCATGCACCAGCGAAACCAATATACGGCAGCCTGAGGCGCCAATCGGATGCCCCAAGGCAATCGCGCCACCGTTCACATTGACCTTCTGCTCGTTCCATTCCAGCATTCTACCCACCGAAATAGCTTGAGCCGCGAAGGCCTCATTAGCCTCAATCAAATCGACATCGCTCAGTTGCCAACCCGCTCGCTCCAGACAGCGACGCGTGGCATAGACGGGGGCAATCCCCATCAATGCAGGATCCACCCCTACGCTCGCGAATGCGCGGATACGGGCGAGAATCGGTAATCCCAGCTCCAGGGCTTTGCTTTCGCTCATCATCAGTACCGCTGCCGCGCCATCATTAATCGAGGAGGCGTTGCCGGCGGTAACCGAACCGGCGCTTTCAAAGGAGGGCACCAGCCGCGCCAGGGCTTCCGCGCTGGCGTCAGTTTGCGGCTGTTCGTCGGTATCCACCACCTGCGCCACGCCGCCGGGCAGTGAATTGGTGACCGGTACAATTTCATCACGAAAACGTCCGGAATCAATTGCTTTACGCGCCTTATGCTGGGAGCTTAGCGCCCAGGCATCCTGCTGTTCGCGACTGATACCGTATTCACGCGCCAGATTTTCAGCCGTCACGCCCATGTGGTAATCATTGAACGCATCCCACAGCCCATCGTGGACCAGGCTATCAATCAGCTGGCTGTTGCCCAACTGAGCGCCGGTACGGCTGTCGGTCAAAACGTGCGGCGCGCGGCTCATATTCTCCTGCCCGCCGGCAATGACCACATCCGCTTCACCGCATTGAATAGCCTGCGTCGCCAGATGCAGCGCTTTTAAACCGGATCCACAAACGTCGTTAATGGTGATGGCCGAAACGGTATTCGGTAGACCGCCTTTGATAGCCGACTGCCGCGCCGGGTTTTGTCCGGTGCCAGCCGTCAGGACCTGACCAATGATCACCTCATCAATAACCGCGGCGGAAATCCCGCTGCGATCAACCAAGGCCTGGATCACAAGGCTACCCAGCTCCACGGCGGAATGGCGAGCCAACGCCCCCTGAAAACAACCAATAGGCGTCCGGACAGCACCAACGATAACGACGTCTTTCATCTCGACCTCAGCGCAAAATTGTCCGCGTATAGTAGATGATTGTTATCAAATTTTTTCGCGATTGTTTAAAAAAAGTGAGTTTTATCACAAAGGAAATGTCTATCCGCCGCGTCAGGCCGAAACCTGCTGCAGGTACTGCCGCAGCCAGCTTCCCGATACGCCGAGCGGAGCCGCTTTGTGCCACAGCAGATCGGTTGAGACCGATATTGGCCAGCCCGCAATATTGAGCATAGTCAGCTCTGCCGAACGAGCAAATTCCTCCACCAGCGCACAGGGCAGCGCGCACCATCCGAGCCCTTGTGCCGCCATGCTTAAGAGCATCAGATAGTTGGGCGCCGACCACACCGGTCCGCGCGACGGCGCTGCGCGGTTTTCCAGATAGGTATTCAGCCGTAACTCGCGCCAGGTGCGCAGTTGTTCCAACGTAAGCCCCTGCTCGCGGGTCAAGGGGTGATCGGGCGAGGTATAGATAGCCATGCGCGTCTGCATCGGCAAACGGATGTGGCCGATATCGGTGGGATAATCATCGCGTGCCTCAATCAGCCCCACCTGCGCACGCCCTTTTTGCAGCAGATCGACAACGTCGTCATCCTCCCCCACCAAACACTCAAATTCGGTATGTGGAAAACGTTGGTCAAACTGCGCCAGCAGACCTTCCAGCACGTCGGGATGCAGCGTATCGGAAAGCACAAACGTCAGCCGCGCTTCCGTTTCACCGCTCAATTCCACCGCCAGTTCATCCAGCCGCTCGCTGGCCGCCAGAATCGCTTGAACGTAGCTCAATACCCGCTGTCCTTCGGCTGTCAGCACCGGCTGACGCGCCGAACGGTCAAACAGCGTAACGCCGATATCAGCCTCCAGATGAGCGATAGCGGTGCTGATGGTGGACTGACTCTTTCGCAAACGACGGGCGGCAGCAGAGAACGAGCCGCAGGCGACCGTTTCCACAAAGGCGGTGAGAGCTTCGGGAGAATAGCGCATGAAGTATCTACTTTATCGATGGGTTCTATCTTTTACTTATCACATTTGTCCATAAAATACCCGCAACAACGTTCAATAATTGAAAGGTCATCAGATGCAACACGATTCATTACATCGCAGAAAACTTCCGGAGCGTATCTTCCATGCCGTTTGCTTTGAGGGGATCGCCACCGCGATCCTCGCGCCAACGGCGGCCTGGCTTATGCAACGCTCGGTACTGGAAATGGGTGGGTTAACGGTGATTCTGGCCACCACCGCCATGGTGTGGAATATCATCTACAACGCCTGCTTTGATCGACTGTGGCCGGTTACCCGCGTAAAACGCACCGCCAAAGTTCGCGCCCTGCATGCGCTGGGGTTTGAGTGCGGCTTTATCGTCATTGGCGTGAGCATCGTATCGTTTGTGCTCGGCGTGACGCTGCTACAGGCCCTGACCCTGGAGATTGGCTTCTTCCTGTTCTTCCTGCCCTACACCATGCTGTACAACTGGGCCTACGACAGTCTGCGCGAGCGGGTGATCAAGCGTCGTTTAGAAAATCGCTGCGCCTAAAATCCCTCATCTTTTCAGACCGATAGCCATCGGTCTGAAAATGTTCAGCCACACGAAAAGCTTATTATGGTAAATTATCCGCCATTTTTTTGGTTTCATGGTTGATATATTCAAATAATGTCTAAAATTTGGTCTAAAGAAGAGACCCTCTGGAGCTTTGCCCTATATGGCACTGCTGTTGGAGCGGGGACGCTGTTCCTGCCCATCCAGTTGGGTACTGCCGGCGCGGTGGTGCTATTTATCACCGCCCTCGTCGCCTGGCCCCTGACGTACTGGCCACATCGCGCGTTATGCCAGTTCATCCTGTCCGCTAACACACCGGCAAGCGTGGGTATCACCGGCGCCGTCACCCACTACTACGGTAAGAAGATCGGCAACCTGATTACCGCACTCTATTTCATCGCATTCTTTGTGGTGGTGCTGATCTACGCGGTGGCAATCACCAACTCGCTGGCGGAGCAAATTTCCCGCTACCGGCCAGTCGATTTGCCGCTGCGCGCGCTGCTAAGCCTGGGCGTGGTGCTACTGCTGAACCTGATCTTCATGACCGGTCGCCAGACGACCATCAAAGTCATGGGGATGCTGGTGTTTCCGCTGATTGCCTACTTCCTGTTCCTGTCAATTTACCAGATTGGTAGCTGGCAGCCGTCGCTGTTAACCTCCCAGATGGAGGCCAATACGCATACGCTGCACCAGGTGTGGTTATCCATTCCCGTGATGGTTTTCGCTTTTAGCCATACGCCGATTATCTCGACCTTTGCCATCGACCGGCGCGAGAAATATGGCGAGTTAGCCATGGGTAAATGCAAAAAAATCATGAAGGTGGCATATTTGATCATCTGCCTGAGCGTGCTGTTCTTCGTCTTCAGTTGCCTGATGTCAATTCCACCATCCTATATCAACGCGGCGAAAGACGAAGGCGTCACTATTTTGTCCGCATTGTCGATGGTGCCCAATTCACCGAGCTGGCTGTCTATTTCCGGCATTATCGTGGCGGTGGTAGCGATGTCAAAATCGTTCCTTGGCACCTATTTTGGGGTGATTGAAGGCGCCAGCGAGATGGTGAAAGCCGCACTCAATCAGGTAGGGGTTCGCAAGAGCCGTTCCTTCAACCGCGGGCTGTCTATTCTGCTGGTGTCGACGCTGACGTTTATTGTCTGCTGCATCAACCCGAATGCCATCTCGATGATCTACGCCATCAGCGGCCCGCTGATTGCCATGATTTTGTTTATCATGCCAACGCTGTCGACTTATCTAATCCCAACGCTCAAGCCTTACCGTTCCATTGGTAGCCTGATTACGCTGATTGTCGGGGTGATGTGTGTTTCAGTGATGTTCCTCGGCTAACCGGGTAACAGAACGTAAAAAGGCCTGTCGGGTTCCCCCAACAGGCCTTTTTTATAGCTTTAATTCTTCACCATCGGTGCCCAACAACGCAGACACCGGCGGGATAATTACAGCGCCATATCGTGCTGCGGTGATGCGCTCGCTGGCTGTTCAGCCGGTTTGGCCTGCGCAACTGGCGCAGTCGGCATAGTAATCACCGGCGGTTTGGTCAGTTGCAGCGTGGTAGCCGTGTCGTCCCACACCTGCTGCGTCAGCGCCGTATTGCCGTTCAGCGTCTGACCAAAGCTTGGTACGATACCGCGAATTTTGCTCTGCCACTCTGGTGAATTGAACTGTTCCGGGAACAGCTTTTTAATCACGTTCAGGGTGATCGGCGCAGCAGTGGATGCCCCCGGCGAAGCCCCCAGCAGTGCAGAAATCGTGCGCTGCTGATCAACAACCACTTCGGTACCCAGCTTCAGTACGCCGCCTTTATCCGCGTCTTTCTTGATAATCTGCACGCGCTGACCGGCCTGAATCAGCTTCCAGTCCTCTTTACGCGCTTCCGGGTAGTACTCTTTCAGCGCCGCAAAGCGGTCATCATCGCTCAACATCACCTGGCTAATCAGGTATTTCACCAGATCGAAGTTATCCAGGCCGACGTGGGTCATTGGCAGCACGTTGCTGGTAGTGGTCGTGCTCAGCAGATCGAAGAACGACCCTTCTTTGAGGAATTTGGTCGAGAAGGTGGCGAACGGCCCAAACAGCACCACGCGCTTGCCATCGATAAAGCGCGCATCGATATGCGGTACCGACATCGGCGGCGCGCCCACGGAAGCCTGGCCGTAGACTTTTTCCAGGTGCTGGCGAGTCACGTCCGGATTTTCGGTCATCAGGAAGGAGCCACCCACCGGGAAGCCGGCATAGTTATCGGCTTCAGGAATCCCGGTTTTTTGCAGCAGCTTCAGCGCCCCGCCGCCGGCACCGATGAAGACATATTTCGCATCAATGGCATGCTGTTTGCCATTTTTGACATCTTCAATGGTGACGTGCCAGGAGTTATCGCCGTTACGCTTAAACTCGGTCACTTCAGATGAGGTCTGCAGCGTGAAGTGCTCATTCTTCTGCAGGCTGCCAATCAGCTGACGGGTAATTTCACCGTAGTTGACGTCAGTGCCGGCAGGCGTCCAGGTCGCCGCCACCTTCTGCTGTGGATCGCGACCGGCCATGACCAGCGGCGCCCACTGGGCAATTTGCTGATGATCGGTGGAGAATTTCATGCCCTGGAACAGGGTGGTTTTTTGCAGCGCATCGTAGCGCTTGCCGAGATAATCAACGTTCTTATCACCCCAAACAAAACTCATGTGCGGCGTAGAGTTGATAAACGCATGCGGATTATTCAGCACGCCGCGCTTCACCTGTGCAGACCAGAACTGACGGGAAATCATAAACTGCTCGTTGATTTCCAGCGCTTTGGTGACGTCGATGGTACCGTCCGGGCGCTCCGGCGTGTAGTTCAGCTCCATGTTCGCGGAGTGGCCGGTACCGGCGTTGTTCCAGCCGTTTGAGGATTCAAGCGCCACTTTGTCGAGCTTCTCGACCATCACTTGTTTCCAGTCTGGCTGCAGCTCTTGCAGCCAGGTGCCGAGCGATGCACTCATAATCCCGCCACCAATCAGCAGGACGTCGGTTTTTGGGTGGTATCGGTATCTGCGTAAGCGGCTGAATTGACCAGCAGCGCTATTGTCGCCAGAGAGAAGAGTTTTTTATTTATAGCAGACATAATGATGATATTCGCATAGCAAAATGTAATGTGTGCGCTAATGGTAGCGCACTTTTACATTATTTTAAAATATCAGTCATTTTTCATTTCGAATTATTAACATTTATCTCCACATTGCTTTTTTTAATTAAAAAAATCAGCCTTATTCTTTGCGTGGAAATAAAGGCTAAGCAACTCATCTTGCAACGAATAATTAGTGCAAACCGAACTCCGCCATTAATTCCTGGCGTAATGCCACAAAATCGGCGCTGCTGCGAACGCGTGGGCGAGAGAGCGTGACTTCAATCGTCCGTATCGGGTCACCCTTAGTTTTCGGCAGAATCAACACCCGGTCGGCCAGGTAAATCGCCTCTTCCAGATCGTGCGTCACCAATACCATGGTAATTTTTTCCACCTCATGGATCCGCGCCAGCTCTTCCTGCATGGTAATTTTGGTCATCGCATCCAGCGCGCCCAGCGGCTCATCCAGCAGCAATATTTCCGGCTGAATGGTCAGCGCACGAGCGATACCAACGCGCTGGGCCATGCCGCCGGAAAGTTGGTTCGGCAGCGCCTGTTCACAGTGGCTTAATCCCACCAACTCAATCGCCTCTTTTGCCCGTTCCCGCGCCTTTTTACGCGGCACGCCCTGCACATCCAGGCTGAAGCTGACGTTCTCCAGCACCGTCAGCCAGGGCAGCAGACGCGGCTCCTGAAAAATAACCGCTCGCTCGCGGCTCATACCGTGCACCGCCTGACCATCAATCACCACATCGCCGCCGTCCGGGGTCTCTAAACCAGCCAGTATACGCAGCAGTGTGGTTTTCCCGCAGCCGCTTGGCCCAACGATAGCGATACTCTGGCCGCTGTCGATGTGCAAATTCAGATCGCGAAAGACATCAAACGGTTTACCCTCAAGGGAGAATGTCTTGCGTAAACGGCGAATCGAAATATCTCCGCGCGCTGACTCAATGGATGTTGTCATCATACACCTTCCGTTTTCAGCAAAATATTTGACGCTTTCAGCTGACCTTTTTGGATAACGCCGTCGCGTTCGAGAATATCCAACCAGAACTGCACATCGTGCGGCTCTGCCAGCCCACCTTTACGCACCCCGTAGCCGGTAAAATACTGTGCAACTTCCGGGTTCTCGCCGCGATCCTTGAGGATTTTGGCCATAATCTCGCGCACTTTTTCCGGATTATCGCGGGCATAGTCCAGCGCGCGCGCTGACTCTACGACGAAAATGCGCGCCGCATCCGGGTGTTTTTTCACAAAGTCAGCGCGCAGTACGGTGAAACCGCCGGCAATAGGTCCTAAAACGTCAGCATCGTTGAAGATAGGGCGCAGGCCGCCGTGGCTGCGCGCGGCGCCTTCAAAGGTAGTCTGCCAGTAGCCGAATGCCGCGACATCAACCTGCCCTGAGCGCAGAGTTTGCTCCAACTGCGGGCCTGGAACTGCAACCGGTTTGGCGGCGTTTTCCGGCAGATTGGCCTGATGCAGCGCTTCACGCAGGGTGTAGTCCAGATGCGCCCCCAGCGTATTCACCGCAACGCTTTTCCCCACTAAATCTTTGATGGATTTGATCGGGCTATCTTCTTTCACATAGAAGATCGATTTGGTGGTTTCATTGATACCGTTCGTCGGGTAAGCGGCGACAAAGTCATTGCCGTTGGCAATCGAGTTAATCACCGCCGGCGTGGCTGCGGATCCAATATCGATGCTGTTAGAAGCCAGAGCAAATAATGATTCCGGGCCGCCGCTGGCGTAACCGGCATTTTTAATTGCAACACCGGTGCCCTGGAAATAGCCGAGCGCTTCCGCTAATTCGTGCGCGGAAATACCGCCATAGCTCGCCATATAGCGCATGGTCACCTCGTCCTGAGCTCGCACAGAGGCGCTGATACCAAACAGGAAGAGTACCGCAACCCACGCAACATAAATTTGTTTTTTCATTATAAGATTCTCATCAGACTATATTCGAAAGCGAAAAAAACAGGTGCAAAAAATTTATTGATTACGCGTGTTCCAGCGACACAGGCGGCGCTGTAAAAACACCAGAATGGCGTTCGCTAATAACCCGGCGAATGCCAACAGAAATATGGCGGCAAACATCATGGGGATTTGGAAGTTATATTGTGCATTCATAACGCGGAAACCGATTCCTTGGTTGGCACCAATCATCTCAGCCGCAATCAGCAGCAGCAGCGCAGTGGTCGCCGACAGGCGCAAGCCAACGAAAATAGAGGGCACAGAGGCCGGTACAATCACCCGGTAGAACAGCGTCAATCGACCGGCACCAAAGGTTTTCGCCATCTCAAGGAGCTTCGCGTCCACCTCTTTCACGCCGCTAATGGTCGACAGTAAAATCGGGAACAGCGCCGCCCAGAAGATCACGAACACTTTAGAGGTTTCCCCCAGTCCCAGCAGCAGAATAAAGATCGGATACAGCGCGAGTGCCGAGGTCTGACGGAAGAGTTGCAGGATAGGATCCAGCGCCTGCTCCAGCGGGCGAATTTGGCCCATAAATAGACCCAGCGGAATACCCACCACAATGGCGGCAAAGAAGGCCAGCCCGGCGCGCTGTAGGCTAATCGTAATATCGCCTAAGAGTGCGCCCTGGGTAATGCCGTTCCACAGCGCCACAATAATTTTATCCAACGGCGGGATCACCGCCGCGTTCAGCCATCACGCGCTGCTGGCGATTTGCCAGCCGGCGAAGAACAGCACCAGCAGGCCGTAGCGGGCAATCAGCGACAGGCTGCGCTGATACCAAACCTTATACGCAGACGTCGTCTGACGACGGGCTCTCAGACGGATTCGGGTGGTGGAATAGAACATAGTACCTCCTCAAGCCACTTTGGCATTGCGTACAGCGCTATAGCGGTTGCTGGCAAACGGCAGCCCCAGATTTTCGCGCAGCGTTTTGCCTTCATATTGGGTGCGGAACAATCCCCGTTTTTGCAAAATGGGCACCACCAGCTCGATAAAATCATCCAGCCCACCCGGCAGCCAAGGTGGCAACACGTTGAAGCCGTCCGCCGCTTCGTTTTCAAACCACGCTTGCAGCGTATCAGCCACCTGCTCCGCGCTGCCCACCACGGTGAAGTGACCGCGTGCGGTCGCCACCCATTGATAGAGCTGACGAATAGTAAAGTTGTTCTCATCAGCAATCTGGCGGATCAGCTCGGGGCGGGATTTCATCCCTTCGGTCACCGGCAGCGGCGGCAATGGGCCATCCGGATCGAATTTCCCCAGGTCGATTCCGCCCCCCGCCAGACCGTTCAGCAGGGCGATACCATCGGCTTCAACAATCAGCGAGGTTAGCTGGTGATATTTTTCTTTTGCCTCTTCTTCGGTGCGACCGATAAACGGTGCCACGCCCGGCATGATCAGGACGTGATCCGGGTTGCGGCCGGCGGCTCTGGCCCGTTTTTTAATATCGCGATAGAAATCCTGTGCGGTTTCCAGATGCTGATGCGAAGTGAAGATCACTTCTGCGGTGGCGGCCGCCAGCGATCGCCCGCTTTCGGACTGCCCGGCCTGAACGATCACCGGTTGGCCCTGCGGTGAACGCGGTACGTTTAATGGCCCGCGAACCTTAAAGAATTTCCCGACATGGTTGGTGTCATGCACTTTACTGCGGTCGAAGAACTGGCCTGAGGCTTTATCACGCAGGAAAGCGTCATCTTCGAAGCTATCCCACAGTTTTTTCACCACTTCAACGTGTTCCGTCGCGCGCTGGTAGCGATATTCATGCGGGTGCTGAGTGTCGAGATTAAAGTTATGCGCCGCGGCTTCCGTTGCGGTCGTCACCACGTTCCAGCCGGCGCGACCGCCGGAGATTAAATCCAGCGAGGCGAACTTACGCGCCAGGTTGTAGGGTTCTTCATAGGTTGTGGAGGCGGTAGCGATGAAACCGATATTTTTGGTCAGCGGTGCCAATGCGGAAAACAGCGTCACCGGCTCGAAGCCGGCCACTTTTGCCGTGCCGCCATCGGTGACACCGGAAGCTGGAATGGCCAGACCGTCGGCCAAAAAGTAGGCATCAAATAAGCCGCGTTCGGCGGTTTGCGCGAGCTGTTTATGAAATTCGAAACTGGTTGCGCCATCGGCGGGTTGGTTCGGGTGACGCCACGCCGCAATATGCTGGCCGCCGCCGGGAAGAAAAGCACCTAACTTGATTTGTCTGCTCATTCTGGGTTTCTCCTGATTCGTTGCCGGAATAGTGGGCTGGAACCAAGATAGCCAGAATGAGCCGCCATTCTGAAATAACAATTATTGAGTACGTTATTTACATTTTCGCAATAAGAAATCCATTCCGTTACAAAAATCCGTTATTAGCGCTCTGCTTTCGCTTTATCATGACTCACTTCAGGCTGCGTCTGTTCACGCTGCCAGGCCGGTAGCGCCGCGAGCTTAATCCCCTCTGGTACGATGCGGTGTTTCAGACAGGCCACTCGCTGAGAGCGGTAAATGCTGGTATAGCCCGATACCAGGTACGCCACCACGCAGCCCATTGCAGCGTAAATACCGATATCGGCGCCGAAGAGTTCAATCGCCATAAGGGTTGAGGCAATCGGTGTATTGGCCGCACCGGCAAAAACCGCTACAAAGCCGATACCGGCCAGGAAGGCAAAGGGCAAATGCAGCAGCGGCGCCAGCGCATTACCCAACGTCGCGCCAACGTAAAATAGCGGCGTCACTTCCCCACCTTTAAAACCACTGCCTAACGAAGTGACGGTAAACACCAGTTTGCCAAGAAAATCCCACGGCGCCAGCGGATGCTGGAACGCATCGACAATCACCGGGATCCCGAGGCCAATATAGCGGTCGGCATGCAGTAAATAGACTGCCACAGCGACGACTAGCCCGCCGATAAATGGCCGCAGCGGTGGGTAAGCGATGTGCGTTTTCATCATGGCGCCAATCACACGCGTGGCATCGGCAAAAATGCGCGCCGCCAGGCCAAAACAGCAGCCCGCAATCATCACCGCCGCAAGGGTCCACAGCGACATTTGCGGAATGAACGCCATCGCATAGTGCGTATGATGAACACCCCACATCAGCCCAACCTGGTCGGCAACAATCGCCGCCAGCAGACAGGGGAAAATCGCCGTGTAGTGCATCCGCCCTATCGCCATCACTTCAAGGCCAAAAATCGCCCCGGCGAGCGGCGTACCAAACACCGAAGAAAACCCAGCGCTCACGCCGGCCATCAGTAGCATTCGCCGCGCGTCGTCATTGAGCTTGAGCGGCGAGGTAAACTGGTCGGCAATCGATGCCCCCATTTGTACCGCCGTACCTTCACGCCCAACCGAGGCGCCAAACAGATGTGAAACCACCGTACCAAGAAACACCAGCGGCGCCATCCGCAGTGGGATAACCCGCGCCGGGCTATGCACCTCTTCGAGGATCAGATTGTTGCCTGCCTCCACGTCGCGACCAAAGCGCAGATAAACCCAGCCCACGGCAAAACCGGCAAACGGCAGCAGCCAGATAAGCCAATGATGGTGGAGACGGGTCGCGGTTGCCCAGTCGAGCGAGAAGAGAAACAGCGCAGAGGCCGAGCCGACAAAGACGGCCATGACCAGGGCCAGCAGCAGCCATTGCCCCATAAAGAAAAGCGTATTTTTACGAGCGAAGTGTTCAGAAAGCATTGACGCATCCTTAGATGAATAAATCATCCTGGACGCGGTAGAGGTGTGCCTGTTCATTCCCGGTCCAGGAATAAAAACAGGCATCATCAGCCACACGGCGGTTCAAGGGGGTATGCCATCCCCTGTGTGAGAATATTAGCACACGAATCGTTTCAGCTTAAAGTGTGATGACGCGATTATTTCAGCGTTTCCAACGGGAATGGCCGATCCTGTACGACCGTTTTCATCACCAGCGTTGAGCGCAGGTGCTGTACGCCTGGCATCGCCGACAGCTTTTGATCATAGAGTTTCTGGAAAGCGGAAAGATCGCGCGTCACCACCTGCATCAAATAATCCGGATCGCCAAACAGCCGTTGCGCCAGCACGATCTGCGGGATCTCCTCCACGGCCTCCTCAAAAGCGCTGACCGCCTTTTTATCGCCTTCTTTTAACGTTGCAAAGACCAGTGCGACAAAGTTAAAGCCCATTTTTCCAGGATCGAGGTTCGCGCGATATCCGGTAATCACCCCATCCTGCTCGAGCGCCCGCAGGCGTCGATGACATGGAGAAAGGCTTAAATTCACCCGCTCTGCCAGTTCGGTAATAGATAAACGCCCATCGGCCTGTAGTTCAGCAAGAATTTTTCGATCAATGTTATCCATTTAGAAGATTCTCTCATTTGATACGCAATTCCAGCATAACATTGAAAGCTCATTGCGCCGTATTCCCGATATTCTTTCGTTAACGCAGCAGGCGAGAGAATAGAGGGTAACGCAATGAAAAATAAAGGAAGGTGTAGAGAATGGAAATGAGTCTGGTGGCCGGATTCTGGATGGTTTCATTTCTGCTAATCATGACGCCCGGTGCGGATTGGGCCTACACCATCAGCGCCGGGATCCACGGACAGCGCATTATTCCTGCCGTTGCCGGGCTAATGTCTGGCCATCTGCTGGCAACCCTGGTGGTGGTGGCGGGGTTAGGCGTGCTGATTGCCGGGCATCCGCTGGCGCTGTCAGCAATTACGCTTTTGGGCGCATGTTATTTACTCTGGCTTGGGATTTCACTGTTGCGCCATCCGGCGACGGTTTCCACCGCGCGACAGCTCAGCGGCGGCTGGAATCAGTGGGCATTGAAAGGATTGTGCATCAGTGGCTTAAATCCAAAGGTCTTTTTACTGTTTCTAGCGCTGCTGCCGCAGTTTACTGACCCGCACGGTCAATGGCCGATTGCCATGCAGATGTCGGCACTTGGGCTAATGCATCTGCTAACCTGCACCATCATCTATTTACTGGTGGGCTATGGTTCGCGGGCGCTGCTGGCCAGTCGTCCACAGGCGGCCAGGGCGGTAAGTCGATTCTCGGGGGGATTAATGGTCGCGATTGCGGCGCTGCTATTGTTTGAACAGATCCGCTGAAAAGAAGCTGCGCCAGCCAACGCTGGCGCAGAGATTCAGGCACGAATATCATCGTAATCGCGGGTGTTATCAAACTCATGTTTGGCGAACGGGCACAGCGGAATAATTTTGCGCTGTTCCTGACGCATTTTGGCCACCACTTTTGCCACCAGTTGCTTACCCACACCCTGCCCTTTCAGGCTCTCATCGACATCGGTGTGTTCAATAATGCTCAAGTGTTCGCCGGTAGGGACAAACACAATCTCAGCAACCTGATTACCGTCAGCATCGTTGACGTAAAACTTGTTATGGCCTTCCAGAATTTCCATATGTTCTCACTTAGTCATGATGACGGTACTTAAGGGCCCCGCTTGGGCAGGTATCAATCACGCGCACCACCGTGGCAACGTCAACTTCATCCGGGATAATCCACGGTTTACGTTTCAGGTTGAACAGCTTACCGCTGCCGCGAACGCAGTTACCGGAGTGCTGGCAAATGGCCGTATTGAAGTAGACATCAATCTTCTCCCCGGTGTAGACGCGATAACCCGCGTCCTGTAGTTCCTTATCCATGACATTGCCTCTATTTTTTATTTATCTTCGAGACTAAGCATAGACCTCTCACCGGTGAAAATCGTCAATCATTTTACCGTCACTTCATTACGAATGCGGTTCTGAAACTCGGTGGACTGGGCGGCAAACTTCTGCAGTTTATCGTTGAGTTCGGCGATCACCCGCTGGCCGTCGCTCGAGCGTCCATACAGGTAGTCAAAATACACCGTACAGTCGGCTATCTTGCATAGCTTGGCGTAGTCGTCCTGAAGATGGGGAAAATAGATGAAAATCAGTGCTTTAATTTTCGAATGCAGATGAGTGTTATCACCGTTGATGCTGGCCTGGGTCCCGCGATATTCCGCATCCTGCTTTTTCTTTATCTTGGCGAGGAAGAAATGGATGCTCGCAATACGATGCGTGTGCCACTCAATTTCCATCGCTAACAGCTCTTCATATTTCTGCAGCGTTTTCTGATGTTTTTCCTCCTCTCGTTTTAGCTCGAATTCATTCAGCATTTTCTTCTCTATTTTCATTTCAGTGCGCATGATGAGAAACCATCCTCCGCCCAGAACCAAAACACTGACGATCAGAAGTAATAAAACAACCATTGCGCTATCCATACACGAGCCCCTTCGAGAATGTGAAAACAAATGACCTCGTGTAAGAGCGACACAACTGAGCAGGAATATTAAAAAATATATGCCAATGCTAAAAAACAACGTAGATGAGGTTTATCGCAAAACAGAAGGGAGAGAACCCCGACGGTTTGCCGGGGAGTCTCTAATCGCGGATTGAATTAGAAGGAGTACGCGACACCAACGCGGAAACGGGTCTGGCGGTCATCGCGGTCGTTAACGCCAACGTTACCCACTTCGCCGTATGGCGCCCAGTTTTTGTCGATTTTGTACGCCACTTTGACGTTATATTCCTGAGAATACGGCTTGTTATTGTTACGCGCGTTGCCTTCCGTACTGCGTGCGTAAACGTAGTTCAGCTCAGTACGCCAGTCGCCGAATACATAGCCTGCCCACGCATCACCACGGTTAACTTTATCATCGTCTTTATTCGCATTTGACGGATAACGGGTGTAGTCATAACGATAACGCGCTGCTACGTAGAAGCCATTATCGAAGCTGTATTGCACGCGCAGATTTGGTTTATAGATAGAACGGCTGTCGTTACTTTCAATATTGAAACCAGGCTGCACAGAGAAGTTTTTGTTGAACTTGTACTGATAGCTAATCGATTCTTCGTGGCCGTTACCAATAAAGTCTGCGTACGGCTTATCGGTATTATCGCCGCCAGATTTCCACTTCGCTTCTACAGAGAAGCCGAAACCATTGGCAAAACGGTGAGAGACTGAAACACGGTCGGCGTTTGTTTTATCTGTCTTGCCGCCATCGATAAATTCGTGACGTAAATCAACTGTTACTGCGGATGCAGCGAAAGACGCGCCACATAAAGCCATCATGACCAGAGATTTTTTAAACATTCAATAACCCTCAATTGGAATCATGTTTCATTTTTATGAAACTGAATTTTATTTTTTTAAGAAAAATATTTTAGTGATCAAGATCGTAAAGATTTATTTCAAAGCCTGGTGAGGTTAAATGACGTGATGAGGTTCAAGTTAATAGCACTTGACGGGGTCAAATTAATGGCATGGATCACACCATAAGTTAATTTACAGTAAGCTTACATAACTTTAGATAGGTAAATTAATCATTTAAAATCAATGATAAAGAGGAAAAGATAACATCCGTTATTTGTTTTTGGTTAATAATTAACTATCACAACAATATAAAACCGAAGAATAATCCTAAGTTAAAATACATATTTGATACACATTCCAGCCGGATCCAGATGGCAAATCCGGTCCCTTTCTGGATCACATTTTCAGGACAAAATCGTTATCGCAGAAAATATCCGTGTTATCGTAGTACGGTTATTTCTTTGTTACGCACTTCGAGGCCTGCATGCTGGAGAATGTCATCATCAGATAATCAGCTACCCGACCTATTCAGGCCGGACTGATTATCGCTGCGCTTAAACCTTACGCTTTCACCTGCGGGTGATGGCTCGTTTTTGCACATGATGATTAAACAGGTTCTTCAGTATGAATTTATCCCGCCAGGAACAACGTACCTTACACGTTCTCGCCAAAGGTGGCCGCATCGCGCACGTCCGCGATAGCTCAGGCCGCGTCACCTCCGTTGAATGCTACAGCCGTGAAGGATTCTTGCTCAGCGACTGCACGCTCAGCGTATTCAAAAAACTCAAAACCAAAAAATTGATTAAATCCGTCAATGGGCAGCCTTACCGTATCAATACCACCGGGCTGAATAACGTTCGTGCCCAAACGGATAACCGTTAAGGAGCCTATCATGACCACACACTTTCCTTTTACCGATAGCTACAGCACCGCTCTGCTCCAGGAAGGCATGATGGGGCCTAACGCCATGCGTATTATGGAAGAGCTGACGGCAAGGCTGGATATCCAGCCGGATATGCGCATTCTCGACCTTGGCTGCGGAAAAGGCCTCTCCTCGATTTTGCTGGCAGAAAAATATGCGGCGACCGTGTTCGCCGCTGACCTGTGGATTTCCCCCACGGAAAATGCGCAGAGCTTTGCCGGGCTGAAGCTTGAGAAGCAGATATTTCCACTGCTTGTCGATGCCACGCAGCCCCTCCCATTCGCCGAGGGGTATTTCGATCTCATCGTCAGCGTCGATGCTTATCAATACTTTGGTGGCAATGACGTCATGTTGGGAAAACTGCTGCCCTACCTAAAGCCCGGTGGACAAATTGCCGTCGCTGTACCGGGATTTATCGGCGACTATTCACCGGAAAATCTGCCGGATATCGTCAAACCATTCTGGACTCCAGAATGGTATTTCTACTCCTGCGCGTGGTGGCGCGCGCTGTGGCTGAAAGAGTCAGGGCTGCAACATTTCAGCCTGCGAGAAATGGACTGCTGCCAGCAGGCATGGGATGAATTCATGCTGTGCCCGATGGCCCAGGAGACGATGGTACCGATCATGGATGCGGGCGCTGGGCGCTACTTTAACGTCATTGCGCTAAGCGGTCGTCGGCCACAATAAGCCCCTATTCGCCCTTCTTTATGGAGGGCGGATTTCATCACGAGAAAGTTTTTCTTTATCGTGATGCTATTTCTTCTGATTCGTCAGCCTCGCGCATCCCTGCCATTATCTCCCCATCACAAGCGGCGTACCGCGGCTTGATTCTATTTTGCATACGAGGTTAACGATGAACGCATTCTTTGCCGGTAAAAAACTGTTAGTGGTGGGTGGCACCAGCGGTATGGGGTTTGAGACGGCGAAAAAAGTTCTGCAAAACGGCGGCAGCGTCGTACTGGTGGGCAATCGTCAGGAAAAAGCGGAGCAAGCTCGCCGGACGCTTTCCGGGTACGGGCAGGTTGATATCATCGTCGCCGATCTGATGACCGACGCCGGTATGCAGCAGGTCACTGAAACCGTCAATGCTAAACATAAAGATATCAGTCTGCTGGTCAATGCTGCCGGCGTATTCTTCCCGAAACCGTTCACCGAACATGAAGCCACCGATTACGACATGTACATGAGCATTAACCGCGCCACCTTCTTTATTACTCGTGACGTGGTGCGCAACATGGTGGCGGCGGGCATTAAGGGCGCTATCGTCAATATCGGTTCAATGTGGGCACAGCAGGCCATTGGGGCTACCCCATCCTCCGCCTACTCAATGGCGAAAGCCGGCCTGCACGCGTTCACCAAAAACCTGGCGATTGAACTTGGCGGCAACGGAATTCGCGTCAACGCGGTCTCCCCGGCGGTGGTGCATACGCCGATTTATGAAGGCTTCATCCCGAAAGATGATGTCAGCGAAGTGATGACCAGCTTCGATAGTTTCCATCCCATTGGCCGCGTGGGAACCGCAGAAGACATCGCCGAAACCGTGGCCTTCTTACTGTCGGATAAAACCGACTGGGTTACCGGCGCTATCTGGGATATCGACGGTGGCGTAATGGCCGGACGCAACGGCTGATGAATCTCGCGCATGCTCATGTACGAGCATGCGCATTTTCTTTGTTACGCCGCATTATCCGGCACATCGTCAAGCGTGTAATAGATCGCCAGCTTAAGCTCACGGGCAATACGCACATCGTTATCCGCACCGATCGATGCCCCTTCAATACGTAAAACCGCATCACAGCGCGTCAACAGCCGGTGCGCGACAGGATAAAGAAACGCCTCGCTGATCTCATCGCCGATAACCTTTGCGCCTGCCGCTGCCGAAAGCGGGAACGCCAGCCATTCGCCAATCACCGGAATATGTCCCTTACGATAGACCGCCAGCGCGGCCTGCTCCATACGTGCCAGGTTCTCATGTATTTGTCGCTCATCACCGTTGGTACCACTTCTAACGGGACCAGCAATCAATACGATCATGCTCTTCATTTGTACTCTCCTGAGGTGTTGTTATTCTCTGTTGCAGGTGACAGCGCCCAACCTATCATGCATAATCGTGCATATTCAAGATCAAACGCGCAAAGAGGGCATGATGTTAGCCAGCCAAAGAAAGCAGCATATTCTGGAGATACTCGCCCGGGATAAACAGGTTCATTCAACCGAACTTAGTCAGCGTTTTAGCGTTTCTGAAGACTCTATCCGTCGCGATCTCCGTGAGCTGGCCGCAGCCGGTCTGCTGCAGCGGGTACACGGCGGCGCGCTGCCGGTTTCTGCAGCCATCGCGCCATTCGAAACAAGAAAAACCGTGCAGATAGATGCAAAACGAAGCGTCGCACAGAAAGCAGCTGCACTGATTGGCCCAGGCCAGGTGGTTATCATTGACGGGGGGACAACCACAACGGAGATGATTAAGCTGCTGCCGCAGGAGATGCCATTTACCGTCGTCACCCACAGCCCAAACATTGCCGTCGGGTTGATTGACTACCCGGCGATTGAGGTCATTTTGCTGGGGGGCACACTGTTCAAACATTCGGTGGTCACGATGGGGACCGCCATGACCGAAGCCGCCCATCGTATCAATGCCGACCTGTACTTTATGGGCGTCACGGGCGTGCACCACAGTGCCGGATTCACGACCGGGAGTTTTGAGGAGGCGGGGGTGAAGCGGTTATTAAGCCTGAGGGCTTCAGAGACCATTGTGATGGCCTCGCAGGAGAAAATTAACGCGGCCTCCGCTTTCGCTATCGGTGATTTGAGTCTCGCCAGCACGCTGGTTGTGGAGAGCGAACTGGATAAACCACTCGCCGAGGCATTAGCGCGGCACCGCGTTTCGGTGATCTTTTAGTTCAATAGTACGAGTCTAGTGCCTCAGTTTTAGCTGAGGCACACAGGTTTTCTTATTGCGTTAATACGCTTGAGATATCAATCGCCGGGTCGTCCACTTTGTACGGCTGCTGGCTTAATCCAAAATCATTGGTGTCAGAAACGCCATCAAAGAGATCGTAAGGTTGGATTTTCTCTGCGCGAATCCCCATCCAGCTAGCCAGCCCATTTACAAACAGTAAACCCGACTTCTGTGAAGAGATCACTTTCCGCTCACGATCGTCCGATGATATTTTCACCAGCGGAATATCATGATGATATTTACTGACATAGTTGTTATTCAGTTGAATCACACCGTCAACGTCGCGATGAGCCATACCATGATCGGAGAAATAAATCATCGAGAAACTCCGTCCATGGTTATTTTGTGTAATAACGTGATGCAGATTTTCCAGGAACATATCCGTTTGTTTGATGCTGGAAACGTAGCACGCAATATAGCTATCGACTTTATTGGTTACGGTGATCGGGTCTTTCATGCCTTCAATACGATCGCAAGCATGCGGATGCGATCCCATGGTATGAATCACGAATAAACGCCGCTTCGCTGTCTCTTGTTTAATAATAGGCTTTAATATTCGCAGCATAGCTGTATCAGGGATATTACGCTCATTATACCCCTGAAATTTGGTGAAATAGCTTTTATCACTTTTCTTGGCAATCGCTGATATTGGCGTATCCCACTGGCCAAATTGTCCCTGATTTGAGATCCAGTAGGTGCTAAAACCCGCTTTATTCGCTAAGCCAATCAGATTGCGATTATAGTTTGGCGTCCACTTTTCGGTATCGCCCAAGGTCAACATTAAACGCAGTGAACCAATTGTATAAGTTCCAGCAGATTCCAATCCATTGACAATAACGCCCTTGGTCGAGTCGAGGAACGGTGTATTCTTCACCGGGTATCCATAGGTATGAAAGTAGTCACGACGGGCGCTTTCGCCGATCACCAGATAGTAGTCATCGTATTGATTTTTCCCGGTTTGCTTAACCGTCTGCCAATCATTTCTGTTGACGTATTTCTCAAGCTCACTGTTTTCTTTCTCCACTTTCGCCACCGATGCTTTTGTTTCGCTTAAGAACAAAAATGCCCCTGAAGAACAGAATGAGAGGACGGCAAAAGACAAAATGAACAGCTTGTTGTTACAAGGTTTGATATTAAAGCGCAGGGCTATTCGATTGAGAATAAAAGGCGCAACCAGCAGCACCACCGTATACAAATATGCCTTAAGTGGAATTAATCGCAGAAATTCCAGCGACTCGCCCACGGTAGTGGCAAACAATGATGCAACATACTGATAGGTTGGGTATCCGTACGTCAGACCAATCGGTGCGTAGAGCGTCAGAATAAATAAGAACGGAATGGTAATCAGAAATGTTCTTTTCGCCGTAAAAAGAAAAGAACAGAGACCGGTTAACAACAGAACATTAACAACTTCCGGACGCCAATCTCCCGTCGCGCGTAATAAAAAACGCGAATAAAGATAGAGCGCGGTGAAGAAAAAAAGAACAACGAGGTTGTTTTTATATCGACTAAACATTTTTATGGGCAAATTTATTCGAGTGGCGGATTGTACTCCTGGAAATATTAACCCTCAACCCAATAGGTGAAATCCCAGCAAAAACTCTTATATATAGTAGTTTTTAACGAATAATAACAATATGTTCGCCAATAAAGTTAGCTGTCACATAATCATCATGATTATTATTTTTTAGATATTTATTATCTGTATCACAACACACGGACTCTTTATTCAACATCAGCCACTAAAATTGATAACGATTATTTTCCCTAACTTGCAATACATCTGGCAATCATGACGGTAGCGTCTTGCATCATTTGCTGGCTTCCGGCGGTACCGCTGGCGCGGGATACCAATCTTCGCGCCCCACCATCACCGCACCTTTGGGCTGCATGACAAAATTCGGCGACATAATCTGCACGCCAAATTCATTAAAAACATCCTGAATATTGCTATGCAACTCGTTACGGGCATCGGCCAGAGACTGCCCCACCACCAGCCTGACCTGAAGCTCGTAAGCAATATACCAGTCCATCAGGCTCAACTGGCGAACCAAAGGCGGCTGTGAAAGATCAATACCCTTCGCCCGTTTAGCGGCCAGCTCCAGCATGGCGTGGACCTGCCGCCAGGGGGTGTCGTAACCAATCGTCACGCTGACCGTCAGGTTGACGCCGCCCTCAGCGCTTTGCGCGCTAAGGTTCGTAATTTTTCCGCTCACCACGACCGCATTCGGCACCGTCACTACATAGTTTTCGCGGGTGATAATTTTGGTCGCCAGCATACCGATTTCGCTCACCTGCCCTTCGTTATCCGCAATTCGGATAACGTCTCCTTTCCGTAAAGCGCGGGAGTAAATCAGTACTAACCCGCTCATGGCATGGTTCATTACGCCCGCCGAGCCTAATGTCAGCATCAAGCCAAAGAAGACGCTAATGCCTTTAAACGCCAATGAGTTTGCGCCAGGCAAGAAAGGATATGCGGCAGAAAGTGCAAATAGCCATACCACCACCGATATCAGCTTGCGGGTAGCACTGACCGTCTCTGGATGAATACCGGGAAGCTGTAATCGCCCCGCGGCCACCTGGTCGAGAATCACTTTAAGGAGTTTCAGGATGAACGCGGTAATCACCACAATGATGAGAACAATCATTAGGCCAGGAAGAGCCGAGACAATCGACATGGCGATATCGCGGATGACGCGGATAGACCACTCGCCCAATGATTCTCCCCACACGCGCGTCCAGGGAAACAGGCTAAACGCCCAGCTCAGCCAAACATACAGCGCGACAATAGCCAGCAAGATCATCAGCAGCGCGTAGAGTCGCGTTTCAATTGCGCCGATAAAACGCCGCCAGCTCAGGGGAACCCAACTGCGATTCTCAATAATCCGCCGCTGATAAAAACGCCGGACGCCGCGCCAGGAGCGGTATGCGCCATACCAGAGCAGCAACATGCCCAACAGTCCCGCGACGGTTTTCAACGCCGAAAGGGCCAACCTGCTGCTGTCATACTGGTCGCGAAGTGCCGTACGCTGGGTTTCCATTCTCGCCAGGACGCGCTGCGCGGCCTGATCCAGGGTCAGGTCATCCCCCTCATCCAGATCGCCCTGCGTTAGCAGCATTAGCGGTTTGCCATTCATGACGATCAGTCTGCCCGGCTGACCATAGCGGTTAACCGGTACAATCTTCAGTGGCTCGCGGACATCGGCTTCGGTGAAATGACGCAGCGTATTGCGAATGCGCAACACGCGCTCTTCTGGGGTGGTGAGGCCAAATGTTGCCTGCAGCATGACAATCGGCTGATGGAATATATATACCGTCCTAGCGCGCTCTTGTTCGCTAGGATCCTGGCGGGGCTCCGCGGCCAGCGCGGTGAAAACAGATGACATCAATAAACACGTCAAAACAGCGAGCAGTATCCTGTTCATATCCGCCACCGGGCACAAGAGCGTTATCATTATTATGCAAAGGGCCCCCCAAAGACTGAGGGCACGTTTTCAGCATAGCCCAGCCTTCCTGCGACGCAATGTTGTGCCGAGATCTAAGATAACGCTTGCGCATTGGCAGAGACGAATTGCCTGCGGCGGGCACACTTTTATATGCGTGCCGTATGTTAATTAAACTGCATTGCCACGCGGCGCCCCGCGTCTTGTCTATTCCTGAAATTAACCACGAGTCTCCTGGTGCAGCGCGGGATATTGATGCTGGCAAAGGGTGTTAACGGTACGCGTATGGCTTTTAATCCCCGTATGAAGGTAAACCGATTTCCCCTCATTAACCCAGAAACTGTCTCCCGCCTGCGCCTGCGCATTAAAGAGCGTGGCCCCTGGGTACATCTCGCGTAAATAACCGCTGCTGAGGCCAAACCATTGCCGTGAAAGATCCCTGAACGCCTGAGTGGTTAATAATTTTCCGCCGAGACGTTCACAGTGTTTACGCGCCTGCGAGGTATTGGCATCAATGACGCCATCTCCCGTCAGCCAGGTTTTGACATAAAAAGAAAAGGCCTGCGATTGCCCGGTTTTACGATTGTGGATCACCAGCGTTGTTGCTCTTTCATCGGCCTTCGGTTGTCTGACCATCCGCAGCGTCACCCGCCCTTCGTGATGAGGTTTTACCTCCAGCCAATTACGGCTCACGCGAAAAGTCAGGTCATTAAGATTTAAAAATTTGCTATTACTGCTCATGGTGACGGATGCCCCCACGAAGCCAGAGGTCAGGATATCCGCCGTGCGATATCCGGGCATACTGGGAGAATGAAAGCTGATTTTCTTCAGGTAGTCGGCGGTGCCGGCCGCTTTCTCATTCGCAATAACGCCAAAAGGTAACATTAACGGTAGAACGGCGCAGACGAGCATTGGAGCTTTCATTGTTGACCATTCACTAAATAAAGAGAGGTTAAGTATGCAGAGTAGAGTCTTTTCCCGCCTTTCAAAGCAAATTTACACGTTCTGAATAAATGGGTTATCTCGCTAAAAAACCAGACAAAACTGACTTCCGCCGCCAATGAAATGAGGTTATGCCATCAGCCCCTTTGCATTTCCCTCAATGGCCGAGCACTTCACACGCCATGACGCCCCTTGCCACCCGTTTTGCGCATTCTGTCTATACTCACGTTAAGTAAAGCGCCGCATCGGGCAAGAAAATGCGAACAACTCTAAACGCCTCATTTACCACGACTATCCCTGCAGTCCTCCAGTGGGTATTAAATATTGGTATGCTGTGCCTGGCCGTTATCCTGCTGGTTTTTCTTGGTAAAGAATCCTGGTCTTTGGGAAAGACCTTTATTAATGCCGCCACG
The DNA here is from genome assembly GCF_001571285.1 of Kluyvera cryocrescens NBRC 102467. Lineage (GTDB taxonomy): Bacteria > Pseudomonadota > Gammaproteobacteria > Enterobacterales > Enterobacteriaceae > Kluyvera > Kluyvera cryocrescens. The sequence goes on along the minus strand of NZ_BCTM01000017.1, from coordinate 101,938 downwards.
CTCAAGAGCTATGATTTTGTCGAAGGCTTATTGACGTGGTTTTTGTATTTCGAATTTATTGCCCTGATCGTGAAATACTTTCAGTCGGGTAGTCACTTTCCGCTGCGCTATTTCGTTTATATCGGCGTAACGGCAATTGTCCGTCTGATCATCGTACACTACGATTCACCGATTAACGTGCTGCTTTATTCTCTCTCAATTCTGATTCTGGTGATCACCCTGTGGGTGTGCAGCAGTTCTCGTCTGGCAGGGGATTGACCCAATAGCCAGACTACCACCACTTCGCTACAAGCCTCACTCGCTGGCGTGCAGTAAGGGGGAATGAGTCATCTCAACGTTCTATTTTGGCAATAAATGATGAAATAAAGACTCGACAAATTATTTGCTCAGCAGGCTAACGAATTAGCTTTCATTCGCAGGTCAATGACCCGCCAATATATACAAAACCCTTATTCTCTCTTTACATTAATTCACCATTCTCACTGTTAGAATTGGCACCTATTTATATCCAGGCTGAAATAACCCCTATTTTAATAGTGCTATTTTCAGTTTCTTTTTAAACCCTAAGGGTGAATCAATGCAGCAAAAGTTACTGACCGGCCACGTTGACCAGCGACTCTGGAATGGCATTATCCTCAAGGAGGGAGAGAGTAAACAATTTATTGAACTCCCCGCCGCGGTCCTTCCTCACGTTGAGCCAGGGCAATCCCTACGCCTGCTTTTTCGCAGACAGCAGTTGGTCAGGATCTTTAACGTTTCCACTAACCAATTATACGAAGCTGACTTCTTTGCCAATAAACCCCTGCGCCGCAAATATCAGATCCTTTTATTTTTACTGGTGGCCGTCATTTGCGGCATTCCGGCTATCGGGGCGTTATTTGGTCTGGCATTGATTGGCGGACTCATCGGAACCACCTTCAGGCGCAGTGAGTCTGGGGCATTACAGGTGGCGTTAGTCAGTACCGTGACGGCACTGCTCTATGTTGGAATGGGCGGATACCTGCTTATGACCGGGCAGTTTTTACTGGCCTTCGTGATCTGCACGATACTGGTTTTTGGTGCATTTATCTTCGCCAGAACCATCGGCGCAAAAGAGGCCCGGATTCTCGATAAAATGATCGTGGGCGAAACGACCGGGCTATCGTAGTAGCTCATCAGCCCGCACTACGCAGTGACAATAAATGAATGCCAAAGGCATCAGGGAATATAATCTTTGACGACGCTCTTGTATTGATAGCGGCGCTCTTTTAGTAAGAACTCATCACTCCCGCTAAAAGAAATAACCATACTAGTTTCAAAGCACCAGTGATGAATTAGCGCAACAGTAACGAGCCCATCAGCATTCTGATGGGCTCGTTGACGGTTATTTTTTTAACAGCCGAGGAAGTTGGTTTTCAAGCTCCAGCACGCAGGCATCCATCATTTTTTGCGTTTCCTGAGTAACCTTATCGTAATTATTGGCTCGCCACTCGCTCAATGGCGCCGTCTTACGGGTAGGCGCGCACTCGGACACAATAAATGCGCTAAACATATTCCCGCCCTCAGGTCGTTTGTAAAACTTCACCCGATAAGTTAAATCATAGTTGCTGTTGTTCGCGGACATATCAGTATAAACCAGTGACCACTGAGCGGCCGCAATAAACAGAGGCTGGGTATAAGCATAACCGTTAGCATTTTTTTCCAGCCAACTCTGGATTTTCATATCCGCTTTTGGCCCCAAATAGCGGGCGGTCGGCTCAGGCATCGCATCGATTGTCGTCCCTTTATAATTGTCCTTATCAAAGGCTCCACTGCTGATCACACCACCAAAAGCGGCGCCCAATACGGCTAACCCCATTCCAGCCCCTGAGTGCATTGGCGTAACTTCGCGTAGCTTTATGTCCGGATGGCGGTTATCGTTCATGTCTTCAGGTGCAAAGATAGTTGCAACATCCAGTGAACCACCACTAACCGACTTCACCTTATGTGAGTTATTATTTCCTGCACAGCCAACGATAAATACCAAAGGAAGTACACCCGCCATTAATACCTTTATCATGATCAAATTTCCATTTCTTTAAGATAATATTGATTATTATATTGGTTGCGAACAGGAAAAATATCATAGCTGAATAACACGCAGAAGCCATATTTATTCTTTTAAAATAAAAACAGCGATGTCTGGAAAACCGCGATAATAACATCTGACTTTAGCGCCATCTCATTATCGATTTAACCAGAGCCTATAATAAGTCAGGGAATAAGGATTTGCATAAACCCCTGCTTATCACTTAAAAATAGCCGGGAGAAATTATTGATATCGAAATAATAATTCCCATGCGTGATGGTTTATTCATTTTTGTTCGCGGCATTAGGATACTAAAAAAGGACTTTCCTGCAAGTACAGATATTGGTGGGGTTTTAAGTGAAATTCCTCTAGCATCGTTAGGAATATCGCTTACCGCGCGAATACATCCGAATGGGGAACGTTGAGTCCAACAAACCATAGAACCGTTGCGCTTTTGCTATCTGGGTTAGTTTGAATTGGATTGGCTTAATGAGGTTTTTGGAGCGGGCGAAGGGAATCGAACCCTCGTATAGAGCTTGGGAAGCTCTCGTTCTACCATTGAACTACGCCCGCAAAGGTGTGCGAGGAGCATTATAAACTTTACTCCTCGTCTGGCAAGGCTTTACGTGACTAAGTGACGATAAATTAACCGTTTAGCACTTCGGCTTACTGCCCTGCGGCGGTAGATAACGCAGCGGGTCGATAGCCGTCGCACGATAGCGAATCTGGAAGTGCAGCCTAACAGAATCAGCGTCAGAGCTACCCATCGTGGCAATCTGTTGGCCAATCTTCACGTTTTGCCCGTTATTCACCATCAGCTTATCGTTGTGCGCATAGGCGGTGATGTAATCTTCATTATGCTTAATCATCACCAGGTTACCGTAGCCGCGTAGCTGGTTGCCGACATAGACCACCTTACCTGCGCCAGCCGCATAAACCGGTTGGCCGCGGCTACCGGCAATATCAATCCCTTTGTTGCCGCCTTCCGAAGTGGAGTAAGTCATGACCACTTTGCCACTCGCCGGCCATCGCCAGCAGCGTTGGCCCACAGGAGGCCAGGACGATTTCGGTACCGCTGATGATGGCGTGACTTTTGCCGTCTGGGAGGATGACTTTTTGCTGCCTGACGATTTCGACGCCCCGCTAACCTTCAGCTTTTGCCCAATCTCAATGGTATAAGGCGGAGAAATACCGTTCATGCGCGCCAAATCCCGCACGCTGGTTCCTGTCATGCGAGAAATACGCGAAAGCGTATCGCCTCGTTTCACGGTGTAAACCGAACCACTGTAGCTGCCCTCTGATTTGGACGAGTTACCCGCACAACCAGAGAGTGCGAACCCAATAATCAGGCACATCAACAGGCGGATTGGGGAAGTGATTTGGCGTCCTGCTCGCAAAACGAATCCTCAGGTAATGAATGGTGGGGCTCTATCATAGCAGGGTAACGACGGATGCTAAACCACCCGTCGCGCTAGCGCCCGGGAAAGGGATAGCCTTCAGCTACCAGTTCCATGACCTGCGAGCACCAGTTAACGCCCGGCATTTTCACCATCGCCGGATAAAATATCTGCGGCGAAGGGAAGACATCCACGACGTAACACTGTTTAAGCGTCTCTGCACACACCTCTGATGAAGGCAGCAATGTTGCGGCGGCAAGACCTGACTCCAGCCAATCGAGGATCACCCCAGGCTGGGTAATATGCATGATAACTTTAGGGTCGACGCCGGATTTTCGGAACAGATCGATGAGCATTTCATAGGTACCGGAATCTTTCGCACGGTGAAGCAACACCAGCGGCATCTGGCCCAGCGCATGATAATCAAACGGGTTCGCCGGCGGTTCGGGCAGGCACTGCTTATTAATGACGGCCACCAGCTTAACCGGGTCGAAGGAGACGAAGTCAAATCCCTCACTGCGGTAAGGGCGCTGAATAAAAGCCAGATCGATAGCCCCTTCGTTTAACAGCCCCTCAAGGTGGCTGGAGTCCGTCACCGAGATATTAATTTCAATTTCCGGGTAGCGCTGATACAGCGCCAACAGCAGCGGCTTGAAGTAAGACTGAAAAAGATGGCTCATGCCAAAGCGAAAATAAGGCCGGTCTTTTTGCGCAATCTCCGTGGTTTCACGCGCGGCATCCTCCACCTGGCGCAGGATCTCGCAGGCTTTACGGTAGAGGAAAAAACCCGCCTCGGTGGGCTCAATACGGTTACCGTGACGTAAAAATAGCGGCGTGCGCAGTTCATCTTCCAATTCCTGAATACGCTTACTCAGCGGCGGCTGCGCCATATTCAGCACCTTTGCGGCCTGGCTAATGGACCCCTGCTCCACCACCCGACAAAAATACCGTAGTCGTTTTAAATCCATCTCGTACCCGTCTCCAGAATCGCATTATTTTAGTGTACGCATGATATTCCTACGGGTGTAGTCCCCTCTTTTTGATCTTCCCAGACCCAGCAAAACGGTATTTGCCCCTGAAAAGGGTAAGGAATAGGGTAAGCGCAAACATGCTTTCGCGATGATCAACAGGAATATACTGTGAAAAATACCCCTACCGTACGCGACCTCCGCTCGGCGCTGGCGCTGCTGAAAACGCTGCCGGGCGAATACGTTGAAACCGACACCGAAGTTGACCCACATGCCGAACTCTCCGGCGTTTACCGCTATGTGGGTGCCGGTGGTACCTGCCAGCGCCCAACGCGTAAAAACGGCCCGGCTATGGTATTCAATAAAATCAAAGGCTTTGATGATATCAGCGTCGCCATCGGCATTAATGGCTCACGTAAGCGCGTCAGCCACTTCCTCAACTGCCCGCCGGAGAAGTTGGGGCATCTGCTGAAAGACTCGGTGCAAAGCCCGATTCCACCGGTCCTGACGACGGGAAAAGCCGTCGCCCAGGAAGTGGTGCATCTGGCAACCGACGCTGATTTCGATCTCCGGACACTGCTGCCAGCACCGACCAATACGGAAGAGGACGCCGGCCCGTATATCACCATGGGGCTGTGCTACGCCTCCGATCCGCTGACCCACGAATCGGATATCACCATCCACCGCCTGTGCGTGCAAAGCCGCGACGAGCTCTCTATGTGGCTCACTCCCGGTCGTCATATTGATGCTTTCCGCATGAAGGCAGAAGAGCTCGGCCAGCCGTTGCCCATCTCAATTAGCATTGGCGTCGACCCGGCCATTGAGATTGCCGCCTGCTTCGAACCGCCGACCACGCCGTTGGGCTTTGATGAACTCAGCATTGCAGGTTCCCTGCGCGGCCAGGCGGTGGAAATGGTCAACTGCCTGACCATCAATGAAAAAGCCATTGCCCACGCCGAGATCATTATCGAAGGCGAACTGCTACCAAACGTGCGGGTGCGGGAAGATCAGAATACCGATACCGGGCGAGCGATGCCGGAATTTCCGGGCTATACCGGTGAATCAAAAGACGCGCTACCGGTTATCAAAGTGAAAGCCGTAACCCACCGCCATCAGCCAATCTGGCGTACTACCGTCGGGCCTGGCGAAGAGCATGTCAATATGGCGGGCATTCCAACTGAAGCCAGTATTCTCGACATGGTCGGCCGCGCAATGCCGGGCAAACTGCTGAACGTTTTCGCCCACTCGGCGGGCGGCGGTAAGCTACTTGCCGTGATGCAGTTTAAGAAATTCTCCCCGGCCGATGAAGGCCGCCAGCGCCAGGCCGCGCTGCTGGCCTTCTCCGCCTTCCCAGAACTCAAACATGTCATTTTGGTGGATGAGGACGTGGATATCTTCGACAGCGACGATGTGCTGTGGGCCATGCAGACTCGTTATCAGGGGGATATCGATACTCTCACCATTCCTGGCGTGCGCTGCCATCCGTTGGATCCTTCACAGGTGCCGGAGTACAGCCCGAGTATTTTGCAGCAGGGGATGTCCTGCAAAACCATTTTCGATTGCACCGTACCGTTCCATCTGAAGCATCACTTTGAACGTTCGAAATTTAAAGAAGTGGACGTTAAACGCTTCCTGCCAGACTTCGAGTAGGAGGAATCGACAATGACACCCCGCATCATTATCGGCATTAGCGGAGCATCCGGTTTTCAGTACGGCGTGAAAGCGCTGGAGCTGCTGCAACCGCTGCCGCTGGAAGTTCATCTGGTGGTTTCAAAAGGCGCTGAGAAAACCTGCGTGCTGGAAACCGACTATCGTCTGGATGAAGTGATGGCGATGGCTGACGTCGTACACCCGATAGGTCATCTTGGCGCATCTATCGCCAGCGGATCGTTTAAAACGCTGGGGATGCTGGTTGCTCCCTGTTCGATGCGAACGCTGGGTGCCATTGCCCATTGCCTTACCGATAATCTGCTGACGCGCGCGGCGGACGTGGTGTTAAAAGAACGCCGCCGTCTGGTGCTGCTGGCCCGCGAAACGCCGCTCAATCTTGGTCATATTCGCAATATGGCCGCCGTTACCGAGATGGGAGGGATCCTCTTCCCGCCGGTGCCGGCGCTTTATCAGCGTCCGCAGACCGCGGACGACATCATTACGCATAGCGTGAGTCGCGCCCTCGACCTGTTCGACATCGACGTGGAAAACATTCCACGCTGGGGCGAAGGATCGCTACGCCACGACGGCTCATGCTAAAAGGACACTATTTCCATGTTAATCGGCCCTTATGTAAATGGTTCCGCCATCATTATTGGCGGGCTTGTTGGTGCGCTGGCGGGAGGGAAGCTTCCGGAGCGCGTGAAAACGGCGCTGCCGATGACCTTCGGCCTCTGCTCCGTTGGTCTGGGTATCACCCTGGTGTTAAAAGTGAAATACATGCCTGCGGTGGTGCTGGCGATGATCGTCGGTGCGCTGATTGGCGAGCTGCTGCATCTGGAAAGCGGGATCGGCAAAGTTGCGGGCTCAACCCGTGGCCTAATCAATAAAGTACTGCCGCCGGTTCAAGGCTTAAGCCACGAAGAGTTTACTGAGAAGTTCGTGGCGATTCTGGTGCTGTTTTGCGCCAGCGGCACCGGCGTTTTCGGGGCAATGACCGAGGGCATGAGTGGCGATCCGTCGATCCTGTACATCAAAACCATTCTGGATCTGTTTACCGCCGGGATTTTTGCCACCCTGCTCGGCTACGCGGTGATGACTATTGCGATCCCGCAGTTAATTATCCAGCTGGCGCTGGCAATGCTTGCGGTTTTCCTGCTGCCGATGATTTCGCCGTCCATGATGGCGGACTTCTCCTGCGCTGGCGGTTTGCTGATGGTGGCCACCGGGTTGCGCATCTGTAACATTAAGCTTTTCCCGGTTGCCAACATGTTGCCAGGGCTTGTTTTGGTAATGCCTTTTTCCCATTTATGGGCTACGCTGGTCGCCTGAGTATATGACCCGGTGGGTTTATGCCGGGTCATCTTTCATTTTCAGGAGTAGTCATGACTGGCGAACATGTCATTTTGCTCGATGAGCACGATAAACCTTCAGGCATTCTGGAAAAGTACGCCGCTCACACCCTCTCCACTCCGCTGCATCTTGCCTTCTCATGCTGGTTATTCGATGACAGCGGCCAACTGCTGGCCACCCGACGTTCGCTGAGCAAAGTCGCCTGGCCCGGCGTTTGGACCAATTCAGTGTGTGGTCATCCACAGCAAGGCGAAACCTTCGAGCAGGCGATCACCCGCCGCTGTCGTTTTGAGCTAGGGGTCGAGATTGCCGACATTACCCCGATTGCCACTGACTTCCGCTATCGCGCCGTGGCGCCCAACGGTATCGTTGAAAACGAGGTCTGCCCGGTATATGCCGCGCGCGTGACCAGCGACGTGCAGGCAAACAATGATGAGGTCATGGAGCATCAATGGTGTGATTTGGCCGATACGCTGCAAGCCCTGACGCTGACGCCGTGGGCATTTAGTCCGTGGATGGTGATGGAAGCGGCGGACGAAAACGCGCGGCTGGCTTTTATCCGCTTCGCCAAACGAAGCTAGGCGCCAGAGCGCAGGCATAAAAAAACCCGGCATTGCCGGGTTTTTGCTTTTCGCAATGGCGATTATTTTACCGGACGCATTGCCGGGAACAAAATCACGTCACGGATGGTGTGGCTGTTGGTGAACAGCATCACCATACGGTCGATACCGATGCCCAGGCCAGCGGTTGGCGGCAGGCCATGTTCCAGCGCGGTAACGTAGTCTTCGTCGTAGAACATCGCTTCGTCATCGCCCGCTTCTTTCGCGTTAACCTGATCCTGGAAGCGCTGCGCCTGATCTTCAGCATCGTTCAGCTCGCTGAAACCGTTACCGATTTCGCGGCCGCCGATGAAGAATTCAAAGCGGTCAGTGATTTCTGGATTTTCATCATTACGACGCGCCAGCGGAGAAACTTCTGCCGGGTACTCGGTGATGAAGGTTGGCTGAATCAGGTGCGCTTCGGCAACTTCTTCGAAGATCTCGGTCACGATACGGCCCAGGCCCCAGCTCTTCTCAACGTGAACGCCAATGCTTTCAGCAATGGCCTTCGCGGAGTCGAAGTTATCCAGGTCAGCCATGTCGGTTTCTGGACGGTATTTCTTGATAGCTTCACGCATGGTCAGTTTTTCGAACGGCTTACCAAAGTCGAAAGTCTGGTCGCCGTAAGGCACCGCGGTGTTGCCCAGAATGTTCTGCGCCAGAGTACGGAACAGGGACTCAGTCAGTTCGATCAGGTCTTTATAGTCCGCATACGCCATATAGAGTTCCATCATGGTGAACTCTGGGTTATGACGAACAGAAATACCTTCGTTACGGAAGTTACGGTTAATTTCGAAGACGCGTTCGAAACCACCAACCACCAGACGCTTCAGGTACAGTTCCGGCGCAATACGCAGGTACATGTCCAGATCCAGCGCGTTATGATGGGTGATGAACGGACGGGCAGACGCACCGCCTGGGATCACCTGCATCATTGGGGTTTCCACTTCCATAAAGTTGCGGCCAACCATGAATTCACGGATGCCGGCCAGAATCTGGGAACGCACTTTGAAGGTGTTACGGGACGTATCGTTGGAGATCAGGTCCAGGTAACGCTGACGGTAGCGCGCTTCCTGATCCTGCAGACCGTGGAATTTATCCGGCAGCGGGCGCAGTGCTTTGGTCAGCAGACGCAGCTCGGTGCAGTGGATAGACAGTTCACCGGTTTTGGTTTTGAACAGTTTACCTTTTGCGCCCAGGATATCGCCGAGGTCCCATTTCTTGAACTGCTCGTTGTAGATACCTTCCGGCAGATCGTCACGGGCGACGTACAGCTGAATACGGCCGCCAACGTCCTGCAGGGTAACGAAAGACGCTTTACCCATAATACGGCGAGTCATCATACGACCAGCCACGGACACTTCGATGTTCAGCGCTTCCAGCTCTTCGCCTTCCTTGCTATCGAATTCAGCGTGCAGTTGGTCTGAGGTACGGTCACGACGGAAATCATTTGGGAACGGGATACCCTGCTCACGCAGTGCAGCCAGCTTCTCGCGGCGTGCCTTCATTTCGTTATTAAGATCGACTACCTCGTCAGCGCCTTGTGCGTTTTGTTCAGACATGTTGGTTCCTCATAACCCTGCTTTCAAGCTTGCTTCGATAAATTGATCCAGACTTCCGTCCAGTACCGCCTGCGTATTACGGGTTTCTACCCCGGTGCGCAGGTCTTTAATGCGGGAATCGTCCAGTACGTAGGAGCGAATCTGACTCCCCCAGCCAATGTCCGACTTGGTGTCTTCCATCGCCTGTTTTTCTGCATTCTTTTTCTGCATTTCCAGTTCATAAAGCTTGGCTTTCATCTGCTTCATGGCCTGGTCTTTGTTCTTGTGCTGTGAACGGTCGTTCTGGCACTGCGTTACGATCCCAGTTGGAATGTGGGTGATACGCACCGCAGATTCCGTACGGTTAACGTGCTGACCACCGGCACCGGAAGCGCGGTAAACGTCGATACGCAGATCCGCTGGATTAATCTCGATATCAATATCGTCATCCACTTCCGGGTAAACGAATGCGGAGCTGAACGAGGTATGGCGACGGCCACCGGAGTCAAACGGGCTTTTACGCACCAGACGGTGAACGCCGGTTTCGGTACGTAACCAGCCGTAGGCATAGTCACCAGAAACTTTGATGGTCACGGATTTAATCCCGGCCACATCACCTTCGGACTCTTCAATAATTTCGGTTTTAAAGCCGCGCGCTTCTGCCCAACGCAGATACATGCGTTCGAGAATGCTTGCCCAGTCCTGCGCTTCAGTACCGCCAGAACCGGCCTGGATATCGATGTAGCAATCCGCGCTGTCGTATTCACCGGAGAACATACGACGGAATTCCAGCTGTGCCAGCTTCTCTTCCAGCGTATTGAGCTCGGCAACGGCCTCGTTAAAGGTCTCTTCGTCGTCGGCTTCTACGGCCAGTTCCAGCAGGCCAGAAACATCTTCCAGACCCTGAGACATCTGATCGAGGGTATCGACGATGGCTTCAAGGGAAGAACGCTCTTTGCCCAGCGCCTGCGCGCGTTCGGGTTCGTTCCAGACATCCGGCTGTTCCAGCTCGGCGTTTACTTCTTCCAGACGCTCTTTCTTGGCATCATAGTCAAAGGTACCCCCTAAGAACGTCGGAGCGCTCCGTGAGGTCCTGAATGCGATTATTTACCGGGTTTATTTCAAACATGGTCTATTTTCTTTTAATGGACGAGAAAAATGCGGTTATAAGAGCGGAATCTTAGCGGATTCCCGCCCTTAATTACAGTCTAAGAGACGCTAAATTGGCCAGAGATTCTCGATGATCAGCTGTAAGCTGCGGTTGCCGCGATATTCGTTGATGTCCAGCCGATAGGCCAGCGTCACTTCCCGCACCCCATTATCCGGCCAGACGGCGGTATCGACGTTAAATGCGATACCATCCAGCAGCGGGCCGCCGCCCACTGGCTCGACCATCACCTTGAGGTGCCGCTCACCGACCAGCCGCTGTTGTAGCAGGCGGAAACGGCCGTCAAACAGCGGTTCAGGGAACATTTGTCCCCACGGGCCTGCTTCGCGCAGCATCTGCGCCATCTCGATGGTCATCTCCTGCGACGTCAGTTCACCGTCGGAGAGAATCTCCCCCTGTAACAGCGCCGGATCCAGCCACTCAGTGACCAGATCGCCAAAGTGCCGCTGGAACTCCTCGAAGCGCGCTTCTTCCAATGAGAGCCCCGCTGCCATCGCGTGACCGCCAAATTTCAACATCAGCCCAGGATGGAGGGTATCCAGACGCTCCAGCGCATCGCGCATATGCAGCCCCTGAATGGAACGCCCGGAACCTTTGAGCTGACCGTTACCCGCCGGCGCAAACGCAATCACCGGACGATGGAAACGTTCTTTAATGCGTGAAGCCAGAATGCCCACAACACCCTGGTGCCACTCCGGGTGGTACATTGCCAGCCCGCCCGGCAGCTCGTCGCTGCTGCGTTCCAGTTTTTCACACAGGGTCAGCGCTTCCGCCTGCATGCCCTGCTCAATCTCTTTGCGCGTTTGGTTTAACGCGTCCAGTTCGTTGGCCAGCACGCGCGCTTCGCCAAGGTTATCGCACAGCAGTAATGCCACACCGACCGACATATCGTCTAAACGCCCGGCGGCATTCAGGCGTGGACCGAGCGCAAACCCGAGATCGCTTGCCACCAGTTTTGCGGCATCACGATTGGCGATCTCCAGCAGCGCTTTAATGCCGGGACGGCAGACGCCAGCGCGAATACGGCTTAAGCCCTGCCAGGTGAGAATACGGTTATTGGTATCCAGCGGCACCACATCGGCCACGGTGCCTAATGCCACCAAGTCGAGGAATTCAACAATTTTGGGCACGGCAATACCGCGGGCCTCAAACCATCCCTTTGCCTTCAGATGATTACACAGCACCAGCATCAGGTAGAACGCCACGCCGACGCCCGCCAGCGATTTTGACGGGAAAGGACAGTCGGCGAGATTCGGGTTAACCATCGCATCCGCATCGGGCAACGTATCGCCCGGCAGGTGGTGATCGGTAACCAGCACGCCGATCCCCAGCTTATGGGCATGATCAACGCCGGCGTGAGAAGAGATCCCGTTATCCACCGTCATGATCATTTGCGCGCCGCGGGCGTGAGCCTGATCGACCACCTCCGGACTTAAGCCATAGCCGTCTTCGAAGCGGTTCGGCACCAGATATTCCACGCTTCGGCAGCCCATCGCGCGCAGCGCCAGAACGCTCAGCGCGGTGCTGGTCGCGCCATCGGCGTCAAAATCGCCCACCACCATAATGCGCAAATTTTTCTCGAACGCGTCGTGCAGCATCTCGACGGCTTTTTCAACGCCCGTCAGGTCACGCCAGTGCAACATGCCCTTCAGGCCGCGTTGCAGATCGTCCGGTGTTTTCACGCCGCGGCTGGCGTACAGACGGCGCAGCAGCGGCGAAAGTTCTTCCGGTAACGTGATTGAATCGTCCACCTCACGGCGGCGCAGTTGAGTCTGTGGTTTCACGCGAGTTATTTACCGCTGGTCTGTTTTTGATGTTCGTCGAGGAAAGCTTTCATCTCTTTCGGCCCCTGGTAACCGGGAACCACATAGCCGTCGTTAAGCACAATCGCTGGCGTTCCGTTAACGCCAAACTGCACGCCCAGCGCGTAGTGATTGGCAATGTCGAGATCACAGGTCGCCGCCTGTACGCCTTTGCCGTTCATCGCATCATCAAACGCCTTGTTGCGGTCTTTAGCACACCAGATAGCTTTCATGTCCTGCTCAGCCTGGCTTTGCACGCCCTGGCGTGGGAAGGCCAGATAGCGCACGGTGATGCCCAGCGCGTTGTAGTCTTTCATCTCTTCATGCAACTTGTGGCAATAACCACAGGTGATGTCGGTAAAGACGGTGATCACGTGTTTTTCCTGCGGCGCTTTGTAGACGATCATCTCTTTTTCCAGCGCTTTCAGATGGGTCATCAGCAGGCCGTTCGTCACGTTGACCGGCTGTGCGCCGCTCACGTCATACATTGGCCCCTGAATGATGTGCTTACCATCATCGGTAACGTACAGCACACCGCTGTTGGTCAGCACGGTTTTCATACCGGCAACTGGGGCAGGCTGGATATCGGTGCTCTGCACACCCAGTTTTGCCAGAGATTGCTTAATCGCGGCATCGTCAGCATGCGCTACGCCGGAAAAAGCGGCGGCCAGCAGGGTAAACATCATTAAACCTTGTTTCATAAACTGTCCTTTTAAATCAGCATCATGCTCGCGGATGGTGCTGTTGATGAAGTTGACGCAGGCGCTCTGTCGCGACGTGCGTATAAATTTGAGTGGTCGACAGATCGCTATGCCCTAACAGCATTTGCACCACGCGCAGATCCGCGCCGTGGTTTAGCAAATGCGTCGCAAAGGCGTGGCGTAAAACGTGCGGTGACAGCTTCTCGCTATCAATCCCGGCCAGTTGGGCGTAGTGCTTAATACGGTGCCAAAAGGTCTGACGGGTCATTTGCTGCGCACGCTGGCTGGGGAACAAGACGTCAATGGCTACGCCGTTTAGCATCCACGGACGACCGTGCTCTAGCCAGTTCTCGACCCAATAGACGGCTTCTTCCCCTAACGGAACCAACCGTTCTTTATTACCTTTCCCGATCACTCGAACGACGCCCTGACGCAGGCTGATATCGCTCATCGTCAGGCCGACCAACTCGGAAACGCGAAGACCGGTCGCATACAGTACCTCAAGCATAGCCTTATCGCGCAGCTCAAGGGGTTGATCCACCACCGGCGCCTGCAGCAGCCGTTCTACCTGCGCCTCACTGAGATCCTTCGGCAGCCGCTGGGGAAGTTTAGGCGATGCCAGCAGCGCGCTGGGATCGTCAGGACGAATCTTTTCACGATACAGATGCTGAAAGAAGCGACGCATGGCGCTAAGCAGTCGTGCCGTGCTGGTCGCCTTATAGCCGCCCTGCTGACGCTCGGCGAGCAGGTTTTGCAGATCGTCGCTTTGCGCGCTCTCAAGCGTGAGGCCGCGATGCGCCAGCCATTCCACCACCATCGTCAGATCGCGACGATAGGCGCTGAGGGTATTTTCCGCCAGATTTCGCTCCAGCCACAGCGCATCGAGAAACTGCTCGATTCGTGCAAGGTCCTTGTCCACATCGGCTCCTGTGCGTGTTTAATCAGCACCATTATGCCTGAATCAGATGCCTTTCTGGTACACTAGCGGCATCGTCATCGCAAGAATCGAGAGCTGTACGTCATGAATATTGGCCTTTTTTATGGTTCCAGCACCTGCTATACCGAAATGGCAGCGGAAAAAATTCGCGACATTATCGGGCCGGAACTGGTCACATTACACAATCTAAAAGATGATTCTCCAGCCTTAATGGAGCAATACGATGTGCTCATTCTCGGGATCCCAACCTGGGATTTCGGTGAAATTCAGGAAGATTGGGAAGCCGTCTGGGAACAGCTGGATACGCTGAATCTGGAAGGTAAAATCGTCGCACTCTATGGCATGGGCGACCAGCTAGGCTACGGCGAGTGGTTCCTCGACGCATTGGGCATGCTGCACGATAAGCTGGCCACCAAAGCGGTGAAATTTGTCGGCTACTGGCCAACGGAAGGGTATGAGTTCACCAGCCCGAAACCGGTTATCGCCGACGGGCAGCTGTTTGTCGGTCTCGCATTGGATGAAACGAACCAATACGATCTGAGCGATGAACGCATTCAGAGCTGGTGCGAGCAGATTCTCGGCGAAATGGCCGAACAGTTCTCTTAGTGCTTACTCGGCGCGGGCTGCTGCAAAAGAATACGCCGCAGATCGCGCCACTCTTCCGGATTCATACTGTCAGCCGCCAGCCACAGATGGTGACGCCGACCGCCGCCACAGCGACGAATACGCAACATCATGCCTGAGCTCAGCATCCACGGCGCGCCCTGAATATCCCACTCCTGATTGCGCCAACGCAGACGGGAGTCCATCAGCAGTTTAATCTCGCCTTGATGTGAATGAATGCGCCGTTGGCTGCGCACGCAGTCGAACACCACCAGCGACAGCAACAGCAGCCAAAGCGGGGTATAGCTCAACGGCCAGGGCATCAGCAGCACAAAAGCCGCCACCAGGCCGTGGAGCAGTAAAGAGAGCCACTGTGAGCGCCATGAGACGCGTAAATCAGATTGCCACAGGACCACGTTCCCGATTCCGTGTCTGAATAAGTTGTACCATACGCTGGAGTCTGGCATCGGCCGGTTTACCGTGGTTCATCAACCAATTGAACAGGTCCGGATCGTCGCATTCCAGCAGACGAATAAAGATAGCTTTGTCTTCATCGCTCAGCGTGTCGTACTCATGCTCAAAGAACGGCATGATGGAGATGTCGAGTTCACGCATACCGCGGCGGCATGCCCAATGGATACGGGCTTTATTATTGATGTCCATAATTTCCTTCCAGCATTACGTTGTTACTAGTTTAACGTGTTTTTTGCAGTTTCTTTACTGGAATCTCACGTCACGCGCGTCATATTCAGAAAAAAACCATATTAAACGCATGGAATTCATTTTCTTACGCCCCGCTTCGCTGAACGCGCGAACGGCACAAAACGGCCGTCAAAACCGCTTGCAATGGCGGACATCTCTTTTACCATGAGGGAATAAGCGCGTTCGTTACTCAATTCAGGACACTCATATGGCTTTTACTCCTTTTCCTCCACGCCAGCCTTGCGCCTCAGCGCGTTTACCGCTGACGTTAATGACGCTTGATGATTGGGCGTTGGCGACCCTCACCGGTGCCGACAGCGAAAAGTACCTGCAAGGCCAGGTTACCGCTGACGTCGCGCAAATGAACGAACACCAGCATCTGCTGGTTGCCCACTGCGACGCGAAAGGCAAAATGTGGAGCAACCTGCGTTTGTTCCGCCGTCACGACGGTTTTGCCATCATCGAACGTCGCAGCGTGCGCGAAGCGCAGCTGACTCAGCTGAAAAAATATGCCGTTTTCTCAAAAGTGACTATCGCCGCCAATGACGATCTGGTGCTGCTAGGCGTGGCGGGTTTCCAGGCGCGTGCTGCGCTGGCGAATCTGTTTGCCGAACTGCCGGGAGCCGAAAAGCCAAGCGTGCAGGACGGAGAAACATCGCTGCTGTGGCTGGCTCATCCGGATGAGCGTTTCCTGCTGGTCACCGACGTTGCCACCGCCGAGCGCGTGATGGAAGCGCTGCGCGGCGAAGCACAGCTCAACAACAGCCAGCAGTGGCTGGCGCTGGACATTGAGGCCGGCCTGCCGATCATTGACGAAGCAAACAGCGCGCAGTTTATCCCGCAAGCCACCAACATTCAGGCGCTGGGTGGTATCAGCTTTAAGAAAGGCTGCTATACCGGTCAGGAGATGGTAGCTCGTGCAAAATTCCGTGGTGCCAATAAGCGTGCGCTGTGGACGCTGGCCGGTTCTGCCGCACGCGTCCCGGTGGCTGGCGAAGATCTCGAGCTGAAAATGGGTGACAACTGGCGCCGTACCGGCACCGTGCTAGCCGCAGTACAGCTGGAAGATGGCCAACTGCTGGTGCAGGTGGTAATGAATAATGATATGGAAGCCGACAGCGTTTTCCGCGTGCGCGACGATGCAAATACCCTGAGCATCAAGCCGCTGCCGTATTCATTAGACGAAGAGTAACCGAGTCCTTCTCCGGGCTACCCGTAAAGTGTAGCCCGGAACAACGGGAAACTACGCAGCCTGCCCGACATACAGATAAATTGCCAGGAAATGGCAGGCGCTGCCGCCCAGCACAAACGCGTGCCAAATAGCGTGGTTGTACGGTATCCGCTTGCAGACGTAGAAAATAACCCCCAGCGAATAGACAATCCCCCCGACCGCCAATAGCGTCACACCGCCTATCGACAGCTTCACCGCCAGTTGATACACCACGATAAGTGATAGCCAGCCCATCGTTAAGTAAGTCACCAGCGACAGAACTTTAAAGCGATGTGCGATGGTCAGCTTAAATAAGATCCCCAGCAGCGCCAGGCTCCAGATAACAATCATCAGACCCCGCGCCAGCGGTGAATCCAGCCCAACCAGCAAAAACGGCGTGTAGGTCCCGGCAATCAGCAGATAAATGGCGCAATGATCGAATTTTTTCAGCCACACCTTCGCACGCTGAGAAGGGATGGCGTGATACAGCGTCGAGGCAAGAAACAGCAGGATCATACTGCCGCCGTAGAGGCTGTAGCTCGTGATAGCCGTCGCGCTGGCGTTGGCGTCAATCGCCTGAACCAGCAGCAGGACCAAACCGACAATCCCCAATACAAAACCGACACCGTGACTGATGCTATTGGCAATTTCCTCTGCCAGAGAATATCCCTGCTGAATGAGTGGCTTCTTATCCATTACGCGCTCCGGGCGGACGATAAATCGAACAAACACCCTAGCGTAACTGAGAATGATTTCAGTGAACACATGTAAGCTAAAATAAAATGATGATTTTTTGTAAAATCAGATTAATCAATAAGTTAACAAAATCATTCAACTAACACGTGTACCTTATTTCAATCAATGCATTTAAATTCAATGACATAGAAAGTATTTTCACCCGGATAAATATCAGAGATAACCTGCTTTAGCTCTGACAGCGTCATGTTTTCCTGCTCGGCATGGCGATCCGTCAGCGTATCCATGGTCACCGTTGACGTTGCCACTACGCGGATTGTGCAGAAATAGCCGTTATCTTCGTAACGCCCCACGCGAAGCACATCCCCAACCTTAAAATGGGACTCCGATGCATCGCGCAGCGTAATGGTCTTACGCCCAGCAAGAATGTCGGCCTGAAAGCGCTGAAAAAAAGTGATGTCGTTAGGCTGCATGGTATCATTCCCTGTAGATGATTTAATTGTACGAGTATCGCTACCGTGAGCCTATTCTCCCACGCTACTATCGCCAGTCTCAATAATCTTGAGATGATGGTCTACCACTACGTTATCAAAAATCGTGATACGGTGATGTATATGACCATCCGCGAGCTGGCCGATGCGGCAGGCGTTTCGACGACCACGGTGATGCGTTTTTGCCGCAAGCTAAACTGTGAAGGGTATTCAGAGTTTCGCGTACGCTTTAAATTATATTTAGAACAGGATGAACCGCAGCAGGCTAATTTCGGCGCCAGTGAGATCATCAGTTTTTTCAAAGGCGTGAATAATGACGAGTTTGATAAACTGCTCGATCATGCAGTCGATATTATTCTCTCATCCGAACGTATTATTTTTGTCGGTGCAGGGACCTCAGGCTCACTTGCAAAATATGGTGCACGATTCTTTTCTAATATTGGAAAATTCAGCAACCATATCGACGACCCTTATTTTCCCGTCACCAATGATATGGCAAAAAATGCACTGGCGATCGTGCTCTCGGTCTCTGGTGAAACGGAAGAAATTCTGCGTTTTGCCGGACAGTTCAGTCTGCACCGCTGCAAAGTCATGTCCATCACCAGCCACGAGCACTCGCGCCTGGCCAAACTCGCCGACTTTAATCTCTCCTGGCACGTCCCGCAAACCCGCATAGGCGGCGTCTACGATATTACGACACAGATCCCAGTTATCTATATTCTGGAATCACTTGGTCGTAAATTGGCGAAGAAATTAGCATAAAAATACAGGGTGTTTTTTCGATGTAACATATTCCCTGTGGTGGAATTTGTTATATCGTGACATTTAATTATCCTTTGTTAGACTCAGCGTTATTAAGCCCAATATATGAGCATAGCAAAGATGAAAAAACTGACCTTACCGAAAGACTTTTTATAGGGTGGCGCCGTTGCCGCACACCAGGTTGAAGGCGGCTGGAATAAAGGCGGCAAGGGCCCCAGCATCTGTGATGTGCTAACCGGCGGTGCCCACGGCGTTCCGCGCGAAATCACTCAGGAAGTGGTGCCGGGGAAATATTATCCGAATCATGAAGCAATCGATTTTCATGGCCACTACAAAGAAGACATCAAGCTGTTTGCTGAGATGGGCTTCAAATGCTTCCGAACCTCAATTGCCTGGACCCGTATCTTCCCTAACGGCGACGAAGCGCTGCCAAATGAAGAAGGGCTAAAATTTTACGACGACATGTTCGATGAGCTGTTGAAATACAACATCGAGCCGGTGATCACCCTCTCCCACTTCGAAATGCCGCTGCATCTGGTACAAGAATACGGCGCCTGGACCAACCGCAAAGTGGTCGATTTCTTTGTGCGTTTCGCTGAAGTCGTTTTCGAACGCTACAAGCACAAGGTCAAATACTGGATGACCTTTAACGAAATCAATAACCAACGCAACTGGCGCGCACCATTGTTCGGCTACTGCTGTTCCGGCGTGGTCTATACAGAGCATGAGAACCCAGAAGAGACCATGTACCAGGTGCTGCACCACCAGTTCGTGGCCAGCGCGCTGGCGGTGAAAGCCGCTCGCCGAATTAACCCGGAAATGCAGGTCGGCTGTATGCTGGCGATGGTGGCACTCTATCCATTCTCCTGCAAACCAGAAGACGTGATGTTTGCGCAGGAATCAATGCGTGAGCGCTATGTCTTTACCGACGTGCAGATGCGCGGCTACTACCCGCGCTACGTGCTAAACGAGTGGGAACGTCGCGGCTTTAATATCAAAATGGAAGCCGGCGATGAGGCCATCTTACGTGAAGGCACCTGCGATTACCTTGGACTCAGCTACTACATGACTAACGCCGTGAAGGCTGAAGGTGGCAGCGGCGACGCGATTTCTGGCTTTGAAGGCAGCGTACCAAACCCACACGTGAAAACCTCTGACTGGGGCTGGCAGATTGACCCGGTCGGCCTGCGCTACTCGCTGTGTGAATTGTACGAACGCTACCAAAAACCGCTGTTTATCGTGGAAAACGGCTTCGGCGCGTACGATAAAGTCGAAGCCGACGGCAGCATCAACGATGACTACCGCATCGACTATCTGCGTGCCCACGTCGAAGAGATGATGAAAGCCGTCACCTACGATGGCGTTGACCTGATGGGCTATACGCCGTGGGGCTGCATCGATTGCGTATCGTTCACAACCGGGCAGTACAGCAAGCGCTACGGCTTTATTTACGTCAACAAGCATGACGACGGTACCGGTGATATGTCGCGCTCACGCAAGAAGAGCTTCAACTGGTACAAAGAAGTGATCGCCAGCAACGGCGAAAATCTGTAATCACTCGCCCCTCTGCTCACGAGGAGAGGGGCTAACTTCGCTATTTACCGCCCGCCAACTCAATAAAACTGCCCGTCACGTACGACGCCTTTTCACTCAGTAACCAGACAATCGCCTGCGCCACCTCTTCCGGCTGGCCACCGCGCTGCATGGGCAACATCGACTTCACGCGGTCAACGCGGCCCGGCTCGCCGCCGGAAGCGTGCATCTCGGTATAGATAAGCCCCGGCCGCACGCAGTTGACGCGAATGCCCTGCGCCGCCACCTCAAGCGCCAGCCCGGTCGTCAACGTATCGACCGCCCCTTTTGAGGCAGCATAATCGACATATTCGAAAGGCGCCCCCAGCCGCGACGCCGCCGAAGAGACATTAACAATCGCGCCGCCAGCACCGCCATGCGGTACCGCCATGCGTTTTACCGCCTCCCGGCAGCATAGGAAGTAGCCGGTAACATTCGTCGTTAAAACCCGGTTAATACGTTCGGCGCTCAGCGCTTCTACGCGGCTTTGCGTAAACAGGATACCGGCGTTGTTCACCAGTGCAGTCAGAGGTTCAGGCCGTTTATCCAGCAGGTTAAACATGGCTTCAACCTGCTGTTCATCGCCAATATCCGCCTGCACGGCAAACGCTTTCCCCCCCGCCGCCTGAATAGCGTTAACCACCGCATCCGCCGCCTGCGCATTCTGATGATAATTTACCGCCACCGTATAGCCTTCCAGCGCCAACTGTAACGCCGTTGCCCGTCCAATCCCCCGGCTCGCGCCGGTTACCAATGCAAGTGTCATCCCATTCTCCCCAAAAAATAAAGGCGCCGAAGCGCCTTTAAAAGATAGTGTCACTCGCGGATTACTGGTATTCGCTCATCGGTACGCATGAGCAGAACAGGTTACGGTCGCCGTAAACGTCATCAAGACGTTTCACCGTCGGCCAGTACTTGATCGCCATGCCCGCCGGGAAGACGGCAACTTCACGGCTGTAGCCGTGGTTCCACTCTGCCACCAGCTCATTCTGGGTATGCGGAGAGTTGACCAGCGGGTTGTCTTCCAGCGTCCATTCACCGGCTTTCACGCGCTCAATCTCGCTGCGGATTGCCAGCATGGCATCGATAAAGCGATCCAATTCGGCTTTGCTTTCTGATTCCGTCGGCTCAACCATCAGCGTCCCCGCTACCGGGAAGGACATCGTTGGCGCATGGAAACCGTAGTCGATAAGACGCTTAGCGATATCCAGCTCGCTGATCCCCGTCTCTTCTTTTAACGGGCGAATATCCAGAATACATTCATGCGCCACGTGGCCGTCGCGACCGGTGTACAGCACCGGATAAGCGTCTTTCAGACGGGTAGCAATGTAGTTAGCGTTAAGGATGGCGACCTGACTTGCCTGTTTCAGCCCTTCCGCGCCCATCATGCGGATGTACATCCAGCTGATTGGCAGAATAGAAGCGCTGCCGAATGGTGCTGCGGAAACCGCACCCTGACGGGTCAGCATCCCTTCGATATGCACTACGCTGTGCCCCGGAACGAACGGTGCGAGGTGCGCTTTCACGCCGATTGGCCCCATACCTGGGCCGCCGCCGCCGTGCGGGATACAGAAGGTTTTATGCAGGTTAAGATGCGAAACGTCCGCGCCGATAAAGCCCGGCGAGGTAATACCAACCTGCGCGTTCATGTTCGCGCCATCGAGGTAAACCTGGCCGCCAAACTGGTGGACGATTTCACACACTTCACGGATGGTCTCTTCATACACGCCGTGGGTGGACGGGTAAGTCACCATGATGCAAGAGAGATTCGCCGCGTGCTGTTCTGCTTTGGCACGCAGATCGGCCAGATCGATGTTGCCGTTCTTATCGCAGGCCACCACCACTACCTGCATCCCCGCCATTTGCGCAGAAGCCGGATTGGTACCGTGCGCAGAGCTTGGGATCAGGCAGATATCACGGTGACCATCGTTGCGGCTTTCGTGGTAGTGACGAATCGCCAGCAGGCCGGCATATTCGCCCTGCGCGCCGGAGTTCGGCTGCATGCACAGTGCGTCATAACCGGTTAACTTCACCAGCCAATCGGAAAGCTGACCGATCATCTGATGATAGCCTTCAGCCTGCTCAACCGGGCAGAACGGGTGCAGTTCAGCAAATTCTGGCCAAGTGATTGGGATCATTTCCGCCGCGGCGTTCAGCTTCATGGTGCAAGATCCCAGTGGGATCATCGCCTGATTCAGCGCCAGATCTTTGCGTTCCAGAGAGTGCATATAGCGCATCATCTCGGTTTCGCTGTGATAACGATTAAACACCGGATGACTCAGGATTGCGTCATCACGCTGCATCGCTTGCGGGATAGAGCGGCTATCGAGCGCCACGTCTTTGTCGAGGGTGTCGATGTCCAGGCCGTGGTTGTCGCCCAGAATCACGCTAAACAGGCTCAGCACATCTTCGCGGCTGGTCGTTTCGTTCAGGGTGATGCCCACGGCGTTCAGGATGTCGCTACGCAGGTTAATTTCAGCAGCCTGCGCACGCGCCAGCACCGCGGCTTTATCTGCCACTTCTACACACAGCGTGTCAAAGTAGTGAGTGTGGCGCAGTTTCTGACCTTTTTGCTGCAGGCCGGCGGCCAGAATATCGGTCAGGCGGTGAATGCGGTTAGCAATACGTTTCAGGCCAACCGGGCCATGGTATACCGCGTACAGGCTGGCGATATTCGCCAGCAGAACCTGGGAAGTACAAATGTTGGAGTTGGCTTTCTCGCGGCGGATATGCTGCTCACGAGTCTGCATCGCCATGCGCAGTGCGGTATTGCCAGCGGCATCTTTCGATACGCCGATAATACGGCCAGGCATGGCGCGTTTGAATTCATCTTTAGCGGCAAAGAACGCCGCGTGCGGGCCACCGTAGCCCATCGGTACGCCGAAGCGTTGAGCGGAGCCGAAGACAATGTCCGCCCCTTGTTTACCCGGTGCAGTTAACAGCACCAGCGCCATGAAATCTGCAGCAACGCTGACCACCACCTTGCGGGATTTCAGCTCTGCTATCAGCGCAGAGTAGTCGTGAACTTCACCGGTCGTGCCTACTTGCTGCAACAGCACGCCAAACACGTCCTGGTGATCCAGCGCTTTGGCTGCATCATCAACAATCACGTCGAAGCCGAAGGTTTCTGCACGGGTACGGACCACATCCAGCGTTTGCGGATGCACGTCGGCTGCCACAAAGAAACGGTTCGCATTTTTCAGTTTGCTCACGCGCTTAGCCATCGCCATCGCTTCGGCGGCGGCGGTCGCTTCATCCAACAGCGAAGCGGAAGCCATATCAAGCCCGGTCAGATCCAGCGTAACCTGCTGGAAATTGAGCAGTGCTTCGAGGCGGCCCTGAGAGACTTCCGGCTGATACGGCGTATACGCGGTATACCAGCCCGGGTTTTCCAGCATATTGCGCAGGATAACCGGCGGCAACTGCACGGGGGCATAGCCCATGCCAATGTATGACTTAAAGCGCTTGTTGCGGCCGGCAATCGCCTTCAGCTCCGCCAGCGCGGCGAATTCTGTGGTGGCGTCGCCTACCTGCGGCGGCGTGGCAAGCTGGATATCTTTCGGCACGATCTGCCCAATCAGTGCGTTTAATGAATCCGCGCCAACTGTTTTGAGCATCTCTTGCTGCTGCTGGGCATCCGGCCCGATGTGACGTTCAATAAACGCGCCACGGTTTTCAAGCTGGCTTAAAGTCTGTGTCATGAGCGATGGTTCCTGAAACGTGCGGTGAATCGTGATTGTCTAACTAAGTTGCCCGGTGGTGCTTCGCTTACCAGGCCTACAAACTACGCCAAATACGCAAAATAATTCACGTTGCAGGGAGGCGGCAAGTAAGTGAATGCCCAGGAGCGTACATAAGTACGTGACTGGGCTGAACGAACGCAGCCAACGCGCCTGCAGCGCGAAGTATGAAGCGTATTTATTCGTCTTCGAGCAGAGCTTCGTATGCGGTCGCATCCAGCAGCGCGGCAACTTCGGCTTCGTCGCTGGCTTTGATTTTGAAGATCCAGCCACCGGCGTACGGTTCGCTGTTAACCAGCTCCGGAGAGTCGCCCAGCTCATCGTTGACGGCCACAATTTCGCCGCTGATTGGTGCGTAAATATCGGAGGCCGCTTTAACGGACTCAGCTACCGCGCAGTCGTCGCCAGCGCTCACCGTGGCACCCACTTCCGGCAGGTCAACAAACACCATGTCGCCCAGTAATTCCTGCGCGTGCTCGGTGATGCCGACGGTGTAGCTGCCGTCAGCTTCTTTGCGCAGCCATTCATGTTCTTTACTGTATTTCAGTTCTGCTGGTACGTTGCTCATCAAAGAATCTCCAGAATAATAATGGGTTACGCTACGGATTTACCGTTACGTACAAAAATAGGTTTCGTGACCTTCACCGGCATTTCACGGTTACGGATCTGCACAATCGCCGTCTCGCCAATTCCAGCCGGGACGCGAGCCAGTGCAATACTGTGGCCTAACGTCGGCGAGAACGTTCCGCTGGTGATCACCCCTTCACGGGCGTTGCCATTGGCATCGGTAAAGCGGACCGGCAGTTCGCCGCGCAGCACGCCTTTTTCAGTCATCACCAAGCCAACCAACTGTTCGGTGCCTTTCTCACGTTCCAGCTCCAGCACTTCGCGACCGATAAAGTTACGCTCAGCCGGCTCCCAGGCGATAGTCCAGCCCATATTTGCCGCCAGCGGAGAGATACTTTCGTCCATCTCCTGGCCGTACAGGTTCATGCCAGCCTCAAGACGCAGCGTATCGCGCGCGCCCAGACCGCAAGGCTTCACGCCCGCCTGCACCAGTTTCTGCCAGAAATCAGCGGCCTGCTCTTTCGGCAGCGCAATTTCATAGCCAGCTTCACCGGTGTAGCCGGTGGTGGCGATAAAGAAATCACCCGCCTGCACGCCAAAGAAAGGTTTCATCCCTTCAACCGCGTGACGCTGTTCATCGCTAAACAAGCTGGTTGCTTTCGCCTGGGCGTTCGGGCCCTGTACCGCAATCAGCGACAGGTCGTCACGGACAGTGATATCAATGGCATACGGTTCGGCGTGTTGGGTAATCCAGGAGAGGTCTTTTTCGCGGGTAGCTGAGTTGACGACAAGGCGGAAATAATCTTCGGTCAGGTAGTAAACGATGAGATCATCAATTACGCCACCCGATGCATTTAGCATACCGCTATAAAGCGCTTTACCGGGTTTGGTGAGCTTGGCGACATCGTTCGCCAGCAGGTAGCGCAGGAACTCGCGGGTCCGGCTGCCGTGCAGATCAACGATGGTCATATGCGACACATCGAACATCCCGGCATCAGTACGCACCGCGTGGTGCTCATCAATCTGCGAGCCATAGTGCAGCGGCATCATCCAGCCGTGGAAATCTACCATGCGCGCGCCACATAACACGTGCTGGTCATACAAAGGCGTTTGTTGAGCCATCATGTCCTCGTTGAATATATCGCACCACAAAAACTAACGACGACGCCCTTTCAGGTGCCGACGCAAACGTTCTCTTTTCCCTGAACTTACCACCGAACACCGTGCTAAACCATCGGGAAAAAAGGGACATCACATTAGCTTATGACCAAAAGCCGCCAAAAATCATACAGAATGATCAACTGCAAAAAAGCGAAATACGCCACATATAATTAACAATAATGGCGAGACATTCAGCATAAGATGATATTTCATGCGGAAAAGCAGGCGTGTTTTTCGTAACATGAAAACGAGTGGATTAAAAAATCTAATGCGAAAAATGGCGTAAAATTAGATTTTTTCAAATGAGGGGGAAGCCCCCCGGCAGAGCCGCCGGGAGGAAAAGTGTGATCGGCTTAACGAAGCCACTCGGGCAGGTCATTCAGACCCATCGCCTGACGAATCAACTGCGGTTTTACTCCGGGCAGCGTATCCGCCAACTTCAGACCAATATCACGCAGCAGTTTTTTCGCCGGGTTTTCGCCCGCGAACAGTTCGCGGAAACCCTGCATTCCCGCCAGCATCAGCGCAGCGCTGTGCTTGCGGCTGCGCTCATAGCGGCGCAGATAGAAATGCTGCCCTATGTCTTTGCCCTGCGCATGCAGGCGTTTGAGCTCATCGATAAGTTCCGCGGCATCCATAAAGCCCAGATTCACGCCCTGCCCGGCTAACGGATGAATGGTGTGCGCCGCATCGCCGACCAGCGCCAGGCGATGAGCAGCAAACTGGCGCGCATAGCGGCCAGTCAGCGGATAGATTTGCCGTTCACTTTCGACCTGACACAGCCCCAAACGATTATCGAAGGCAATGTTCAATGCCTGATTAAAATCGGCGTCACTGGCCTGCTGCATCCGTTCAGCTTCCTGCGGTGATAGTGACCACACGATAGAGCACAGGTGTGGATCGGACAGCGGCAGAAACGCCAGGATCCCTTCTCCGTGGAAGCACTGACGCGCAACGGCTTCGTGCGGCTCTTCAGTGCGTACCGTCGCCACCAGCGCGTGATGGCGATAATCCCAGAAGGTCAGCGGAATATCAGCCTTATTGCGCAGCCAGGAGTTGGCGCCATCGGCCCCGACCACCAGACGAGCGGTCAGCATGTTGCCGTCTTTCAGCGTCAGAAAAGCTTCGTTCTCGCCCCACACCACTTGCTGGAGTTCGGCAGGCGCCATCAGCGTCACGTCGGCACAGCGTTCGGCTTTCTGCCAAAGGGCCTGATGGATAACCGCATTCTCGACGATATGGCCGAGATGGCTGTAGCCCATGCTGCGATCGTCAAACGCGATGCGGCCAAAACTGTCTTTATCCCACACTTCCATACCGTGATAGCAACTGGCACGCTGAGCGACAATGGCCGACCAAACGTCCAGCTTTGACAACAGTTTTTCGCTGCCGGCATTAATCGCCGACACGCGCAGCGCCGGTGGCGCATCGGCGGCCAGCGCCTGTGGCTGCGATTGTTCCAGTACCGCTACCCGCAGGCCGCTGCCCTGTAAACCGCAGGCCACCGCCAGCCCGACCATTCCACCGCCTACGATGGCAACATCAACACTTTGCACATTAACTCCTTAACTGCTCTTAGCGGGCGACCCAGCCCAGCGTCCGCTGCGCGAGCCAATCGCGTGCAGGGGTAAACAATTCCATCGCCATCAGCCCTGCGTTACGCCCGACAACCAGCGGTACCCAGCGATTAGCAAACAGATGTACCAGGCTATCAGTGACGCCGATGGTGGCGGATTTATCCTCCGCGCGCTGGCGTTGATACTGACAAAGTAGCGCGTAGTCGCCGATATCCTGGTGGGCGTGATGCGCCTGCGTCAACGTTTCCGCCAGCGTCATCACATCGCGCATACCGAGATTGAATCCTTGACCTGCAATCGGATGCAACGTCTGCGCCGCGTTGCCGACCAGCGCCAGGCGATGCGATACGGTTCGCGTAGCCGTGGTCAACGAAAGCGGATAAGCGCTGCGCGCACCGGCCTGCGTAATACGGCCTAATCGCCAACCGAACGCTTGCTGCAGCTCACGACAAAAACGCGCATCAGACCAGCTTAATACTTCGTCATGACGCGCCAGCGGATGACACCACACCAGCGAGCAGCGGTTTTGCGACATTGGTAGCATCGCCAACGGCCCATGTTCGGTGAAGCGTTCGAAGGCGCGCCCCTGGTGAGCAACCGCAGTGGTCACGTTCGCGATGACCGCGACCTGGTTGTAAGGCTCCTGCTGCCAATGAATGCCGCACTGTTCGCCAAGCGTCGAGCGCGAACCATCAGCGGCCACGAGCAGTTTGCCATTCAGCGTTTCGCCGTTATCCAGCGTGACGCTGACGCCGTCGGTTTGCCGTACCACCTGCGTCACCCTTGATGGGCAGTGCAGCGTTACGCCGCGTGCTTTGTGCAGCAAACCAAATAAGCGTTGCCCCACATCGTGCAGCTCAACGACATTTCCTAACGCGGCCAGACGGTAGTCGGCTGCATCAAGAGTAACAAAACCAGCATGCCCACGATCGCTCACGTGGACGGTCGTGATAGGCGTCGCGCAGTCAGCGATAGCCTGCCAAAGATCGACTTTCGCCAACTGCTGGCAGGTACCGGCAGCCAAGGCAATCGCCCGGGCATCAAACCCCGGATGCTGGGCGGCGTTAATATCCGCAGCCTCAACCAAATGAACCGGTAAGCGGCCAGCCGTGAGGTGCGACACGGCTAATGCCAGCGTCGCGCCGGTCATCCCACCGCCGACAATAATCAGGCTCATAGCTGGCGCGCCGCCGCCATTAGCGCTTCAATCTCGTCGGCCGTTTTCACCACCGTCGCGGTGAGGTTTTCATTACCGTCTTCGGTGATAAGGATGTCATCCTCAATGCGAATACCGATACCACGATACTCCGCCGGCACGTCAGCATCCGGGGCAATGTATAAGCCGGGCTCAACGGTCAGCACCATACCAGGCTCCAGCACGCGAGAACGATCGGCGCCGTACGCGCCGACATCGTGAACATCCAGCCCCAGCCAATGGCTCAGGCCGTGCATAAAGAACGGGCGATGGGCATTATCGGCAATCAACTGTTCGACTTCCCCCTTGAGGATCCCCAGCCCCTGCAGGCCAGTCACCATGATACGCACGACTTCGGTAGTGACTTCCTGAATAGAGGTGCCGGGACGATACAGCTCAAGCGCTTTATGCAACGAGGCAAGCACGATGTCATAAATCGCGCGCTGAGCCGGGCTGAATTTACCATTGACCGGGAAAGTGCGGGTGATATCCCCGGCGTAACCCAGGTATTCACAGCCAGCATCAATCAGCACCAGCTCGCCATCGCGCAGCTCGGATTCATTTTCGGTGTAGTGCAGGATACAGCCATTTTCACCACCGCCGACGATGGTGTTGTAGGACGGATAACGGGCTCCGTGGCGGGAGAACTCATGCAGAATTTCTCCTTCCAACTGATATTCAAACATCCCAGGACGGCATTTTTCCATTGCGCGGGTATGCGCCAGCGCGCTGATTTCACCTGCGCGACGCAGGATTTCGATCTCTTCGCTGTCTTTGAACAGGCGCATTTCATGCACCATAGGACGCCAGTCGATCATCGAATCCGGCGCGGTCAGATTCTGACGCGATCCTTTACGCAGCTTATCCAATGCGGTGAAGACGATTTCATCCGCCCAGCTATACTCGCCCTGCGCGTGATAAATCACATCCAGACCGTTCAGCAATTGATACAGCTGCTGATTGATCTCGCTGAATGCCAGCGCGCGATCGACACCCAGTTTTTCCGGTGCCGCATCTTGTCCTAGACGACGACCAAACCAGATTTCAGCCGTCAGATCGCGGACGCGGTTAAACAGAACGCTATGGTTGTGAGTGTCATCGCTTTTAATCAGCACCAGCAAGGCTTCCGGCTCGTTAAAGCCCGTGAAGTACCAGAAATCGCTGTTCTGGCGATAGGGATACTCGGAGTCCGCACTACGAGTCACCTCTGGCGCGGCAAAAATCAACGCCGCGCTACCTGGCTTCATCTGCGCCAGCAGCTGCTGGCGACGGCGGAGAAACGCTTGCTGTGTCATGACATCTCCTTTCAATCCCTAAGCGCCCCGTCGGCGTCTTTGCGCGGTAAACGGAGCTGGTACGGTTAGTGTAATGTTGGTTTTTGAACTTCAGGCGCTGTCGGCTGCGGGCGGGTGAACGTATCGTGGCACAGCAGCGCGGCTACGCGAACGTATTCGATAATTTCTTCCAGCGACATCTCCAGCTCTTCCTGGTCTTCATCTTCTTCATAACCAAGTTGCGCAATATTACGAAGATCGTCAATGGCTTCGCCGGTTTCGTCTTTCACTTTATCCAGCTTTGGCTGCACCATACCCAGCCCCAGCAGGAAATGATTCACCCAGCCAGAGAGCGCATCGGCGCGTTCAAACACGCTAACGTCCTCGCCATCGGGCAGATAAAGCTGAAAAAGAAAGCCGTCATCTTCCAGCGCATCGCTGGTTGCCGCATGCATTGCACGCAATGACTGGGCCAGTTCGTGACCGAAGGCCAGACCTTCGTTGGTCAGGTCGTGAACCAGCGGCTGCCAGGAGCTGTCCTTGTTGCCGCCGCACAGCAGGCCGCTTAACAGGCCGTGCATTTCAGCAGGCGTCAGACCCACCCCTTGTTGGTTTAGTTGCTGGTTCACCACGGTGTAACCCGGCATTTCGTTCTGTATAGACATGCGCATTCGTCATTGTTGGGAGAATTTCATGATATGCTACCACTTTGGACCCTGGAGATACCAGAAAAGGGCTTGTATGTTCATACCAGGGTAGCTATAGTGTCGCCCCTTCACATCCTGAGAGTGAAGGTCGCGCAGTCAATCAGCAGGAAGGTGGCATGTCTGCAGAACCCGTCGATATCCATATTTTTGGCCGTTCACTGCGAGTGAATTGCCCGCCTGAACAAAGGGATGCTTTGAATCAGGCTGCGGACGATCTGAATCAGCGGTTGCAAGATCTGAAAGAACGCACTAGAGTCACAAATACTGAGCAGCTGGTTTTCATCGCCGCGTTGAACATCAGCTACGAGTTAACTCAGGAAAAGGCGAAGACGCGCGACTATGCTTCCAGCATGGAACAGCGCATTCGGATGCTGCAACAGACCATTGAACAAGCGTTGCTTGACCAGGGTCGCACATCTGATAAGTCAGGGCCAAAGTTTGAATAACACTTTGCAGTTTACTATGGTAGAGTGACTGTGAAGACAAAATTTCTCTGAGATGTTCGCAAGCGGGCCAGTCCCCTGAGCCGATATTTCATACCACAAGAATGTGGCGCTCCATGGTTGGTGAGCATGCTCGGTCCGTCCGAGAAGCCTTAAAACTGTGACGACGCATTCACCTTGAACCAAGGGTTCAAGGGTTACAGCCTGCGGCGGCATCTCGGAGATTCCCCTTCTACCTACCGGTCGTTATGACACAGCTTCCAGTGCATATTCTCTCCCGACAAGACATTCGCCAGTTTATCCGGCAGCGTCGTCGTGCGCTCACCTCAGCACAACAAATTGAGTTTGGCCAACAGGCCGCTGCCCGTATGCTGGCCTGGCCTCCGGTCGTTATGGCGCAAACCGTCGCCGTGTTTTTGTCCTTTGACGGTGAGCTCGATACCCAACCATTGATTGAACAGCTCTGGCAGGCTGGCAAGCGCGTGTATTTACCGGTACTGCACCCGTTTAGTGCGGGTAATTTGCTCTTCCTTCACTATCATCCGCAAAGTCAGCTAGTGACAAATCGCCTGAAAATCAGCGAGCCAAAACTCGACGTACGGGATGTACTGCCGCTAGATCAGCTTGACGTATTGATTACCCCGCTGGTTGCCTTTGATGAACACGGGCAGCGTTTAGGCATGGGCGGCGGTTTTTACGATCGCACCTTGCAAAACTGGCAGGCGCACGGCATTCAGCCCGTTGGCTACGCGCATGACTGCCAGCAGGTAGAAGCTCTGCCGGTAGAAGAGTGGGATATCCCCCTTCCCGCCGTCGTCACCCCCGCCAAAGTGTGGCAGTGGTAGCCATTTTCCATCGATCGACAGCGCTGTATTTTTGACCTAAATTCCCCGGTAAAGGGTGAGGGAGGCTAACCTCCCTCCTGCGTAAATACTGTTAATATGCTGGGCAAGCGATGATTAACAGAATCAGCAGCATGATGACGAGTCTCATCATTATCCCTTCCTTTTAAGAGCCCCTGCTTCGGTAGGGGCTCTTCCGTATCAGCCCCATGCAGAGCCTCTATCGTCAGTGGCTTTCTCACGTGAACAAGGCCCAGCGAAGCCTTTCATCACCGTTTGCGGCGAGGCTCGTAACTGAGATGTATCGGTTGCAGAAAGGGAGATGACGCAGGGAGGGCAGACGGAATACGGGCAGGCCATTAGCCTGCCCGTGAAGGAAAGATTAGTACAGCAGGCGAGCGCGCAGAGTGCCAGGAATCGCCTTCATGCTCAGTAGGGCTTTCTCGGCCACATCTTCTTCCGCTTCAATATCGATAACCACATAACCCATATCTGAGTTCGTTTGCAGATACTGTGCGGCAATGTTGACGCCCTGCTCAGCAAAGATCTGGTTCAGCGCAGTCAGTACGCCCGGACGGTTTTCATGGATGTGCAGCAGACGGCGTCCGCCGTGCAGCGGCAGCGATACTTCAGGGAAATTCACCGCAGACAGCGTCGAGCCATTGTCGGAGTACTTGGCCAGTTTGCCCGCCACTTCCAGACCGATATTTTCTTGCGCTTCCTGAGTAGATCCCCCAATGTGCGGAGTCAGGATCACGTTGTCGAATTCACACAGCGGCGACGTGAACGGTTCGCTATTAGTTGCAGGCTCCGTTGGGAAAACGTCAACGGCGGCACCGGCCAGGTGTTTGCTCGCCAGCACCGCACACAGCGCCGGGATATCAACAACCGTGCCGCGAGAGGCGTTAATCAACAGCGCGCCAGGCTTCATCAGCGCCAGCTCTTCCGCACCCATCATGTTCTTGGTAGACGCATTTTCCGGCACGTGTAGGCTCACCACATCGCTCATGTTCAGCAAATCGGAAAGATGCTGCACCTGCGTGGCATTGCCCAGCGGCAGTTTGCTTTCGATGTCGTAGAAGAAGACGTGCATCCCCAGCGATTCAGCCAGAATCCCAAGCTGCGTACCGATGTGGCCATAACCAATGATGCCCAATTTTTTACCGCGCGCTTCATAGGAGCCCGCAGCCAGCTTATTCCACACGCCGCGGTGCGCCTTGGCGTTAGCTTCTGGAATGCCACGAAGCAGCAGCAGCAGTTCGCCAATCACCAACTCCGCCACGGAACGTGTGTTGGAGAAGGGGGCGTTAAACACGGGCACGCCGCGTTTTGCCGCTGCTTTCAGATCAACCTGGTTAGTACCAATACAGAAACAGCCAATAGCGACCAGTTTTTCTGCGGCGGCGAGAACCTCTGCCGTCAGATGCGTGCGGGATCGCAGGCCGATGAAATGAGCATCACGGATCGACTCCTTCAGCTGTTCGGTATCCAGCGCACCCTTGTGAAATTCGATATTGGTGTAACCTGCAGCGCGAAGGCTATCCAGCGCCTTCTGGTGCACGCCTTCAACCAGCAGAAACTTAATTTTGTCTTTTTCCAGTGATACCTTAGCCATTTCCCCGTCCTGTCTTTGTTTTACTGATGTTGTGCTGAACGAAAGTTCATCTAAGCAACATATCAAAAATAAATATTGCGGCAATATGAACGTTTGCGTCGGGGTCATGAAGAAGCGTCATGCAGAGCAAAATGCCAGCATAAAATGCTAAAGCAGAAACTAAACGTGGGATGTTAATAAGGAAGGGGTTGTAAATGTGACACAAGTCACCAAATTTGGCCTAAATAAAAAAAACAGGGGAAATTGTCATTCCCCCCGGATCAGATCATTTCACGATAGTTTTTACGCCATCGGCGGTACCGATCAGCGCTACGTCAGCGCCGCGGTTAGCGAACAGGCCAACGGTGACGACGCCAGGAAGCGCATTGATGGCGTTTTCCAGAGCAATAGCATCCAGAATTTCCAGGCCGTGAACATCAAGGATCACGTTACCATTGTCGGTAACCACACCCTGACGATATTCCGGACGACCGCCCAGTTTGACCAGCTCACGGGCCACTGCGCTACGCGCCATTGGAATAACTTCCACCGGCAGTGGGAAGTTGCCCAGGATATCGACCTGCTTCGAGGCATCGGCGATACAGATAAATTTATCCGCCACGGACGCAATAATTTTTTCGCGCGTCAGCGCCGCACCGCCGCCTTTGATCATCTGCATGTGGCCGTTGATCTCATCCGCACCATCGACATAGATACCTAAGCGGTCAACTTCATTCAGATCGAACACGGTGATGCCGAGGCTTTTCAATTTCTCGGTAGAGGCATCAGAGCTGGAGACAGCGCCTTCGATCTGTCCTTTCATGGTGCCCAGCGCATCGATAAAGTGCGCCGCGGTAGATCCCGTACCCACACCCACAATCGTACCCGGCTGTACGTATTGAAGGGCTGCCCAGCCAACTGCTTTTTTCAGTTCATCCTGCGTCATGATCGTTTCGCCTGTGGTGTCATTCATCTGCGCGCATTATAGAACAGAACTCTGCAACAATTCGAGTCACGGGCCGGTCTCAGGAGGGGCATCGCGGATGACAACGTCAACACGTGAGCAATGTCACGGTAATCTGCAAACCATTTTCGTCTGTATCTACGGTAAATTTATGTCATAGTGCAGATAACACCTATACGGGAGTACCTCAGAGCAATGAAACGTCCGGACTACAGAACACTACAGGCGCTGGATGCCGTTATCAGGGAACGTGGGTTTGAACGCGCCGCGCAGAAACTGTGCATTACTCAGTCCGCCGTTTCGCAGCGCATTAAGCAGCTGGAGAATATGTTCGGCCAGCCGCTGCTGGTACGTACTGTTCCGCCCCGCCCAACCGAACAGGGGCAAAAGCTGCTGGCGTTACTGCGTCAGGTTGAGCTGCTGGAAGAAGAGTGGCTGGGTGATGAGCAAACCGGTTCAACGCCGCTGCTGCTATCGCTGGCGGTCAACGCCGACAGTCTGGCTACCTGGCTGCTGCCGGCTTTATCGGAAGTTCTGAACAACTCCCCAATCCGCCTCAACCTTCAGGTGGAAGATGAAACACGCACCCAGGAACGTCTGCGTCGCGGTGAAGTGGTTGGCGCGGTGAGTATCCAACCGCAGGCATTGCCAAGCTGTCTGGTCGATCAGCTCGGGGCGCTTGATTACCTTTTCGTCGGCTCCAAAGCCTTCGCCGAACGCTATTTCCCTAATGGCGTAACGCGCTCTGCGCTACTGAAGGCCCCTGCCGTCGCCTTTGACCATCTCGACGATATGCACCAGGCATTCTTGCAACAGAATTTCGACCTGCCGCCGGGCAGCGTTCCCTGCCATATTGTTAACTCGTCGGAAGCCTTCGTTCAATTGGCGCGACAGGGCACGACCTGTTGCATGATCCCACATTTGCAAATCGAGAAAGAGCTGGCCAGCGGCGAGCTCATCGATCTCACCCCAGGGCTGTTCCAACGCCGTATGCTGTACTGGCACCGCTTTGCGCCAGAAAGCCGCATGATGCGCAAAGTGACCGATGCCCTACTCGCCTACGGACATAAAGTCCTGCGTCAGGATTAAGGCCAAAAAAAAGCCCTCGCATCGCGAGGGCTTTTTTATTCTAGCGTTGATTACTTCGCTGCTGCGGGAGCAGGTGCTGCTGCCGGAGCGGGAGCTGCGGCCTGTTCAGGCTGCAGTTGGAACACAACATCAACCTGATCGGCAAACTGAATGGTGGCCTGCTCATAGCTTTCCTGTGCGGAAACTGGCGCTGCGTCAGCCTTCATCATGCGCACCATCGGGCTCGGCTGGTAATTAGAAACGTGGTAACGCACGCTGTATACCGGCCCCAGCTTGCTGTGGAACCCAGATGCCAGCGACTGCGCCTGATGAATGGCATCGTCAATGGCGGCTTTGCGTGCCTTATCTTTGTATGCGTCCGGCTGCGCGACGCCCAGCGAGACCGAACGGATCTCATTCAATCCGGCTTTCAATGCGCCGTCGAGCAGAGAATTAAGTTTATCCAACTGGCGCAACGTCACCTCAACGGTACGCACCGCACGATACCCCTTCAGCACGCTTTTCCCATTCTGGTAGTCATAATCCGGCTGAGTGCGCAGATTGGCTGAACTGATATCTTTCTTGTTTACACCGTTTTGCTCAAGGAAGGAGAGATATTGCGCAACACGCTGGTCAGCCTGTTTTTTAGCGCTGGCAGCGTCCTTAGCCGCAATATTCACTTCGATAGAAAGCGTCGCGATATCCGGTACCGCATCCACGCTCGCCGTCCCTGACGTGACAATATGTGGACCATCCGGCAACTCATTTGCCTGCACTGACATTGCGCTAAACCCGATTACTGCAGCCAGAGCCATCACTTTAAACTTCACTGTTGTATCTCCATGGTTATCACCCGACAACGGGGTCTTGCCTGCAAGCTTAGCCGTTGTCCGATGAAAGTCCATCAGATGACGCTTAGTTAAGAAGTGCCTGCAGGTGCCCAACGCCCTCTTTTGCCAACTGAAATGCGATAAGCCACATGACGATGCCGACGGCCAGGTTAATAATGCGCTGTGCTTTCGCCGTCCGCAGACGCGGCGCCAGCCAGGCCGCTAACAGTGCCAATGCAAAGAACCACAGGAACGAAGCGCTGATGGTGCCCAGCGCAAACCAGCGTTTTGGCTCAACGTCCAGTTGCCCTCCCAGGCTCCCCAGCACGACAAAGGTGTCGATATACACGTGTGGGTTTAGCCAGGTCACCGCCAGCATGGTGGCGATAATCTTCCAGCGCCCCTGCTTCATCACTTCGGCGTTGGCCAGCTCAATATTGCTGCCCATGGCCGTTTTCAGTGCCCCAAAACCGTACCACAGTAAGAAGGCGACGCCTCCCCATGTCACCAACGCCAGTAGCCACGGAGATGACATCAGCAGCGCGCTGCCGCCAAAAATACCGGCGCAAATCAGCAGCAAATCACTCACCGCGCACAGCAGCGCAATCATTAAATGATACTGGCGGCGAATCCCCTGATTCATTACAAAGGCATTTTGCGGCCCGAGCGGCAGAATCATGGCTGCACCAAGCATAAGACCTTGAAAATAATAAGTTATCACGAATTAACATCTCATCAGAAAGGAGCGATGGCGAGACTATAACTCGGGCCAATCATTAGATGAAATTGATATTTCTAATCACTTATTAACAAGTCTAATAACGAACAACAAACAAGCAATGCATATTCATTCATTAATGCTGCATTTTACTCGCTTCACCCGCCCTCTCATTTCAGAGATTCAAGGACAGATTATGAAACTTAAGGCCATTTTTGCATTGATATTGCTCGGCCTGATGTCCTCGGCATAGTCTGCAATTGTAATACCACCTGGCGCACCGCCAGCTTCTGGCATCAGCCCTTTCTGGAAAATGCAGGGGCCGGCGTCGTAGAAATGCCATGGAATACGCAGATTACTGAGGCATTACGTGACGGAAAGCTGAACGGACTGCTGGTTAATCTGGACAGCGGCGACGAAATTCAGGCCTGGCAGGCAGCCAAAGAGGTCCGCGTATCCCAACGGTCACGTCTATCTGCTGGTGATCAATAAACAGCGCAGGGAAAGCCTGGCGAAGGAAGACCAGCAGGCCATTCACCGCGCCGCTAAACGCACGAAGAAAATGCTGGGCATCACCCTGAATAGCAGCCAGAAAGAGATGATGAGCCAGATGAATCAGCATGGTGCACATGCTCGAATTCTGACGCCGAGCGAGCTGGAAAGCGGGCACAACATCAGCCAATACCAGACCGTTCAGGCGGCCTGGGTAGCGAGTCAGAAAGTAAGAGGGTCATAAAAGACAGCGGATATTCTTAACGCGGTGCCCGATCAGCTAAAGTCCGTAGAGTAATTACAGAGAGTTCTCCGCCGAAGAAACTCTCTGAACCATTCTCTAATATTTCAGCAGGTCAATCTTCAGGAGATACCCGCTTCCGTCCAGTCGAGGTCGAGTGAGAATCCATCATCCGACTTTTCCAAAGAGACTTGATAGCCGGAGTCGCGAAACAGTTTCATGATTTTCTCCAGCTCCTCTTCAGCGCCTTCGTTACCCAGAATCGGGAATTTCTCCCGGCTGAAAAAAGCAGAGACAACCCCCCTCTTATGCTTTTTAGGATCCCTTAACAAACGTACCAGGTCTCCAGAGATCAGCGCTTTCTCATTAGCGATACGCTGAGACAGATCGGAACGATGTTTTTTGTAAGTCTGGTTGAGTAAGTAAGCTTTCGGAATAAACATTTCAGTGACTGTCATTCATTATTTTATGTTTTCACGAATTCAGCGCCTGTGGCCAGGCCTTGGGAATTAAAACAAGCTCAAACGGCAAGCGCTGATTCATTCGCGGTAATGTTGTGCAACTTCCGCAAAGAGTGTACTGGCTTTAAAACCTGACGACTATTGCAGCAGCACGCATTATCAATACAGAAGTAAACTTTCTTCTGCCAATATCACCGCTGAAAATTCATTCAATAAAACTTATCGTCATCGTGAATATCACTTAAAAAAAATGGCCTCCCGAAAGAAGCCATTGATCGTTGTTCGCCTCTTACTGACCCGGCGATCGCGCGGCTATATTACGCCGATTCATTCTGCGCGTTTACCGGCTTCATATTCACATCGAGCTGCGGGTAAGGAAAACTGATTCCGTTTGCATCAAACTCGCGCTTAATCTGTTCCAGCACATCCCAGTAGACGTTTTGCAGATCACCGCTCAGGCTCCAGGCACGAACCACAAAATTCACGGACGACGGTGCCAGTTCATTTAAACGCACGGTAATATCACGGTCTTTCAGAATGCGGTTATCCGCCTCCAGGATCCGCGTCAGGATCTGCTTAACCTGATCAATATCCGCATCGTAGGAAACGCCGATAATAAATTCATTGCGACGCGCTGGCTCACGAGAGAAGTTGATAATGTTCCCAGCGATAATTTTACCGTTCGGGATAACCACAATTTTGCCATCAACGGTACGCATGGTCGTGGAGAAAATCTGCACGCTCAGCACCGTCCCTGCGACGCCACCCAGGTCCACATACTCACCGGCACGGAATGGACGGAACATAACCAGCAGCACGCCCGCAGCCAGGTTGGAAAGCGACCCTTGTAGCGCCAAACCAACGGCCAAACCGGCGGCACCCAGTACGGCGATAACCGACGCCGTCTGCACGCCCACGCGACCCAGCGCGGCAATCAGCGTAAAGGCGATAACCGCATAGCGCACCAGCGCGGAAAGGAAATCCGCCACGGTCGCATCAATTTTACGCGCCAGCATCAGACGGTTGACGGTATTCGACACAATGCGCGCCGCAATCATCCCGACGATAATGATGGCAATTGCCGCAACGATATTGACGGCATAACTCAGCAGTAATTCCTGATTACGCACCAGCCAGGAGCCAGCGCCATTTATGCTATCGACAACGTTTAAATCTTCCATTCAATATTCCTTATGGGAAACAAAAAGCGGCCTGTAAAAGTACAGGCAGGTATAAAGAGTAAACAAAAAATTAGCATTTTGCCAAATTGATCACATTTCCATGCCTGACCATAACATTGAAAAGACAATAAAAAAGCCCGCCAGAAGGCGGGCTTTTGCCGAAAAGTCGGTCTTTTCTTACAGAACGTCTTTCGCGTTCAGCTCAGAGAAAGCCTGTTCCAGACGGGCGATCATAGAGGTCTGAGCGGCACGCAGCCATACGCGTGGATCGTAGTATTTCTTGTTCGGCTGGTCTTCGCCTTTCGGGTTGCCCAGCTGACCCTGCAGGTAAGCTTCGTTTTCTTTGTAGTAGTTCAGGATACCTTCCCAAGTTGCCCACTGGGTATCGGTATCGATGTTCATTTTCACTACGCCGTAGCTTACGGAGTCTTTGATTTCCTGAGCAGAAGAACCGGAACCGCCGTGGAAGACGAAGTTCAGGCTGTTGTGCGGCAGGTTATGTTTCTTAGAAACATAGTCCTGAGAATCACGCAGAATAGTTGGGGTCAGAACCACGTTACCTGGTTTGTACACGCCGTGTACGTTACCGAAGGAAGCCGCGATGGTGAAACGTGGGCTGATTTTGCTCAGCTCGGTGTAAGCGTAATCAACGTCTTCTGGCTGAGTGTACAGTGCAGAAGCGTCCATGTGGCTGTTGTCCACGCCGTCTTCTTCACCGCCGGTGCAACCCAGTTCGATTTCCAGAGTCATGCCCATTTTGGACATGCGGGACAGGTACTTGGAGCAGATTTCGATGTTTTCGTGCAGGGACTCTTCGGACAGGTCAATCATGTGGGAAGAGAACAGCGGTTTACCGGTAGCGGCAAAGTGTTTTTCACCTGCGTCCAGCAGACCGTCGATCCACGGCAGCAGTTTCTTCGCACAGTGGTCGGTATGCAGGATAACTGGAACACCGTAGTGCTCAGCCATCTGGTGAACGTGGTGCGCACCAGAGATAGCGCCCAGGATTGCTGCACCCTGAGGAACGTCAGTTTTCACGCCTTTGCCTGCGATGAACGCAGCGCCGCCGTTGGAGAACTGTACGATAACCGGTGCTTTAACTTTTGCTGCGGTTTCCAGTACGGCGTTGATGGAATCAGTACCGACGCAGTTAACGGCTGGCAGAGCAAAGTTGTTTTCTTTTGCTACCTGGAAAACTTTCTGTACGTCATCACCAGTGATTACGCCTGGTTTTACGAAATCAAAAATTTTAGACATGTTACGAGTCCTGTATCTTCGGCCTTGGAAAGGGGCGCGCCCTAAAGCGCGTGAATAACTGGGCAGGTTGCCCTGCCCTTAAATGGCTTACTTCTTAGCGCGCTCTTCGAGCATTGCTACTGCTGGCAGTACTTTGCCTTCCACGAATTCGAGGAATGCGCCGCCGCCAGTAGAGATGTAGGAGATTTTGTCAGAAATACCGAACAGGTCGATAGCAGCCAGAGTATCGCCGCCGCCTGCGATGGAGAACGCTTCGCTGTCTGCGATAGCGTTAGCCACGATTTCAGTCCCTTTACGGAAGTTAGGGAATTCGAACACGCCAACCGGACCATTCCACAGAATGGTTTTCGCGTTTTTCAGGATGTCAGCCAGTTTCTGTGCAGAAACGTCGCCCAGGTCCAGAATCTGCTCTTCATCTTTGATGTCGTTAACAGATTTCAGGGTTGCGGTCGCAGTTTCAGAGAACTCAGTGGCAACGCGAACGTCAGTTGGGACTGGGATATCACAGGTGGTCAGCAGGCGTTTGGCTTCGTCAACCAGGTCCGCTTCGTACAGGGATTTACCGACGTTGTGGCCTTGTGCAGCAACGAAGGTGTTTGCAATACCACCACCAACGATCAGCTGGTCAGCGATTTTAGACAGGGAGTCCAGAACGGTCAGTTTGGTAGAAACTTTAGAACCACCAACGATAGCAACCATTGGGCGTGCTGGTTCTTTCAGTGCTTTACCCAGTGCGTCCAGCTCAGCGGCCAGCAGTGGACCTGCACAAGCGACGTCAGCAAATTTGCCGATACCGTGAGTAGAAGCCTGTGCACGGTGTGCGGTACCGAATGCATCCATCACGAATACGTCGCACAGTGCGGCATATTTTTTAGACAGCGCTTCGTCGTCTTTCTTCTCGCCTTTGTTGAAGCGAACGTTTTCCAGAACCACCAGCTCACCGGCAGCAACTTCAACGCCGTCCAGGTAATCTTTTACCAGACGTACTGGAGCAGACAGTTTGTCTTTCAGATAATTAACAACCGGCAGCAGAGAGAATTCTTCGTTGTACTCGCCTTCGGTCGGACGACCCAGGTGAGAAGTGACCATTACTTTAGCGCCCTGCTTCAGAGCCAGCTCAATGGTCGGCAGAGATGCACGGATACGCGCGTCGCTGGTTACTTTCCCTTCTTTAACTGGTACGTTCAGGTCCGCACGGATGAAAACGCGTTTACCAGCCAGATCCAGATCGGTCATCTTAATTACAGACATGGTGAATCCTCTCGTTGATACTTAAAGTTTTGTCGACGCTCAAGCGTCGAGCCTGAAACCAATAGCTGCCATTGCTAACGTCGTGTCGAGCATTCGGTTAGCAAAGCCCCATTCGTTATCACACCAGACCAGCGTTTTGATCAGATGTGCTCCACTGACCCGCGTCTGCGTGCCATCAACAATGGCGCTGTGCGGATCGTGATTAAAATCAGTCGAGACCAACGGTAATTCCGTATAGTCAACTATACCATGAAATGTACCCTGTGCTGCTTTTTGCAGCAACTGGTTGACTTCATGGGCTTTTACCGGCTTCTTCACCGTCACGCTTAGGTCAATCGCCGTCACGTTGATGGTGGGTACGCGCACTGCAATCGCTTCAAAATGGTCGCTAAACTGCGGGAAAATACGGGCAATACCCGCTGCAAGTTTAGTATCTACCGGGATAATGGACTGACTTGCCGCGCGCGTGCGGCGTAAATCCGGGTGATAGGCATCAATCACCTGCTGGTCATGCATCGCGGAATGGATAGTCGTGACCGTACCGGACTCAATGCCATAGGCATCATCTAACAATTTGATGACGGGAATGATGCAGTTGGTGGTACAGGAGGCATTGGAAACAATGCGGTGTTCCGCGCGCAGTTCGTGTTGGTTAACGCCAAACACAACGGTCGCGTCGAGATCGTTGCTGCCAGGATGTGAAAAGAGCACCTTCTTCGCGCCAGCGGCAATATGCGCTTCGCCGTCTTCGCGCGTACCGTATACGCCGGTACAGTCCAACACCACATCAACCGACAGTTCACGCCAGGGGAGCGCGTCTATTGAACGCTCGTGCAGAAGACGGATGGAATCATCGCCAACATAGAGCTGTTCTCGCTCCTGGCGGACATCCCAGGCAAAGCGCCCATGACTGGTGTCATACTTCAACAAATGCGCGATGCCGGCAGCATCGGCCAGTTCGTTGATAGCCACTACGGTGATTTCCGCACGGCGTCCGGATTCATACAAAGCACGAACCACGTTACGTCCAATGCGACCGAAGCCATTAATCGCTACGCGTACGGTCATAGGTCTCCTGCAAGGTTATCCCGAAGCAAAGTGGCTCACAGAGTAATGCAGCCACGAGTTCTGGGAAACCTTACCCGCCACAAACAGTGACTGATTGGTTAAATGTCGAACAAACTGCCAACTGAAACGCTTCAGCTAGAATAAGCGAAACGCGGAATAAAAGGAATGATTGTCCAGCCAGAGAAAGCGGTTATCTGACTTACGTCACATTTTTACGCAATGAGAAGCCCAATTTATTCCACATCCCAGAATTGGCCATAAGCGTAGCAAGATAACTTTATTGCTGCTGCGTAAATCTGGATTTCTATCTGAAAACGGATTAATCGCATCCATATCATGAACACGACTACCTTGTTGCCAGCACGAGACGTCCCTCGCCTTTCGTTCCGGCAAAAAAAACGGGCCGCCTGAGCGACCCGTCTTCCACTGCCTGAAAATTACAGCAGCGCTTTGGCTTTCGCGACCACGTTGTCAACGGTGAAGCCGAACTCTTCGAACAGCAGTTCTGCCGGAGCAGACTCGCCGAAGGTGGTCATACCGACGATAGCGCCGTTCAGACCTACGTATTTGAACCAGTAGTCAGCGATACCCGCTTCTACTGCCACGCGAGCGGAAACGGCTTTTGGCAGCACGGATTCACGGTACGCCGCGTCCTGCTTGTCGAATGCGTCAGTAGACGGCATGGAAACCACGCGCGCCTTCACGCCTTCGGCAGTCAGTTTTTCGTAAGCGGCAACCGCCAGCTCAACCTCAGAACCGGTCGCGATGAAGATAAGCTCAGGCTGACCTGCGCAATCTTTCAGCACGTAGCCACCGCGAGCGATGTTCGCCAGCTGCTCTTCAGTACGTTCCTGCTGTGCCAGGTTCTGACGGGAGAGGATCAGCGCGGTAGGGCCGTCCTGACGCTCTACGCCATATTTCCACGCGACCGCGGATTCAACCTGGTCACATGGACGCCAGGTAGACATGTTCGGCGTCACGCGCAGAGAAGCAACCTGCTCTACCGGCTGGTGAGTTGGGCCATCTTCGCCCAGACCGATGGAGTCGTGGGTATAAACCATCACCTGACGTTTCTTCATCAGTGCAGCCATACGCACGGCATTACGTGCGTATTCAACGAACATCAGGAAGGTTGAGGTGTATGGCAGGAAGCCGCCGTGCAGAGAGATACCGTTAGCAATCGCGGTCATACCGAATTCACGCACACCGTAATGGATATAGTTACCCGCGATGTCTTCGTTAATCGGCTTAGAACCAGACCAGATAGTCAGGTTAGACGGCGCCAGGTCAGCAGAACCGCCGAGGAACTCAGGCAGCAGAGGACCAAACGCTTCGATAGCGTTCTGAGAAGCTTTACGGCTGGCAATTTTAGCCGGGTTAGCCTGCAGTTTAGCGATGAATTCGTTCGCTTTCGCGTCGAAGTCTGCAGGCATATCACCTTTCATACGACGGGTGAATTCAGCCGCTTCCTGTGGGAAGGCTTTAGCATATGCCGCGAATTTCTCATTCCATGCGGATTCTTTCGCCTGGCCTGCCGCTTTCGCATCCCACTGAGCATAGATGTCAGCCGGGATTTCAAACGGCGCGTATTTCCAGCCCAGCTGTTCGCGAGTCAGAGCCACTTCTGCGTCACCCAGCGGTGCACCGTGGGAATCGTGGGTACCCTGTTTGTTCGGAGAACCGAAACCGATGATAGTTTTACACATCAGCAGGGACGGTTTGTCGGTCACAGCACGGGCTTCTTCTACTGCGCGTTTAATCGCTTCAGAATCGTGGCCGTCGATGCCGCGGATAACATGCCAGTTGTAGGCTTCGAAACGCTTAGCGGTATCATCGGTGAACCAGCCTTCAACGTGACCATCGATAGAGATACCGTTGTCATCGTAGAACGCGACCAGTTTGCCCAGCTTCAGGGTACCGGCAAGGGAGCACACTTCGTGAGAAATGCCTTCCATCATGCAGCCATCGCCCATGAACGCGTAGGTGAAGTGGTCAACGATGTCGTGACCAGGACGGTTAAACTGCGCC
The DNA here is from genome assembly GCF_001571285.1 of Kluyvera cryocrescens NBRC 102467. Taxonomy (GTDB): domain Bacteria; phylum Pseudomonadota; class Gammaproteobacteria; order Enterobacterales; family Enterobacteriaceae; genus Kluyvera; species Kluyvera cryocrescens. The sequence continues at coordinate 57,080 of NZ_BCTM01000017.1, read as the reverse complement.
GCCAGCGTTTTTTCCGCAATCGCCATACCTACGGCATTTGCAATACCCTGGCCTAATGGGCCAGTGGTGGTTTCAACACCGGCGGTGTAACCAACTTCCGGGTGGCCCGGAGTCTGGGAGTGTAACTGACGGAAGTTTTTCAGCTCAGACATCGGCAGATCGTAGCCGGTGAGATGCAGCAGGCTATAGATCAGCATGGAGCCGTGGCCGTTAGACAGTACAAAGCGGTCACGGTCAGCCCAGGACGGATTTTGCGGGTTATGATTCATAAAATCACGCCACAGGACTTCGGCAATGTCAGCCATACCCATCGGGGCACCCGGGTGACCGGATTTGGCTTTCTGTACTGCGTCCATGCTCAGCGCACGAATAGCATTAGCAAGCTCTTTACGTGAGGACATTTTGACTCCAGTTCGGACTGTTGAAGGCGTACCCTAACGCCACGAGGCGCGCACGTTACGGGCTGTGCCAGAAAAAAGTGCCAACAATGTAACCTATGCGACAAAGCATGTACATGGAGCATCCTTTTGCGAATTCAGAAATCTCTGGAACAGACGTTAAGCCGATGTAATCCCCTCGCCCGCAACTGACGATATTCTTTATACTTAGCGTAACTCTGGCAATACCATTCCAGGGCACTATCAGATAAACGACTTTGGAAGCACTCTCATGAAAAAACGGGCGATAGTTCTGGCTTTCGGCGCGACTTTACTGCTTAGCGGCTGCCAGAATATGGATTCAAACGGCTTATTAAGTTCAGGTACTGGCGCACTGCAGGCGTTTTCCTTAAGCGATCAGCAGGTGCAAGCCCTGAGCGATCAGGCCTGTAAGGATATGGACAGCAAAGCTACCATCGCTCCGGCTGGCAGCGACTACGTTAAACGATTAAATAAAATTGCCGCTGCCCTTGGCGACAATATCAACGGCCAACCGGTGAACTACAAAGTCTATGTTGCCAAAGACGTTAACGCCTTCGCCATGGCCAACGGCTGCATCCGCGTTTACAGCGGTCTGATGGACCTGATGAATGATAACGAAGTTGAAGCGGTTGTAGGCCATGAAATGGGCCACGTCGCGTTAGGCCACGTGAAAAAAGGTATGCAGGTCGCCATTGGTACCAACGCCCTGCGCGCGGCGGCGGCCTCTGCGGGCGGTATCGTTGGCAGCCTGTCGCAGTCGCAGTTGGGCGATCTGGGCGAGAAGCTGGTGAATTCTCAGTTCTCGCAGCGTCAGGAATCTGAAGCTGACGACTATTCCTACGATTTGCTGCGCAAACGCGGCATTAACCCAACCGGCCTTGCCACCAGCTTTGAGAAGCTGGCGAAGCTGGAGGACGGGCGCCAAAGCTCAATGTTTGACGATCACCCGGGCTCACAGGAGCGCGCGCAGCACATCCGCGATCGCCTGAACGCCGACGGGATTAAATAATCCTCTACCGGGGGGCAATATTGCCCCCTTGCTATAATAAGTAAAAAATATTAAAAGAAGCTAAACGGCATTAATTGATAATTTAACCGCACAAACCGTTAAATATGCTTAGATGTCAACCAGGACGAATATATAAGTGACACACTCCGCCGCCAAACACTCGTTCTAAAAATGAAAGCAAAAATATATTAATTCTCTTCCAGAAAGGCCTTCAGCCATATTTTCAAATAGTCTACACCTTCCCACAGAAACCAGACACTGCAAGGCGTGAAAGGCGACACTCGCGAAATACCTGTTCATACAATGATTGCTTTTGACACGGTTTCAGGCGAATATCGAAATTGTAACAACACAATTCGACAGTTATATAAACAGAGAAGTTCCCTCCGTGAAAAATAAATTAGCTTTAATCACCTTAAGTATTATTGCCTCTGCGCCAGCTTTTGCCAGCCAGCAATCCGATAGCCAGGGTTTTGTTGACGACAGCCATCTGGATCTGTTTTTACGCAACGCCTATATCAAACGCGACTATCGCGATGGCCTACACGATAAAAGCGAATGGGGTCAGGGTATTATTGCCACCTTTGAATCCGGCTTTACTCAGGGCCCAATCGGCTTTGGTGTAGATGGTATCGCGCAGTACGCCGTACGCCTTGACGGCGGTCGCGGCAACAGCGGTGCAGGCGGCATTGACTTCTTTGCACAGGACAACGATGGTCGCGCAAAATCCGACCTGGCGAAATTTGGCGCTACCGCCAAAATGCGTTTTTCTAACACCGTATTAAGCTACGGCAGCCAGCGCCCAGCGCTGCCTATCATCAATGCCGATGATTCCCGCCTGCTGTATGAAAGCTACACCGGGACCATGCTGACCTCCCAGGAGATCGCCGGTCTGGAAGTCAACGCGGGTTACCTGACCGACGAACAGCGTAAAAGCGACGACAGCCACAATAGCGGACTGAAGAGCATTACCTTCGGCGGCGCCAGCTACCAGTTCAACGACCAGTTGAGCGGTGCACTGTATGCTTCCCACGTGGAAGATGTTCTGAACAAGCAGTACCTTGGCCTGAACTACGCGCAGCCGTTGACCGACGCTCAGAAACTGGTCTTCGATTTCAACGGCTATAACTCTCGCCTTGAGCAGGAATATGCCGATTCACTGGATACCGGCCGTAGCAACTCCATCTGGAGCCTGGCGACCAGCTACATCTGGGACATCCACACCTTCAAAATCGCCTACCAGCAGAGCAGCGGCAGCACCGGCTATAACTACGGCGGCTACCAGAACCAGGGCGGCGTCGGCGACGGCGGCAATACCATCTGGCTGGCAAACTCCTACTGGTCTGATTTTAACGGCGAAGATGAGCGTTCATGGCAGGCGTCCTATGCGCTGGACTTCGGCGGTCTGGGCTTGCCGGGTCTGAGCTGGACCACCGCCTACGTTCGCGGTGACAACATCAAGACGGCTGAGACCAACAACGGTAAAGAGCACGAGTGGTTTAACCAGGTGCAGTACCAGGTCCAGGACGGCCCGGCAAAAGATCTGAAATTTAAAGTTCGCTACTCGGTACTGCGCGTTTCCAGCAACGCCAGCGACTACAACGTCAGCGGCAACGAAGTCCGCGTTTACGTCGAGTATCCGTTCAACGCGTTCTAAGTTTTCGCCACCGTTTCACGGTAAGCATGCCCCTTTCCCGCCCGGGAGAGGGGCAATTTTTTCACCTTAATAAAGCGTCTTTTGCGGCGGCCCGGCAAACTTCAGCGCGCCAATCTGCCCCATCTTCACTTCCACCACCGATGGTCCCGGCATGGCAAGCGCTTCGGTCATCACCGCAGCGAAATCCTCCGCCCGATCCACGCTCCAGGCCTGCAGCCCAATAGCCTGCGCCAGCAGAGTAAAGTCAGGCGTATGCAGCTCGTTATAGTATTGGCGCCCGCCGAAATACTTATCCTGAATACCGCGCATCACGCCGTAGCCGCCGTCGTTCATAATCAGCAGCGTCACGTTGGCTTTCTCCTGCGCCAGCGTCGCCAGCTCACCGAGATTCAGACTCAACCCGCCGTCGCCAACCAATCCCACGACTTTGCGCTGTGGATTGGCAATCGCGGTACCGATAGCCATTGGCAGCCCCATACCAATCGCGCCGGCTAACGAATGAATATTCATCAATGGGCCATTGGCGCGGAACAGACGGCTGCCCCACAGGCTGCCAGAAACGGTAATATCGCGAACCAGCAGGCCATCTTCCGGCAACGCCTGATCGATAGCATCGTTGAGTTTGGCATACTCGCCGCACTGCTCACGCAGCCCCTGTTCCGCTTTCACCACCGCACCGCGCACCAGCGCATCCCACTGCGCGTTGCCCCATTCGCGTCCCTGTACTCTTTCCGCCAGCGCCGTCAGCAGCGCTGGGCAATCGGCAATCAGCGTGTTATCCATCAAATAGTTGCGGCTGGCCGCCGCCGGGTCGATATCAATTTGCACGCGCGGATGCGGCAGCTCCAGCGTCCATGACCGGGTTTCATTACTGCGCAACCGTGAGCCGGCCACCAGCGTGAAATCACAGCCCGACATCACCGCCTCGACCGATGGCGAGTTGTGGAACGCCCGCAGGCTCGCGCGGTGACTATCCGGCAACACGCCGCGCGCATGGGTGCTGGAAATGACCGTCATTCCGGCATCCGCCAGCTTTTTCACCGCCTCAGCGCAACCGAGCGCACCACCGCCCAGCCACAGCAAAGGCAGTTTCGCCTGTTTGAGCTGCGTCCACAGTGCGTCCACCACATGGCGGTCGACACTCTCCACCACACGCGCTTTAACCGGCGCGGTCACCAGCGACAGCGGGATCTTCGTCCCTTGAATATCAATCGGGATTTCCACCGACACCGGACCACACGGCGGCGTTTGTGCGTCCTGAATCGCCTTGTGCAAAATGGCGATAGCCTGATTGGCATTGCTAATACGATAGGCGCGCTTAGAACTGGCCTTGAGGAACGTCAGCTGATCGCGGGTTTCGTGAATAAAACCGGTATCCGCATCCAGCCAGGCCTTTTCTACCTGCCCGGTCAAATGCAGCAGCGGCGTGCAGGCGTTCATCGCCTCCACCAGCGCGCCCACCGCGTTGCCCGCACCGGCGCCGGTGCTGGTCAGCGCCACGCCAAGCCCGGAGAAACGGCCGTGGGCATCCGCCATGGTGACCGAGCCGGCTTCGCCGCGCGCCGGTACAAAACGGATGTTGCCGCGCTGGCCGACCGCATCGGCAATCGGCAGGTTATGAATCGAGATGACGCCATAAATGGCTTCAACGTGATACTGCTCCAGCGTTCTGGCGATAGCGTCGCCGACGGTAATCATTTCGCTCATTGCTCACCCTTTCTTAGTCGCACCAGTGGTTGACGCCATTACCCGTCGCCAGATAAATGCTCTTTTGTTGCATCCAGGCCTTTAATCCCTGAATGCCCTTTTCGCGGCCCAGGCCGCTCTCTTTAAAGCCCCCAAACGGGGTCGAAATCGAAAAGACTTTGTAGGTGTTGATCCACACCGTGCCGACTTCCAGCGCGTCGCTCAAGCGCAGCGCACGCCCGCTATCACGTGTCCAGATACCGGCCGCCAGCCCATAAATGGAATCGTTGGCTTCCGCAATCAGTTCCGCTTCGTCATTGAACGGCATCGCGATAAGCACCGGCCCGAAGATCTCTTCCTGGCAGACGCGGGCCTGATTATTCAGCCCCTCGATGATGGTCGGCATGAAGAAGCTGCCCGCCGCCAGCGCCGGATCGGCAGGAACCTCTCCCCCGCACAGCACGCGTCCCCCTTCACGCTTGGCCAGCTCGACATACTCCAGCACGCTCTGGCGATGCTTTTCACTGATGAGCGGCCCCAGATGGGTATCCGCGCTGAAGGGATGGCCCACGCGTAAGCCGCGAGTCAACTCCAGCAGTCGCGCCATCAGCGGTGCATAAACCTGCTCATGAATGAACAGGCGCGATCCGGCAATGCAGGCCTGCCCGGCAGAGCTGAAAATGCCATAGCAAATCCCCCGTGCCGCCAGCTCAATATCGGCATCCTCCAGCACAATGGTCGGTGACTTCCCACCCAGCTCAAGCGAGGTAGGGATCAGTTTTTCCGCCGCCACGTGCGCCAAATGACGTCCGGTGGTGGTGCCGCCGGTAAAGGATATTTTGCGCACCCGAGGATGACGCGCCAGCGCATCGCCAATCACCGAACCTTTGCCCGGCAGCACGCTCAACAGGCCCGCCGGAAGCCCGGCTTGCTCAAAAATACGCGCCAGCTCCAGCGCCATCAGCGGCGTGGCTTCCGCAGGTTTGAGGATCACCGCGTTACCGGCGGCAATCGCCGGAGCGACTTTTTGCATCTCGCTGGCAATTGGCGAGTTCCACGGCGTAATGGCGGCCACCACGCCCAGCGATTCATAGCGGCTAAGCGTCAACACATCCTGCTGGCGCGGGGTTGGCAGTTCGCCCTCCAGCAGCTCGCAGGCGGCGGCAAAATAACGCGCGGTACCCGCCGCGCTCATCACCAGCCCGCGCGCTTCTGCCAGCGGTTTACCGTTATCACGGCTCTGCATCCGTGCCAGCTCATCGACGCGCGATTCAATATTGTCCGCCACCTTATGCAGCAGCTTTGCTCTCTGGTGCGGCAGCGTATTACGCCACTGCGGGTCGCGCCACGCGCGCTCCGCATGGGTAATCGCCTCCTGTAAATCCTCAAGGCTTGCCGCATTCAGCGTGGCGTTGACGGAGCCGTCGGCCGGAAAATAGCTGTGCATCGTCTCTCCGCGACCAGTACGCCAGATGCCGCCAACAAAAATCGGTAATGGTTCCATAACAACCTCTTAGCGCATCGCCAGTTCACGGCAGGCGCGAACCGCGCTTAATGCTGCCAGGGTGGAGGTTTTAGGGTTGCTCGCCAGCGGCAACCCGCTGAGTTCCAGATGGAATTCGCCAAACAACCCTTTGACGTGAATGGTGTGGGTATTACGTTGAGTGGCCGGGTCGACCATCAGCTGCACCCGGGTTTCGTCCATGCCGACGCCGCCAAGCGCTACGGTCGCCGCCACGTTGGCATTGGCCGGAAACAGTCTGGCCGCCTCGCGGGCGCTGCCCTCAAAAAACACCTGCGCTTCAGAGACCGCATTAAGGTCGATAAGCTGCTCGGCGTAGCTGCCGCGCCAGCTGGCCGGGCTTTTACGCGACTGATAGGTCACGTGTTCCAGGCCGCCCTCTTTCGCCGCCGCCAGACCGTCAATCCCCGCCACCGCGCCGGACAGCAGCGTCAGTTGGCCGCCGGCGCGGTGCAAACGATTTTCCAACGTGCTATCGGCCAGCGCACCGGTTGAAATCACCGCCAGATGCCAGCCGCGTGCCAGCACCGCTTCACCGTACTGCGCCACCGCCTGCTGGCTGGCACATTCCAGTACCAAATCCGGCGTGTCGAGGCACGCCAGCGGTGATGTCAGCGCGTCTACCGCGTCGCCAAACTGGGCGCGAATGGCCGCATGATGCGACTCGCGCGCCACTATCCAGCCAATCGCCACCTGCGGTGGCAGACGTTCAATCACCGCCTGCGCCATCGCGCCATAGCCAATTAACATGATTTTTTTCATCACGCTTCCTTAAAGGTGACGGCAGAAACCGCCGGAGACATCGAGCGCCGCACCGGTGGTAAATGAGGCCAGCGGTGAGGCGAGGAATAACAGCGCCTGCGCCGGTTCCTGCGGCTTGCCAAGGCGCGCCATTGGGATCCCGCGCTTACGGGCAATTTCTGCCGTCCACTCCGTCCAGCCCTGGCTTTTATCGCTACGATTCTCAAAGCGGCGTCGCCACTGGCCGGACTCAACCATCCCCAGCAGAATGGAGTTCACGCGAACCCCTTTCTCCACCAGCTCTTTTGACAGCGTCAGAGTCATGTTCAGTAGCGCCGCACGGGCCGCTGAAGTGGCAATCATGTGCTCTTCAGGCTGCAGCGCCAGCAGCGAGTTCACGCAGGTAATCGACGCGATATCCGATTGTTCCAGCTGCGGCAGGAAAGCCTGCACCGGGTTAATGACGCCAAACAGCTTGAGCTCCGCTTCATGCAGCCAGGCCTCACGCGGCGTATCGGCAAAATGCGCCACGTAGCCCTGGCCGGCGTTGTTAATCAACATATCGACGGCGCCAAAGCGTGCGATGACCGCATCGGCAAAGGCCTGTACCTCATCGCTGTTCAGCACGTCGCAGCAGCAGGAGAAAATTTCACCTGCGGGATATTCGTTTTGTAACGTCGCGTGCGCGCTGGCGAGCCGGTCGGGATCGCGGCCGCAGAAGGCGACGTTTGCCCCCTCAGCCAGCAGCAGGCGTAGCGTTTCAAAACCGATACCTGAAGACCCTCCGGTGACTACCGCTACGCGCCCATCAATTTGTGCATTCATCGCGCACCTCTTCTTTAATACGTAAAAGCTGTTGATTGAAAAACACATCGTTATCGAGATAGCTGGCGTGTCCGGCCTGCGGTATCGCGGTAAACGGCATGGCATATCGCAGAGCCAGTCCCTGCACCAGCTCCGGCTGGGTGATGGCATCCTGCTCGCCGCACCACACCTCAAACGCCCCGGAATAGGATTTCAGCCAGCCGTGAATATCGTCATGCGCCAGCATCCATGCCGCCGCCAGATACCCCTCGGAACGCAGCTTGCGCATCCCGGCGGCCACGGTGGCGATATCCGCTTCGCGCGCACCGGGGCGCAACAGCTTCGCCGCGCGGGTCTGCGCCAGGATTTCACCACCGAGTGCCATTTGCTGCTCGCGGCTGCGCCAGATTTTTTCACGCTGCTCCGGCGAGCTTTGGCCATAGCCCTGCGCCGCATCGGCCAGCACCACGTGCAGCACGCGCTGCGGGTACTTCGCCGCAAACGCACAGGCCACCAGCGCACCGAGCGAATGCCCCACCAGCACCGTTTGCTTGACGCCCGCGCGGTCGAGCAACGCCGCCAATGCATCGGCATAATCCCCGGCATTCGCCCGCGTCACGTTCAGCATTGGGCTTTCGCCATAACCCGGCATATCCCACGCCAGGACGCGAAAACCGGGGAGTGCCATCTGCTTATGCCAGGAGGCCGCTCCGGAGCTAATACCGTGCAAAAGCATCAGCGGGATACCGGTTCCCTGCTCACGAAAACCCGTCATCATGCCCCCTTAGCTCCGCTTCACTTTGGACAGCGGATGATCCGCCGGATAGGTCGGAATATGCGGCTTCTGCGTGCCGAGCATGACGCACATCAGCGCTTCCTCTTCACCGTGGTTAAACAGCCCGCGGTAAATTCCCGGCGGAACAGAAATCAGGTCACGTTCGTGCAGCACGGTTTCGGTGTACTGGTCGCCGTCCTGGATCATCAGCGTGATCTGCCCTTTGAGCATGAAGAACACCTCTTCAACATCATCATGCAGATGCAGCGGCCCTTCGCACTTCGACGGCAGCACCATCGTCGAGAAGGTGAAATGCTCGGCGGGAACGGTGTTGGTATCGCTCGCCACGCCGGTCGCCCCGGTGCCGATATAGCGCATCTGCGCACGGCGATATTTCGGGTCATAGTCGGCCTGGAACTTCAGCGCATTCCAGTCATATTTGCGGCCTTCGAAACGCGCGATACGCGATTCGACCCACTCTTCCATGGTCAGATGCTCAGGTTTAATGCCCGGTTTTGCGGATACAGTTGAATCAGTCATGACACTCTCCTCAATAACGTCTTAACAGCGGCAGTAACAGGAAGCAGCCCACCGCCGCCATCACCGCCAGAAAAATCAATCCGGAATCCATGCTGTGAGTAAACGCGATAAGCGCGCCCATAACCGCTGGCGACAACGCCCCAGCAAAGTTTCCCAGCCCGTTGAAAATGCCCCCCGCCGTGGCGCTCACCCGTGGATGCGTCGCTTTAGCCAGCAGGGCAAAAATGTTGGGTGCACCGGTTCCCCACATAAAGGTGCTGAAGCTCATCGCGGCGATAATCGCCAGCGGGGTATTAAGATGCATCACCACCGCCAGCCCGACGCCGGCCCCCGCCATCGAGATAAAGCAGGCGGCGGCGCGTTTATCGACCCGGTCAGACAGCCATGCGCCAATCACTTCCCCCGCCAGCATGGCGATAAACGGCATCGACGAGAGCCAGCCCGCGTGTTCAAGGTGGATACCTTTCCCCTTGATCAAATAGCCCGGCAGCCAGCCGTTGATGCCCCACAGATAGGTCAGGAAAGTGATGTTAAAGATGCAGATAATCCAAAAATGCGGGCTGACAAACAGCTCACGGCGCGCGGCGCGCCGTTCGTCCTGTGACGTCTGAGTGGTTGAGGCTTTTGCCTCCAGACGGATCCCGCGCAGACCGATGCGCACAAAAACCAGTACCGGCACGGTGAGCATGGCCATCACGAAGAAGGTGCTCTGCCAGCCAAAGGTGTTGAGCAGCCAGAGAGAAAGCGGGAAACCAATCGCCGCGCCCACCGGCGTACCGAGCAGCCACAACATGGTGGCCCGCGCCTGCAGGTGCTGCGGAAAGTTGTGGCGGACGATGGCAAACGCCAGCGGGAACAGCGGCCCTTCGGCCACGCCAAGTAAAATGCGCAGCACAATCATCAGCGTGTAGTTATGGGTAAAGCCCATCGCCACCATCAGTACGCACCACACTGCCATCATGCCGGTCAGCAGACGCAGCGGCGCAATCTTGTCACCGAGTCCGCTTAAAAAAACGGAGGAAAAACCGTAGCTGAGCAAAAAGGCGCTCATCAAAATGCCCAGCCGCGTGGTATCGAAATCGATCCCCATCGCCTGTTGAAAATGGCCGTCGGAAAACAGCGCAGCAATGCTGATTTTGTCGAAAAAGGCCAACAGTACGCAGGCCAGTAGCGACAGCGGAATGGCCCAGCGAACGGCTTTTTCAGGCGTACGGATGCCCTCACCGCTCGCCTCAACCGGCGCGGTGTTCGTCTCTAATGTGGTCATTTATCCCCCCTGAGGGTGCGCGCGTTTTAGCGTAATGACATCAGTGAAAAGGTCGGGTCAGCGAGCGGTACGTCCGACAAATCTCGTCCCGCCGCCATCCAGCGTTTTGCCAGCTTGACGGTGCGTGCATCGTTAAACGCCACCAGCTGCGTGAGCCGTCCGTTATCATCCAGCGAGAAATAAAGGGCATTATCGCGAACGACTGTTTCACTCCCCTGAGATGGGATCCCGAGGATCTGAATGTTGTATTGATATTGATCCGACCACAGCCACGGCGCTTCGTCATAGCCTGCGGCCTGCGGGTCGAGCATCGCTTTGGCCGTTGCCACCGCCTGATTTTGCGCAAAGGCCCACGACTGAATACACAGGCCATAGTGATGGTGCTGAGCCACATCCCCGGCGGCAAAAATGGCCGGATCCGAGGTGCGCCCCTGCGCATCCACCACGATCCCCTGCGCGATATCCAGCCCGGCGTTGCGCGCCAGTTCGAGGTTAAGATCGACGCCGATCCCCACCACTACCGCGTCGAAGGTTTCGCGCTTGCCGTCGCATTGAATCACCGGGTGACCATTATCGTCCTCCAGCTCCAGCCCACCGCAGCCGGTGCGCACATCCACGCCCTGCTGGCGATGCATCAGCGCTAAATGTGCTGAAACATCGCGGCTGACCGAGCGCATGCACAGCGTCGGCTGCTGCTCGAATAACGTCACCGCAACGCCGCACTTGCGCGCCGAGGCGGCAATTTCCAGGCCAATCCAACCGCCGCCAATAATGGCCAGCCGTTGGCTTTGCGCCAGCCGCTGCTTCAAACGCTGCGCATCCTGCCAGTGGCGTAAGGTATAGACCTGCGGATGTTTCGCCCACTCGGCGCCCGGCAGGCGTGCGCGGCCGCCGGTCGCGATCAGCAACTGGTCGTAGGCCAGAGACTCACCGTTGCTCAGACGTACCGTTTTTGCCTCGCGATCAATCGCCTCGGCGCGCTGCGGACGATACCAGCGTAAATTCAGATTCTGCTGCACCTCTTCGCTGAACAGACGCGGCAGCGCGGCATCGGGCTCCAGCAGGGAGGCCTTCGACAACGGAGGGCGCTCGTAAAAATCCCACGCCTCTTCCGCCACCACGCAGATTTCACCGCTAAAGCCTTCATCGCGCAGCGTTTTTGCCGCCCAGCCGCCCGCCTGACCGCCGCCAATAATGACAATGCGTGCCGTCATACCGCCTCCGACTTCTGCTGCTGGCGACGAGTATCATGGTCAATCCCGCCTTCAACTGCCCATTCGGTAAACGACACCAGGGAGTGCTCCAGCTCGCGCGGCTGCCAGTTTTCCGTCAGGTAGTCATCGTTGGTGTAGTACTCAAACGCGCCGCCGGTTGGGCTGTTGACGTACCAGAAATAGGCCGAGGACACGGGATGGCGGCCAGGACCGATAAAGGTGCTCCAGTCGTGCTTGTTCATGGCGATACCGCCGCCAATCACCTCATGGATATCACGCACGGTGAACGCCACATGGTTCAGCCCACGTTTCCGATTAGGTAACTGAAGCAAAAAGAGGTTGTGGTGACCGCCGCGTGCGCCACAGCGCAGGAACACCGCGCGGTTGATGTAACGGTCAGAGACCTGGAAACCGAGCATTTCGCGATAGAATTTCTCCGCCGCCGCCAGCTCTTCAACAAAGAACACCACATGGCCGATGTTTATCGGCTGGGCGCGATCGTAAACCGGGCTTGGGGTATCGATGCGGCGCACGTCGCCCCACTGATTAATCGGCTCAACGTTGAGTTCAACCGGCACCTGCTGGCTAACCTGCACCCGTAGCGTCATGCCGTTCGGGTCAAGGCACTCCAGCGCGCCGTCCACTTCACGAAAGCCCGGCTGAATCGCCAGTTTCGGTCTTAGCGCTTCAAGACTCTGTGAGTCAGCCACCGCCCAGGTCATTCGGCGCAGGGTATTCCCGGCCTCAAAGGCCGGTGGAAGATCGGGGCAATCGGTAGCATTCAGTTCGACGCTCGCGCCGCTTAAGGTTGTAAAACGCTGGCCACTGGCGTCGCCGGTCAGGCCAAAATCATGCATAAATTTGGCGCAATGCGTCAGGTTATCGACGCCAAATTCCAGCTTTTCTATTCCAATCACGCTCATCACAGGTTGCCTCATTTACCGTTTATCACCCGAATTTGGGCGTAAGACATGCCCGACGCCCTTCGGCGCCTAGAGTTAACTCACTGATTTAACTGGCTTGAGAAAGATGCCCTAAGAAGCCAGAAATTTTGTCCGCCGCCAGGCGAACCTCCTGTTGCAAACGCTCTCTGTCGGTTTGCGGGATCTCCTCGGCGGGCACCAGAATGCTCACCACCGCGGCCACCCGGCCGCTGCGGTCATAGACCGGGTAGACGATGGACGAGATGCCGTGGCGGAAGAAGGATTCACCAATAACAAAGCCACGGGCTTTGTCCTGTTGCACCATCTGCCACAACGCTTCGCGCTCGAAAAGCTGGCCCGGCGTATTGCCCGGCAGTCGCTCCTGCGGGAACAACTGTTCAAAGTCAGCGCGGGAAACATCGGTTAACAGCATGCGGCCAAGCGAGGTGCAGTGCACCGGCAGTCGCGTACCGATACTGACCTGATTAATCCGTGAACCGGCAGCGCTGACGCGGGCGATGTAGATGATGTCGCGCCCATCGCGAATCGCCAGATGGCTGCTGCATTGGCTGGTGTCGCGCAGCTGTTCAATCACCGGCTGGCCTACCTGAGCAACATCCAGCGAGGCGATATATTCAAAGCCCAGACGCAGCACGTTCATGCCAAGCGAAAAGGTATTGGTGCGCGTATTTCGCTCCAGGAACCCCATGTACTCCAGCGTTTGCACCACGCGATAAGCAGTGGCTTTCGGCATATCCACCAGCCGGTGCAGTTCGGCAAAGGTCAGATCGCGATGCTGCTCGCCGAAGGCCAACAGCAGCTGTAAGCCACGTTCCAGCCCCGGCACCAGATACTTCACTTCCTGATCGTTCGCCATAGGAACTCCACCCTCAGTTAAAAACAAAACCGCCGTTGACCGGGATCAGTTGGCCGGTGATAAACCGCGACAGGTCGCTTAACAGCCAAACCACGCTGCCGGTGACATCTTCCGGCTGCTGTGCGCCGTTAAGCGCGCGCCCGTTTTCATAAAGCTGGTGTCGCTCCGCAGGCACATATTCTGTCGCCTCAACGCGGGTTAGCCCCGGCGCAATGGCGTTGATATGAATGCGTTTCTCACCCAGTTCACGGGCCATTGAACGCGTCATGGCAATCACCGCCCCTTTGCTGGCGACGTAGGCCATCAGACGCGGTGCGCCCCACAGCGCAGTGTCCGAAGCCACGTTGACGATGCCCGATCCTTCGCGCAGCAGCGGCACCGCCGCACGAGTGACAAGCCAGGTGCCTTTGACGTTTACCGTCATCACCCGATCCCAAAGATCCGCATCGTAATCGAGCATGTTTTTACCGCCGACGCCGGTGGCCATCGCCGCGTTGTTGACCAGACCATCAATCTGGCCCTTCTCAGCGATCGCGCTGAAGGCGCTGTCGATCGCGCGCGCATCCGCCAGATCGATAACGTGCGATTCAATCGCGTAGCCCTGCTCGCGCAGCCCGTGGGCGCTTTCGGCAAGCTCACCTGCCAGAATGTCGCACATCACCACCGCTGCGCCCTGCTCTGCGCAGGCTTTGGCAAAGTGGTAGCCCAGCCCGCGCGCTGCACCGGTAATCACAATCCGTTTACCGTTCAGAAGGCCATTCATCAGGCCGCTCCCTGCTGCTGTTCCCGGCGTGCCAGCTGTTCTTTAGCCGCCTTTTGCATCATGCGGCGCAGACGGGACAGCCCGACATCATGCTGATAGAGGTATTCATGTTCACGGGCGTTCGGCGCCAGGCTTTCGAGCACCACGCGGTCTTGTTCCAGCACTTCCCAATGCAGTTTTTCCAGGCGATTGCGGTACATGAAGCGCCACATGTCGCGCTGCCAGCCCTGTACGCGGCGGATACGCCAGAAGAACACGCGGCAGTGATCGTTATCTTCCGGCACCACCATGCCGACGATAAAGAAGTGGCCGCCTGGCCCGAAACGCTGCTTGTAGGGGATCGACAGGCGCATCCAGTAGGTGCCGCTGTTACCCAGCTCCACCCAGTCAAAGTTGACGCCGCTTTGGCCTTTTTTCTCAAAAATGAAGCCGGTTTTGGTGGGCTGTAGCACCATATCGGCTTTGCGATCGCCTTCGGCCATCGAGTGCGAGGAGGAGTGCAGGTAGGTACCGTGCATCGGATCCATCACGTTTTCCAGCGCGTACTGATAGTTACAGTCCCACGCCGCGGTGCACAGGAAGTTGCTGTAGGCTTCGCCGTCGGCCAATTCCGTTGGGAAGGTTAGCTCATCGGGCTGCTGGTCTGCGGTGACGCCAAACCACAGGAAAATCGCGCCGTGCGCTTCCTGTACGTTGTAGCTGCGCACGCACTGCTGCCCGACCAGCGGGCATTTATCGACAGCGGGAACATCTTTGACTTCACCATTGCCCGCCACTTCAACCCCGTGATACCAGCAGGCGATACGGTCGCCCAGGTTCCAGCCCATCGACAGACGCGCCCCGCGGTGCGGGCAGCGGTCTTCCAGCGCCTGCACTTGGCCATCTTTGTTACGCCAGACCACAATCTGTTCGCCAAGGCGGGTAATACCCACCGGTGCCGACTGGACTTCCCAACTGGCCAGTACCGGATACCAAAGGCCGCGCAGGCCCGTGTCGAGATAGTGTTGTACGCTCGTCGTCATCGCCCTGCCCTCAGTAACCATTAACCTGTAAGAATGCCTGGAAGCTGCTGTCGCTCCACGGCTCACCCTGCTGATCGTGCATGCGGGCCGCGTTCAGCCCGTTGACCAGCTCAGGGAGCGTATCAACGCCCTGTTCGAAGAGCGTCTCCAGTGCCGCAATCAGATTCAGTTCCCAGTTTTCCGGGACGCGGCTGCGGGTCTGCCAGATAAGATTCTCATAGCTCCCCGGTTTATGAATCGCACCATTACCGCCTTCGGCCGGCGGAGTGAACTGACGGCTCTCCGGCAACGCGGGGTTAAAATCCTGGGTTTCGCTCATGCCACGGTCTCCTCGATAAACGTAATCTGAATCTGGTTCTCAAATACCCGAACCGGGTAGCGGTTAAGATCGCGTCCGCCGGGGCCGTGCAGGCACTGCCCAGTTTTGACATCGAAAACGGCCTCGTGCAGTGGGCACTCCACTTTGCCGTCTTCGACAAAGCCCTGGCTCAACAGCGCATAGGCGTGGGGGCATACATCTTCCAGCGCAAAATATTCGCCATCTATCAAATAAATGCCGATCTCTTTGCCTTCGATATTGCCGCTAAAAGGGAAATCTTCCTGTACTTGCTCTGCATCACATACGCCTATCCAGCTCATCGCGATCCTCCAGGCCTTTGTTTCATATATGAAACTCTGTTTCTTATTTAATACGGTCAATATAAAAGCGGTGTGGGCTACGTCAAGGGGGAATGTGACCGAATTGTTAATCGAGCACTATTTAATTAGCTAAGTGTGCAAACGATCACGAAAAAATGCAGCGATATGAAAATTTCATTACCACAAACGTCAGGAATACATTTTATTAATGACCTCTATTTTTTATAAATAGATATTGACTTGTTCTACCATTAGTCTCTAAAAATTATTAAATGCGGCTGCCAAACTGTTTCACATATGAAACAACATGTTATCTTTATCAATAAAAACAATTAGTTTCATATATGAACCATTTTAGATCCGTGATAATAACCAGAATAACAACACAACCCAATAAAAATCCTTAAGGCGGAAGTCATGACGGCAAGATGGCAGGGAACAATCGCATTGCTTTTGTTAATTATTATTTCCTATATCGACCGGGTAAATATCTCGGTGATGATTCTCAACCCAGAATTCGCGGATCACTTCCGTTTAAATGAAAACAGAATGTTACAAGGAATGCTGATGACCTGTTTTCTTCTGGGTTATGGATTTTCCGCTTTATTATTAACTCCGGTTATTGAAAATCGCTTCAATTACCGGCAAGGACTGCTGGGCAGCATCCTTATTTGGGCTACGGTATGCGCCATATCGCCCCTGCTGGGATCGCTGATGGGTATGCTGGTGGCACGCATCATTCTGGGCATCGCAGAAGGGCCACTGTTCTCACTGAAAACACGCTTTATCAGCGATAACTTTAATGCCGATGAGATCGGTAAACCTAATGCGGTTACCGCACTGGGCGTCTCTTTGGGGCTGGCAGTTGGCTTTCCGCTGGTCACCTGGACAATGACGCACTTTGGCTGGATGGGATCGTTTTACGCGCTGGCGGTGATGAACCTGCTGCTCGGCGGCGGTCTCATCTGGCGCTTTCTCCCCGCCCCTCATCGGGAAGCCAAACGCCGCAGCGCGAGCTTTGTGCAAACTTTCGGTCTTGCCTGGCGGACGCCACTGCTGGGCTGGATCCTGCTGGTCGAAATCGCCACGCTCAGCTACCTCTGGGGCAGCAGTGCCTGGCTGCCGGCATGGTTGCGCGATGAGCACCACTTTTCGCTGCATGCAACCGGCTTGCTCGCGGCCGTTCCTTTCATCCTGAGTCTGGGTTCTAAGTTTCTCGGCGGCGTGCTGCTCGACAAAATGCGTCCGGAACAGGCACCGGTGCTGTTTGTGGCGGGCGGTTTACTGACGGCGCTGTCAGTGATGGCGCTGATGTTAAGCCATCAACCGGCCATGCTGGCGCTGTTTATGCTTTCGGCGAATATTTTCTGGGGTTTGCAGGGCGCGGCAATTCCAGCAGTAGTACAGCATCATGCCGCGCGGGAAGTGGTGGGCAGTGCTTACGGGATTATCAATGGCATTGGCAACATCTGCGCGGCGTTCATCCCGCTGTTGATGGGGATCGTGATGAAATCGGTGGGATCGGTCAGCTCCGGGTTTTCGGTGCTGGTTGCCTCGCAGATTATCACGCTGCTGGCGGGGGGGAATGCTGCTGCTGCGCATGCGTCGCGCAGCAGCAGTGAGCGTCTAAGGCTTATTCGCCTTTTTTCGCCGCCTGGATATAGAGCATTTCCAGCGCCAGGGTTGCCGCGGCCAGCGCGGTGATTTCAGACTGGTCGTAGGCCGGAGCAACTTCAACCACGTCCATACCGACAATGTTGAGATCCTTGAGGCCACGCACCAGCTTAATGGCGCGATCGGAGGTCAGGCCGCCGATCACCGGCGTACCGGTACCCGGTGCAAACGCCGGATCCAGGCAGTCGATATCAAAGGTCAGGTAAACCGGCATATCGCCAACAATCTGCTTAACCTGTGCGATGATATCGTCCACGCCGCGATCGTTCACCTGGCAGGCGTCGAGCACGGTGAAGCCGTTGTCTTTATCGAACTCGGTGCGGATACCAATCTGCACCGAGTGGTTCGGATCAATCAGACCTTCGTTCGGTGCGGTGTAGAACATAGTGCCGTGGTCAAATTCGCAGCCGTTGGCGTAGGTGTCGGTATGGGCATCAAAGTGCACCAGCGCCATTTTGCCGAAATGTTTAGCGTGCGCACGCAGCAGCGGCAGAGTCACAAAGTGGTCGCCACCGAAGGAGAGCATACGTTTACCGGCCGCCAGCAGTTTTTCCGCATGCGCCTGCAGTTTTTCGCTCATTTCACGGGCATCGCCGAAAGCGTAAACCAGGTCGCCGCAGTCCACTACGTTCAGACGCTCGCGCATGTCGAAGTTCCACGGGAAGCGGTTGTGCTCCCAGGCCAGGTTAGTGGAAACCTGACGAATCGCCGCCGGGCCGTGACGGCCGCCGGCACGACCGGAGGTCGCCATATCAAACGGTACGCCAGTAATCACCCAATCTGCGTCGCTGTCGTACGGCTGGAAGTTCATCGGCAGACGTAAAAAACCAAACGCATTGGAAACCAGGGAGTTGTCGTATTGATGACCTAAGGTGCTCATGTGCTGACCTCTTGTAAAATCATGCTAAAAAAAATCCCCTCCGCGTCGTTAGGCCCGACGAGGAAGGGATTGATTTGGGTAACTGCTTATATGGGCGAATTATCGCCGTTATTTTGTGCGGATACAAGCGATGTGCGCTTGTCCCCTCTCCCTGAGATAGGGAGGGTTAACTTACTCGTCTTCGAGATAAGTATAGCCGTACAGTCCAGCTTCAAACTCTTCCAGGAACTGCTGCTGCAGCTCAGCGTCCAGATCGGTGTTTTTCACCTGGTCGCGGAACTGGGTTAACAGCGTGTTCGGATCGAGCTGTACGTACTGCAGCATATCCGCCACGGTATCCCCTTCATCGGACAGCTCAACTTCCACGCTGCCGTCAGGGAAGACGAACACGTCAACCGCTTCGGTATCACCGAACAGGTTGTGCATGTTACCGAGGATCTCCTGATACGCGCCGACCATAAAGAAGCCCAGCATCGGCGGGTTATCGACGTCGTATTCCGGCATTGGCATCGTGGTGGCAATACCATCGCCATCGACATAATGATCGATAGCGCCATCGGAGTCACAGGTAATATCCAGCAGCACTGCACGACGTTCAGGTGCCTGATTCAGCCCTTCCAGCGGCATCACCGGGAACAGCTGATCGATACCCCACGCATCCGGCATCGACTGGAACAGGGAGAAGTTGACGTAAATCTTATCCGCCATACGCTCCTGCAGCTCGTCGATAATCGGACGGTGCGCGCGGTTGCTCGGATCGAGCTGTTTTTGCACTTCATGGCACATGTTCAGATAGAGCTGTTCCGCCCACGCTCGCTCCTGCAGGCTAAAGGTGCCTGAAGAGTAGCCGACGTGGATATCGTGCAAATCCATCTGACTGTCGTGTAGCCATTCGCGCAGCGAGCGGCGAGTGCCCGGCTCATGCATCTCCTGCCAGGTTTCCCACATGCTTTGCAGGGCACGCGGGGCGTCTTCAGCCGGAGGCGTGGCCTCGGTGTTTTCGCTACGCTCAACGCCGATAATATTAGAGACCAGCACCGTATGGTGCGCGGTTACCGCACGGCCCGACTCGGTAATCACCGTCGGGTGCGGCAGGCCATGCTCTTCACAGGCATCGCCAATCGCCCAAATGATGTTGTTCGCGTATTCATTCAGCCCGTAGTTCACGGAGCAGTCAGACTGCGAACGCGTACCTTCGTAGTCAACGCCCAGGCCACCGCCGACGTCGAAGCACTGAATATTCACACCCAGCTTATGCAGTTCAACGTAGAAACGGGCGGACTCGCGCACGCCGGTGGCGATATCGCGAATGTTGGCCATCTGCGAGCCGAGGTGGAAGTGCAGCAGTTGAATGCTGTCCAGGCGGCCGCGTTCACGCAGAATCTCGACCAACTGAAGCACCTGGTTGGCCGCGAGGCCGAACTTGGATTTTTCACCGCCGGAAGACTGCCACTTACCGGAGCCTTGCGATGCCAGACGGGCGCGCACACCCAGACGCGGAACCACGTTCAGGCGCTCGGCCTCTTCCAGCACGATGGCGATTTCGGACATCTTTTCGATAACCAGATAGACCTTATGGCCCATCTTCTCGCCGACCAGCGCCAGACGAATATATTCACGGTCTTTATAACCGTTACAGACGATCACGCTACGCGTCATACCTGCATGCGCCAACACGGCCATCAGCTCGGCTTTCGAGCCAGCTTCCAGCCCCAGCGGTTCACCGGAGTGGATCAGCGATTCGATCACGCGACGATGCTGGTTCACCTTAATCGGGTAGACCAGGAAGTAATCGCCTTTATAGCCATAGGATTCACGGGCGCGTTTAAACGCGGCGTTAATCGAGCGCAGACGATGCTGCAGGATCTGCGGGAAGCAGAACAGCGCAGGTAGACGTTGCCCCTGCGCTTCACGGGCCTTCACCAGTTCAGCGAGATCGACGCGGGCATCCGGAACATCAGGGTCCGGGCAGACGCTGATGTGGCCAAGCTCGTTGACGTCGTAGTAGTTATTGCCCCACCAGGCAATGTTGTATGTGCGTAGCATTTTGCTGGCTTCCTGGGAGCTCATCGCAACCTCCTGCATGGAACGTAGTACACCGCGTTCGCCTGCTGACGAAAGCGAATCCAATGAAATGTCGTCAGACATAGCGAACCTCAATTATTTATAACAAGTGTAAAACAGTTAACTACTATCGCAGCGTAACGTTGCGATAACAACCCATAAGCAGACGGATTAGCCAGCAGAACATGCTGACGCACCGACTGTGCGACCGGTTTCTTATTCATATCATTGTAAAACACGTACCTGAACCTGGTATGACGGTTCAGCGAAACCACGAGAAAACCCTTGCCACAAGCAAGAGCGCCCTTGTTCAGTCTTCAGTTACCTACCGGCTCTGGAGTCCTGAGAAGCGCCGAAATGGGTATAACATCGGCTGGTATGCAATGCAGAAATGGGAGTTGCGGGGGGTATGTTCGCGCCAGAACGGCACGACAAAATCGGCAGAATACAACGGTTCATTATCTCGTATCACCTCCACGGCCGCCCTGAAAGAACGGACCAACAAGCCAAAGCAAAAGTTTTAGCCCGGCTGGAAGTGGCGACACGTGAAAATGACGTGTGCTTATTGGTATGAGCCGCGCGCGGCGTTTTATACCGATAAGGCGGCGAAAAAGCAAAATATAAATGTGCACATTGACGACAGTGTCAGGAAAAATTTCCATTCTATTGAACAGCAGAATGAGAGCCATCTCAAAAAAAACTGGCAATGAGGTGAAGATGTGACCTAAAATAGCCGTCCAGATGTTAATCCATCTATACTGATTAACACTCAGACTGCCAGTGACAGAAAGCGATAAGTCCGTGGTAGAATCCTCCATCGTGACTATGCAGCACGACAGTTCGAGCTAACCAAATTCCTATTGGGTGATATTAAATATGGCAAAACACCTTTTTACGTCCGAGTCTGTATCCGAAGGGCATCCTGACAAAATTGCGGACCAAATTTCTGACGCCGTGCTGGACGCTATCCTCGAGCAGGATCCAAAAGCCCGCGTAGCGTGCGAAACTTACGTCAAAACCGGTATGGTGCTGGTTGGCGGTGAAATCACCACCAGCGCTTGGGTTGATATCGAAGAGATCACCCGTAAAACCGTTCGTGATATTGGCTATGTGCATTCGGATATGGGCTTTGATGCCAACTCCTGTGCGGTACTGAGCGCTATCGGTAAACAGTCTCCTGACATTAACCAGGGCGTTGACCGTGCCGATCCGCTGGAACAGGGTGCGGGCGACCAAGGCCTGATGTTCGGCTATGCAACCAACGAAACCGACGTGCTGATGCCAGCACCAATCACCTACGCACACCGTCTGGTGCAGCGTCAGGCTGAAGTGCGTAAAAATGGCACCCTGCCGTGGCTGCGCCCGGATGCAAAAAGCCAGGTGACCTTCCAGTACGACGACGGCAAAGTTGTCGGTATTGACGCGGTAGTGCTGTCTACCCAGCACGCTGAAAGCATCGATCAGAAATCGCTGCAGGAAGCGGTGATGGAAGAGATCATCAAGCCGGTTCTGCCAACCGAGTGGCTGAACGCATCAACCAAATTCTTCATCAACCCAACCGGCCGTTTCGTTATCGGTGGCCCAATGGGCGACTGCGGTCTGACCGGTCGTAAAATCATCGTGGATACCTACGGCGGCATGGCTCGTCACGGTGGCGGTGCATTCTCCGGTAAAGATCCGTCTAAAGTTGACCGTTCCGCCGCTTACGCTGCGCGTTACGTCGCGAAGAACATCGTTGCCGCAGGCCTGGCTGACCGCTGCGAAATTCAGGTTTCTTACGCGATCGGCGTTGCCGAACCAACTTCCATCATGGTTGAAACCTTTGGCACCGAAAAAGTGCCAACTGAACAGCTGACCCTGCTGGTACGTGAGTTCTTCGACCTGCGTCCATACGGCCTGATTCAGATGCTGGATCTGCTGCACCCAATCTACAAAGAGACAGCCGCATACGGTCACTTCGGTCGTGAACATTTCCCATGGGAAAAAACCGACAAAGCAGCCCAACTGCGCGAAGCGGCTGGCCTGAAATAAGCCCCCACCGCCTCGATAAAAGCCAGCCTCGTGCTGGCTTTTTTTATGCCTGCTCATCCCCCTTCTACGTATGAATTTACATTTCCACACAAACTAATGAAAGCGATTACATAATTAGAATGGCGTGGATAAAGCCTTGTGATATCGCATTGAAACGCCTTTTCATCTTTATGCGTTGTGTTTCAGTTAATTCTCATTATTTGCTTTTATCATCTGGATAAAACAGATGAACGCATTTGATTTTATTATGATTTAACCTAATTTTAACCAAAACGTCAGTGTAACCGATTACACAGTCGTGATTGTTATCACATTTTTTTACTTCGTACTCTCCTACCCTAAGCATTACAAAATCAATGACTCAACTGGAGGGCATAATGCCTAACAATAAAAAACAGGGTCGCTCTAACAAGACAATGACCTTTTTTGTCTGTTTCTTAGCCGCTCTGGCCGGACTGCTGTTCGGCCTTGATATCGGCGTTATTGCCGGTGCATTGCCCTTTATTACTACCGATTTCCAGCTCAGCGCACACACCCAGGAGTGGGTAGTGAGCTCCATGATGTTCGGCGCTGCGGTGGGTGCCGTAGGCAGCGGCTGGCTCTCCTTCCGTTTAGGCCGTAAGAAAAGCCTGATGATCGGTGCAATCCTGTTCGTTGCCGGTTCCCTGTTCTCCGCCGCCGCGCCAAACGTCGAAGTTCTGCTGGTATCCCGCGTGCTGCTGGGTCTGGCCGTGGGTGTTGCATCCTATACCGCGCCGCTTTATCTGTCTGAAATTGCGCCTGAGAAAATTCGCGGCAGCATGATCTCCATGTATCAGTTAATGATCACCATCGGTATTCTGGGGGCCTATCTCTCCGATACCGCCTTCAGCTACAGCGGCGCATGGCGCTGGATGCTGGGTGTTATCATCATCCCGGCGATTCTGCTGCTGATTGGCGTCATTTTCCTGCCGGACAGCCCACGCTGGTTCGCCGCGAAACGTCGCTTCAACGATGCTGAACGCGTGCTGCTGCGTCTGCGCGATACCAGCGCAGAAGCCAAACGTGAACTCGACGAAATCCGTGAAAGCCTGAAGGTAAAACAGAGCGGCTGGGCGCTGTTTAAAGAGAACAGTAACTTCCGCCGCGCGGTGTTCCTCGGCATTCTGTTGCAGGTAATGCAGCAGTTCACCGGGATGAACGTCATCATGTACTACGCGCCGAAGATTTTTGAACTGGCGGGTTATACCAACACCACCGAACAGATGTGGGGGACGGTGATCGTTGGCTTGACCAACGTGCTGGCGACCTTTATCGCTATTGGCCTGGTTGACCGTTGGGGCCGTAAACCAACGCTTATCCTTGGCTTTATCGTCATGGCCGTCGGTATGGGCGTGCTGGGCAGCATGATGCACGTCGGCATTCACTCTGCCGCCGCACAGTACACGGCTGTCCTGATGCTGCTGATGTTTATCGTCGGTTTTGCGATGAGCGCCGGTCCGCTGATTTGGGTACTGTGTTCTGAAATCCAGCCGCTGAAAGGGCGTGATTTTGGTATCACCTGCTCGACTGCCACCAACTGGATTGCCAACATGATCGTCGGCGCAACCTTCCTGACGATGCTGAACTCGCTGGGCAGCGCCAATACGTTCTGGGTATACGGTGGTCTGAACGTGCTGTTCATCTTCCTGACCCTGTGGCTGATTCCAGAAACCAAAAACGTCTCTCTGGAACACATTGAACGCAATCTGATGCAAGGCCGTCCGCTGCGCGAAATTGGCGCACGCGACTAACCCTGAATGACGCTTCCTCCTGCGGGAGGAAGCTTCCCCTTGCACCACCCCGCCTCACGTTTTATCCTCAGCCGTTATGAAAAGCCCTCGAATTCCTATCGCCATCCAGCAAAACGTCATGCGCAGCCTGCGGGAAAAACTCGCCCAGGCCAACCTCGCGCTGGGCCGAAATTACCCGGAGCCCAAACTGGTTTATCAGCAGCGCGGGACGTCCGCCGGTACCGCATGGCTTCAGCAGTATGAGATCCGCCTGAATCCTGTGCTATTGCAGGAAAATCAGCAGGCGTTTATTGATGAAGTGGTACCACATGAGTTGGCCCATTTGCTGGTATGGAAACACTTTGGCCGCGTGGCGCCGCACGGCAAAGAGTGGAAGTGGATGATGGAAAGCGTGCTTGGCGTTCCGGCTCGTCGTACGCACCAGTTTGAACTGGAGTCCGTGCGCCGCCAAACCTTCCCCTATCGTTGCCGCTGCCAGCTACACCAACTGACCGTCCGGCGTCATAACCGCGTGCTGCGCGGTGAAGCCACCTATCGCTGCGTCCACTGCGGCGAGCCATTAGTTGCAGAAATGTAACCATTGGAAATATCAGGAAGTTTTCCGTTCTAACTGATTGCATCTGGCAACCACATTCGTTACGTTGCGGGCTCGATTTGAGATGGAGTTCGTGATGTACCGTAAATTGTCTTTTGCCGCCGCGTTTCTGGCGACGGCGCTTTCAGGCCAGGCATTCGCCGAAGGTATCAATAGTTTTTCCCAGGCCAAAACGGCGGGTGTAAAAGTTAATAACGACGTTCCCGGCGACTTTTACTGCGGCTGTAAAATCAACTGGCAGGGTAAGAAAGGCGTCATCGATCTGGAGTCCTGCGGCTATAAAGTCCGTAAAAATGAAAACCGCGCCAGCCGGGTCGAGTGGGAACACGTCGTGCCGGCGTGGCAGTTTGGCCATCAGCGCCAGTGCTGGCAGGACGGTGGCAGAAAAAACTGCGCCAAAGATCCGGAATATCGCAAAATGGAAAGCGATATGCATAACCTGCAGCCCGCCGTCGGTGAGGTTAACGGCGACCGCGGTAACTTTATGTACAGTCAGTGGAACGGTGGCGAAGGCCAGTACGGTCAGTGCGGCATGAAGGTTGATTTCAAAGCTAAAGTCGCTGAGCCGCCGGAACGTTCGCGTGGCGCGATTGCCCGCATTTACTTCTATATGCGCGACCGCTACAGCCTCACTCTTTCTCGCCAGCAAACCCAGTTGTTCAACGCCTGGGATAAAATGTATCCGGTCAGCCACTGGGAGTGCCAGCGCGACGAGCGTATCGCTAAAGTGCAGGGCAACCATAATCCTTATGTCCAGCAGGCTTGTCAGGCGCAAAAGAGCTAACCTCATATACATTATTCTCCAGGATGCCTCGGCGTTGACTGCGTTCGCTCCCCCAAATGACTTTCTTGAGTAAGGTTATCGGGGGACTCTCTTGCCGCCTTGATGCATCTTGGATGATTTTGTGTTTACACTATCGGCAATCGTTTATTTTCCCTGCCCTCTTCATAAGCTGAGGGCACCGCTACAGATGGAAGTCAGACTATGCGTATCCCCCGCATCTATCACCCGGAACCGATTACCGTCGGCACGCAGATCCCTCTGTGCGACGATGCTGCTAACCACGTTGGCCGCGTCCTGCGCATGGGTAAGGGCCAGGAAATTCAGCTATTTGATGGCAGTAATCAGGTTTTTGACGCTGTCATTACCGATGCCAGCAAAAAAAATGTCATGGTCGAGATCCAGCGCGGCGCGGTGGACGATCGGGAATCACCGGTGCATATTCATCTCGGCCAGGTGATGTCGCGGGGCGACAAAATGGAATTTACTATCCAGAAATCGATAGAACTGGGTGTAAGCCTCATTACGCCACTTTTTTCTGAGCGCTGCGGGGTTAAACTGGATGCCGAGCGTCTGAATAAGAAGCTCCAGCAGTGGCAAAAAATCGCTATTGCCGCCTGTGAGCAGTGCGGTCGCAACGTTGTACCGGAAATTCGCCCGGCAATGGATGTCGAAGAGTGGTGCGCCGAGCAGGATGACGCGTTAAAGCTGAACCTCCATCCGCGCGCCAGCGCTAGCATTAATACCCTGCCGCAGCCGGTTGAGCGCGTACGCTTGCTGATTGGCCCGGAAGGAGGGCTGTCCGCGGATGAAATTGCCATGACCGCACGCTACCAGTTTACTGATATTCTGTTGGGGCCTCGCGTTTTGCGCACAGAGACTACCGCACTCACCGCCATCACCGCACTGCAGGTGCGCTTTGGCGATTTGGGTTAAAGGAGAACAATAATGATCAAGCTCGGCATCGTGATGGATCCCATCGCAAGCATCAACATCAAGAAAGACACCAGCTTCGCTATGCTGCTGGAAGCCCAGCGCCGCGGATACGAACTCCACTATATGGAGATGAACGATCTGTATCTGGAAAACGGCGTGTCGCATGCGCGCACGCGTCTACTGAGCGTTGAGCAGAACTACGACAAATGGTACGAGTTCGGCAGTGAGCAGGAGATTAAGCTGGCCGATCTTGACGTCATTTTGATGCGCAAAGATCCGCCGTTCGATACTGAATTTATCTACGCGACCTATATTCTGGAGCGCGCAGAAGAGCAAGGCACGCTCATCGTCAATAAACCGCAGAGCCTGCGCGATTGTAACGAGAAGCTGTTTACCGCCTGGTTCTCCGACCTGACGCCGGAAACGCTGGTCACCCGTAACAAAGCGCAGCTGAAAGCGTTCTGGCAAAAACACGGCGATATCATCATGAAGCCGCTGGACGGTATGGGTGGCGCATCGATCTTCCGCGTGAAAGAAGGCGATCCGAATATTGGCGTAATTGCCGAAACCCTGACCGAATTGGGCAGCCGCTACTGCATGGCGCAAAACTACCTCCCGGCCATCAAAGACGGCGACAAACGCGTGCTGGTGATTGACGGCGAGCCGGTGCCTTACTGCCTGGCCCGTATTCCGCAGGGCGGCGAAACGCGCGGCAACCTGGCCGCCGGTGGCCGCGGCGAGCCGCGTCCATTAAGCGAAAGCGATTGGGCGATTGCTCGTAAAGTCGGCCCTACGCTGAAAGCGAAAGGTCTGATCTTCGTTGGCCTCGATATCATCGGCGACCGTCTGACTGAAATTAACGTCACCAGCCCAACCTGCGTGCGTGAAATCGAAGCGGAATATCCGATTTCCATCACCGGCATGTTGATGGACGCTATCGAAAAACGTCTGCAAAAATAAAGCGTTGTCTTTAAACGGCGGGAGGGAACCCGCCGCCAGCCAGGCCCATCGCCCACTCTACTACCGGGCAAGCCTGGTGACAGCAGTGCGCTTTCCCCTCATACTGGGTGCTGCTGCTTTTTGAAACAGGACAAGAATCTCTGATAATGAATTTACAGCATCATTTCCTCATTGCTATGCCAACCCTTCAGGATCCTATCTTCCGTCGTTCCGTGGTCTACATCTGCGAATATAACGATGACGGTGCGATGGGGATCATCATCAATAAACCACTGGATAATTTGCAGATCGAGGGGATCCTCGAAAAGCTAAAGATCACGCCTGAACCACGCGATCCTTCCATTCGCCTTGATAAACCGGTGATGTTGGGTGGCCCACTGGCAGAAGATCGCGGCTTTATCGTGCATACGCCTCCGGCAGCGTTCTCTTCCAGCATTCGCATCTCTGATAACACTATCGTCACCACTTCGCGTGACGTGCTGGAAACGCTGGGTACCGAACGCCAGCCATCGGATGTACTGGTCGCCCTCGGATACGCATCCTGGGAGAAAGGCCAGCTTGAGCAGGAGATCCTTGATAACGCCTGGCTTACCGCTCCGGCAGATTTAAATATTCTGTTTAAAACCCCGATTAGCGATCGCTGGAAAGAAGCAGCTAAGCTTATTGGTATCAATATCCTGACCATGTCAGGCACCGCGGGGCACGCATAATGAGTGGAACACTGCTGGCATTCGACTTTGGCACCCGCAGCATTGGCGTAGCTATTGGCCAACGTATCACCGGAACCGCTCGTCCGCTGACGGCTATCAAGGCCCAGGACGGCACGCCGGACTGGAATATCATTGGCCGCCTGCTCAAAGAGTGGCAGCCAGAAGCGGTGATCGTGGGTCTACCGCTGAATATGGATGGTACAGAGCAGCCGTTAACCGCGCGGGCGCGTAACTTTGCCAATAAAATTCATGGTCGCTTTGGTGTGGCAATTACGCTGCACGATGAAAGATTGAGTACCGTGGAAGCACGTGCGGGATTATTTGAACGCGGCGGGTTCCGCGCACTGAATAAAGGCAGCGTCGACTCAGCGTCTGCCGTGGTGATTCTGGAAAGCTTTTTCGAGCAGGGTTTCTAGGCTGACGGCCCCCGGGAATCGCTTCCCGGGAGCTCGCCAAATAGCGTGACTCGCACTGCATCAAGTTATCGGCACGTTGGCAGCCATCGCGTATCAAAGTCGCTGACTGCCTTTCTGCAACTTAATTTATGTCGGAGAGGTGTGTCGATTAGTGACGCAGGTTTTCGTTCGCCCAGCTCACCGCCTGGGTTCTGTTTTTCACGCTCAGTTTGCGGAAAACATTATACAGATGAGTACGTACGGTATTTTCGCTAATGAACAAAGCGCGAGCAATATCCATATTGGTTGCACCATGGCGCAGTTCGTTCAGAATTTCACATTCACGCTCAGTCAGCGGCACGCTATCATTCGTATCTGGAGTATGTTCAACGGCATACATTGCCGGGTGCATCACGCTCAATTCAGCCGTCTGCTCGCCGTTTAAGACCGCTTTGACGCCCTCAATTAAGCGCGATTCTTCGTCGTCGTGACGGAATACGCCGTACAATGCTGGCCACTGTGCCATTTCGTATAATTCATACTTCTGCGCGCTGTTAATAATCAGCAGACGCGGAGCATCAAACTGAGTGCGAATAATATCACGCCAGATGCCGTTGAGTTTTTTGTTGGAAACTGCGATATCGAACAATACCACGGAGCCTTTGTTCAGGCGCTGTACCAGAGGCTTGTTGATGTTATGAACATCGACAGAAACTGACAGTAAATCAGTAAGGTAGTTTGCAAACGCGTTTGCTTGCACGGACGGATGGGTGATTAAAATAATTTTACGGGAATTAGATACACTCTCTGTCACTTCAAACATTTCGAAACTCTCCATAGTTCATATCCACCATCATGGTGATTAAATAAGTCAAAGCAAAGGCAAACCTAATACCATTAATAATAAGAACCGCTCAGTATGTGAAACCTTATTTCATAAGATTAGTCCTAATTACACAAATAGGATAGAACGAAGTCCTTGGAAGTGTCAAAAGAATATCAACCTTTTTTTGTAAGCCTACGCAACATAATGTAATCAGCCATTCACATTAATCTCGTCTTAATGGTTTATCTCGATGTAACCATATTAGAACAAATGTCGTAGGAAGTTTTGTTTCCGCCTGTTTAAAAATTACGCCAGAATTACAAAAAAATACATTCGCGCAACAGTGATAAAAATAAAGTTTACAACTTCCGATTAATAAACAGATTATTAATTCAATATTATTTAGGAAACAAAACATTCATCACATTACTGACTAAATCGTTATGCTAGCCATTAAAATGCTTTAATGAACCATTATTTCATTTTTTGCAGACCTCGTTACTGATTAGAGGTTAGGCAGACTCACTCTTTCGCAGCATACCTGCCTTTATACGTTGCTGGTAGCTTTGGCTAAAAGTCTGCATCCCTGACTGTAATCCGGTCTGCATAACGCCCGTAAGCTGGTGCGTTTTACCTTCACGAATGAGATTACCCACGGCGGGCGTATTGACCAGCATCTCAAATAAGGCCACCCGCCTCCCTTGCCCGTCGGGTTGCAGCTTTTGTGCGACCACCGCGGTCAGACAATTTGCCAGCTGACTGCGTACCGGCTCCTTTTCCTGCGCGGGGAAAACATCGACCAAACGTTCGATTGCCTGGGCGGCATCGCGGGTATGCAGGGTTGCCAATACCAGATGCCCGGTCTCTGCCGCAGTGAGGGCCAGGCGAATAGTTTCGCTATCGCGCAGCTCGCCGAGCAGAATCACATCAGGATCCTGACGCAAAGCTACCCGCAGCGCCTGGGCAAAAGACGGCGCATGCTGGCCTATCTCGCGCTGAGAAATCAAACACCCCGCACTGGCATGGAGAAATTCCACCGGATCTTCGAGCGTCAGAATATGCCCTGACACATGGTGATTAAGATAATCCACCATTGCCGCCAGCGTAGTCGATTTCCCGCTCCCCGTCGCGCCGGTGACCAAAATTAACCCGCTCTCTTCGTGTAGCAGTTCCAACAGCGCTACCGGTGTATGCAGCTCGGCGAGCGTAGGGCAGCGAGTAGGCAGCAGCCGTAGAACCAGCGAAATACCGCTACTGTTGGCATACGCACTGGCACGCAGGCGCGGGCAGCTTTCTAAAGACACCGAGAAATCAAGCTGCCGGTACTCCCGCCACTCCCGCTGTTGCTCTTCGCTCAACCACTGCGCCAGCAGCGTATCCGGTTCCGCTGCCGTAAACGGCGCCATTTCCAGCGCCCCAACCCGACGCCAGCGAACCGCTCCGCCGCTACACAGGTGTAGATCCGAGACGTTATGCTTTACACTAAGCGCCACAATTTCTTGTATATCCATAGACCCACCAGAACATATGAACGATATTGCGCATAACCTGGCACAGGTCAGGGAAAAAATCTCAGCAGCAGCAACGCGTTGCGGCCGTGCTTCAGAAGAAGTTACGCTGCTTGCCGTGAGTAAAACAAAACCTGCGAGCGCCGTCGAAGAAGCGGTTGCGGCTGGCCAAACGGCGTTTGGTGAAAACTATGTTCAGGAAGGGGTGGAAAAAATCCTCCACTTCCGCGAAAAAGGCGAGAGCGGGCTGCAATGGCACTTTATTGGCCCGCTGCAGTCCAATAAAAGTCGCCTCGTCGCCGAACATTTTGACTGGTGCCACACCGTCGATCGCCTGAAGATTGCGACTCGTCTGAGTGAACAGCGCCCAGCCGGAATGGCACCGCTCAACGTACTGATTCAGGTAAACATTAGCGATGAGCAGAGCAAATCCGGTATTGCGCTGGACGCGCTGGATAGCCTGGCTGCCGAAGTCTCGGCGCTGCCAAACCTGTGCCTGCGCGGTCTGATGGCCATTCCGGCACCGGAACATGAATACGCAAGGCAGTTTGCCGTCGCCAGCCAAATGGCAGTAGCATTGGCCCGGCTCAAGGCGGAGTATCCGACCGTAGACACCCTCTCTTTGGGCATGTCTGACGACATGGAGGCCGCGATTGCGGCAGGTAGTACAATGGTACGCATCGGCACCGCGATTTTCGGTGCGCGTGATTACACAAAAAAATAAGGGACCTCAAGAAACGCCATGAAGACGTTGACCTTCCTGCTCTCCACAGTTTTTGAACTGTATACTATGGTGCTACTGCTTCGCGTCTGGATGCAGTGGGCACGCTGTGATTTTTACAACCCGTTCTCGCAGTTCGTGGTGAAAATTACCCAGCCGGTTGTTGGGCCGCTGCGCCGTATTATTCCACCAATGGGGCCGCTGGACAGCGCGTCGCTGCTGCTGGCCTTCATACTGTGCGTGGCAAAAGCCATCGTGCTGTTTATGGTCATCACCTTCCAGCCGATTATCTGGATCTCCGCGGTCCTTATTTTGCTCAAAACCATTGGTCTGCTGATCTTCTGGGTACTGCTGCTGATGGCTATCATGAGCTGGGTCAGCCAGGGCCGCAGCCCGGTTGAGTTTGTGCTGATGCAATTGGCTGAGCCGCTGTTACGTCCGATTCGTCGTCTGCTGCCATCAATGGGCGGGATCGATTTCTCGCCGATGGTTCTGGTCCTGCTGCTGTACGTCATTAACATGGGCATCGCCGAGGTGCTTCAGGCCACCGGTAATATGCTGCTGCCGGGGCTGTGGATGGCGCTATGAGTGCCGTCACTGCCTGTGATGATGGGCTGGTTCTGCGGCTGTATATTCAGCCAAAGGCCAGCCGCGACGCGATTGTTGGGGTTCATGGCGACGAGCTAAAAGTCGCCATTACCGCCCCTCCCGTTGATGGGCAGGCCAATGCCCATCTGGTGAAGTATCTCGCCAAACAGTTTAAGGTCGCCAAAAGCCAGGTCATCATTGAGAAAGGTGAACTGGGGCGGCATAAACAGGTTAAAATTATTCATCCGCAACAGATCCCATCGGGCGTCGACGCCCTGACAAATTAGGATATCCCATGCAAAAAGTTGTTCTCGCTACCGGTAACGCCGGTAAAGTGCGCGAGCTCGCCTCGCTGCTCGCCGATTTTGGTCTGGATGTCGTCGCGCAGACCGAACTTGGCGTTGAGTCGGCCGAGGAAACCGGACT
Organism: Kluyvera cryocrescens NBRC 102467; assembly: GCF_001571285.1. Lineage (GTDB taxonomy): Bacteria > Pseudomonadota > Gammaproteobacteria > Enterobacterales > Enterobacteriaceae > Kluyvera > Kluyvera cryocrescens. Next base: position 24,355 of record NZ_BCTM01000017.1, on the reverse strand, counting down.
GACCTTTATTGAGAATGCGATCCTGAAAGCGCGCCATGCCGCTCAGGTGACCGGCCTGCCGGCCATTGCCGATGACTCCGGCCTCGCGGTTGACGTGCTCGGTGGCGCACCGGGGATCTACTCCGCTCGCTACGCCGGCGTGGACGCCAGCGACCAGCAGAATCTTGAAAAGCTGTTGGACGCCCTGAAAGATGTCCCCGACGAACAGCGCCAGGCGCAGTTCCACTGCGTGCTCGTCTACCTGCGCCACGCCGACGACCCAACGCCGCTGGTGTGCCACGGTAGCTGGCCAGGCGTCATCGCGCGTACCGCGGCCGGTGCCGGCGGGTTTGGCTACGATCCTATTTTCTTCGTGCCATCCGAAGGTAAAACGGCCGCCGAGCTCACGCGTGAAGAGAAGATTGCCATCTCCCATCGCGGGCAGGCGCTGAAGCTGCTACTGGAAGCCCTACGTAATGGTTAATTTGCCGCCGCTGAGTCTCTACATTCATATCCCGTGGTGCGTGCAAAAATGCCCGTACTGCGACTTCAACTCGCATGCGCTGAAAGGCGAAGTGCCGCACGATGACTATGTGCAGCACCTGTTGAGCGATTTAGATGCGGATGTTGCCTACGCGCAGGGACGTGAGGTCAAGACCATTTTTATCGGCGGTGGTACGCCGAGCCTGCTCTCCGGCCCGGCGATGCAAACCTTGCTGGACGGCGTGCGTGCCCGTCTGACGTTGGCCGCCGATGCGGAAATTACCATGGAAGCCAACCCCGGAACGGTGGAAGCAGACCGCTTCGTGGAGTATCAGCGCGCAGGGGTGAATCGCATCTCTATCGGCGTACAAAGTTTTAGCGAACCCAAACTCAAGCGTCTGGGTCGTATCCACGGGCCAGAAGAAGCCAAGCGTGCTGCGCGTCTGGCAACCGGCCTGGGGCTGCGTAGTTTTAACCTCGATTTAATGCATGGGCTGCCGGATCAGTCGCTGGAAGAGGCGCTGGACGATCTGCGCCAGGCGATTGAGCTTGCGCCGCCGCATCTCTCCTGGTATCAGTTAACCATCGAGCCCAACACCCTGTTTGGTTCGCGTCCGCCGGTACTGCCGGATGATGACGACCTGTGGGATATCTTCGAACAGGGCCATCAGTTGCTGACTGCCGCAGGCTACCAGCAGTACGAAACCTCGGCCTACGCGAAGCCGGGCTACCAGTGCCAGCACAACCTCAACTACTGGCGTTTTGGCGATTATCTCGGTATCGGCTGCGGCGCGCACGGTAAGGTGACGTTCCCCGATGGCCGCATTCTGCGTACGGCAAAAACCCGTCATCCTCGCGGTTATATGGAAGGTCGCTATCTGGAACGCCAGCACGATGTGGAAAACAGCGACAAGCCGTTTGAGTTCTTTATGAACCGTTTCCGTTTGCTGGAACCGGCACCCCGCGCCGAGTTTAGCCGTTATACCGGCCTGGATGAGAGCGTCATTCGCCCACAGCTCGATGAAGCACTGGCGCAGAACTATCTGACCGAGTGCGAGCAGTACTGGCAGATAACCGAACACGGAAAGCTATTTTTAAACTCCCTGCTCGAGTTATTTCTCAGCGAATAAACCGTCATGATAATTCGCTATTACCGAATAATGGTAATAGCGAATTATATCGCTCGGTTATTTCGAAGCATCTCCAGCATTCTTTTCGAATAATAACCAACATAACACTTCAATTAAATATTAATAGCGTCTTAGTCATAGCTAATTAATTTAATCCAGCGCACAAAAAACACATTAACCATGCAGATAGTGTAGAAATTCACGCGAGGCACAGTAAAGTTGTCGGACAACCAGGTTAATATGTCATACAGAAAAATAAATCACCCCGATAGATATATACCGCGATCATCAATGTGCATGGAGCTTATTAATGAAACCTCTCTCTTTTACAAAATCTTTGGTTTGCGCGTCGCTTCTCGCGCTGCTGTCTACCGGTGCTTCTGCCGCCGAAAAAGTGACGCTAAAGCTAGCGCATAATCTCGAACGCAGCCACGTTGTACACCAGGCGTTTGAAGCAATGGCCAAAGAGGTCAAACAGCTCTCCGATGGCAAAATGACGATTCGAATTTATCCCAGCAGCCAAATGGGCAGCGCGCGTGAAACCATGGAATTATTGCAAAATGGTGCCCTGGATATGACCAAAGGTTCCGCCAGCGATCTTGAATCCTTCGATAATGTTTACGCCATCTATAATTTACCTTTCTTATTTAAAGACCAAGCGCACTTTAATAAAGTGGTATTTGGCGAGGTGGGTAAAGACATTATGACCACGACCAAAGAAAAAGGTTTCTTTGCGCTTTCCGCCTACGTCGCAGGAACCCGCAGTTTCTATGCCAAAAAGCCGATCACGAAACCTGAAGATTTAAAAGGTTTAAAAATACGCGTTCAGCCAAGCCCTACCACAATTAAAATGATTGAATTAATGGGTGGCTCGCCAACGCCTATTTCATTTGGCGAAGTTTATACCGCGATGCAGCAAGGCGTGGTCGATGGCGCAGAAAATAACGTGCCGTCGTGGGTCCAGACCCGCCATATCGAGATTGCTAAAGTCTTCTCAGAAGATGAACACGCTTCCATCCCTGACTTCCTGGTCATCTCAACCAAAACCTGGGACAAACTGACGCCAGAGCAGCAGCAGATCCTCGCCAAAGCGGCGACGGCGTCCGAAGCCTATCAGCAGACGCTATGGGATAAAATTGACGCCGACACCCGCGCCCAGGCCAAAGCAATGGGCGGTGAGATCGTTAAGGTCGATAAAGCCCCGTTCCGCGCCGCCGTCCAACCGCTGTTTGATGATTTCAGTAAAGATCCAAAGCAGGCCGCGCTGCTGGCCAGATTTGAAGCCGCCGCACAGTAAAACCCTTTCGGGCCAGCTTCTGGCCCGCTTTCACCAGGATATCTCATGACTCTATTCTCCCGCATTAAACAGGCGGTGGATCGCCTGATCGCCGCATTCTCGGTGGCGGTGATGATCGCGCTGGTTGTCTGCGTCGTCTGGCAGGTCTTCAGCCGCTACGTCTTAAACCAGCCCAGCACGCTGACCGATGAGTTAGCCCGCTTTCTGATGATCTGGGTCGGCCTGCTCGGCGCCGCCTATACCGTTGGCGCACAGCGCCATCTGGCTATCGATCTGCTGGCGATGTCGATTACGCCGCGCAAACAACAGCTACTCGGCGTGGTGATTAATCTGCTGATCTTTATCTTCTCAGGCGCGGTGATTGTCACCGGCGGCGTGAAGCTCATCGCCAAAACGCTGGCGACCTCTCAGGTTTCTGCCGCCATGCAGATCCCGATGGGCTACGTCTATCTGATCCTGCCGCTGACCGGCATCATCATGATGTTTTACGCATTATGGTTTATCACCAACGGCTTACGCAGCCTGAAACAGCCCGAAGGAGCCTGCTGATGGACGGGTATATTGCATTAACGCTTTTTGGTTCGTTCTTCGTGCTGGTGTTTATTGGCGTGCCCATCTCGTTTTCTATCGGCATTGCCACCGTCGCCTCGATGTTGCTGATGTTCCCATGGGATATTGCAGCGATTACCGTGGCCCAGCGTCTGGCTAATGGGCTCGATAACTTTGCCCTGCTGGCGATTCCGTTCTTCATCTTTGCCGGCACGCTGATGAACAGCGGCGGCATTGCGATACGCCTGATAAACCTGGCACAAGTGATGGTTGGCCGCGTTCCCGGCTCCCTCGGCCACGTTAACGTCCTCGCCAATATGATGTTTGGTTCCATCTCCGGTTCAGCGGTTGCCGCGGCGGCGGCGGTCGGTGGCACTCTGCATCCCATTCAGACTAAGAAAGGCTATGACCCGGCGTTCTCCACGGCAGTCAACGTGTCGTCATGCATCACCGGGTTGCTGATCCCACCGTCTAACGTGCTGATTGTCTTCTCCCTCACCGCCGGCGGCGTGTCGGTAGCATCGCTGTTTATGGCCGGCTATCTGCCTGGCATTTTGATGGGGCTGGCAATCATGACGGTCTGCGCCATTATCGCCAAACGCCGCGGCTATCCGGTCTCTGAACGCCCTACCTGCGCCCAGGCGGCGAAAGCGTTCTTCGATGCGCTACCGAGCCTGCTGCTGGTCATTATCGTGATGGGGGGCATTTTAGGCGGGATCTTCACGGCCACCGAGGCGTCCGCCATTGCGGTGGTATACACCTTTATTCTGTCGGTAATGATTTATCGCGAAGTGAAGTGGCGCGATCTGCCTAAACTGATTCTGGAATCGGTGGTCACCACCTCAATAGTGCTGCTGCTGATCGGATTCTCCGTCGGGATGTCGTGGGCAATGACCAATGCGGATATCCCTTATATGATCAGCGACACACTGATGGGGATCTCTGAGAATCCGATGGTGATCCTGCTGCTTATCAACATCGTGCTGCTGATCGTCGGTATCTTCATGGACATGACGCCGGCGGTACTGATCTTCACGCCAATCTTCCTGCCTATTGCTGAAGAGCTAGGCATGAACCCGGTACATTTCGGCATCATGATGGTCGCCAACCTGTGCATTGGCCTACTGACGCCGCCTGTCGGTAGCGCGCTGTTTGTCGGTTGCTCGATTTCCGGGGTGAAGATCCAACAGCTGATTAAACCGCTACTGCCGTTCTACTTCGCGCTATTGGTGGCACTGATGATGATTACCTATATCCCGCAGATTTCGCTGTTTATACCGCAGCTACTGGGGCTGATGTAACAAGGCTAAATGAACGTGGTTTTTGGCTACCTGCAGAACACAGGTAGCCGATAAGCTGTTACTTCAGGGTGCCAACCAGCGCTTTGCGGCTGTCTTCCAGCGACACCACGCGGCTGCAGACATCCTTGCCGAAAGCCTGGAAATCCGCTTCCTGGTTTTTCCACTCGTTCTGAATGGCGGTTTGCAGGCCGCCTAAGCTGCCCAGCACGCCCTGCAGCGGGTTACCGCCGCCTTTGAGCACCGCTTTGGCACCCATTTCATTAATACTGTCTTGCAGAATACCGCCCATCGCCTGATTCACCAGCTGCTGCCCATCGGCACGCACCTGATCGATAGCTTTATAGTGGAAGGTTAAGCCATCGGTACGATGTTCAATAATACGGTTCATCTGCTGTTTGAGCTGGGCATCAAGCTTGGTCAACCGACCGCGCATATTGCTGCTTTCTCCCACCTCTTTCGCAATAATTTTATCCAGCGCCACGCGGCCTTTTTCGACACGATTACGGGCACCTTCATCAATCCACGGCAGCGCGCTGCGCAGCTCGGTCTGATAATCTTTCGCTTGCTCGCGCTGGGCGGCAGTGAGCGCGTACGCCTTACCGTTAAAGGTTACGTCACCGTTCGGGGTAATGACCAGATTGCCGTTCTCCCCCTTCACCTTCACCGTCTGCGGGTTGAGGACAACATCATCACGGGGAGTCACGCTGCACTGATAGTCAGCGTGGGCGGCCATCGTCGTGAACGTGAGAACTGCCGTTAGCAGCGTTTTGCGCATCATTACTTTCCCTCAAGACAAATCGGGCCAGCAAATGCTGGCCCCGTATACGCTATTAGTCCCACCAAACGTCGAAAAGTTCGCTGGTGCGTACTTCTTCGAACTTGTGGTCTTCCAGCCATTTACGTACCTGAGCCTGGTGCTCTTCGGTGCATTTGCCGATTTCCTGGGTGCAAATCAGACCTTCCCAAGCCAGGTAGCCACTGCCATCAAACGCCAGTTTGTTCGGCTCGATGACTTCGTCGATAAACTGATCGACGGTCTGGTCGATCTGCTCTTCGCTGGTCCCTTCCGGGAAACGCCATGCTACTGAGAAACCGATCTCCTGGAATTCATCGATGTGCATTTTTTTACGCAAACGACGGCTACGATTCTTTGCCATTTATTTCACCCTCTCGAACATTAAGTCCCATACGCCGTGGCCAAGACGATGACCACGTTGTTCAAATTTGGTTACCGGGCGCGATTCCGGGCGCGGTACATAATCTTTACTCTCAGACAGGTTCAGATATCCGTCCAGCGAGGACATCACTTCCAGCATGTGCTCCGCGTAGGCTTCCCAGTCGGTCGCCATGTGGAACACGCCGCCCAGCTTCAGTTTGCTTTTCACCAGCTCAGCAAACGGAACCTGAACGATACGGCGTTTATTATGACGCGCTTTGTGCCATGGGTCAGGGAAAAAGAGCTGAACCATGTTCAGAGAGTTGTCAGGGATCATTTTGTGCAGTACTTCCACCGCATCGTGACACATCACGCGCAGGTTATCGACACCCTCTTCATGAGCCGACGCGAGGCAGGCGCCAACCCCCGGCGAGTGCACTTCGATACCGAGGAAGTTTTGATCCGGGCGCGCTTTAGCCATAGCCACCAGCGAGGCGCCCATACCAAAACCAATCTCCAGCGTGGTTGGCGCGTCATGGCCAAACAGCGCGGCGAAGTCGACAGGCTCTTCGCTGAACTCAACGCCCATCACCGGCCAGTAGTTTTCCAGCGCGTGCTCCTGCCCTTTCGTCAGTCGCCCCTGGCGACGAACAAAACTACGAATACGGCGCTGTGGGCGGCCGTTCTCATCAAATTCCGGTGAAATGACGTCGTTCTTCATAAAATAAGTCTGCTTGTGAGAGTGTTCGGGAAACGGGCATTATCCAAAGTTAGTTGCCGGATGCAAGCACCGGAAAGTTCCTGTTTACAGCATAGTGCCGCTGTGCTGCAATTTGGCCCCTCATTATAACAAGAGTGGAATCCCTGCTTTGACCATGCAAGCCGCGCAATTTTCAGCCCAGGTGCTGGACTGGTACGACAAATACGGGCGTAAAACCCTGCCCTGGCAAATTGAAAAGACGCCCTACAAAGTATGGCTGTCTGAGGTCATGTTGCAACAAACGCAGGTTGCCACGGTTATCCCCTATTTTGAACGTTTCATGTCACGTTTTCCGACGGTCACCGATCTGGCCAACGCGCCGTTAGACGATGTACTGCATCTGTGGACGGGGCTGGGCTATTACGCTCGTGCGCGCAACCTGCATAAGGCCGCGCAGCAGGTCGCCACGCTGCACCACGGGCGCTTCCCGGAAACGTTCGAGGAAGTGGCGGCGCTGCCCGGCGTTGGCCGCTCTACCGCCGGCGCAATATTGTCACTCTCGCTCGGTAAGCATTTCCCAATCCTCGACGGTAACGTCAAGCGCGTGCTGGCCCGCTGCTATGCGGTGGACGGCTGGCCGGGGAAAAAAGAGGTCGAGAAGCGGCTGTGGGAACTTAGCGAGCAGGTCACCCCTGCCGAAGGCGTTTCACGCTTCAACCAGGCCATGATGGATTTGGGCGCAATGGTTTGTACCCGTTCAAAACCGAAATGCTCGCTGTGTCCGTTGGACAATGGCTGCGTTTCGTCAGCGAACGGCAGTTGGGCGCAGTATCCGGGCAAAAAACCGAAGCAGACCATTCCGGAGCGTACCGGCTATTTTCTGATGATGCAGCAGGGCAGCGAGGTGTTTTTACAGCAGCGTCCGCCTAGCGGACTGTGGGGCGGTCTATACTGTTTCCCGCAGTTTGCGGATGAGGAGGCGCTGCGCGACTGGTTGAACGAACGGCAGATCCCAGCCGATACGCTGACCCAGCTCACCGCGTTTCGCCATACTTTCAGCCATTTCCATCTGGACATTGTGCCAATGTGGCTTAGTGTGTCCTCAGTGACGTCATGCATGGATGAAGGCAGCGCTCTCTGGTATAACTTAGCCCAGCCGCCCTCTGTAGGGCTGGCCGCACCGGTTGAGCGCCTGTTGCAGCAGTTACGCGCCGATTCACTCGTTTAGAGTTTGGCGCCATAAGAGGATTGATTATGAGCAGAACGATTTTTTGTACTTACCTGCAGCAAGATGCCGAAGGGCAGGATTTTCAGCTGTACCCGGGCGAACTGGGCAAACGCATTTATAACGAGATCTCGAAAGAGGCCTGGAAACAGTGGCAGCATAAGCAGACCATGCTCATCAATGAAAAGAAACTCAATATGATGAACGTCGAGCACCGCAAACTGCTGGAAGAGGAAATGGTCAATTTCCTGTTTGAAGGTAAAGATGTGCACATTGAAGGCTACACGCCACCTGAAAAACAGTAAGGGCCTGACGGCCCTTTAAGACCACAACAACACGCGCTCCCGGAATGATGAAAAAACTATTTGCTCTGGCGTTGATTGCGCCGCTGCTTGTGTCCTGTTCCTCGAATAAAAAGGGCGATGCCTATAACGAGGCGTGGGTAAAAGACACCAACGGTTTTGATATATTAATGGGGCAGTTCGCCCATAACATTGAAAACATTTGGGGTTTTAACGAGGTCCTGATAGCCGGCCCGAAAGACTACGTCAAGTATACCGACGGCTATCAGACCCGTAGTCACATCAACTTCGACGACGGTACCATTACCGTTGAAACCATCGCCGGTACTGACCCCGCCGCACGTCTACGGCAGGCCATTATCACCACGCTGCTGATGGGTGACGATCCGGGTTCAGTTGACCTTTACTCCGATGCCGACGATATCCAGATCTCCAAAGAGCCGTTCCTCTATGGCCAGGTCGTTGATAACAACGGCGAAGCCATTCGCTGGCAGTGGCGCGCCGAGCGCTTTGCCGACTATCTCCTGCAAACGCGGCTGAAAAAACGCAGCAGCGGCCTGCACATTATCTATAGCGTGACCATCAATCTGGTGCCGAACCACCTCGATAAGCGTGCGCATAAATATTTGGGCATGGTACGCCAGGCGTCGCGTAAATATGGGATTGATGAATCACTGATTCTGGCGATTATGCAGACCGAATCCTCCTTCAACCCGTATGCGGTCAGTCGATCTGACGCCATGGGGCTGATGCAGGTCGTCCAGCATACCGCCGGGAAAGATGTTTTCCGCTCGCAGGGCAAATCCGGCACGCCAAGCCGCAGTTTCCTGTTCGATCCGGCCAGCAATATCGATACCGGTACGGCCTATCTGGCCATTTTGAACAATATTTATCTGGGTGGTATCAATAACCCAACGTCACGTCGATACGCGGTGATCACCGCCTATAACGGTGGTGCGGGCAGCGTGCTGCGCGTCTTCTCTAACGATAAGGTGCAGGCGGCAAATATCATCAACAGCATGGCGCCGGGCGATGTCTACCAGACGCTGACTACGCGGCACCCGTCCGCAGAATCACGCCGCTATCTCTACAAGGTGAATTCCGCCCAGAAAGGCTATCGCCGCAAGTAACAATTGTCACATAGCAGACCATCTCACCGCCGGCTTGCCGGAGGGGAAGATGGTCTTCCCCATCATTTTCCGCGCAAAAATGTTACGTTTGTCACTAATTCGTTGTGCAAAGAAAGAATAATTGCAATTTTATGCGGCGCTTAACAATGCCCGCCCCTCTCCATTGCTAGAATCGACACAAACACCACCTCTTAATGTTATTAAAAAAACATAATCTCGCCATTCTTGTGAGGAAAACAACATGAATTTAAAGCTGCAGCTTAAGATACTGTCGTTTCTGCAGTTCTGCCTTTGGGGGAGCTGGCTGACAACGCTGGGTTCGTACATGTTTGTGACGCTGAAGTTTGACGGGGCGTCTATCGGGGCGGTATACAGCTCTCTGGGGATTGCCGCGGTCTTTATGCCGACGCTTCTCGGCATCGTCGCGGATAAGTGGGTCAGCGCCAAATGGGTCTACGCCATCTGTCATCTGGTTGGCGCCGGTACGCTATTTATGGCTGCCGAAGTGACCACGCCAAGCGCCATGTTTATGGTTATCCTGCTGAATTCATTGGCCTACATGCCAACCCTCGGCCTGATTAACACGATCTCCTACTACCGCCTGAAATCAGCCGGCCTGGATATCGTGACCGACTTCCCGCCTATCCGTATTTGGGGCACCATCGGCTTTATTCTGGCGATGTGGGCGGTGAGCTTTGCCGGCTTCGAACTGAGCCATATGCAGCTCTATATTGGTGCTGCGCTCTCCGTGGTGCTGGCGCTGTTCACGCTGACGCTGCCGCACATTCCGGTCTCCAATCAGCAGGCAAAACAGAGCTGGAGCAGCATGCTGGGCCTGGATGCTTTTGCACTGTTTAAAAATAAGCGCATGGCGATTTTCTTCATCTTCTCCATGCTGCTGGGCGCAGAGCTGCAGATCACCAATATGTTCGGCAACACCTTCCTGCACAGCTTCGATAAAGACCCACTGTTTGCCACCAGCTTTATCGTGCAGCATGCCTCGGTGATGATGTCGATTTCACAAATCTCCGAAACGCTGTTCATTCTGACCATCCCGTTCTTCCTGAGCCGCTATGGCATTAAGAATGTGATGCTGATTAGTATTTTCGCGTGGATGCTGCGCTTTGGTCTGTTCGCTTACGGCGACCCGTCAGCCTTCGGTACCGTCCTGCTGGTGCTGTCGATGATTGTCTACGGATGCGCTTTCGACTTCTTCAACATCTCCGGTTCGGTGTTCGTGGAGAAAGAAGTTAAACCAGAAATCCGCGCCAGTGCGCAGGGTATGTTCCTGATGATGACCAACGGCTTTGGCTGCATCCTCGGCGGTATGGCCAGCGGGAAAGTGGTTGAAATGTATACCGTTGACGGCATCACCGACTGGCAGAGCGTGTGGCTGATTTTCGCCGGCTATTCGCTGGTTCTGGCCGTGGCGTTCGTGGGTCTGTTCAAATACAAACACGAGCGTGTGGCTCCAGGTGCGGTACCGGTCGCGCACTAAGGTGCCGCCCCCTCACCCCAACCCTCTCCCCACTGGGGAGAGGGAGAATAGAATCCACACGCCGCAGTTAAAAAACGCACCTGACCGTTCCCTCTCCCCCACGGGGAGAGGGGGTAGGGTTAAGGAGTAACGGCCGACAGCACCCATCCCACCGACAGTAAATCCGCACTGCCTCCTGGACTTAAATTTCGCGCAATCAGCGCCTGATCCATTTTGATTAAATCCTGCTTATCCCAGCCCCGATCCAATAACTGCTGGGCGTATCCCTGCACATAGTGCAGCCCGTTCAAACCGCCACGCGATACCAGGTTACTGTCCGGATTCACCGCCATTAAACTCAGCAACAGCGTATGCAGGCTACGGCGATTCCAGCCGGGCAGCACTCGCCGTACCGTGGCAAAGCCGCTCTCCGCTTCCCCACGCGCACCGGTCAGGCCAAACTGGTGAAACTGACGCTCTCCGGCGGTAGCCTGTGAACCACGAACCGCTAATTCACGCGCCACCAGCCCATCGCAGATAGCGCTGACTTCATGGCACAAGCTGGCCTGGCTCACCTCGCCCAACCGTCCGGCGGCAAAGCACAAGAGCCCCAGCGCAAAGATGCCGCCTTTATGCGTATTCACGCCGTTGGTTGCCCGGTACATGGCCTGTTCACAGGCGATGCCCATCGGGCGGATAAGCCGTAGCTGCTGGTTTACCGGCAAATGGGCGTGGCTCTCACCCAGTTCGGCGAATCGTCGAAACCACGGGCTAATTGCCTGAATGCTGCGCACGAACAGCGCGTGGTCCATATCCCGATGGGCGCCATTGTTGAGCCTGTCGACCAGCCCCGGCTTTGGCGTCAACTCCAGCTCCTGCCATAGCGCATCTTCCGCCAAAGCAGCGACATCAACCGGGCGGGGGTTAATCGCGATGGAACCAGTCATCAATCATCTTCTCCACGCAGGCCACGACCTCATCAACCGGATGTTTACGCGAGCGAGAACACGCGTGCGCTGGCTCATCGCAAATCAGGCAGCGCCGCAGATGCCGCCCCAGGGATAACCGTCCAACGTGACCTGACTGTGGGCAAATCACATCCAGATCCCACAGCCGCCCCAGCGGATGCGTTTGCTCAAGCGCCGCACAGTGCGCCTTTATCTCCGGCGCCTGATGCGCCACACACCACATGGCTTCCGGCCCGGTCGGCAGCCACAAGACCTGACGGTCGAGTACCGACCAGCCGTTTTGCCACAGCATCTGATCGCACATTTGCAGCGCCACGCCCATCGTGTTGCGATAGCGCGGGCTGTTTTTCACCGCCCCCGGGGTCACCAGGGTGAGTGAAATAACCGGCTGTTGGTAATGGGTTAACCAGTCAGCCTGACGCGCAGCGCGGCTCTCTTTCGCCGCCAGCAGCGCATCAAGGCTGACACCCATTTTCACGGGTGTCATTGTCGTCATCGAATTACTCCTTCACCTGACGAACGGTGTCAATCACGCTGCCATCGCGGTAGCGGATCACACCGACGATCTTATCGGTGAACTCAATCGGTTTAGGCATGCCGGTCAGCGAAACCGCGCGCGCATACAGCGCTTCGATATCGACAATTTTCAGCCCCGCCTCAACCAACCGCTGGCGAATTTCCGGGCGTGCCGGATTAACCGCGATCCCATGGTCAGTCACCAGCACATCGATGCTTTCTCCCGGCGTCAGGCGCGTGGTCACGCGCTTCACCACCGTGGGAATACGGCTACGCAGCAGCGGCGCAACCACGATGGTCAGGTTAGCGGCAGCGGCCACGTCACAGTGACCGCCGGATGCGCCGCGCATCACACCGTCGGAACCGGTAATCACGTTAACGTTAAAATCAACATCAATTTCCAGCGCGCTGAGGATCACCACGTCAAGCCGATCGCAGCTCGCCGCTTTGCTCCCTGGGTTGGCGTAGACGTTGGTGGAAATCTCGACGTGGTTCGGGTTACGCGCCAGTGAAGCCGCCGCCTGGCCATCAAAGCACTGGGTATCAAGCAGTTTGCCAATCAACCCTTTTTCATGCAGATCCACCAGACCGCCGGTGATACCTCCCAGCGCGAAGCTTGCCGTCACTCCGCTGCGCTCCATCTTCTCTTCCATAAAGCGCGTACAGGCGGTTGCCGCCGCACCGGAGCCGGTCTGCATTGAGAAACCGGGCACGAAGTAACCCGAGTGTTCAATCACATCCGCCGCATAGCGAGCAATCATCAGCTCACGCGGATTGCTGGTGACGCGCGCCGCACCGACGCTAATTTTTGCCGGATCGCCCACGCTCTCAACCTGCACAATGTAGTCCACCTGATCCTGAACCAGGCTGGCGGGCATATTGGGGAACGGCACCAGTTCTTCGGTCAGCAGCACCACTTTATGAGCAAAATGGGCATCGACCATCGCGTAGCCCAGCGAACCACAGCAGGACTTACCGTGCGTACCGTTCGCATTGCCAAACTCATCGCTACACGGAACCCCCAGGAAAGCCACGTCAATAGTCAGCTCGCCGTCCTGGAGCAGCTTCACGCGGCCGCCGTGGGAGTGAATTTGCACCGGCTCATCCATCAGCCCGTGGGAGATCGCATCCGCCAGTTTGCCGCGCATACCGGACGTATAGATACGGCTAATCACGCCGTTCTCGATATGCTCAATCAGCGCATCGTTACAGGTCATTAGCGAGCTGGACGCGAGGGTCAAATTCTTGAATCCCATCTGTGCAAGCTTCGCCACCACGCCGTTGATCACCCGGTCGCCTTCGCGAAACGCATGGTGAAACGAAATGGTCATGCCATCTTTAAGCCCGCATCGTTCCACCGCCTGCTCGACCGACTCGCACAGCTTGCGATGGTATTTCGTGTCCCTATCAGCCAGCCACGGCGTAGCGTGATGGGCGGAGTTAAACGGTTTGAGCTCCCGCAAATGGGGAAAATTCAGGTGAAGAAGTTCTGTCTGATTCATTGCTTTATCCTTAACGACGCACGCCAGAAGCCGCCGCACGTTCGAGTACCCTTTGCGCGTGGTCAATGATTGGCGCATCGACCATTTTCCCGTTGAGCGACACCACGCCCAGCCCAATGCGCGCGCCCTCTTCCGCCGCTTCAATCACCCGCTGGGCGTGGTCGACTTCCTGTTGCGTTGGCGCATAGGCATTGTGGAGCAGGTCAATCTGGCGCGGATTAATCAGCGATTTGCCGTTGAAGCCCATCTTGCGGATCAATTCCACTTCGCGCAGGAATCCAGCTTCGTCATTGACGTCTGACCACACCACGTCGAAGGCGTCGATACCGGCCGCACGAGCTGCGTGCAGTACCGCACAGCGCGCGTAAAACAGCTCGGTGCCGTCACCGCGCTCGGTCTGCATATCCATCACATAGTCAAACGCAGCCAGCGCTATCCCTATGAGACGCGGCGAGCGGCGGGCTATCGCCACGGCGTTAATGACGCCAATCGCCGATTCAATGGCCGCCATCACGCGGGTAGAGCCCACTTCGCGGCCACACTCCCGCTCAATGCGTTCGAGATGCCCTTCCAGTTCGTCGATATCTTCCGGGGTGTCGGTTTTCGGCAAGCGGATAACATCAACGCCGCCGCGCACCGCGGCTTCCAGATCCAACAGCCCAAACGGCGTGTTCAGCGGATTAATACGGACAACGGTTTCAATGTCCTGATACATCGGGTGCTGTAATGCGTGGAACACCAGCAGGCGGGCGCTGTCTTTTTCACGCAAGGCGACGGCGTCTTCTAAATCGAACATGATCGAGTCCGGGCGATAGATAAACGCGGTAGACAGCATGGCGGCGTTGGCCCCCGGCAGGAACAGCATACTGCGGCGAAGTGTACTCATTGCAGCGCCTCCCACGTTATCTGCTGCGCGTCGGCTGCGCGCAGAACCGCGCTTTGCAGGCGGGCGCGAATGACGCAGTCCAGTGCGCCTTTGTCTTCGACGATAATCAGCCCCTGATGCACGGCCATCGCCTGTAAAGTCTCTTCCACCACGCGGAGGATTTGCTCGCCAAACTGCTTGATCACTTCACTGTGGATGACAATCTCCAGCTCGCCGTCGGCGGGGGCGATTTTCACCATCAGGTCGCTGGACTCCTGCGTTCCGGCCAGCGCCTCCCTTACAATTTTCATGATAATGTCCTGATAGTTATGCGACTTCCGCGCTGTAATGCATTTCGAGATGCGCGAAAGTTGATTCCGGGACGATGTCCCGAATACGAGAAAACTGCTGCGTTTTGAGTAAGCGCCGCACTTCCGATGCGGAAATGGCGCTGCCCATCATTTTGATGCGCGGGATTTCCACCACCGTCACGCTCCCGGCCAGCAGCGCGTGTAGCGTCTGGTTGTACTGATGGGTGACGGCGCAAAACGGTTCTGAACCGATAAAACGGTGGGTAATGCCCAGCGCCGGCGCGATGTAATTGCGGAAGATCAGCACATCGATTTCGCTCCACGCCTGCTGTACCTTGCCCGACTCTTTGAGGAAATAGGCCGGAAAGGTGGCGCGGGAAATGATGTACTGTGAGCCTTCATGCACGGTGACATTGCGCAGATGCGCGACGCCTGCGCGGACCATCTCCAGCCGTGCGCAAAAGGGGAAGAACGAGGCGTCTTCACGCACCACGAACAGGTGCAGCCAATCGCATTGGCTTGCGGCCTGCTCCACCAGATGACGGTGGCCGAGGGTGAACGGGTTGGCATTCATCACGATGCCTCCCACTTTGTCACCCGGCTGGCGTTTCTGACGCAGCGAACGGCAATAGCGCTCGATACCCTGCGGGGTGTTTTCCATCAGCACCGCATTATTCCCGCTTTGCGCAATGGGCCAGAAACCACTGCGGCCAAAACGTTCTTTGTTGCAAGGACGGGTGCAAAGAAAGAGGTGGAAATCGCCGCGCGCCAGCGCGACGTTTTCCACTTCAGCCAGCAGCCGCGCGCTCAGATTGGCGCCGCGCAGACGCTCATCCACCGCCACGCATTTAATGACGTTAGCCGCCAGCCCCGCGCATCCCACCAGCGCCGTATCGGCCCAGGCTTCGATAAACAGCGTGATATCGCTGTCCATCCCCAGCCCGCTATCCACCAGCAGCGAACGAATCTGCGCGAGCCGTTCCGGGTGTTTCGCTACGAGGGTGACCCGAAAGTCGATTGGGAGTTGCGTATGCATCGTGCCGCCTTACTTAGTGCGCTGCCGTCAGCGTGTTCGCTGGCGCTTCCATGATGATGTTGCTGAGATGGCCGATGTGCTCAATCTCCACTTCGATACGATCACCTTCCTGCATAAACAGCGGCGGATTCCGTTTTTTACCGACACCGCCAGGAGAGCAGGTGATGATCACATCACCTGGGCTTAGGCAGGTGAAGGTGCTGATGTACTCAATCAGCTCCGCCACTTTGTGGATCATGCTGCTGGTATTGTCGTCCTGCACCATGCGCCCGTTGAGCCACGTGCGGATAGCCAGTTGATGTGGGTCAGGAATTTCATCGGCGGTCGTCATCCATGGGCCGAACGCCCCGGTCTGGCGCCAGTTTTTCCCAGCGGTAAACCAGGTGTGCTGCCAGTCGCGGGCCGAGCCGTCCATGTAGCAGCTATAGCCTGCCACGTGGCTCAACGCCTCTTCGCGGCTGATATTCTCGCCGCCTCTACCGATAATCACCGCCAGCTCGCCTTCATAGTCAAATTCACGGGAGTGGCGCGGTTTGAGCACCGGTGCGTTATGCGCCGTTTGCGAATCAGGAAAACGAACAAACAGCGTCGGTGCCGGATTATGCTGGTCAAACTCTTTGCGTTTTTCGGCGTAGTTCATGCCCACGCAGAGGATCTTTTCCGGGTGCTCAATCACCGGTAAAAAGGTCACCGCGTCCATTGGCACATCGACTGCGTCATGCAGATAGCGGGTGGCATCCGCCAGCCCGTTGCCCTGTAACAGCGCCTTAAGGTCGCTGTAGCGATCGCCAAGTCGGCGACCTAAATCAATCATCCCTTGCGCATTCACGATGCCGTAGCTGCGAACGCCCTGATAGATAAAGCTTGCGAGTTTCATTGTTAATCCTGAATACCATGTTTAAACAAGGAAGTTGCCCAGTACCAGCAGCGAGATGGAGACGTTGATTGCGCCACCAATACGGGTCGCAATCTGCGCAAACGGCATCAGGCTCATACGGTTGCCAGCGGTCAGAATCGCCACGTCACCGGTACCGCCCTGGCCGCTCTGGCAGCAGGAGACGATGGCGACATCAATCGGGTGCATGCCGATTTTTTTACCGACAAAGAAGCCCGTGGCGACCAGTGCAGAAACGGTGCTGACGATCACCAGCAGGTTGCTGAGGGTGAAGGCGTTAACCAGCTCCTGCCATGGGGTGATAGCCACACCGACGGCGAACAGAATCGGGTAGGTCACCGAGGTCTGGAAGAATTTGTAAACCACCTGCGAGCCTTCGAGCAGACGGGGAGAGGCACCGTTGCACAGTTTCACCAGTACCGCCACAAACAGCATGCCAACCGGTGCAGGCAGGCCAATCAGCTTGTGACCCAGCATCCCTATCATGTACAGCAGCACCGCCAGCAGCGCGCCGGAAGCAATTGTAGTCACATCGGTTTTGCCGGAGAACGCAGGCTGCGAAGATTGGGTATCCGCGTTGCCGCGGTTTGGCATCAGTTGGCCTTCACCGGTCAGGTGTGGGAAACGCTTGCCGAGCTGGTTCAGGCAGCCGGAAATAATGATGGCGGTAAGGCCCCCGAGCATGACCATCGGCAGTACGCGACCCAGCGCAACGCCCTGATCCATGTGCAATATGGTGGCATAGCCGATCGACAGCGGGATCGCCCCCTCACCCACGCCACCCGCCATGATCGGCAGAATGATAAAGAAGAAGATCTGGAACGGTTCAAGGCCCAGCGCCATCCCGACGCCCATCCCGACAATCATGCCGACGATTTCACCGCACAGCATCGGGAAGAAGATGCGCAGGAAACCCTGAATCAGTACGGTGCGGTTCATGCTCATGATGCTGCCGACGATGATGCAGCAGATGTAGAGGTAGAGAATGTTGGTCGATTTGTAGAACTTGGTGGTCGACTCGACGACAACGTCCGGCAGTAGGCCGTAATAGACCATCGCGGATGGGATAAAGGTAGCGCAGATGGCCGCCGCACCCAGCTTGCCAACGATAGGCAGACGCTTACCGAATTCGCCGCAGGCAAAACCAAAAAATGCCAGCGTCGCCACCATCACCACGATATCGCTCGGCAGCTTACCGCCCAGACAATCGATGGCAATCAGCGCTCCGGCTAACACAAACAGCGGCAGAGGAATAATACCGACTTTCCATGTATCCATAATATGCCACCAGCGCTCTTTGAGTGCCGGACGTTGAATTTCGATCGGTTCATGGGTTACAGAGAATGAATCATCAGTCGTGCTCATATTGAAGCCCTCTAGTTATTTTGTAGTTTTAGCTTAAGGGTCTAAAGGCTTACTTTATGTGAGTGAAAGCATATTAAAACCGAAGTTTTAATGGCATCTATGGTTTTAATGGTTTCTTTATTTTAATGTGACTAACGCCTTATTTATAAGCGTGGTTTTTATGGTTTCTTTTCTAAACCGAACAAATAAATAACATTTATTAATTTAGCCTTAATTGAACTCCTTTTTCAGAAAAATCTCTTTTCACCCCTTGCTGTGCAAGGGATCACAAGTTTCCGGCAAACCAGCAGCCCGGGGTAAAAAAGATGATATATTGCACCTTCCGTTGCAGCCCTGCGTGAGAGTAATGAAAGTATCATTTCAAATAAAACTGTTTATTTCGCTGGTTGTCTTTTTCTCAATGCTGTTTGCATTGCTGGGTAGCTATTATTATATCGACGTCGGCAAACAGCTATATCAGGAGATGAGTGGCCGAGCAAAAATACAGGCCGAGGAAATAGCCATCATCCCCAGCTTGCGTAAACAGGTGGCGGATAAAAATATCCCCGCGATCCATGATTTCATGCAGAAATTAGCCGCCCGCAGCGATGCCAGCTTTATCGTGATTGGCGATAATAAGGGCCTGCATTTGTATCATTCGGTGTTTGACGACAGGGTAGGCAAAACGCTGGTCGGGGGAGATAACGCTGAGGTGCTGCAAGGTAAGAGCACCACCACCATTCGCCAGGGGGGGCTGGGCATTTCTCTGCGCAGCAAAGCCCCCATATTCAACGACCACGGACAGGTAGTGGGCATTGTCTCGGTAGGCTATCTGACCAGCTATCTTGATACCATTACCGTCAGCAAAGTAGTCAACATCCTGATTGCCGCGGTGCTTTTGCTGATCGCGCTGTTCATCTTCTCGTGGTTTTTCACCCGCAGTATTAAAAAACAGATTTTCTCACTCGAACCGCGCGAGATTGGTCTGCTGGTGCGCCAGCAAAAAGCGATGATGGAGTCGATCTACGAAGGGGTCATCGCCATTGACGATAATCTCCGTATTGAAGTGATAAACCAGGCGGCAAGAACGCTGCTCGGGCTCAGCTTGCCGGCACGCGAGCTGCGCGGTCAGTTGATTGACGAGGTCATTGCCCCGGTCCCCTTTTTCTCTCGCGAAACCATGCTTCGACAGGATAACCATGATGAGATTTGCCGCTTTAACGATCTGACGGTGATCGCCAGCCGCGTGCGGATCATGCTGGAAGATTCCCTGCAGGGCTGGGTGATCACCTTTCGCGATCGCAACGAAATTGACTCGCTCAGCGCCCAGCTAAGCCAGGTTAAACGCTACGCCGACAACCTGCGCATCATGCGCCATGAGCAGTTGAACCGTATGACCACGCTTTCCGGCTTGCTGCACATGGGGCGCTACGATGAGGCAATTCGCTATATCCAGGCCCAGTCGGAGCATGCGCAAGAGCTGCTGGACTTTATCTCCTCACGCTTTAGCTCCCCAACGCTGTGTGGCCTGTTGCTGGGGAAAGCGGCCCGCGCCCGCGAGAAAGGCGTGGCGCTTCGCTTCGATCCCGGTTGCTCAATGAAAGAGCCGTTTACGCCGCTGGCGGAATCCGAGGTCATTTCGATTATTGGCAACCTGCTGGATAACGCCATTGAAGCCACGCAGCGTGCGCCGCTACCGCATGAACCGGTGGAGGTGCTGATCCTGCTTAACGAAAGAGAGCTGATCATTGAAGTGGCCGATCAGGGAATCGGCATTAACGCGGAGATCCGTGAACGAATCTTTGAACGCGGTGTGACCACCAAAACCCAGGGCGATCATGGGATCGGGCTTTATTTGATCGAAAGCTATGTGACGCAGGCTGGCGGTCTTATCGAAGTGGCCGATAACACCCCGCATGGCACCATTTTCTCGCTGTTTATCCCCGCCACGGGAAACGCCCGGTGTACCACACAGGAACTGGAAGAGACCGACTATGCAACATGAACTTATTGATGTGCTTATCGTGGAAGATGAGAATGAACTGGCCGAGCTGCACGCGGAACTTATCAGTAAGCACCCTCGCCTGCGGCTGGTAGGCATTGCCGCTTCGCTGGCCGAGGCGCAAGAGCAGCTTGAGAGCAAGCAACCGCAGCTGATGCTTTTGGATAACTACTTGCCGGACGGTAAGGGCATTACCCTCATCAGCAATCCGATGCTGCTGCGCGCCAACTGCTCGGTCATTTTTATCACCGCAGCCAGCGACATGGACACCTGTAGTCAGGCCATTCGTAACGGCGCGTTTGATTACATTCTTAAACCGGTGTCGTGGAAACGTCTTAGTCAGTCTCTGGAGCGCTTCGTGCAATTTGCTGAGCAGCAGCGGGTGTGGAAGATTGTCGATCAGCAGAACGTCGATTCACTCTATCAGCTACAGGCGAAAAACTATCGCCAGGACAACGGCAGTAAAGGAATTGAAGAAAACACCCTCGCGCGGGTGCAGAAGCTGTTTAACGATCGGGTCACGCACTGTTTTTCGGTGGATGAAGTGGTCAGTGAAACCGGGTTGAGTAAGACCACCACCCGGCGCTATCTGGAACACTGCGTGGAAGCCGGGTTTCTCAGCGTCGAGATGCTGTACGGCAAGATTGGTCACCCGCGCAGGATGTATCGCCGCAGCGCCGCGTGATCCCCCCATCCTCAGCGGATGAGGGGAAGTCGCCCGCTACTTCAGCACATAGCCAAACAGCCGCATAATGCCGTCGGCATCTTTCTCGCTGTACACCCCCTGAAGCTCCGGCGAGAAGCCGGGCAGCAGGTTGACGCCCTCTTCCAGCGCCAGGAAGTAGCGCTGCACCGCGCCCCCCCACACTTCCCCGGGTACGACGCACAGCACGCCGGGCGGATACGGTAGCGCCCCCTCGGCGGCAATACGCCCTTCCGCTTCGCTAATCCGCACCAGCTCAACGTTGCCGCGAATAAATTCGCTGTTGGCATCCTGCGGATTCATCGCCACCGCCGGCAGGCTTGCTTTGCGGAACATCGCTTTTTGCAGATCTTTCACGTCAAAACTGACATACAGATCGTGCATCTCCTGGCACAGTTCACGCAGGGTGTAGTCGCGATAGCGCACCGGATATTTGTTGTAAATGGTCGGCAGCACGTCCGCCAGCGGCGTGTCGTCTTCAATATGCTGTTCAAACTGACCCAGCATCGCCACCAGTTGCGCCAGCTTCTCCGGCGTTTCGGCCGGGGTGAGAAGGAAGAGGATCGAGTTGAGATCGCACTTCTCCGGCACGATGCCGTTCTCACGCAGATAATGAGCCAGAATAGTCGCCGGAATCCCGAATTCGGTATAGCGCCCGGTTTGGGCATCGATCCCCGGCGTGGTCAGCAGCAGTTTGCACGGATCGACAAAATACTGATCCTGCGCGTAGCCGTCAAAACCGTGCCAATGCGCGCCCGGCGCAAAGCTAAAGAAACGGCGTTCGCGGGCGATCGTTTGAGTGGGATGATCCTGCCACGGGCGACCGTCGACGATCGGCGGGATAAACGGCTGGATCATTTTACAGTTCGCCACGATTGCCTTGCGCGCTTCGATCCCCAATGCCACGCATTCGGCCCATAGACGGCGGCCGCTCTCGCCTTCATGAATTTTGGCGTTAATATCTAACGCCGCAAAAAGCGGGTAGAACGGGCTGGTTGAGGCGTGCAGCATAAAGGCGTTGTTCAGCCGCTTGTGCGGGCAAAAACGCGCCTGACCGCGAATATGGTTATCTTTTTTATGGATCTGCGACGTCTGCGAGAATCCGGCCTGCTGCTTGTGCACCGATTGAGTGACAAAAATGCCCGGGTCGTTTTCATTGAGATCCAGCAGCAGCGGCGAGGTATCCGCCATCATGTCGATAAACTGTTCGTAGCCCACCCAGGCGGAATCAAACAGAATGTAGTCACACAGGTGGCCGATTTTGTCCACCACCTGACGCGCGTTGTAAATGGTGCCGTCGTAAGTCCCCAACTGAATAATCGCCAGCCGGAATGGACGCGCGGCATCGGCCTTTTGCGGCGCCACTTCACGGATGAGTTCGCGCAGATAGGCGTCATCGAAGCAGTGTTCATCAATCCCGCCGATAAAACCGAACGGGTTGCGCGCAGCCTCCAGATAGACCGGCGTCGCCCCAGCCTGAATGAGCGCACCGTGGTGGTTGGATTTGTGGTTATTGCGGTCAAACAGCACCAGATCGCCACGGGTCAGCAGCGCGTTGGTCACCACTTTGTTGGCCGCTGACGTGCCGTTTAGCACAAAGTAGGTTTTGTCGGCGTTAAACACTTTCGCAGCAAACTTCTGCGCGTGCTTGGCCGAGCCTTCGTGGATCAGCAGGTCACCTAGCTTAACGTCGGCGTTACACATGTCGGCACGAAAGACATTCTCACCGAAAAACTCATAGAACTGGCGCCCTGCGGGGTGCTTTTTAAAGAATGCGCCGTGCTGATGTCCCGGACAGGCAAAGGTGCTGTTGCCCATTTCGACGTATTGGCTCAGGGTGTCGAAGAACGGCGGCAGGAGCTCCTCTTCGTAACGGCAGGCCGCCGTCTCCAGCTCAAGCCACTCCTGCTCTTTACCGCTTATGACGGCATCTACCCCTTCGGGAGCATCTATATTGTCGGCCGTCAAGACAAACACCGGCAGATGAAAACCTGTGCGTTTGAGTAAGGCCAGAATACCGCTGTGGCTATCTGCCACCGTCATGACGACTGCTGCGACATCGGTAAAGTCGGTGCTGTCCAGCGCCACGACGCTGCGATGGGTGGACAAGCGAGAGACCAGTTCACGACTGGCAGCAATATTCATTGATTTCATAAGCGCAACTACCCGCTGAGGGAGTGTGAAAGCCCCGGACAAAGCGTTTGGCTTTGCCCCACGAAACGTCTGGGTGCAGCTGAATTACAGCTCCGACCGCCAGACATCAGTAAAAGCAGACAGGGTCTGATCTTACTGTTGTCCTGCAGTGAGCGTGCGTTGCCGTCACCGCATGGTGAACGGGAGGTACGGCGCAGGGGTACGGGAGAGCCTTCGCAAACCAGCGAAGCGGCATTGACGATGTAATGGCAAGAATGTCATTGCAGGCTGCCCCCTATCAGGAAAGGAGAATTTTCGCGCAATCATTGCACCTTTATTCAGAGGGTGCAAGACGAAATCTTTATGCATTTACCTCAAGGAAAATAGCCACTGAACCGATTAATCGGTCCATAATAATGCAGGATTCAGCGATAGTTATTAGGAGTGAATGTGGTTATTGGACCTTTTATCAATGCTGGCGCGGTGCTGGTCGGTGGGCTTCTCGGCGCGCTTTTAAGCCAGCGTTTACCGGAACGTATCCGCGTTTCCATGACTTCGATTTTCGGCCTGGCCTCGCTGGGTATTGGTCTGCTTCTGGTGATCAAATGCGCCAACATGCCGGTGATGGTGCTAGCCACCCTGGTCGGCGCGCTGATTGGCGAGTTTTGCTACCTGGAAAGAGGCATTAACAACGCCGTATCCCGGGTGCAAAAACGGATGCTCAAACCCGGCCAAAGCAGTCAGCACGAAAATTTTATTCAGAGCTTTGTCGCCATCATCGTGCTGTTTTGCGCCAGCGGCACCGGGATTTTTGGTTCAATGCATGAAGGCATGACCGGCGATCCCACCATTCTGATTGCCAAGTCGTTTCTCGATTTCTTTACCGCGATGATTTTCGCCTGCTCGTTGGGTTTTGCCGTCTGCGCCATCAGCGTACCCATGTTAATCATCCAGCTGTCACTGGCATTCTGCGCCTTTTTGATTCTGCCGCTCACCACTCCGGCAATGATGGCCGATTTTACCGCCGTTGGCGGCCTGCTGCTGCTGGCAACCGGCCTACGTATCTGCGGCATCAAAATGTTTGCGGTAGTGAATATGCTGCCCGCCCTGCTGCTGGCGATGCCGATTTCCGCCGCCTGGACGGCATTTTTTGCCTGAAAAGTCGTGCTAACTGCGTGAAGTGGTGATAGATTGTGCAACTCGCCGCAAATTTTATAAATTTCGTTGACGAGTCGAGGCGATTACGGTTTAATGCGCCCCGTTGCCCGGATAGCTCAGTCGGTAGAGCAGGGGATTGAAAATCCCCGTGTCCTTGGTTCGATTCCGAGTCCGGGCACCACTATTTAAAGAA
>NZ_BCTM01000016.1 GCF_001571285.1 Kluyvera cryocrescens NBRC 102467 | reverse complement strand
TGACTCATTAAGGTGGCTCCTACCCGTGATCCCCAGGCAATGCACCTTATCATGTCACTTTTCAGGTAGCCCCTGCGGCTGCCGACGCCACCTGAAAGCGTTCATGTGAAGTACTTTGCCGAATTATCGCTGCGGTAAATACTGCAGCGGGTTGACGGATTTCCCCTTGTAACGAATTTCAAAATGCAAACGTGTCGAACTTGTTCCTGTGCTACCCATGGTAGCGATTTTCTGCCCCGCCTTGATATCTTGTTGCTCTTTTACCAGCATCGTATCGTTATGAGCGTAAGCACTCAGGTAATCATCGTTGTGTTTGATGATAATAAGATTACCGTAACCGCGCAGTGCGTTACCGGCATAGACGACGCGCCCATCGGCGGTTGCGACGATTGCCTGTCCTTTACTGCCCGCAATATCGATACCTTTATTGCCACCGTCGGTGCCGCTAAAGTTTTCGATAATCTTGCCGTCAGTTGGCCAGCGCCAGGAAGAAATTGGCGAACTGGTTGATGTACTGCTGGCAGTCGGTACGGTTGTGCTCGCAGTTGGTGCCGTTACAGGCGCTGTGACGGTAGTCGTCGCAGGCTTGTTATTAGGCAACATTTTGTTAGCACTTTGTTCACCTGAATCCTCAGAATACGTAATTGTGGTAGTCGACGCAACAGCTCCGGTTGAATTTTGTGCAGGTTTTGAGACTAATCCGGAATTTCCGCTACTGGTCTGCGCACTGGCCACAGCGACAGGGTTATTGCCGGTAATCGGCTGGCCTGAAGCATTACCGACCTGCAGCACCTGGCCGACGTTCAACGCGTAAGGCGCGGCCACATTGTTACGCTGCGCAAGGTCGCGGAAATCGTTGCCGGTCACCCAGGCAATATAGAACAGCGTGTCACCGTGTTTCACCGTATAGGTGCTGCCGCCAGCGTAGCTGCCCTTTGGAATATCACCGTATTTGCGGTTATAGACGATATGGCCATTTTCCATTTGCACAGGTTGCTGCGCGACCGGCTGAACCACGCGCTGCTGCGGTTGAATTTGCTGCGTCTGAACCGGTTGAATCTGAGGTGTTGACTGTGCCGTGCTGCCCATTTTCGGCGGCGGCGTAATCAGCATGCCGGAGCTCGTGCTGCCAGAGCCGTTACTGTTGCTATTGACGGAGCTAACTGGCGCTGGCGCATTATTCGATGAAGAACAACCGGCCAGCCAAAGTGAAATCAGTGACAATGCCACTACACGATTAACGGTAAATTTAGGGCTTCCCGCGCTCATTTATCCCCCAGGAATAGGTTAACTGCCAGTGACTTAATACCGCGCAACGCACGTCATGAACACTGGAAAACGTGTTCACCATACGCTGAATCGGGCCGAAAACCCTCAGAAAAATCCGGGTCTCAGGCCAGTTCCCCCTTCACCAGAGGGACGAAGCGAACGGCCTCGACGGTATCAATAATAAATTCGCCTCCCCGTCGATGAACGCGTTTCAGATACTGCTGATCATCGCCCACGGGTAACACGAGAATGCCGTCGTCATCCAGTTGCGACATTAACGCAACCGGAATCTCCGGCGGAGCCGCCGTCACGATAATGGCGTCAAACGGGGCGCGAGCCTGCCACCCCTGCCAGCCATCGCCATGACGGGTAGATACATTATGCAAATCAAGCTGCTTTAGGCGACGCCTTGCGTGCCATTGCAAACTTTTTATCCGCTCAACCGAGCAGACGTGATGCACCAGATGCGCCAGAATCGCCGTCTGATAGCCCGAGCCGGTGCCGATCTCCAGCACCCGAGACTCTGGCGTCAGCTCCAGTAATTCAGTCATGCGCGCCACCATATAAGGTTGCGAAATGGTTTGTCCCATCCCGATAGGCAGCGCTACGTTTTCCCACGCACTGTGTTCAAACGCTTCATCGATAAACTTTTCGCGCGGTACCTGCGCCAGGGCATCAAGCACTCGCTCATCGCGAATGCCAAGCTGGTGAAGCTGGTCCAACAGACTCTGGATGCGTTTACTGACTACCATTGCGCGTCAACCCTCACCTGCTCCAGCCACTCGGAGACCACCTCATGCGCGCTATGCGCGGTAAGATCCACGTGCAGCGGAGTCACCGAAACGTAGCCAGCGTCAACGGCCGCAAAATCCGTATCCGGCCCCGCATCACACCGATCGCCCGGCGGGCCAATCCAATACAGCGTATTTCCGCGCGGATCCTGCTGCGGAATCACTTTATCCGCTGGGTGACGACTGCCGCAGCGCGTCACGCGAATCCCTTTGATGTGATCAAGGGGCAGATCGGGGACGTTCACGTTCAGAATACGCCCGGTGCGCAGCGGCTCGCGGGCCAGCGCCCGCAGCAAAGAACAGGTCACGGCGGCGGCCGTATCATAGTGCTGATGGCCGTTTAATGAGACGGCCAGCGCCGGAAAGCCTAAATGGCGGCCTTCCATTGCGGCCGCAACCGTGCCGGAATAGATAACATCATCGCCCAAATTGGGTCCGGCATTAATTCCGGAAACCACAATATCCGGACGCGGACGCATGAGCGCATTGACGCCCAGGTAGACACAATCCGTCGGTGTGCCCATCTGTACGGCAATGTCGCCATTATCGAAGGTGGAGGTACGAAGCGAAGATTCCAGGGTCAGCGAGTTTGATGCGCCACTGCGGTTACGATCGGGTGCAACGACCTGAACCTCGGCAAATTCCCGTAAGGCTCTGGCCAACGCCTGAATTCCTGGCGCATGAATCCCGTCATCGTTACTCAGCAATATTCGCATAATCACCTGTTGTATTGATAAGTTCCCTTACCACGCTGGTTGCAAAGCTGCCTGCGGGGAGCCAGAAACGCAGTTCGACGGTGACGTCGTCCCACCAGTTCCAGCTCATCTGCTGCGGATAAAGCAGCATCGCACGGCGAGCAGCCTCAACTTTTTCGCGCTCCAGCAGAGATTGCAGCGCGATTTCTTCAGCCAGCACGGCTTTTTCAAATTCCAGCGCATCGCGCTGAGTTCCCCAGTCGCCGCTACCCGGCAGCGCTGCGGTAATCATCAATTCACGCGCATCGACGCGAGCCTGCAAGGTTGCCTGCTCTTCAACGCTGGCAACAAACCAGCTACCGCGCCCGGATAATTGTAGCGCATCGCCGTCAACAACTTGATTAAAGTCCGGTTTTTTTAGGCGTTCACTCACAATCTGATTAAACAACGCGCTGCGGGCCGCCGACAACCAAAAACTGCGTTTATTACGATCGCGAACCGGTGCTCCGCTTTCCGCCCAGCGCAGCGCGCCAAGCAGGTTGCTGCCGCCAATCCCAAAGCGCTGAGCGCCAAAGTAGTTAGGCACACCGCGTTCAACAATCGCCTGTAAACGGGCTTCGACGTCATCGCGCCCTTTCACTTCACGCAGCACCAGTGTGAACTGGTTGCCTTTCAGCGCCCCTAAACGCAGCTTACGCTTATGGCGTGCATATTCCAGTACCTGGCAACCTTCCAACTGAAACTGGGTTAAGTCCGGCATCTCTTTGCCTGGGACACGCGCGCACAGCCACTGTTCGGTCACCGCATGCTTATCTTTTTGTCCGGCAAAGCTCACTTCCCGGGCATGTATTTTAAGGAATTTAGCGAGCGCATCAGCAACAAATCGCGTGTTGCAGCCGTTTTTAAGAATGCGGACCAGAATATGTTCGCCTTCGCCGTCCGGTTCAAAACCCAAGTCTTCAACCACGAGGAAATCTTCTGGATTTGCCTTCAACAGGCCCGAGCTCTGTGGCTGGCCATGCAACCAGGTCAATTTATCAAACGCAATCATGACGTCGCCTTATTCAGCAGCGCGACCGCTTCGCAGGCAATGCCTTCGCCACGGCCTGTGAAGCCGAGCTTCTCGGTGGTGGTGGCTTTAACGTTGACATCATCCATATGGCAGCCGAGATCTTCGGCAATAAACACGCGCATTTGCGGAATGTGTGGCAGCATTTTCGGCGCCTGAGCGATGATGGTGACATCAACGTTACCCAGGGTATACCCTTTGGCCTGCACCCGTTTCCAGGCTTCACGCAGCAATGCGCGGCTGTCCGCACCTTTGAAGGCCGGATCGGTATCCGGGAACAGTTTGCCGATATCACCCAGCGCCGCGGCGCCCAGCAGTGCATCGGTCAGCGCGTGCAGCGCAACGTCGCCGTCGGAGTGCGCCAGCAGCCCTTTTTCATACGGGATACGTACGCCGCCAATGATAATCGGGCCTTCGCCGCCAAAGGCGTGTACATCAAAACCGTGTCCAATTCGCATTATGCTTTCTCCGGGTTACCCGTACGGGTGAGGTAAAATTCAGCAAGCGCCAGGTCTTCCGGGCGAGTGACTTTAATATTATCAGCGCGTCCGGCAATCAACTCGGGGTGAAAGCCGCAATATTCGAGGGCTGACGCTTCGTCAGTGATCGTCGCCCCTTCATTCAGCGCGCGCGTTAAGCACTCAAGCAGCAGCTCGCGTGGGAAAAACTGGGGCGTTAGCGCGTGCCATAAATCGTTACGATCGACCGTATGGGCAATCGCCGTTTTGCCGGGTTCAGCGCGTTTCATCGTATCGCGCACCGGGGCGGCGAGAATACCGCCAACGCGGCTGGTTTCGCTCAAGCTTAACAAACGCGCTAAATCGTCCTGATGCAGACACGGGCGGGCCGCGTCATGCACCAGAACCCATTGCGCATCGGCGGCCGCATGCAGCCCTGCTAGCACGGAGTCAGCGCGTTCAGCGCCACCGTCAACGACGGTAATCTGCGGATGTTGGGCAAGTGGGAGCTGCTGGAAGCGTTCGTCTCCGGGAGAGACGGCGATAATCACCCGCTGAACGCGCGCATTCGCCAGCAGCGCATCCACCGAGTGTTCAAGAATCGTTTTGTTACCGATTGAGAGATATTGTTTGGGGCAATCCGTTTGCATGCGGCGGCCAAATCCGGCTGCCGGCACCACGGCGCATACGCCCGGAAAAGTTACGGCCATGTCGTCATCCTGGAACTGATTATCGATTAGTTTGCGTTTGCCCCGCACTCTGGTTGCGTTTGGACGCATCCGGTACCAGGCGATAAAACGTTTCGCCCGGACGGGTCATGCTCAGTTCATTACGAGCACGTTCTTCGATAGCTTCCTGGCCGCCGTTAAGGTCATCAATTTCGGCGAAAAGCTGATCGTTGCGCGCTTTTAATTTTGCGTTGGTGGCCTGTTGAACAGACACATCGTCGTTGACCCGGCTGAAGTCATGAAGACCATTTTTACCGAACCATAAGGAATATTGTAGCCAGACCAGCAAAGCCAGTAATAGCAGCGTTAATTTACCCATCCTGCCCCCTGAAAAACGGCACTATCATCCCATAACTTGCCGTCATACTCCACTCCGGCCGCAGGTGATACTGCATATCGCCGGAAATGTACCACATTTCACGTGCGCTAAGGCATGTCTTGTCACGGCCAAACCGGCGCTGAGCGTCTAATACAACCGTATTAACTCATAATCCACATAAATAACAAACCGCAGAGCACGGCGACCGTCGCCAGGGTTGTCACAATGGTATAACCCAGTTTGCCTTTGACCAGGGAATGAAAGGCGACCCCGATGACCACCGCAACAGGCATCAGCGCCAGAAAGAAAGGCCACGTGTACAGAAAGAAGAATAGCGTGTTATTGCCATAGTGCAGATAGGGGATACCCAGCGCCATCAACCACGCAACAAAGCCCACAAAGGCCCCTGACAAAGACCATGTGGTCTCATCATACGCGGGGGCCAGTGACTCTGTTTGGGTCACGTTGAGGTTCTGAGTATTACGCATAAATAATCCTGTTAGGCCGGAGTAAACCAACTCCGGCACCTTTTCAGGATCTGATAATATCGCTCTGTCTCAGTAGATCTAATAATTGCGCAACCAAATTTGTTACTAATTGTTCACCATCGAGATGAATTGCTGGCTGCTCTGGTGATTCATATGCTGAATCAATCCCGGTGAAATTCCGCAGCTCGCCGGCCCGCGCTTTTTTATATAAACCTTTCGGATCGCGCGCTTCGCAGGTCGCAAGAGAGGTATCCACAAAGATCTCAAAGAAACGATCGCTCCCAACCCGTTCACGCACCATCTGACGTTCTGCGCGATGCGGCGAAATAAAGGCGGTCAGCACCACTAATCCGGCATCCACCATCAGTTTCGCCACTTCGCCCACGCGGCGAATATTTTCTTTACGATCGCCGTCGGTGAACCCGAGATCGCTGCACAGGCCATGGCGAACGTTATCGCCATCCAGCAAATAGGTGCTGACACCAAGCTGGTGCAGCGCCTCTTCCAGTGCCCCAGCGACGGTCGATTTCCCCGAGCCCGAAAGCCCGGTGAACCACAGCACAACTCCACGGTGACCGTGGAGTTGTTCACGCTGCTGCGCGGTAACGGGATGGGCGTGCCAGACGACGTTTTCGTCATGCTGAGCCATTATTTCCCTCCCAGCAAATCGCGCGCGCCCCAGTGTGGGAAGTGCTTGCGGACCAGCGCGTTAAGTTCCAGCTCAAAAGCGCTGAACTCAGACGCCACGCCAGCTTCCTCGGTATTCGGCTCACGCACCATACCGGCACCGACGGTGACGTTGGTTAAACGGTCGATAAAGATAAGGCCACCGGTCACCGGATTTTCCTGATATTTATCAAGCACCAGCGGCTCATCAAAAGTGAGATCCACCAGGCCAATCCCGTTGAGCGGTAGCGCGTCAACTTCGCGCTGGGTCAGGTTGTTGATATCCACCTGATACTGAATGCCGTCCACGCGAGCGCGGGTTTTCTTACCCGCAACCTTAATGTCGTAGCTTTGTCCGGCGGACAGTGGTTGCTCCGCCATCCATACCACGTCCACCGAGGCGCGCTGCACCGAAGGTAAAGTATCCTGCGCATCCAGTAGCAAATCGCCGCGGCTGATGTCGATTTCGTCTTTAAGAACCAGCGTCACCGCTTCACCGGCGGCGGCTTCCTGCAGATCGCCGTCGAACGTCACAATACGCGCAATGCTGGACTCAACGCCCGATGGCAGCACTTTAATGCGCTGCCCCACCTTCACGCTGCCAGAAGCAACGGTACCGGAGAAGCCGCGGAAATCAAGGTTTGGACGGTTGACGTACTGCACCGGGAAGCGCATTGGCTGAGTTTCAACCGTACGACGAATCGCTACGGTTTCCAGCACTTCCAGCAGCGTTGGGCCGCTGTACCACGGGATATTCGCACTTTGGCTCGCCACGTTATCGCCTTCCAGCGCCGAAAGCGGCACAAAGCGAATATCCAGGTTCCCCGGCAGCTGTTCTGCGAAGGTCAGATACTCTTCGCGAATGGTGTTAAAGGTCTCTTCGCTGTAGCCGACGAGATCCATTTTGTTAATCGCCACCACCAGGTGTTTGATACCCAGCAGCGTCGAGATAAAGCTGTGACGACGGGTCTGATCCAGCACGCCTTTACGCGCATCAATAAGCAGGATCGCCAGATCGCAGGTGGAGGCACCGGTCGCCATGTTACGGGTGTACTGCTCATGCCCCGGGGTGTCGGCAATTATAAATTTACGCTTTTCGGTAGAGAAATAGCGATAGGCCACATCGATGGTAATGCCCTGCTCGCGCTCGGCCTGCAAACCATCCACCAGCAGCGCCAGATCGAGCTTCTCGCCCTGGGTACCATGACGTTTACTGTCGTTGTGCAGCGATGACAGCTGATCTTCATAAATCTGTCGGGTGTCGTGCAGCAGACGGCCAATCAGCGTACTTTTGCCGTCATCCACGCTGCCGCAGGTCAAAAAGCGCAGCAGGCTTTTGTGCTGCTGGGCGTGCAGATACGCTTCAACCCCGCCTTCATCAGCGATTTGTTGTGCAATAGTGGTATTCATGGCGGCTCCTTAGAAATAACCCTGACGTTTTTTAAGCTCCATGGAGCCTGCCTGATCGCGGTCAATCATGCGTCCCTGACGTTCACTGGTGGTGGAAACCAGCATCTCTTCGATGATTTCCGGCAGCGTCTGCGCGTCAGACTCTACCGCGCCGGTCAACGGCCAGCATCCCAGGGTACGGAAACGCACCATGCGTTTTTTGATAACTTCACCCGGCTGCAAATCAATCCGGTCGTCATCGATCATCATCAACATACCGTCACGTTCCAGAACCGGACGTTCGGCAGCCAGGTACAGAGGAACGATCTCAATGTTTTCCAGGTAGATGTACTGCCAGATATCCAGCTCGGTCCAGTTAGACAGCGGGAAGACGCGGATGCTTTCGCCTTTATTAATCTGGCCGTTGTAGTTATGCCACAGTTCCGGACGCTGGTTTTTTGGGTCCCAGCGATGGAAGCGATCGCGGAAGGAGTAGATACGCTCTTTGGCGCGCGATTTCTCTTCATCGCGGCGCGCGCCCCCGAAGGCGGCGTCAAAGCCGTATTTATTCAGCGCCTGCTTCAGCCCTTCAGTTTTCATAATGTCAGTATGCTTGGCGCTACCGTGCACGAATGGGTTAATCCCCATCGCCACCCCTTCTGGGTTTTTGTGCACCAACAGCTCACAGCCGTAGGCCTTCGCCGTGCGATCGCGGAATTCGTACATTTCACGGAATTTCCAGCCGGTATCCACGTGCAGCAACGGGAACGGTAACGTGCCTGGGTAAAACGCCTTGCGCGCCAGATGCAGCATTACGCTGGAATCTTTCCCGATGGAGTACATCATCACCGGATTAGAGAATTCGGCGGCCACCTCACGGATAATATGGATGCTTTCCGCCTCCAGTTGCCGCAGGTGAGTAAGTCGTTTTTGGTCCATAACCATTCCTTAAGCCTGATTCATCGCATGTCTGTTGTGTGTTGGGGCTTGATAGCGTCGTCAGCACGTTTTGTTTGTTGTTGCGGTCGTGGTGCTACAACTCGCTAACAATCAGCAATAGAGGGACTATAGGGGGAGGCTCAGACCAAATGAAATTACGAAAAGGAATGAGTTGTTACTGAAAGGAATAACGGGATAGAAAAACAAATATCAAAAAGTGCTTAACGCGCTATTTTTCCGGCATTTAAGAGCATTTGAAATTGTGTAATGAAAAGCACGGTTTCATACTAGGCGCGTCTATTTTTTTGCTCTGTTGTAAGGATTACCTATGTTCTCCGCACTGCGCCACTGCATGGCAGCCCTGGCGCTCGGCGTATGTATTACCCTCCCGGTACATGCGGCAACCGCCTCGCTGGGCTCCATCGCCAATACTCAAGCTCGTTATATCGCCACCTATTTCCCCGGCCGCATCACCGGTACGCCAGCTGAAATGCTTTCAGCTGACTACATCCGTCAGCAGTTTGCTCAAATGGGCTACCAGAGCGATATCCGTACCTTCAGCAGCCGTTATATCTATACCAGCAAAGATAACCGTAAGAACTGGCATAACATCACCGGAAGCACCGTGATTGCAGCGCATGAAGGCAAGTCCAGCCAGCAAATTATCGTCATGGCGCATCTTGATACCTACGCCCCCCGCAGCGACAGTGACGTAGAAAAAAATCTCGGCGGCCTGACTCTGCAAGGTATCGATGATAACGCGATGGGTCTCGGCGTGATGCTGGAGCTGGCCGAACGTTTTAAAAATATTCCTACGGAATATGGTATCCGCTTTATCGCCACCAGCGGTGAAGAGGAAGGGAAACTGGGCGCAGAGAATTTGTTAAAACGCATGAGCAGCGCCGAGAAGAAAAATACGCTGTTGGTCATTAACCTCGATAATCTGGTCGTGGGTGACAAAATCTACTTTAACAGCGGCGTGAAAACACCGGCATCAGTGCGTAAGGTAACCCGCGATCGTGCGCTCACTATCGCCCGCAGCAGAGGCATCGCCGCGGCAACCAATCCAGGGCTCAATCCACAGTATCCGCAGGGTACCGGCTGCTGTAATGATGCCGACGTGTTTGATAAAGCGGGGATCCCGGTGCTTTCCGTCGAAGCAACCAACTGGTCGCTGGGTAAAAAAGATGGCTTCCAGCAGCGGGCCAAAAGCGCCAGCTTCCCGGATGGCACGAGCTGGCACAACGCCCATCTCGACAACCAGCAATATCTTGATAAAGCGCTGCCGGGCCGCATTGAACGCCGCAGTCGCGAAGTGGTTCGGGTGATGATGCCGCTAATGCAAGAGCTGGCAAAAGCAGAAAAACGCAGCTAGTCCTTAAGATGGGTGCTGAGGATAAAGCTAAACAGTCAATACGCGGGGAGCTCTCCCCGCGTGATGGCGACTTCTTCGGTTCGTAAGCGAGAATAGCTTTAAACTCCATACCCCGCTCCCGGATACTCAATTCGCACAGCGAATCGCGCACCATCAGCGTGAATCCTAATGCCGTTGCGCACAGCACAATGATTGCCACCAGGGCGTACTTTGTCAGCATATCTGTCAACGCAAAGCAGAAGTGTCACCATCGGTGCGAAACAGAGATGTCATGCTTTGGTTCAGAGAATGCGTTTGACCGCCTCGCTATATACTTCCGAGCGTTCTCTTTTCCCAACAGAAATCACGAAAACGACAACTTTCTCGTCTATAACCTGGTATACAAGGCGATAGCCTGAAGACCGGAGCTTAATCTTGTAACAATCAGGCATACCACGGAGCTTGTTTGCTTCAATCCGGGGTGACTCAAGTACTTCAACCAGCTTCTTTTTCAACTGTTCACGTACCGTCGAGCCCAGCTTTCGCCATTCCTTTAGTGCCCGCTCGTCAAAATCCAGAAAATACGCCATCAGAGTTCATCCAGCGTCACACGTACTGGCTTAGGATTACGAAGTCGTTCTTTCACTATCTCCACAAGTTCAGCATCTTCATCACTCAGGAGTGTCTGTTTGAACGGCAAGCGTTCATTGTCAGCGATATACTCGAGCATGAGACGAAGCGCTTCAGAAGGAGTTACGCCCATTTTTTCAAGCGCGGCGTAAGAACGCGCTTTAAGTTCATCGTCAATACGTAGGTTAATGCTACCCATGTCTTACACCCCTTGTAATTACAAATGTCATTACAAGTATCGCACTACAACATGCTTAGGGCAAGTCACGAAGTAAGTCAGAAAGTAGTCGTAAGAACGGTGATCACTGTCCGCTTTGTGCCAGAAGCGGACTTTTTAAAAATATTGCGTGCCCAACAATTGGGCGCAGGTCACATCAAGTACCCTCAGAATTATAGAGAATACCTGAAATTTTTGTAGAGCGAGGTTTGTTACCCTGCCCGACCAGCGACATGTGGTTAGTTTAGTGATCAGAAATGTCGAGCGTTTGGTCGTTCATTGACGCGGGATCTTCCAACGGTTCCACATGAGTGGTGATATGGATAAAAGGCAGTGCGGTGCGGATATCATTCTCTATACGCTCGGCCCAGTCGTGCCCATATTGAACAGTCCATCGCCCAGGAACTAGGATGTGCATTGTCATAAACGCCCGCCCGCCAGCCTGGCGTGTACGTAGTGCATGGAAATCAAGCCCCTGTTCACGATATCCTGCCAGCAGTGACTCGATTTTTTTGAGTTCTTCCGTGGGTAGCGATACGTCCATCAGACCTGCAGCTGAACGACTCATAAGCTGATAACCAGTCCAAACGATGTTGGCTGCGACCAGCAATGCAACGATCGGATCGACCCAAAACCAGCCGGTCAGATAAACCAGTCCGACACCAAAAATGACACCGACCGACGTCCAGACATCGGTCAGCAGGTGATGAGCATCTGCCTCAAGAGTGATAGAGTTGTGCTGCCTGCCAGCCCTTAACAAAATGCGAGCCGTCACAAAATTAAGGATTGATGCGACTGTTGAAACCAGTAATCCGAGACCAATCTCCTCAAGCGGCTGTGGAGTTAACATCCGCTCAACTGCGGTATAGGCGATACTGGCTGCCGCCAATAGGATCAGAAATCCTTCGAAAGCACTCGAGAAATATTCGGCTTTGCCGTGCCCATATGCATGGTTCTCATCGGCCGGAAGCGCAGCCAAGGTCAGCATCCAGAGCGCCATTAGGGCTCCTGCGAGGTTAACTACGGATTCGATGGCATCAGATAGCAGACCGACCGAACCGGTCATTTTCCACGCCACACCTTTGAGTCCGATAGTGGCAATAGCCGTGGCAATGGAAAGCCAAGCGTAGTGCGTCAGCGGACGAGGTAACCCTTTTGTTTTAGTCATTATTAACTTCCTAAAATAGGACGACTAACTCACATTTCTATCCATGATAGATAATTAAACAATCATTTCGCCATGAATATTTTTTCGTTTTTATTAAATTTAATTAAAAAGTCTCTGCAAGTGCTGTTTCATCTTCTAGTAAACTAAATTTTATTTTTAGGGTTTTCTTCAACTTGAAGTAATATTATCTCACAACAGATTAGTCACTTAGGTTAACTGAGCGGCTTTTATATTTTTCAATTAAAATATGCAAAACTCCCATTGCACCATGTGCATAAAAATAGACCTCAATGAAAGTAGTAAAGAACTTATGCCAGTGGATTACTGTTTCAGCCAGATTTGACTGCATGGTATTCAACAAGAACCATAGGCCACCTGAAAGTGCTACAATTAGCAATGCTAGAACTCCAAATCCTTGGATTGTACTGGCAATACCTCCCGAATGTGCATCGGGCAGTCGGAAACTAGTCAACGTTTTTATATCTTGCTTAATACCACTAAAGTCAAGCCCTACCCATGAAAAATAATAAGTAAAACCTCTTTGAGTAAGCATCCAACTTAACATAATAAAACCACAAATAATCAGTCCTAACCCTGAAATAATGTGCATCCAGGTTATAACTCCTTCAAGACTATGTTCACCAATTGCTTCGGTCTCTGTCAGATTAGAGTTAATAATTTGTGATAATATTAGAAATGCCACAATGATGTGAAGAATACGAAAAAAAGGAGCGTAATCATGGGGTAATAGATTCCAGAGTCGCAATTTCATTAATGAGTCCTTAGTAAATTTATCGATGATCTTAATCATACAAAAGAATTATTAGGATAACCTTAATTCTTAAAATTGCAGCAGGCATTAGTTCACCTCTGATATGGCCACTTGCGAAATGGGAATGGTAACTGTTATTACTATGTGTTTACTTGCTGTTCTTGTTACGCAGCCCCTTAAACACATTACTTTCAAATATGATTTCCTGCTGGGTTTAAATATGTGTCTTTCTATAGTGCGGCAACCTATTTTTACACCAACTCATGAATTAAATAAGAATCATAAATTAAATGAGAGGTTTAATTCTCTTGCTTAACGCGATGATATTAAATGGAAATTTTAATTTTTGTAATTTATTAAACAGTTAGAATGAGACATGGTAAATACGATCTTCCTTTAGATAATTCTGATAGCACTTTTTCTACTGGGCAGTCTGCAATGTCCGCTTCACGCCCTGAGACATTCGACAAGCTTTTTATGGC
Organism: Kluyvera cryocrescens NBRC 102467; assembly: GCF_001571285.1. Classification (GTDB taxonomy): domain Bacteria; phylum Pseudomonadota; class Gammaproteobacteria; order Enterobacterales; family Enterobacteriaceae; genus Kluyvera; species Kluyvera cryocrescens. The sequence continues at coordinate 120,097 of NZ_BCTM01000016.1, read as the reverse complement.
TTCAGTAAGGGCGAGTGTCTCGCTTCGAGAGCCAGCAAATATTTCGCTTCGTCATAACAGGTTCTGGCCTTCCAGCAGCGGTAAATGATCCTTATCCATTTGAACGCCAGTGCCCGGATCGCAGACTGATGAGATTTGCCCTTTTCTCTGAGGCCCTGATAATACAGTTTGGCCCAGTATGATGAATTAACCGTCTTGGCAGCCCATTCAACAAAGGTCTGCCTGACGAACTTGGCACATTGCCATCGCCAGTGAACCCAGGATTTTTGGCCGCTTCGTTCGGTCACCGGTGCTATACCTGCGTAGTTTTGAATTTCTTCAGCGCTGTTAAACCGGTCACGGTTATCACCAAGTGCAGCAAGCATCCGTGGGCCCATGCACGGTCCCATGCCCGGAAGTGATTTGAACAGCCCCACATCTGGCAATGTGTCAAACAGCGTTTCGATTCGTTCGTCATAGGTTTTGATGATTTCACTCACGACTTTAATTTGTGTCGCCAGTGCTGCTGCCATCAAAGCATTAGCCTCTATAACACTCGGGTCTGTAGTCAATGGGATCGCATTATCAATACTCGCAACACGTTGCTCGGTAAGGGCCATAGCGCGACCACCTTTGGCATTCAGAAAGTTGCGGATCGTGTCGCGTCTGGCTCGTTTCAGTTGTTGCAGACTGGGCCACCGGATAATCAGCTCACACAACAGTAAGCTACCCCGATGTGAGAACCACTCCAGTGGCTGAGGATAATACTGTTTAAGCGTGTTGATTATCCGGTTCACAAAGCGTCGTTTATCTTCAACCAACTGACGACGTTGCTCAACCAGTTGCTGAAGTAAGCGAATATCCGCATTGTCGGGTTCAATAGCTTTTATCTTCTGGGGGTAACGCAGCATTAACTCTAATGCCAGCTCGGCATCCTGCGGATCATCTTTAGCGCCGCTGGGCGAGAAGGCTTGCCGATAACGAGCCAGGGACAATGCGTGGACGGGGAAAACGGTGATAAAGGGGTATTTTTGAAGAGCATATACCACGGGGCCCTTCTTCAGTTCGAGAGCTATTGCGATTCTACCTTTTACTTTCTGGTGTAACTCAGTAAGCCAGGCATCAAGCGCTTCTGCTGTATGTTCAATCACATCGAATACGCGTTCACCGTTTTTAAACTGAACACAGACATCGTGTTTTTTATCAGCCCAGTCCAGACCAACGTGCGCAGCAAATTGATTAGTCACAGTCATCACCAACTCCTTTTTATCGGGGATTGGTATGCATTCCACGCTCTTCGAAAGAAATATAGCCAGCAGTTTATCTGCATGCCCTGAGTATTCGTTAGCGAACGTGGAGCACCTACTGGCTCGAAAGAAAAGCGGCGATCATCACATGATTCTCGCTCAATATTCGTAACCAGTAAGCGCATACCCTGAATCACTTCAAAGTGTAATTCTCAGGGTACGAATGACTATATCTCGCTCTTAGCGGACATTAGCATAGGCTATTTACCATAACGCCGCATTACGCGTACCGCTCAGACGGCCTGAGCGCGTTTCTGACGTGTCCCCGTTAAAAACAGTAACAAACCACCCGAAAATGCACGCCAGAAACGCTACGTAAGAATCTATCCTATGACTGGATATGCACTCAACTGAATAACGCCTGGTTTCAGTCCATTTTATCGGGATCAGCCTTCTTTCTGGGTAATTTAGGGGGCTTCACTTGCTGATTACTTTGCGTGCGGCGCGTGAGCCAAGGATGGTCAGCTTTAGGTTTTACGTAGAATTTTGAGCGTAAATCAAAACGGGCATTATCCACACGTTCATGGACACTTTTTTCATCATCCAGTGGTATAGGCTCCGGGCCATCAACATATTTTTCCCATCCCAACGCTTTCCCATCATACAGAACCTTAATTTCACCGTTAAAGCTTTCGCATACCGTGACAACCGAATGCCGAAGTCGATATCCCCGGCCTTCACTGCGAATCTGAAACGCACTGCTTTTGTACTGGAAAGTGAGATTTTTGGAGAGAACGCGCTTCGCCTGGAGGCTGAAGATATAACCCAGTTCCTCTTCAGAATGGTGTACATCAAGATGGGCGTTATCAGCAATACGAGGCGGCGTAGCAAACCGGTTGTTATAGGCTTCAATAAAGGTCGGCAACCATGCGTTTGCTGTTTCAATATCACTGATACCCTGAAGCCGCATTTCTTTGACCAGCCTGTCCTGCAGTGTCTGATTGGCACGCTCTACCCGCCCTTTTGCCTGCGGGCTGTTGGCATGGATTGGCTCGATGCCCAGTGTCTTTATCGCACGTGTGAACTGAGTCAACTCTCCTTCCCGCTCCGGGTTATTTACTCTGAATATACTGTGTCTGTCAGAATAGAGAGCCAGTGGTACGCCATGATCATTAAGGTAACCCCGGAGGGTTTCCATGTAAGCCCGGGTTGTTTCTGCAGGAGCGAATCGTAGCGCCATCAGAGCGCTGGTAGCATCATCGATAAAGACTATCAGTGTGCATTTGGGGCCCCGACCTTCAAACCAGTCATGAGGCGAGCCATCAATCTGGATGAGTTCACCGTAGGATGGGCGCCGCATCCGGCGCTGATAAATTCGGGCAAACTTACGACGACGTTCGCGCCATATGCCCTCCTCTACCATCCACTTCCTGAGAGTTTCAATGGATAAACACAAGCCGTGTATCTCGCGCAATTTTTCGCACGCAAGCGTAGGTCCAAAATCAGCGTAGCGGCCTTTGAGGAGTGAAATTACTGTTGCTCTGAATTCGGTAGAAAAGGAATTATTGGGACGCTTTCCACGTCGGCGGGAAACTAGACCAGAAGGCCCTTCATTTCTATACCGTTGCACCAGACGTTTAACCTGCCGAATAGAAATGCCAATGCGTGCCGCAGCTTGTTCCTGAGTAATATGGCGATTAAGTGACTCCTGAATAATGTGAAGTCGGTCGAGTTCCTTATGACTCATCGTAACAGTCTCTTTGATCATGAAAAATCCCCCAGAGAATTGTCTGGGGACATTTTAGAATGGTTCAAAGGGGACATTACAGCTTGGTGTTAACATTTGTCAGCATATCCTTGCCTCCCTGCAAAGAAGAGGCTAACATTTGAACTGTCTGGGTTCATACGCTGGCCTCAGGTTGATAGTAATATCGCCTGGGGCTTTCGTCTTTCTGGAACCCTGAAAATGCCCAAAGCCCAAAAAGCCTCAAGCACCCGGTGAGATTCTATAACCGACCAGTCGCCACTCATGCGGCCTGACGCCAAATCTGGAATCTTGCTCGCGCGATAAAAAAACGCCCCCGGCATCTAAGTCGGAGGCGTTGAATTTCAGCGAGTTAACCTTAACCCTCGTGTAAACCACACTCGCGTTTTAACCCGAAGAAGCGCGTCTCTTCTTCCGCCATGCCTGGCTCCCATTTGCGGGTGGTATGGGTATCGCCGACCGACAGATACCCCTGATCCCACAGCGGATGGTATTTCAGACCGTGCTTTTGCAGGTACTGGTAGACCGTCCGGTTATCCCAGTCGATGATCGGCAGCACCTTAAACACTCCGCGCTGGATAGCCAGCACTGGCAGCGTCGCGCGGCTACCCGACTGTTCGCGGCGAAGACCGGCAAACCAGGTCTGCGCATTCAATTCTTCCAGCGCCCGATTCATCGGCTCAACTTTGTTGATGTCATTGTATTTCTCAATGCCTTCAACGCCCTGCTCCCACAGCTTGCCGTAGCGCGCCTCTTGCCAGGCCGCACTCTCTTTCGCGCGGTAAACCTGCAGGTTGAGTTTGAGTTTGTCCGTTAACTCGTCGATAAACTGATAGGTTTCCGGGAACAGGTAGCCGGTATCGGTCAGGATCACCGGAATATCCGGACGGATCTGGTTCACCAGATGCAGACTCACCGCCGCCTGAATCCCAAAGCTTGAAGAGAGTACATATTCACCGGGCAGATTTTCCAGCGCCCAGGCCACACGCTCTTCGGCAGTGAGCTTTTCCAGCCTGGCGTTGGTTTCCGCCAGCGCCAGCACGCGGTCAACTTTCGGCAGTTCATTCAGCGCGTTTAGATCGAGTTTGGACATAGGTTCCTCACAGTTTGCTTTGCCGGATGGTGCAATGACACCGCCATCCGGCAATCAGACGTTATTCCCAGAAATCTCGCGCCGGATCGAGCACCGGGCGAATGATGCCCGCACGCACCGTAAAGTCGCCGAAGCCTTCACCCGCTTCACGCTCTTTCGCCCAGCGCCCTACCAGTTCGTCAATCGAACCCAGGATTTCCGGCTCGGTGATATTTTCCCGATACATACGCGGAATTCGTGACCCGCTGCGGTTGCCACCAAGATGCAGGTTATAGCGACCCGGCGCTTTCCCCACCAGACCAATTTCCGCCAACATCGCGCGGCCACAGCCGTTCGGGCAGCCGGTCACACGCATGACGATGTGCTCGTCAGGGATCCCGTGTTTCTCCAGTACCGCCTCCACTTTGTCGGTGAATGACGGCAGGAAACGCTCAGCTTCCGCCATCGCCAAAGGACAGGTCGGGAACGACACGCAGGCCATCGAGTTTTCACGCTGCGGTTTCACCGCATCCATCAGCCCGTGGTCACGCGCCAGCTTCTCGATTGCCGCCTTTTGACTTTCCGGTACGCTGGCAATAATCAGGTTCTGGTTGGCGGTAATACGGAAATCGCCTTTGTGGATTTTGGCGATCTCAAGCAGCCCGGTTTTCAGCGGACGACCTGGGTAATCCAGAATACGGCCGTTTTCAATGAACAGCGTCAGGTGCCAGTTTTTGTCGATCCCTTTCACCCAGCCAATGCGATCACCACGACTGGTAAATTCGTATGGACGGATTGGTTCAAATTTGATCCCCGCGCGGCGCTCTACTTCAGCTTTGAAGGTGTCGACGCCAACGCGCTCAAGCGTGTACTTCGTCTTGGCATTTTTACGGTCGGTACGGTTACCCCAATCACGCTGGGTGGTCACCACCGCTTCCGCCACCGCCAGGGTGTGTTCCAGCGGCAGGAAGCCAAACTCACTCGCCGTGCGGGCGTAGGTTTTCTTGTTGCCGTGTTCGATAGATAAACCGCCGCCTACCAGCAGGTTAAAGCCTATCAGCTTGCCGTTTTCCGCGATTGCCACGAAGTTCATGTCGTTGGCGTGGAGATCGATGTCGTTCTGCGGCGGGATCACCACGGTAGTTTTAAACTTACGCGGCAGATAGGTTGCACCGAGGATCGGCTCTTCATCGGTCGTCGCCACTTTCTTTTGATCGAGCCAGATCTCCGCATAAGCGCGAGTGCGCGGCAGCAGATGTTCAGAAATCTTCTTCGCCCACTCGTAGGCTTCGGCGTGCAGCTGCGACTCGTACGGGTTGGAAGTACACAGCACGTTTCGGTTCATGTCGTTCGCGGTCGCCAACGCATCAAGACCGACCGAATGCAGCATTTGGTGCACCGGCTTAACGTTCTTTTTCAGAATCCCGTGGAACTGGAACGTCTGACGGTTAGTCAGGCGGATGCTGCCGTAGATGGTGTTATCAGCGGCAAATTTATCGATCGCTTTCCACTGCGTAGGGGTGATAACCCCACCCGGCAGACGGCAGCGCAGCAGCATCGCGTGGCGCGGCTCCAGCTTCTGCGCGGCACGTTCAGCGCGGATATCGCGGTCATCCTGCTGGTACATGCCGTGAAAACGGATCAGCAGGAAGTTATCGCCGTGGAAGCCGCCGGTCAGGCCGTCGTTGAGATCTTCCGCGATGGTACCGCGCAGGAAGTTACTCTCACGCTTCATACGCTCGGCGTCAGTCAGTTTGCCTTCGACCACTAAAGGCCCTGGGTGTTTTTCGCTCATTAGTAGACATCTCGCTGATAACGGCGCTCAACGCGCAGCTCACTTAAAAATTCATCCGCCGCTTCGATGTCCATTGCACCGAATTCAGCAATCACTTCCAGTAATACCTGCTCGACGTCTTTCGCCATGCGATTGGCGTCGCCGCAGACATAAATGTGGGCACCGTCATTAATCCAGCGCCACAGTTCTGCGCCCTGTTCGCGCAGTTTGTCTTGTACGTAGACTTTTTCTTTTTGATCTCTGGACCAGGCCATATCAATACGGCTCAGTACGCCTTCTTTTACGTAGCGCTGCCACTCAACCTGATAGAGGAAATCCTCGGTGAAGTGCGGGTTGCCAAAGAACAGCCAGTTTTTACCTTCCGCGCCATCGGCAGCACGCTGCTGCATAAAAGCGCGGAACGGTGCGATACCGGTGCCAGGGCCAATCATAATGACCGGCGTCTGCGGGTTGGCAGGCAGGCGGAAATTATCGTTGTGCTCGATAAACACGCGCACTTCGCCCTCTTCTTCCACGCGATCGGCAAGGAAGCTGGAAGCGCCGCCCGCACGGGCACGGCCTTCAATGTCATAGCGCACCACGCCCACGGTGACATGCACTTCGCTCTCGACCTCCGCCTGTGCAGACGCGATAGAGTACAAGCGCGGCGTGAGGGGTCTCAGCAGGCCGATTAAGGCTTCGGCATCTAGTTGCGCTGGAGAAAAACGAACCATATCAACGATTGGCGTCGTTGCCGCATACTTTTGTAATTGCGCCTTATCGCCCACCAGCGGCAGCAAAGATTCGCTGCGGGTCAGCGTGGCGTAATTTTCAACAATATTGGCGGTGTTGACCGTCAGTTCGAAGTGCCACTGTAGCGCTTCGGCCAGCGGCAGAGTTTTACCTTCCACGGTGACAGGCTCATCACCTTTCAGCCACAGCAGCTCAACCAGCTCTTTCACCAGCTCTGGGTCGTTTTGATACCACACGCCCAGCGCATCGCCAGGCTGATAGCGTAGGCCAGAATCACCGAGGTCAATTTCAATATGGCGAACGTCTTTTTCTGAATCGCGGCCGGTAATTTTCTGGTTAACTGATAAGGATGCGGTCAACGGGGCTTCTTTGGTATACGGGCTGCTATGAATATCATTTACCGCCCCACTCGCCGCGACGGCAACCGATGTTGCCACCGGAGCGCGGGCTTTCAGCACCTCAACCAAACGCGCACGCCATTCGGCTGCCGCCGGCTGGAATTCCACATCGGCATCCACACGGTCAAGAAGGCGCTCACCGCCTAACTCGGCCAGCTTGCTGTCGAAATCTTTCCCAGCCTGGCAGAAGAATTCATAAGACGTGTCGCCAAGACCCAGCACCGCAAAAGCGGTATCGTTGAGTTTCGGCGCTTTTTTCGAGAACAGGAACTTATGCAGCGCAACGGCTTCTTCCGGCGCTTCCCCTTCACCCTGTGTGGAAGCCACGATGACCAGCAGTTTTTCTGACGCGATTTGTTTGAATTTATAATCCCCGGCGTTGACCAGGTTCACGTTCAGTTTTTCTGCCAGCAGGTCATCACGCAACGCTTCCGCAACCCGACGAGCGTTGCCCGTTTGCGAGGCGGAAATAAGCGTAATGGCCGGTGCTTCAACGGCGGCCGGCGCCGGCGCTAACGCCGCGGCACCCGGCTGCTGATTCAGCACGCCCCAAAAATAGCCGGAAACCCAGGCAAGCTGGGTTGGTGTTAAATCAGTGGTTGCCGCCTGTAGGCGAGCCAGCTGTTCCGTGTTGAGCGGAAGCAAAGCTGAAGGGGGAGACTGTGTTGTCATGCGTTGTTATGTTCCAGTAGCAAAGCTGTTTTCTAAACAGGAAAAACAAAACTGAATGTAAGGTTAACGACGACGATAATAACAATTAAAGAAGGGATAGAAATATCAAATAACCAAATGGACTAACCTGTTTTCCTGGTAGTTTATAGCGATAAAACAGGTTGAATAACCCATTGATATAATTAAATAATAAATATATCAACGGCTGATTTTTGTACTCATTGCCTATTTGGCCGTTTTAGTTAATGCAGAAAAATGTGCTTTCCGGTACTATGCGGCGTTTTTTTCCGCAAGACTGAGAGTTCATGATGTCCACTACACTGTTTAAAGATTTCACCTTCGAAGCCGCCCACCACCTACCGCACGTACCGGAAGGACATAAGTGCGGGCGCTTGCACGGGCACTCGTTTATGGTGCGTCTTGAGATTACCGGTGAAGTCGATCCGCATACTGGCTGGATCATGGATTTCGCCGAACTGAAGGCGGCGTTCAAGCCGACCTACGATCGTCTGGATCACTATTACCTGAATGATATCCCGGGCCTTGAGAATCCAACCAGCGAAGTGCTGTCCCGCTGGATTTGGGAACAGGTAAAACCGGTTGTGCCGCTGCTGAGCGCGGTGATGGTAAAAGAAACCTGTACTGCAGGCTGTGTTTATCGCGGCGAATAAATTCGCCCGCTCGCGGGGAGCCCATTCGTGACTCCCCCCGCTCCTTCCAGAAATTCGCTATCACATTCATTTCCCTTATTTTTCATTATGCGGCACGTAACCCGGAAAAAGGGTGAAGTTGTGCCAGACTCATTGGGTTGGTCAATACATAATGAGGAAATAGGGATGAAGAAAACGTTTCTTGCCGCGGTTCTGCCCGCACTGTTTTTCGTTTCGGCCGCAGCTCAGGCACAGACCCCACCGGATGGGTATCAGCTCCAGCAGGTTCTCATGATGAGTCGTCATAACCTTCGCGCGCCGCTAGCCACCAACGGCAGCGTGCTTCAGCAGTCAACGCCGAAAAGCTGGCCTGAATGGGAAGTTCCCGGTGGTCAGCTAACCACCAAAGGTGGCGTGCTGGAAGTGTATATGGGCCACTATATGCGTGAGTGGCTGGCGCAGCAGGGACTGGTCACCAGCGGTGAATGCCCGGCACCCGAGACGGTTTATACCTACGCCAATAGCCTGCAGCGTACCGTTGCCACCGCCCAGTTCTTTATCAATGGTGCTTTCCCGGGCTGCGATTTCGTCGTCCATCACCAGGACAAAATGGGCACGATGGACCCAACCTTTAATCCGGTGATTACCGATGAGTCCACGGCTTTCCGCGACCGCGCAGTCCAGGCGATGGAAAAAGAGCGCCAAAGTCTGAAGCTTGATGAGAGCTACAAGCTACTGTCGCAGATGACTGACTATCAGAACTCGCCGGCCTGCAAAGAAAAGCAGGAGTGCTCATTGAGTGAGGCGAAAGACAGTTTTAGCGCCAACTACCAAAAAGAGCCCGGAGTAAAAGGACCGTTGGCTATCGGTAACTCGCTGGTTGATGCCTTTACGCTGCAATATTATGAAGGCTTCCCGCTCGATCAGGTGGCGTGGGGGGAAATCAAAACTGACCAGCAGTGGCGCGTACTGTCACAGTTGAAAAATGGTTATCAGGATAGCCTGTTCACTTCCGCAGACGTCGCACGCAACGTAGCGAAACCGCTGGTGAAATACATTGATAACGCGCTGGTTACCGATGCGGCGAAGACGCCAAAAATCACCGTGCTGGTTGGGCATGACTCCAATATAGCCTCAATGCTGAAAGCCCTGGATTTTGATACCTATACGCTGCCGGGCCAGTATGAACGCACGCCGATTGGTGGGAAAATTGTATTCCAGCGCTGGCACGATACGAAAGCTAATCGTGAATTGATGAAAATTGAATATGTCTATCAAAGCACAGAGCAGCTGCGTAACGCCGATAAACTGACGCTGGAAACCCCACCGCAGCGCGTCACGCTGGCGCTGAAGGGCTGCCCGGTTGATGCCGACGGATTCTGCCCGATGGATACCTTCGCAAAAGTCATGAATACTGCGGCGAAGTAACGTGTGATTGCAGCGTTTCCCGAAGTCGGCACAGGCTGCCGGCTTCGGGCTACGATTCATTTGGGCAGACGGAACACATTGAGCGACGCCGGAACTCCCGGCGTCAGTATCATCAGGCAATATTCAGATACTTGTGCGTCTGCATCGACAGACGCCAGTTGCGCGCAATGCAGGTTTCAATGCACAGACGCGTAGCATCATCTTTCTGGCTGATGGGCTGCAGCGCAATGATACGCGGCTTATCGTCAGAGAGGGTTTCCAGCAGCTCGTCCAGTGCTTCAATATCGCGCACGCGGCCCACTGGGTGCTTGATTTCATCAGCGCGGAGCAGCGCCTGTGACAGCACATCATAACCACCGCGCATATTCACCTTCGGTGATACGGTCACCCAGGTATTGTGGCTGCAGCGCACTTCATGGGTGCCGCTGGTTTCAATCTGGCAGCTGTAGCCGTTTTGCTCAAGCAATTCCGTTAGCGGGATTAAATCGTGGATGCAGGGCTCTCCGCCGGTGATCACCACGTGGCGCGCGGTCCAGCCCTGACGGCCAATAATCGCCAGCAGATCTTCACTGCTCGCCGCGCCCCATTTGTCGCTCTCTTTGGTTTTCGCCAGGATACTGAACAGAGACACTTCCCGATCGCTAAGCTTTTCCCAGGTATGTTTGGTATCACACCAGGCACAGCCCACTGGGCATCCCTGAAGACGAATAAAAATGGCGGGGACGCCGGTAAAATAGCCTTCACCCTGCAGGGTCTGGAACATTTCGTTAATCGGGTACTGCATCATCGACTCTTCAGTAATAGTAAACCGTTATTATTGCATACTTCGTGCTAACGATCCCGCGCACTTCTTGCGCAACTTGCAATCCATCCCTGGCATCTCGTTCTTGAAAACAGAGCGCTCGCGCGACGTTCTGTGATGAACGTGGTTTTTTTGATGAAAAGTAACATTTTAATTACACAAACTTTTGCAGCTTTTCACTGTTCAGCAAGTTCAGATGTTAATCAAATTGGTATGACACATTTGCAAATGTAATATCCACGACCGGCTACATATCATACCAATTATAATTTTTGACAAGGAAAAAGGATGAACGCGTTCGCTGAAGCTCTGCCGGTGATCTGGGTCGCCCTGGGCGTTGTACTGCTACTTATTCTCAATATGAGATTTAAAATCAATGGCATGCTAGCACTGCTGCTTGCCGCTATTTTTGTCGGCGTCTGTGAAGGGCTACCGCTGGAGGCCATCGGCAAATCCATAGAAACAGGCATTGGCAGCACCCTGGGCCATTTGGCGTTGATTATTCTCTTCGGCGCCATTTTGGGCAAACTGATGGTTGATTCCGGCGCCGCACAGCGCGTTTCTTCCACGCTGCTGCAAAGCTTTGGTCCGAAAAAGGTGCAGTGGGCCATTATGGTCATTGGTCTGATTTTCGGCCTGGCTATGTTCTATGAGGTCGCTTTCCTAATTCTGGCGCCTTTGGTTATCAGTATCGCTCGCGAGGCCAAAATTCCGTTCCTGAAGTTAGGCATCACTATGGTTGCGGCAGCAACCACTGCTCATAGCTTATTCCCACCACAGCCAGGCCCCACAGCACTGGTCGCGGCGTTCCATGCTGATATGGGTATGGTCTATATCTACGGTATTATTGTTGCCATTCCAACAGTCATCTGCTCCGGCATTCTGCTGCCTAAACTGCTAGGTAATCTGGATCGCCCAGTTCCACAGCTGCTGGAGTCACAAAAGGTGTTTCGGGATGATGAAATGCCATCTTTCGCTACTAGCCTACTGGTACCGCTGATCCCGGCTGTCATTATTACTGGTGTGACCATCATTAAGCTGTTTGTTCCTGCAACAGCCAGCATTACATCATTCCTTAATTTTATTGGCAGTGCGCAAATCAGTATGCTGATAGCCGTGCTGGTGGCGCTATATGCCTTCGGTACTGCGCGTGGTAGATCCATGAGCGAGGTGATGAGCTCCTACTCCACAGCTATAGAGAAAGTCGCACTGGTGGTTTTTATCATCGGTGCGGGCGGCGCGTTCAAGCAGATAATTATGGATACTGGGGTGGGTGATTACATTGCCGATATGATGCGAACCTCTTCAGTTTCGCCCCTCATCATGGCGTGGTTTATTACCGTACTGCTACGTCTGGCAACCGGTGCTGGCACCGTCTCTGCGATTACCGCTGCTGGGATCGTCGGCCCGATGATCACCACTTTTAACGTTGACCCTGCCCTTATGGTGCTGGCAACCGCGTCAGGGAGCAACACGCTGACTCACGTTAACGATGCCGCATTCTGGCTGTTTAAAGAGTATTTTGGTCTGTCAATTAAAGACACCTTTAAAACCTGGGGTCTTTTAGAATTAACTAACTCCGTTGTCGGTCTATTGATTGTTTTATTGCTCAATTTAATTATCTAGATAAATATAATTTATATCACCGCCTCTAACCCGTAGTTTTTTGCTACGGGTTATCTATATTAAACCTTCTAAACATTCATATTTGATGTAACAAAAAATGTTGTTTTTTACAGTTAAGAAATAACAATTAAGAATTAAAATCATTCAAAAACAATACGTTAATAATTAACTGAATCTTTTCATTCAATTCAATGTCGAATACAATCCATATTAACACTCAACCTTAAAATTATCTTAAGACACCTCTTCATCTCACTACCAGTTATTTAATCGCCGTTTACTTTTCTCATCCTAGAATCCGAAAAACCAACCATGATGAGAAAATACTCATGAACACATTATTAATCACAGGCGTTACCGGTTTTCTGGGTGGCGCGGCACTGGAAGCTATCTTTAATAGCCAGCGGCACTTTACTTTATTGCTGTTAGTGCGTGCGCGGGACGCGGAGGCGGGCCTGGATCGTGTTAGGGAAAACATGCGGAAATTCAACGTCAGTGAACGTGAATTGGCACTATTAAACGTAGAGAATATCCTGCTCGGTGACCTCGCCACACCTGAAGCCTTTCTTAACGACTCGCGGCTAGAGCGAGTCACCCATGTGTTGAACTGCGCGGCGGTCGCCTCATTTGGCAACAATCCACTCATCTGGAAAGTGAACGTCGAAGGAACACTGCTGTTTGCCCAGCGCATGTCGCAGGTTGAGGGGTTGAAGCGATTTCTGCACGTGGGTACTGCAATGTCCTGCTCACCGCAGCCTGACACACTGGTGGCGGAAAATGCTGTGCTGCGTGAACGTGCGGAACACCTCGTTGAATATACGCATTCTAAATCCACGATTGAGCAGTTAATGCGAGAACGCTGCCCGTCGCTACCGCTGGTTATTGCTCGTCCTTCCATTGTGGTCGGCCACACTCACCACGGCTGTCAGCCCTCCAGCAGCATTTTTTGGGTATTTAGCATGGGGCTCATGCTGCAAAAGTTCATGTGTTCTATGGAAGACAGAATTGACGTTATTCCGGTGGATTATTGTGCCAGAGCGCTATTGATGCTGCTGAGTGCCCCTATTGCCCAGGGCGAAGTGGTGCATATTTCGGCCGGGGAAGAAAATAGCGTCAGGTTTGCTGAAATTGATAATGCCATGGCGATTGCGCAGGAGAAGGCACCGGTTGGCGATAACTATGCGCAGGTAAGCTATGAAACGCTGGTCAAAATGCGCCGCGAGCTGAAAACCATCTTTGGCCCCTGCAACGAACGCTTGATGCTTAAGGCCATGCGTCTGTACGGCGCGTTTGCCACCCTCAACGTCCGCTTTAGCAATGATAAGCTGCTGAGCATGGGAATGCCGAAACCGCCCCGCTTTACCGACTACATCGGCCGCTGCGTCCAGACCACTCGCGGGCTGTCGATTCCACAGCAGATGGCCGTCGATTTTAAATAAAAAAAATGCCAGCCCGAAGGCTGGCATTTTCACATCAGAGAAAGAGCAGGCTTATGCCTGACCTTTGATCTCTTTGCGACCGTTGTACGGAGCGTGTTCACCCAGAGCTTCTTCGATACGAATCAGCTGGTTGTATTTAGCAACACGGTCAGAACGGCTCATAGAACCAGTTTTGATCTGGCCTGCAGCGGTACCAACAGCCAGGTCAGCGATGGTAGCGTCTTCAGTTTCGCCAGAACGGTGAGAGATGACAGCAGTGTAGCCAGCGTCTTTCGCCATTTTGATCGCAGCCAGAGTTTCGGTCAGGGAACCGATCTGGTTGAATTTGATCAGGATGGAGTTAACGATGCCTTTTTCGATGCCTTCTTTCAGGATCTTGGTGTTGGTTACGAACAGATCGTCACCAACCAGCTGGATTTTGTCGCCCAGTACTTTGGTCTGGTATGCGAAACCAGCCCAGTCAGATTCGTCCAGGCCATCTTCGATGGAGACGATTGGGTACTGTTTGGTCAGATCTTCCAGGAAGTGAGTGAATTCTTCGGAGGTGAATGCTTTGTTGCCTTCGCCAGCCAGAACGTATTTACCGTCTTTGTAGAATTCAGATGCTGCACAGTCCATCGCCAGAGTGATGTCGGTGCCCAGGGTGTAGCCAGCAGCTTTAACCGCTTCAGCGATAACAGCCAGAGCTTCAGCGTTGGAACCCAGGTTTGGCGCATAGCCACCTTCGTCACCAACTGCAGTGTTCATACCTTTAGCTTTCAGAACTTTAGCCAGGTTGTGGAACACTTCGGAACCCATACGTACGGCTTCTTTCAGGGATTTAGCGCCAACTGGCTGAATCATAAATTCCTGGATGTCGACGTTGTTGTCAGCGTGCTCACCACCGTTGATGATGTTCATCATCGGAACCGGCATGGAGTATTTGCCCGGAGTACCGTTCAGTTCAGCGATGTGCGCGTACAGTGGCAGGCCTTTGGCAGCTGCTGCTGCTTTGGCGTTAGCCAGGGACACAGCCAGAATGGCGTTAGCACCGAAGTTGGATTTATTTTCAGTACCGTCCAGATCGATCATGATCTTGTCGATGCCAGCCTGATCTTTAGCATCTTTACCCAGCAGAGCCTGAGCAATTGGGCCGTTTACCGCGCCAACAGCTTTCAGTACGCCTTTACCCATGAAACGGGATTTGTCACCATCGCGCAGTTCCAGTGCTTCACGGGAACCAGTAGAAGCACCTGACGGGGCTGCTGCCATACCGACGAAACCACCTTCCAGGTGAACTTCTGCTTCAACAGTCGGGTTACCACGGGAGTCGATGATTTCACGACCGATGATTTTAACGATTTTGGACATTAGGTTTTCCTCAGTACAAGTTAAACTAAAACTCCAGACAAACAACGCCCCTCGTGGGGCGCTGCCGTTCTAACTTTTCTTACTTCGCTTGACGCTTCTGGTACTCGGCCGCGGCTTTCACAAAGCCAGCAAACAGCGGGTGCCCATCACGCGGCGTCGAAGTAAACTCCGGATGGAACTGACAAGCAACGAACCACGGGTGATTCGGTACTTCGATGATCTCGACCAACTGATCATCACCGGAACGGCCCGCAACGCGCAGACCTGCAGCTTCAATAGGTTTCAACAACATGTTGTTGACTTCATAGCGGTGACGGTGACGTTCAACAATGGTTGGTTCGCCGTACAGCTGGCGTACCAGGCTGTCATCGCCAAGCTGGCACTGCTGTGCGCCGAGGCGCATCGTGCCGCCGAGATCGCTCTTCTCAGTACGAACTTCGACATTGCCTTCTTCATCACGCCATTCAGTAATGAGCGCCACAACCGGGTACTTACAGTCTGGCACAAATTCCGTAGAGTTGGCGTTCTCCATCCCCGCAACGTTGCGCGCAAACTCAATCAGCGCAACCTGCATACCCAGGCAGATGCCCAGATAAGGAATTTTGTTTTCACGCGCAAAGCGTGCGGTAGCAATTTTACCTTCAACACCACGATAGCCGAAGCCACCTGGGATCAAAATAGCATCCAAATCTTTCAGAATTTCGACGCCGCGCGTTTCTACATCCTGCGAATCAATCAGCTTGATGTTAACGGTCACGCGGTTTTTCAGGCCACCGTGTTTCAGCGCTTCGATCACTGATTTATAGGCATCTGGCAGTTCAATATACTTGCCAACCATACCAATCGTGACTTCACCTGCCGGGTTAGCTTCTTCGTAGATAACCTGTTCCCATTCTGACAGATTTGCTTCCGGACAGTTCAAGCTGAATCGTTTACAAATATAATCGTCCAGCCCCTGAGATTTCAACAGGCCTGGAATTTTATAAATGGAATCGACATCTTTCATTGAAATAACGGCTTTTTCTGGCACGTTACAGAACAATGCAATTTTTGCACGTTCGTTGGCCGGAATCGCACGGTCAGAGCGGCAAACCAGGATGTCAGGCTGAATACCAATGGACAGCAGTTCTTTTACAGAGTGCTGGGTCGGTTTGGTTTTGACTTCACCGGCCGCGGCCAGATAAGGCACCAGGGTCAGATGCATAAACAGCGCGTGTTCACGACCGATATCCACTGCCAGTTGGCGAATCGCTTCAAGGAACGGTAAGGACTCGATATCACCGACGGTACCGCCGATTTCAACCAGCACCACGTCGTGACCTTCGCCACCTGCCAGAACGCGCTCTTTAATCGCGTTGGTGATGTGTGGAATAACCTGTACGGTTGCGCCCAGATAGTCGCCACGGCGCTCTTTGCGCAGGACGTCTGAGTAAATACGACCGGTAGTGAAGTTATTGCGGCGAGTCATTTTGGTGCGGATGAAGCGCTCATAGTGACCCAGGTCCAGGTCGGTTTCAGCGCCGTCTTCAGTAACGAACACTTCCCCGTGTTGGATCGGGCTCATGGTGCCAGGATCGACGTTAATATACGGATCCAGTTTCATCATGGTCACGTTGAGGCCACGGGCTTCAAGAATGGCTGCCAGGGATGCTGCGGCAATGCCTTTACCCAGAGAGGATACGACCCCGCCGGTCACAAAAATATAGTTCGTTGTCATGCTGGACCTGAGAAGTTAGGGTGAAACGATGGAATAACCAAGACGGGAAAGTAGTATACCCGAACATGGCGAGCGCCACAAACTTTCATTCTCGCTCCTCAATCGCCGCAGAAACAAACATGGGGAGTGAGAAAATAGCCCCTTTTGGGTAAATGTTTTTGACGTAAATCAAGCGCTTGTCATTTAAGATTTCGCACTTTTCGCCCTTCCCCGCAAAAATTCTTTAGAGATCATATTCCTGCCGTTTTACCTGTTGCCAAACTTCTTCCATGACATCCAGATCCACACCGGTCATTTCCAGGCCACGCGAGGCCACAATCCGCTCAACTTCGCGAAAACGACGCTCAAACTTTTCATTGGCCTTTTGGAGTGCGGTCTCCGCTTTCACCCCTAAATGCCGGGATAAATTGACCGTCGCGAACAGCAGGTCGCCAACCTCCTCCTCCAGTTTAGCTTCATCAACCACAGCCTGCCTGGCTTCATCCATGACTTCATCAATTTCTTCGTACACTTTATCGAGTACCGGCCCCAACGTTTTCCAGTCAAACCCCACCGCCGAGCAGCGCTTCTGAATTTTGTGCGCCCGCATCAGCGCCGGGAAAGCACGGGGGATATCGTCCAGCGCCGAATGCAGTGCCTTTTCAGCACGCTCAGCGGTTTTAATTTGCTCCCAGCGGGTTAGCACTTCCTGGCTATTGCTGGCGCTGGCATCACCGAAGATATGCGGATGGCGACGCTCCAGCTTGTCGCTGATGGCAGCGCAGATATCGTTGAAATCAAAGCGCCCTTCTTCCTGTGCCATCTGTGCGTAAAACACCACCTGGAACAGCAGATCGCCCAACTCCCCACGCAGATCGTCGAAATCCTCGCGCGCAATCGCGTCCAGGACTTCATAAGTCTCCTCAAGGGTATACGGCGCAATAGAGCTAAACGTCTGCTCTTTGTCCCACGGGCAGCCATTTTCTGGGTCACGCAGGCGCTGCATAATCCCGAGCAGTCGGTCGATTTGGTTCATGGTGGATCCTTGCTAAATAAAAGTATTTACCCTCTCCCGGCAGGGAGAGGGTGAAGGGAGTATTAACCGCCGTGCAGACGACGCGCGTCGATAACGTCAGGGACCTGATTGAGCTTACCGAGCACCCGGCCCAATACCTGCAGGTTGTAGATCTCGATGGTCATGTCGATAGTCGCCATCTGCTGCTTGGTATCGCTACGGCTGGCAACGCCCAAAACGTTCACCTTCTCGTTGGCGAGAATGGTGGTGATATCGCGCAGCAAGCCGCTGCGATCGTTCGCCTGGACGCGTACCACCAGCGAGTAGCCCGCCGAATAGCTTTCGCCCCATACCGCATCCACGATACGTTCCGGCGCATGCGATTGCAGCTCTGCAAGCTGGTCGCAGTCTGCCCGGTGTACGGAAATACCGCGGCCCTGGGTGATAAAGCCAACAATCTCATCACCCGGAATCGGCTGACAGCAGCGCGCAATATGGTGCATCAGGTTACCAACCCCCTCTACCACCACGCGGCCGTTATCTTTGCTGCGATTGTTCTGCGGCGTGTAGCTTTTCTGCTGTAGCTGCTTCAGCGCCGCGGCATCCTGTTCGGCGGCGCTTGGCTTGTTAAACTGCGCCTGCAGGAAGTTAACCATCTGGTTGAGACGAATATCACCGCCGCCGATGGCCGCCAGTAGCTCTTCCACTTCGTTGAAGTTGTAGCGTGGCAGCAGATATTTTTCCGCTTCCTTAAGACTGATTCCCAGATGCTCCAGCTCGTCGTCAAGGATTTGACGCCCTGCCAGCACATTCTTGTCTTTATCCTGCTTGCGGAACCAGGCGTGGATTTTCGAGCGTCCACGGCTGGTTGTCACATAGCCAAGATTCGGGTTTAACCAATCGCGGCTTGGGTTCGGCTGTTTCTGGGTGATAATTTCAATCTGATCGCCCATTTGTAACTGGTAGGTGAACGGCACGATACGACCGCCGATCTTCGCCCCAATGCAACGGTGCCCAACGTCGCTGTGAATGTGGTAGGCAAAATCCAGCGGCGTGGAGCCGGCCGGCAGATCGACGACATCCCCTTTTGGCGTAAACACATACACCCGATCGTCAAAGACCTGGCTACGCACCTCATCCAGCATTTCGCCAGAATCTGCCATCTCTTCCTGCCACGCAATCAGCTTACGCAGCCAGGCGATACGGTCTTCATAGCCCGAACGCAGGCCCGTTGCGGTGCCTTCTTTGTATTTCCAGTGCGCGGCGACGCCCAGCTCAGCATCTTCATGCATCTGCTTGGTTCGAATTTGGATTTCAATGGTTTTGCCGTTCGGCCCCAGTACCACGGTGTGAATGGACTGATAGCCGTTGGGTTTTGGATTCGCGACGTAATCATCAAATTCATCAGGCAAGTGACGATAGTGAGTGTGCACTATCCCCAGCGCGGCATAGCAGTCCTGGAGACGTTCAGCGACGATACGCACCGCGCGCACATCAAACAGCTCGTCGAAGGCGAGGTGTTTTTTCTGCATTTTGCGCCAGATGCTGTAGATGTGTTTTGGCCGCCCGTAAACTTCGGCTTTCACCCCTTCGGTCTTCATTTCGCTGCGTAGGTGGCCGACAAAATCGTTAATGTACGATTCCCGGTCGATACGACGTTCGTGCAGCAGTTTGGCAATACGTTTGTACTCTGCCGGATGCAGATAGCGGAAGCAGTAATCCTCCAGCTCCCATTTGAGCTGGCCGATGCCTAAGCGGTTGGCGAGCGGCGCATAGATATTGGTACACTCTTTTGCTGCCAGTACGCGTTCATCTTCCGGCGCATCTTTCACTTCACGCAGGTGGGCGATACGTTCGGCAAGCTTAATCACCACGCAGCGGAAGTCATCGACCATGGCCAACAGCATCCGGCGGACGTTATCGACCTGTTCTGAAGAGACGGCATCAGTATGGGTGGCTTTAAGCTGGCGAATGGCCGCCATGTCGCGCACGCCGTGAATCAGGGCCACCACCGACTGCCCGGCGCTTTCGCTCAGCACCTCTTCGCTGACCACGTTAGCATCGACTAACGGAAACAGCAGCGCCGCGCGCAGCGTGTCGTTATCCATGCTCAGCGTCGACAGAATTTCAACCATCTCCACGCCGCGCCACAGCATCAGTTCGGCGTCAGCGCGTCCCACGGTTTGGCGACGACAATAATCCCAGGTTTCGGCTAAGCGCTCACACGACTGCTGGCTGGAAATTCCCAGACTGGTGATCCATTTCTGCGGGTCAAATTCCCCAGCTTTGTTTAAATGTGCACTTCTTACCGCAACCATTGTCCTCTCCTTTCAGGGACAGGCCTGCCGAAGTCGGCAAGCCAAGTTATTACTTACGCTCAAACAGCACCATCGATTCCAGGTGCCCAGTGTGCGGGAACATATCAAGCATTGCCAGACGCTGAATTTGGTAACCCGCACTCAGCAATGCCTCGCTGTCACGCGCCAGCGTTGCCGGATTGCAGGACACGTACACCACCCGCGCCGGCGCTAATTTTATAACATGCTGCATCACGCCCGGTGCGCCAGCACGGGCAGGATCGAGTAAAACTTTGTCAAAACCGTGCTTCGCCCACGCCTGCAGCGTAACGTCTTCTTCCAGATTCTCGTGGAAGAAGGTGACATTCTGGAGATGGTTCTGCGCCGCATTCTCCCGGCCTTTTTCGACCAGCGCCGGTACGCCCTCCACTCCAACAACGCTGGCGGCCTGCTTTGCGAGGGGCAGCGTGAAATTGCCCATCCCGCAGAACAGATCCAGCACCCGGTCGGTAGGCTGAATATCCAGCCACGCCAGGGCGGTGGTCACCATCTGCTGATTTACGCCATCGTTGACCTGAATAAAATCGCGAGGACTGAAGGTTAAGCGTAGCCCGTCTGAGGAATACCAGGGAGATTCACCCGTAACGCGTTCAAGTATCTCGCTTTCCGGTGCCAGATAAAGCGCCACGCCCGAAGAATGCGAAAAGCGTTCCAGTTTTTCTTTATCCTCAGCGATTAATGCAGCAGTGTGGCGTAATACCATCAACGGACCGTTGTCGGCGCTGACGAGCTCTACATGACCTAACTGCCGCTTCCCTTTCAGGCCGGATAAACATTCGCGCACCGCAGGCAAAAGCGCCTCAAGAGCGGGCACCAAAACAGGGCATTGCACCACGTCGATGATTTCATTCGAATTCGCTTTACGAAAACCCATCTGCAATTGTTGGGTCTTTGGCTGATAATTCAAGCTCAGCCGCGCGCGGCGACGGTAGCCCCAAGGCTCTCCGGCAATCACGGCATCAACATCGCGCTTCATTAAACGATGTAACGCCGCGCGCTTGCTGCGCTGTTGTAGTGCAACCGACGCATGCTGCTGCTGGCAACCACCGCAAATGCCAAAATGTGGGCAACGCGGGGTTTCACGCTCTGGGCTGCTGCTCAGACGACGTTTTACCTGCCCGCGCGCATACTGTTTTTTATCTTCCGTAACGGTGATTTCGGCACTTTCTTCCGGAAGTAACCCATTGATGAATAATGCTTTACCGTTGTGGCGCGCCACACCTTGCCCAAAGGGATCAAGATCGTTGACTGTCACGGTTATGATCTGGCGCGTCGTCACGCGCCGTTTTGCAGAGTAGAATTGCGCCATCGTAGAGATTTTTCTCAATCAAAAATATTGCTCTGATTCTCCCACAACGGACCTCCATGACCAACTACAGCCTTCGTGCAAGAATGATGATTTTGATCCTGGCACCGACCGTCTTGATCGGTTTATTGCTCAGCATCTTCTTCGTCGTACACCGCTATAACGACCTGCAGCGTCAACTGGAAGACGCCGGCGCCAGCATCATCGAACCGCTTGCCGTCTCCAGCGAATACGGTATGAATTTGCAAAACCGTGAATCGATCGGTCAGTTGATAAGCGTACTTCACCGCCGGCACTCCGATATTGTGCGCGCCATCTCCGTTTACGATGAACATAACAAACTGTTCGTAACCTCCAACTACCAGTTAGATCCCGGTGATTTACAGCTGCCGCGCGGAATGCCGTTCCCAAGACGCCTTAGCGTAACGCGGCATGGCGATATCATGATCCTGCGCACGCCGATCATTTCGGAACACTATTCGCCGGATGAATCCCCACAGTCAGATGCAAAAACGCCGGTCAATATGCTGGGCTACGTCGCACTGGAACTGGATCTCAAGTCGGTGCGCTTGCAGCAGTACAAAGAGATTTTCATTTCTAGCGTCATGATGTTGTTCTGTATTGGCATTGCGCTGATCTTTGGCTGGCGACTGATGCGGGACGTCACCGGGCCGATACGCAATATGGTGAACACCGTCGACCGAATTCGACGCGGTCAGTTAGATAGCCGCGTTGAGGGCTTCATGCTCGGTGAACTGGATATGTTGAAAAACGGCATTAACTCGATGGCGATGTCGCTTGCCGCCTATCACGAAGAGATGCAGCACAACGTCGATCAGGCGACGTCGGATTTACGCGAAACGCTGGAACAGATGGAAATCCAAAACGTCGAGCTGGATCTGGCCAAAAAACGCGCCCAGGAAGCGGCGCGAATCAAATCAGAATTCCTGGCTAATATGTCGCACGAGCTGCGTACTCCGCTCAACGGCGTGATTGGCTTTACCCGTTTGACGCTGAAAACTGAACTCAACCCGACCCAGCGCGACCATCTCAGCACCATTGAACGCTCAGCAAACAATTTGCTGGCGATCATCAACGACGTCCTCGATTTCTCGAAACTGGAAGCCGGCAAGCTGTTGCTGGAAAGCATTCCTTTCCCGCTGCGTAATTCACTTGATGAAGTGGTCACCCTGCTGGCGCATTCAGCCCACGATAAGGGACTGGAACTGACGCTCAGCATTAAAAATGACGTCCCGGATAACGTCATTGGCGACCCGCTGCGTCTGCAGCAGGTCATCACCAATTTGGTCGGTAACGCTATCAAATTCACCGAAAACGGTAACATTGATGTGCTGGTTGAACAGCGCGCCATCAGTAATAACAAAGTGCAAATTGAAGTGCAGATCCGCGATACCGGGATCGGTATTCCTGAACGCGATCAGTCGCGTCTGTTCCAGGCATTTCGTCAGGCCGATGCCAGCATCTCCCGCCGCCATGGCGGTACCGGTCTGGGGCTGGTGATTACCCAAAAACTGGTGCGTGAGATGGGCGGTGATATCTCCTTCCATAGCCAGCCAAACCGAGGGTCAACCTTCTGGTTTAACATCAATCTCGATCTGAATCCTAACGTGGTTTCAGATGGCCCGGACACCAGTAGCCTGAAAGGGAAGCGTATCGCCTATGTGGAAGCCAATGCCGCGGCGGCGCAGGCCACGCTGGATATGCTGGCTTCTACGCCGCTGGAAGTGGTTTACGCAGTGAGCATCGCCGCGCTACCGGTCGAGTTTTACGATATCCTGCTGGTTGCCGTCCCGGTCTCCGTTCGCGATCTCAGCATGCATCAGGAAAAACTTAACACGGCATTAGGGATGACCGAATTGCTGGTGCTGGCGCTCCCCTGCCACGCCCACGTTGATGCCGAAGCATTGAAGAAAAATGGTGCGGCAGCCTGTCTGTTGAAACCGTTAACCGCGACCCGCCTATTGCCTGTGCTGTTGGAGTTCAGCCGAAGCGCACCTTCGTTGATAGAACTGCCTAACACCGAACATCGTCTGCCAATGACGGTCATGGCGGTTGACGACAACCCCGCTAACCTGAAGCTCATTGGTGCGCTTCTGGACGACCAGGTGCAGCACGTTGAGCTATGTGAGAGTGGGCAGCAGGCGATAGAGTGCGCCAAACAGATGAAGTTCGATCTGATTTTAATGGATATTCAGATGCCGGATATCGATGGTATCCGCGCCTGCGAGCTGATTCGCCAGTTGCCGCACCAGCAGCAAACGCCGGTGATTGCCGTGACCGCTCACGCCCTCGCCGGACAAAAAGAGAAACTGCGCGCTGCCGGTATGAACGACTATCTGGCGAAACCGATTGAAGAGAATCGGCTGCACGACCTGCTGCTGCGCTACAAACCGGGCTTCAATACCCCACCGCGCCCTCTGCAGAGTGAAACAACGGTAGAGCCGCCAATTGATCTCAACGCCACGCTCGACTGGCAGCTGGCGCTACGTCAAGCCGCTTATAAGCCCGATCTTGCACGCGAAATGCTGCAAATGCTGGTCGCTTTCTTACCGGAAATCCGCAACAAAGTGGAAGAACAGTTAGTGGGAGAAGAGCCAGAGAATCTGGTCGATGCTATTCATAAACTGCACGGAAGCTGCGGCTACAGCGGCGTACCGCGGCTGAAGCACCTATGCCAGTTGATTGAAGGCCAGCTGCGTAGCGGGACGCCTGCAGAAGACCTGGAACCCGAGCTGCTTGAGCTGTTAGATGAGATGGATAATGTCACCCGGGAAACCCGGAAGATATTGGGATAACGTTGTGCCCGGCAGCCTCTGGCCGGGCAATCAATTCCGTTTAAAATGCTATCCGGTAAGCCGCTGTTGACGGCCAAATAGGGCAATCGTTATCCGGCCAGGTCAAGCGCCTGCAGCGCTTGCCCAATCTTGATCGCCGCCGCAATATTGCGCGCAGCCATCCGCACGTTATCTCCGGCTTGCGCCAGGGCGTCATCCAATGAACAAACCCGATAAAGAATGCTGAAAACCGCATCCACTCCGTGTTGATGCACCACGCCGACGTCCGCCGTCAGGCTGCCGGCGATACCAATAACCGGGATATGATGTCGTTTAGCTACGCGCGCCACGCCCACCGGCACTTTGCCGTGAACGGTTTGGCTGTCCATGCGCCCCTCGCCGGTTATCACCAGATCGGCATCCGCCACCAATGCATCCAGATGGAGCGCTTCCGTCACGATATCAATACCGTGGCGCAAATTCGCACCGCAGAATGCATGCAGCGCCGCCCCCAAACCGCCGGCCGCACCGCCGCCTTCCAGCGTCAGTACATCAATCGCTAAATCCTGTTTAATCCGCTGCGCAAAATGCCCCAGCGCCCGGTCAAGCTGTGCCACCATCTCTGGTGTCGCCCCTTTCTGTGGACCAAACACCGTAGAAGCCCCTTCCTTGCCGGTCAGCGGGTTAGTCACGTCGCAGGCCACATCAATCTGACAATCCGCCAGACGGCTGTCCAGCGCGCTGATATCGATCTTTGCCAACGAGCCCAGACTGGCGCCACCGTAGGCGAGTGGCTGATTATCCGCCGTCAGCAGCTTCGCGCCCAGCGCCTGAACCATTCCCGCGCCGCCATCATTGGTGGCGCTACCGCCCAAACCGATGATGATGCGCTTCACGCCCAGATCTAAGGCATGACGAATCAGCTCACCGGTGCCCCACGAGGTGGTTTTTAGCGGATTACGCTTTTCCGGGGATAAGAGTTCAAGGCCGCTGGCCGCCGCCATCTCGATAAACGCACACTGCTCGTCGCCCGACACCCCGTAAAATCCGGCAACCGGCTCGCCCAATGGGCCGGTGACCTCAACGGAAATCACGCGTCCCTGGGTCGCCGCCACCATCGCTTCTACCGTTCCTTCCCCACCGTCAGCCACCGGCAGCTTTACGTATTCAGCATCGGGATAAATCTCCCGAAATCCCGATTCAATGGCGCTGGCAACATCGAGCGCACTCAGGCTTTCCTTGTAAGAGTCCGGGGCTATCACAATTTTCATAGGCTGTCCTTATGCGGTTGGCGGCAGTGTTCTACACACCTTCATGCGTAGAACACTGCCGGCTCCTGGTGGAGCCGGCATTAATCTTAGCGCACCATACATGGACGTTTGTTATCAAAGGTCCAGTTTGGGATCAGATACTGCATTCCCATCGCATCATCACGCGCACCAAGACCGTGTTTTTTATAGCGTTCATTAGCTTGCATAACCTGGTCCATGTCCAGCTCAACACCCAGGCCCGGCTTATTCGGCACCTGAACCCTCCCGCCTTTAATTTCCAACGGCTCTTTGGTCAGACGCTGATTTCCCTCCTGCCAGATCCAGTGGGTATCGATAGCGGTAATATTCCCCGGTGCGGCGGCCGCGACGTGGGTAAACATCGCAAGCGAAATATCAAAGTGGTTGTTGGAGTGCGAGCCCCAGGTCAGGCCAAATTCATGGCACATCTGCGCCACGCGTACCGAGCCCTGCATCGTCCAGAAATGCGGGTCGGCGAGCGGAATGTCCACTGACTGCAGCGCCAGCGTATGCCCCATCTGCCGCCAGTCGGTAGCAATCATATTGGTGGCGGTCGGTAGCCCCGTCGCACGGCGAAACTCCGCCATCACCTCACGCCCGGAGAACCCCTGCTCCGCACCGCACGGATCTTCAGCGTAGGCCAGCGTGCCCTTGAGGTATTTGCCGATTTTAATCGCTTCATCGAGCGACCACGCGCCATTCGGATCCAGCGTTACGCGCGCCTGCGGGAAGCGTTTCGCCAGCGCCACAATCGACTCGGCTTCTTCTTCCCCTGCCAGCACCCCGCCTTTCAGTTTGAAGTCGTTGAAGCCATATTTTTCATACGCGGCTTCCGCCAGGCGTACCACCGCCTCCGGCGTCATTGCCTCTTCATGGCGCAGGCGATACCAGTCGCAGCGTTCGTCCGGCTGGCTCTGATACGGCAGCGGCGTCGCACGGCGGTTGCCAACAAAGAACAGATAGCCGAGCATGTCCACTTCATTACGCTGCTGCCCTTCGCCCAGCAAAGAGGCCACGTTGACGCCCAAATGCTGGCCGAGCAAATCGAGCATTGCCGCTTCAATCCCGGTGACGACGTGAATGGTTGTGCGCAGATCGAACGTTTGCAGCCCGCGACCGCTGGCATCTCTGTCGGCAAACGCCGTGCGTATCGTATTCAGCACGTTTTTATAATGACCGAGCGATTGGCCGACCACAAAGGGAACGGCCTCTTCAAGCGTGGCGCGTATTTTCTCTCCGCCGGGAATTTCCCCCACGCCCGTATGACCCGCATTATCTTTAATAATCACAATATTACGGGTGAAAAAAGGCGCATGGGCTCCGCTTAAGTTCATCAGCATACTGTCACGTCCGGCGACCGGAATAACCTGCATGGCCGTCACGACGGGCGTTGAAGAGTGAATAGTCATCGCGTGATCCTTATTAACTGAAACGATTACCGCAGGCGGGCGAACGTCTTCAGTACCCTGGCCCGTCGGCTAGAAGCAGTATAAGAAGCAATGGAGGGCAGCTCATCGTGCACATGCACAATATTGAAATAGATTATTGTTGATGGATATGGCTAACGAACAAATAGCAACCGGTACAAACCTGTTGTACCGGTGACAGGCGGATAATTTTTATTGAAGCAGCGTCGCCCACTGCTCAACCCACGGATTGGAAACGCTTTCCGGTTCCGGGTCTTCTGAAGCGTCAATCATCAGCATCTCGCCGACGCGCTGTGCGCTTTGTTCTTGTAACAACGCATCAAACCGTTTACCGCCGCCGCAGAAGTTGGCATAAGTGCTGTCACCCAGCGCAATGATGCCGTA
This sequence comes from Kluyvera cryocrescens NBRC 102467, assembly GCF_001571285.1. Taxonomy (GTDB): domain Bacteria; phylum Pseudomonadota; class Gammaproteobacteria; order Enterobacterales; family Enterobacteriaceae; genus Kluyvera; species Kluyvera cryocrescens. The sequence continues at coordinate 92,873 of NZ_BCTM01000016.1, read as the reverse complement.
GCGTAGATGCGGCTGGTACATATCCTGGAGATCGTTAAACAGCGGCACAATGCTGTCAGGTAAGTCACCCTGTCCAGTTGTCGAGGTGACGACCAGAACGTATTTTCCGGTGTAGCTTTCCCAATCAGCGACCATCGGGTCTTCAAAAACTTTTGCTTGATGGCCGAGACCGGTCAGGATCGTTTCCGCCTCTTCTGCCACCAGCAGTGAATTGCCGTACATGGTACCTACAAAAATCCCGACTTCTGCCATGATTTAACTCCCTGTTTACTTCTGGATAGCTTCATCCTGACCGCAGTCGGCAACAAACTCAACCCTTTCATTCTCAGGGAGAAGTCCGCGCCAGCCGAAATGTGATAAAGCCTGCATCCAGACATCGTCCAGCCCGGCACGAATGACCAGCGGTTCACCGGTGAACGGATGGGTTAACGATAGCTGGCTCGCATGCAGCATCAACCGACTGCAGCCAAAATGCTCAAGCGCGCTGCGGTTCTGGCGCAGATCGCCGTGCTTGCTATCACCGATCATCGGATGACGAAGATGAGACATATGCCGACGCAGTTGGTGCTTACGGCCCGTTTTCGGGTCCAGCTCAACCAATCCATAGCGCGTCGTTGGATAACGGCCGGTGGCAACCGGCATTTCAACCGTTGCCAAACCGCGGTAGTGGGTCACCGCCGGCTGGGGTTCCTTATTCTCGCGGGCAAATTTGTCGGCAATTTTGTCGAGTTCTTCCACCAGCGGATAGTCGAGGACCGCATCGTCTGTAAGCCAGCCGCGGACAATCGCGTGGTAACGCTTTTGAATCAGGTGCTGCTCAAACTGTTGAGACAAACGGCGACCCGCTTCGCTGGAAAGCCCCATCAGCAGGACGCCAGAAGTCGGCCGGTCAAGGCGGTGGGCGGTGAAGACATGTTGGCCAATTTGGTCACGTACCGTCTGCATCACCACCACTTTCTCATCACGATCGAGCCAGCTGCGATGAACCAGCCAGCCTGACGGTTTGTTGACCGCCACCAGCCATTCATCCTGGTAAATAATTTCCAGCATCAGCGCGCGTCGTCCGCGAAGAAGGCATCCAGTTCGCTCAGCGGAGGCAGGATAATCTCGCGCAGCGGATGGGCCGCATCGAGGGCCATCTCATAATATGGCGTGATGGCAAAATCTTTCGGCAGCGGCATTCCGCTGTCCAGCAGTTGGTGCATACGTGGGATCAAAACCCATTGCAGCCACTCAAGCGGCTGCAGCGTATCCATGCAAAAAGGTTGATCGCTGGCGAAAGCGCTGTCGTGCGGAGCGGTCTCTTGCCAATGCTGATGCTGGCGAAGCAGAGTTTCAATAAGCAAAAGTTGGTCGCGTAGGCTGTCGTGGCGTGTCATGGAAACCTCAGAGGAAACAAAATCGGGCGCAGGATACCATTACTGGTCGGCGAGAAACAAAAAAAGGGAGCACTGTAAAAACAGTGCTCCCGGTTCGTTTCGCAGCAATCCAGCTACTTTTGGTGCTCCCTGCTCGTCCGTGACAACTTTTCCTATGGCCTCCTGACCTGTTCATCCTTAAACGACTGCTTCCTGCATCACACCACCCCGATGTGATTTCACCCAATCCTTGAGTGTGTCCCGATCTTCCTGATCCACCAGATATCCTGTCTGGCTCTCATTCTCCGTCCTGGAGGTGTCCTTTAACGCGTTCCTGCGTGATCCTGTGCTTCGTCCTGAAGCCTATCCTTGTCTCACCATCCCGGTGTGTCCTATGAAGCGTCATCATCCTGATGTTCACTTCATTGTGCGACTCCCTGTCGACGTAGATAGAATCCGCTATTCCGCCTCGTCTTACAAGTGTCTCACAGGCAAACACTTAAGGCTTACACTATAGGAAAATAACCGGATTACACATTATCTCATTGATATAAAAAGAAATAATAAAAACACCGTGCCGAGTATCCTACTTATATTCTGGCGATCTCCTACAGTGCGTGTAAGAGATCTCTCACAAGGTGACGGGCAAACTGTCTTACAGAAGTGGATTAAGTTGAGTCAGGAAACTCGCAAGGGAGGAGGCTAGCGGTAATCGGTTACGCGTTCCGAGGGTCTCTTTGACCACTTCACCGGTCACGTTACACACGGAAATGACATCCAGTTCGCTATCCAGCGTAGCAATAAACAGCGTCGGCGAAAGTTTTAAACGCTTTTGCGTCACCAGGTGGCCAATCAGGTTTTCCTGTACGCGCAGGAAATCTTCCGGACTCCATGCTTGCAGCAGCGTTAGGGATTCCCCCATGAACAGCGCTTGCATGTCACCTGCATACTGGGTGGTATAATAACTGTGAATGGGTTGTTGTACCACAATACCCATCGCGCGCTCAACGCCATTTACATTCTGCTCGCCATCAAACGGCTGCGGCTGCCAAAACACGGCATCGTCCGTGGTCGATACCTGACACGGAGACGGGATGCCGTAAAGCTCTTCGCTACGCGGTAGGCTATGGTGGTCGCGCTGCCAGGCATCGCAATAGCGTTGAGTAAAGGCATGTAATGCTGCTGCAGTCTGCTGATCCACGAATTTCTCTCTTCAGGTTAGCCAGGATACACTAGAGACAATAGTGTACCTGCTTTATAACGGTGAAACATGTCTTCTTATGAGAACCATCAGGCGCTCTCGGGCCTGACGCTGGGTAAAACCACAGATTACCGCGATACCTACGATGCCAACCTGCTTCAGGGTGTTCCTCGTAGTTTGAATCGCGACCCGCTTGGCCTGCACGCCGATTCGCTGCCTTTTCACGGTGCCGATATCTGGACCCTGTACGAACTCTCCTGGCTCAACGCCAAAGGGCTACCGCAGGTGGCTGTCGGTCACGTCGAGCTAAGCCACGAAACGGTTAATTTGGTCGAGTCCAAAAGCTTTAAGCTCTATCTCAACAGCTTCAACCAGACCCGTTTTGCTAACTGGGAAGCCGTGCAGGAGACTCTGGAACGCGATCTTAGCGCCTGCGCCCAAGGCAACGTGACCGTCGCGCTGTATCGCCTTGATGAAGTGGAAGGCCAGCCCATCGCCCACTTCCATGGAAACTGCATTGACGATCAGGATATTGAAATTGAGAGCTATCAGTTCAACGCTGAGTATCTCAAAGGCGCTGCCGGGCATAAAGTGGTGCAGGAGACGCTGGTTAGCCACCTGCTCAAATCCAACTGCCTTATCACCCACCAGCCGGATTGGGGATCGGTGCAAATTCAGTATCGTGGCCCGCAGATCGACCGCGAAAAGCTGCTGCGCTATTTGGTCTCTTTCCGCCATCACAACGAATTCCACGAACAGTGCGTTGAGCGTATTTTTAACGACATCCTGCGTTTCTGCGCACCAGAAAGCCTGAGCGTTTATGCGCGCTATACCCGTCGCGGCGGGCTGGACATCAACCCGTGGCGTTCGAATTCTGATTTTGCTCCCGCGATTGGCCGTCTGGTACGCCAGTAATCTGAACAATTTCTCAATACTGCGCACATTGTTCTGCGCATGAGGTTGTCGTAACCGGGCCGGCGAGGCTATTGTAATCACTAAGGAAGACGATATTCGTCCCATAAGGAGTTCCCTTGATTACACATATTAGCCCGCTAGGCTCGATGGATATGTTGTCACAGCTGGAAGTGGACATGCTTAAGCGCACGGCCAGCAGCGACTTGTACCAATTGTTCCGCAACTGTTCACTGGCCGTACTGAACTCAGGAAGCCTGACCGATAACAGCAAAGAGCTGCTATCCCGCTTTGAGAATTTCGACATCAACGTGCTGCGCCGCGAGCGCGGCGTCAAACTTGAGCTCATCAATCCACCGGAAGAGGCTTTTGTTGACGGGCGCATTATTCGCTCGCTTCAGGCCAACCTGTTTGCCGTCCTGCGCGATATTTTGTTTGTTTACGGACAAATTCATAACGCGGTTCGTTTTCCGAATCTCGATTTAGAAAGCTCTACGCATATTACCAACCTCGTTTTCTCGATTCTGCGAAACGCCCGCGCGCTGCATGTCGGCGAAGCGCCAAGCATGGTGGTGTGCTGGGGCGGTCACTCGATCAACGAAAATGAATACCTCTACGCCCGTCGCGTCGGTAATCAGTTAGGTCTGCGTGAGCTGAATATCTGCACCGGCTGTGGTCCAGGGGCGATGGAAGCGCCAATGAAAGGCGCTGCGGTAGGTCACGCACAGCAGCGCTATAAAGAAGGCCGTTTTATCGGTATGACCGAGCCATCAATCATTGCCGCTGAGCCGCCGAATCCGCTGGTGAACGAGCTGATTATCATGCCAGACATCGAAAAACGTCTAGAGGCATTCGTTCGTATTGCTCACGGTATCATTATCTTCCCAGGCGGCGTAGGCACCGCGGAAGAGCTCCTGTATTTGCTGGGTATTTTGATGAACCCGGCCAACAAAGATCAGGTGCTGCCGCTGATCCTCACCGGGCCGAAAGAAAGCGCCGACTACTTCCGCGTACTGGACGAATTTGTCGTGCACACGCTGGGCGAAGGCGCACGTCGTCACTACAAAATCATCATTGATGATGAAGTCGAAGTCGCACGGCAGATGAAAAAAGCGATGCCGTTGGTCAAAGAGAACCGCCGCGACACCGGCGATGCGTACAGCTTCAACTGGTCGATTCGAATTGCGCCTGACCTGCAGATGCCGTTTGAGCCGTCGCACGAGAATATGGCCAATCTGAAGCTCTACCCCGATCAGCCGGTCGAGGTGCTGGCCGCCGATCTGCGCCGCGCCTTCTCTGGCATTGTGGCAGGTAACGTGAAAGAAGTCGGTATTCGCGCTATTGAAGAATTTGGGCCTTACAAAATTCACGGCGATAAAGAGATGATGCGCCGGATGGACGAACTGCTGCAGGGCTTCGTCGCCCAGCATCGCATGAAATTACCGGGCTCTGCCTATATTCCTTGCTACGAAATCTGTGCCTAAGCATCACGCTTAGCGTTTTTCACTCCCCTCCCGGCGATATTCTTCGCCGGGATTTCCAAAACATACCGAAAAAAATCCACTTTAATATACCGTAGCCAATCGTTTGCGCTTGAGGTCTGACCATACATTATTAGCGATAGTTATGATTGGACGCTAAAAAACGCCGCTTTCTCTATTTTTATCAGCAAAAACATCGTATTTACCCCCACCACCATTTACCACTCATACTGCAAATGCTAGCCTTCGCGCCCATAAATTTTCGCATAAAAGCTAATCACAGGGTAAAGACCTGCAATAACCTACATCAAAAGTGGATTATTACATTTGCGATCATGATCACTGATACATTTACCAGTTAAATGTACATTTGCGCTCGCCAAAAACGGCGTTGGGTAAAAATCATAAAAAAACCAGCGCGGATAAAATTTAATGTTGTGTTTATCGTTATTTTTACTTTATTTGACTAAAAAATTAGCACTTTTCCTTCCTCCAGGAGATACAGATGGAAAACACTCAAACCAGCACTGTCGTCACAGCAGAATCTGCTAGCGGATGGCGCAAGACAGATACAATGTGGATGCTGGGTCTTTACGGCACTGCAATCGGCGCGGGCGTACTGTTCCTGCCGATTAACGCCGGCGTAGGCGGTATGATCCCGCTGATCATTATGGCTATTCTCGCTTTCCCGATGACTTTCTTCGCTCACCGCGGCCTGACTCGTTTCGTGCTGTCCGGTAAAAACCCTGGCGAAGACATCACTGAAGTTGTTGAAGAACACTTTGGCGTTGGCGCAGGTAAACTGATTACCCTGCTCTACTTCTTCGCTATCTACCCAATTCTGTTGGTTTACAGCGTCGCTATCACCAACACCGTTGAAAGCTTCCTGGCGCACCAGCTGCACATGACGCCGCCACCGCGCGCCATCTTGTCGCTGATTCTGATCGTCGGCATGATGACCATCGTTCGCTTCGGTGAGCAGATGATCGTGAAAGCGATGAGCATCCTGGTATTCCCGTTTGTTGCTGCACTGATGGTGCTAGCTCTGTACCTGATTCCTCAGTGGAGCGGTGCGGCGCTGGAAACGCTGTCCTTCAGCAGCGCAGCGTCTACCGGTAATGGCCTGTGGATGACCCTGTGGCTGGCAATCCCAGTGATGGTGTTCTCTTTCAACCACTCACCGATCATCTCTTCCTTCGCAGTGGCTAAGCGTGAAGAGTACGGCCAGGGCGCAGAGAAAAAATGTTCCTCTATTCTGGCTCGCGCTCACATCATGATGGTGCTGACCGTAATGTTCTTCGTCTTCAGCTGCGTACTGAGCCTGTCCCCAGCGGACCTGGCTGCAGCGAAAGAGCAGAACATCTCTATCCTGTCTTACCTGGCAAACCACTTTAACGCGCCGGTTATCGCATGGATGGCACCAATCATCGCGATTATCGCTATCACCAAATCCTTCCTCGGCCACTACCTGGGCGCACGTGAAGGCTTTAACGGGATGGTGATTAAGTCTCTGCGCGGCAAAGGCAAAACTATCGAAATCAGCAAACTGAACAAAATCACTGCAGCGTTCATGCTGGTTACCACCTGGATTGTGGCAACCCTGAACCCAAGCATCCTCGGTATGATTGAGACCCTGGGCGGCCCAATCATCGCGATGATTCTGTTCCTGATGCCGATGTATGCCATTCAGAAAGTACCGGCAATGCGTAAGTACAGCGGTCACATCAGCAACGTCTTCGTTGTCCTGATGGGTCTTATCGCTATCTCCGCAATCTCCTACTCTCTGTTCAGTTAATCCCCTGCGCCGCCTTCGGGCGGCGCACCTCGTTACACAATGGACGCCTCATGATTAGCGTATTCGATATTTTTAAAATCGGCATTGGTCCTTCCAGCTCACACACCGTCGGGCCAATGAAAGCAGGCAAACAATTCACGGACGACTTGATTGCGCGTGGGATCCTTACTGATATCACTCGCGTGGTCGTCGATGTTTACGGCTCTCTCTCACTGACCGGTAAAGGTCACCACACCGATATCGCCATTATTATGGGCCTGGCAGGAAATCTGCCGGACACCGTCGATATCGATGCCATCCCGGCATTTATCCAGGATGTGAACACCCACGGTCGCCTGCTGCTGGCTCATGGTCAGCATGAAGTTGAGTTCCCGGTTGATCAGTGCATGAACTTCCACACCGACAACCTCTCTCTGCACGAAAATGGCATGCGCATCACCGCACTGGCGGGTGATAAAGCGGTTTACAGCAAAACCTATTATTCCATCGGCGGTGGTTTTATCGTCGATGAAGAGCACTTTGGTCAGGAAGCGCAAGCCCCTGCTGCGGTCCCTTATCCTTACAGCAGCGCCGCCGATCTGCAGCGCCACTGCAAAGAGACCGGTCTGTCGCTGTCCGGGCTGATGATGCAAAACGAACTGGCGTTGCACAGCAAAGAAGAGCTGGAAAAACACTTTGCTGACGTCTGGGCGGTAATGAAAGGCGGTATCGAACACGGTATCACCACCGAAGGTGTACTGCCGGGTAAACTGCGCGTTCCGCGTCGTGCCGCCGCACTGCGCCGCATGCTGGTGAGCCAGGATAAAGTCAACAGCGACCCGATGGCCGTGGTGGATTGGATCAACATGTTCGCTCTGGCGGTCAACGAAGAAAACGCCGCGGGCGGACGTGTGGTAACAGCGCCAACCAACGGTGCCTGCGGTATCGTTCCGGCGGTTCTGGCTTACTACGACAAGTTTATCCGTGAAGTGAACGCCAACTCTCTGGCGCGCTATATGCTTGTCGCCAGCGCGATTGGTTCACTGTACAAGATGAACGCCTCTATCTCTGGCGCTGAAGTGGGTTGTCAGGGTGAAGTGGGCGTGGCCTGTTCTATGGCCGCAGCCGGTCTGGCAGAGCTTCTGGGCGCGAGCCCGGCGCAGGTTTGTATCGCTGCGGAAATCGGCATGGAACACAACCTCGGTCTGACCTGTGACCCGGTCGCGGGGCAGGTTCAGGTGCCGTGTATCGAACGTAACGCGATTGCCTCCGTCAAGGCGGTCAACGCTGCACGTATGGCGCTACGCCGCACCAGCGAGCCGCGCGTCTGCCTCGATAAAGTCATCGAAACCATGTACGAAACGGGTAAAGACATGAACGCGAAATACCGCGAAACGTCGCGCGGTGGTTTAGCGATGAAAGTCTCCTGCGATTAAGCTTTCCCAGAGGCCTCGATTTGCGAGGCCTCTTCGCGTTTTTCCCGCCGCTAATAGCCTCTCCAGGCCTTGAATGTTACCCTTAGCGCCACCTCAGTTAAGGAGAACACCGCGTGGCCGTCCATTTGCTTATCGTTGACGCACTCAACTTAATCCGCCGCATTCATGCCGTTCAGGGGTCGCCCTGCGTGGAAACCTGCCAACATGCGTTAGATTTGCTGATCGTTCACAGCCAGCCGACCCACGCGGTAGCAGTCTTCGATGACGAGGCCCGCAACAGCGGCTGGCGACACCAGCGTCTTCCGGATTATAAAGCCGGGCGAGCGCCTATGCCTGATGAACTGCACGCGGAAATGCCCGCCCTGCGCGCGGCATTCGAGCAACGCGGCGTGCAATGCTGGGTCTCCACCGGCAACGAAGCCGACGATTTAGCCGCCACGCTGGCAGTGAAAGTCACCCAAGCGGGGCATCAGGCGACGATCGTTTCCACCGACAAAGGCTACTGCCAGCTGCTTTCACCCACGCTGCAAATTCGCGATTATTTTCAAAAGCGCTGGCTGGATTCTCCGTTTATCGAAAAAGAGTTTGGCGTGCTCCCCCAGCAGCTTCCCGACTTCTGGGGGCTGGCGGGAATAAGCAGCTCCAAAGTGCCTGGCGTCGCGGGTATTGGTCCCAAAAGTGCCACTCAACTGCTGGTGCAGTTTGGCACGCTGGAAGCGTTGTATGAGCATCTGGATGAAGTACCCGAGAAATGGCGTAAGAAGCTTGATGAGCATCGGGACATGGCGTTTTTATGCCGGGATATTGCCCGTCTGCAAACCGATCTGCATATCGATGGCAATTTACAACAGCTAAGGCTGTCTCGCCCGGCCTGATAGAGAAGCGCCATCAGACACGCTGATGGCGTTGAGAACCGGATAAAAGACTACCAGGCGGTATGATACAGCTCGACAATATCAGGAATGGTAGCCTCGCGCGGATTCCCCCCAGTACACACATCGTCAAACGCTGCCTGTGCCAATGCCGGGATATCCTCCTTGCTGACGCCGACATCACGCAGGTGCAGCGGAATACCGACATCATGGTTTAACGCAAAGACCGCGTCGACTGCCGCGCTGCGCGCTGCCGCAAGGCTCAGTCCCTCCACCTTAATCCCCATTGCTCGGGCAATATCACGAAACTTCTCGCCGGTAGACTCCGCGTTATACCGCATGATGTGCGGTAGCAAAATGGCATTCGCCACGCCATGCGGGGTGTTATAAAACGCCCCCAGCGGGTGCGCCATACCGTGGACCAGCCCCAGTCCCACGTTGGAAAAGCCCATCCCGGCCACATACTGCCCCAGCGCCATCGCTTCACCGGCATCGCGCTCACCGGCGACGGAACCTCGCAGCGCCCCAGCAATGATCTCAATCGCCTTTAGGTGCAGCGCATCAGTTAGTGCCCAAGCGCCCCGGGTGATATAGCCCTCAATCGCATGAGTCAGCGCATCAACGCCGGTGGCTGCTTTCAGCGAAGGAGGCATTCCATCCATCATGTCGGCATCAATAAAGGCGACCTGCGGTATATCGTGAGGATCGACGCACACAAACTTGCGCCGCTTCTCTTCATCCGTGATCACATAGTTAATGGTCACTTCGGCCGCAGTTCCCGCTGTCGTAGGGATTGCCATGATGGGAACGCTAGGTTTACGCGTGGGGGAAAGCCCCTCAAGACTGCGGACGTCCGCAAACTCAGGATTATGACTGATGATGCCTATCGCCTTGCAGGTATCCTGCGGCGACCCACCGCCAATAGCAATGAGGTAGTCGGCACCGCTATGCCGGAAGACGTTCAGCCCCTCATGCACAACACCGATCGTTGGGTTGGGCATGACTCCGGAATAGATCTCCCACGCAAGCCCCGCCTCATCCATCTTATCGGTCACTCTTGCCACCACACCGCACTGAAGCAACGTTTTATCGGTAACGATTAACGCCTTACGGTAGCCACGACGGTTCACCTCATCGCAAAGTGCCGAGACCGCCCCACGGCCAAACCACGCCGTTTCATTCAGAATCATTCTGTTAGCCATTGCTCTTCTCCCGTCAGTCTCGCGTTATCACTCTTCAATACGCAGCCCGTAGGTTTTGAATTTTTCCAGCACGATGGCGATCGCCTCATCGCTAAGCGCCGGCACCGGATCGGTAATCGCCAACGTGCTGAGATAAAGCTGTGCCAGAACTTCAACCTCATGTGCCAGCCATAAGGCTTTTTCCAGATTTTCCTCGCAGGCGATGAGCCCATGATGCTGCAACAGCGTCGCTTTACGGTTTTTCAGGGCAACGGCGACGTACTCGGACAGTTCGCGCGTGCCAAAGGTGGCATACGGGGCACAGGGGATGGTGTTTCCGCCTGCGGCAGCAATCATGTAATGGATGGCAGGAATAGGCCGATTAAGGATCGAAACGGCGGTACAGTGTACGGCATGGTTATGCACCACGGCATGCGCATCCGGCCGCGTCTGATAGGCAGCCATATGGAAACGCCATTCGCTTGATGGCAGCTTGCCCTGCTCATGATGCCCCTCGGCATCGATATAAACGATGTGTGCTTCAGTCAGCTTCTCATACGGGATCCCCGTAGGGGTAATCAGCATTCCGCCCTGATAACGCACGCTGACGTTACCCGCGGTTCCTTGATTTAATCCCAGACGCGTCATCTCCAGGCAGGTATCAATAATCTGCCGTGCCAGTTTATTTCGTTCCATTTATAACCTCTCTTGATGATTCCAAAGCCCCAACAGAACATTGCTACTTATTCTGTTGAATTAACCGTCTACTTACTCATCATCATCGTATTGAAGAAGCACAATGGAATTCCCTCGGTTTTATTTTGTGACCACCATCAATTAATTCCCTTGAATAAGTTATCGCTTGCAAAAACCACCCTAAAAAAAATGACCGCTCTTCATGATATTTATTTAAACGGGCATTTTTGCCCTTCACCATTAACAAATGACCGTTTCTGCGGCAATAAATTAATTCGGTCACTCAGGCTGTGGGTTTTAATATTTATTTTCTCAAACGGGCATTGTTTATAAGAAATTAAAGTGACAACTATCACATAAAAATACCACCAGTCGTTAAATGTGACCGCCATCATATTAAACAGCCTTTTTTCCCCGAAAATGAATTCATGAGTTCATTCCTAACTGCCCGATAGTCCCAGGAAAACACATGAACTTTTCTGTTTTTACGGTCCGTTCAGCAAAAACGACCACACTCTGACGCTTCTGAATCAATGAGGATGTTATGGGAAATACAACAATACAAACGCAGAGTTTTCGTGCGGTAGATGCCGGACAAACCCAGCGTTACATTATTCCATTTGCACTGCTTTGCTCACTGTTTTTTCTTTGGGCTGTCGCGAACAACCTGAACGACATTTTACTACCCCAGTTTCAGCAGGCCTTTACCTTAACTAACTTCCAGGCCGGGTTGATTCAATCCGCATTTTACTTCGGTTATTTTGTCATTCCTATCCCAGCAGGGATCCTGATGAAAAAACTGAGTTACAAAGCGGGCATTATTACCGGATTATTCTTATATGCTCTCGGCGCTGCATTATTCTGGCCGGCAGCGGAAGTAATGAATTACACATTATTCTTAATTGGCCTATTTATTATTGCTGCTGGCCTCGGCTGCCTCGAAACCGCAGCCAACCCATTTGTGACGGTATTAGGCCCTGAGAGCGGTGGACACTTTCGCCTCAATCTGGCGCAAACATTTAACTCATTTGGCGCTATTATCGCGGTTGTGTTTGGGCAAAGTCTTATTTTGTCTAACGTGCCACATCAATCCCAGGATGTGCTCGATAAAATGTCACCAGAACAGCTAAGTACCTATAAACACAGCCTGGTGTTATCGGTACAGACGCCTTATATGATCATCGTGGCGATTGTCCTGCTGGTCGCCCTGCTGATTATGCTGACTAAATTTCCGGCCCTACAAAGTGACGATCGCGCTGAGAGCACACAGAGTTCATTCTCCGCGTCCCTTTCCCGCCTGGTGCGTATTCGCCACTGGCGCTGGGCGGTGCTGGCACAGTTTTGCTACGTCGGTGCGCAAACGGCCTGCTGGAGCTATCTGATTCGCTATGCCATTGAAGAGATCCCCGGCATGACGCCCGGCTTCGCCGCCAATTATCTGACCGGTACGATGGTATGTTTCTTCATTGGCCGCTTCACCGGCACCTGGCTCATCAGCCGCTTCGCCCCGCATAAAGTGCTCGCCACCTACGCGCTGCTCGCCATGGTTCTGTGTCTGATCTCCGCCTTCAGCGGTGGCCATTTTGGCCTGCTGGCGCTGACGCTGTGTAGCGCATTTATGTCGATTCAGTACCCCACCATCTTTTCCCTGGGGATCAAAAATCTGGGGCAAGACACCAAATATGGCTCCTCTTTCATCGTCATGACCATTATCGGCGGCGGTATCGTGACGCCCGTGATGGGCTTCGTTAGCGATGCCGCAGGCAATATCCCAACTGCAGAATTGGTTCCAGCCCTGTGCTTCGCCGTCATCTTCATTTTTGCCCGTTTCCGTTCACAAACGGCAACGCACTAATCTTTTATCCGAATAACATGAGGGATCTGTAATGAAAAAAATCAGCTTACCGAAAATTGGTATCCGCCCGGTAATTGATGGCCGCCGTATGGGCGTACGTGAATCGCTGGAAGAACAGACCATGAACATGGCAAAGGCGACCGCGGCGCTTATCACCGAGAAACTCCGCCACGCCTGCGGTGCACAAATTGAGTGCGTAATTGCCGATAGCTGCATCGCGGGAATGGCAGAATCAGCGGCCTGCGAGGAGAAATTCAGCGGACTGAATGTCGGCGTCACCATCACCGTCACGCCATGCTGGTGCTACGGTAGCGAAACCATCGATATGGACCCGATGCGTCCGAAAGCCATCTGGGGCTTTAACGGCACCGAACGTCCCGGCGCCGTTTATCTGGCCGCCGCACTTGCCGCGCATAGTCAGAAGGGGATTCCTGCTTTCTCTATTTACGGTCACGATGTTCAGGATGCGGATGACAGCACCATTCCTGCCGACGTTGAAGAAAAATTACTGCGCTTTGCCCGCGCCGGCTTGGCCGTTGCCAGTATGAAAGGCAAAAGCTACCTTTCCGTAGGCGGCGTGTCGATGGGTATTGCCGGCTCTATTGTTGACCATAACTTCTTTGAATCCTGGCTCGGCATGAAGGTACAAGCGGTAGATATGACCGAACTGCGCCGCCGTATCGATCAGAAAATTTATGACGAAGCAGAGCTGGAGATTGCGCTGGCGTGGGCGGACAAAAACTTCCGCTATGGCGAGGATCAAAACGCTCAGCAGTACAAACGCAATGAAGCTCAAAGCCGCACGGTGCTTAAAGAGAGCCTGCTCATGGCGATGTGCATTCGCGACATGATGCAGGGCAACAAAAAGCTGGCGGATAAAGGGCTGGTTGAGGAATCTCTCGGCTATAACGCCATTGCCGCAGGCTTCCAGGGCCAGCGCCACTGGACCGATCAATACCCTAACGGTGATACCGCTGAAGCGCTACTTAACAGCTCCTTTGACTGGAACGGCGTGCGTGAACCGTTTGTTGTCGCTACCGAAAACGACAGCCTCAACGGCGTAGCAATGTTGATGGGCCATCAGCTTACCGGCACGGCGCAAGTCTTCGCCGACGTCCGCACCTATTGGTCACCAGAGGCCGTACAACGCGTCACCGGGAAACCTCTCAGCGGATTGGCCGAACACGGTATTATCCACCTCATCAACTCCGGTTCAGCGGCGTTAGATGGTTCATGTAAACAGCGCGATAGCGATGGCAAGCCTACCATGAAACCGCACTGGGAAATCAGCCAACAGGAAGCCGATGCATGCCTCGCCGCCACCGAGTGGTGCCCGGCGATTCATGAATATTTCCGCGGCGGCGGTTTCTCTTCTCGCTTCCTGACCGAAGGCGGCGTGCCGTTCACCATGACCCGCGTGAATATCATTAAAGGCCTGGGCCCGGTCCTTCAGATTGCCGAAGGCTGGAGCGTTGCGCTACCGAAAGAGATGCATGACCAACTTGATGCGCGTACCAACTCCACCTGGCCTACGACCTGGTTTGCACCGCGTCTGACCGGCAAAGGCCCCTTCACCGATGTTTACTCGGTGATGGCGAACTGGGGGGCTAACCACGGGGTGCTGACGATTGGCCACGTGGGCGCTGACTTTATTACCCTGGCCTCAATGCTGCGAATTCCGGTTTGTATGCACAACGTGGAAGAGTCGCAGATCTATCGCCCTTCCGCCTGGGCGGCACACGGTATGGATAGCGAAGGTCAGGATTATCGCGCCTGCCAGAACTACGGCCCGCTGTACAAACGTTAATGCGCTACGCCCTTCCACAGTGGAAGGGCGTTATTTTGGGCTGCATTGCTAGCTGGACTCTTCAGCAGCGTTTCAGGAGTAGTTATGAAACAAGATGTTATCCTGGTACTCGACTGCGGCGCGACCAACGTCCGGGCGATTGCCGTCAACCGTCAGGGAAAAATTGTCGCCCGTGCCGCTGTCGCCAATGCCAGTGAAATAGCGGCAGAAAACAACGCCTGGCACCAGTGGTCGCTTGATGCCATCATCCAGCGGCTTGCAGACTGCTGCCATACGCTTGCGGCCGAGCTGGCGGGCTGCCGGGTACGAGGTATTACGGTCACCACGTTCGGCGTCGATGGTGCGCTGGTCGATGAGAATGGCCAGCTTCTCTATCCCGTTATCAGTTGGAAATGTCCGCGTACCGCTGAAGTGATGCAAAAAATCGACCGCTTCCTCCCGCAGCAAAGGCTGCAGGAAATATCCGGCGTCGGCGCGTTTGGCTTCAACACGCTCTATAAGCTGGTGTGGATGAAAGAGAATCACCCACAGCTGTTGGAACAGGCGCACGCCTGGTTGTTTATCTCATCGCTGATTAACCACCGCCTGACCGGCGAATTCACCACCGATCTCACCATGGCGGGAACCAGCCAGATGCTGGACATTCATCAACGCGACTTCAGTCCGGAAATATTGCAAGCCACTGGGCTGCCGCGCTGGCTGTTCCCGCGCCTGGTCGAAGCCGGTGAACTCATCGGCACGCTACAGCCAGACGCCGCTGCGCTGCTGGGGATTCCGCCTGGCATCCCGGTGATTTCAGCCGGGCACGATACGCAGTTCGCCCTGTTTGGCGCCGGTGCAGAGCAGGATGAACCAGTCCTCTCTTCCGGTACGTGGGAAATTCTGATGGTCCGCAGCAATCGGGTCAACACCTCGCTGCTCAGCCACTACGCCGGATCTACCTGCGAGCTGGATAGCCAACCGGGGCTTTATAACCCTGGTATGCAATGGCTGGCCTCTGGCGTGCTCGAATGGGTGCGCAAGCTGCTGTGGACGCCGCAGACACCATGGCAAACCCTGATTGAAGAAGCGCGTTTGATTCCCGAAGGAGCTGAGGGCGTGAAAATGCACTGTGAACTCCTTACAAACCAAAATGCCGGATGGCAAGGGGTCACGCTCAACGCGACCCGCGGTCATTTCTATCGTGCCGCGCTGGAAGGGCTCAGCGAACAGTTGGCGCAAAATCTGCAAACGCTGGAGAAAATCGGCCACTTTAAAGCCACAGAGCTTTTAATGGTGGGAGGCGGGAGCCGCAACACGCTGTGGAATCAAATTAAAGCCAACATGCTCGACATTCCCATCAAGGTACTGGATGACGCCGAAACCACGGTCGCTGGAGCCGCCATGTTTGGCTGGTACGGCGTGGGGGAATTTGCTAGCCCGGAACAGGCCAGAGCGCAGGTGCACTATCAGTACCGCTATTTCTACCCGCAAAGCGAACCCGAACTCATTAAGGAAGCCTGAGATGCTAAAAACGATTTCACCATTAATCTCCCCTGACTTGCTAAAGGTGCTGGCCGAAATGGGCCATGGCGATGAGATTATCTTTTCCGATGCCCATTTCCCGGCCCACAGCATGGGGCCACAGGTTATTCGCGCCGATGGTCTGAAAGTCAGCGACCTGCTGCAGGCCATCATTCCGCTGTTTGAACTCGACAGCTATGCCCCCCCTCTGGTGATGATGGCGGCGGTAGAGGGTGACTCTCTGGATCCCAGCGTCGAAGCTCGCTACCGCGAGGCGCTTTCGCTGCAGGCCCCCTGCCCGGAAATATCCCGTATCGATCGCTATGCCTTTTACGATCGGGCGCAAAAAGCCTTTGCGATCGTTATCACAGGTGAGTGTGCTAAGTATGGGAATATTCTTTTAAAAAAAGGAGTAACGCCGTAGTCTCATGCCGGTGCGCCCGCCCGACGCGGGCGCGTATCGAATGATGGGGTGAAAAAAATGAAAGCGGCACGCCAACAAGCGATAGTAGACCTGCTCATTCAGCACAAAAGCCTGACAACCGATGCCTTATCCGCCCAGCTTAATGTCAGCAAAGAGACCATTCGCCGCGATCTCAGCGAACTTCAGGCGCAGGGCAAGGTGCTGCGCAACCACGGGCGAGCGAAGTACATTCATCGGGAAAATCAGGACAGCGGCGATCCTTTCCACATGCGTCTGAAAAGTCACTTCGCACACAAAGCCGATATTGCCCGGGAAGCACTCGCCTGGATAGAGGCCGGAATGGTCATTGCCCTCGACGCCAGCTCCACCTGCTGGTATCTGGCGCGACAACTGCCTGATATCGACCTACAGGTTTTTACCAATAGCCATCCTATCTGCCTTGAGCTGGGAAAACGCGAGCAGATTCAGCTAATTAGCTCCGGCGGCCAGCTTGAACGTAAATATGGCTGCTACGTGAATCCTTCGCTGGTTTCGCAGCTAAAACCGCTGGATATTGACCTGTTTATTTTTTCCTGCGAAGGGATCGACGGCGACGGCGGGCTTTGGGATTCCAATACCGTCAACGCCGACTTTAAGTCTCTGCTGCTGAAGCGCGCATCGCAATCATTGCTGCTGATTGATAAAAGCAAATTCAACCGTTCAGGCGAAGCGCGTATCGGCCACCTTGATGATGTGACCCATATTATCTCCGATGCCCGGATGGACCCCCGACAAACGCCGATCGCCTGAAACAAAAATGGCCCACCGAGGTGGGCCATTTTGCTTAAAGAATAACACTTAACGCTCGTCGCGACGACCGCCTACCGCCGCCCACAGACGACGTACGTGAACGGTCACCTCTTCGCGGTCATGGTACAACTGACGCGCCTGGATCTGCGCGTTAATGCCATTCTCGTCAAGCTTCTCCTGGATGTACGCCAGGTTGTGCGACAGCTCTTCGTAGCGCTTTTTCATCGGCAGCTTCAGGTTAAAGATGGTCTCACGGCACCAGCCGTTGATCAGCCATTCCGCCATCAGCGCGGCAACCTTCGCCGGGCGCTCAACCATATCGCACACCATCCACGAGATGTTATTGCGGGTTGGGCGATAGCGGAAACCATCTTCACGCAGCCAGGTCACCTGCCCGGTGTCCATCAGGCTCTGCGCCATTGGGCCGTTATCCACGGAGGAGACCCACATATTGCGTTTCACCAGCTGATAGGTCCAGCCGCCAGGGCAAGCTCCCAGATCGACCGCGTACATGCCGTTGGCTAAACGTTCGTCCCATTCGTCAGCAGGGATAAAGACGTGGAATGCCTCTTCCAGCTTCAGCGTCGAGCGGCTTGGCGCATCAGACGGGAACTTCAGACGCGGGATCCCCATATAGAACGGCGAATTATTGGTACTATAGGAATAGCCGGTGTAGCAGCAGCCCGGGGCAATAAAGAACACATGCACAACCGGACGCTTCGTCGTCTCATAGGCGGCTAGCACTTTGGCTTCGCGCAGCGCCGAACGCAGCGGCACGGTGAGCTTGCGGCAGAACTTCATCAGTTCTTTGCTTTCGTTGGTATCAGCCACCTCAACGCGCAGATCGCCACCCTTCTCCACTACGCCCTGCAGCATGCCGACGATAGGCGTCACGCGGTCTTCCGGCGGCAAATCTTTTAACAGCTCGCCCACAACAATCATCTGACGGGCAAAAACCAGCGAGCTGAACGGCAGCTCGCGTGCCAGTTTGTCAGCATCGCCTTCCTGATAACATTCGAAAATCACGTAGCCCGAGTTATCTTTGACGCGCGCAAAGCCAAACACTTCGCGACGCCCGGCCTTGTCGGTGATCTCCGCAGCACACTCTTTCTCAAACCCAGGGCGGCAATACAGCACAACCTTATTCATGAACAACACCCTTACGCTTAAGTCGAATTGCACCAATCAACATCAAAATCCAGCCGGCGAGGAAGCTTACGCCACCAACCGGGGTAACAAACGCCCACAGGCGAAGATGGGAGAGCGCCAGGCAGTACAGGCTACCGCTAAATAATACGGTACCCAGCGCCATAAACACGCTGCTCCAGTAGAACCAAATGCTAATGCGGCGCTGCATAGCAACGGCAAGGCCAAAAATCGCCAGCGTATGAAATGCCTGATACTCCAGACCGGTCTGGATCCAGCCCATCTCAACAACGCCTAACGATTTGCTCAGCACGTGGGCGCCAAACGCACCCAGCGCAACGAAAATAAAGCCACTGATTGCGGCAAATATCAGCATAAAACGGCTGGTCATGGTATTACCCTAAAATCATTTATTGGTCATAACGAAAACGGAAAGTTTCTTGCTCATGAGCCGCCTTCGCCAGAATCCACTGACGAAAGGCCGCTATTTTACCCAGTTCTGCCTGACTGTCATGACAAACCAGATAAAAAGCATTCTTGCTAACAAGGACATCGTTAAACGGACAAACCAGGCGGCCTGCTTCAATTTCCGATTGCGCCATGACGTTATTCGCCAGCGCAACGCCCTGTCCATGGATAGCAGCCTGTAGCACCATCGCGCTATGGCTGAAAATAGGCCCCTGCTGGACGTTGATGTGATTTAGACCGAGCTGGCGCGTATACGTTTGCCAGTCGCGACGAGATGCATCGTGCAGCAGCGTGTGTTTTGCCAAATCAGCGGGTGTTTTCAACGCTTTATCGCCGGTGAGCAGCAGCGGAGAACAGACGGGGAGCAGATACTCAGCGTACAGTTTTTCCACTCGAAGCCCCGGCCAGTTGCCGCGACCATAGAAAATGGCGACGTCGACATCGTCCGCAAGCTTGTCTTCCTGACGGTCGACGGCCTGAATTCTGACATCGATTCCCGGATAAGCTGAGTTAAAGCTTGAGAGGCGCGGCACCAACCATTGGATAGCAAAGCTGGGCAATAAACTGACGGTCAGCGCCCCTTTCGCGCTCCGCGCTTGTAGTTTACGCGTAGCCTCAGTTAATTGCGAAAAGATCTCTTTAATATCCTGAAAATAGCTCTGTCCTTCTTCCGTTAACAGCAGGGATCGGTTGCGTCGCCGAAACAGCTTTAGCCCCAAAAAATCCTCAAGGGACTTGATTTGGTGGCTTACTGCGGCCTGCGTCACAAAAAGCTCATCGGCCGCGCGCGTGAAGCTTAAATGGCGTGCGGCTGCATCAAATACACGTAATGCATTAAGAGGTGGCAAACGCTTTGACATAGTCCCAGAACTCAATTGTTAATTGATTTTAACAAATAGGAAACACTAGTTAACCTATTAGTTTTTTTTATCTGAGCCATTATAATTTGTCCGTTGAGCTTCTACCAGCAAATACCTATCATGGCGGCACTTCCTGAGCCGGAACGAAAAGCTTTTTTCGGAATGCGTGTTCTGAACAGCTTTTGGCTTACGGTTGTGATGTTGTGTTGTTGTGTTTGCAATTGGTCTGCAATTCAGATCACGGTAGCAAGGCTACCCTTTTTCACTTCCTGTACATTTACCCTGTCTGTCCATAGTGATTAATGTAGCACCGCCAACTTGCGGTGCTTTTTTTTGCCTCGATTTCCTCTTCATTCATCACCAAAGTTGAAAGCCAACGAAAATTGCGCGACGATCTCCTTATCGACATGAGGAATTCCATGAACGCGTTCTCCCCCGCGCAGTTTCGCGCACAGTTTCCCGCCCTGCACGACGCTGGGGTTTACCTTGATAGCGCCGCCACCGCGTTAAAACCGCAGGCCGTTATCGAGGCGACAAATCACTTTTACTCGCTGAGCGCCGGTAACGTTCATCGCAGCCAGTTCGCCGAAGCGCAGCGCTTAACCGAGCGCTACGAAGCCGCCCGCGACCAGGTCGCGCGCCTGCTGAACGCACCGAGCGGTAAAGATATCGTCTGGACGCGCGGCACCACCGAAGCCATCAATATGGTGGCGCAGTGCTATGCGCGCCCGCGGCTACAGCCGGGTGATGAAATTATCGTCAGCGTCGCCGAACACCACGCCAACCTTGTGCCATGGCTGATGGTCGCCGAACAGACCGGGGCGAAAATCGTCCCGCTGCCGCTCGGCGCGGATCGGCTGCCGGATGTTGCGCAACTCTCCACGCTGATAACCCCACGTAGCCGTATTCTGGCACTCGGGCAAATGTCCAACGTCACCGGTGGATGTCCGGATCTGGAGTACGCCATTGCCCTCGCTCATCAAGCCGGGATGGTGGTCATGGTTGACGGTGCACAAGGGGCGGTCCATTTCCCTGCGGACGTTCAGGCGCTGGATATCGATTTTTACGCTTTCTCCGGCCATAAGCTCTACGGGCCTACCGGCATCGGCGCGCTATACGGTAAAAGCGAACTGCTGGATGCCATGAGCCCGTGGTTAGGCGGCGGGAAGATGATCAGCGAAGTGACGTTTGACGGTTTTACCACCCAGCCGGTACCGTATCGTCTGGAAGCGGGTACACCAAACGTGGCCGGCGTGATTGGCCTGAGTGCGGCGCTGGAGTGGCTGGCAGATATCGATATCCAGCAGGCCGAATCCTGGAGCCGTGGGCTGGCGACGCTGGCAGAAGAAGAGCTGGCGAAACGTCCGGGCTTCCGTTCATTCCGCTGCCAGGACTCCAGTCTGCTGGCCTTCGATTTCGCCGGGGTTCACCACAGCGATATGGTCACGCTGTTGGCCGAGTATGGTATTGCCCTGCGCGCCGGCCAGCACTGCGCGCAGCCGCTGCTTGCCGCATTAGGCGTCAACGGTACGCTACGCGCCTCATTCGCTCCTTATAATACGCAGGACGACGTGCACGCGCTGGTCAGCGCCGTCGATCGGGCGCTCGAACTTCTGGTGGATTAATGACAATAACGTTAAAAACCGCACATCCTTTTGGCACTGAGATAACGCCTGAAGCCTTACGTCAGCAGTTTTCCGCACTGACGCAATGGGAAGATAAGTACCGCCAACTGATCCTGCTCGGTAAAAAGCTGCCCACACTGACGGATGAGCTTAAAGCACAGGCGCAGGAAATCCCAGGCTGTGAAAATCGCGTCTGGCTGGGTTATACCCAGGAAGCCAACGGTGCGTTGCACTTTTTTGGCGATAGCGAAGGAAGAATTGTGCGCGGCCTGCTGGCGGTGCTGCTGACCGCCGTGGAAGGCAAACAGCCGGCGGAGATTCTGGCATCTGAGCCGCTGGCGCTATTTGATGAGCTGGGGCTTCGCGGTCAGCTTAGCGCCTCACGCAGTCAGGGCCTAACGGCCCTGAGCGATGCGATGACGCAAGCCGCCCGTCAGGCGCTGGCCTGACGCTCCGCTTTCGCCAGCATCTTTTTCAATGCATGGGACACCGCGACAAAACCAAAGGTTGCGGTAACCATCGTCGCCGCACCAAAACCAGACGCACAGTCCATACGCTTTGGCCCTTCCGCCGTACTCTTCATCGCACACACCGAACCGTCCGACTGCGGATAGACCAGCGCTTCAGTGGAAAATACGCAATCGACGCCCAGCTTGCCTTTACTGTTCTTCACCACGCCAAATTCGCTTTTCAGCCGCTCACGCAGCTTCGCTGCCAGTGGATCCTGAATGGTTTTCGCCAGATCGCTAACCTGAATCTGCGTCGGGTCAATTTGCCCGCCCGCCCCACCGGTAGTGATCAACGGCACTTTATAGCGACGACAGTAAGCAATGAGCGCCGCTTTCGGTCGCACACTGTCAATCGCGTCGACCACATAGCTGTAGCCCGCGCCCATATATTCCGCCACATTATCAGGCGTGACGAAATCGTCGATCACGGTGACGCGGCACTCGGGGTTAATCAACCGAATACGCTCAGCCATCACCTCAGCTTTCGCCAGCCCAACGTTGCCGCCCAGCGCGTGGATCTGGCGGTTGGTGTTGGTGACGCAGACGTCATCCATGTCGATAAGCGTGATAGCACCAATACCGGTTCGCGCCAGCGCTTCCGCCGCCCAACTGCCGACGCCGCCAATGCCAACCACGCAAACGTGCGCCTCGGCAAAAACCTGAAGGGCTTTTTCGCCATATAAACGCGCGGTGCCACCAAAACGCTGACGCCAGGCGTCACTGATAACAGACATAAAACCTCAAATTTCTTCATTAATGCATCCCCGGCGCTGGCGTCATCGCCCTGGCCGGGGAAATCACGGACTTAGCCACTAAAAACATTGCCCGTGTTGCTTGCCGTCTTCAGCACCCACACGCGACCGTAGTGATTATACCAGCCCGCGCGGTGCCCGGCATCCGCACCGATCCCCTGGTAGATGTCAAAGTGCTGTCCTTTAATCGCACCGCCAACGTCCAGCGCGACCATCAGACGCAGTTCATACTGGCCGTTAAACTTGCCGTTATTATCCAACTGCGGCACTTCCGCTAGCAGCGTGGTCCCTGGTGGAATAATGCTGCGGTCAGAGGCAACCGAGGCGCGACCAATCAGCGGCACCGCGCTCGCCCCTTTCACCGGCGCGAACGACTGTGGTTTAAAGAAGACAAAGGATGGGTTCTGTTCCAGCAGTTCGCGGACTTCCGCTTCACTGTGGGTTTCGCCCCAGTGACGAATCGCCTGCATCGACATATCTTCACGTTTCACTTCGCCGCGATCGATAAGCACTTTACCGATGCTTTTATAGGCCCAACCGTTTTTACCGGCATAGCTAAAGAAGTTCAGCGGTGAACCATCACCAAAATCAATGTATCCGCTGCCCTGCACATCCATGATGAAGTTATCCATCAGCGAGTTGCTGTAGGCCAGCACGTAGTTATCACTCAGCTCCCCGGCATAAATTCCGGCGCGGGATGGCAGTTTGCCGCGCTTCGGCGGCATGCGGTACAGCGGATACTGGAATTCGCCCTGACGCGTATGGCGCGCTTGCACCACTGGCGTGTAGTAGCCGGTGAATTGGACGTTACCGTAGTTATCGGTCCCTTCCATCTGCCAGGCATCAAGGCCGTACTGGCGCATAGTGCGCGTATCGCCACCGGAAAGCAGCCACTGCTGCACTGCGTTATAAAGGTTGCTCTGGTTGCCGTACAGGCGCGGAGAGGCGTTACGAATCTGGTTCACCTGCTCGGCAAAGTCACCCGCATTGATTGGGGCGCCTACGGCATCAGGCTGATTGACCAGTGAGAAAGGCTGGGTAAATTTCCCGTCTTTATACTGTTGACCGCGATCGGTCGGTTTTGACGAACAGGCTGCCAGCATCGCCAGCATTGCCCCTGTTGCTACATACTTAACCCAACGTCCTTTCATGGTGTCTTCTATTGTCCGCATAATCGAAAGTGCCCGAAGAAGATAACAAACCGCCAGGGGTATTGAAATGCGATTACGCCAGCCAGCAATATTTTTGTACAAAAAATAAACCAATCGTGTCGTATACGTACAACCTATAAAAAAATGAGTGATTTATCTCAAAAATGGGTTGCATCAAAAGCTCAGCAGAGTATAGTGCGCATCCACGGACGCGGGGTGGAGCAGCCTGGTAGCTCGTCGGGCTCATAACCCGAAGGTCGTCGGTTCAAATCCGGCCCCCGCAACCAATTAGTACCAGAAGTTAAAATCAGAAGTAACGTTACTCGATGGAAGAGTAATGACGGACGCGGGGTGGAGCAGCCTGGTAGCTCGTCGGGCTCATAACCCGAAGGTCGTCGGTTCAAATCCGGCCCCCGCAACCAATTACAATCTGAAGCAAGTTTACTCGATGGAAGAGTAAAGACGGACGCGGGGTGGAGCAGCCTGGTAGCTCGTCGGGCTCATAACCCGAAGGTCGTCGGTTCAAATCCGGCCCCCGCAACCAACTAAAATGACACCCACTTGGGTGTTTTTTTTTGCCTGTCATAAACCGCTGGCGCCACTCCTGAGAATGGCGCGTCATCGCCGCTACGGCTCCTGATACTCCCGCATAATCGAATAAATCTTTTCAATATCAATATGCTGACGCATAGACTCCGCCAAAATATCAAACTGCTGCGCCTTGTAATGCGCGTAGTGAAAATCACTGTCCAACGCCGTTAGCCCTTTGCGTTCGCGCAGGCCGTTAACCAGGGCGCGGGTAAACGCATCACTATCAAACAGGCCGTGCAGATAGGTGCCAAATACCTGTCCATTATCGCTGACTGCGCCATCTGCGGTGTACTGCCCATTCTTACAAAGCTGCATCAACGGGCGAACGCCGTCCAGCAGCGTTGTCTCCCCCATATGAATTTCATAACCGCGTAACGCCATCCCCGATGCCGCAGCCAGCCAGCCCGGCAGTGCATCAGCCAGCGTTGCCGTCGCCTGGGTGGTGGTTTTATGTGGCGCAAAACGCGTCACGGTATTGAGCAAACCTAAACCGGGTAGCGTCCCTAACCCGGATTCCACTTCATCAATCAGCATATCCCCCAGCATCTGATAGCCGCCGCAAATCCCCAGTACCGGCACGCCCTGCCGCTGGGCCAGCAAAATACCGTGTGCAAAAGCGGTGTCCTGCAACCACAGCAGGTCGCCGAGGGTATTTTTGCTGCCCGGCAGGATAATCATATCGGCCCCGGCCAGATCGTCGGCGTGGCGGACATAGCGGACGCGGACATCCGGCTGCGCGGCTAAAGCATTAAAATCGGTGAAATTGGAAATATGCGGCAGTTGTACCACGGCAATATCAATCTTACGTTGGCTTGCTCCACGATATTTGCCTTTTTGCAGCGCCACGCCGTCCTCATCTTCAAGGTCAACCTCCAGCCACGGCATTACCCCCAGAACCGGCACGCCGGTTAGGGCTTCAATTTGTTCAATGCCGGAATAGAGCAGCGCTACATCGCCGCGAAACTTATTGATGACAACGCCCTTGACCCGCGCCCGCTCATGGTCATGCAGCAGCGCCAGCGTGCCGTAGATTGACGCAAAAACGCCGCCGCGATCGATATCTGCCACCAGAATAACCGGGCACTGCGCCATCTCCGCCATGCCCATATTGACGATATCGCGGTCGCGCAGGTTGATTTCCGCCGGGCTGCCAGCCCCTTCCAGTACCAGCACGTCGTACTCCTGCGCCAGGCTTTGGTAGACCTCCAGGATCTGCTCGCGCAAACGCGGCTTGTAGTCGTGATAGCTGACGGCATCCATGTTGGTAGCCACCTCGCCCATCAACACAATCTGCGCTTTACGGTCGCTGGTCGGCTTGAGCAAAATCGGGTTCATGCGCACATCCGGCGAAATCCCGGCGGCTTCGGCCTGAAAGATTTGCGCCCGCCCCATCTCTTTGCCATCCGGGGTGATCCCGGAATTAAGCGCCATATTCTGCGATTTAAACGGCGCGGTGCGCAGGCCATCCTGATAAAAAATCCGGCACAGCCCCGCCACCAGCATACTTTTGCCGACGTCGGATGCGGTGCCTTGCAACATTATGGCCTGGGTCATACGGTTCCTTTCTCACGCATACGGCGGAAAAACTCCGCCTCGGTTTTACACAGCGGCAGTCCAAGCTCCGCATGCAGCTTAACCAGCCACGGCTGGCTCAATCCCGCCTGTTCAATCAGCTCGCGTTGGGCAAACACCTCGCCCGGCGTCCCCTCCGCCAGCACTTCGCCCCGGCGCAGCACGTAGACCGTGTCGCTGACTTCATAAATCAAATCAATATCGTGGCTGGAAATTACCACATGATTGCCCTGCGCGACGATACGCTTGATGATGTCAATCATCTGCGTCCGCCCTGAAGGATCCAACCCGGCCGTCGGTTCATCCAGCAGCAAATAGCGCGCCCGCAGCACCAGCGCCCCGGCAATCGCCACGCGTTTTTTCTGCCCGTGGCTCAGGCACTGAATCGGCTGCCGACGAAAATGCTGGGCATCGACCAGCGTTAAAGCATCGTCAATACGCCGCGCGATCTCATCCTCGGCCACGCCCAGATTGCGCAGGCTGAAGGCGATATCGCTATCAATATCGGTGTAAAAAATTTGCTGATCCGGATCCTGAAACACCGTGGTCACCTGCTGACGCAGCGCCAACAGCCCGCGTTTGCTGTAGTCCAGCGGTTTCCCCTGCCACAGCACTGCCCCCTGCTGCGGGCGCAGCAGGCCGCTGAGGTTCATAAACAGCGTCGATTTTCCGCAGCCATTTGCTCCCACCAGACCGGTGACGGCCTGGCGGGAGAAATCCAGCGTCAGCCCTTTAAGCGTCGGTTCATCCTGGTAACGAAACCAGAGATCGCGGGTCGCCAGCATGGTATTCCTTACAGGTGAAAATCACCCTGATACAGTTTGATATCAAGCGAAGTGCTCATCTGCTGATAACGAATAAGCACGCGGGTAAACAGCAGCCCAACCAGCATCGACAGCGAACGATAGCCAAGATGGACATTGCGGTAACCAAAACGCAGCGTTTGCGCCCGATGAATGGCCGTCGCCTCATCAAGCAAAATAAAGATAAACCGCCAGGTCAGCAGGATTTGCTCGGTCAACAGACGCGGCACGCGCGCTCGTTTGAGTAACACAATAAGCTGTGGAAACGGCAGATTCAGCACCAGCCAAAAGGTGGCCGACAGCGCCGCCAGGCTGCGCCAGAAGGTCTCATTGGCGGTAGTCAGCCCAACCTGAGTGATGCCCAGGTGAAATCCGCCGAGCGACACGCTCGCCAGCAGCGTCTGCGCATCCCGGCTGACGCTAAACACGATGGTCAGCACGCCCACCAGCAGAAAACCCAGCGGCAGCGCCATCCAGCGACACCAGCGCCACAAAGAGATACGCAGCAGCCAGCAGGTCAGCGCCGCCGTTCCCGCCATCAGCAGAGCCTGCCCCAGCGGCGGCAGGCTGAATGCCAGAATCATCAGCAGCAGCCAGAACAGAAATTTCCGCTCCGGTGCAATATGAAACCAACGGCTCTGGTAGCTGAGTCGATCAAGCCCGGTCATCATTACGCTGACGGCCTTTGTAGTAGCCCAGAATGTAGAAAATCACCGCCGCGCCCAGCGATCCTTGCAGCGTAAACAGCAGGCTTTCAATCTCCCCGCTTGCCGGTTCATACAACGGCTGGAACCACGGTTCATAGTGCGGCGCTACCGCCTGAATCTGACTTTCCGCTTCGCCGTCGGAACCGCCGTATTCACCGCCGTGATTGATAAAGAACGGCAGGATAACCAGCGCTATCACCATTGCCAGCAGGATCAGTGTCTTTTTCATCTTAATGTCCTCGTGCGGGGATCAACTGACGCTTGGTCAACTGGTCATAGATCATTACCGTCAGCAACCCTTCGGCGATGGCGATGGGGATCTGCGTCAGGCAAAAGATGCCCATAAATTTGAGGCTCGATCCGGCAAACCCGCTTTGCGGATCCGGGAACGCGGCCCCCAGCTGAAGCGAAGTGACAAAATAGGTGGCCAGATCCGCCAGCATGGCGCAGAGGAATACCGACACATCGCGACGAAATCCGGCCTTACAGGCCATTTTCCACACCAAATAGCCGACGATAGGCCCAATAACTGCCATCGACATACCGTTAGCGCCTAGCGTCGTTAATCCGCCGTGCGCCAGCAGCAGCGCCTGGAATAACAGTACGATGGCTCCGAGGATCGCCACCACGCCCGGTCCAAACAGAATCACTGCCAGCCCTACGCCCGTCGGATGCGAACAGCTTCCAGTAACAGAGGGGATCTTCAGCGCGGAAAGGACAAAAATAAACGCCCCGCACAGCGCCAGTAGCACCTTCTGGTTGCTGTCGTCCTGCACAATACGCCGCAAACGCACCAGCCCGTACCACAAGCACGGCAGGAACAGCAGCCACCACGCCAGCGCCCACATTGGTGGCAAAAAGCCCTCCATAATGTGCATCGCAAAGGCCTGCTCCGGCACCACCAGCAGAAGCAGCGCCGCCGCCGCGCCGCTCAACGAAAGCTTTTTAAGCTGTTGTTCTACATTCACTGTCCTTGCCTCCACTGTTTATTCACCAGAATGGTTGAGAAATAAGGCAGCGGCTGGTCGTCGCTCACCTCCGCCAGATTCCGCCAGCACTGTTCACCGGGCAGCGTCGCCTCGGCCATCAACACGGCATGTTCCAGCAAGCCTGCGCGGGTCAGCAGCGCTTTGATGCGCGGGAAACGCCCGTAAACCTTCATCAGCACCAGACTGTCGTGCTGCGCCAGCGCGCGTTCAATTTCTGCCTCCGGTGCGGTACAGGCGACGACGGCCAGCGACTGCTGCTCCATGGCCAGCGGCATTTGCGCGCGGGCGGCAATCGCCGCGAACGAAGTCACGCCGGGCACAATCTCCAGCCACTGTGGATGGCCAATACGTTGCAGTAAAAAGACCCAGGTGCTGAAGAGCATGGCATCGCCGAGGGTGATAAATCCTACCTGCTTGCCGGCTTCTACTTCGTGCACCAGCGCGCGGGAAACGTCATCCCACACCGCCTCTTTTTCCGCGCTGTCGGCGCTCATCGGGAAGTGGCAGCAGCGGACTTCGGTGTGCTCGCCTAAATACTCACGCACGATAGAGAGCGCAAGACTGTCGCCACCTTTACGCCCTGCAGGAGCATAAAGAATATCGAGCGAACCCAGAATGCGCGCCGCGCGCACGGTAATCAGATCCGCAGCACCAGGACCGGTGCTCAGCGCATACAGTTTTCCGCTCATGCCACCTCCAGCGATTGTTGCAGATGATCAACAAACATTGCCCGCACCGCCGGATTCTCACCCAGCCCTTGAAGCCACGGCGTGGCGCGGATACCGGCGGCGGTAAACAGCGTTTTCCATGAGTCCTCGTCATCGGAGGCCATATCGTTAATCGCATGGTCCCCCGCCACCAGCATCAGTGGCATCAGATGCACACTGCGCACGCCTTCCTGATTCAGGCTTTCAATCAGCACGTCGACCTCCGGATAACTCTCGACCGCTCCCACCCGCGCCGGGAAGCGCTGGACGCTCATCATATGGTCAAGACAGGCGTAGGCGGCAAACGCATGGTGGCTCGCGCCATGCCCCATAAACACCACCTTTTCGTCGGCATTCAGCGCCGGCATCTGCTGCTCCAGCGCCTGCATCAAACGCACATAGTCGTCATGGCCGCTCAGCAGCGGCGTGCCGATCGTCAGACGACGAAACAGCGGTCGTAGGCTCTGCACTTCGCGCGCAATCTTCTCGTACTCATCACCGTTGATAATGTGCAGCGACTGTACCGCGACGTCTTCGTAGCCCTGCTCAGCTAGCTTCTGCAGTGCCTCCAGTGGCGTGTCGGTTTCAATGCCGTCACGCTGTTTAAGCTTGCGAATAATCATGCCGGACGTGAAGGCGCGAAACAGGTCACGGTCGGGGCAGCTTGTCGCCAGCTCACGTTCGCAGGCGACGATATTTTTTTCACAGGTATCGTGATAGCTGGTGCCGAAGCTCACCACTAACAGTGCTTTTTTCATTGTTGTTTCCTTGATTCTATGGCCTGCCAGCGCGCCAAACGCTCAGCAAACGCAGTCAAACTATCCAGTCGTTCGTCGCCGGTCACCAGCGGTGCCGGACGAGTGATCACCACGCAGGGAATGCCAGCATCGAGGCAAGGCTGAACCTTTTCCCGATAACCGCCCTCCGCACCGGAAGCCTTGGTGACCATCACATCGGCGCGGCAGTGGCGGTAAAACGCCGCGTTAAACTCGGCGCTAAACGGCGCGCAAATCGCAAAGATTTCAGCGACGCCAAAACCTAAATCCGCGCACTGTTGCACCACTTCCGGTACCGGCAGCACGCGGGCCAGCAGCGTTTTTTCCGGCAGCCCTGCGCGCCACAGCGCCAGGTCTTTACTGCCGGTGGTCAGCAGGACGCGATCGCCCATCCCGTGAATTAACGCGCAGGCATCGGCGATGCTGTCAACGTAGTGCAGCAGCGGATGCGTCAGGGAGTCGATCTGGTCCGGGCGCTGATAGCGGCTGAGTAACACGCCGGTCTGCTCGCAGGCCGCCTGCACGTTCCGGCTCACCACTTCGGCGTACGGGTGTGAAGCATCAATCACCCAGCGGGTATGCTGCTCGCGCAGCCAGGCGACCATTTCCGCCAGTTCCAACCGCCCGCAGCGCACCTGGCCTGCGATATCGCCGGCAAGCGCAGCACCGGTGGGCGTTGCCACCGACACGGTGTACGGCACGCCTGCGGCATCCAGTTGCTGACAGATCGCCCGCGCATCGCTGGTCCCCCCCACCACCAGAACGTCACCGTAATTCACAGCACGTAGCCTCGTGGGGTGATCATCAAGCCATCCTGCACGTAGGTGGTTTTGTTGCCGACAATCACCAGGCTTGTCATATCCACCGGCGCAAAATCCATCTCGCCCAGCGTGGTCAACCATTTTTCCTGTTTCTTCCTACCGGCGGATTTCACGACACCCACCGGCGTATCTGCACTTTTGCTGGCGGCGAGTAGTTCAAAGGCGCGCGCCAGATGCCCTTCGCGGCCGCGGCTGCGCGGGTTGTAGAAACAAATAACGAAATCCGCTTCTCCGGCGGCGATAATGCGTTTTTCAATCACCGGCCACGGCGTCAGCAGATCGCTGAGGCTGATATGACAAAAGTCGTGCATCAGCGGCGCGCCCAGAAGTGACGCTGCGGCAATACTCGCGGTCATGCCGGGGATCAGGCGCACTTCGACGTCCAGTTTTTGCTTGCTCACCAGCTCCAGCACCAGCCCCGCCATGCCGTAAATGCCGGCGTCGCCGCTGCTGATAAGCGCGACGTTGTGCCCCGCCTGCGCCAGCTCAATTGCCGCCTGGCAGCGCTCGATCTCTTTGCACATCCCGGTTTTGATGACCTGCTTATCGCCGGTAAAGGCCTTCACCAGATGGGTATACGTTTTGTAGCCGACGACGATTTCCGCCGCCTGGAGGGCCTCAACGGCCTCCATGGTCATCATTGCCTGCGAGCCAGGGCCGATTCCAATTACGCTTAACATCAGTGTGTAACTCCCAAAGTGATAGTGACGCCCTGTTCTCGCAGGTTTTCACCAATAAGATGCCCGTTGCTCAGCAGCCACGCCGCCGGGCCAGATACGCTACCCACGCCCACCGTCTGCTTCACAAACAGTGAGGAGGGAAAGCGGTGTTCGTGCTCGCCAAGCTCAGCCACGCTAAAAATTTCAAACGGCACGTCGAAGTCGCTCGCCAGTTGGATAAGCCCCAGCTCATCCTGCTTTACCACGATGCTGCCGATGGCTTTCAGGGCTAACGGATCCAGCCGCTGAGACGCCATCTGGCGCAGCAGCAAATCAGTGATCACCCCGCAGCAGGTGCCGCGTCGACAGCCGATACCGGCGACAATGCGCCGCGGTACCAGCTTCCAGTGAGGAAGCGGCAGTTCGGGCAGCGTGTCGCGCAAGCTGATACAGACCAGCGCATCCAGTTCGGGCAGTTGCTGCAGGTCGGTGACGGTAATAAACCCGCGACGGTCGCAGCGGCTCACCTCAACGGTCAACGACTCGTCCCACCACAACCCGACCCGCTTCTGGCTGACCAGCATCTGGTTGACGGTTTTCACCGCCGTGCGGAAATCGCGCATTCGCGCGTTAAGCTGACAGGCAAGGGTATCCAGCGCCGCCACCTCGTTAACGTCGGTGGCGGTCGTGATCACCGGATCAACGCCGAGAAGGCCCGCCAAATGGGCTGCCAGCGCGTTAGCGCCACCTATATGGCCGGAGAGCAGGCTAATAACGTGCTGGCCGCGCTCGTCGATCACCACCACCGCCGGGTCGTGGAATTTATCCACCAGAAGCGGTGCCAATACCCGAACGGCAATCCCGGTCGCACCGATGAAAATAAGCGCTGAGTGACGCGTAAACGCCTGTTGCACGCTGTGGGCAAAGCTACCGTCAAACGGCACAAAACCCTCCTCGACCAGCGCATCGCGGGTCATGCAGGTCATTGGCAGCGCGGCGCTTAATCGTTTGGCCAGCACCACGCCACCGGGCGTCAGGCAAAACAGCGCAATGTCGTCAGGCTTTACGGTATTCATGACTGAAGTCCGCCGCGTACAGTCGCGAGTAGTGGTATTCATCGCCCAGGAAATTGCCGACCAGAATCAGCGCCGTTTTGCGAATACCGGCGTCGCGCACTTTGTCGGCGATGTCCGCCAGCGTGCCGCGAACCGTCTGGCTTTCCGGCCAGGTGGCCTTATACACCACCGCCACCGGCGTCGTGGCGGGATAGCCGCCGTCAATCAGTCGCTCCGCGACTTTATGGATACGCTGTACCGACAGGTAAATCGCCATTGAGGTTTGGTGCTGGGCAAAAGACTCCAGCTGTTCGCGCTCCGGCACCGGCGTACGTCCTTCCAGACGGGTAATAATGAGACTTTGCGACACTTCCGGAACGGTGTACTCCACGCCCAGTTCCGCCGCCGCGCCCAGAAATGCGCTGACGCCCGGAACCACCTGATAGGGAATACCGCGACGGGTCAGCTCTTCCCCCTGCTCGCGTACCGAACCGTACAGCGAAACATCACCCGTTTGCAGGCGCACCACCGTTTTCCCCGCCTTCACCCCCTCTTCCATCAGCGTGAGGATCTGCTCCAGATGCAGCTCGGCGCTATCGTGGCATTCCGCCTCCGCCGGGCAATATTCCAGCAGTTCGGTATTGATTAACGACCCGGCGTAAATCACCACCTGCGCCTGTTGCAACAGGCGATAGCCCTTGAGGGTAATCAGGTCACGGTCACCGGGCCCGGCGCCAACAAACCAGACGCAGCGAGAGTCAAAGGCTTCAGCCATGGTTTTCTTCCTTCTGACAGGCAATAACAAAAACGGGGTTATGCGGTTTGAAATAGTGGCCGCTGCCAAGCGCAGTCAGCGCCGAGACGTTGAGCTGCTGGCAGTCCACGGAGGTCATGCCCGACTGACGCAAATGGTCGAGGGCACAATAAAGGTTTTCCTGCAGGATAAAGGTCATCACCAGCCGCCCACCGGGACGCAACTGGCGCAAAGACCAGTCAATCAGTTCACACAGATGGCCGCCGCTGCCGCCCATAAATACCGCGTCAGCGGCCTCTTCAACGGCCAGCGGGGCCACGCCTTCGACGATACGCACGTTATCGCAGGCAAAATGCCGGCAGTTTTCTGCCAACAGCCGCAGCGCCGCCGGATTACGCTCAATGGCGGTCACCCTAAGCGTCGGGTTTTGCAGCGCCGCCTCAATCGAGACGCTGCCGGTTCCGGCACCGATATCAATCAGGTGGCGCGCCTGGTGCAGTTCCAGCTTCGACAGCGCCAGCGCCCGCACGGCCTCTTTGGTCATCGGCACCTTTTCGCCGCGCAAAAACAGATCATCTTTCATCGAGGATCACCACCGTGTTCATCTCATAGTCCTGCTCCACCGCGCTGACCGGCAGCCAGTGGATGCGTTCGTCGTCCTGCGCCAGATTCTCGCCAATCACCATCCAGCGATGCCCCTTACCGCGCGCGATCAGTGCGGCAGCGATGGCTTTCGGCCCGCAGCGTTTGTCAGTGACCATCGCCACTTTGCGATGCGCGGCGAGGACGTCAAAATCAACTTCACGCCCGTGGCTGCTGGTCAGCCACATGTCGTTCATGTCGATCCCTGCACGCGCGCACAGATATTGCACGGCGCTGACGCCGGGGATCACCTGCACGTTGTCACGGCCAAAATGGGCGATAAGCCGCGTGCCGATGCCGTAAAATAGCGGGTCGCCGGACGCCAGCACCACCACGTTTTGCCCCTGACGCTCGCCAATCCACGCCAGCACTTCGGCAATGTTGGCGCCCAGCGCACAGCGTTCGCCGGTAAACTCCGCAAACTGCGCCAGATGTCGCGCGCCACCCACCAGCGCATCGGCGCGTTGTACCGCTTCTTTGGCCAGCGGCGTCATCAGCTGTACGCCCGCCGGGCCCATCCCCACCACGGTCAGCATTGCATCGCCTCCACAATCTCACTCACCGGGCGGTTACTGCCGAGGATCTGGTTCTCAAACGAGAACATGATGGCGTCGCAGATCGGCGGCGTTTTGGTGAAGCGCAGGCGCTGCATCACGCGCTGGCAGATACGTTCGGCGAGGTGGTTGTAAATACGCTGGAAGCCAAACGCGTCGATGTGTTCCATCGCCGCTTCGGTGGTGTCGCAGTCGCTGACTAGCCTTAACAATTCCAGCGGTGCGCCAAGCAGCGCCAAATGGGCGACCAGCGTTTCCATACGCGCATCGGCGATATGGCTATGGGTATGAAAGATCCCGGCGGCGATTTTAATCAGCTTGCCTGGATGCCCAATCAGCACAATCTGGCGGAAACCAAGGCGCACGGCCTCTTCAATCATGTAGCCCACGAAATTACTCATGGTGACCACCACCTGGGAGTCGATGCCCATCTGTTCGCGCACAAAGCGTTCACCGTGGTTACCAGGAACCAGCACTACGCGCTCCAGCCCCGCCGCGCGTTTCATCTCCAGCTCCAACGCCAGCGAGCGTTTCCAGCTCTCTTCCGACATCGGTGTGACGATACCGGTGGTGCCGATTATCGAAATGCCGCCAACAATACCGAGCCGCGAGTTATAGGTTTTCTGCGCCCGCTCTTCGCCTTCCGGGGCAAAGATTTCCACCTCCGCGCCGCGCGCCGGGCCAATGGCCTCGCGAACCGCGGTTTCGATGGTATGGCGCGGAGTGCGGTTTATCGCCGCGCTGCCAATCGGCAAGCCGATGCCTTTGCGGGTGACGGTGCCCACCCCCTCGCCGCCGCGCAGCGTAATCTCACCGCTGTCGGTTAAGGTGACGCGGGCGAAAATCAGCATCCCGTGGGTCGCGTCAATATCGTCACCGCCGTCTTTACGAATTGCGGCGATCCCCTGCTGGCCCTCAACGTGCGGCGATTCGACGTTCAGGTTCAGCGTCACGCCGGAAGGGGTGACGATTGATACCTGATGAATCAGGTGCTGTCGCATCACCATCAGTGCGGCAACTTTGGCCGCAGCGGTGGCGCAGGAGCCGGTGGTATAGCCTTTACGCAGCGCTTTGCCGTTATGCCACACCGGGGCATCGAAGGAGGGTTCGCTCATTGGCCGGCCTGCAGGTGATAGAGAATAGCGTTGACGATGGCCGCCGCGACGTTGCTGCCGCCTTTACGCCCCAGAGCGGCAATGCCCGGCAGGCCGCTTTGGCTCAGCGCCTCTTTCGACTCTGCCGCACCAACAAAACCGACCGGTACGCCAATCACACCGCCGACCTCCAGCTCTTTGTGCTCCAGCAGGCGGAACAGCGCCGTCGGTGCATTACCGAAGACAAACACCTTGTCGCCGTCTTCTTTGGCGGCAATATCCACCGCCGCCATCGAACGGGTGATCCCCTGGGCTTTGGCCTCGCGCACCACGCGCGGATCGCTGATATAGCAGCGACATTCTCCGCCAAAGGTCGCCAGCAAATTTTTGTTGATCCCCGAGAGCGCCATGGTGGTATCGGTATACAGCGTGCACGGGCGGCTTAGCGATTCGCTCAGACGGGTTAAGGCATTCGGAGCGAACCACAAAATATCCAGCCATTCAAAGTCGGCGGTGGTGTGGATCACCCGTTTGATAATGGCCTCGTGCAGGGGGCTGTCGAAGCGGTACTCCGGCCGAGTTTCCGCAATAATCTCGCTGATAATTTCAAAGCTTTTGCGCTCAATCGCCTGCGGTTGCTGGATATAGTTCATTACTGCTCTCCTTAGGCCGCGCCAATCAGCCAGAACCTGACCGCCATAAACAGCAGCAGGGCCAGCGTTGACGCCACCCACATCAGTCGAATCGTTCGGGAAATATCATCAATGGCGATATCGCGTCGGGCATCGCCAATCCACGGCTTCTCCACGCGTTGGCCAAAATAGTCGTTTGGGCCGCCCAGGCGGATGCCCAACGCACCGGCTACCGCCGCCTCTGACCAGGCGCAGTTAGGGCTGCTGTGGTTATAGCGGTCACGCCAGCCGATCCGCAGCGCACGCGCGGCATCGAGGCGACAAAGCCAGGCGGCGACGCTTATCAGCAGCCAGCTCAGGCGGGCGGGAATAAAGTTGGCGGCATCGTCCAGACGGGCGCTGACCATGCCGATGGCGCGGTACTTTTCGTGCTTGTAGCCGACCATGGAATCGAGGGTATTCACCGCTTTGTAGGCCATCGCCAGCGGTGCGCCGCCGAGCAGCAGGAAGAACAGCGGCGCGATAATGCCGTCGACGGTGTTTTCCGCCACCGTTTCCACCACTGCGCGGTTGATCTGCTCCGGCTGCAGCGCTGAGGTATCACGGCCCACAATCCACGACAGCTTGATGCGGCTTTCGGTCAGATTATTGTCCCGCAGCGGACGCGCGACATCTTCGGCAGAGCGCGCAAGGCATCGGCCGGCGAGCACCGTGAAAATCATCCACACCTCAACGCCCCACCCCAGCCACGGATGCACCCATGCCGCGAGTCTCAGGACGCCCCAAGCCACGCCATAGGTCAGCCCCACCACCAACAACCACATCACGCCACCGCCGATACGCAGCGCGCGATCGCTGTGACACAGTCGTCGTACTGCGCGCTGTACAACGTTAATCAAATGACCTATCCAGCGCACCGGATGTGGCCAGCGCGGCGGGTCGCCGATGACAAAATCAATCAGCCATGCCAAACACCAGGCGAGCAGCGTCATTGCGCGCTCCTTGCGGCAGCAAACCAGTGGTTGAGCATGGCCGGGCGCTGGGAAAAATGCAGATGCAAGTAGCTGGCGAAGGTATTGCCTTTCTGCCAACCGCCTTGCCACTGCTGGAGAACCGCACCATCGCGGGTTTTGCGGCAGGCCATCACAGGTGAAAGCTGTGCGGTAAAATCGGAGTAGTGGAATTCATGCCCGCGCAAGACTTCACCGGGCGCGGCCAGCAGGGTCTGGCGTTCAGCCTGCGCTTCGCAGTAGCCAAAACGGGTCAGCCGCTTGCCCATTTTGCTCGCGCCGGGAAGAATATCGGCCATTGCGTGGATTTCGCCCTGAGCGTCCTCAAGCGTGCTGCCGAGGTACATCAACCCACCGCATTCCGCGTAAATTGCCACACCACGCTGGTGCGCAGCGCGCAGGTGTTCCAGCATCGGCGTATTAGCCGCCAGCGCGCGGGCGTGCAGCTCCGGGTAGCCGCCGCCCAGCCACAGCATCTGACAATCCGGCAGCACGCGGTCGTGCAATGGGCTAAAACGAACAATCGTGACTCCGGCCCGTTCCAGCAGCGCTAAATTGTCCGGGTAGTAGAAATTGAAGGCTTCATCATCAGCCAGCGCCAGCGTAAGCCCATCGCCGTAAAGCGGGTCGGCGGGCCATTCTCCTGCCGGGAGTTGTGCCAGTTCGCTCAGTGCCAACAGCCTGTCGATATCGAGCGTACGTTCAAGACCGGCGGCAAAATCCAGCCACGGCTGGCTATCCAGCGTCGATTCGCGGGCGGTGACCAGCCCAAGGTGGCGCTCAGGTAACGATACCCCTTCGACGCGCGGAACATAACCCAGCACCGGCAGGTTACAGTAGCGCTCAATGGCGCTTTTCAGCAGTTGGAAATGACTGTCGCTGTTGACGCGGTTGACGATAACCCCGGCAATATTGAGGCTCGGATCAAAATGCTGAAATCCCATCACCGTGGCGGCAATCGAGGTAGAAACGGCTTTACCATCCACCAACAAAATCACCGGGCAACCCAACTGTTTTGCCATCGCCGCGCTGCTGCAATAGTTTGGGTCGATACCGTAGCCGTCGTACAGGCCCATCACCCCTTCAATAACGGCGATATCAGCCTGCTGCATATGTTCGCAGAACTGCGCATTGAGAATGGCGGGAGGCAGCATAAAGCCGTCGAGGTTACGTGAGGGGACGCCGCATAGGGCGGTATGCCAGCCGGTATCGAGATAGTCAGGGCCAACCTTGTACGGCTGAACCCGCAACCCGCGCTGCTGAAGCAGTTTAAGCAGACCAAGCGTCACCGTGGTTTTACCACAGCCGCTGCCGGTGCCTGCGAGAACAAATGCGTGCTGTCTGGCTGCCATACCCTGACCCTTTCAAGGGTGGATGAGGTATAGCCGCACGCATGCCCGGCCGCATGGCCGTGCAACGCAAAGCAACCCACTTCCCACCGAAGTTGTTGTTAATGGCCAACAGGCAGGTCTTCTGGCTTAGCGTCATCCTCACCCGTCCTTCCCGATCTGGCGATCAGTGGTGTTTACGGGGTCGTCAGCATCACAGCAGCGGGGGCTGCGGAGGATTAATACACGAGTGTATTCACCTCCTTCCCTGGCACATAATATGCCAAACCTGTTGGTTGCAGATTTATGCCGGCGCAGCGCCCGCATAAAATAAGAGCACTTTACTCTAGCGCCGTGGACGAATGATTTCGTTGCGCTATGACAATACCGGTATATTTATTTACGGTAGTTATATTTCGTACGGTAAGACAAGGATAATCATGAGCGTGGCACGCTGTCCCGGCTCCTGCGGGGAACTCATTCAGGGCTGGATACTGGGCAGTGAAAAGCTCATTTCCTGTCCGATAGACTGGTACAGCACGGTTGAAGTGCGCGACGGCGCGCCGCTGCCAAACGAACGCCCGCTCACCCGAGCGATGGTGGAAGCACTGCTCATCCACTTCGGCTATTCGCGGGCGATAAGCGCGACGCTGCGCATTGAAGTGCACTCTACGCTGCCAATTGCCAAAGGGATGGCCAGCAGCACCGCCGATATTGCCGCTACCGCCGTGGCCGCCGCTCACCACCTCGGTCATTCGCTTGATGAGACCGCGCTTGCCGCACTGTGCGTGGCGCTGGAGCCCACCGACAGCACGCTGTTTCGTCAGTTGACGCTGTTCGATCACCATCACGCCGGTACGCAAATTGCCTGCGCGCCCGCGCCGAATTTTGACCTGCTGGTGCTGGAAAGTCCGGTGATATTGCGCACCGCGGATTATCACCGTCTTCCCCGTGAGGCCGCGCTAAAAGCACATTCCGGTGCTTTGCAACAAGCATGGGATAAGGTGCAAAACGCCTGCATTCAGCAGGATGCCAGCCTGCTTGGCGAGGCGGCGACCCTCAGCGCGATCGCCAGCCAGGCGCTGCTGCCCAAACCGGGGTTTGATGCGCTGATGGCGCTGGTCGAGTCCTGCGATCTCTACGGCGTGAACGTGGCGCATAGCGGCAGCGTGGTCGGGCTGATGCTCGACCGGCGGTATCATGATGTGGAATATTTGAAGTGGGCGCTCTCGCAGACAAAACTGACCGCCCACTGGCCGAAACAGCACTTACTCCGTGCAGTGCCCGGCGGGGTTCAACTGAGCACTTGACGCAGCGCCGCCAGCAGCCGCTGGTTTTCGGCCTCGCTGCGCACAGCCACGCGGAAGTAGCGCCCATCAAGACCTGGGTAGTTGGCGCAGCTACGGATAAGCACCCGCTGTTGCAGCAGCGCATATTGCAGTTCGATATCCGCACGCTCACAGCGTAAAAACAGATAGTTCGCCCGTCCCGGATAAACGGTCAGGCCGTCAATTTCGTCCAGCGCCTGATATAAACGCTGCCCTTCCCGCGCCAGCCAGCGCAGAGTTGCCTGCTGATAATCGTGGTCGTTAAGCACACGCTCACCGGCCAGCGCGGCAAACGCGTTGATTGACCACGGCATCTGATGCTTGCGCAGACGCGCGACCGCACGTTCATCACCGTTGAGCACATAGCCCAGCCGCAGACCGGGAATGGCGTAGAACTTCGTGAGCGATCGTAGCACCCAGACGTGCGGGTTGTGCTTAAGATCGGCAATAAACCCCGGTTCATCGGCAATAAAGTCGATAAATGCTTCATCGAGAATCAGTGCAATACCAAGCGTTCGGCAACGCGCGGCGATGGCGTCCAGCAGCGCGCGTTCCGGCAGCAGCCCAGTGGGGTTGTTCGGTGTGCACAGAAACAGGCAGTCGAGTTCCGTCGTCAGCGACGACAAAATGCGCTCGGTGAGCTGCCAGCCGTCTTCCTCGCGCAAAGCGTAGGTTTCTATTTGGCAGTCGATCGTTTCCAGCGCCCGACGGTATTCGGCAAAACCCGGCGCCACGACCATCGCCCGACGCGGTTTCAGGCCGTGCACGAGGGTAAAAATAGACTCGGTTTCGCCGTTACCGGCCAGTATCCACGATGCCGGTACGCCGTGATGCGCCGCCAGCGCCTGATGCAGTTGCTGATACTCAACATCAGGATAACGCTCGGCGCAGGCGAGATTCTCAATCATCGCCTGTTTGAGGCTTTCCGGCATGCCCAACGGATTAATATTGGCGCTGAAATCCAGCAGCGTATCGGCGCTGATGCCCATTAAGGCTGCGGCTTCGCGGATATTGCCGCCGTGGGCACTCTTTAACCGTGACACGTCTGATTACCCGCGCCTTGCCAGCGTTGCGCCATCGGCAAAATAGGCTTTGATCCCGGCAAGGATCGATTCGGCGACCTCCTGCTGGAACTTGGCGGTTTTCAGCTTACGCTCCTCTTCAACGTTACTGATAAACGCCGTTTCGACGAGGATCGAAGGAATGTCCGGGGCTTTCAGCACCGCAAAGCCGGCCTGTTCCACCTGGTTTTTATGCAGGTTATTCACCTGGCCCAGACGTTTGAGCACCGCTTTACCAAACTTCAGGCTGTCGGTGATGGTCAGCGACTGCACCATGTCGAACATGGTGTGGTCAACGTAACGGTCACCGCTCTTGCTCACGCCCCCCACTAAGTCGGCGGCGTTCTGCGTCTGCGCAAGATATTTGGCCGCGGTACTGGTAGCGCCTTTGGTCGACAGCGCAAACACTGAGGAACCGCTCGGCTGGCGGCTGGTGAAAGCATCGGCGTGAATTGAGACAAACAGGTCGGCGCGCTGCTTTTGCGCTTTCGCCACCCGCACTTTCAGCGGAATAAAGATATCTTCGTTGCGCGTCATGTAAGCTTTCATATTGCCTTCTTTCTCAATCAGCGCACGCAGGCGACGGGCAATTTGCAGCACCACGTCCTTCTCCCGCGTTTTATACAGACCGACCGCACCGGAGTCTTCTCCGCCGTGGCCTGGGTCCAGCATGATAACAATCGGGCGGTCGCGCCCGGCTTTGCCCGGCTGCGGGCCGCTTTGAGCCGGAGGTACCTGCTTTTCGAGGCCATCTTTGTTGTACTCTTCCAGCAGCGCCAGCAAAGGATCCTGCACATCTTTGCTGCTGGCGGGGTAGAGGTCCATCACCAGACGCTCTTTAAAACCGGCGACCGGGGCCAGCGCAAACAGCTGTGGTTTGACGTCCTGCTTGAGCTCAAACACCATACGCACGGTTTGCGGATCAAATTGCCCAACGCGCGCCGATTTAATGTAGGGATCGTCGCCGCGAATTTGCGCCCCCATGCCCTTAAGCACCGAGTTCAGGTTAACCCCTTCGAGATCCACCACCAAACGATCGGGATTGCTCAACGCAAACTGTCGGTACTTAATCACCCGGTTGGATTCCACCGTAACGCGCGTGTAGCTGGACGCCGGCCAGATACGCACGGCCACCACCTGACTAACGGCGGCAAAACCAACCTGACTCACGCTCAACAACCACATGGCGCCCGCCCCTTTTAACAGGCGGCGACGACTTAACGACTGACTTCCCGACATGCTCCATCCCAGGCAAAAAAAGATAATTTCGGTTTACGCATAATACGATTGACCGAAAACTTTAACCAAAGGCGAATAAACTGTCATCTATAAAAGGGTAAACATTCGTAGGATCAACGAAATTGGCCGCAAGCTTTTCCACTATTTAGGCAAATTCCGGCTTGCGTTTCCGGCAAAAACAGAATAAAAATACATTAATTACGAATAATCATGCATCGAGGGTTGTGCCGTGGTGAAGGAACGTAGAACCGAACTGGTAGAGGGGTTTCGTCATTCTGTCCCCTATATTAACGCCCACCGGGGGAAGACGTTTGTCATCATGCTTGGCGGCGAAGCCATTGAGCATGGAAACTTTTCCAGCATTGTCAGCGATATTGGCCTGCTGCACAGCTTAGGCATTCGCCTGGTGCTGGTTTACGGTGCGCGTCCGCAAATCGACGCCAATCTGGCTGAACACCACCACGAACCCACTTACCATAAACATATTCGCGTCACGGATAGCAAAACGCTGGAGCTGGTTAAACAGGCGGCCGGTCTGCTGCAACTGGATATTACCGCCCGTCTGTCGATGAGCCTCAACAATACCCCGCTGCAGGGGGCGCACATCAACGTCGTGAGCGGTAACTTTATTATTGCTCAGCCGCTCGGGGTGGACGATGGTATCGACTACTGCCACAGCGGGCGTATTCGTCGTATTGATGAAGAGGCGATCCATCGCCAGCTCGACAACGGCGCAATTGTGCTGATGGGTCCAGTGGCGGTATCGGTGACCGGCGAAAGCTTTAACCTGACCTCAGAAGAGATTGCTACCCAGTTGGCGATTAAGCTCAAAGCCGAGAAGATGATCGGTTTTTGCTCGTCACAAGGGGTATACAACGAGAACGGCGATATTGTTCCTGAACTGTTCCCGAACGAAGCGCAGGCGCGCATTGAAGAGCTCGAGCAGGAAGGCGACTACCTTTCCGGCACCGCGCGCTTCCTGCGCGGTGCGGTGAAAGCCTGCCGCAGCGGCGTACGTCGCAGCCACCTGATAAGTTATCAGGAAGATGGCGCGCTGCTGCAGGAGCTGTTCTCGCGCGACGGTATCGGGACGCAGATTGTAATGGAAAGCGCCGAGCAAATTCGTCGCGCCACCATTAACGATATTGGTGGGATCCTC
The DNA here is from genome assembly GCF_001571285.1 of Kluyvera cryocrescens NBRC 102467. Classification (GTDB taxonomy): domain Bacteria; phylum Pseudomonadota; class Gammaproteobacteria; order Enterobacterales; family Enterobacteriaceae; genus Kluyvera; species Kluyvera cryocrescens. Next base: position 49,592 of record NZ_BCTM01000016.1, on the reverse strand, counting down.
GATCTGATTGCGCCGCTGGAGCAGCAGGGAATTCTGGTGCGTCGCTCCCGCGAACAACTGGAGATGGAGATTGATAAGTTCACCATCATTCAGCGTGATAACACCACCATCGCCTGCGCCGCGCTCTATCCATTCCCGGAAGAGAAGATTGGCGAGATGGCCTGCGTAGCGGTCCACCCGGACTACCGCAGCTCATCGCGCGGTGAAGTACTGTTGGAGCGCATCGCCGCTCAGGCGAAGCAGATGGGGTTAAACCACCTGTTCGTGCTAACCACCCGCAGCATTCACTGGTTCCAGGAGCGCGGCTTTAAGCCGGTTGACGTGGAGCTGCTGCCAGAAAGTAAGAAGCAGCTGTATAACTATCAGCGCCGCTCTAAAGTGCTGATGACGGACCTGGTCTAACGCGAGAGTCAGAGCAGAAGCCTCGCCCCAGCCCTCATCCTTCAAAAGGGAGAGGGCCCACAGCTTGCCCGTATCGCTATCTAAATTCCGCTTTAACACCGAGCACTCACCATCCCCTCGCCCCTCAGGGGTGAAGGGTATTGCGGGCTACGCCATTTCGGCAAAAATCGCTGCCAGACCGCTGCGTCGTTCGGTACGGGTCGCGATGGCCTGCGTCAGCAGGTTTTCATCGGCATACATCGATAGTCTGGATTTTGCGCGCGTGATCGCGGTGTAGATAAGTTCACGGCTCACCACAGGAACAATCTGCGTGGGCAGTACCAGAGCGGCATGAGTAAACTCCGAGCCCTGGGATTTATGCACCGTCATTACCCAAGCGGTGTCGTGCTCAGGCAGGCGACTGGGCTGCACGGATTTAATGGTACCGTCCGGCATGGGGAACCAGACGCGCGTCCCCTGCCCGCGATCTAATGCGATGCCGATATCACCGTTAAACAGCCCGAGCGCGCTATCGTTGCGCGTGATCATGACGGGACGCCCTTCATACCAACGCGAGTGGCGCTGCGGCACAATTTGTCGATGCCGCGTCAAGATCTGTTCGAACTGCGTATTCAGACCCGCAACGCCCCACGGCCCCTCGCGCAGCGCGCACAGCAGCTGATATTCACCAAATGCGGCCAGTATGACCGCCGGCTCAGCCTGTTCTCGCAGCAGCTGAAGATAATGACCGTAGCCGGCGCGCGCATCATCAAGCATCGCCCCGTAATCGTCTGTTGTCCGCAGCGGCTTGAGTTCGATATCGCTAAAGCCGCGCGCAAAAACATTAGCAACGGCCTTCTTGTCACCGCGATTCACCGCGCTGGCAAGCTGCCCGATGCCGGAGTCACTGCCGAAGCGGTAGCTGGTACGCAGCAAACACAAGCTATCACGCAGCGCGCTCGCCGCGCTGCCCTCTCCTGCCGGAACCGGCGTGCCAACTAAACGGCTCAGCTCGTGCGCGCGCGCTTCGGTATACCCCGCGCTCACCCAGCTACAGATATCGCCCAGTACCGCCCCGGCTTCGACAGATGCCAGTTGATCGCGATCGCCGAGGAAAATCACCCGCCCGTGCGGCGGCAGCGCGTCAATCAGCCGCGCCATCATCGGCAAGTCAATCATTGAAGCTTCATCCACCACCAGCACATCAAGGTGCAACGGGTTATCCGCGTGGTAGCGCAGCCTTTGGCTGCCGGGCTGCGCGCCCAGCAGGCGATGCAGCGTGCTGGCATCGGCGGGCAACATCGTTTTTTGTTCTTCACTCAAATCCAGCTTGCGCAGCGCCGCGCCGAGTGATTCGGTTAAACGGGCTGCCGCTTTTCCGGTCGGCGCCGCCAGACGAATCCGGCATTTTTCCGTACCCGACATCTGCACCAGCGCCGCCAGCAGTTTGGCGACAGTCGTGGTTTTCCCCGTCCCCGGACCACCGGAGATCACCGAAATTCGCCGCGTCAGGGCAACGGCGGCGGCCACTTTCTGCCAGTCCACCGTATCGCTCGCCGGGAACAGCGCATTTAACGTCGTCGCCAACTGACCTTCATCAACGGCAAACGGTGCCTGCGTATCGCTAAAGAAACGCGCGACGGTCAGTTCGTTGTGCCACATACGATTCAGATACAGGCGCTCACGGCTGAGAATCAGCGGCGATGGACGCTCCCCGTCGCTCACTGCCTGCGAGGAAAGCAGTAACGATTCCCAATTATCCGGCGCACCGACCTCGGCAAACAGCTGTTGCCACAGTTCACGCACGCGGCCTTTCGCCTGCATTTCTGGCGTCAGATGCGCCAGCGGCAAACAAACGTGCCCTTCCCCGGTATCGCGGCTGAGCATCGCGGCTGCCAGCATCACCGCAGGATGCTCGTTCTGCGCCACCATGAGCGCAAACTGCACATCCAGCGGGCGCAACAGTTTCAGTTCAACGGCGTCTAGCAGGCGTTGTTCCAGCGTCATGCGTCTTTTTCCTCTCCAGCAAACAGCGCGTCCATTGCCATAATCAGCGCCGGGTCCGGTCGGGTCGTGAAAATCCCCTGCTCACCGGCCTCCCCGTCTACGCCGCGCAGGAACAGATAAATCACGCCGCCAAAATGTCGCTCGTAATCGTAATCCGCAATGCGGTGGCGCAGATAGCGGTGCAACGCCAGGGTATAAAGCTGGTATTGCAGATCATAGCGGTGCGCCTGCATCGCTTGCGCCATCGCCTGCTGGGTGTAGGCCTCACCGTTTTCACCCAGATAGTTAGATTTATAGTCCAGCAGGTAATAACGCCCGTCGTGACGGAAAACGAGGTCGATAAACCCTTTCAGCATGCCGCGCACCTGGCGGAAATCCAGCTCAGGGCAGCCTGCGGACAGGGGATCATAGCGGCGGGTTAAGGCATCCAGCGCTCGCGCATCCAGCGCTTTGGTAATCGGTAGATAAAATTCCATCTCCACCTGTTTTTGCCGAGCGCTGAGTTGATTGAGCGCAATTCCGCTCTCTGCCAGCGGAGCCGCCAGTACCTGCGAAATCCACTCGGTGAGTACCGGCTCCCACTCTTCGCCAAAGCCGTTGCTTTGCAGCTTTTCCCGCATCCACGCGGGGTCAATCGGCTGGGTAAAGTCGAGGTCTTCAAACAGACTATGCAGGAAAGTCCCCGGCGACGCCCCGCGCGGGAAGTTGTGCGGCGTCATCGCCGGCTCCGGCTGCATTTCTCCGGCGCCGGCAGCGTCGATATCCAGGCGTGGCAGTAAATCCTGCGCGACGCTGTGCCCGCTTTGTTGCAGCCCGGAATAGCTGGTCACCCGCCAATCATCCAGCACGCGTCGCAATACCTGACGTGCCGTCAGTTCGGGCATTTCGGCCTGTATTGGCTGCCAGCGGGCATCGTCCGGCGATGTAACCCGCGTCAGCGCGATATGCTCGTCGCACAATGCAAGCAGGCAGGACTCCAGCCCTGCGGCGGTCAGCACCTCGCCTTTTTGCAGCAGTCGCCCCGGGGCGCTGTGATGTAATTCGGTCTCGGTCGGTTTATCGCTACGCCGCGCGGTCAACGGTGCGATGCCCAGACTGCAATGCCAGACGGCGCGGGTTAACGCCACGTACAGCAGGCGCAGATCCTCCGCCAGACGTTCGGCTTCCGCCAGCTCGAGGCTCTCCTCGCTTTCATTAAGATCGAGTACCGCCGCAAAGGAGCGCCGGTCGTGATAAAACGCCTGCTTCTCTTTACGGAAACGGGCGATAAATGGCAGCCAGACCAGCGGATACTCCAGCCCTTTCGATTTGTGAATGGTGACAATCTGCACCAGGTGTTTGTCGCTCTCCAGACGCATCTGCTGGCTGGAGGCGTTGGTGTCGGGTTCAGCCACCTGCTGATTCAGCCAGCGCACCAGCGCATGCTCGCTTTCAAGCTGAGTCGCGGCTTCTTGCAACAGTTCGCTGAGGTGCAGGATATCGGTTAAACGCCGCTCGCCGCCGTGCGTCGCCAGTAAGTTTTCCGCCAGCGACCGCGCACTCATCAGGGAACGGATCATCGGCATTACGCCGCGCCGCTGCCAGGTCGTGCGGTAGTCGGTAAATTCCTCCACCAGCGCATCCCAGGCATTTTCGTCCTGATTTAGCCGTTCGATATCCCGCGCGTTGAGGCCGAACATTGATGTCGCCAGCGCGCTGCGCAGTGTATTTTCCCGCTCCGGCGTAAGCACTGCCTGCAGTACCCACAGTAATTCCTGCGCCTCCGGGGTTTCAAACACGCTGTCGCGGTTTGATAGATAGACCGAAGGGATGGCCAACGCATTCAACGCATCGCGAATCAGCGACGCCTCCTGACGGTTACGCACCAGCACCGTGATATCGGAAGCCTTCACCGGTTCGGCTTTTTTACCGCGCCACAGCAGCGCCGTGCCGCGTTGGCCTGCGGTCAGCCAGTCGCGAATTTGCGCTGCGCACTGCTGGGCCATCACATTTTGATAATCTCCCGCGCTGACCCCTTCACCTGGCATCAACCACAGGTTCATCGCCGGCTGTTTTTCACCATCGATCTCAAAGCGCAGCGAGGCGTTTTTATCCGCCGATTTGACCGGCAGGAACGGAATATCGCGGAACATAAAGGGATTATCAACCAACCCAAACAGGCGGTTGACGCTCTCAACCATCCCCGGCGCCGAACGCCAGTTAGTGTCGAGCGTGTAATGCGCGGCCACGTCGCCACGCGCGCGCATGTAGGTGAAAATATCGGCGCCGCGGAAGGCGTAGATGGCCTGTTTCGGATCGCCAATCAGTAGCAGCGCGGTCTCCGGCTGCTGTCGCCAGATACGGCGGAATATACGGTACTGTTGCGGATCGGTGTCCTGGAATTCATCAATCATCGCCACCGGAAAACGCTGGCGTATAGCGGCGGCCAGCGCATCACCGCTGTCACCGTGCAGGGCTTCATCGAGACGGCTCAGCATGTCATCAAAGCCGAGCTCGCCGCGACGGCGTTTCTCACGCGCCACCGCGTCACGTATTTCCGTCATCGCCTGGGCAATCACCAGATCGTTAAGAGTCAGCGGCGAATCCAGCAGCCGTTCGATAGCGCTGAATAGAGGGTGCGTTGGTACCTCACCGCCCGCTTTGGTGCGTTCGACGAGGAACGGTTGGCTGAATTTTTCCAGCGCATCGGGCAATTGGTAGTTTTGCGTCTCTTCCTGCGCCCAACTGCTGATTTTGTCGATCCATTTACCCTGATTACCGCGGTTAAATTTGCGCCTGTCGATGCCCGAGTTTTCCAGCAGCGCATCCAGTTCGCCAACGTGCGTTAGCCACAGGTGCTTAATCTCGCTAATCTGCGCAAGGATCTTTTGATGGCGGGATTCCAGCGTTTCCTCGGCGCTTATCGGCATTTTCAGCTGCGGCGCTTCCCCTTGCAGGTAGCGATCGATGGACTTCAGCAGATCCTGCGGCCCTTTCCACGATGCCACAATCACCTGCGCGATCTCGCGGTTCAACGGATAGCAGTGGCGTCGCCAGAAGTCGGCGCAGGCCTGGTAGCGCAGTTGAGATTCGTCTTCGATCAATTGCTGTTCAAACAGCATCCCAGACTCAAAGGCATTAAGGCTGAGCATACGCTGGCAGAAGCCGTGAATGGTAAAGACCGCCGCATCGTCCATCTGACGTTCGGCCAGCAGCAGCACGCTCGCCGCTTGCTGGAGATCGTCGATTTCCGTCAGCAGGCTGGCGTAGAGGGGATTGTCGGTGGCGTTACGCAGGCAGGCAACGCGCAGCTCGTGGATGTTGCTACGAATGCGCCCGCGCAGCTCTTCGGTGGCGGCTTCGGTGAAGGTCACCACCAGCAGTTCTTCGACGTTAACCGGCCGGGGATAGGCGGACTCGCCGCCGAGCCCCAGCAGAAGCCGCAGATACAGTGCGGCGATGGTGAAGGTTTTTCCGGTGCCCGCTGAGGCTTCAATCAGACGCTCACCCAGAAGGGGCAAGCGCAGGGGATCAAGGGACTCGGCGGTATCGGTCATTCGTTCTCTCGTCTTAAGGGTAAGGATTGCTGCAACGCGGTGATGCTCTGCCACACCTTCCAGCCTTCAGGGTGAGCATAGTCAACCTTGCCGTTCTGGCTACCGGATACCTGCGACAGGACCGTCATCCCCTGCGGTTCGACCACCGTCTGGTGGAAGAAATCGGCAAGCTTTTGCGGCGTTAACAGCTTAATTTGGGCCACTACTTTAGCACGTGAATCGAAGGCCATATTACCGCGATCGAAATCTTTGCTCAGCTGCGAGGCTTCGTCACCGAGCGTTTGCGGCGCTTGCAGCATATCGGCAATCACCGCCTGCTGGATTTGGGCAAACTCTTCCGGCTTCATCGCTCGCAGCTTTTGTTCCGCCGTCGGGAAGAAGGCCTTAAAGCGTTCCCACAGGAAGGCCGGCTGTTTTTCGTTACTTTGCAACAGGAATCCCATGCCCCACTGGCGGCCAATATTCATTGAGAAAGCAAACACTGCATAGCCCAATTGTTCCTCGGTTCGCAGCTGGGTGTAGAACCACGGCTGGACGATTTGCGCCAGCATGGCGCTTGCCGCCGAGCTTGAGAACTCATCCACATTTGGCGGGACGAACACCGCGGCCAGCGCGGAATCGGTGCTGCTGCCGGCTTTTTCAAAGATGGCGTTCTGCTGCTTGTCGACCAGCACATCTTTATTCCGACACCATTCGTTGCCGTGCGCGCCAAGCTGCGTCTGCACATTACGCGCAAGCGTCGTAGACTGCTCGCGGCTCAGGTTACCTATCACCATAAACTCCGGACGCCCACCCGCCTTAAGCTGGTCGCGGTACTCCATCACCTCTTTCAAGGTAATGGACGGCAGCAGCGCTTTGCGCTCGTCGCGCTGGAAATACGGCACCTGCGAGACCATCTGTATCGGCATAATCGCCTGTTCGTAGGCTTTGCCCTTCTCCGCCGAATCCATCATCTGCTTGTACCAGGACTTGGCCTGTTCAAGCTGTTCTTCGGTTGGCGTGTAGCTGAAATAGCCCTGCAGCAGCGCATCGAAAAGCTGCGGCAGACGCTGGGTGTAGCCGTTGGCGTTGAGCATCAGGCCATTATTAGCCCCGGTTGAGAAGCTAATGCCTCCGACGGCAGCCTGGTTGCTGAGCTGGTCCAGCGCAATACCCGCCAGATAGTCATTAAGCGCGAACATCACCTGGCTTTTCGCGCTGTCCATCGCCTGGGGATTGCGCAGGATCATCGTGATGTCGGCTTTCGGCTCACTGGCAAAATAGCGGCTCGGCATGTATACCAGGCGCAACTGTGGCTCATCGACGATAAGCTGCGGGTGATCGGTACTTTTCTCAGGCTTAATCAGCGTGAAGTCATCCGGAATATACGGGTTCAATTTCGGAAGACTGAGATCAATCGCGCTGGAAGCCTTCTGCCATTTGCTGAAGGTCTCCGCGCTGATTTTGTCGACCTGATACGGCGCATCCACGAAATAGGCCACTTTGTTATGCGGCTCTTTCGGGCTGATGTACCAGATACGCGCGTTCTGCGGAGTCATCATCGCCAGGCGATCGTTCACCGCTTTCGCGTCATACTGGTCGGCAATGTTCACTGCGTCCAGCGTGTGCTGAACCGGGACGCGGATCATGGTATCCGCCAACCATTCAACGTAGTCCATGTTGCGGTTAATCGACGGATAGCGGAAGTCGAGATCCAGCACGTGGGCCAGTTCATCGAAGTAACTTTTGTCGATGCCTTTCTCGCGCATCACATCGAGGTAGCGGAAAATGGCGGCAACGACCTCATCGCGGTGCGCGAGGCCTTTATCAGTCAGGGTAGCGGAGATCGCCAGCACGCCGCTGTTGCCGTTAACCACCGGATCGGAATCGGCACGAATACCTTCCACCAGCCCCTGTTTTTGCAGCCAGTCGGATAAGGTGCCCGGGGTACGGTTGCCGATCATATAGGTGATCAGTTCATCGGTTTTGCTGCGGAATTGAGCCGAGTTGTTGTCGATACGGAACTCCACGCGCAGTACTTTGCGCGGCAGCGCCGGCACATAGTGAATCACAATGCCCTTTTGTGCATCGGTGACCACGGGAACGGTGATTTCCGGGCGTTCAATCGATTTATTCGGTACGCGACCGTAGGTCTGGGCGGCGATTTTGGCCAGTTCAGGCAGCGGCTTATTGCTGTAAATCACCGCTTTCATCAGGTTGGCGGAATAGTACTTGTCGCGGAATGCCAGCAGGGCGTCGTAAACGGGGCTATTCGGTTTGTCGCTCAATGTTTCAAGGTTGCCACCGGAGAATCGCGCGCCTGGGTGCGCCGGGTTGATGGTTTCAGCACTCACCTGCGCCATGCGCATACCGTCACGGGTACGCGCCATGGTCAGCTCCGCATTCACCGCGTTACGCTCGCGATCGACGTATTTTTTATCCAGCAGTGGCGAAGCAATGGCATCGGCAAGTCGGTCGACCGCCCCCTGTAAAGCATCATTCTCGACTTCCAGATAGAAAGCCGTGCGATACGGGGCGGTACTCGCATTGTGGCTGCCGCCGTGCATTTTTAAGAATTCGGCAAGATTGTCAGGCTGCGGGTAGTTTTTTGAGCCCATCAGCGTCATGTGCTCAAGATAGTGCGCGAGCCCCGGATGGGTGTCAGGATCTTCCAACGAACCAATAGGCACCACCAGCGCCGACAGTGATTTCACCGCCTGCGGATCGGAAACCAGCAGGACAACCATATGATTATCCAGCGTAATAGCCTGATACTGGCGAGTGTCCTTTTCGCTTTTGCGGATGGTTTCCTTAATCGGCTGCCACCCGGTGTCTGCCTGACCGACGGTCGCCCAAAGGGCAGTGACTAAAACAACAATACTCAACCAAATACTGCGGGGCATTCACGGACCTCACCATTAACAAATACTGCTAACAAATCTTAATGCTTGTGCAGGTAGCCCGGCCAGCGCCTTACCGGGGACGTCCCGGAACAGGGCAAACTGCCTAATCCGGGCTACCTCTCATCAGTCCGTGACGCGTTGCGCATAGTAATTCAACCACTCAACTTGCGCAATTTTTATACAATCAAACTGACTGATTGAAGCGAAATACAGGGAGCAGATACGGCGTCGTTTGCTCAACGATGGCTTCGTACTGCGCAGTTTCCAGAGTCCGCCATAGGCGTTGATACCAGACGTCAGCCCCTTCTCCGCTCACCACCATATTCCCTTCGTAGGTCTGCAAAAATTTACTGCGCGCTTTTTGCAGGGTCTCTTCATCCCTTAAGATGGCATCATTTTCGGCATCGTAACAGGCTTTTATCCATGCCCCGCCGCTCTCAGGTAAAAACAGCAGCGGCTGGCACATGCCCTGTCGATAACCTTTAACTAACTGGGCCAGATAGGCGCTCGCCTCATCAGGTGCCAGCGGAGGGAAACACCACTCCCCCTCTTTTCTCAGCAGCAACCGGCTTTCTCCATTGCCACCGCTAGCACAGTAGACAAGGTGTTCCAGCCAAAGTTGCATTCCTTGTGAAACGCTAAGCAAAGATGGCCGCCAGCGCAACAGTCCATTCTCCTGAACCTGTGGTAACCATCCGGTTATGTTAACCCCGTCGCATTCGAGATCGATTTCCATGCTCTTCCCCGGTCGGCGATATTCAATCACCCGGCTGGCCAGCGCGGTCATCTCCTGACGCTGTGCTTCCCAGGCAATTTCACCAAACGGGCCGTAAGGCAGCTCACCCGCAGCACGGTAGCGCCGGTACATGCGATCCGGCTCTTGCTGCTCAATGAGCGTATTCAGCAACTGCTGGTTTAACTGATAGCGGGTCAGCCCTTCAAGAGTAAAGGGTTCCGTATCCGGTATATCGCTCTCTTCGCTGCGGAAGTTAACCTGTAATCGGAGCTGGAAGAACGCCCGCACCGGATGACGCCAGAAGCGCTGTAGTTGTTCCAGCGGCAGCGTGGTGAGTTCCAACGGTTCAAGCGGCTGAATAAAATCAGCGTGGGCCTCGCCCTGCTGACTGGCCGCCGCCAGCCACTCATGGGCATAGCTTTGGCGCTCATCGGCCCGATAGTTTTCTGCGTCGAACGGCATACGGCTGTGCTGGTGCATGATGTGCTCTTTGACCCGCTGCTCGCTTTCATCGCAGTTCAGCCCCTCATCGCCCACCAGACAATGGCTTTGGCCGATATAATCCAATAGTTCCTGCACCAGCACCGACGGATAGCGTTCGCTGTTGTCCTGGATAGAGCGACCGATATAGCTGATATAAAGCGCTTTTTCCGCTGACATCATCGCTTCCAGGAACAGATAGCGGTCATCATCACGACGGCTACGGTCACCGCGCACCGGCTTTTGGCTCATCAGGTCAAAACCGAGCGGCGCCAGCGCGCGCGGGTAAATACCGTCGTTCATCCCCAGCAGACACACCACTTTGAAGGGGATTGACCGCATCGGCATTAGGGTACAAATATTGATAGGCCCGGCGAGGAAACGCTGGCTAATACGTTCCTGGTCCAGGCGCTGCGCCAGTTCATCGCGCAGCAGCGAAAGCGGTACTTCACTGCCGTACTGCGACTGCACGCCCTGGGCGATAATCGCCTGCCACTGCTGCTCAATCAGCGTCAGCGCCGCTTCGGTGTCCTGATCGGGTAAGAAGAAGTCGTTGAGCATTTCTCGGCACACCGGCAGCCATTCGTCTAGCGAACGCGCCTGCGTCAGCACCTGCCGCCAGCGGTTAAGCTGCATCAACAGTGAAGCCAGATGGCCAACCAATTCGGCAATCAGGCCGCTGGATTCGTCATACGGCAGCACATCCTGCCACTCGCCCTGGCTGCTCTCCATCGCATAGCCGAGTAGCATACGCGTCAGGCCAAAACGCCAGGTGTGTTGCCCGGTGGCAGGCAGATCCAGCTCACGGACGTTATCGTCGTCCATCCCCCAGCGCACGCCGGATTCGTTAACCCACTGACGAAGATACAAAAGCCCCGCTTCATCAATATTAAAGCGCGCGGCCAGTACTGGAACGTCGAGCAGCGCCAGCACATCTTCACTGGTGAAGCGGCTATCCGGCAGCGAGAGCAGAGTGATAAACGCCTGCATCGCCGGGTGGGCCTGCCGAGCCCGGCGGTCAGAAATCGCATATGGCAGATAGCGCTCGCCGGTGGCGCTGCCGAATACGGCCTGAATAAACGGACTGTAACTGTCGATATCCGCCACCATCACGATGATGTCGCGCGGCGTTAGGGTGGGATCTGCCTCCAGCATCGCCAGCAGACGATCGTGTAGGATTTCCACCTCGCGCTGCGGGCTATGACAGACATGAACGGTCAGGCTGCGGTCATCCAGCGCCAGCGGGCGTTTGTTACCACTGCTGGCGAACTCTTCGGCTGTCCGCCCGGCGATGGCGCTATTCTTCAGCTCCAGCACATCGTACTGCAGATCGTGCAGCAGGTTATCGGGCTCAATATCGACAAACGCATCGAGCTCCTGATAGCGTTCAAGCCCTGCCAGCAGATAAATATAATCCCGTCCCAGCTTGCCCCAGGAGGCCAGCATCGGGTTACCGACATCCTGCTCGCCGTCGTCGTTAAACAGCCCCGGAGCACTGTGGGCATCCTGGAACAGCGGTAATTCTCGCTGTTCACGGTAATGACGGCGCTGGCGCGCCATCAATCTGGCTAAAAATGCCGGATCCTTTATATCGCCCCAGTAGTAGCGGCAAGGGTTGGTGAACAGCACGTAGATATCAACGTGTTTACCCAGCGCCTGCAGCGCGTGCAGATACACTGGGGGGAGTGCAGAAATGCCGCAAATAAAGACGCGTGATGGCAAACCCGCGAACGGTTCACTGCTGTTTTCCAGCGTATCGATAAAACGTTGATAGAGGTTGGCACGGTGCCACAACGGTTGTCCGAGCGCAGCGGTGTGCTCCACCAGCGCTTTCCACAACGGTGCTTGCCATTGCTGGGCATCGCCCACGCCGTCGACCAACTTCCCGGCTTCCCACTCGGTCAGCCACTGCGGGCGATAAACCAGATATTGGTCATAGAGATCGGCTACGCGGGAAGCTAACTGGAACAGCTTGCGCTTGTCGGCGTCATCGGTCAGGTAATGGCGCAGCGGGGTAAAAGCTTCGTCATCCAACATCCCCGGCAGCAGCGTCATCAGCTTCCAGCTCATACTCTGCTTGTTAAAGGCGCTTTCGCCTGGGATCTCAGGCAACACGCGGGTAAACATATCCCAGATAAAACTCGCGGGCAGCGGGAAATCAATATTCGCGGCAATACCAAAGCGCTGTGACAGCGTCATCTGCAGCCACTGCGCCATCCCGGTACTCTGTACTAGGATCATTTCAGGCTCGAAGGGGTCAGCCAGCCGGTCCTGCTCAACAATAAATTCCATCAATGCTTCCAGCACATCCAGACGGTTGGAGTGGTAGACCCGTAACATATTCGCTCCTGACTACTGACTGACCGGACAATGCAGGCGCGTCATGCGCCCCTGCTTGCCCATCGGGGTGATAATAGTAGCATTGATGCTGACACAAGATGCTGATGATGTCTGTAGCCGCTGGCTTTGCCAATCGTCAGGTAACGTCGCCGCCTGACGCTGCGTTTGCTCCCAGGCGTAGCGCCACAGCAGACGATATTGCTGAAGCTGCAAGCCTGCCGCCGCAAGCCCGCGATAGTATCCCCCCAGCGCCGTTACTACGCTGACCATCAGAAACATAGCCAACATCACTTCCGGCAGACTAAATCCTTGCGATTTTACAGTGGCAGACATCGCGCAATCTCCTTAAGAGGGCAGAAATCACTCCAGCCATGCGTTGAGAAGTGAATGTTACCTGTCGTCCAAACTCCAGACTGCCAGAGCCTTAGCGCTTCACTTTGCGCAATCAACAGTGCGGTACCATCCCCCCACAAGCGTAAACAAACCCGACTGGTTTTATCGTAGGACCGGCATTGTTGCCCTACGGTGACGTCCCATGATTGCACTTTTCCCCACTGCAGCGCCGAATGGACGCTGGCGGCTTTGCGCAGCGCAAGGGTTTCATCATTCACCATCGCCAGCTGTTGCCGCTGGACCTGATTAAGACCTTGCAGCATCAAGCTGCCGAGGAGCAAAAGCATCAGCACCATCGCCAGCGAAGAGACGCCCTTTTCACGGTTCATTGGTTATATCCCGTTACGCTGTAGCGGGCATTTGCCGTCTCTCCCTGCCCGGTAATTGCGGACAGAGTAAGGGTAAATTCCGCCGAAAAACCGTTTTGTCGGGTGCGTAACACCTGAAACCCGGTGATAGTCATGGCAGAAGGGTCGTTCATTTTGAACCACCCTTTACCTTCGCAGCTCGTCGCACCCCGCAGGGTCTCCAGCGCCCCTGAGTTCAGGCGAAAGCCGATGCTATCAGCCTCATCATTTGGTGACGTCTCCCAGCGGCCGTTATTGTTACCGTCCCAGCGGGCAATAAGGCAATCGCCGCGCGAAGCGAGATACAGCGACTCACCGTGGCACGTATCGCCAGCGCAGTAGCCCGCACGCTGTATATGCTTTGCCACCGTAAACAGCGGCTGCCAAAGATCCTCCTCCAGCGCCTGCTGGCGCATCTGCTGCAGAACGCCGAGCTGTAAGGCCGGTAAGAAACGTGATGCGCCCAGCAGCAAAACGCTGCTGATCGCCATGGCGATTAGGACTTCCAGCAATGAAAAGCCGCGCATTAGCATGTTGCCGCCTCGCACAGCCGAACTCTCCCCCAGCCTGAAACCACTACGCTCCAACTGCCCGACGCATTTGAGAGCGTGATACTCCCCGCCCATGCAGTGTTACGCAGGCCAAAGAAGGCTAAATTGGGCGTGATGTTGCTGACCATAATTTCTGGCCATAGCGGCCGGAAGATCGCAGGATTTCCCGAAGGGCAGTCATTCAATACTGCGTCATCGGCCACAAGGCACCAATGCTGCGCCGCTCGGTTTACCCGCACACGGCGGTCGATATTGTGCCAGTTAGCATCGTTTCGCAGATAAAGCATATATTCCCGTAGCGCGCTGGCGCTTTGCCAGAGCCTCTGCGATTGCTGCCAGCTTTGCCAACCGTAAAGGCCAGAAACGCAGAGGATGAGCACTAACGTCATCGCCACTAACGTCTCGATCAGGGTGAAACCATGTTCTCTGTTCATGGTGGTGAGTATGTCGGGTGCAAAATTGCTGTACGAGCAGAGGATTTGACGTTCACGAGGCGCGACGGAAGAAAAAGTACGGGTTGCAGTAACCACAACGACAGGCTGGAATCCACCGCGCAAAATGACGCTGGGGATCCGGTGTTGCCAGACTCCTGAGCCAGGCATAAAAAAACCGGCGCAGTGTGCGCCGGTTGATAAGTTTGCTCGGTTAAATAGCCACCGGCGCTTTGATGCCCGGGTGCGGGTCGTAGCCTTCGATTTCGAAGTCATCAAAGCGGTAGTCGAAAATCGACTCAGGTTTGCGCTTAATCACCAGCTTCGGCAGCGCGCGTGGTTCCCGCGTTAACTGCAGCGCAGTCTGTTCCATGTGGTTGCTGTACAGGTGGGTATCGCCACCGGTCCAGACAAAATCCCCCACTTCCAGGTCGCACTGCTGCGCCATCATGTGCACCAGCAGCGCATAGCTGGCAATGTTAAACGGCAGGCCGAGGAACACGTCGCAGGAGCGCTGGTAAAGCTGGCAGGACAGCTTGCCATCCGCCACATAGAACTGGAAGAAAGCGTGGCACGGCGCCAGCGCCATTTTGTCCAATTCACCAACATTCCATGCAGAAACGATGATACGGCGCGAGTCCGGGTCATTTTTCAGCTGGTTGACGACGGTGGTGATCTGGTCGATATGGCGTCCATCAGGCGTCGGCCATGCTCGCCACTGCTTGCCGTATACCGGGCCTAAGTTGCCATTTTCATCAGCCCACTCGTCCCAGATGCTGACGTTGTTTTCATGCAGATAAGCCACGTTAGTGTCACCCTGCAGGAACCACAGCAGTTCATGGATGATAGAGCGCAAATGGCAACGCTTAGTGGTCACCAGCGGGAAACCGTCTTTTAGGTTGAAGCGCATCTGGTGGCCAAAAATGGAGATCGTACCGGTGCCGGTGCGGTCATTCTTTGGTGTGCCCTCATCGAGCACCTTTTGCATCAGTTCGAGATACTGTTTCATGCTTCCTCAGGAAATCTGTTTCTGCGGACGACGAAACGCCCAGACCATCATAATGATACCCGCAAGGACCATCGGTACGGAAAGGATTTGCCCCATGCTGATGTACTGAACCCACTCGCCGGTGAACTGCGCATCCGGCTGGCGGAAGAATTCGCAGATGATACGGAACATGCCGTAGCCAATCAGGAACAGACCGGAGACCGAACCCGCCGGGCGTGGTTTACGGATAAAGAAGTTCAGAATCAGGAACAGCACGATGCCTTCCAGCGCCAGTTCGTACAGCTGGGAAGCATGACGCGGCAGTGAACCGTAAGTGTCAAACAGCGTTTGCCATTCTGGATGGGATGGCAGCAGCGCGATATCTTCTGCGCGGGAGCCAGGGAAGAGCATGGTGTAGTGGAAGCTTGGATCGACGCGGCCCCACAGTTCGCCATTGATAAAGTTGCCCAGACGGCCACAGCCTAAGCCAAATGGGATCAGCGGCGCAATGAAGTCGGAGACCTGGAAGAAGGTGCGCTTGGTGCGTCTGGCGAAGATAATCATCACCACGATCACCCCAATCAGGCCGCCGTGGAAGGACATCCCACCGTCCCAGACGCGGAACAGATAGAGCGGATCCTGCAGGAACAGGTCAAAGTTGTAGAACATGACGTAGCCGATGCGTCCGCCGAGGAAGACCCCGAGGAAGCCCGCGTACAGCAGGTTTTCAACTTCATTTTTTGTCCAGCCGCTGTTCGGGCGATTAGCGCGACGCGTAGCCAGCCACATTGCGAAGATAAAGCCCACCAGGTACATCATGCCGTACCAATGCAGGGAGACCGGTCCGATGGAAAAAATTACCGGATCAATGTCCGGGAAACGCAGATAACCACTATTCATCTGTCACCACAAATGCTTGTTATTCCGCCGAAAGTGGACAGCGGTAGAGATGCGCGCCGAAAGCTTCAGACGCTCCAAAGGTGCGAATAATAGCACAAGGGTGATGAGAGATGATGCGTGGAAGATGTAAAAGATATGTATAGCGCGCAGACCCCGCTCTCCCGCAAAGGGAGAGCGGAATGGTCAGAGGCCGCCGCGAATCAGGCCACCGAGGCCGCGACGTTCCATAAACGCCGCCACCTGATGACGGACTTCGGTCGCCATTTGCGCATCCAGACTGCGCTGTGCCAGGGTTTGCGCGTCCTCGAGATCGATATGGCGCAGCAGATATTTCACGCGCGCCACTGAACGACCGTTCATCGAGAGATGACGAAAACCGAGGCCAATCAGAATGGTGACGCACATCGGATCGCCGGCCATTTCACCGCACAGGCGAAGATCGATACCGTAGCGTTCGGTTTCCTGCACGATCATCGACAGCACCCGAATCATGCCGGGGTGCAGACTATCGTAAATGCTGGCTACCCGAGTGTTGTTGCGGTCCACCGCCAGAACGTATTGCGTCAGATCATTGGTACCGACCGAGATAAAGTCGATGCGATTTGCCAGATTCGGCAGCATAAACACCATCGATGGCACTTCCAGCATGATCCCCAGACGCGGCTTCGGAATAGCGTAACCAATCATCTCTTCCACTTCGCGGCCGGCGCGATCGATAAGCCTGCGAGCCTCATCCACCTCTTCAAGGCTAGTGATCATCGGCAGCAAAATGCTCAGATTGCCGGTTGCCGCATTGGCACGCAGCATGGCGCGCACCTGAACCAGGAAAATCTCCGGCTGGTCGAGCGTAATGCGAATACCGCGCCAGCCCAGGCAGGGGTTTTCTTCGCTGATCGGCATATACGGCAGTTGCTTATCGGCCCCGACATCCAGCGTGCGCAGCGTAACCGGCTTATCATTGAACATCTGCAGCATCCCCTGATACTGCGCCACCTGTTCCTCTTCGGAAGGGAAGCCACTTTGCAGCATAAAGGGAATTTCGGTGCGGTACAGGCCAATACCATCGATACGGCGCCCCAGCATCTGTTCGTGCTCCGGGCTCAGGCCCGCATTAAGCATAACTTTGACGCGCTCACCGCTTTTCAGCTCAGCCGGACGATCAACATCGCCTTCCGCCAGACGGCTGAGTTCGTTCTCTTCGCTAATAAGACGCTGATATTCCTGAATCAGGATCGGTTCCGGATCGACCAGCAGCTCGCCGCGATAGCCGTCCACCACCAGCGTTCGCCCGTGAAGGATCGCCGGCTGAATGTCGGCCCCCATCACCGTCGGGATCCCTAAAGCCCTAACCATGATCGCCGCATGGGAGTTAGCCGCGCCATCGCGTACCACGACGCCCGCTAACCGATCCTGCGGCAGTTCGGCGAGCGTGGCAGCAGACAGCTCATCCGCAACCAGAATAAAGCGTTCCGGCCAGGCATTAGCACCGGTGGTCGTGTCATCAAGATGAAACAGTAATCGTTGCCCCAGCGTGCGGAGATCGCCGGCTCGCTCTTTCAGATAACCATCGCGCAGCGCAGCAAACTGTTCGGCAAATTTCTCAACGATTTTTTTCACCGCCCATTCTGCTACCGCGCCTTTGTCGACTTCGGCAAACAGTTCGCGGCGTAGGCTGGCATCGGACAACAGGTGTGAATAGAGGTCGAAAATAGCCGCAGTCTCTTTCTGCGCGCCGGCGGCAAAACGCTTGCTGTAGCGGCGAAACTCGTTAGCGGCCTCTTCCAGCGCCCCGGTCAGGCGTTCACGCTCAAGCGCCGTATCAAGCGACGACGCTTCATAGACCTGTTCCATCAGCGGCAGCGTGGCATCCATCCAGCCTTCGGCAATCGCCACGCCCGGCGACGCCGGAAGCGCACGTACGCGCGTTTGACGGTACTGCCCGAATAACGCAGTGAGCTGAGACAAAGAGAGGATCGCCGCCATCTGCGTGGCCAGCGTCACCAGGAATGATTCTTCGCTTTCATCAAACTGACGCAGTTCACGCTGCTGTACGACCAGTACGCCCAGTAGCTGACGACGCTGAATAATCGGTACGCCAAGGAACGCACGGAAACGTTCTTCTTTTACGGAAGGAATATATTTGTAGCTGGGGTGTTTTTGCGCGTCGGCGAGGTTGATAGGCTCTGCCAGGCGGCCCACCAAGCCGACGATACCTTCATCAAAGGCGAGCGTAATGGTACGACCGCGCGGTTTTTTGAGGCCGCGGGTCGCCATCAGGTAGAAGCAGCGTCGATCGTTGTCGGCAAGATAAACCGAGCATACTTCTGTCTCCATCGCCTGGCAGACATCGGTAACCAGAATATCCAGCGCCTCGTTTAGCCGAGGCGCACTCGCGACCTTCTCAACTATTTCGCGTAAGCGAGTGAGCATAATATGCGTGGCTTAACCTCTTTTGCGTCGATAAGCAGGCGCGCTTTGCGGTTTTGGCGCGCTCTCCGCAAGCGCCATGACTACACTGGCGAACTCTTTCATCACCCGGCGGTAGACGTCACGTTTAAACGAAACGACCTGGCGCACCGGATACCAGTAACTCACCCAGCGCCAGCCATCAAATTCCGGCGTGCTGCTGGTCTGCATATTGATATCCGCGTCATTGCCGATCAACTGCAAGAGAAACCACTTTTGTTTCTGGCCGATACAAACCGGCTTTGTGTCCCAACGCACCAAACGTTTCGGCAACTTGTAACGCAACCAGTTTCGGGTCGAAGCGAGGATCCGTACATCCTTACGGCTTAATCCAACTTCTTCGAAGAGTTCCCGATACATCGCCTGTTCTGCTGTCTCACCGGGGTTTATGCCCCCTTGCGGGAATTGCCAGGAGTGCTGACCATAGCGCCGAGCCCACATAACCTGGCCCTGACGATTGCAAATTACAATACCAACATTTGGGCGGTAGCCATCGTCATCAATCACCGGACTACCTCAAAATAAGCTTCAATGTGAATGATTGTTTCACACTCGCTGGAAACGGTAAACCACTCTATTGCACAGCCTCATCCCGAATAACATTTGAATAACTCACAGTAATCATCATAGTTATAAACAGCAAAGCGTACCTGTGGCCGATTTTATTCACTTTTTCTGTGGATAGAGTTGTGAAGAAGTAGGGGTTTACCCAGGGAAAACCCAGAGTACTCTGAATAATCGCATGTCAGCCCCTTTCAGTAAAACGCTATTTTTCATTATGTTATTAGCATTCATCTGCCTGCATGATGCTATAACGTGATGATCGTCACATAGGCGATCCTTCCATTGATGAAAGATCGAACAACGTCGGTTTTATCCACAGATTGTGCCAACATCTTAGGCATCTTTTGTGCAAAAATTCGATTTTCGTCGCACGTCAAGGCTGTAAATCGAAACAGTAGTGAGGCTTTTCCCCAGTTATCCCATTTTTCTGTGGATAACATGGTGTAAGATCCTGTTCATTGTCAGTGACCAGAATTGGAAAACCTTTTTTTTCACCGTTTTCTCTCGGTGGGTAATTTAAAAAAAACCATTAGAATCATCGCGTTGATATATTTACTCAGAAAAAGTTAAACTCTATCCACACCCGGTGAAATTGTCGTTCATTTTTTAAGCAAAAGGCGCGTTATCATGTCAACCCTCGCTCCACTTCCTTCATCGCCGAAAACCCAGGCTGAACTGCTTGCTCAGGCGCAGCGGCTGGCGGGCTATTCGTTGGGTGAACTTGCGGCGATGGCCGGCATCGTGACGCCGAAGGATTTAAAACGCGATAAAGGCTGGATTGGCATTTTGTTGGAAATCTGGCTCGGTGCCAGTGCGGGCAGTAAGCCAGAGCAGGATTTCGCCGCGCTGGACGTCGAACTGAAAACCATCCCCATCGATGCCGCGGGCCGTCCCCTGGAAACCACTTTTGTCTGCGTGGCGCCGCTCACCGGTAATTCTGGCGTAACGTGGGAGAACAGCCACGTGCGTCACAAGCTCAAGCGGGTACTGTGGATCCCGGTGGAAGGCGAGCGGGCCATTCCACTGGCGGAACGCCGGGTTGGTTCTCCTTTACTGTGGACGCCCAGCGCTGAAGAAGAGCATCAGCTCCGCATGGACTGGGAAGAACTGATGGACCTGATTGTGCTGGGCCAGGTCGAGCGGATTACCGCGCGCCACGGCGAAGTGCTGCAACTGCGTCCAAAAGCAGCAAACAGCAAAGCATTAACCGAGGCTATCGGCGCGCAGGGTGAGCGTATCATGACGCTGCCGCGCGGTTTCTATTTGAAAAAGAACTTCACCGCTGCCCTGCTGGCGCGCCACTTTATGCCTTAAGCGTATTAATTTTTTGTCCTGCCGCGCGGCGGGCTTATAATCACTGCCGTTATTTATCGTTCGCTCACAGGCTTTCTTTTACCTTCCCCCGTCTCGACAGGGATCCGTTGCCGGGGGAGAGTCTTGCCTGCGTTCCGATAAGTAGCCATTCAACGTACATCAATTAACGCTTCGTTTTTTTGGCAGGATTTATCTAATGTTATTTGCATGGATCACCGACCCCAACGCCTGGCTTGCGCTCGGCACGCTGACGCTGTTAGAGATCGTTCTGGGGATCGATAATATTATTTTTCTCTCTCTGGTTGTTGCCAAGCTCCCAACCGCACAGCGCGCCCATGCCCGTCGTATTGGGTTAATGGGGGCGATGATCATGCGTCTGGCGCTGCTGGCCTCTATCGCCTGGGTTGTCAAACTGACTAACCCGCTGTTTACCGTATTCGATCAGGCCATTTCAATTCGCGATTTGATTTTGCTGCTTGGTGGGCTGTTCCTTATCTGGAAAGCCAGTAAGGAAATTCACGAGTCCATTGAAGGCGATGAAGAAAGCATCAAAACCAACGTGCATTCGTTCATCGGCGCTATCGTGCAAATTATGCTGCTGGATATCATCTTCAGCCTCGATTCGGTGATCACCGCCGTCGGCCTCTCCGACCATCTGTTCATCATGATGGCGGCGGTTGTGATTGCGGTGGGCGTGATGATGTTTGCGGCTCGTTCGATCGGTGAGTTCGTTGACCGCCATCCATCCGTGAAGATGCTGGCCCTGTCCTTCCTGATTCTGGTTGGCTTTACGCTGATTCTGGAAAGCTTCGACGTACACGTACCAAAAGGCTACATCTACTTTGCGATGTTCTTCTCCATCTCGGTTGAAAGCCTCAATCTCCTGAGAAATAAGAAAAACCCACTGTAATCTGCTGCTCATGGCCCTCTTTTGGGGGCCATGTCTGATTTTTTTAAGATTTTCCTGCTTTATGCTGTTCTCTGGGTCGGTTATTACTAAACTATCAAGAGTGCGGTGATGAAGGGGATAACGATGACAAAATGGGCAGTATTGATTTCCGCAGTAGGTTTAGCTTTCGCCGTTTCCGGCTGCAGCAGCGATTACGTCATGGCGACCAAAGATGGTCGAATGATTCTTACTGACGGTAAACCGGAAGTCGACGACGACACGGGTCTTATCAGCTATGAAGACCAGCAGGGTAATCAGATGCAGATCAACCGTGACGACGTATCGCAAATCATTAAACGATAAACGTAGAGGTCAGCCGCTTGCTGGCCTTTTTTATTTTTTTACTTCCCCTTTTTCTTCCCCTCTGCCATTTTTATATTCCTTTGTCAGGACTCTTTCCTGACGCTGTTGATAAAAGGAAGCCGGCTTATGCAGTACCACCGTATCCCCCACAGCTCGCTTGAGATAAGCACCCTTGGGCTGGGCACAATGACGTTTGGTGAACAGAATAGCGAAGCCGACGCCCATGCACAGCTTGATTACGCCGTCAGCCAGGGCATCAACCTGATTGATGTCGCTGAGATGTATCCCGTCCCGCCGCGCCCGGAGACTCAGGGATTAACCGAGACCTACGTCGGCAACTGGCTGGCCAAACATGGTAGCCGCGAGAAGCTGGTCATTGCCTCGAAGGTCAGTGGCCCAACGCGTAATAACGATAGCGGTATCCGTCCAAACCAGGCGCTCGACCGCAAGAATATTCGCGATGCGCTGCACAGCAGCCTCAAACGTCTGCAGACCGACTATCTCGATCTCTATCAGGTTCACTGGCCGCAGCGCCCAACCAACTGCTTTGGCAAGCTGGGCTACACCTGGGCTGACTCCGCGCCGGTGGTCTCTTTGCTGGAGACGCTGGAAGCGCTGACCGAGTACCAACGTGCCGGTAAAATTCGCTATATCGGCGTCTCGAACGAAACGGCATTTGGCGTCATGCGCTATTTGCACCTGGCGGACAAGCACAATCTGCCGCGCATTGTTACTATCCAGAACCCGTACAGCCTGGTAAACCGCAGCTACGAAGTGGCGCTGGCGGAAGTCAGCCAGTTTGAAGGCGTAGAGCTGCTGGCATACTCCTGCCTGGCATTCGGTACGCTAACCGGAAAATACCTTAACGGCGCAAAACCGGCCGGGGCGCGCAACACGCTGTTTAGCCGCTTCACCCGTTACAGCGGCGAGCAGACGCAAAAAGCGGTAGCCGCCTATGTCGATATCGCGAAACGTCATAATCTGGATCCGGCGCAGATGGCGCTGGCGTTCGTTCGCCGTCAGCCGTTTGTTGCCAGCACCCTCTTAGGGGCGACGACCATGGAGCAGCTCAAAACTAACGTCGAGAGTTTGCATCTGGAGCTAAGCGAAGAGGTATTGGCAGAAATTGAAGCGGTGCATCAGGTTTATACCTACCCGGCACCGTAACGTTTCAGGGGCGCATTAGCGCCCCTGAATTTTTCAATGATGATGACAACCGTTAGCGCCGTTTACCCCACAGCCACAGTACGATAATGGCGAGCGCAAACAGTACCCCGAAGCCTACCCCCACGCCGACCACCGGTATACCCACCGCCACCGCCAGAGAATAAAGCCCCAGCATCATCAGCATGGCGCTGTTTTCACCGAGATTCTGCACCGCAATCGCGTTACCCGAGCCCACGGTGTGTTTGCCACGATCCTGCAGCAGCGCATTGAGCGGTACGATAAAGAAGCCGCCGCAGACGCCAATAATGAACAGCAAAACGTAAGCCGGCAGAATAGCGTGCTGCAGGGCGAAAATGGCCACCACCACGCCAATCAAAACGCCCGCAGGCATGCAGCGAGCCACGGTTTCCAGCGTCACCAGCTTCGCCGCCGCCCCTGCGCCCACCACAATCCCTACCGCCACCATGGCGTTGAGATAGGTTGGCGTGGCGTTATCGGTTAACCCCAGTACCAGCGGCACCCACAGTACCAGCAGGAAACGCAGGGTTACGCCCGCCCCCCAGAACAGACTAGTTCCCAACAGCGAAAAGCGCGTTTCGCTGTTGTGCCACAGCACGTTGCAGGCGTTGAAAAAACTCGCGGTCATAGGGCGAAAACGCCAGGATTGCCCCGGTCGCGCGGCTGGCAGCCTGGGAATGAAAATATTCGCCACCACCGCGCCGCCATAAACCACCGCACAGAGCGCCAGTGCGCCGACCACGCTCATATCGGCGACGATACCGCCCGCCACCGAGCCCAGCAAAATTGCCGCAATGGTGGACGCTTCCATCAGGCCATTGGCTTTCACCAGCTTATCGCCAGTGGTGATTTCGCCGAGAATGCCATATTTCGCCGGTGAATAGGCCGCGGCACCAATGCCCACCAGCGTATAGCCGATAAACGGGTTTATCCCCACGCAAATCGTCGCCGCCCCCACCAATTTGAGGCCGTTGGCAAACATCATGACCCGGCCTTTACCAAAGCTATCCGCCACCTGGCCGACAAACGGTGCAAAAATGATGTAAGCGCCCACAAACACCATCTGCAGCACCGGCTGGCTCCAGTCCGGATAGAATTGCTGCTTCATCAGCGCCAGCGTCGCAAACAGCAGCGCGTTGTCGCCAAAGGCCGAGAGGAATTGGGCAAAAATTACCGCCATCATGCCTTTCGACCAGATGGATGGGTTAGTGTGTACTGACTCACTCATTCGGTTTTTCCGTCTCTGCAACCATGCTTTTCAGGGTGACGAAGTCCGGTTTACCGCTGCCCAAAAGCGGCAGCTGTTTTAGATAGCGGATATCGCGTGGCACCGCCAGCTCCGGTACGCCGTTCGCCCGCGCATACTGCAGCAGCTTATCGCGGGTCAGTTCATTATCGGTGGTAAACAGCACCAGCGCCTCACCTTTGCTGGCATCGGTTTTCACCGCCGTGCCGTGCATTTTGTCCGGCGATACGCCAAGCGCCATCAGTTCAACCATCTCCAGCGAAATCATCTCGCCGGCAATTTTGGCAAAGCGTTTGGCACGGCCCTGAATTTGCACAAATCCCTGCGCGTCAAAGGCCACGATATCCCCCGTGTCGTACCAGCCGGTTTCCTGTTCGCCGTGCTGATTTTCGGCCGTCGGCACTTCCAGCACGCCAGGGTTTTCAACGCGCAAATAGCCCGACATCACGTTCGGCCCTTTGACCTGCAGGCGACCGCCCTTCTCGATACCGGGAATTTCCAGCAGCCGCGCATCCATACCCGGCAAAATTCGCCCGACCGTGCCGGGTTTCGCCGCCATTGGCACGTTGATAGAGACCACCGGCGCACATTCCGTCACGCCATAGCCTTCCAGAATGCGCAGGCCGAATTTGTCCTGCCAAAGCTCTTTTGTACTCTGCTGAAGTTTTTCTGCCCCGGCTACCACATAGCGTAGACGATAGAAATCATAGGGATTCGCAAAGCGCGCGTAGTTACCTAAGAACGTCGAAGTCCCAAACAGGACCGTACAGTTACGGTCGTAAACCAATTCCGGCACCACGCGATAGTGCAACGGGCTTGGATAGAGGAACACTTCGGCGCCGGTAAGCAGCGGCGTGAACAGCCCGACCGTCAGACCAAACGAGTGAAACAGCGGCAGCGCCGACATAAAGCGGTCGTTGGCGGTAAAGTCGGCGATGGTTTTAATCTGTTCGACGTTCGCCAGAATGCTTTTATGGCTATGCACCACGCCTTTCGGGTGGCCTTCTGAGCCGGAGGTAAAGAGGATAATCGCCGGGTCTTCCGGTTTCTGCGCAACCTGCGCCAGATGCGGCATCAGCACGCGGGAGAAGATCCACAGCTTATCAGCGGTGGTCACGTCGCCTTTTAAGTCTTCAAGGAACACCCAGCGCACCTGGGTCAGTTGTTCAGTCAAATGCCAGAGTTTGCCTTTATCGAGGAAGGTACGGGAGGTAAAAATGGTCCCAATCTGCGCGGCGGTAATCGCGCTGGTTAGCCCCTTCACCCCGGCGGTGTAGTTCATCATTGCCGGAATGCGCCCGCGGGCGATAGCGCCGAAAATGACCGCCGCACTGATGCCGGCGTTCGGCAGCATTAAACCGATCTTTTCGCCCTTCTGGCTGTATTTTTCCAGAATTCGCGCCACAAACAGCGTTTTAGTCAGTAATTTTCGGTAGTTGTCCGGCTGGAAGTTAATGTCTTCTATGCACGGTTTTTTCTCGCCATAACGACGCATTGCCGACAGCAGCGATTCATACAGCGTTTCGCGCGGACGTACTGCCATCCGCGCTTCCATCATAATCTGATGCAGCATTTCACCGGCGATTTTACGGCGATCGCGGGCGCGCGGCGCTTCCGGCATTGGCAGCGTCGTTGGCGGCAACAGGTGTAATTGAATGCGTGGGAACAGACGGCGTTTTACCAGCCCTTTCAGACGACTGAAGTAGGTGAGCTCGGCGCCTTCGATACGCACTGGGATAATCGTGGCCCCGGACTTCGCCGCCACAAAGGCCGCGCCGTCATAAATTTTCATCAGCGAGCCGGAAACCGAAATACGCCCTTCGGGAAAAATCACCACCGGACGGCCTTTTTCAATCAAGCGGACCAAATGCTTAATTGACATCGGCTTCGTCGGATCAAGCGGAACGAAATCGATGATCGGAGCCAGCCAGCGCATAAACCATTTTTCAGAAATTGAGCTGTAAACGGCAAATACCGGACGAACAGGGAGAAACAGCGCCAACAGTACACCGTCGAGGAAGGAAACATGATTGGGCGTGATCAGCACTTTCGGCTGACGTAACGCATCGGTGTTGCCGGTCATCCTTACGCGGAATAACACCTTAAAAATCTGTCGAAAGAATCCCAGAAGCATATCAACTCCATTTGTCGTCATTTTGTCATTTCAGGGTACACGAGAAAACCGGGGAAATGCAGTAGACGGGCTGGCGGAGGCAAAAAAAAACCTGCGCATCTGCGCAGGTCGGTGTAAGTGATGGCGTGTGCAAAGCACACATTAAAACATTCACCAATCAATACCTCTGGGACCACAATTGTCGCTTTCTGCGCGGGATGCCACCAGCGAAAAAGCGCAAGAGAGTAAGCGGAAATGCAACGAGGTATTGCGATTATCACCAACTGTTACAGGGCGGGCGAACGGGCAAAAAAAACCTGCGCATCTGCGCAGGTTGGTGTAATCAAGTGATCAACCTTTAGGGTCGACTTCACCTATCAATACCTCTGGGATGGCCAGATTATCAATTCGCATCACGCCTGCTCCAGCAGACATTCGCAACAGCATTCCGCAAAGTGTAAGCAAACATTTGAAAATGCCCTTTTGCCTGCATAACCGCGGTGTAACTCGGTGAAAAAACGTCACGGACACATCAATATTGTGCATTTCTCCACAGACTCGTCCTTGAATACAACGGGGAATTCCGTAACACTGTTATGGTGTAAACGCTTACCCACCAAAAGAACATGAAGGCATAATATGGCGACAATAAAGGATGTGGCTCGGCTTGCAGGCGTCTCCGTCGCAACCGTATCTCGCGTCATCAACAACTCTCCGAAAGCCAGCGATGCTTCACGTCAGGCCGTCAACTCCGCCATGGAGTCATTGAACTACCACCCGAATGCGAACGCGCGCGCACTGGCGCAGCAGTCAACGGAAACCGTAGGTCTGGTGGTGGGCGACGTTTCCGATCCTTTTTTTGGCGCCATGGTCAAAGCCGTGGAACAGGTCGCCTACAACACCGGCAATTTTTTGCTGATTGGCAACGGCTACCATAACGAAGAAAAAGAGCGTCAGGCGATTGAGCAACTGATCCGCCATCGCTGCGCGGCGCTGGTTGTCCACGCCAAGCTGATTCCCGATGCCGAGCTGGCCGGGTTAATGAAACAGATCCCCGGCATGGTATTAATCAACCGTATCCTTCCCGGTTTTGAAAAACGCTGCGTAGCGCTCGACGACCGCTACGGCGCGTGGCTGGCGACCCGACATCTGATTCAGCAGGGGCATACGCGAATTGGCTATATCTGCTCGAATCACGCCATTTCGGATGCGGAAGACCGCCTGCAAGGGTATTACGATGCGTTAAAAGAGCACGGTCTGCCGTGTAACGATCGACTCGTCACCTTCGCCGAGCCAGACGAAAGCGGCGGCGAGCTAGCGATGACCGAACTGCTGGGTAGAGGCAAACAGTTTACCGCCGTGGCCTGCTATAACGATTCGATGGCAGCAGGCGCGATGGGGGTACTCAACGATAATGGAATCGACGTCCCGCAGGAGATTTCGCTGATGGGATTTGATGATGTACTGGTCTCGCGCTATGTACGTCCACGGTTGACGACAATCCGTTATCCGATTGTCACCATGGCAACCCAAGCGGCAGAGCTGGCCCTGGCGCTGGCAGAGAAACGGCCGCTACCGGATATCACTCATCTGTTTAGCCCTACGCTAGTGCGCCGTCATTCGGTGATTGCCCCGGCCGACGCCCCTAAATCGTAACGATACAGATGGACGGTGGTGTCCGGATAATCCAGGCCATCACCGATAGGCTGCCAGCCAAAGCGTTCATAAAAATCACGACAGGCCGAGTACAGAAACAGGGCGTCAAAGCCCTGCGATTTGGCATAGTCAATCACGTGCTGCTGAAGTTTGCCGGCCAACCCGCATCCGCGCGCGGATTCATCGACGTACAGCGCGGCCATCCACGGCCACAGATCCTGTCGCGTGATTAAATCACAGCGCCAAAGCCCCACCGTGCCCAACAGCCGGTCACCGTCGGTGGCCACAAACGTTAACGGCAGCGCACCTGGCGTCATGCTGTGATGAACAACGCTGGCAAAAAACGCCGGCGATAGCCCTTCGCCAAACGCCTGCCACAGCCAGCGGCTGACCTGCTCCGCATGCTGTGGAGCGGCGTAAAGCGGCTGAATCATCACAGCTGTTTTCCCTGGAAGATAGGCACCGATTCAAACAGATAGCCGTCAAAATCAGGCGCATCTTCATCGGACAGCTCTAACAGGCTATTTTTCACGTTTTCCAGATGCTGCCATGTCGCCTGCCAGGCTCCCATCACATCGCGGCGGCGTAACGCTGCCAGGATCGTTTGCCGATCGCCAAGCCATTTCAGGCGATAGGCGCGGCTGGCAATGTGAACATTAAACTGCTGCCACAGCGGGCTGCTGTCCATTTGCAGCCAAACGCGTTCGATGGTCGCCAGCAGCATTTGGTTTTGCGTTGCGCCGGCCAGCACCAGATGGAACAGTCGGCTGTTGTCCTGGCTGGTGTCGTTCATGGCGATTGCCCGCTGCTCGCGCTCGATTATCTGTTTAAGATTATCGATATCCGCACGGGTGGCCATTTTGGCCGCAAACGCTGCAATATTGCTTTCCAGCAGTTGCCGGGCCTGCAAAATTTCAAACGGCCCCACGTCGCTACTGAGCATCTGTTCTTCTTCGCCGTCGTTCTCGTGCGGAACGCGCATCACGTACACGCCGGACCCCTGGCGAATATCGACCGTGCCCTGCAGCTCCAGCATCAACAATGCCTCGCGCACGATAGTCCGGCTAACGCCATAGGTCTCAGCGATATTACGCTCCGGCGGCAGGCGCGACCCAACGGGATAGCGCCCCTGCACAATCTGGGCACGCAAATCTTCGCCAATCTCCTGATACGGCTTCTTTTCCGGCGGGACGGTTGCCTTCTCCACACTATCACCTGTACGTTAAGCTGATTCCGCCGCTATCTTAGCAAAATTTAGCGCCACTCATCATCGATATCCACAGTCAATTCGCGGCTTTCACGCAACTGGCGGAACCAGCTTGCCGAGGCTTTAGGACGGCGCGCGCGATTATTTTGCAGATCGATTTCAATCAGCCCATAGCGGTTTTTAAACGCATTCATCGGCGAAACGTTGTCGGTAAAAGCCCACAGCATATAGCCATGGCAGTTAGCGCCATCCGCTTTCGCCCGCAGCGTTTGCCACAGATGCTCGCTAATAAAGCGAATGCGATAATCGTCGGCAATCACTCCGTCGGCGCGACGGAACTGGCCTTCGTTTTCCACCCCCATTCCGCTTTCAGCGATAAACCAGGGGATATTGCGATAGTCGTTCTTAATCCGCATGGCCATGTCATACACGATACGCGGATAAATCTCCCAGCCTCGGGAGTGATTCATTTTTCTGCCCGGCAGCTCAAAGGGCTCGTAGTAGTAAGCCGGATGGAATGGCGTATCCGGATGCCACGCGCGCGACGGCGCTTTGACCCGATGCGGATAGTAAAGATTGATCCCCAGCTCATCGACAGTGTTATCGCGGATGATAGCCAATTCTTCGGTGCTGTAGTCCCAGGCCACGCCATGCTTCTCCAGCAGCGTGAATAGCTCCTGCGGATAGGTACCGTGTACGAAAGGGTCAAGGAATACGCGGTTATAGAACAGGTCGTACATCTCCGCTGCGCGGAGGTCGTGCGCGGCGCGGGAGCGCGGGTACGTCACTTCTGGGTTGAGAATACAGCCCACCGTCCCTTGATAGCCTTTTGCACGAAACAGCTGAACCACTTTGGCCGTCGCCAGCACTTTGTGGTGATTCCACTGCATCCAGGTCGCGGTGTTTTGTTCATATGGCCAGCGCAGTGCATCAAGATAGACGCGTGTTTGCACGACAATCGGTTCGTTGAAGGTAAACCAGCGCGTCACCTTATGATGGTAGCGGGCAAACACCTGCTCGACATAGCGAACGTACAGCTCAACCACCTTTTTGCTGGCCCAGCCGCCGTACTGCTCCAGCAGATAGCCCGGCAGTTCATAGTGTTCCAGGCAAATCATCGGCTCAATGCCGTTTGCCA
The DNA here is from genome assembly GCF_001571285.1 of Kluyvera cryocrescens NBRC 102467. GTDB lineage: Bacteria > Pseudomonadota > Gammaproteobacteria > Enterobacterales > Enterobacteriaceae > Kluyvera > Kluyvera cryocrescens. The sequence continues at coordinate 19,479 of NZ_BCTM01000016.1, read as the reverse complement.
GCAGCTCGTCAAATAGCTGGTCGTAATAGCTCGCATACTCCTCATCTACCGTAACCGCGTCGTAATCGGTCAGAAAGCGCGACCAGTTAATCGAGGTCCGGTAGTGGGTTAGGCCGGCCAGCTTCATCAACTGTACATCTTCACGAAAACGGTTGATGAAATCGGTCGCCACCGCTGGGCCATAGCCGTTATGCCAAACGTGGCGATCGTGCTTGTACCAGAGATCCGGCCATGAATCCTGGCCCTCTTTCTTCCCGCTCCATCCTTCTGTCTGCCAGGCCGAAGCCGCAGCGCCCAGAATAAAGTCCTGCGGAATGGTCATCCGTTTAATGGTCATAGCGTCCTCACAAAGGGTCGGTTGCCGGAGATTTTTCCGCCAGGCGGTCAGAGAGTTCTGCGCGGCGGGAGGCGATTTTGACGAATGGCAAATAGATAAGTACCGCCACTACGATACAAATAAGCTGCGTAATCACCGCCCCCATTGACCCGGCGGTAGAGAGCCAGGCGTTAATCAGCGGCGGCGTGGTCCACGGCACCATTACAACCGCTTTACCGGCAAACCCTGTTACCGTCGCGAAATAGCCGATGCTGCCGGTCACTAACGGCGTGATGATGAAAGGAATCGCGAGAATCGGATTCAGCATAATCGGCATGCCGAAGATCACTGGCTCATTGATGTTAAAGATCCCTGGGCCAATCGACAGCTTGGCGATCTCTTTCATTTCTTTACGTTTGGTGGCGATCATCACCGCGATCAGCAGCCCTATCGTCAGGCCTGATCCGCCAATGCTCATATAGACGTCCCAAAATGGCATCGTGATGATGTTCGGCACCTCTTTGCCCTGCTCAAAGGCGCTCATATTGACGGTGATGGCCCCCAGCAGCAGCGGCTCACGGATCGGTTTGATCATCTGGTTGCCGTGAATACCAATCACCCAGAAGATCTGCGCGACGAACATCAGCAGCAGGATCCCCGGCAGGCTTTGCATCACGCGTTCCAGCGGCTGCTGCACCACCTGATAGACCGCATCATAGAGATACATACCGGTTATCTGGTGGAAGACAAAACCAAACGTGGCGATAGCAGTGGTCGTAATGATCGCCGGGATCAGCGCCGAAAACGAGGCAGCAACGTTGGGCGGCACCGTGTCAGGCATTTTGATCTTCAGCCCCTTACGCGCCTCCAGCCAGCAGTAAATCTCAACCGACAAAATAGCAATAAACATGCCGAGGAACAGGCTACGGGTATCAGAGAATTGGCGCAGCAGAACATCTTTGACCTCGCGCATCTGCCCATCGACCATCATCTCCACGGTGGTTGGCGTGACGCAGATAAAGCAAATCACCGCCAGCAGCCCGGGGAACAGCGTTTTAACACCGTTAATCCGCCCAAGCTCAATGCCTATCAGGAAAACCGCACCGATATTAAGGAAGTTAAGCGTGGCGTAGTTTAGGGCGCTGGTTATGGGCTTCAGCGTGGCCAAAAACGACAGCGACTGGAAACTGGCAAGGCCGTTTTTGGGATCAAGTACCATGTTGGAGATCAGCACCGAGAACGCCCCGACGATAATTACCGGCATGAGGGTAATGAAGGCGTGTTTGATCGCCATGATATAGCGGTAGCTGTTGAATTTCGTGGCGAAACTCCCCAGTGAGTCAATCAGTTTTTCCTGTAATGCCATAGAGGATACCTCGGGTTAAGGGCGATTTAGCGCACCAGGTGTACGGCCAAACACCTTTTGGCATACCAAAAATAGCCACAGTCGCAAAATTGTTCTGTGATTAAGCTCTCAACCTCCTATTTGGTATTCCAGAATGAGATTAATTTGATTATTGGTATACCACATTCTTATGAGGGATTTTTTCGGGCGGGATACTGCAAAAGCGTGATCGCGATAGGTCTTTTAACCCCCTGGCAGTTCACTTAACCCCGCTGCGTCTGTGGTAGACTGCGACGTATTACGGAGTCTCAGGAAATAATCATGGCAACGATGCTGGATGTCTCAATACACGCGGGCGTCTCGAAAGCGACGGTATCCCGCGTGCTGAATGGTACGGGTCAGGTAAAAGAGAGCACCCGTCAGCAGGTGTTCAAAGCGATGGAAGAGTTGGGCTATCGCCCGAACTTTCTGGCGCGTTCGCTGGCAAACCGGACCAGCAACAGCATCGGCCTTGTGGTTTCAACCTTCGACGGTTTCTACTTTGGCCGCCTGCTCCAACAGGCCTCCCGCCAGACGGAAGCCTGGGGTAAGCAGCTTATCGTCACCGACGGCCACGACACGCCCGAGCGTGAAGAACAGGCGGTGCAAATGCTCGCCGACCGTCAGTGCGACGCCATCGTGCTCTACACCCGCCATATGAGCGAAAAAGCCATTATGTCACTGGTGAATAACACGCCAATGCCGCTGGTCGTTATCAACCGCGACGTCAGCCAGGCGCGCGAGCGCTGCGTGTTCTTTGAGCAGCAAGACGCCGCTTTCCAGGCAGTGGAGTATCTAATATCTCAGGGGCATCGCGATATCGCCTGTATCACCGTTCCCATCCATACCCCAACCGGTAAAGCGCGTTTGCAGGGCTATCGACGGGCGCTGGAACAAAACGGGATCGCGTGGGATCCGGCAAAGGTCAAACACGGCGATTCGACCATGAACTGCGGCTATGAGATGTGTAACGCGTTGCTGACTGAGAAAGTGAAGTTTAGCGCCCTGTTCGCCTGTAACGACGATATGGCGCTGGGCGCGTCTAAGGCGCTGCATCAGGCGGGGCTGCGTATTCCGCAGGACATTTCGCTGTTTGGTTTTGATGATGCGCCAAGCGCCAAGTGGCTGGAGCCGGGGCTGTCTACCGTCTATCTGCCAATCGATAATATGATCGTTACCGCCATCGACCAGGCCATTAAGCTGGCCAGCGGTGAAGAAATTGAAACCATTCCGCCGTTTACCGGCACTCTGGTATTACGCGACTCGGTGACCACCGGGCCGTATTACGGATCGTAGTTCTACATCCCGGGGGCTTATCGCCCCCGGGATCGTCGCTTTAGATTAATTCCAGCGCTAACAACTCTTCAATCGTCTGGCGGCGGCGAATCAGTCGCGCCACGCCCTTATCAAACAGCACTTCCGGCAGCAGCGGACGGCTGTTGTAGTTTGACGACATTGATGCCCCGTAGGCCCCGGTATCGTGCAGCACCAGATAATCCCCCGGTACGACCGCAGGCAGCAGGCGCGTTTCCACTTTACCGCCTTCCTGTTGCGTGAACACATCACCCGATTCACACAGCGGGCCTGCAACCACCGTTTCCAGCGGCGGCACCTGCGTCAGCGAACGCCCATCGCCCGCCAGCGCCGAGATATGGTGATAGCTGCCGTACATAGCCGGACGCATCAGATCGTTAAAACCAGCGTCGATCAACACAAAGTGACGGCTACCCATCTCTTTAACGCTACGTACCTGCGCCACCAGCACACCCGCTTCCGCCACCAGGAAACGCCCTGGTTCGATTTCCAGTTTCACCGGGTGCCCCAGGTGTTTGGCTATCTGCTCACGCGCGCTGTTCCATAGGCCGAAGTAGTGATCGGTGTTGATCGACTCTTCCCCTTCGCGATACGGAATTGATAAGCCGCCGCCCGCCGAAATGGCTTCCAGATCCTGACCGAATTCCACTACCTGCCGCACCATCGCACCGCAAACCTGTTCCAGATGGCCGTAATCCACGCCGGAGCCAATATGCATATGAATCCCCACCAGCTTAAGCTGATAGCGTTGGATAACCGCAAGCGCCGCCGGTAGATCGCTATACCAGATACCGTGCTTACTGTTCTCACCGCCGGTGTTGGTTTTCTGGCTGTGCCCGTGGCCAAACCCAGGGTTCACCCGCAGCCATACGCGATGGCCCGGCGACACCTCGCCCAGTTGTTCGAGCATATCCACCGAACCGGCATTCACCGGGATCTGCAGTTCATGCACTCTGGAAAGGGTTGCGCCATCAATCATATCGGCAGTGAAGACGATCTCATCTTTACCCGGCACATAGCCCGCCGCGAGGGCACGTTCAATCTCACCTAATGATACCGAGTCCACTTTCACTCCCTGCTCGCGCATCAGGCGCAGAATATGAATATTTGAGCAGGCCTTCTGGGCGAAACGGATAACGTCAAACTGATTCAGCTTGGCGATCTGCGCGCGAATAATCTGTGCGTCGTAAACCCACACCGGGCAGCCAAATTCGGCCGGCAGGCGCAGCAGGTTGTCGGCGGTCAGATCGGTATCGGTGTTGTTGAGCGGGCGTGGCATAGCGAACTCCGGTTATCATTTTTTTATGATTACGCCACAGCCGAAAGAGAATAAAAAATATCGTTTTATCGCGAGTCTATGCAAAAATGATATGGTCTTGTTGATTTAAGGAACGCTGATGCCCGCCGTTAACCTGCGCCATATCGAAATCTTTCACGCCGTGATGACGGCGGGCAACCTGACGGAAGCCGCGCGGTTGCTTAATACCTCACAGCCGACCGTCAGCCGAGAGCTGGCGCGCTTTGAACAGGTGCTGGGGTTAAAACTGTTTGAGCGCAGCCGTGGGCGTTTGCATCCCACCGTACAAGGCCTGCGATTATTTGAAGAAGTTCAGCGTTCCTGGTACGGGCTTGATCGCATCGTCAGCGCCGCAGAAAGCTTGCGCGAGTTTCGTCAGGGCGAGCTGTCGATTGTCTGCCTGCCGGTGTTTTCGCAATCTTTTTTACCTCCCCTGCTCCAACCGTTTCTGGCGCGCTACCCACAGGTGAACATTCAGATCGTGCCGCAGGAGTCACCGCTGCTGGAAGAGTGGCTGTCGGCGCAGCGCCACGATCTGGGACTTACCGAAACCACACACACACCAGCCGGGACCGAGCGGACGCCGCTGTTAACCCTGAATGAAGTCTGCGTACTGCCGGCAACGCATCCGCTGGCGAAAAAAGAGGTGCTGACTCCCACCGATTTTCAGGGCGAGAATTACATTAGTCTGTCGCGCACCGACAGCTATCGCCAACTGCTCGACACGCTGTTTAGCGAACATCAAATTAAGCGGCGGATGGTGGTCGAAACCCACAGCGCAGCGTCGATTTGCGCGATGGTGAGAGCCGGCGTCGGTATTTCCATCGTCAACCCGCTAACCGCGCTCGATTACGTTAATAGCGGGGTCGTCGTTCGCCGTTTTAGCATTGACGTCCCCTTTACCGTCAGCCTGGTTCGGCCGCTGCATCGCCCGACCTCTGCGCTGATTGAAACCTTTACGGCTCATCTACAGCATAATCTCGCGCGCATTACCGAACCGCTGGATGCCGTGCTTAATCCCGTGAAGAGAGCATAAACGTGACCGCATCGGCGGCGTGAATCGCGGCGGTATCAAACACCGGCAGCGGGCTCATTTCCGCCGGCACCAGCAGACCAATCTCGGTACAACCGAAGATAACCCCTTGCGCCCCCTGCTGCGCCAGCGCGGCAATCACGCTCAGGTAATAGTCGCGTGAGGCTTCGCTAAACTCCCCCAGACACAGCTCGTCAAAAATTATCTGGTTAATCCGCTGGCGATCCGCCTGCTCGGGGATCAGCGTGCTGATGGCAAACTCTTCCTGCAGACGTCCGCGGTAGAAATCCTGTTCCATGGTGTAACGCGTGCCCAGCAGTGCCACATTGTTCATGCCATGCTGGCTAATTGCGCGCCCTGTCGCATCCGCAATATGTAAAAAAGGCACGTCACAGGCCGTTTCAATGGCATCGGCCACCTTGTGCATGGTGTTGGTGCACAGCACGATCCCCTCCGCCCCGGCCTGCTGAAGACCAACCGCCGCCTGCGCCAGCATCTCTCCCGCTAACTGCCAGTCGCCGCGAGACTGACAGGCTTCAATCTCATGGAAATCAACGCTGTGCAGCAAAATTTGCGCCGAATGTAGGCCACCTAATTGCTGCTTAACGCCTTCGTTGATTAAGCGATAGTACGGAATAGTGGATTCCCAGCTCATGCCACCCAACAGGCCGATCGTTTTCATGCTCTTATCCTTGTACGTTGTCGTCCCCCCAGTGAACCAAAGTTGTGATCAACTTTCCACATCTGCGGCTAGAGTTTTCTTTTTGTTGGTTTCTGAGATAAATTTAATGAAACACCGTTTCAACATACAACAGGACTGCCGGATGTTTATTTTTCATAAAGAAACCACCCTTGAAGATCTGGGCAATGGAGTTACCCGCCGTATTCTCGCCCATGATGGCAAAATGATGGCGGTCGAAGTTAACTTCGAAGCAGGTGCCATTGGCCCTATGCACAATCACCCGCACGAACAGCTAACCTACGTGCTGTCTGGGGAATTTGAATTCACCATCGGCGATGAGAAACACGTCGTTGGTGCCGGTGACACCCTGTATAAACAGCCGAATATCATGCACGGCTGCGTATGCCTGAAAGCAGGCACACTGCTGGATACCTTCACACCGGTACGTCAGGATTTCCTGAAAGCGTAATATCATACCGAACCGCTTTTCTTCCGGAGAAGCGGTTTTCATTTTGTTTTAATACCTGGCAGCTTCAGAGCCCAACGCCAATAATCACAAAGTCTTCTAAGCGCTAAAACGAATATCCATCGCCTCTGCCTGAAAATAAGCGGCGCTATTATCGCGGTCATCAGCAAAAATAATCGTTAAATATCAGCGAGAGCCGATGAAATACAGCGTCATGACGAATGCAAATTAACAGACCTTCTGTTTACCGCCGACTGCCCAAAAGCATTATTTTAAGGCGCATGAATTTATCATTCCGGTGCCGGAAAGCTGCACGTCGTCATAGCACGCCGAGGTGAGCGCTGCCCGTCTGCAGCATCGCAAAGCAGTCAATAGCTTATTTTTCCAGACGATTTACTACACTCATCGCGTAATTCAATGCAGCCCACCACGGTGATGAATAGGCTATGGCCTTAGCGACTGATAACCCGGTATTTAAACAGCAAAAGGCCACTTTCCAGTGGCCTTTTTTATTTCGAACGCCGTTTATAATGTTAGCGAGTTAATCATTTGAATAGTTAGTAATACTACCCTTTATCGTGGTTTTCAGCCCGTCAACTTCCATACCAGACATCCCGCAAACCGCCGCCAGATGGGTAAAAACGCCATCGCCGTCACTATAATGAAACATCGTTTCGACTTTGATCACACTTTCATGATTAATCGAATGACGCAGAAATAAATCGCAATAAAATAAATTTAAAACGGTGTTTTATAAAATGATTGTGACAAAGCATGAGATTTTAAAACGCAACAACACCGACGAAAGGACAGCGTTTAAATTTTTATATTACATCTACTTACAGGGAAGGCTTCATGACTGACACCAAGTTAACACTTTAACGCCCCTGGCGCCAGAAGGCGCGAGGGATGTAACCAACACCCAATCCGTTTGACACACTTGTTTGCCAGGTAGGTATGTATGAATGAAAACAGAATGTTGGGATTGGCCTGGATTTCGCCCTATATAATCGGGTTGATAATCTTCACGGCCTTCCCATTCGTTTCATCTTTCTTCCTCAGTTTTACTGAGTATGACTTGATGAGCCCGCCGGTATTTAACGGCATTGAAAACTATCGCTACATGCTGACGGAAGATTCCCTCTTCTGGAAATCCATGGGCGTGACGTTCGCCTACGTATTTTTGACCATCCCATTAAAACTGGCATTTGCTTTAGGGATTGCGTTTGTTCTGAACTTTAAATTACGCGGTATCGGCTTCTTCCGTACTGCTTACTATATTCCGTCGATCCTCGGTAGCTCCGTTGCTATCGCGGTGCTTTGGCGTGCTCTGTTCGCCATCGACGGCCTGCTGAACAGCTTTATCGGCGTATTAGGCTTTGATCCCGTTAACTGGCTGGGCGAACCTTCACTGGCGCTGATGTCCGTTACCCTGCTGCGCGTTTGGCAGTTCGGTTCCGCGATGGTTATCTTCCTCGCCGCACTGCAAAACGTACCGCAGTCTCAGTACGAAGCGGCAATGATTGATGGCGCCTCCAAATGGCAGATGTTTATGAAAGTTACCGTGCCGCTGATTACGCCGGTTATTTTCTTCAACTTCATCATGCAGACCACTCAGGCATTCCAGGAGTTTACCGGTCCGTACGTCATCACCGGCGGTGGCCCAACCTACTCGACTTACCTGTTCTCGCTGTACATCTACGATACCGCGTTCAAGTACTTCGATATGGGTTATGGCGCGGCGCTGGCGTGGGTTCTGTTCCTGGTTGTCGCCGTCTTCGCTGGCATCGCCTTTAAGTCTTCAAAATACTGGGTGTTCTACTCCGCCGATAAGGGAGGCAAAAATGGCTGATATCCAACAAATCTCAGAAGCAAGAAGCATCGCTGAACGTGAGGTTGCCCGCACCCTTAGACGCGAAAAGGTTAACGCCTGGGTTCGCTACGTCATCCTGCTGTTTGTCGGTCTGTTAATGCTTTATCCGCTGGCGTGGATGTTCTCGGCATCGTTCAAACCGAACCACGAGATCTTCACCACGCTGAGCCTGTGGCCTGCGCATGCAACCTGGGATGGTTTCATCAACGGCTGGAAAACCGGTACCGAGTACACCTTCGGCCATTACATGCTGAACACCTTTAAGTATGTGATTCCGAAAGTGATCCTGACCATTATCTCTTCCACTATCGTGGCGTACGGCTTTGCCCGCTTCGAGATTCCATGGAAGAAATTCTGGTTCGCAACGCTCATCACCACCATGCTGCTGCCAAGCACCGTGCTGCTGATCCCTCAGTACCTGATGTTCCGTGAAATGGGCATGCTGAACAGCTACATGCCGCTGTACCTGCCGCTGGCATTTGCCACGCAAGGGTTCTTCGTCTTCATGCTGATTCAGTTCCTGCGCGGCGTACCGCGTGACATGGAAGAGGCGGCACAGATCGACGGCTGTAACTCTATCCAGGTGCTGTGGTACGTGGTGGTACCGATTCTGAAGCCGGCAATTATTTCCGTCGCGCTGTTCCAGTTCATGTGGTCCATGAACGACTTTATCGGCCCGCTGATCTACGTCTATAGCGTTGATAAGTACCCGATTGCACTGGCACTGAAAATGTCCATCGACGTCACCGAAGGGGCGCCGTGGAACGAAATTCTGGCAATGGCGAGCATCTCCATTCTGCCATCCATCATTGTGTTCTTCCTGGCGCAGCGCTACTTCGTACAGGGCGTTACCAGCAGCGGAATTAAAGGTTAAGAGGGATATATCATGGCTGAAGTTATTTTCAACAAACTGGAAAAAGTGTACTCCAACGGCTTCAAAGCGGTACATGGTATCGACCTAAAAATTGCAGAAGGGGAATTCATGGTGATTGTCGGGCCATCCGGCTGCGCCAAATCCACCACCCTGCGTATGCTGGCCGGTCTGGAAACCATCAGCGGCGGTGAAGTTCGCATCGGCGAGAAGATCGTCAACAACCTCGCGCCGAAAGAGCGTGGGATTGCAATGGTGTTTCAGAACTATGCGCTCTACCCACACATGACCGTACGTGAAAACCTCGCGTTCGGCCTGAAGCTAAGCAAAATGCCAAAAGCGCAGATTGACGCCCAGGTTAACGAAGCAGCGAAAATCCTTGAGCTGGAAGAACTACTGGAACGTCTGCCGCGTCAGCTTTCCGGTGGCCAGGCGCAGCGTGTGGCGGTAGGCCGCGCGATTGTGAAAAAACCAGATGTATTCCTGTTCGATGAACCGCTGTCGAACCTGGATGCCAAGCTGCGTGCTTCCATGCGTATCCGTATTTCTGACCTGCACAAGCAGCTGAAAAAATCCGGCAAACCAGCAACCACCGTCTACGTTACCCACGATCAGACCGAGGCGATGACCATGGGTGACCGTATCTGCGTGATGAAGCTGGGTCATATCATGCAGGTTGATACCCCCGATAACCTGTACCACAAGCCGAAAAACATGTTCGTCGCTGGCTTCATCGGCGCGCCGGAAATGAATATTCGTTCCAGCAAACTGGTGAACAAAGAAGGCCGCCTGAACCTGAGTATCGGTGATGAATTCATGCCGCTGTGCGACAGCCTGCACCAGAAGCTGAGCGGCCATGAAAATGAAGAAGTGTTCTACGGTATTCGTCCGGAATTCGTCGCGCTGTCCGATGAACCGTTCGCTGAAGGCGGTTGCAGCGGTGAAATGGTTCGCGTTGAAAACATGGGCCACGAATTCTTCGTTTACCTGAAAGTCGCCAACTATGAGCTGACGGCACGCATCCCTTCAGATGAGGCTAAGCCAATGATTGATAAGGGGCTTCATCGTAAGGTGTACTTTAAGTTTGACATGGATAAATGTCATATCTTTGACGCTAAAACTGAACAGAACCTCTCTCTCTAATCTGGAGTATTAAAATGAAAAAAGTGCTTTTAAGCGCAGCAATCTCCGCCACCCTGGGCCTCACGGCCCTCCCATCGATGGCAAAGGATGTCGACCTTCGCATGTCCTGGTGGGGCGGTAACGGTCGCCACCAGGTGACGTTGAAGGCGCTGGAAGAGTTCCATAAGCAGAACCCGGATATTAACGTCAAAGCAGAGTACACCGGCTGGGATGGCCACCTGTCCCGTCTGACCACCCAGATTGCAGGCGGCACAGAGCCTGACGTGATGCAGACGAACTGGAACTGGCTGCCGATCTTCTCGAAAACCGGCGACGGTTTTTATGATCTGAACAAAATGAAGGACATCATCGACTTAAGCCAGTTCGATGCCAAAGAACTGCAGTCCACTACCGTCGACGGCAAGCTGAACGGGATCCCAATTTCCGTGACCGCGCGCGTGTTCTACTTCAACGATGAAACCTGGAAACAAGCGGGCGTTGCATACCCGAAAACCTGGGATGAGTTGATGGCGGCGGGTAAAACCTTCGAAAGCAAGCTGGGCAAACAGTACTACCCTGTGGTTCTAGAGCACCAGGATACGCTGGCGCTGCTGAACTCCTACATGACGCAGAAATACAATATTCCAGCCATCGATCCGCAGGCGAAAAAATTCTCCTACAGCAAAGAGCAGTGGGTTGAATTCTTCCAGATGTACAAAAAGCTGGTCGACAGCCACGTGATGCCGGATACCAAATACTATGCCTCATTTGGTAAGAGCAACATGTATGAAATGAAGCCGTGGATCCAGGGGGAATGGGGCGGTACTTACATGTGGAACTCCACCATTAACAAGTACTCCGATAACCTGAAGCCACCAGCGAAGCTGGAACTGGGTAGCTACCCAATGCTGCCGGGCGCAACCGATGCGGGCCTGTTCTTCAAGCCGGCGCAGATGCTGTCTATCGGCAAATCCACCAAAAATCCTGAAGCCGCTGCGAAGGTCATTAACTTCCTGCTGAACAGTAAAGAAGGTGTGGATACCTTAGGTCTTGAGCGCGGTGTGCCGCTGAGCAAAGTCGCGGTGAAATACCTGACTGAAGACGGCATTCTGAAAGAAGACGACCCGTCAGTTTCCGGCCTGCGTCTGGCACAGTCTCTGCCAGCGAAGCTGAGCGTGTCTCCGTACTTTGACGATCCACAAATCGTTGCCCAGTTCGGTACCACTCTGCAGTACATCGACTACGGCCAGAAAACCGTAGAAGAAGCGGCCGCTGACTTCCAGCGCCAGGGTGAACGTATCCTGCGCCGCGCAATGCGCTAAGCGTTATCAATGCATTAATACCCTGCAGCTTCCGGCTGCGGGGTATTTTTTTATTCAAGGAGAAAGGACATGAAAGGCAAAATCATCCCGCTGAATTTCCGCCATCAGAAAGACAGCGAAACCGGTCATGAGGTGATCCGGATGACGCCACCGCACATTATTTGCCACCGTAACTACTTCTACCAAAAATGCTTCACCCGCGACGGCGGCAAGCTGATTTTTGGCGGCGCGTTCGAGGGGCACTGGAACTATTACTTACTGGATATTGCCGCCCAGCAGGCCACCCAACTGACCGATGGCCCGGGGGATAATACCTTCGGCGGCTTCCTTTCCGATGACGACCAATCGCTGTGGTACGTTAAAGATACCCGCCAGCTACGACGCGTTGATCTGTCGACGTTAGAAGAGTACGTGGTGTATGAAGTGGATGACGAGTGGGTCGCTTACGGCACCTGGGTTGCCAACTCCGATTGTACGCAGCTCGTCGGCATCGAGATTAAGAAAAGCGACTGGCAGCCGCTGACCGACTGGTCGAAATTCCGCGCCTTTTACTTTACCGAGCCGGAATGCCGCTTAATTAATATTGACCTGAAAACCGGCGAGCAGCGGACCATTTTGCAGGAGAAACGCTGGCTCGGACACCCAATCTACCGTCCGTTCGATGATAGCACCGTGGCGTTTTGCCACGAAGGGCCGCGCGATGCCATCGATGCCCGTATGTGGCTTATCAATGCCGACGGCAGCAACCTACGCTGCGTGCGCCAACACCAGAAAGGCGAGAGCTTTACCCACGAGTTTTGGGTGCCGAACGGCTCTGCGCTCTACTACGTGGCTCACGAAGAAAACAGCCCGCACCGTTACCTCTACAGCGCCGATCCACTCACGCTGGAGAACCGCCAACTGATGGCGATACCGCCCTGCTCTCATCTGATGAGCAACCACGACGGTTCCCTGGTGGTGGGCGATGGGGCTCCGCACAACACCGGCGATATCAGCCTTAACGATCCGTTTATTTGGGTCTTTTCCCTGCAAACCGGCGAGAAGAAAGCCATTTGCCAGCATAACAGCAGTTGGAAAGTGCTGGATGGCGATCGTCAGGTGACCCACCCGCATCCCTCATTTTCACCAGACGACAAGTGGGTACTGTATACCTCGGATGTGGAAGGAATGCCGGCACTTTATCTGGCGCGGGTGTAAATCCGCGCGGTTTGAGCCACTCCTCCCGACCCTCTTCCCTTTAGGAAGAGGGTGAGGTGACAGAATTACACACCAATGTTTCTTAACTTCTCCCCCGACATCAGCTTACGTTCGATATGTTCCAGCGTGACGTTTTTGGTTTCAGGAATCAGCCAGAAGGTGACGCCGATAAACGCGACGTTCAGCGCCGTATACAGCCAGAATGTCCCCGCCGCGCCGATGGAGTCCAGCAGCGTCAGGAAGGTGGCCCCGATGATCATATTCGAGACCCAGTTAGTGGTCGTCGAGCAGGTGATCCCGAAATCGCGGCATTTCAGCGGCTGGATCTCCGAACAGAGGATCCACACCACCGGCGCCGCACTCATGGCATAACCGGCGATGCACATCATCGTCATGCCCACCGACAGCCAGGACAAACCGCTGGAGGCCGTACCGTTATCAAATTTCATCAGGCAATAACCCAGAACCAGCGTTCCCAGCGCCATAATGGTGAAACCAATTTTCAGCGCCGGTTTGCGCCCCGCTTTATCGACGGTAAACACGGCAATAAAGGTGGCAAACATAAAGGTCAGCCCAACCACCAGAGTGGCAATCATCTGCTGTTCGGTAGTGGTAAAGCCCGCCATTTTAAAGATGCGCGGGGCGTAATACATGATGATATTCATCCCGGTAAACTGCTGCATTGCCTGCAATAACATCCCGAGGAATACCGCGCGGCGTACGTTGCGGTTAATTTTGAACAGCGCCCAGCCGCCTTGTTTGAGCTTCAGGCTTTCGCGGATCTCGTTCAGCTCATCACGCGCTTTTTCTGAGGTGTCGCGCAGCATGCGCAGCACTTCCTCTGCCTCAATATGGCGGCCTTTTTCCGCCAGCCAGCGCGGACTGTTCGGTAAAAAAATCACCAGAACCATCAACAGCACCGCCGGCAGCGCCAGCACGCCCAGCATCGCCCGCCAGTTACCGCTGTAGCTAAACGCGGTATCGGAGAGAAATGCCATCACAATCCCCAGCGTGACCATCAACTGATACATGCTGATCATCTTCCCGCGGACGTTTTCACTCGCCATTTCCGACAGATACAGCGGTGCAGTATACGAAGCGATACCCACCGCCACGCCGAGAATGACCCTCGCGACCAGCAGCATCTCGACGTTAGCGGCAAACGCCGATCCTAACGAACCGGCGACAAACAGAACGGCCCCCACCATCAGGCTGTATTTACGCCCCAGGCGGAAAGAGAGCCAGCCGTTGAAGAGCGCACCAATCGCCGCGCCGAGCATCATGCTGCTGACTACCCACTCCTGCAATCGGCTGGATAATACAAAATGATCGGTGATAAAGGGCAGCGCGCCCGCAATCACCCCGATATCAAGACCAAAAAGCAGCCCAGCCACCGCAGCGGCAATAGAAACAAACTGATTCATACGCCGGGTGTCACGTTGCGTACGCGGCATTAACCTTGGATCGTTACTGATTGAAGTCATTTTTTCCTGCCTGGCAAAGTAAGACGTGCCATGAAAGTAAGGGATTGCAGGGCGAAGGTGTCAGGCGGGACAGGTTAAAAATATGGATGTTACTGCTGCGACACATGGTTTTGTGATGGACATTTGACTTTACGATAAGCCCAAAATACGTATCACCTTGCCAATAACCCCTATTTTACCGGCGTTACTATTTCATACCGAAATGTCTACATGGACTATCCGAATATATTGATATGGATAATTTACATGTTTATAAAATGTCGTCCCCTAAACTGCGGACACAAAAAAACCTGCCGCAGCAGGTTTTTTTAAGCAGGCGAAAACTTAGCGCGCCAGCCAGCCGCCGTCGACAGCAACGGTGTAACCGTTGATGTAGTCAGACGCCGGGGAAGCCAGGAAGACAATTGGCCCCATCAGATCGCTTGGCAGACCCCAACGACCCGCCGGAATACGGTCAAGAATCGCTGCACTACGCTCTTCGTCAGCGCGCAGCTGCTGAGTATTGTTGGTCGCCATGTAGCCCGGAGCAATCGCATTCACGTTGATACCGTGTTTTGCCCACTCGTTGGCCATCAGACGGGTCACGCCCATGACGCCACTTTTTGATGCGGTGTAAGATGGAACGCGGATGCCGCCCTGGAAGGAGAGCATCGACGCGATGTTGATGATCTTGCCGCCGTTGCCCTGCGCGATGAAGTGCTTAGCCGCAGCCTGAGACATGAAGAACACGCTCTTAATGTTCAGGTTCATCACGTCGTCCCAATCTTTTTCGCTGAAGTCGATCGCATCTTCACGGCGAATCAGACCCGCGTTGTTGACCAGAATATCAATATGGCCGAACTCTGCCACCGCGCGCTCCAGCAGCGCCGGGATACCGTCAATCTGACGCAGGTCAGCGGTCAGGCTCAGGAAACGGCGGCCCAGTGCGGTTACGCGTTCGATAGTTTCAGTCGGTTCAACAATGTTGATACCCACGATGTCGCAGCCGGCTTCCGCCAGCCCCAGCGCCATACCCTGACCCAGACCGGTATCACAACCCGTGACGACGGCAACCTTACCTTGCAGAGAGAATGAATCCAAAATCATTTTATATTCCTTGTTGTTAGCGCCTGTACCGGACAGGCATTGTTAATGTATACGCTTCATCCTGCGGGCCGGTCCGCGCTGGCCGCTCGCAGGATTCTGCGTACAATGCTGTCCGCGACTAGCGCAGATCCTTCACTGCAACATGATCCATGTCATCAAAGACCTGGTTCTCACCCACCATTCCCCAGATGAAGGTATACGCCTTAGTACCTACGCCTGAATGGATTGACCAGCTCGGTGAAATCACCGCCTGCTCATTGTGCATCACGACGTGACGCGTCTCCTGCGGCTGCCCCATCATGTGGAACACACAGCTGTCTTCATCCATATTGAAATAGAAGTAGACTTCCATGCGGCGCTCATGGGTATGGCACGGCATGGTATTCCACAGGTTGCCCGGCGCCAGTTCGGTCAGGCCCATGCTGAGCTGACAGGTTTCCAGCACGTCAGGAACAAAATATTTGTTGATGGTACGGCGGTTGCTGGTGAGGTTGTCCCCCAGCGTGACCGGCGCGACATCAGCGGGAGTAACTTTCTTCGTTGGGTAGGTGGTGTGAGCCGGTGCGCAGTTGTAATAAAACTTCGCCGGTTTCGCGGCATCAACGCTGGCGAAAACCACTTCCTTCGCCCCTTTGCCAACGTACAGCGCATCGCGATGGCCAATTTCATAGCATTTACCGTCCACGGTAATGGTACCGGCACCGCCAATGTTGATGACGCCCAGCTCGCGACGCTCCAGGAAGAAGCTGACGCCGAGCTGTTTGCCAACTTCACCGCCCACCGAGACCGTTTTCGCTACCGGCATGATGCCGCCGACGATAATACGGTCAATATGGCTGTACACCATGGTGTACTCATCAGCGACGAAAACCTGCTCAACTAAAAACTCGTCACGAAGTCCTTGTGTATCCAGCGTTTTAGCGTGCGCGCTATGAATGCTCTGTCTTACTTCCACCTTAACCTCCAGGTAAATGTGGTCTGATCCTATATAGCAGAACGAAACTCCATTCCACTTTGTTTATGCATACATCTTATCTCTGATGAAATGGGTTTTCAATTACAAATAAAACATCGTTTCATTTTTTCTGTGAATTAATATCAAAAATGCAAAAGGGATCACGAATACGCTATTGCGCACGCCAAAGAAATACTAAAAAACACTATTATTCATCTAGTTACATGTTTCTTTAAAAAATACCCTTAAATGAGTAAATGCGGTCACAAAAACGAAGATGGACTTGACAAGCCGCCCGTCGACGGATCAAAAAAAGTCGCAAAACAGATGATTTTTCGTATAAAGTGCGTCAGGCATCACAAACAATGAAACGTCGTTTTGATAAATTAACACCATATTTTTAAAATAACGTCCACATCGGCCAGCGAGGAAGACAGACCCCGCGACCGCTGGAGTAAAAGGAGAGCATCATGGCTAAAGGCATGCGGGTAAAATTGAACTATGAGGTCAGCCGCGACCCGGACACTGGCGCGGAGGTCACCCGCTTAACTCCACCAGAAGTAACGTGTCATCGTAACTACTTCTATCAAAAGTGTTTCTTTAACGATGGCAGCCACCTGTTATTTGCCGGTGAGTTCGATGGCCATTGGAACTACTATTTACTGGATGTCGCCAACGCCGAAGCCGTACAGCTGACCGAAGGCGCCGGCGATAACACCTTTGGCGGCTTCCTCTCTCCGGACGACCAATCCCTCTACTATGTTAAAAACGACCGCACCCTGCTGGAAGTGAACCTGAAAACCCTGGCCGAGCGTGAAGTTTATCGTGTACCAGAGGAATGGGTTGGCTACGGTACCTGGGTATCTAACAGCGACTGCACCAAACTGGTTGGCATCGAGATCGCCAAAAGTGACTGGACGCCGCTGAATGACTGGCAGCTGTTCCACGATTTCTTCCATAAAGGCCCACACTGCCGACTGCTGCGCGTTGATCTGAAAACCGGCGCAAGCGCGGTGATCCACGAAGAGAAAAACTGGCTCGGCCACCCAATCTACCGTCCGTTTGATGACAACACCGTGGCTTTCTGCCATGAAGGTCCGCACGATCTGGTGGATGCCCGTATGTGGCTGGTCAACGAAGACGGTAGCAACGTCCGTAAAGTGAAAGAGCACGCCGAAGGCGAAAGCTGCACTCACGAATTCTGGGTTCCGAACGGTTCCGCACTGGTGTATGTCTCCTACCTGAAAGGGAAACAGGGGCGTACCATCTACCGCTTCAACCCGGACACCAACGTCAATGAAGCACTGATGCAAATGCCTGCCTGTTCGCACCTGATGAGCAACTTCGACGGCACCCTGCTGGTCGGCGATGGTTCCGGTACGCCGGTTGACGTGAAAGATACCAGCGGCTACACCATCGATAACGATCCGTACCTGTACGCGTTCGACGTTGCCAAACAGTCTTATTTCCGCGTTGCCCGCCACGATACCTCTTGGGCAACGGTACAAAACAGCCGTCAGGTTACCCACCCGCACCCGTCCTTTACGCCTGACGATAGCGCGGTGCTGTTTAGCTCTGACAAAGATGGCAAACCGGCGCTGTATATCGCCAAACTGCCAACTGAACGAGTATTAGTGAAAGCATAAGTGTTCTGAGTTTTGTGTTTCTGTAACTGGCCTTGCCCTCCTTTCGGAGGGCCTTTTTTTGCCTGCGCGTTAAGGCGATAAATCAAACGAGGTATCGTCGTTTCTGTTCTTCCTTTCACTCATCCCCATTCGTTCCCCCCTTTTCTGTTTCCCAAAACCATGATCTGAAACCGACCGCTTCCTCAATCAGGCGCACCATTCAATCCCTCTCATAGAGAAAACGTTCGGGTGAGCGAATGACACCCACTTAAAATGAGTAGATAGCTGCAGAAAATTATGGCGGCGATAAAACGAAAACCCCCAGCTAACTGCGCCGGGGGGAAAACGGATGAGGGTCCGATTTTAATTAGAAGGAGTAAGCAACACCTACGCGCAGACGGGTCTGACGTTCATCAGTCGATTTCACACCCACGTTACCCACTTCAAAATATGGAGACCAGTTTTTGTCCCACTTATAGGCCAGCTTGGCGTTATATTCGTTGCTGTAAGGTTTGTTGTTATTGCGGTACAGGCTCTTGTGCTGATCGTCGGCAATAGTACTGCGCGCATAAACATAGTTCAGCTCCGCACGCCAGTCGCCCATCACCCAGCCTACCCAGGTATCCACTTTATTCACTTTATCGTCCGTACCGCCATTGCTGGAAGTCGCCGGTACGCGGGTATATTCATAGCGGTAGCGCGCTGCAACGTAGAAGCCGTTATCAAAGCTGTACTGCGCATGCAGATACGGTTTGTAAATGGAGAAACTGTCTTTACTTTCAATATTAAAGCCCGGGTTCAGAGCAAAATTATCGGTTGCCTTCCAGCGCCAGTTAATGGACTCTTCGTGGCCGTTACCGACGATTTCGTTAAATGGACGATCCTGTTTATCCGTATCGCCCCCCGTCTTCCACTTCGCTTCTACGCCAAAACCAAGACCATTATCGAATCGGTGTGAAACTGCCACACGGTCTGCGTTGGAGCCGCTGTCAATATATTCATGACGCAGGTCAACGGTAACCGCAGAAGCGGCGAAAGACATACCGGACAAAATAGCCAGGGCCAGAGTTTTCTTAAGCATTTGCCATCCCTCAATTGAAATAATGTTTCTTTATTATGGAATTGGATTTTATTTTTTACGGATTTGCATTTTAGTGATCGAGATCGTAATTATTTGTTTCATAAAATCCGGCACAAAGAGGACGTGATAAAGCTCAACAAAAATAAGACACAAGCACAGAAAATCCGTACTCAGATCACAGATAATTATTCAAACAAACAAAACTTTTATATATTTTACTTAAATAACAGACAGTTATCACAAAACAAATAACGTACGTTATTTGTATCAGGTGTAATGATTCATTATTTATTGATAATCAGGCTAATCTTTAATGAATTACCAACACGAGTAGTTGATACAAATAAACATAAGTTCATAAAAGTTCGGAC
>NZ_BCTM01000015.1 GCF_001571285.1 Kluyvera cryocrescens NBRC 102467 | reverse complement strand
GGCAACAGCGCGGTGGTCCCACCTGACCCCATGCCGAACTCAGAAGTGAAACGCCGTAGCGCCGATGGTAGTGTGGGGTCTCCCCATGCGAGAGTAGGGAACTGCCAGGCATCAAACAAGTGAAGAAGCCCATCCTGACGGATGGGCTTTTTTGCGTCTGTACATCAGAAAAAAGAACGATTATCGACTCAGTTGAGCCTGTTTCCCTCCGAAAACGGGCCAGCAAAGGCGGTCGAAAAGGTATTACACTTCCGGCCACCGGGTTTGATTACGCCATCTCACCAATCGTTTTACGAAAACGCACCAACGCAATCGTAAAGAATGCTGCCCCGATCGCCAGCAGCGTCAGGAACTGCGGCCACACGATGGAAAAATCGGCCCCGCGATAGAGAATCGCCTGCGCCAGGCTCACAAAGTGGGTCGTCGGCATGGTCTGCATAATATCTTGTACTACCTGCGGCATACTCTCGCGCGGCGTTGAGCCGCCAGACAGCATCTGTAACGGCAGCAAGACCAGAATCATCAGCAGACCAAGCTGCGGCATCGAGCGGGCAACTGTCCCCATAAAAATACCAATAGACGTTGTCGCGAAGAGACTTAGCGCCACACCAAGCATAAACAGCGGAATCGAACCCTCTATGGGAACCTGCAAAATCCCCTGAACCATCAGCATCAGCGATAGCCCGGAAACAATCAGGACAACCAGCCCCATCGACCATACTTTGGCGAGCATGATCTCAAACGGCGTCACCGGCATCACCAATAGGTGTTCAACCGTGCCGTGCTCACGTTCGCGGATCAGCGCCGAACCGGCCAGCACAATCGCCAGCATGGTGATATTGTTGATGATGGCCATCACCGCGCCAAACCGCGCCTGCTCAAGGTTTGGATTAAAACGCATGCGCACCGCCAACTCGACCGGCAGCGTACTGTTATCCCGGTAGCGGGCAACAAAGTTGTTCACCTCTCCGCTGACAATATTTTGAATATAGCCATTGCCGGTAAACGCCTGACTCATACGCGTCGCATCAACGTTAACCTGCAAATCCGGTTGCCTGCCTGCCAACACATCTCGTTGAAAATTAGGTGGAATATTGATGGCAAACGTGTAGCGCCCGGCATCCAGTCCCGCATCCATCTCGTCGGCGGTAATCAGCTCTGGCTCGAGAAACCATGGCCGATAAAAGCCATTAATAATTCGTGATGAAAGCTGTGATTTATCCATATCCGCAATGGCGATGGGCGCCAGGTGCAGCGAACCGGGCATCACCGTGGCGGACGAGTAAACCGATACGGTGAAGGCGAAGACAATCAGCGCCAGCATGGCTTTATCACCCAGCAGGCTGCGTAGCTCCTTCACGCCGAGGTTATAAATATTGCGTAATCCGCGCATCATCCCTCCTGTTTTTTCAGCAGCCAAACGGAAAGCCCTAAAACCAATGGCACCGCAATCAGCAGCGGGATAAAGGAGACCCACAGATCGCTAAGCCCCAGCGCTTTAGAAAATGTCCCGCGAGCAATCGTCAGAAAATGGCTGGTTGGGTAGATCTGGCCAATCCATCGGCCTGGCCCTTCCAGGGAGGCAACGGGATCGATCATTCCCGAAAACTGGGTTGCCGGGATAAGCGTGATGATCGCGGTACCAAAGATCGCCGCGATCTGGCTTTTCATAAAGGTGGAGATCAGCAATCCCAGCCCGGTGGCGATAGTGACGTACAGCAGCGCCGCCAGCGTCAGCGTTAGGAAACTCCCCTTATGCTGGACGCCGAAAACAAATACCGACAGGGCGCACAGCAGCAGGAAGTTAAACATCCCGAGCACGATATACGGTATCTGCTTGCCAAGTAAAAACTCGCTGCGGGTGGTGGGCGTTACGTACAGGTTGATGATGGAGCCCAGCTCTTTTTCCCGTACCACGCTGAGTGCGCTGAGCATGGCTGGGATCATCATTAGCAGCAGTGGGATCACGGCCGGAACGATGGCAGGAAGACTCTTCACGTCAGGGTTATAGCGATAGCGTGTCTCAATAGAAACCAGCGAAACATCGCCGCTGGCATTCGGCTGTAGCCCCGCCATCTCCTGCAGCCAGGCTAAATGCATCGCCTGCACATAGCCGCGAACTGTCTCGGCCCGGTTTGGCATTGCGCCATCCACCCACACGCCAATCTCCACCGGCGTACCGCGCGCGATGTCGCGGCCAAAGTTTGGCGGAATTTCGATGGCAACGGCTAGCTCACCGTCGCGCATTCGCCGGTCGAGCTCGTCATAGCTGGCCAGCGGTGTGCGTTCGATAAAGTAGCGTGATCCGGCAATATTTTGCGTCCAGCGCTGGCTGCTTACCGTTTGATCGCGGTCGAGTACCGCGAAACGCAGATCTTCCACGTCCATGCTGATCCCATAGCCCATGATGAACATCAGGATCACCGTTCCCAGCAAGGCCAGCGTCGATCGTACCGGATCGCGCCGCAATTCCAGCGCCTCGCGACGGCTGTAGCTAAACAGGCGGCGCAGGCTAAACGCCTGACGCGGCTGCTCTGGCGCGGCGTCGGTGTTGACTGGCGCATCGGACATCTGTGCGTCGGGAGCCGGGTCGGCGGCGTCTTTCAGCCAGGCAATAAACGCCTCTTCCAGGTTTGCGGCGCCGCGCTGCTTGACCAGCGCCGCCGGGGTATCGCTGGCCAGCACTTTGCCCGCGTGCATCAGCGACATTCGGTCGCAGCGTTCCGCTTCATTCATAAAGTGGGTGGAAATAAAGATGGTCACTTTATCCTGGCGGGCCAGGTCGACCATCAGCTGCCAGAACATATCGCGGGCCACTGGATCAACGCCGGAAGTGGGTTCATCAAGGATCAACATTTCCGGGCGATGGATCACCGCCACCGCCAGCGACAAACGTTGGCGGATACCGAGCGGCAGCGCGCTGGGCAGCGTATCCTCTACGTCGCGCAGCATGAAACGTTCGGTCATCTCAGCGACACGGGCGGAGATCTCGGCATCGGGAATATGGAAAAGCCGTGCGTGTAGCTCCAGGTTCTGCCTTACGCTCAACTCGCTGTAAAGTGAAAACGCCTGCGACATATAGCCCACCCGGCGACGGGTCTCGATATCTTTTGGATCGACCGGCTGGCCAAACAGCCAGGCTTCCCCTTCGCTGGCTGGCAGCAAACCGGTCAGCATCTTCATGGTGGTGGATTTCCCGCAGCCGTTGGAGCCGAGGAAGCCAAAGATTTCACCGCGGGCAATACGGAAGTTAACATGGTCGACGGCAACAAAATCGCCGAAGCGCATGGTCAGCCCGCGCGCCTCAATGGCGATCTCTTCTTCGCGGGTATCGCGCGGTGGGATAATCACCTGCTGGTGCGCATTACGCTGCGCTTCTGGCAGCAGCGCGATAAATGCCTGTTCCAGCGTCTGGGTAGCCGTTTGCGTTCGGAGGGTTTCGGCGCTGCCGGTGGCCAACACTTCCCCGGCGTTCATGGCGACCAGCCAGTCGAAGCGCTCGGCCTCTTCCATATAGGCAGTGGCTACCAGTACGCTCATCTCCGGCTGACGTTCACGAATGCTGTCGATAAGCTCCCAGAACTGCGCCCTTGAAAGGGGGTCGACCCCGGTCGTCGGTTCGTCGAGAATCAACAGTTCCGGATCGTGGATCAGCGCGCAGCATAACCCCAGCTTTTGCTTCATTCCGCCGGAAAGTTTCCCCGCTGGACGGTCGCGGAACGGGGCCAGCCCGGTACTTTGCAGCAGCGAGTCGATGCGGCTTTCGCGCGCACTTTTATCATGACCAAACAGGCGAGCAAAAAAGTCGACATTTTCATACACCGACAACGTGTGGTAGAGGTTTTTACCTAGCCCCTGCGGCATCCAGGCGATTTTCGGGCACACGTCGCGGCGATGGTGGGCATCGCGCATATCTCCGCCCAGTACCATCACGTTGCCCTGCTCGATGGCTCGCGCGCCGGCAATCAGCGACAACAGGCTGGATTTGCCTACGCCGTCTGGGCCAATCAGGCCCACCATACAACGGGAGGGCAGGGTCAGCGTGATGTCACGCAGCGCGGTAGTGGCACCAAAATGCTGACTGACGTTTTCCAGCCGGGCGACCGCAGGGTAGATATCCTGTTTCATTGCGGCAGCCTCACCGCCAGCTCGGCAGGCCACGGCAGCTTATTATCCAACCGCACATAGGCCATCCCCGGCAGGCCAGTTTTCACGTACTCAAGATGTTCTTCCAGCAGCTCTGGCGGGATACGCGCCTTCACGCGGAACATCAGTTTTAGCCGCTCATCGCTGGTTTCTACGGTCTTCGGCGTGAACTGGGCGACGCTGGCGACAAAGCTGATATTGGCGGGGATCACCAGATCGGGGGCGGCGTCGAGGACGATGTGCACTTCACTGCCGATGGCCAACAGGCCCGCCTGTTCGGTTGGCAGGAAGAAGGTCATGTAGACGTCGGCCAGATCGACCATATTCAGTACCCGACCACCGGCGGCCAGCACTTCACCCGGCTCGGCAACGCGGTACTGAATGCGCCCATCGCGCGGGGCTTTCAGCGTGCTATCGTCAATGTCGGCCATGATGCGGCGTTCGGTGGCCTGAGCGGCTTCGACGCGGGTTTGCGCCTGAATAATACTGGTGCGTGCGGCTTCGATGGCGGCTTTGGCGGCTGAAACCTGCGCTCTGGCGGATTCGAGTGCCGCACGTCCGCTTTCGGCGGCGGCACGGTCATCGTCAAGCTGCTGCGCGGATACTGCGCCGCGCTGGGACAGCGTGCTGGAGCGGGCATGGCGTTTTGCGGTGGAATCGAGCTCCGCCTGACGCTGCTTCACCACCGATTCGCTGGCCCGCATTTCGCTTTGCCGCTGATCGAGCAGCGCGCGGGCGGCGGCCACGGCGCTTTGTGCCTCTTTGATTTGTGCGGCGGCTTCCAGACGCTGCTCGTTCAGTACCCGGGTATCCATCTGCGCCAGCACTTCGCCCTGGCGAACAAACTGTCCCTCTTTGACCAGAATATTGTCGATACGCCCGGCGGTTTTGGTGGCGATATCCACCTCGGTGGCTTCAATTCTGCCGTTGCTGCTGGCGAACCCGTCCGGCAATCCTGGTGGACGCAGCGCCCACCACGCCACGGCGGCAACGACCACCGCGACACCCACGAGATACCAGGCCCAATGCCGTTTGATTTTGTCCATACGCTACCCGCTCTGTTCCCTGTTGCTGAGTGGCGCGCGTTTCGTGATGAAAATGGGGAAGGATGCTGTGAAGAGTGCTACTCATGTGGTCATCATCAGCAATCCTGGCCGTAAATGAAACACGCATAAATATAGCTATCGTCAATATCATACTAACACTGACCTGACTTATGTCCATACTTGTAACAGGGTCTTGCAAAGGCATTAACACGAAACATCAAAACACGGTGCGGACATCCGTCAGGCGGATGCCCGTGCGGCGTTCAGAACAGTACCGGTAGTCCCAGCCCGCGTTTGACGGCATGCAGCGTCTGCTGTGTCACTTCGTGCGCCCGCTCGCTGCCCTGGCGTAGTAGCGCCATTAGCTGTCCTTTGTCCTGAATCACGCTGGCGCGGCGTTCGCGGATAGGAGCCAGCAGCTCCTGCAAGCAGCTCTCTAGCACATTTTTACACTGCCTGTCGCCAAGGCCACCGCGCTGATAATGCGCTTTCATTTCGGCGACCAGAGCCTTATCCGGATGGAAAGCATCCAGATAGGTAAAGACCACGTTACCTTCGATTTGCCCCGGATCGGCCACCCGCAGATGATTGGGGTCGGTATACATGGCACTCACCGCTTGGTGGATTTCGGTTTCACTGGCCGAAAGCGTCAGCGTATTGCCTAACGATTTCGACATTTTCGCCCCGCCGTCGATACCCGGTAGACGGCTGACGTCGCTCAGCAGCGCTTTGCAGTGGCGCAGCACTGGTGTGGTCGTCAGGCTATTCATCTTGTGCACAATCTCGTTGGTTTGCTCAATCATTGGCAGTTGGTCGTCGCCCACCGGCACAAAGTCTGCGTTGAAAGCCGTAATGTCTGCGGCCTGGCTTATCGGATAGGCCATAAAACCCACCGGCAGCGCGCGGGAGAAGCCTTTCTGCGCAATCTCGTTTTTGACCGTAGGATTACGCTCGACGCGGGCGACGGTGACGATATTCATATACAGCGCGGTCAGCTCAGCCAGCGCGGGGAGGGCTGACTGTAGGCAAATGGTGGTGTGCTGCGGATCGATGCCGACGGCCAGATAATCGGCCATCACTTCAAGGATGTTGTGGCTGATTTTCTGCGGATTGCTGCCGTTATCCGTCAGCCCCTGAAGATCAGCAATCAGGATAAACTGTTGATGTTCATACTGAAGCTGGACGCGTTGGCGTAAAGACCCCACGTAGTGGCCGAGGTGCAGTTGCCCGGTTGGACGGTCGCCGGTCAGGATTGTGTGGAGGGTGTTCATCAGAGACTCCTTATCATGCATTGAGCCGAAAGACGCCACTGAGAAACAACAAAGCCGCCTTTCGGCGGCTTCTGGAAAATAGGTAACGTAACCCGTGCCGCCTGTTATGCAGGCAGCCACCAACGGTTTGAGCGAAGGACGGTCACATTTGTGTTCATCTTTTTATCCTGCCACCAAACAGGGGCCGTTGTCCACTCTTAGACCCTGTGATTTTGTTCCGCGAAGAAGAGGGCTTGTTGCAATCGTCGAAAGTTAATAATTAGAAGAATAATGCCCCCGGCGGTTATATTTATTGTCTTTACTGAAAAAGAATTTATCAGCGGAAAATATAAAACCATTCCGTTTCACATGCTCAAAGATGACCTCTTTAATAATAATAGATTAGATAATTCTAATTCTGTAGGAATAATTAAGTATCTTTTTTAGCGCATGTATAATGAAATGATGATTTTGTTGATTGCGCTTGCGATTATCTTCGTAGGACTGATATTTTTTATTGATTGAATTGCTCGATATTTACGAAAAAATACCAATGCGTTGCTTTACAAGCGTTTATTTGTTTCTAGAATGACTATTGATGTCATAACTATTTAAACCAATCAACTTACCTTCAGCATGAAAAAAACATTATTAGTGACTGCACTATTTTGTGCCCTGCTGACTTCGGGCGTTACGGTGATATTTCTTATTCATGAGGTCGACTCGGATGATACCGCTATTTGTCGCCTTGAACTTTCCCGAAAAGCCTTGTTAAGGGTAAAAGATGACTACTTACGAGGCCGTTTCCCCCACTGGTATCGCGAAAAAAGCACCCTCGGTACACTGACGCCAGAGCTGGTATTTGGCAAAGTGACTATTGAGGATGATGAATACCGCGTGCCGTTCGTTGCCAAAGGCCCCGCCACCACGCTCGCCCGTATTGGTTTTGTCGACTGCGCCTTGATGGATGTGGAATACATCGCCGGAAAGTAGGGCCATTGTGCATTCCATGCGGTTTAGCGGTTGCGTTCCTTGATACTTATCATGGTAAGTATTATCGTACCTGTACGACATAACCGGAGATCGTCATGACTGAAGATGAACTGTTTGCCCGCCGCCCGATGGGGATGCGTATGGCGATGGTTGTACGCCAATGGCGATCTATCATCGATCATGCGATTACCGATACCGGCCTGACCCAGTCCAGTTGGACGGTGCTGATGCAGCTCCATCAATTGGGCGATAACGTGTCGGTGAGCGAGCTGGCGGAGATGCAGGGGATTGAGCTGCCGCCGCTGATGCGCACGCTCACGCTGCTGGAGCAGCAGGGCTATCTGCTGCGCACGGTTTCGCCGTATGACAAACGCATTCGCCTGCTGACGCTCACCGATGAAGGTCGGTCCGTGCTCCAGACGCTAAACCAGGTGATTGAAGCGTTCCAGACTCGGGTATCACACGATATCCCCGCCGAAGACATCGCGAAGTTTAGCGACACCCTGAATCACATTGCCTGCAATCTGCGGATTATCCGCGAAGAGAATAACAAAACCGAATAACACCATGATGACGCCAGAACAAAAGTTTGCCCGCTGGGTAAGGGTCAGTATTGTCTCTTTCCTGCTGATGTTTGCCTATTTTATCGTCGCTGATATCTGGATCCCGCTCACCCCGGACTCCACGGTGATGCGCGTGGTGACGCCGATCTCCTCGCGCGTCTCCGGCTATGTGTCGCAGGTCTACGTGCATAACAACAGCGCAGTGAAAAAAGGCGATCTGCTGTACGAGCTCGATCCCACGCCTTTCCAGAATAAGGTCGATGCTGCCACGCTGGCGCTGGCGCAGGCCAAACTGAGCAACCAGCAGCTTGATGCGCAAATTGCTGCCGCCGAAGCGAACCTGAAAACCGCGCAGTTCACCGCGCGTAACGATCGGGTGACCTACGATCGCTATCAGCGTTTAAGCAGTATGCAGAACGTCTCACAGGCGGATCTCGATAAAGTTCGCACCACCTGGCAGACCAGCGAACAGTCGGTCGCCGCGCTGCATGCCACCATTCATAATCTGCAAATCCAGCGCGGTGAACGTGACGATAATCGCAACGTGACGCTTCAGCAGTATCAGACCACGCTACAGGAAGCGCAGTTGAACCTCGGCTGGACGAAGATTCGTGCTGAAGCAGATGGTACCGTCAGTAACCTGCAGCTGAGCCCAGGGCTGTACGCGGCAGCAGGCAGCGCGGTGATGGCTGTCGTGAATCAAAACACCGATATCGTCGCTGATTTCCGCGAAAAGAGCCTGCGTCATACCAAACAGGGTACTGATGCGGCGGTAGTCTTTGATGCGTTTCCCGGTAAAGTGTTTGCCGCGAAGGTCACCAGCAGCGATGCCGGTATTCTCGCAGGCCAGGAAGCGGTGAACGGTGAACTGTCGCAGCCCGAGCAGTCGACCCGTTGGGTGCGTGACGCGCAGCGTATGCGTATCCACGTCGCCCTCGATGAACCGCTGGAGAAAACGCTGCCGACCGGTGCACGTGCCACGGTGCAACTCTACAACAGTGAAGGTGCCTTTGCGCGCTTCTTCTCCGGGCTGCAAATCCATCTTATAAGCTGGCTGCACTATGTCTATTAACACCCTCGCGCAGGTCTTTACCCCTCACGGAAACATCGTCTATACGGCGAATGATTTCCGTCAGACCATGCGCATTTCTATCGCCGGGACGATTGCACTGAGCATTTCGACCTTTTACGACACCCACTACGGCGTCTTCTTTGTGGTTTATCCACTGCTGCTGATGTCGCTGGTGCCGGTGTTTAACCGCCACGTTGCCAAACAATTTATCTTTAGCGCGTCGCTAAACTGCCTCGAAATGGTGCTGATCATCGGTTATCTCAGCCAATGGCCGGTGATCATGACGGCGGTGGTGTTCGCACTGTACGTGGTGCGCTTTCGCTTTATGAGTAAAGGGCCGCTGTTTTTATTCGGCTCAATGGGCGTGGTGTGCCAAAGCGTGATGCTCAACTTTATGAGCTATCCGACCGCTAACTGGCATACGCTGTTGTTTTCTAACATCGAAGCTAGCGTGATGGCGGTGGCGCTGAGCGCGCTGCTGCATTACCTGATCCCGGATGTGGAACCGCGTAAGCCGCCGCCGCTGATTGAAAAAGACGCCGCCCGCGTGCGCCACGAATCGCTGCTCTCCGGCACCGTAGCGACGATCATCTTCGTCGTTTTCCAGATAAGCGATCTGAGCGACTCGCTCTCGGCGCTGATGGCCGGGATCCTGATCCTCTTCCCGATGCACTATCGCGGCGCGGTGATAAGCTCGATCTGGCGCGTGGCGGGCGTGGTGCTGGCCTGTCTGTATATTCTGGTGGTACAGCTGATCCTCTACGATCACAGCAGCCATATGCTGCTGATGATGCCGCTGATTGGCCTTGGCCTTGCCTTTAGCGCACGGCTGCACGTGATGGAAAAAGTCGGCGCGGGCGTAGGTTTTGCCAGTATCACCACCATCGGCATCATGTTCGGCCAGAATCTCCAGCCGGATGGCGATCTGGTATTCAGCGATCTCTACCGCGCAACCTCGGTGACGGTATCGCTGCTGGCGACCCTGACGATGGTCTTTATTCTCCATCGTCTGCTCAACTGTTTTGCCCCAACGCGATTTATTGTGAAGTAGCTCACTTCAGAACGCTGATTCTTCTCCCTCATCTGTGCTTACAATAGCCGCTCGCCGTAGTGGCCTGAGGGAGAAGACGATGTGGAAGACGCGCGCGCTGGAGCTCAATAACCAAGAGTTCTGGAACTGGGACAAAGCCTGCGAGCTGGTGCAATGGGCCGTTCGCCATGATTTTAATACCGTGGTGGTCGGGCAGGTCGATCTGTTCGACAAGCTGGTTTCCCCCAAGGGCTACACCCCGCATCAGTACAACGATCGCCTCTCCAGCCAGCAGCGCGCTCGCTGCGTCTACCTCAACCGGTTGGCCGGCTACTGTCAGAAAAACGGGCTGAAATTCTATCTCCAGGCAAAAGAACTCAGCTTTCCGGCCGATCTACTGGCGGCGCATCCGCAGCTGATTGATAAAGACGGCAGCATTCGTTTTGATGTCGAATTCTGGTGCCAGTACCTGGCGGATAAGCTCACCTTGTTGTGCCAGCAAATTCCGGCGATGAGCGGGCTGCTGGTGGCGCTTTCCAACACCGACGGCCTGCTGCCGATCTCCCGACCGAACTGGGAACTGACCGGGCAGGATGATCCCTCTCCGCATATCGATCCCCGCAGTCTGTCCCGCTATAGCCAATGTTTTAGCGCGATGGCGCGTGCGGTGATGCGGGAGAACAAACACCTGGTACTGCGCGCCTTCCCGGCAGGAAACCACGATATCAGCAATGTGATGGAAGCCATCCGAACGTTGCCTTCCTGTGTGTCGGTGTCGATCAAGCTGACGCCGGAACGCTTCTGGCCGACGTTTCCCAATAATCCGGCGCTGGTGGATGTGGAAGACCGCGACGTATGGGTCGAACTGGATCTGGTGGGCGAAGAGGTGGGCTGGGGCGTGCTGCCATTCCCGCGCATTGATGAACTGCAGGGGCGTTTGCTGTGGTGCCGGGGCAATGCCGCCATTACCGGCGCGGTATGTAAAACCAGCTGGGAAGGGGTCGATAATCACTGGGTGATGGGGACGCTCAGCGAATGTAACCTCGTGGCCTGTAGCCAGATCCTGGCGCGGGAAAATGAGCATCTAACCCACGCGGCGCTGCTCACCCATTGGCTGGATGAGAGCTACGGCTGGCGCCCTGATGAGGTGATTTTTGGCGAGTTTCAGCAACTGCTGGCGCAGGCGGGCCAGGTGTTGTATCAGGCCATCTATGTACGCGACCACGTTTTTCATCGCCACAGCCAGGTGCCGGAAAGCTATGGCCAGGCGGTTTGGAGCCTGTACGGACAGCTCAATCGCAACCACTGGCTGCCGGGTTCCGAGCGGGATATCTTTTTCAGCGCCAGCGACGTGGGCATTTCCGGCCGTAACCTGTCGCTGATTGCCGAAGAAAAAGACCGTGCCTATCAGGCGGCGCAGACTCTGCGCGAGCAGGCGCTAGCTTTTGCCGACCGCGCGGCGTTTCCTTTCTCGCTGCATCGCCGCTGGCTGGAAGAGTGGCAGGGCTTTGATCTCTATTGTCTGCTGTTCCGCCATGCGCAAAAAGCCTTCTTCACGCTCCATTTTGCCCGGCTGGTGGAGAACAGCTGGAGCATGCGAGAGATTTGCCAGGTGAATATCCAGGAACTTTATCGCTGTGCTTCCGAGATGGATAGCTTCTGCGCCCAGCATGCGGAGGCCTCTCCGGGGTTACACGTTCTGTTCGATCCCACGCGCGTCCGGATGCTTGCGGACAGCCTGAGCCATGAGCTGACGCTATTGAAAGGATAAAATGTGATGTTCGTCACCCTCTAATGCGTCATCCATGCCGGGAAACGTGAGTTTTCCCGGTGGCGGCGGCGAGGGTAAATTTTTAAGTGTGATGATTATCACGTTTTACTCTCCCCGCCGACGCAGATTGTGAATGACCAGTCAGTTCCATTAAACCGTCCTCGCAGATGCATGGCACGCCTCCCGCCCTTTCTTTGACAATATCGCCCATTCACCAAGCGGTAATTGAGGGGATTCACATGAGGCTGGTAGCGGGTAAGGCGCTGACGCATTTTACGGTTTCGGCACCGCATAATGAGCGGTTTGCGGAGTTTTTCACGGGCGAAGCGCGAGATGAGGCGATGGATTATCACTTCGCCAACGGCAAAGGTCCGGCGGAGGACTCCTTTTGCCGGCGTATTTTCCGTCGCGACGTCGCCCGGCGCGAAGTCTCACCGGAACGTGCGTTACCGGCCGCCGCGGTGACCTACGTCGGAGCCAGCGATACCGTGACCTTTTCCGGCGTGCAGCCCGTTGCCACCCATAGCCAGCGTTGGCTGCGCGTCACGCTGCATGCCGCGAAAGCTGGCTGTTATCCGTTTGAGATAGCCACCTGCGGCGGCGTTCGTATCTGGTGCAACGGCGTACAGGCCGCCTGCTTTACGCCATTTACCCGCAATACGCTGCAAACATCGCCCGTGGAGATAACCCTTCAGTCCGGCGGTAATACGCTGCTTGTCCATCTTGACGAGCTGTTTGAGCGTGACACTATTTTCGCTTTCCGCATGACCTATCTTGCAGGAGAACCGCTGGAAGCCGAGCTGCCTGATGTGAATCACGCCGACGCAGAAACGCTGCAGGCATTTATGGATTCGTTACCGGCGAGCGTGGTTACTCGCCATTCAACGTTCCATCTTCCGTGTCTGGCCGATGTCAGCCTTACGCTAAGCGGCGCGGTTTACAGCCTGGGCAACGACTGTATCGCCACCTGTCCGCTGGACTTTGGCTCGCTGAAAACGGGTCATAATGGCCTGATCCTCCCGCTCCCGGACACGCTTGGTATCGGCCATTATCGGCTGGAACTCACCGCCTCGCTGGGCGATGTGGTCATGAGCCGCAGCCTGAGCGTTACCGTCCTGAGCGACGCGCCGTTACCCGGCGGAGAAGGCGTACTGGAAACCCGTAAGCGCGAGGCGCTTAGCTATATTGCGCGACACGGCGTACCGCGCACCGGCCGCCTGCTGGCGATGCTGCACGTTGGTGAGAGCGGCCCGCAGGCGCAGGAGCTGCTCATCACTACGCTACAGCGCATCAGCGCCCGCCAGGACTGCTCGGATTTCTCCATGGTGCCGCTGCTGTGGATTTGGCGCGATTTTCATGGCGAACATTTCCCGGCGGTGCTGTGGAACCGCGTGCGCTCGGCCATACTTGGCTATCGCTACTGGTATGACGAACTGGGCAACGACGTGATGTGGTTCTGGAGTGAGAACCACGCGCTGTGCTTCCACGTCGCCCAGTATTTGGCCGGGCAGATGTTCCCGGACGAGTTGTTTATCGCTTCTGGCCGCAGGGGACGCGAGCAGATGGCGATTGCCAGCCAGCGCCTACAGACCTGGTTTGATGCCGTGGAGCAGCAGGGGTTCGTGGAGTGGAATTCTGCCCCTTATTATCCGGTGGACTACATTGGCCTGTTTGCGCTCTATCAGTTGGCCGAGGATAGAGCGCTGCGTCAGCGCGCCCGTCGGCTGATCGACCGCCTGATGCTGACCAGCGCGCTGCACTATCAGTCCGGTATTGCGGCTGGCACCATGGGACGGGTGTATGAAAAAGAGCTGCTCGCCAGCCCACTTACTGAGCTTTCCGCCTTTGGCCACGTGGCGTGGGGCGGTGGGCATGCTAACCGCAAATGCGCCTCGCTGCCGTTTTTCTGCTTGAGTGATTACGCGCCACCGGTGGAGACGGCGCACTATGCCCGCTTGCGCCACGGGGCGCTGAGCGCGTATTACCAGTGCGGCGGCGGCAATATTGTGGCGTGGAAACAGCCGGCGGTCAGCCTTTCAAGCTGCGTTAATCACCATAGCGGTGAACGTGGGCATCAGCAGCATCTGATTGATGTTCAGTTTGCCACTCGCCCCGACGCGCGTCTGTGGATCAACCATCCCGGTGATGTGCAGCCGGGCAGCGAAGCGCGCCCCTCCTTCTGGGCCGGTAACGGTGTACTGCCGCGCGTGATGCAGGTGAACAATCGGGCGCTGATGCTGTGGCGATTGCCTGAAGGTGAACGTCTAAACTGGACACATCTCCACTTGGCCGCTGAAGCCTTTGATGAGGTACGCCCGCTGGCGCAGGGCTATGCGGTACGTGCCGGCAACGCTTTTGCGATGATTCTTTGCTCGCAGCCGTTAATCGTCAATGGCGATGAAGTGCGTGCCGAAGGCAGCCATGTCGCGTGGTGGCTGGAGGTGGGTGAGGGCGATGTCTCGGCGTTTCGCACCTTCTGTCAGCGCGGTGATGCGCTGCGTATTGCGCTGCAGGGCGATAGCGCGCGGGTCATTGACGCCAGCCGTACCGTGATGCAACTGAGCTGGCAGGGTGAATGCCAGAACGACGGCATGAGCGCCGTCTTCCCTACGCTTGCCGGCAATGAACTTCAGGTTGTTTTTTCAGGAGAATCACAATGAACAACGACGCGTTAAATACCCTGTTGGAACAGGTGGTACAGGGTTTCTGTCGCCTGAAAAATATCGGTGAAGTGGGTAACGGCAGCGAAGGTTTTGCGATCCACTTTGAAGAGTGGGAATGGGAAGTGGGCGTTGGTCTGTATGGCTTCTGGCAGTACGCGCGCCAGCAGGGTGACGAGGGTCTGCAACAAGCGATCCTCGCCTGGTACGAAGGCCAACTGGCGAAAGGGCTACCGGAGATCCAGATCAACACCACCGCACCGATGATCACCCTGGCGCTAGTGGCCGGGCATACCGGCCGTCAGGATCTGCTGGCGGTCGTGAATAGTTGGGCCGATGATCTGCTGCGCACTTTGCCGAAAACCGAAGAGGGCGGCTTCCAGCATGTGGTTAAGGAGCAACCCAATACGGGTCATCTGTGGGACGATACGTTGTTTATGACCTGTCTGTTTCTCGGTACCGCGGGCGTCGTGCTAAAGCGCAAGGATCTGATCGACGAAGCGTCGTACCAGTTCCTGCTGCATACCCGTTATCTGTGCGAACCGGCCAGCGGCCTGTGGTATCACGGTTGGACATTTGTCGGTAAACACCATTTCTCCAAAGCTTTCTGGGGGCGCGGCAACGCCTGGATCACCGTGGCGATCCCAGAGTTTATCGCGCTGCTGGGGGATAGCCTCGATGCCAGCGTGCAGCGCTATCTGTCGGCGGTGGTGGCGCGTCAGGTGAATACGCTTTGCGACGTGCAGGCCGATAATGGCATGTGGCATACGCTGCTGGACGATCCGCTGTCACCGCAGGAATCTTCCGCCACCGCCGGGATCGCCTACGGTATGTTGCGCGGTGTACGGATGGGGATCCTTGATGAGAAAGCGGCCGATCATGCGCTGCGGGCGTGGCACGCGCTGCGCGACAGGATCGACGATCGTGGGATCGTGCTGGAAGCGTCAAAGGGGACCATGGTCGGTCCGGATCTTCAGTACTACTGCGATATTGCTATGGCGCCCGTGCCGTACGCTCAGGCGCTGATGATGCTGCTGTTGCTGGAGCTTCAGCAGGAGAGATGGCAGTAGTGACAACCGTGGCGCGGCGTTTTGGACAACGCAGCGCCGGTTTAAATGCCTAACTCTCGCGTGTAGACCCGCGATGATTCGCCCCACGGATGATAGCCCAGGCCGTTGAAAACGAAGCCCGCTTTCTCGTAAAACCCTTCGATATCGGTGCACAGATGCAGCTGGTCAAACCCAAGCTCACGGGTGCGCCGGGCGATATGGTCAATCAGCCGGCGGGCCAATCCCTGCTGGCGATACTCGGGGTCGATATAGAGCGCACACAGCCACGGGTAGAGCTCGCCGCGGCTGATGAAATCGTTCGTAATTAGCCCCGCGCAGCCGATAATCCGCTCGCCGTCCTGCAGCCAGTACCACTGCGGCAGCGGGTTTTTCGCTCCCGGCGTGCGGCGCAGCGCGTCGTCGTAAACCATCATCGATTCTTCCGATGCCCATTGCTGCTGGAAGTAGGCGATAACCGCTGCCATTTTCTGCGGGTGTTCGCGCAGTGAATAAATTACAGCGTGTTGAGTCATAAAATTTTCTTCACATCCATCTCTTCCTGAATGCGTTCGCTCCACGCTAAATGGGTGCGAATCGCCTCCTCGATCCCGGCGTTGTAAAAGGCCGGGCCCAGTTTATCGATAACGAAATCGACAAAAAACTCGGCGTCGAATTGTTCCAGCTCCAGCTCAAAATGCTCTGAGCAGTAGTCGGAAAGCTGGTCGCGTAGCCGTTCGCGCTCGGCGGGGGTGAGGGTGATTTCCGTGGTCATAAGGACTCCTGTCAGCAAGATAAACGGTAGGCCGGATAAGGCGAAGTGCCCGGTTTTGTCGCACATTGTAGATTGAGATACCCGGGGCGACCACCGGGTTGGGCGTCCCTCCGGGAACCCAATCCCGGCGTTTCCCTAATTTATTGGTTTAGGGGAACGGCGTTAGCCGTTTATTTCAGATTGAGATAACTGGGGCGACCACCAGGTTGGGCGTCCCTCCGGGAACCCAATCCCGGCGTTTCCCCTAATTTATTGGCTTAGGGGAGCAGCGTTAGCCGTTTATTTCAGATTGAGATATCCGGGGCGACCACCGGGTTGGGCGTTCCCTCCGGGAAGCCAATCCCGGCGTTTCCCCTAATTTATTGGCTTAGGGGAATGGGTTATCCCGCCTGACAGCTATCAATATCACAAAGTCGACTTTGTCACCCGGCGGAATATTTCTATATTCGGGTTTCTGACCATTTAAAGGGGCGCAATCATGACTGCTGTGAAGACTGCTGATACCGATTTTCCTTTATTAAATTTACGCCGCGTGGCGGGTAACATCGGCGCGGAGATCCGCGACATTCGTCTTTCCGCTGATCTGGATGCCGAGACGTTTGCCCAGGTGGAGGCGGCGCTGGTCAAATATAAGGTGCTGTTCTTCCGCCAGCAGGGCCACCTCACCGATGCCGAACACCAGGCTTTTGGCGCGCGGTTTGGCAAGATTGTGCCTCACCCGACGGTACCGTCCCCGGAAGGCACCAAACTGTTTGAGCTTGATGCCTCGAAAGGC
Source organism: Kluyvera cryocrescens NBRC 102467 (assembly GCF_001571285.1). Taxonomy (GTDB): domain Bacteria; phylum Pseudomonadota; class Gammaproteobacteria; order Enterobacterales; family Enterobacteriaceae; genus Kluyvera; species Kluyvera cryocrescens. The sequence continues at coordinate 118,011 of NZ_BCTM01000015.1, read as the reverse complement.
GGTGGCCGCGCCGACTCCTGGCATACCGACGTCACCTTCGTTGACGCCTTCCCGAAAATTTCTATTCTGCGCGGCGTCACCATCCCGGAATACGGCGGCGATACCGTGTGGGCCAACACCGCCCGCGCCTATGAACAGCTGCCGGAGACCTTAAAACGCTTCGTCGATACCCTGCGCGCGGTGCACAGCAACGACTATGACTATGGCGCCGAGCGCACGGTAGTGGAAACGCACCGCCTGGCGCACCATCAGAAAGTTTTCGTCTCCGCGCTGTGGGAAGCCGAACACCCGGTGGTGCACGTCCACCCGGTTAGCGGCGAACGTGCGCTGCTACTGGGGCACTTTGTGAAACGGCTGGTGGGCTTTAGCTCGCGTGAGTCTGCACAGCTGTTCGAGCTGTTGCAAAACCGTATTATCCGCCTCGATAACACCGTGCGCTGGCAGTGGCAGCAGGACGATGTGGTGATTTGGGACAACCGCAGCACCCAGCACTATGCGGTGAACGACTATGACACCCAGCCGCGCGTCGTGCGCCGGGTGACGGTCGAAGGGGAGATTGCGGTAGGCGTCGACGGCAGCAAAAGCCGCACGGTTTCCCGGCCACAGGATGCGGCGAATAGCGCTGAATCAGCGGTTAGCGCCGCTTCTTAACGTTTCAGGTGGGCGGTGGATTCATCCCACGCCATCGCCACCTTCACCGCCTCCCCCAGCTGTACCATCACCTCGCGATGCTTGTCGATTGGCGGCAGCGCGCAGTTGATCCGCAGGCAGTTGCGGTATTTTCCCGACGCAGAAAACAGCGATCCCGGTGCCACCTGGATCTTCATTCGACACAGCTGCTGGGCGACGCACACCATATCTACCTGCTCGGGCAGCTCAACCCACAGCATATAGCCGCTCAGCGGGCGCGTGACGCAGATCCCGCAGGGGAAAAACTCGCGCAGCCAACAGGTGTAGATCTCCATGTTGCGCTGGTAGATCTGCCGCATCCGACGGACGTGGCGGTGGTAGTGGCCTTCACGAATAAAGTTGGAGGCGGCAAGCTGCGTTGACGGGACGTTGGTGCCGTTGGCGGCGTATTTCATCTGCAGCAGCTTGTCGTAGTAGCGGCCAGGGGCTATCCAGCCGATGCGCAGCCCGGGAGCAATAGTTTTGGTAAACGAACTGCAGAGCATCACCCGGCCGTCGATATCCCATGAGTGAATGGTGCGCGGGCGCGGATATTCGGTTGCCAGCTCACCGTAGATATCATCTTCAAAAATGACGATATCGTAGCGCTGGGCGAGATTCAGCACCGCGCGCTTGCGGGCGTCTGGCATGATAAAGCCCTGCGGGTTGTTGCAGTTGGGAACGAGGATCACCCCTTTGATCGGCCACTGATCTAACGCCATTTCCAGCGCTTCGACGCTGATCCCCGTGTTGGGATCGGTGGGGATCTCAATGGCTTTCAACCCCAGCCCGCGCAATAGCTGCATGGTGCCGTAGTAGGTGGGGGATTCGACGGCGATGATGTCGCCGGGCTGGCACACCGACAGCAGCGCCAGCGACAGCGCGCTGTGGCAGCCGCTGGTGATGATCAGATCGTCGGCGTTGACTACCGATCCACCGTCGAGCATCAGGCGGGCGATCTGTTCGCGAAGCTCGCGGCGACCGGCCAGTTCGTCGTAGCTCAGCACGTCGACGATATTGTGCTGTATCACGCGGCTCATCTCGCGCCACAGCGGCTTCAGGCTTGGCTGGGTGACGTCCGGTGAGCCGCCGCCGAAGGGAATAATCGACTTATCGTTACGGGCATCCAGCATGTTCAGCACCTGATCCCACTGGGTGATTTCTACCGGGCGCTGCACCGGGCGCGACATCGGTGGCACCGGCGGCTGGGCCTTCTGCGGCGCGACGAAATAGCCGGATCGCGGCTGCGGGGTGATCAGCTGGCGCTGTTCCAGCGTCTGATAGGCCTGCTGTACGGTACTGATGCTGACGCCGTGCTCCTGGCTCAGGCTGCGTACGGAGGGGAGTTTTTCGCCGTGGCGATACAACCCTTGTTCAATACGTTCGGCCAGCAGATTGGCCAGGTGTTGGTAACGCGTCATCGCTGTATCCCCAGTTATCGCCATACAGATTAAAAAACCAGTACAGTCAGGCGACAAAAACCGCACGCAGATACCGTTTTAGCGAATCTGTATGTTAAATAAAAGTGTTTTTTGAATCTGTATTGCATAGCGGGAAATACGTGAAGATAAAGCCTCTGACAAGATGAGGAGGTGGAGTATGGAATTTCACGAGAACCGGGCAAGACAGCCGTTTATCGGCTTTATTTTACTGTGGCACTTTATGAAAAAATGGTGGCGTGTGCAGAAAACCCGCCGCATTTTGCAGCGAATGAGCGATGAACAGCTGAAAGATGTCGGGCTGCGTAGAGACGATGTGTATTAAAGAGAGATAGGGCGACGGTGACTCTTTGTCGCCCTATGCGTCTTATCCCACAAAGGCATGCCACAAAACCCAGCCGCCGAAGGCCAGCAGAATACCGCCCGCCAGGCGTTCAATCCTCCAGATAAGATGCTTAAGGCGGTGCTGCACCTGCGGTAAGGCAATCAGCACGACCAGCAGCAGATCCCACAACAGCACCACGGCGGTCATCCAGATCCCGCAGGCTGCCTGCTGAATGAACGTCACATGAGGCCCGAGCAGCGCGGTCATCAGCGCCAGATAAAACAGCGCATTCTTGGGATTCAGCAGCGATGAGCCCAGCCCCAGTAGCAGCTGTTTGCCTAACGAAGGAGATGTTGAACGCACGGAATGCGATGGCGTTTCCCTCGCCCGGCTGCGCAGGAGATGGCTGCCAATCCACAGCAGATAAACGGCACCGAGCAACTCGACGGCGTTAAACAGCAGCGGCATCTGACGCAGCAGATCTGAGCCAACCACCACCAGCAAAATATACAGGCCGTTACCCGCCGCAATGCCGAGGCATAAGCCGATACTGCCGCGCAGGCGGTAGCGGATGGCGTAGCCGACCAGTAAAAAGAAGTCCGGCCCGGGGCTCAGCAGCGCCAAAAAATGCGCCACGGCCAGGGCAGGAAACGCCGGGGGAAGCAATTGTGTAATCCATTCCATAATGACCTCAGCAAAGAAACTGAGGCCAGCTTAGGCGGCGGGCGGGGCTATTTATTGTCGGATATTGATCGCCCTTTTGCGTATTGGCGCGGCGTGGCGGCGGTGTAGCTGACGAAGGTTTTGTGGAAATGGCTCTGATCGGCAAAGCCGCTTTGATAGCCGACGTCGGCTATCTCGTCCCCGGCGCGCAGGCGCGCTTTGGCGTACTCCACCCGCGAGATGTTGAGAAAACTGCCCGGCGTCAGCCCGGTATCGCGTTTAAAGGTCCGTATTAATGTCTCTTTGCGCAGCGAAAACCGCTTTGCGAGTTCATCGAGCGTCGGCGGGAAGGCGAGGTCAGAAAGCAGCGCCTGCTGTAGCCGCTGGCTGGTGGTCTGCGGGGGTGCTGAAGTATTCGTGCCACCTGGAAGCGCGGTTAGCAGCGCTTCCAGCGCCGTCGGGGACATCTTGTTGGCGACGTTAAGGTACAGGCTGAACAGCGCATCGTCGCGGATCACCTGCTGGGCAAAGGGGAGTGGCGTGTCGATATACAGCATGTGATAGCTGCGTGGCTGCCCCTGTTGCGGGTTACAGCTGTGCGGCGCGTGGGCTGGTATCACGATGAGATCGCCGGGCGCCAGCAGATATTCCTGATCCTGGCAGATGCAGCGAGTGTTCCCTTCAAGGATTGCGCCGATCGACAGTTGCGCGTGGCTGTGGCGCTTGTACGCCTGAGTGCTCTGCCAGGTGCTGCGCAGCTCCAGCCCGGGCGTGCGGATGAAGGTCTGGTGGATTTCGCGCGGTGTGGTCATGGGCTCGTCCTTGTGGGTTTATTTTTATATACCACATCCAGACGGTATCGGCAGGGTTACGCCAGTAAAAGTAAAATTGAAATGATTCGCTTTGGATCACATTTAGTTATTTATTGTATCAATAATTCATATCACAACTCACAGTTCGCGTGGAAACTATTCGCATGAAATACATTAAATCAATGTGATTGCTAGTATCAATTCGCTAATCATACACCTGCAAGAGGATACAATGAAAAATAGAAATCGTATGATCGTGAACGGTATTGTGACTTCCCTGATCTGTTGTTCTAGCCTGTCAGCGCTGGCGGCAAGCCCGCCAACCGAGGTTAAGATCGTTCGCGATGAATACGGCATGCCGCATATTTACGCCGATGATACCTATCGACTGTTTTACGGCTATGGCTACGTGGTGGCGCAGGATCGCCTGTTCCAGATGGAAATGGCGCGCCGCAGTACTCAGGGGACCGTCTCCGAGGTGCTGGGCAAAGCATTCGTCAGTTTTGATAAAGATATTCGCCAGAACTACTGGCCGGATTCTATTCGCGCGCAGATAGCTTCTCTCTCCGCTGAGGATAAATCCATTCTCCAGGGCTATGCCGATGGCATGAATGCGTGGATCGATAAAGTGAACGCCAGCCCCGATAAGCTGTTACCCCAGCAGTTCTCCACCTTTGGTTTTAAACCCAAGCATTGGGAACCGTTTGATGTGGCGATGATTTTTGTCGGCACCATGGCGAACCGTTTCTCTGACAGCACCAGCGAAATTGATAACCTGGCGCTGCTGACGGCGCTAAAAGATAAATACGGCAAGCAGCAGGGCATGGCGGTCTTTAACCAGCTGAAATGGCTGGTTAATCCTTCCGCGCCAACCACCATTGCGGCGCAGGAAAGCGCCTATCCGCTGAAGTTTGATCTGCAAAACACGCAAACGGCGGCGCTGCTGCCGCGCTACGACCAGCCGGCACCGATGCTCGACCGCCCGGCAAAAGGGGCCGATGGCGCGCTGCTGGCGCTGACCGCCGATCAGAACCGGGAAACTATCGCCGCGCAGTTCGCGCAAAGCGGCGCTAACGGCCTGGCTGGCTACCCGACCACTAGCAATATGTGGGTGATTGGCAAAAACAAAGCCCAGGATGCGAAGGCCATTATGGTCAATGGGCCGCAGTTTGGTTGGTATGCGCCGGCGTACACCTACGGTATCGGCCTGCACGGCGCGGGCTATGACGTCACCGGCAATACGCCGTTTGCCTATCCGGGCCTCGTTTTTGGTCACAACGGCACCATTTCATGGGGATCCACCGCCGGTTTTGGTGATGATGTCGATATCTTTGCCGAAAAACTTTCCGCCGAGAAGCCGGGCTATTACCAGCATAACGGCGAGTGGGTGAAGATGTTGAGCCGCAAGGAGACTATTGCGGTCAAAGACGGCCAGCCGGAGACCTTTACCGTTTGGCGCACGCTGCACGGCAACGTCATTAAAACCGATACTGCGACGCAGACCGCCTATGCCAAAGCGCGCGCCTGGGATGGCAAAGAGGTGGCGTCCCTGCTGGCGTGGACGCACCAGATGAAGGCCAAAAACTGGCAGGAGTGGACGCAGCAGGCGGCCAAACAGGCGCTGACCATCAACTGGTACTACGCCGATGTGAACGGCAATATCGGCTATGTGCATACCGGCGCCTATCCGGATCGCCAGCCCGGCCACGACCCGCGTTTGCCGGTTCCCGGCACTGGAAAATGGGACTGGAAAGGGCTGCTGTCGTTTGATTTGAATCCGAAAGTGTATAACCCGCAGTCGGGCTATATCGCCAACTGGAACAACTCGCCGCAAAAAGACTACCCGGCCTCTGATCTGTTCGCGTTCCTGTGGGGCGGTGCGGATCGAGTTACTGAGATCGACACGATCCTCGATAAGCAACCGCGCTTCACCGCCGATCAGGCGTGGGATGTGATCCGCCAGACCAGCCGTCGGGATCTCAACCTGCGGTTGTTCTTACCGGCGCTGAAGGACGCCACCGCGAACCTGGCGGAAAACGATCCGCGCCGCCAACTGGTGGATAAACTGGCGAGCTGGGACGGTGAAAACCTTGTCAACGATGACGGAAAAACCTATCAGCAGCCGGGCTCGGCGATCCTGAATGCCTGGCTGACCAGCATGCTCAAGCGCACGGTGGTCGCCGCGGTACCGGCGCCGTTTGGCAAGTGGTACAGCGCCAGTGGCTATGAAACCACCCAGGACGGCCCAACCGGCTCGCTGAACATCAGCGTGGGGGCGAAAATCCTCTACGAAGCTCTGCAGGGTGATAAGTCGCCAATCCCGCAGGCGGTCGATCTGTTTGGCGGGAAACCGCAGCAGGAAGTGGTACTGGCGGCGCTGGACGACGCTTGGCAGACGCTGTCAAAACGCTACGGTAACGACGTCACCGGCTGGAAAACCCCTGCCATGGCGCTTACCTTCCGGGCCAATAACTTCTTCGGCGTGCCGCAGGCGGCAGCAAAAGAGGCGCGTCATCAGGCGGAGTACCAGAACCGCGGTACGGAAAACGACATGATTGTCTTCTCACCGACGTCGGGCAACCGCCCGGTTCTTGCCTGGGATGTGGTGGCGCCGGGGCAAAGCGGTTTTATCGCGCCGGATGGCAAAGCCGATAAGCACTATGACGATCAGCTGAAAATGTACGAGAGCTTTGGCCGTAAATCGCTGTGGTTAACGCCTCAGGACGTTGACGAGCACAAAGAGTCTCAGGAAGTGCTGCAGGTACAGCGCTAACGTTTCGGCCTCCCCCGGCTTGGGATGCGGGGGAGGTTTTCTCAGAAACCTCCGTTTATACCCAACTTTACGCCCGCAGCCAGTCATATTGACTACCCTTAATACCCTAAGCGGTAAAAACAAGGAGACACAATATGGCTTACCAGACAGTTAATCCTGCCACTAACCAGCTTATCAAAGCCTACGCTTCCCACACTGATGCCGACGTTGAGGCGGCGCTCAAGGCGGCCGATGCGCTTTATCACTCCGACTGGGCAAAAGGCGATATCGACCAGCGGCTGCCGGTGCTGCACAAGCTTGCCGACCTGATTGACGACAGGGCGGAGGAGCTGGCGAAAATCGCCAGTCAGGAGATGGGCAAGCTGATTGCCCAGAGCCGCGGCGAAGTGAAGCTTTGTGCCCAAATTGCCCGCTACTACGCCGACAACGCGAAACAATTTTTGGCCCCGGTGAAGTACCCCTCTGAGCTGGGTGAAGCGTGGGTGGAACATCACCCTATCGGCGTGTTGATGGCCGTTGAACCCTGGAACTTCCCTTACTATCAGCTAATGCGCGTGCTGGCGCCAAACCTCGCAGCGGGGAACCCGGTGCTCGCCAAACATGCCAGCATTGTGCCGCACTGTGCGGAGGCCTTTGCCCATCTGGTTCGCGAAGCCGGCGCACCAAACGGCGCGTGGACTAATCTCTATATCTCCCAGCAGCAGGTGGCAAACATTATTGCCGACGATCGCGTGCAGGGGGCGGCGCTAACCGGTTCTGAAAAAGCGGGCAGCGTGGTTGCCGCTCAGGCGGCGAAACACATCAAAAAATCGACCCTTGAGCTGGGCGGTAACGACGTGTTCGTGGTGCTGGACGATGCCAATCTCGAGAAAGCGGTAAAAATTGGCGTCAATGCCCGTCTGAACAACGCCGGACAGGTCTGCACGGCGGCGAAACGTTTCATTCTGCATGAGAAAATTGCCGAGACCTTCCTGGCGAAATTTAGCGAAGCATTTAAGCAGGTGAAAATAGGCGACCCGCTGGACGAAAGCACCACGCTTGGGCCGCTGTCGTCAAAAGAGGCGCTGGAGACGCTGACCAAACAGGTCAACGCCGCCGTGAAAAACGGTGCCAAACTGCACCTGGGCGGCAAACCGGTCGAGCGCGATGGCAGTTTCTTTGAACCGACTATCCTGACCCACATTTCGCGCGATAACCCGGCGTATTTTGAAGAGTTCTTTGGCCCGGTCGCGCAGATCTATGTGGTGAAAAATGATGATGAAGCGGTCGCGCTGGCCAATGACTCCCACTACGGTTTGGGCGGTGCGGTCTTCAGCCAGGATATCGAACGGGCGAAGAAAATGGCGTCGCGCATTGAAACTGGGATGGTGTACATCAACTGGCTGACGGATACCGCGGCGGAGCTGCCGTTTGGCGGCGTGAAGCGCTCGGGCTATGGGCGCGAGCTGTCGGATCTGGGGATTAAGGAGTTTGTGAACCAGAAGTTGGTGGTGGTTCGCCGCTAGTGGGGGTCAGCTAAGCGCAAAATCCCGTTCACTTTATGTTCTGTAGAATATGACACAGCGGCATCTGTGAACGGGCTAAGGGGGACGCCGCGTCCCCCTTAGCAATCCCGGCGGCCCCGCGGCGAAATCGGTGCTTCGCACTGCGTTCGCCTGCGAACTCCAGCCTGCGGCATGGCGAAATTCGACGCTACTTGTCCCATCCCTGGGACTCGCCCTTCGGGCCAACGCAAACGTTGTTCAACATTGCTCCCGGCAATTTTGTCGTGTCTCGGTTCATCTCAGTCCGCCGTCCTGGCGGCCTGACCTTGTCTTCCCTTCTCCGGCTGACCGATTTCAAGCGGGGACTCAGCGGTTCCAGCGACACTGGCGTTTGTTTTTAGCTTAAAAACGGAAGCGACTTTAGGTGGCGTCTGAATCGCCGAGGCGTTGCCTGGAGGCCGGGGCAGCCCACAGGGATGTGGGCTGAGGGCGTGTTTTACAGGGAGGTTACCTCGCGCCCGACCCGAAAGCCGGAAGGCATAAGCTGAGGGTACCGCGCAGCGGCGATTCTGCCGCCAGAGCGCGGGGGTGCAGGGGGCGGCGGCGATTGGCCGCCCCTTGCGCGCTCCTTGCACCATTCGGGTTAAATGGCAGGTGGTAAATAAGGAGCGCAACCGGCAGGAAAGCTGAACAGAATAACGACGATAACGCGTTTTCTTTCAGGCTCGTACGATTAGAACGTCACGCCGCCGCCCACGTAGGCACCGTCAATCAGAGTGTGGCCTGGACGACCGTCTTTACCATCAACGCTCACGTGGCGGTAACCCACTTTCAGGGTGACTGGTTTGATAGGGGTCCAGCTTACGCCGCCGTTCGCTTCAACGTAGTTTTTGACGCTATTGTTCAGCCCTTCTGGCGCGACATAACCTTCACCAAACACGTTGATGCTGTCGGTTACCGCGACGTTAACACCGCCGCCGATTGGGAATGCTACGCCGTTGTCGCCTTTTTTCGGCCCGATGTAGATGGCCTTCGCGCCGGCATTCAGCATCACTGGGCCCACTTCGAGGTTATAGCCTGCGCCGACGCCACCGGTCTGGGTACCATCATCGGTGTTTTTGAGCCAGTTACCTTCGGCATACAGACCGGAGGTGGATTTACCCATTTCAACATTCAGATTGGTGAAGTTTTTACCCTGCTCAATGCTGCCCCCCATGGCCAGTGCGGAACCCGATACGGCGGTCAGAGCGGAAAGGAGAAGGACATTAAGCTTTTTCATGGTGTATACCTCGTCATCAGAATTAATCTGCCGACACCTTAACAATCATTTTTTACCGCTGCAAATGTGAGGTAAGTCGATTTTTTATGCTGATATTGTTAACAAATTGGCTTTGTGGTGTTGTGTGGCTGTGTGTTTTTGATGGCGTCAATAGTTAACATTTTCGCGTTTAGCGGCTGTTTAGATTTTGGCTAAACGGACGCTGAACAGAGCGGCGTGAATTGGTTGGAAGTGAAATAATGGGCTTTCTAATAATTTCCAAAAACATTTCAATTGTCGCATATGACAAAGTAAATTTACATTTCTACGCATTTTATTACCCCCTCCGGGCGGAGAGGGTAACGACGGTGCGGTTATTTGCGTAGCCCTTCAAATGCGGCTCGGATTTCATCTTCCGGCAACTGAATACCGATAAACACCAGCGTGCTGTGCGGCGCTTCGTCGCCCCACGGGCGATCCCAGTCAGCGCTGTACAGGCGCTGCACGCCCTGGAACAGCAGGCGGTTAGGCTCGCCATCAATCCATAGCATCCCCTTGTAGCGCAGCAGCTTGTCGGCGAAATCCAGCAGCAGATTTTCCATCACTCGCGACACGTCGCTGATGTCGACCGGGTAATCCAGCTCGACCACGATAGACGATACGTCGTTTTGCTTGTCGGCCATAAAGTGGAAGCGCGGCTTCGAGGTGACGTTCTCTTCCAGCATAAAACCGTTGGTATTGAACAACTGTGACAGGTCGATATCGCCGTGGACGACGGTGTAAATCGGCGCGCGGGCGTTAATGCGCGTCAGGCGCTCGCGGAGTTTTTCGGCGTTACCCGCCACGTCGGTTTTGGTCATCAGGATGCGGTCGGCGTAGCCAACCTGCGATTGTGCAATGGTGAACTGGTTCATCTGCTCGTCGGCATGGACCGCGTCAACCAGCGCAATCACGCCGTCCAGCAGATAGCGTTCGCACAGGACGTCGTGGGAGAAAAAGGTTTGAATGATAGGGCCCGGATCGGCCATGCCGGTGCACTCAATCACCAGACGGTCAAAGCTGATAGTGCCTTTGTCGAGGTTATCGAGCAGATCGAGCAGCGCATCTTCCAGTTCGTTTGAACGGGTGCAGCAGATACAACCGTTGGTCAGGGTTTTAATCTGGGTGGCGCGATCGCCAATTAGCTGATCGTCAACGGAGACTTCGCCGAACTCGTTTTCAATGACGGCAATTTTAAAGCCGTGCTGTTCGTTCAGAATGTGGCGCAGAAGGGTGGTTTTCCCCGCGCCGAGGAAACCGGTAAGTAGGGTAACTGCAATCGGTGCCATGTTGTCTCCTTTTAGCAGCAGCGCATGCCGCCTTTTCCATCGCCGCCGTAGCGTGCTTGTTGGCGTTCGCGGAAGAACTCTTCGTAGGTCATGTACGGCTTATCCGGATGGTTGGTCTGCATATGCTCAACGTAGTTGTCATAGTCCGGAATGCCAATCAGCATTTTTGCCGCCTGACCGAGGTATTTTTTTGCCTGTCCTAAGTTACCAAACATTGTGCCATCCAGATAGAAAAAGCCCGGTGGCGCTACGCTTACCGGGCCTGCATTTGCGGTAGGCCGGATAAGCGTAGCGCTATCCGGCATCAGGTTTAGTGGTGTGAAGAGGTTTTCACGCCGCCCTCAGGAACCGGCACGTACGGTGTCTCTTTGTCGGTACGTTTATCGCTATTGCGCACCTGCATCCAGGTTTTGAAGCCGTAGAAGATGATGCTGTACACCACCACCAGGAACAGAATACTCAGGCCTGCGTTGGTGTAGTTGTTGATAACGATGTGGTTCATGTTAGCAATCTGCTGGGCGGTCAGTTCTCCACCGGCAGCAATTTTCTCTTTGTACTGGCCGGCCATGTAGAAGAAGCCTTCCATCTGCGGGTTGGTGCTGAACAGCTTCAGACCCAGCGCCCAGGTGGTGCAGATGAGCAGCCATACAGCAGGGATAGTCGTTACCCAGATGTATTTAGAGCGTTTCATCTTAATCAGGATAACCGTACCCAGTACCAGCGCCACGGCGGCCAGCATCTGGTTAGAGATACCGAACAGCGGCCACAGGCTCTTCACGCCGCCCAGAGGGTCGACAACGCCCTGATACAGCAGGTAACCCCACAGACCAACACAGCCCGCAGTGGCTACAACGCCCGCGACCAGAGAATCGGTTTTCTTCAGGAACGGTACGAAGTTGCCCAACAGATCCTGCAGCATAAAGCGGCCTGCACGGGTACCGGCGTCCAGCGCGGTGAGGATAAACAGCGCTTCAAACAGGATCCCGAAGTGGTACCAGAAGCCCATATCGGCCATCGGCATCACTTTGTGGAACACGTGCGCAATACCGACGGCCAGCGTTGGTGCGCCGCCTGCGCGGTTCAGAACCGACGGTTCGCCGATATCTTTCGCCGTTTGCAGAATCTGATCAGGGGTGATGACGAAGCCCCAGGAGCTGACGGTCGCTGCCGCATGTACGGTGACGTCTTTGAGCTGCGCAGCAATCAGCGCCGCGTTCTCGCCGCCCATCTCATGCAGGTTTGGCATGGTGATGCCCAGGCCAGCCGGCGGGGTGTTCATGGCGAAGTACAGACCCGGCTCGATGATCGAGGCCGCTACCAGCGCCATAATTGCGACGAAGGATTCCATCAGCATTGCGCCATAGCCAATAAGACGAGCATCGTTTTCGTTGGCCAGCAGCTTCGGCGTGGTGCCAGAGGAGATCAGCGCGTGGAAGCCAGAAACGGCGCCACAGGCAATGGTGATAAACAGGAACGGGAACATCGCGCCTTTCCACAGCGGGCCGGTACCGTCGATGTACTGGGTCACTGCAGGCATTTTCAGATCCGGGTTGAGGATAACAATCCCCAGCGCCAGGCCGACGATTACGCCGATTTTCAGGAAGGTGGCGAGATAGTCACGCGGTGCCAGAATCAACCACACTGGCAGCAGCGCGGAGATAAAGGCATAGCCAATCAGCGCGAAGGTGATGGTGGTGTCTTTAAAGGTCAGCGCAGGGCCCCAGTACGGGTCGTGTGCAATCACGCCGCCGAAGTAAATTGAGGCTACCAGCAGCACAATACCAATCACCGACACTTCACCAACGCGGCCCGGGCGAATAAAGCGCATGTAGATACCCATAAACAGCGCAATTGGCACGGTCGAGCAGACGGTGAACACGCCCCACGGGCTTTCTGCCAGGGCTTTCACGACGATCAGCGCCAGCACCGCCAGGATAATAATCATGATCAGGAAGCAGCCAAACAGCGCGATGGAGCCCGGTACGCGGCCCATCTCTTCTTTGACCATTTCGCCCAGTGACGAACCGTTACGGCGCGTGGAGATGAACAGCACCATAAAGTCCTGTACCGCCCCCGCCAGCACCACGCCCGCCAGCAGCCACAGAGTACCCGGCAGGTAGCCCATTTGTGCGGCCAGTACCGGACCGACCAGCGGACCGGCACCGGCGATAGCGGCAAAGTGGTGGCCGAACAGCACGTAGCGGTTGGTCGGCACGTAGTTCAGGCCATCGTTGTTAATGACCGCCGGCGTTGCGCGCGTCGGGTCAAGTCTCATCACTTTCTGGGCGATGTACAGGCTGTAGTAGCGATAAGCCACCAGATAAACGGAAACCGAGGCCACGACGATCCACAGGGCACTGACGTGCTCACCGCGGCGCAGGGCGACGACCGAGAGGCAAAATGCACCGATGATTCCAAGAATCACCCAGGGTATGTGCTTGAATAACTTTTTCGTATCCATAGTAAAACCTGGCTTTTATAGGATGAATATTCAGCCGAAGCTGCCGTTGTTATGAGTTTGAGGTTGAGGAGGTATCGATCGTTATGCTGATGACAAGTTTGCCAGACTGAGGTCTGTGTAAAGTTGGGTAAGTCGGTGAGCGGTTGAAAGTGGAGGCTAAGCGGTTACGTGCGGGGGTAAGCGGTTGGACAAGCGCTGAGCAACAAGGAAATATGTGATTGAGATCTCAAGTTTTTTCATGCCCAGGCGGTTATCGCAACGTAAAGGGCGCATCCACCCCAGGCCGCCTTGTTCATGCTGGCGTATTTGGCCGGGTTGCGCTTTAGCAAACCCGGTTATACCGATGAATGAAATACCATCAATAATCCACAGTTGATAAAAGGCATGATAGAGTCTGGAGAGAACATCGCTGGCGTGAATGACTATAAACGTGATGTAAATCACTTGGTTAACTCGGTGTAACCCGCGCCGACCTCTATGCTTTAAACCTGCCCGACAATATGGAGAAGAAGAATGACGACGATAAACATCGCGCTCAATGATGCCTATGAGCTGGCCCTCGGGGTTTTGCGCGCTAATGGTTTTTCGCAGCCTCACGCCGAGGCGATTGCGCGTAACGTGACGGCGGGTGAGCGCGACGGCTGCGCTTCGCACGGGCTATGGCGTCTGCTGGGGATCGTTGAAACCTTGCGCAAGGGCAAAGTATCTCCGGACGCCGAGCCGATTATCGTTGACCAGGCTCCGGCTATCGTCAAGGCGGATGCCCAGGGGGCGTATTCGTTGTGCGCCTACGAGCGGGCGCTACCGCTGCTGATTGAGAAAGCCCGCCACTGCGGTATTGCGGCGCTGGCGATAAATCGCTGTGTGCACTTCTCTGCGCTGTTTGCCGATGTTGAACCGCTGACCGATGCAGGGCTTGTTGGCTATGCCTGTACGCCAAGTCATGCCTGGGTTGCGCCGGCGGGCGGCACTCAGCCGTTGTTTGGTACTAACCCTATTGCCTTCGGCTGGCCGCGCGGTGAGCGGCATCCGTTTATCTTTGATATGGCAACCAGCGCGGCGGCGCGCGGTGAAATTCAGCTGCACCAGCGGGCGGGTAAATCCATACCTGAAGGCTGGGGCATTGATAGCGAAGGACAGCCGACAACCGATCCGCAGGCCGTTCTTGACGGGGCGATGCTGACTTTTGGTGGGCATAAAGGCTCGGCGCTGGCGGCGATGGTGGAACTGTTCGCCGGGCCGTTGATTGGCGATATGACCAGCGCAGAATCACTGGCCTGGGATAACGGTGCCGGTGGTCTGCCGTACGGCGGCGAGCTCATTCTGGCGCTCGATCCGCAACGTTTCTTAGGTGAGGAAGCCTCGGCGCATCTGGCACGCGCGGAGACGCTGTTTGCCGGCATGCAGGCACAGGGGGCGAGACTGCCGGGTGAGCGGCGCTATCAGGCACGTTTACAGAGTGAAAAGCAGGGGCTGGCGCTTTCTCGCAGCTTGTATGATGAGATCTGCGCGCTGCGCGGCTAAACCGTTCGTCTTTATCCCCCTTAGCGCGCCGTCTGTGCAGACGATTTTCGTCGAGCCCGGTCGGCGCGTTGCTAACGTAATATCGCGATAATGCTGCGTATTAATAGGCATAATTTCTGTAAAGTTTTTCTTTTTCCCGCCGAAAATTTGTTATTCGTCTAAAGGAAAGAGAAACATGTTAAACCGTCTTAAAATCGTCACCAGCCTTGTGCTGGTTTTGGTGTTGTTTGGCCTGTTGCAGCTGGCATCAGGTGGGCTGTTCTTTAACTCCCTGAAGCATGACAAAGAGAACTTCACCATTCTACAAACCGTGCGTCAGCAGCAGTCCGGGCTGAACGGGAGCTGGGTTGCCCTGCTGCAAACGCGCAATACCTTAAACCGCGCCGGGATCCGTTACATGATGGATCAGAATAATATTGGTAGCGGTGCCACCGTCGCTGAACTGATGCAGATCGCCACTAAATCGCTGGCGGAAGCGGAAAAACGCTGGACCGAGTATCAAGGAATGCCGCGCGATCCGCGTCAAAGTGAAGCGGCGGCGCTGGAAATTCAGCGTAACTACGATATCTACCATGGTGCGCTGGGTGAATTGATCCAACTGTTGGGCGCGGGCAAGATCAACGAATTCTTCGATCAGCCAACCCAGGGCTACCAGGACGGGTTTGAGAAAGCTTACGTCAACTATCTGCAGCAAAACGACAGCCTGTACGATATGGCGGTGAAGGATAATAACGCCTCTTACAGCCAGGCGCTGTGGATCCTGTTTGCCGTCATGATTGCGGTGCTGGCGGTGATCGTCTTCGTGTGGCTGGGTGTGCGTAAAACGCTTATCTCACCACTGAATCGTTTAATCGAAAGCATTCGCCATATTGCCGGTGGCGATCTGGTGAAGCGTATCGATGTTGAGAGTCACAACGAAATGGGCGAGCTGGCGCATTCTCTGCGTCACATGCAGGGTGAACTGGCGCGCACGGTCGGGGAAGTTCGTCAGGGTGCCGATGCGATTTACAGCGGTGCCAGCGAAATTGCGATGGGCAACAACGATCTCTCTTCTCGTACCGAACAGCAGGCAGCTTCTCTGGAAGAGACCGCAGCCAGCATGGAAGAGCTGACGGCAACGGTGAAACAGAACGCCGAAAATGCTCGCCAGGCCAGCCATCTGGCGCTGAGCGCGTCGGAAACTGCACAGAAGGGCGGCAAAGTGGTGGATAACGTGGTGCAGACCATGCGCGATATTACCGCCAGTTCGCAGAAAATCGCCGATATTATCAGCGTGATTGATGGCATTGCTTTCCAGACCAACATTCTGGCGCTGAACGCCGCGGTTGAAGCTGCGCGTGCAGGCGAACAGGGGCGTGGTTTTGCCGTGGTGGCGGGTGAAGTGCGTAACCTGGCACAGCGTAGCGCCCAGGCCGCTCGCGAAATTAAAAGTCTGATTGAAGACTCGGTTAACCGCGTCGATCTCGGCTCTACGCTGGTGGAAAGCGCCGGTGAAACCATGGATGAAATCGTCAACGCGGTAACCCGCGTCACCGACATTATGGGTGAAATCGCCTCGGCGTCCGATGAGCAAAGCCGTGGTATCGATCAGGTTGGGCTGGCGGTGGCCGAGATGGACCGCGTGACCCAGCAAAACGCCTCGCTGGTGGAAGAGTCGGCAGCGGCTGCCGCTGCGCTGGAAGAGCAGGCGAGCCGTCTGACGCAAGCGGTGGCGGTGTTTCGTATTCAGCAAGGCCAGGCCGCTGCGGCGCGTGAGCCCGTGAGTACGACGGCGGTTGCGCCGACAACGCTGCGTAAAGCAGCGGCCACCGATACCGGGGAAAACTGGGAAACCTTCTGATACGTGCGCGCTCGCCGTCGGGCGCGTTAATCCAGCATCAGGCGCATGGCGCAGCGTGATTCGTACGCGAGGCCATGCGCGCTTTCTTCCTGTCTTTTCTGCCGGAGTGCGGCGGTTAATGCCGCCTCTGGCAGAATTTCAAACCCCATCCGCGCGTACCATGGCGCATTCCACGATACCTGCCGAAACGTCGTTAACGTTAGCGATGTAAAGCCTCTCTCCTTCGCCACCGTGGCTACAAAATCGATCAGTCGTCGGCCTAAGCCTTGCCCCTGCCAGGCCCTATGTAGCGATATCTCAACGATAAATAACGATGCGTCTTGTGCTTCAGCCAGTAGGAAGCCAACCGGACAATCGCCGGCCAGCACAACCCAGCTCATGCCCGCCGATGCGGCCTGCTGGTGCTGACCCACGGAGATTACGGGCCCTGCCGCAAGCCAGGCCAACTCAGGTATTTGCGTAAAACGCTGGCCGGCTGCATGCTCAATGGCAGGAAGCGCGGCGATATCGTGGCGGGTAGTGGGACGGACGGAGAAGGTCATAGGGCCTGCCTGGAAAGAAGCCCGGCAGAGAGACGGCTACCGGGCGGGATCGGGAGAATTAGCCTTCAGAGGCAACTACTTTGATTTCCACCATGCCAATCCCAAGCTGGCGCGGGGAGTGCCCGAGAATATTACCATCGTTGGTTGACTGCGGATCCGGCGGCACGATCACCAGCGTATTGGCATCTGCCGGGTTCTCGAAGTGCAGCGTGGTGGTGGTGACGTCGTTGTTCAGCGTGAGCAACTGTTCATTTTTACCCACGCGTACCGGGATCGGCTTATTAGCGTTAGGGCCATAGGCTTTGGCGGTGATCACCAGATCGAAGCGCTTCGGCAGCGGATGCTGATACTCAATCTTTACCTCTTTACCCAACTGCGCGTTGGACCACCGTCCCCAGGACTCCGGACGTGAAATGCCGCTAAAACTTTTCACCTCTTCAGGTGCACCGGCTACGTTGAAAATAAAGCTGTCTGCTTTATAGCGAATATCGTTATCGACGATTTTCAGCGAGTCGACGTTGCCCTTGTAGCGCACCATGTCGATCACCGTGTCTTTAAATTCGGTTTTGCCGTTCCACATGGCTTTATCGACCTGCTGCACTTTCTGCTCGCCGCCGAGCTGGCCCTGCGAGACGCACCAGTTGGTGGAAAGCGACAGCGCAGGCGACCACAGTTGCGCCATTTTGTAGCAGCGGTCGACCCAAACGAAGTTATCGCGCGGAGCAAAATCGGCCAACTGGTAGCGCAGTGGTGCGGAATACTCACTTTCCGGCAGGGGTTCAACGCGGTTATCCGAAACGCGCAGCAGCAACGGCAGGCGGAAATGGCTACCGGAGAAGGCAATCATGTTTTTCTGGGTGTCGATAGAGAAGGTTTTCATCTCTTTCGGGAAATTCCACAGACGGATGACGTCGGGCTTCCAGGCCAACACTTTTTCTTTCATGTTGAGGAACACTTCGGAAAGCGACTGCCCGGACAGGCTGCTGCGTCCGAGGCCGATAAAGTTGTCGCCACCGAGGATATCCAGCACCGTGGCGCCGTTATCCATGGTGTTACGCTTCACCGCCAACAGATCCTGCTCTTCTGGTTTGTCACCGCGTAAGACGAAGAACAGATTGCTGCGGTCTTGTTTGTTCAGCTCATCCCATGCGGTATTTTTCATCGCCAGGTGATCGGAAGAAACGACGATAATGGTGTTTTTGAACCACGGTGACGCTTTTATCTTATTGATAAATTCCGCAATATTTTCCTGGCTACAGGCCACGGCGCTAAATGACTGATTCGCTTTGCCGTTGATGTCATAGCGTTTACGGTGACAGGTTCGCGAGATAAAACCGTCCGGATGGTGAGTGTCTACGGTTAAGGTAAACAGTGAGAAGCGTTTGCCTTCGCGGGAGAGGGCCTCAAATTTTTTCCAGGCTTCATCCAGCACGGTGTCATCGTAGTAACCCCAGTCATTCTTATAGGACGGGTCGGCGACGGTGGTTTTCAACTCTTCGGCGCCGTACAGGTAGTCAAAACCGTGCGATTTCAGGAACACGTCTTTGCCGGCAAAGCGCAGGTTAGCCCCTTGCACGAAGTAGTTTTCGTAGCCGGAGTTCTTCAGAATATCGCCGAGGCAGATATTCTGTGGGAAAAAGCTTGAGAGCGAGGCGGAGGCATTGCCTTCAAACGGCGCGAATAGCGGAATGCCACACTGAGAGGCGACCATTCCGGCAATCGTGTAGTCGGTACCCGGTAGCTGCATGGTGTGACTAAAATCCAGCCCTTCGTTCTTTAGCGCGCCCAGTTCAGGGGCCAGATTCGGGAAAGCCTGCTCGTCAAAGTAGGTGCGTTCAAGGCTTTCACCATAGATATAAACGAGGTTTAGTTTGGGATTCGGGATAGTCTTCGACGGTTCTTTATAGTAGGCCGAGAAGTCAGGATCGCCATCACGCGATTGTGATTTTACCAGCTCGCTAATCTGGCGAAACGCCGGGCTGGCGTCCACCGAACCGACCGCCAGGATCAGCGCCAGCAGGCTATAGCCAAAGTGATGGGGATGATGACGGCGGCGGCGCAGCAGCCAGCCTAGGCCGCCAAAGACGGCAATCAGCGCCACAACAATTCCGAGACCGGGGAGAATGTATTTGCCCACCCCGGCGCCGGTCAGGCTATTCGTCAGGGTGTAGAGCACCGCATCGTTGATACCATCGCCGGTGAAATAGTCACTTGCATACAGCGTAATATTAAGGACCACAAACAGGCCCAGTACCGCTAGGGTGGCAGCAAACCACCATTTATTACGCCCCGCCTTCCATGCATAAATTGCAATAGAAGCCAGAAAGAGCACGAGGGATAACAACTCTGACACTACACGTCCTCAACCGCGCCAGGTGTGCTGGCTGAACAGAAATTAACTTCACAATGTAATTGTGTCGTCATCTGTCTGCAATTCTATCGTGATGAAAGTGTGTTGTTGTTCAGAATTGGTTTAGAAATAACCAATTTTTTGCGCTAGAGGATAATTGCGATGAATGAAATGAAAGGATTCATTCATCGCAATATGGCATCAGGAAAGGAAGTTAACGCCTTGTTTCAGAACCAGATCGCAGGCCTTGGTTTTCACCTTTTTGCCCAGTTCAGTATTGCCTAAACTGTCGAGATCCAGCTTCTGACCATCTTTGGCATTCAGCAGACCTTCAATACCGTCCATATAGCCGGTGTCTTTTTTCTGCTCGGCCGGTGTGCTCAGGCCCAGTTTATCCAGCACCTGATTTTTCACGTTATCGACGTTGGTGACGGAAGCCAGTTTCTCTTTCGCGCAGTACTGCATGATCCCCGCGGCGTTGTTCATGGTGCTGGAACTCAGCGATTGGCTGCCGCCGTTAAGCAGGCTGGTTAAGGACGAAAGCGAAGAACCGCCGCTTTGCGTGCTGCTACCACCGCTCAGCTGTGTTGCCGCGCTGCTCAGGTCCTGTAACGATACGGCACCTGCCGCAGTAGAAACAAACGCGCTAGCAATGATTACGCGGCAAAGCATCGATTTTACTGATTTCATGGATGGACTCGTGTGTGCAAGTAAAAGTTAACCTGATGAGTATACTCTTCTCATTCACCGGATTTATCTTAATACTCTTTTCCCGTCACCCGGCTGCGATAACTGTCCCAGTTAAAAATAACCCAAAGGCTGTTGCCGAGGCGCATGCGGTCCATTACGCGCTCACCCAGCATCTTGTTCATTTCTTCCAGGTTGCTGTTGGTCAACATACCGGTTGGACGCTTGGATGAGGAACGGCGATCGACGATTTGGTTGATGATCACTTTTTCATAGCGTGATTCGGTTTGCATACCGATTTCATCAATGACCAGCAGGTCGACGTTGCTCAGATCGCTTATCAGCTGCTCCTCGCTGGTTTCCCGGTTGCCAAAGGTCTCTTTCATTGCCGACATAATATCGGCAACGGTAATGATCAGCACCGATTTGCCGCGCAGCAGCAGTTCATTGCAGATGGCCGCCGCCAGGTGATTTTTACCGGTGCCGGGTTTGCCGGAAAAGATAAAGCTGGCGATGTTGCCGTCGAATTCATCGACGTACTGTCGCGCCTTGGCGAGCGCGTTCATCTGGCCTTCGTTTTCGACGCGGTAGTTATCAAACGAGCAGTTCTGGTGCAGTGGACGAATACCGGAACGGTTGAAGGTACGCTGCATCTTCATGGCGCGGTTCTCCCGCGCCAGCGCCGCGGCACGGATCTCTCCCTGCTCTTTTTGCCAGGCTAGCAGCTCTTCGCCGGTTTTAAATGCCGGTTTGATATGCGCCGGCATCATCTTCTGCAAGCGTTTCATTAATTCGCCAACGTCTTTCATGCTCAACCTCTGAAACCCGGTGGAATATGGCTGTCAGGCTCGCTGACCGTATTAATATCGCGGCGCGTCTGGCTGCTGCCGTTTGCCCGGCCCATCTGTACGCTGCGCGCCAGTTTTTGCTGCCACTGAACGTGGTGGAATACTTTTCCTTCCGCTTGCCAGTAAGCGACGAACGCGGCCAGCTCTTCCGGGGTGACCGGCTCGCTAAGCGCAATACCCCACAGCGCGGAAAGCCGCAGGAATTCTGCATCCGGCTGCCAGCCTGCATACATGGCAAATTTTCCCATTGGCACGGCGATGGGCGCTGGAGTCGGTTCTTCAAAGAACTGCGCATCCAGTGCCACGTCGCTGCCTGGACGGGATAGTTTTTCTTCCAGCGCCAGCAGTTGCGCCAGGCGTTCTTGCGTAATGGCATAGAACGCGGGGGCATTATTGGCAAACACCGCGAGCGCACCACCCTGGGTTTGCGCAAGAATAGCCGCGGGATCGGCGATGAATGCGTCAATACCAATCACATTAGGCGTTAAAATTCGCGAAGACATAACACTATCTCAATACAGAAAAAACAACGGGAAGGGTGCGGGAAATCCGCACGAATACTGCACATAGTAGCACAAGCTTAGGCAAGGGCGGCACTCTCCTGTGCCGCCCTTGCGGTCAAACGCGAGGGCGCTTGCGGTAGAGCCAAAGCCCAGGAATTGACAAGCCGATAGAGAGCGCGCCGACAATGGAGGACGCTTTGAGGAAGTTGCTCAACAGGGTGATCATCAACTCTTCGGTATAACCGAAGTGGCTGATTTTTACCGCCGAAATCATCGCCGTATAGGCGGAGATACCGGGGAACATTGGGATCACCGCCGCCACGGTGAAAATTTTGGGATGCGCCAGATACCAGCGCGACCATTGAATGCCGATGCTGCCCACCAGCATGGCTGCGAGAAAGGTGGCCCATTCAATGTTGAAACCGGCCGTCATCATGGTGAACCGCGAAGCGTGGCCGATAGCCCCAAGCAAAGCGCACCAGGGAAGCGCACGCTGGGGAACGTTAAAGACCATCGCAAAACCGACGGCAGGGATCGCTGACAGCACCATGTCTTGTGCCAGCAGTAACAGAAAATCGATTACACCCATCCGCGAAGCCCCCATAACGTCATGGCCATCACGACCCCAACACAGGTTGCCAGCGTCAACAGGCTGGCGATGGCCCAGCGGGCGAGCCCGGTATTGATATGGCCTTTAAACATGTCAGCGACTGAGTTAATCAGCGGGAAGCCGGGGACCAGCAACAGCACGCTTGCCGCCATGGCAACGGTAGATGTCTGTTGGAAAGCGGGAAGCTGTAGCATCAGCCCGGAGACGGTGGTTGCCACGAAGGCGGTCAGGCCGAAGTTTATCTGCGGATGCATCGAGCGGTGGGTGAGGATCTGACGGATATACATCGCCACGGTGCTGGCGCAGAGGGTGATGAGCGCACCGTCCCAGCCGCCGTTGTTGAGCTTACAGAAACAAGCACAGGATAACCCGACCATCAGCACCACCAGCCATCGCGGATAGCGCAGCGGCTTAATCTGGGAAAAACGCTTCGCGACGTCTTTATGATCCAGCAATTTGTGCTCGGCCATAATGACGATGTGCTGTACTTCGGTGACCACGTGCATGTTGATGCCGCGATCGCTATTTTTGCGCGTGGAGGTGAGGCACAACCCGTCTTTGATTGTGGTCAGAACGATCGCGTTGGATGAGATCGCGCTTTCGACGCTGTCCATCCCCAACGCACGCCCAAGCCGGGTTGAGAGTTCCTCCACCAGGGCGCTCTCTGCGCCATGTTGTAATAAGAATAGGCCGCACTGAATGCAGAGCCGGGTAATGACTCGTTGTTCTGACTGATCGACTTCCATAATGACCCTGACCAAGAAAACATCCGCGTAATGCCCTACTTGTACCCGAAGAGTGCGCATGGGCTATCTGGTCAGGATCAAACAATGTGCAAAAATTCAGCGACAATTGCCCATGGCCGAAGAGTTGATGTCGCCCACACTTTTGCAAAACTGTTCGAAAGTGCAATTTTTGAACGGAATATGGCCTTCTTTTTCGTTACTGACTTATCAAAAATGCATTCTGAAACTTTATTGATACACAAAACAAACAAATAATTAACCAGAATGTGAGGTCACCCTATGAACACGCAAGTCGCCATTATCGGTGCCGGGCCTTCGGGGCTGCTGCTTGGCCAGCTGCTGCATAATGCCGGGATTAAAACCGTGATCCTGGAACGCCAGACGCCAGAGTACGTGCTGGGGCGTATCCGCGCCGGGATCCTTGAAAATGGCACCGTTGAGCTGCTGCGTGAGGCTGGCGTTTCCCGCCGAATGGATGCCGAAGGGCTGATTCACCATGGTGTTGAGTTTCTGTTTGCAGGCCAACGTATTCCGGTGCCGCTCAGTGAGTTAACGCAAGGTAAGAGCGTGATGGTGTACGGGCAGACGGAGGTTACGCGCGATCTGATGGAAGCTCGCACATCCAGCGGGGCGCAGACGATTTATGGCGTTGAACAGGTTGAGCTGCACGATCTCAAAAGTGATAAACCGTATGTCACCTTTGTGAAGGACGGAGAGCATTGCAAATTAACCTGTGATTTTGTGGCGGGCTGCGATGGGTTCCACGGTGTTTCGCGGCAGAGCATTCCGCGCGAGATTCTCCGTGAGTATGAAAGCATCTGGCCGTTTGGCTGGCTTGGGCTGTTGTCAGACACGCCGCCGGTCAATCCAGAGCTGATCTATGCCCACCACGAGCGTGGATTTGTATTGTGTAGTCAGCGCTCACTAACTAGAAGTCGTTATTATCTGCAGGTCCCACTGAGTGAAAAGGTTGAACAATGGACGGATGAACGATTCTGGAACGAGCTGAAATGCCGCCTGCCAGCTGAACTCGGCCAAAAGTTAGTGACTGGTCACTCACTTGAAAAGAGCATTGCGCCATTACGCAGCTACGTGGTTGAGCCGATGCAGTTTGGCCGTATGTTCCTCGTTGGCGATGCAGCGCATATTGTGCCGCCGACGGGGGCGAAAGGGCTTAACCTGGCGGTATCGGACGTGAATTATCTGTGGCGTATCTTGCGACAGTATTATCACCATGGGCGCTTAGATCTGCTGGCCCAATATTCGCAGCTGGCGCTGAATCGCGTATGGAAAGGTGAACGGTTTAGCTGGTTCATGACCCATCTTCTGCATGATTTCCAGGACAAAAGCGCGTTTGACAGAAAAATGCAGGAAGCGGATCGTCAATACTATCTTGGATCGCGCGCGGGCCTGACCACGATTGCGGAGAACTATGTTGGTTTGCCTTATGAAAAAGTGGAATAAAGCATGAAAAGAGCGGGGGGCGCGGGACAGTCGGTGGATATTGTGCCGGTCTTTAAGCTCTATGGTGAACAAATGGGGTGGCCGACGCCTGAGCTGCTGCACTGTGAGTCAATTCTCCAGCGCAGCAGTTTATACGAATGGCATATTCGGGTACATCAACACGCCGAGCTGGTGCAACTGCTATACCTCCACAAAGGACAGGCAGAAATTGAGGTTGAGGGGGCGCGGCGGATCGTGACTGAAGCCAGTATCCAGGTTGTTCCATCATTATGTGTTCATGGCTTTCGCTTCTCGCCGGGCACTCAGGGATATGTTCTTTCACTGGCGCTCCCTTTATTGAGCCGCCTGGAAATGCAGTTTGGCCACCAGTTAGACGTTCTCAGCCGGCCAGATTGCATTCTGGTTAAGCGTTCAAACCGGCATATTCAGACGCTCTTTTCGACGCTACTACATGAATATACGGAAGATAATGATGCCAGAGAAATGATGCTTTACTCGTTGCTTAGTGCGCTGCTGGTGTGGCTTAACCGACAAGGTGCAAAGGCGGTCACGGTTGAGGATAAAAGTGAGCGTAAGCGCGTTGTACTACGCCACTTTTCTCGTTTGATAGAGAGCCATTACCGCGAACACCTTTCGTTGGCAGAGTATGCACAAAAGCTTGGGGTATCCACGACGCATTTGAACTGCTTGTGTCGGGAATTTCACGGTACCAGCGCGTTGGGGGTGCTGCATCAACGCCTGCTACTGGAGGCGAAAAGAAGCCTGCAGTACACCGGCATGACCGTAACTCAAATCTCTGATTATCTGGGATTTAGTGATGTCACCTATTTCTCCCGATTTTTCCGCAGGAAGGGGGGCATGACCCCGAAAGCCTTCAAAGCCGAAATTGAGTGAAGAGAATAAAAAAATGCGGCCAAATTTTAATTATTCTTATCTTGGTATTAATGTTTTCTAAGTTATTGCTGGTTAATTGATATGCAATACTTATGGAGTTAACACGGCCAGTGACTCCATACATCTGCATCAAATAATAGGCTGGTACAAAGCGTTAAAATATTCTACGCAAGGGAATAGAAAGGATGGATTCATTTCCTATTAATATTATTTAGCATCAATGTATTTATATTCAGGAAATGAATCTTCGAATGGATACGGAGGTTATATGGTGCCAGAATTCTGCAAGTTTGCAGTCATCATCAGTAAAATACCGGTAATGCAGTCCGGGCTTAGTACCATAATGGGAACGCACTTTCCCGATTACGAACTCAACTTTTGTCAGACTCTGGAAGAGTTGACTTTGCTTCAGCTTCGCCGCGCTGATGTTGTTGTGATTGATTTTTCAGGTGATATAAGACATCCCCGCGCACTTTGTGAGCAATACTATTCGCTATTGTCGCAGTACCGCGATATTCACTGGGTGTTTATGATTGGTCGGCAATACTATGCGCTGGCCGTCGAGTTCCTCATGCGTCCAGAAAGTACCTTGCTTTCTGAATCTGACTCTATCGATCGCGTTATTCAGGCCATCCAGTTGGGGGGCATGAGTGCGGAAAAGATTAGCCAGACGCTGCTTTCAATCCCCAAAAATGATGATACCGAAAGCGAATGCGAACGGTTAATTATGCTAACGCTATCAGAACGTAAGGTTCTTCGTTTATTAGCGAAAGGATGGGGGATCAATCAGATTGCTGCTTTACTGAAAAAGAGCAATAAAACCATTAGCGCGCAAAAGAATAGCGCCATGCGCCGTCTTGCTCTTCGTAGCAACGCTGAAATGTATGCCTGGCTCAACAGTAGTCAGGGAACAAAAGAACTTAACCTCTACACAGCCTATGGAGAGCAAGCTGAATGGAAAAGCACGGCGGGAAGCAGTGCGTTGCTGTAATCGAGAACTGTATTATGACTGCGGTAGGACTGCGTCATTTATTAATGCATGCTCAGGATGAGCATCGATCTTTTCAGTTCTTTCGCAACATTGCCGAGTTTAAGCTGGCGGCGCGGCAAACCTCGTACAATGCGGTGATATTTTGTTTGTCCGGCACTCGGGAGCCGCGGATCGAATGTTTGTATGCTATGGGTAAAATTGCGCGTGATTTCCCTGAGATGGTACGAATCATTCTGGCCAACGACGGAACGGAAATGGCGTTGATCAAGCACCTTTCACCCACCTACATTCACGGAGTATTGAGCAAAGCCAGTGCGCTGCTGGAACTGCAGCAAGACATGCTAAATTTGCTGAGAGAAGCGGCTTTGGGGCATAAGTGCGAAGAGATTTCATCGATTCAGAGTGAGTGTCACTTTTTGAGCCCTACAGAAAATATGATTTTACGTTATATGACTTATGGTTATTCGCTGATGGAGATTTCTGAGCGGCTGGGAAGAAATATCAAAACCATCCGAGCGCATAAATTTAACGCGATGACCAAGCTTGGCGTGAATTCTGATGTTGGTCTTCTGAGCGCTGCGGATTTACTGGTGTCTTTACCCGATCGTAATACTGCTTATACGCAGCCGCTACGTTCAGCCTAACGAATCGCTTGTTATTGGCAGACGTCGACCCATGTTGCGGCAGTGAGGCTAGCCATTCTCTGTGGAGAAATTCGTACCGCACTGTGGGTGCCTCCTGCTGCCGGTAAGACTTCTTCATATTGTTGTAGAGAAACGTCGCAATATACGTCCAACGGGTTTTCCAGGCCGAACGGGCAAACGCCGCCAACCGGGTGCCCGGTTAGTATGACGACTTCGTCGCTGCTGAGCATACGCGCTTTTGCACCAAAGGTTTCTTTCAACTTTTTGTTGTCCAGTCGGGCATCGCCTTTAGCGACCACTAAAATAGCTTTGTCTTTTATCTTTAACGATAGCGTTTTAGCGATTTGTCCGGGTTCAACCTGATGCGCGGCGGCGGCCTGTGCGACGGTCGCAGTACTCTGTTCGAGCTCGATAATCGTGATGTCAGGGGCGTGCTCAGCAAAGAATTCTCGTACGGACTGTAGGCTCATCGTGTTCTCCTGAAATTTCGGCGAGCCACTCTGTCATAAAGCGGATTGGGTTGTAAATATCGCGATGAAGTTGTGCAAAAATTGTTTGATTTCTGGATCTCCTTCACAATCAATGCAACCGGTTACTGTAACCGGTTGCTGTTCTTTGCGCGGCGATTGATACTGCGGTGGTAACTTCCTTTGTATCTATAATAAGAGCCGTGTATGAACTGTATTCAAATGAACATCAATGCGGGCCACACATCCGCGCGTCATGGTAGTTCATCGTATGCCCAGTTATGCGTCGGCAAAATCGTTGTTGCTGTGCTTACGTCTCAAGCCTGTCAGGAGGGCTGCTATGTCTGCTAATCACGCTGCATTTAATTTAATCTTTCGTTTTGTAGAAAATTACGTCAGTCCCGTTGCAGGACGAATTTCATCTCAGCGCCACGTTATGGCTATTCGTGATGGTTTTATCTCCGCGATGCCTTTTATGATCGTCGGTTCGTTTCTGCTGGTATTCGCTTATCCACCGTTTTCACCTGATACCACCTGGGGCTTTGCTCGCGCGTGGCTTGATTTAGCGAAGGAGTTTGAAGGGCGTATTCTGACGCCGTTTGATATGACGATGGGCATCATGTCTATCTACATCTGCGCGGCGATATCGTACAACCTCGGCAAACACTACGAGAAAACCAATCAGCTTGACCCATTCATGTGCTCGATGCTGTCAATCATGGCATTTCTGCTGGTGGCTGCACCGAAAACCAGTGGTCATCTGCCGGTGGATAGCCTTGGGGGAACCGGTATCTTCACGGCGATTTTGGTCGCGGTATACTGCGTTGAAATGATGCGTTTTCTGAAAATCCGTAACATCGGTATTCGGCTTCCCGATCAAGTACCGCCGATGATCAAAAACTCATTTGACCTGCTGATTCCGGTATTGGTTGTTGTGCTGACGCTGTATCCGCTGAGCCTGTTTATCCAAAGCCAGTTTGACATGCTGATCCCTCAGGCGATTATGTCTGTGTTTAAACCGCTGGTCTCTGCGGCTGACTCCTTACCGGCTATTTTGCTGGCCGTTCTGATCGGCCACCTGCTGTGGTTTGCGGGAATTCATGGTGCTGCGATTGTTTCCGGCATGCTGCAAATGTTCTGGCTGACCAACCTGGGCCTTAACCAGACAGCGTTGGCTCAGGGCGCGCCGCTGCCACACATCTTTATGGAAGCCTTCTGGACCTTCTTCATTGTGGTGGGCGGGTCTGGTGCAACGATGGGGCTGGTGTTCTGCTACCTGCGTAGCCGTTCCGCGCACTTACGTTCTATCGGTCGTCTAAGCGTGGTGCCTAGTCTGTTTAACATTAACGAACCGGTGATTTTCGGTACGCCGATCGTGATGAACCCCGTGTTCTTTATCCCCTTCCTGTTGGCGCCGATGGTAAACGCCATTCTGGCATGGGCGGCGATGAAACTCGATTTGATTGGCCGTGTTATTTCCGTTGTACCGTGGACCGCGCCAGCACCTATCGGTGGCGCGTGGGCACTTGGTTGGGACTTCCGTGCGGCAATTCTGGTTGTATTGTTGGCCTGTGTTTCAGCGGTAATCTACTATCCGTTCTTTAAAGTCTACGAAAAGCAGTTGCTTGAGCAGGAAGAAGAGGAAGCGCAGCGCGCGGCGGCAGAAGAGAGCCAGCAGGTTGCATAAATCGTGAATGCATCAACGGGGCGAAAGTCCCGTTGATCATTTAAGCGTGCAGTCGCCGCACTGTTGAACGTCAGGCAGACGATAGCGCTGACAGCAGGTACGTCGAACTAAACGGCCATCACGCATGACGACGGTGCGCCATAGCGGGTTATCCTCTCCATCGGCCAGTGTCTTGGCAAAGAAGCACCGCTGACGAAGAAGGTTGACCTGCTCTTCGCCTAACAGCCCGATCATCTCACCGAGGTACCAGTTAATTAAATAACCGGTATTACTCCAGATAAGTTTGCCATTAATTTCTCCTGTCGCTTCCAGAGCCTCAACCACCGGTATCAGCATTTGCGTCACGAGGCTATCCATTCGTTCAACAATCGGTTTTTGGCTGGTACGCAGATCGTGGTGTACATCGACCCAGAAGCAGGCCGCGCGGCCGGTCTCGTGAAACTCGACGCGGAAATGGTCTGGTGAAAGAGAAATAGCCGACTCTTCAGTCAACAGTGCCAGCATCAGTGGTGGCACTAGCAGGCCAATATACCACTGTGCCCATAGCGATATCAGCGGCTTATTTTCCCGAGGCTCTGTTGGCTGATGACGGTAAATATGATCGGAGTAAACGGCCAAAAGAGAGCTGAGCTCCGTTGGCTTAGCCCACTCAACCAGCGTTTTGGCACGATCGGGCGCGGCTTCATTCAGGCGGAAAAGCTCAAGCATATGCGGTCGCTGTTCGGCAATTTTCGCTCGCACTGATTCCGCGAACGCATTTTCCCGTGCGGGAAGCGGCGTGCGCCAGATAAGATCATCGGCAATGGGTGCGGAGCGATAAGCCATAGGAATAGCGAGATACAAACCTAAATGATAATGATTAGTAATCGTAGCTATAGATAAAAGCAGGTGCAAGCGGTTTGTGGTCTGCACCTGCTTTTTGTGAACTTAGACAGCGGGAACCTGATCGCTGGTCAGGATATTGTTGCGGCCCATATTTTTGGCTTCGTACAGCGCTTTGTCGGCCATCGCTATTGCGCCGTTGATATCTTTATCAACCAAGGGTGCGACACCAATACTGACGGTCACATGGGTGGCGACGCTGGCATTAAACATGTGCGGAATTTTGAGATCATAAACATGCTGGCGGATACGCTCCGCTGCCTGCATGGCGGTCGGAATATCGCAATTTGGCAGCAGTATCATAAATTCTTCACCGCCAAATCGGGTCACAATATCGCGTGAACGCACTGAATTACGAACGGCTGCCGAAACGCGCATCAGCGCCTGATCTCCCATCATATGGCCGTAGTGGTCGTTATAGGCCTTAAAATGGTCAATATCGAGTAGCAGGACTGAATGCTGCCCCGCGCCTACCGCCAGCAGCGACTCCAGACGGAATTGGAAACCGCGGCGGTTATAGAGCCCCGTCAGCGGATCAAGCATGCTCAGGCCATTCAACGTTTCACGCTCTTCCAGCAGCTTATACATTAATCCCTGGGCGAAAGTATCGTTTCGCCGCTGGATAACGTATTGGATGGCAATGCCGATTAACGGCAGCGCGAAGCAGTAGGCCATTCGCCACCATTGTTCTGTGCCACTGGTTATCAGGCAAACAATAAAGGTCGGTAGTGAATGTAGCGCAAAGGCGATGATATTATTTGAAAATGCAATTGTTCCAACAAATAGCACGCTGAATAGCGCCACGAGCTGGAAATTGTCATTTGCTGAATAAAGGATCTGAGTTTTACTTAAAATATGCCAGGCCCACAAACAGCCAAAGACAGCCGAAATTATCGGTACATTCAAACGGATACGGGCATATCGCCAGTTCCAAAGCAGCAGTA
Organism: Kluyvera cryocrescens NBRC 102467; assembly: GCF_001571285.1. Taxonomy (GTDB): domain Bacteria; phylum Pseudomonadota; class Gammaproteobacteria; order Enterobacterales; family Enterobacteriaceae; genus Kluyvera; species Kluyvera cryocrescens. Next base: position 87,176 of record NZ_BCTM01000015.1, on the reverse strand, counting down.
TTCCGCTGCCTACCGCAATCAGCGTTGCGGGCAGAGGGAAAATATCGACGTCATATATCGGGCTAAAGACCGAGAGCGCCGATGAGACGAGGTTGAGAAACAAATACAGCCGGAACGTGAGCTGATATTTTTGTGCGCGCAGCGTGCGCCATGATTGTACAGTCATTGTTTGAAGTTGTAGTCAGCCTTAAATAAATAAGTAAGTGCATAAAAAACAAGAATAAAAGATGAGTCAAAACGCGAATATTTTATTATTCGACATATTATTTTTAGTACAACGTATCACCATACAATATTCATGTCATTAATGATTATGAAACCTTAGCGTATAAGCTGACAAATAACAAAAAATAACATATGATATTGAGTGTCATTATCATTTACGGGTTGAGTCATGTTGCAGAGAACATTGGGCAGTGGCTGGGGTGTTTTGATTCCGGGTGTCGCTTTAGCGATACTGAGTACGATGGGGTTGTCGGCTGATGTTTGGCGCGGGGTCATCGTTGTTGGACTGCTGTTGAGCGGCGCGATGATTTGGCATCATCAGTTGCGTCATTTCGTGCTGCTGCCATCATGCATAGCATTAATCGGCGGTATTGTTTTGATAACAATGAATTTAAAGCTGATGGAATAAATAAGGAGAGAAGGGCATTCAGGGAGAGAACGAGGAAACTGGTGCGAGGGGGGGGACTTGAACCCCCACGTCCGTAAGGACACTAACACCTGAAGCTAGCGCGTCTACCAATTCCGCCACCTTCGCACAGAAATCTCGTTGCTATTATATCGCCCTCGTGGTGCGAGGGGGGGGACTCGAACCCCCACATCCTAAGGACACTAACACCTGAAGCTAGCGCGTCTACCAATTCCGCCACCTTCGCACAGTGCGAGCGATATAACGTGGTTTATGGTGCGAGGGGGGGGACTTGAACCCCCACGTCCGTAAGGACACTAACACCTGAAGCTAGCGCGTCTACCAATTCCGCCACCTTCGCATACCATCGATACATAAAAAGTATCGTTACCACGGAGGCGCATTCTAGTGGTTTTACGCTTGACGTCAATAGTTAATTGTAGGTCGATGCGCGATTGCTGCAAAAAACGGCGATTACGTTGCTTTATCGGCCGGATACGGCGTTGACACGGTATCCGGCCTGCAGATTAGGCTTTTTTTGCCTGGCGGGTCATGACGGTACGATAAACTTTAAAGCGTCCTGTTTGGGCGATCACTTCATGGAAACCAAACATTTCGTCCAAAATTGCTGGATACGGCAGGAAGGCGTTGGCCACGATGCGCAGCTCGCCGCCGCTGTTTAAATGGCGTACGGCCCCACGGATCAGCGTTTGGGCTGCATCGAGGCTGGTCTGCATGCCATCATGGAACGGCGGATTGGAGATAATCATGTCGAAACGACCGTTAATCTCAGAGAAGACGTTGCTCGCCAGAACCTCACCTTCGATACCGTTAGCCGCAAGCGTGGCGCGGCTTGCTTCTACCGCCGCCGCATTCACGTCACACAGCGTCAGTCGGACCTTCGGAGAATGGCTGGCCAATGAAACAGCAAGCACACCCGCACCACAGCCAACATCCAGGACTTTACCTTTGGTGTGTGGCGTTAACGTAGAGAGCAGCAGTTGGCTGCCAACGTCTAAGCCATCGCGGCTGAAGACGCCTGGCAGGGTTTTGATTGTCAGATCGCCCTGAACGTATTCGCCCCAGAATGATTCTGCATCAAAGGTCGGCTGTTTCTCCAGACGACCGTGGTACAGGCCACAGCGACGAGCGCTATCAATTTTGTTGAGTGGCGCGAACTCCGCCAGCATCTGCTCTGCGCTACGCACGCCGCTGCGGTTTTCACCCACAACAAAAATATCCGTGCCGACCGGCAGCAGAGACAGAATATTCATCAACTGGAACTGCGCTTCTGGCTTGTTTTTGGGCCAGTAGTAAATAAACGTATCGCTGTCCGCCACATCACCCGCTTCGGCCACGAGGCTAAAACGGACGTTATCGTTCATCTGGCGACTCAGTACCTGCCAGTGGTGGTATTGCTGGGTATGCGCGCGGCTAGCCGCGGTTTCCAGACGCGCGGGCAGGTCATCCTGCAAATCGCCGGCAAAGAAAATACGGCTCTGTTCGAAATCATCACTGTGGCGCAGCAAGACTTCACTTGCCGGGGTAAAAGCAGACATGAATAGTTCCTCAATAAACTTAAGCCGCGATTATACACGTCATCCTTCAAGTTGCCTCTACGTTGGCTGCACTCTTTCACCCCAGTCACGTAGTAAAGTGTGTCATTGGCGCAGTTTCGATGAATTTGCTATATTTGCGCCCTTGATAGACAGGAGCGTTTCACATGACATCCCGGCGAGACTGGCAATTACAACAGTTGGGTATTACCCAATGGTCACTGCACCGCCCCGGGGCGCTACAGGGTGAGATCGCCATTACGCTTCCGCAGCACGTTCGTTTAGTGATGGTTGGTGAAGCGTTACCCGCGCTGACGGAGCCACTGATAAGCGATATTCTACGCGCTTTATGTCTGACGCCTGATCAGGTTTTACCGCTAACGCCCGATCGTGTCGCCATGCTGCCTCAGGGCAGCCGATGCCACAGCTGGCATCTTGGCAATCCGGTACCGGTTACGCTGGAAGGCGTTGTGCTTACGACGCCCACATTTAATGAACTGCAAGCCAGCGCGCCAGCGCGCGCCGCGCTTTGGCAACAAATTTGCGCTCATGAACACGATTTCTATCCTCAGCACGACTGATTTACCTCGCGCCTTTCACATTGAAAAACGCGCCTATGCGTTTCCCTGGAGTGAACAAACTTTTGCCAGTAACCAGGGTGAACGTTACCTGAATCTGCAAATGTCAGTTGATGGCGTAATGGCGGCATTCGCCATTACGCAAATCGTGCTGGATGAAGCAACGCTATTTAATATTGCCGTTGATCCGGACTTTCAGCGTCGTGGCCTGGGACGCGAGCTGCTTGAACATCTCATTGATACCCTCGAAGCGCGTGGCGTGGTGACGCTGTGGCTTGAGGTTCGCGCATCAAATCACGCGGCTATCGCTTTGTATGAGAGTTTAGGCTTTAACGAAGCGACCATTCGTCGCAATTATTACCCCACGGCGGATGGCCGTGAGGATGCCATTATTATGGCGCTGCCCATCAGTATGTAAGACAAGGTGAAAAGATGATGAAGTGGGACTGGATTTTCTTCGATGCCGACGAGACGTTGTTTACCTTTGACTCGTTTAGCGGCCTACAGCGGATGTTTCTCGACTACAGCGTGACCTTTACCGCGGAAGATTTTCAGGACTACCAGGCGGTGAATAAACCGCTGTGGGTGGATTACCAGAATGGCGCGATTACTTCGCTTCAGCTTCAGCATCAGCGTTTTACCAGTTGGGCACAGCGTTTGAATGTGCATCCGGGCGACCTGAACGATGCCTTTATGAACGCAATGGCTGAGATTTGCGCACCGCTGCCGGGGGCCGTATCGCTGTTGAACGCCCTGCAAGGCAAGGTGAAAATGGGCATCATCACCAATGGTTTTACCTCGCTACAGCAGACGCGGCTTGAACGCACCGGCTTGTGTGAACATTTTGATTTACTTATTATTTCTGAAGAAGTTGGCGTGGCAAAACCGGATCGCCGAATCTTCGACTATACCCTTGAAAAAGCCGGTCATCCGGACCCTTCACGGGTGCTGATGGTGGGCGATACCGCAGAGTCCGATATTCGCGGTGGCATGAATGCCGGGTGGGCAACCTGCTGGCTGAACGCGCATCAACGTCCGTTGCCGGAAGGCATCAAGCCTGACTGGACGGTGACCTCATTGCCAGAACTGGAGTTACTCCTGTGTAAACAGTGATTGCCAGCCCCCCATTGATGGGTAAAATAGCCGCAATTTTTTCGTATTCAACATGCGTGGCGCGTTGCCGCGTTTACTAAGAAGAATGAATTATGACGTTGTCTCCTTATCTGCAAGAGGTGGCCAAGCGCCGCACTTTTGCCATTATTTCTCACCCGGATGCCGGTAAAACGACAATCACGGAAAAGGTACTGTTATTCGGACAGGCCATTCAGACCGCGGGTACCGTAAAAGGCCGCGGCTCTAGCCAGCATGCGAAATCTGACTGGATGGAAATGGAAAAGCAGCGTGGTATCTCCATTACTACGTCCGTTATGCAGTTCCCGTATCACGATTGCCTGGTTAACCTGCTGGATACCCCAGGGCACGAAGACTTCTCGGAAGATACCTACCGTACTCTGACCGCGGTTGACTGCTGTCTGATGGTTATCGATGCCGCCAAAGGCGTCGAGGATCGTACCCGTAAGCTGATGGAAGTTACCCGTCTGCGCGATACGCCGATCCTGACTTTCATGAACAAACTTGACCGTGACATCCGCGATCCGATGGAAGTGCTGGATGAAGTGGAGCGTGAGCTGAAAATCGGCTGTGCGCCAATCACCTGGCCGATCGGCTGCGGCAAGCTGTTTAAAGGCGTGTACCACCTTTATAAAGATGAAACCTATCTGTATCAGACCGGTAAAGGCCACACCATCCAGGAAGTGCGCATTGTTAAAGGTCTCAACAATCCGGATCTGGATGCGGCGGTGGGTGAAGACCTGGCTCAGCAGCTGCGTGATGAGCTGGAATTGGTTCAGGGTGCGTCCAACGAGTTTGATAAAGATCTGTTCCTCGCGGGCGAAATTACCCCGGTATTCTTTGGGACCGCACTGGGTAACTTCGGCGTAGACCATATGCTGGATGGTCTGGTTGAGTGGGCTCCGGCCCCGATGCCGCGTCATACCGACACGCGTCTGGTTGAAGCGCAGGATGAGAAATTCACCGGCTTCGTGTTCAAAATTCAGGCTAATATGGACCCGAAACACCGCGACCGCGTGGCGTTTATGCGTGTGGTGTCCGGTAAGTATGAAAAAGGTATGAAGCTGCGTCAGGTGCGTATTGGCAAAGATGTGGTGATTTCCGATGCGTTGACCTTCATGGCCGGCGACCGTTCGCATGTTGAAGAAGCCTATCCCGGTGACATCATTGGCCTGCATAACCACGGGACAATCCAGATTGGCGACACCTTTACTCAAGGTGAGATGATGAAGTTCACCGGTATTCCAAACTTCGCACCTGAACTGTTCCGTCGTATCCGCCTGAAAGATCCGCTGAAGCAGAAACAGCTGCTCAAAGGGCTGGTCCAGCTGTCGGAAGAGGGCGCTGTGCAGGTATTCCGTCCTATCGCCAACAACGATTTGATCGTTGGCGCGGTCGGGGTACTGCAGTTTGACGTGGTGGTTGCGCGTCTGAAAAGCGAATACAACGTTGAAGCTATCTACGAATCCGTTAACGTCGCTACCGCCCGCTGGGTAGAGAGCAAAGACGTGAAGAAATTCGAAGAATTCAAGCGTAAAAACGAAGTTCAGCTGGCGCTGGACGGCGGTGATAATCTGACTTACATCGCGCCGACCATGGTGAATCTCAACCTGACTCAGGAGCGTTATCCTGAAGTTGAGTTCCGTAAAACTCGCGAGCACTAAAAACCTCTTCAGGGCGCAGCAGCCGCTGCGCCCTGACACTTTTCCTTCCTTATTAGCCTCTTACGGAAAGTTCTTAATTCCCTCTCTTTTTTCGCTAACTGTCTGTTTTTTGCTCAGCGAAGCGAGCAGTTTCAAAATTGTGATCTATATTTAACAAAGTGATGACATATGTGTTGGCTTTAAATTCTGATATTCAATTTTAGATGAGCGCTTAAAGCTAACATTTATTTCTATCGCAATATTAATAACTGGATTAGGGCGCGATTTAGCGGTGATTGATGAGCTCGATGGATTCGGGCAGCCGTTAGAAATACGCGGTCATAGGGGATTCTTACCCTATTCAGCAATGCAACCTGCGGGTTGCGAATGCTCAAATTGCGAGCAAAACAGATAGGAATATATTGATGACGATGAAAAAAATGGCGATGTCCAAAACTCTGCTTGCCGTGATGCTGACTTCAGCTGTTGCCACCGGTTCCGTCTATGCTGAAACAACGACGATGGATAAGGCTCAGGCGAGCGCCGAAAGTGCAGGGAATAAAGTGGGGAGCTTTATGGATGACAGCGCCATCACGGCGAAAGTCAAAGCCGCCCTGGTGGATAACGACAGCATTAAGAGCACCGATATCTCGGTGAAAACGGATAAGAAAGTCGTGACATTGAGTGGCTTTGTACAGAGCCAATCTCAGGCCGAAGCGGCGGTTGCGGCGGCGAAGGCGGTTGAGGGCGTGAGCTCGGTGAGTGACAAACTCCATGTCCGTGACAGTAAAGAAAGTTCGATGAAAGGCTATGCCGGCGACACGGCCACAACCAGTGAAGTGAAAGCGAAACTGCTGGCGGACGATATCGTTCCTTCGCGAAACGTGAAAGTGGAGACCACCGATGGCATTGTTCAGCTGTCGGGGACCGTAAAATCTCAGGCACAAAGCGATCGTGCTGAAAGTATCGCTAAAGCGGTTGATGGCGTGAAAAGCGTCAAAAATGATCTGAAAATGCAGTAATAAGTCGTCATTTTGTCTCCTGGTATTTGGCAGGAGACAAAATGTGCACCACACTAAAAATAGTGCATATGAGTGGTTTGAACGTTCATAGCAAGCGGTCGACATTAACTATGGTAAAGGAGAAGCTTATGTTTCGTTGGGGCATTATATTTCTGGTTATCGCGTTAATTGCCGCCGCATTAGGATTTGGTGGACTGGCGGGTACCGCTGCTTGGGCAGCAAAAATTGTCTTCGTGGTGGGGATCATCATCTTCCTGGTGAGCCTGTTTGCTGGGCGTAAACGGCCCTAGAACGCCACGCGAAAAGTAGCATGACAGCAAAGCCAGTCCAGAGGACTGGCTTTATTAGTTTTAGCGGACGGGAATTTAGGCTACTTTGTAAGACTGAAGAATCCAAAAACAGGTAGGCAGAGGTGGGGCAGCGTATACCCGTCACGCTTGGCAATATTGCGCCATTATCGCTGAGTCGTTTTAAACCGGGCCGCATGGCGCTGGTCTGTGAGGGTGGAGGACAGCGAGGTATTTTCACCGCTGGGGTGCTTGATGAATTTATGCGGGCACAGTTCAACCCTTTCGATCTCTACTATGGCACCTCCGCGGGTGCACAAAATCTTTCCGCCTATGTATGCCACCAACCGGGATATGGACGCAAAGTCATCATGCGCTACACCACCCGGCGGGAGTTTTTCGACCCGGTTCGCTTTGTCCGCGGCGGTAACCTTATCGATCTCGACTGGCTGGTTGGTTCTACCGCCGGGCAAATGCCGCTGGCGATGGACACCGCCGAACGCTTGTTTGAGCTGGGGAAATCCTTTTATATCTGCGCCTGCCGAAGCGATGACTATACGCCCAGCTATTTTTCACCTACGAAACAGAATTGGCTCGATATTATTCGGGCATCCAGCGCGATTCCCGGCTTTTACCGCCCAGGCGTTGCACTGGACGGTGTCAGTTACCTTGATGGCGGTGTGAGCGATGCGATTCCTGTTCGTGAGGCTGCGAAGCAGGGCGCAAAGACGCTGGTCGTTATTCGTACCGTTCCGTCGCAAATGTATTACACGCCGCAATGGTTTAAACGTATGGAGCGCTGGCTCGGTGAAAGTAGCCTGCAGCCGCTGGTGAACCTGGTACAGCACCATGAGGCTAGCTATACCGAGATCCAGCAATTTATTGAAAATCCTCCGGGCAAACTGCGTATTTTTGAAATCTATCCGCCAAAACCGTTGCTAAGCATGGCGCTAGGCAGCGGTATTCCCGCGCTGCGTCAGGACTATAAAATAGGGCGTTTATGCGGCCGCTACTTTCTGGCGACCATCGGTAAACTGTTAGCGGAGAAACCGCCGCTGGTCCGCCACCGTGCACCGAGCGTGCCATCTATCCCCGCAATACCGGTTGCCAACGATATACCTGCGGCGACAATGACCGGCATATTGCCAGGAAACGATACACTTTTTAACGATAAGGACCTGGCGTGAACGGCCGTTTCATTGACACCCATTGCCATTTTGATTTTCCCCCGTTCACCGGTGATGAAGCGGCAAGTCTCGAGCGTGCCGCCGCGGCCGGGATTGGCAAGATCATTATCCCGGCCACTGAAGCCGACAATTTTTCGCGCGTGCTGGCGTTGGCCACGCAATTTTCTCCGCTGTACGCTGCGATAGGTTTGCATCCCATTGTTGTGGAGCGACATCGCGATGAGAGCCTGGCGGCGCTTGAAGCGGAAATTGCCCAGAAGCCATTAAAACTGGTCGCGGTGGGAGAGATCGGTCTCGATTTGTATCGTGACAATCCGCAGTTTGAACGCCAGCAGTACCTGCTGGATGCGCAATTGCAGCTGGCGAAACGCTACGATCTGCCGGTGATTCTGCACTCACGGCGAACCCACGATCAGTTGTCGCTGCACTTAAAGCGGCACAATCTTCCGAGAACAGGCGTGGTGCATGGTTTTGCCGGCAGCCTGCAACAGGCTGAACGCTTCGTGCAGTTGGGCTATAAAATTGGCGTCGGCGGCACGATATCTTATCCCCGCGCGAAAAAGACCCGCGATGTCATGGCCAGGTTACCGCTTCATGCGCTGGTGTTGGAAACCGACGCTCCCGATATGCCGCTAAACGGTTTTCAAGGGCAGCCGAACCGCCCTGAACGGGTTGCCGAGGTGTTCGCCTGCTTATGTACTTTACGCGATGAGCCGCCGGATGAGATTGCTCACGCTCTTTATGAGAACACCACGGCACTTTTTTCGAACTTGTAGGGTGACTTAGATCTCATTATTACTTTTTAACCTGTTTCTCTTGCGCTAAACCTGTGACATTGCCCGAACAAGATAATTTCGTGACGTTATAATCGCCGCGTTGTTTTGCCGTAATTATCATGTATTTTCAATACACAGGGACTCTGTATGCAAATCCTCATGGGACTTATTGGCATGGTGGTGCTACTTGCCATCGCCTTGCTGCTTTCCAGTAATCGTAAAGCGATTAATCTCCGAACCGTGCTGGGTGCCTGGCTTTTACAGGTCGGCATCGGTGCGTTAATTCTCTATGTACCCGCCGGGCGCAAAGTGCTGCTGGCCATGTCGGAAGGCGTCGCGAATGTGATTGCCTATGGTAACGAAGGGATTGGTTTTCTCTTTGGCGGCCTGGTCTCCGACAAGATGTTTGAAGTCTTTGGCGGCGGCGGCTTTGTGTTTGCACTGCGCGTTCTGCCGGTTATCGTCTTCTTCTCTTCGCTGATTGCCGTGTTGTACTACCTCGGCATCATGCAGTTCGTGATTCGTATTCTGGGCGGTGCGCTGCGCGCGGTACTCAAAACGTCACGTACCGAATCGCTCTCGGCGACGGCGAATATTTTTGTCGGCCAGACGGAAGCCCCTTTAGTTGTGCGTCCCTATATTGCGACCATGACTCGCTCCGAACTGTTTGCCGTGATGTGTGGCGGCCTGGCATCCGTCGCGGGTTCCGTATTAGCGGGATACGCGCAGATGGGCGTACCGCTGGAATATCTGATTGCGGCCTCGTTTATGGCGGCACCTGGCGGCCTGCTGTTTGCCAAAATCATCGTGCCGGAAACGGAAACCCCGCATGATTCGCCAACCCTTGAGAAGAACGAAAAAGATGCCGATGCGCCAGCAAACGTGCTGGATGCTGCGGCGTCGGGTGCGGCTTCCGGGATGCAGTTAGCGCTGAACGTTGGGGCTATGCTGTTGGCATTTATCGCACTGATTGCGCTGTTAAACGGTATTCTTTCCGGCGTCGGTGGCTGGTTTAACTATCCGGATCTGTCACTACAGCTGATTCTGGGCTGGGTCTTCTCGCCGCTGGCGTGGGTCATTGGCGTTCCATGGAGCGAAGCCACGGTCGCGGGCTCCTTTATCGGTCAGAAGCTGGTTATCAACGAATTCGTGGCTTACATGAACTTCGGTGAATACCTGAAGGCTGATGCGGACGTCGCCGCTGCCGGGCTGCAGGTGATATCCAACCACACCAAAGCGATTATCTCTTTCGCGCTCTGTGGTTTTGCTAACCTTTCCTCGATTGCGATTCTTATCGGCGGGCTGGGCAGCATGGCGCCTAATCGCCGTCAGGAAATCGCTCAGTTGGGCCTGAAAGCCGTGGCTGCAGGGACACTCTCCAACCTGATGAGCGCCACCATTGCCGGCGTATTCCTCGCCCTATAAGTACAGTGCCGGAGGGATAATCCTTGTTATTCCTCTGGCCTGCAGCGCCTGGCTGACGGCTTCAACGTCCTGAGGCCCGGCGCTACGCCACGACTTTGCTTCTCCGTAAACACCGTGCGCGTGAAACGCATTTAGACGGACGGGAATGTCTCCCAGTGCACTGATAAAGGCGCTTAACGCTTCAGATTCCTGCACATAATCCGTTTGCCCCGGGATCACCAACAGCCGCAGTTCGCTCAGCATTCTTTGCTGTGCCAGCCATTGGATACTTTGTTTAATCCGCGTATTGCCCTTTCCTGTCAGCGCAAGGTGCGCATCGTTATCCCATGATTTTAAATCCACCATCACGCCATCGCATACCGGGCGTAGTTTCTCCCAGCCGGTTATCGGTAATTCGCCGTTGCTATCAACCAGACAGGTGAGATGCCTGAGTTCAGGCGCGTCTTTTATGCGTTGAAACAGCGCGCAGATAAACGGCAGTTGAGTGGTGGCCTCTCCGCCGCTGACGGTAATTCCTTCGATAAACGCGGCGACTTTGCTTATCTGCTGGATAACCTGCTCGATGCTCATCAGTTGCGCCATGGGCGTAGCCTGCTGCGGGCATAGATGCAGACAGGTATCGCACTGTTGGCATACCTCAGATTGCCACAGGACTTTCCCTTCACTCAGGCTTAGCGCCTGATGGGGGCATTGAGGCACGCATTCGCCGCAGTCGTTGCAGCGCCCCATCGTCCACGGATTGTGGCAGTTTTTACAGCGCAGATTACAGCCTTGCAGAAACAGGGCCAGGCGGCTGCCAGGCCCGTCAACGCAGGAGAAGGGGATGATTTTACTGACTAAAGCGCATCTGTTGTTCATGGCTTACGACGCGAGGTTGGCGTTCCAGGATGCGGGTGTTGCGGGCGGCTTCTTCCCCCAGCCACGTGGTATTGGTACGGGAACCTTCCGCGCGGAATTTCTCCAGATCAGAGAGGCGCACCATATAGCCGGTAACGCGTACCAAATCGTTACCGCTAACGTTAGCGCTAAACTCGCGCATCCCGACCTTGAATGCGCCCAGACACAGTTGCATCACCGCTTGCGGGTTACGTTTCACGGTTTCATCAAGCGTCAGGATATCGCTGATCCCTGCCGAATAGTGTGCGTGGTGCGGTGCCACGGTCAGCAGATGGGTTATCGGATCCGGTTCGTCACCATAAGGCAGACGCGCACCCGGCGTGGTACCGATGTCTGAGCTGATCCCCGACTGCGCATGCAACAACGCACGCTGCTGCCAGCCGTATTGCACCGGCGTGCGGGCAACAAAATCGGCCAGTTCGGCGCTGATGCGGTAGGCCAACTGATTGGCCTCGTCATCTTTGCCATAGCGTGCTGGGATGCCTTCACGCTCGCATAGGACATTGACGGCTTCGGCTAGCGAGTAAATACCAAACATCGGGACAAATCTGTCCGGGTCAATCAACCCTTCACTTACCAGGAAGCTATTCTCAAAGAAGTGCGACTGTTCGTAGAGGAAGCGGCAGCGTGCATTGATGATTTCGGTTTGCAGCTGGCAGTAGCGCGGTAACTGGTGGCTGAAAAAGTCATCGAGAGAGCGGCTGCGCAGGGCAACCTGCTGCAAATTCATACGCACCAGCGTACTGCCACCACCGGCTACCGGCAGTGAGTTGTAGCAACTGACGATACCATACTGACCTTTTGTGAAAATCTTATCATTCTGCGGCCCGTTCGCAATGTGCGGTTTACTGCACTCGCAAATATTCTGTGCCACCTGAAGCAGTAAATCGTCAGGGGTAATTTCCGGATCGTAGATAAAGGTTAAATTCGGCGCAACCTGCTTTAACTCGGCCTCAGCGCGCAAAATTGCGCGAGTTATTGGGGTATCGTGTGGGCCAATGTTGACGTGAGTGAAGGCGTCCGGCAGCGTGCGATCGAGATAGCGCCAGAAACGTTTTATTCGGATATCGATTTCATCTTGTGTTAGAATTCTAACATATGGCGATAGCAGTTCATCGAGGTGACCGAGATACACCGGCATTGCTGTGACGGATGGAACATGGTGATACAGGATAGAGAGCAGCGAAAGTGCATCATCCAGATCCTGTGCGCCTTCGAGTTCCAGCCACGCCGAGCCGTTAGCCAAAAAACGCGCGTAGTCCGGCAGGACGTAACGCGGTTTATAAGGTGCGTGACCTTCGAACATATCGCAGATCGCGCCATCGGCGAGTGCCGCCTGAGCCTGTGCTGAAATTTCAGGGTATGGCAGGGCATTTTCGGCTTCTAAAGCCAGAAAATGACGTTTCTGTTCCGGGGTTAACACGGAGCTTGTCACAATTTGTTGGCACTGTTTCAGTAGCGGTGAATCAATCGATGTCGGCATGTTCGGTTCCTCAGACGAGCGATGCGAGAAGTGTATGAAAAGCCAGACGGCGATCCTTTGATCCCAGCGGCGGAATAGGTGTTTTATTTCGCACCTTTGACGCTAAAGTTTGAAGTGTGTCGCGTTGTTGTAATGCAAATTTGTACGAAGTTTTCACTAAGTGTGATGAAAGTCGAAGTGTGAGCGCGGGGCAGTGTTACAATAGTCACAGACCCGCAAGGTAACGATTTACACGGCACTGTGCCGTCGGAGAGAAAAATGACTGATTTAAAGGCAAGCAGCCTGCGTGCGCTGCAGTTGATGGACTTGACTACCCTGAATGAAGACGACACCGATGCGAAAGTGATCGCGCTGTGTCATCAGGCCAAAACGCCGGTTGGCAACACTGCTGCTGTCTGCATCTATCCGCGTTTCATTCCGATTGCCCGTAAAACGCTGAACGCACAGGGTACGCCGAACATCCGTATCGCGACCGTCACCAACTTCCCGCACGGTAACGACGACATTGATATTGCGCTGGCGGAAACCCGCGCGGCGATCGCTTACGGCGCAGATGAAGTTGACGTGGTATTCCCATACCGCGCGCTGATTGCCGGCAACGAGCAGGTCGGTTTTGATCTGGTGAAAGCCTGTAAAGAAGCCTGCGCGGCGGCGAACGTGCTGCTGAAAGTGATCATCGAAACCGGTGAGCTGAAAGAAGAAGCGCTGATTCGTAAAGCGTCTGAAATCTCCATCAAAGCCGGTGCCGATTTCATTAAAACCTCTACCGGTAAAGTGCCGGTCAACGCTACGCCAGAAAGCGCGCGCATCATGATGGAAGTCATTCGTGATATGGGCGTGGAAAAAACCGTGGGCTTCAAACCGGCGGGTGGCGTGCGTACCGCTGAAGACGCACAGCTGTTCCTGTCCATCGCTGACGAACTGTTTGGCGCTGACTGGGCAGACTCCCGTCACTACCGCTTTGGCGCATCTTCGCTGCTGGCAAGCCTGCTGAAAGCGCTGGGCCACGGCGACGGTAAAAGCGCAAGCAGCTACTAAGTCTTCAAGTCAGACGGGTGCACCCTCACCCCAACCCTCTCCCCGGATGGAGAGGGCGAAAACCGGGTAACGTGGTGGCATTAGACATGCCATACGCTTCCCTCTCCCTCGTTGGGAGAGGGCCAGGATGAGGGTTAACACCCCAGCCTCGCTATTAACTTCATAGGAGGGTACCTTGTTTCTCGCTCAAGAAATTATTCGTAAAAAACGTGATGGTCAGGCACTGAGTGATGAAGAAATTCGTTTCTTTATCAACGGTATTCGCGATAACACCATCTCTGAAGGGCAAATTGCGGCCCTGGCGATGACCATTTTCTTCCATGACATGAGCATGCCGGAGCGTGTCTCGCTGACCATGGCGATGCGGGATTCGGGCACCGTCCTTGACTGGAAGAGCCTCAATCTGAACGGCCCGATTGTCGATAAGCATTCCACCGGCGGCGTCGGTGACGTGACCTCTTTGATGCTGGGCCCAATGGTGGCAGCCTGCGGCGGCTATATTCCAATGATCTCCGGTCGTGGCCTCGGCCATACTGGCGGTACGCTCGATAAACTGGAAGCGATTCCGGGCTTCGACATCTTCCCGGACGACAACCGCTTCCGCGAAATTATTAAAGACGTGGGTGTGGCGATTATTGGGCAAACCAGTTCGCTGGCACCGGCGGATAAACGTTTTTATGCCACTCGTGATATCACCGCGACCGTGGACTCGATCCCGCTGATCACCGCGTCTATTCTGGCGAAAAAACTGGCCGAAGGTCTGGATGCGCTGGTGATGGATGTGAAAGTGGGTAGCGGCGCCTTTATGCCAACCTACGAACTGTCAGCGGCGCTGGCTGAAGCGATTGTTGGCGTGTCTAACGGTGCGGGCGTGCGGACCACCGCATTGCTGACCGATATGAACCAGGTATTGGCATCGAGTGCGGGTAATGCGGTTGAAGTTCGCGAAGCGGTGCAGTTCCTGACCGGCGAATACCGTAACCCACGTCTGTTCGATGTCACCATGGCGCTGTGTGTAGAAATGCTGATCTCCGGTAACCTGGCGAAAGACGACGCCGAAGCGCGCGCTAAGCTGCAGGCTGTACTGGATAACGGTAAGGCGGCTGATATCTTCGGCCGTATGGTCGCGGCACAGAAAGGCCCGACCGATTTCGTTGAAAACTATGCGAAATACCTGCCAACGGCGATGCTCAGCAAAGCGGTCTATGCTGATACCGAAGGTTTTGTTAGCGCGATGGACACCCGTGCACTGGGAATGGCAGTGGTTTCGATGGGCGGCGGTCGCCGTCAGGCATCTGACACCATTGATTACAGCGTCGGCTTCACCGACATGGCGCGTCTGGGCGACAGCGTTGACGGACAACGTCCGCTGGCGGTGATCCATGCGAAAGACGAAGCCAGCTGGCAGGACGCGGCGAAAGCCGTCAAAGCGGCAATTAAACTGGACGACAAAGCGCCTGAAATTACGCCGACCGTCTATCGTCGCATCACCGAATAGTTATATACTGATCTGATCGCTTTTTTGCAGCGCAAGATGTATGGAGAACAAGATGAAACGTGCATTTATTATGGTGCTGGACTCCTTTGGGATTGGTGCAACGGAAGACGCTGACCGCTTTGGTGATGTCGGCGCAGATACCATGGGCCACATTGCAGAAGCCTGCGCCAAAGGCGAGGCTGACAAAGGTCGTAAGGGCCCGCTGAATTTGCCTAACCTGACGCGTTTGGGTCTGGTGAAAGCGCATGAAGGTTCAACCGGTAAAATTGCTGCCGGTATGGACGGTAACGCGGAAGTGATTGGCGCGTACGGTTGGGCGCATGAGCTCTCTTCCGGTAAAGATACTCCGTCAGGTCACTGGGAAATCGCCGGTGTACCGGTTCTGTTTGACTGGGGCTACTTCAGCGACCATCAGAACAGCTTCCCGCAGGAGCTACTGGATAAACTGGTTAAGCGTGCCAACCTGCCGGGTTACCTCGGCAACTGCCACTCTTCCGGGACGGTTATCCTCGACGAACTGGGCGAAGAGCATATGAAAACCGGCAAGCCGATTTTCTACACCTCTGCTGACTCCGTGTTCCAGATCGCCTGCCACGAAGAGACCTACGGGCTGGATAAACTTTACGAGCTGTGTGAAATCGCCCGTGAAGAGCTGACCGAAGGTGGCTACAACATTGGCCGCGTGATCGCGCGTCCGTTTGTGGGCGACAAAGCAGGTAACTTCCAGCGTACCGGCAACCGTCACGATCTGGCCGTCGAACCGCCAGCGGCGACCGTCCTGCAGAAACTGGTTGATGAAAAACACGGCCACGTCGTTTCTGTCGGCAAAATTGCGGATATCTACGCCAACTGCGGCATCACCAAAAAAGTGAAAGCAACGGGCCTGGATGCGCTGTTTGACGCGACCATCAAAGAGATGAAAGAAGCGGGCGATGAGACCATTGTCTTCACCAACTTCGTTGATTTCGACTCTTCCTGGGGCCACCGTCGTGATATCGCGGGCTATGCTGCCGGTCTGGAACTGTTCGACCGTCGTTTGCCAGAGCTGATGGAGCTGGTGGGAGAGGATGACATTCTGATCCTCACCGCTGACCACGGCTGTGACCCAAGCTGGACCGGTACTGACCACACCCGTGAGCACATTCCGGTGCTGGTTTACGGCCCGAAAGTGAAACCGGGCTCTTTAGGCCACCGTGAAACTTTCGCGGATATCGGTCAGACGCTGGCGAGCTACTTCGGTACCTCTCCAATGGCGTACGGTAAAAACATGCTGTGATACCCGTTGTCTTTCGCGCTGTAGATGCGTTGACTTCATTCGTTCGCCCCGGTCACATAGTGAATCTGTGCGCCCGGGGATTCACGAATTCATCGTCTTCCTACAACGTGAAATTCTCAGGGTATTCTTCTCAATTTTAATAAGGATAAATTGATGGCAACTCCACACATTAACGCAGAGATGGGTGATTTCGCTGACGTAGTTTTGATGCCAGGCGACCCGCTGCGTGCTAAGCACATTGCTGAGACTTTCCTCGAAGATGTCCGTGAAGTAAACAACGTTCGCGGCATGTTAGGTTTCACCGGTACTTACAAAGGCCGTAAAATTTCTGTGATGGGCCACGGTATGGGTATCCCATCCTGCTCTATCTACACCAAAGAGCTGATCACCGATTTTGGTGTGAAGAAAATCATCCGCGTGGGCTCCTGTGGTGCCGTACGTGCTGACGTGAAACTGCGCGACGTGGTTATCGGCATGGGTGCTTGCACCGATTCCAAAGTAAACCGCCTGCGTTTTAAAGATCACGATTTTGCGGCTATCGCAGACTTCGGCATGGTGCGTGATGCGGTTGACGCAGCGAAAGCGCTGGGCGTTGACGCTCGCGTCGGTAACATCTTCTCCGCCGATCTGTTCTATACGCCGGACCCAACCATGTTCGACGTAATGGAAAAATACGGCATCCTGGGCGTGGAAATGGAAGCGGCAGGTATTTACGGTGTTGCGGCTGAGTTCGGTGCGAAAGCGCTGACTATCTGCACCGTGTCTGACCATATCCGTACCCACGAGCAGACCACTGCTGCTGAACGTCAGACGACGTTCAACGATATGATCAAAATCGCGCTGGAATCCGTTCTGCTGGGCGATAAAGCGTAAGCAGTCTGTTGCCCGGTGGCGCTATGCTTACCGGGCTGACAAGTTTGACTATTGCCGGAGAAGGCGTAACCGCCCTCCGGCAATTTATTAGCGCACGGCCCCTGCAATCCACATCGACAGCTCTCGCAGCTCACCTTCTTGTTCCGGAAAATCAGCAATCAACGCTTCACAGGTCTGCTGTAACACGTCTGAACGGTACTGACAGCCTTGTAAACGCGCGGCAAGCGCTTCCAGCGGCGCGGGGTTCAGGCTATCGGTAAATACCTGTGTGCGGGTAATTAGACCTTTCTCAACGTCGAAATGCAGCTCTACGCCACCCCAGGTGAAGCGCTCATCCAGTAGATGTGAAAAGGCGGGTGCCTGGCCGAAGTTCCACTCCCAGCTACTCTGGCGAGCGAAGGTTTCCGCGAAATTCGGCAGGTCAGGGGTTTTATCTGGGGAGATAATTTCTGCCTCGACGCGCTCGCCGTAGTGCTGGAAGAAGGCTTCTGTCACGGCTTCACAGATTTGTTCGTGAGTCACGTCCGGCAACAACTCAACCAGATTCGCCACGCGGCCGCGAACGGAGGTGATCCCCTTGGCCTGAAGCTTTTTCTTATCCGGGTTGAGGTAGTTGGCCAGACGGCTCAGATCGGCATTGAGCAACAGCGTGCCATGGTGGAAGCCGCGATCTTTGGTTTCGCGGTAGGCCGAGCCCGAGACTTTTCGATCGCCCTCATCGGTTTTAACAATCAGATCGTTACGGCCAGAAGCTTCCGCGGTGATCCCCAGCGAATTTAACGCTTCCAGCACGATAGACGTGGAGATGGTTTTGTCATACTCCGGTTTACCTGCCATAAAGGTAAAACAGGTATTACCGAGATCGTGGAAGACCGCGCCGCCGCCGCTGCTTCGACGCGCTAGGCGGACATGATCTTCTTCCATGCGTTGGGTATTACACTCTTTCCACGGGTTTTGCGCCCGGCCGATGACGACGGTATCGGCGTTACGCCACAAAAAGAGTACGCGCTGGGTCGCGGGCATCTGGCGAAAAATACACTCCTCAACGGCAAGGTTAAACCAAGGGTCGTGAGAGTCTGAAAGCAGCAGGCGCAGCGTTGACATAGCGATTTCCTTTTCTGATTAATCTTTATCTTCGTCCTGCACCGGCTTATTCGCGGTGAGCAGAAACGGTGACTGCTGCCAGCGAGTGCGTTTGCCGCGCAGTAGCGTGCGAGCCAGCACAACGCCAATGGCCAGCGATAACAGCAGCATCAGGCGTAAAATGTTGGTGGTGTTATCCACCTGCCCGGATTCGGTGGCAATGGTGTGGGTATCCAACGTCAGGCGTAGATAGCCCAGTGGGCCATTTTTCCCTTGTATAGGTTCAACGATCTGTTGGTTGAAATAACTGCCGGCTTTTTTGCCATCCAGCGCGAGGCGATCGCGGAGATCAACCTGCTCACCGGCGCGCGCAATCAGATCGCCTTGCTCATCATAAACGCCAGCATCGAGAATGCGGCTTTTACCGGTAAGCTGCTTGAGTAAATTACCGATCTTTTTCTCGTCCGGCGTTTCGCTTTTCATCATCGGAGCCAGGTTCAGCGAGACCTGAAAAGCGAGCGTTCTGGCGAGTTCTTCGAGCTGAGGATTTCGCTGTTTTTGGCTTTGTTGACTAAACCAGGACGCTCCTTGCATTAAAGCGACCAGTAGAGCGAGACATATCAGAACAATCGCGGTGCGATGCAATCGAAATTTCAGTTTTGCGCGAACCATATTCCACCTTTGAAAATTTACAGCTTAATGTTGCCAGAAGCGCTGGTTACAAGGTAGCCTCATGCGTTATTTTCCTGGGCTTAATAGAGAAGATTGGAGCTGTAATGCCAAACAGTTTGACCTGGTGCGACCTGCCTGAAGATGTCTCCTTGTGGCCTGGGTTGCCGCTTTCACTCAGCGGCGATGAAGTCATGCCGCTGGATTATCACGCTGGACGCAGCGGCTGGCTGCTGTATGGCCGCGGCCTCAACAAAGATCGCCTGACCACTTACCAACGTAAACTGGGTGCGGCTATGGTGATCGTAGCAGCCTGGTGCGTTGAAGACTATCAGGTGATTCGTCTGGCTGGATCGTTAACTGCCAGAGCCACGCGCCTGGCCCACGATGCCGGGCTGGATGTGGCTCCGCTGGGAAAAATACCGCACCTGCGTACACCGGGCCTGCTGGTGATGGATATGGACTCTACGGCCATTCAGATCGAATGTATCGATGAGATTGCCAAACTGGCGGGCACCGGCGAGCTGGTCTCGGAAGTGACCGAACGCGCGATGCGTGGTGAGCTGGATTTCAGCGCCAGTCTGCGCCAGCGTGTGGCAACGCTTAAAGATGCCGATGCCAATATTTTGCGTCAGGTGCGCGACACGCTGCCCCTCATGCCGGGCTTAACTCAGTTGGTGCTAAAGCTGGAAACGCTGGGCTGGAAAGTGGCGATCGCATCCGGTGGCTTCACCTTCTTTGCCGAATACCTGCGCGACAAGCTGCGATTGACTGCTGCGGTTGCCAATGAGCTGGGTATCCGTGACGGCAAGCTGACGGGAGAAGTCATCGGCGATATCGTTGATGCGCAGTATAAGGCCAAAACGCTGCTGGAATTGGCTGAAAAACATGAAATTACCCATGCCCAGACGGTGGCTATCGGTGATGGTGCGAACGATCTGCCGATGATCAAAACGGCCGGTCTGGGAATTGCGTATCATGCGAAACCTAAAGTGAATGAACAGACGGAAGTGACTATCCGTCATGCCGATTTGATGGGGGTATTTTGTATCCTCTCCGGCAGCCTGAATCAGAAATAAAGAGGTTAACGTGGCGAAAGCTCCTAAACGCGCATTTGTTTGTAATGAGTGCGGTGCGGATTACCCTCGCTGGCAGGGGCAGTGCAGCGCCTGTCAGGCCTGGAATACCATCACCGAAGTGCGCGTTGCGGCTTCCCCTACGGTCGCACGCAATGAGCGTCTAAGCGGCTACGCAGGCAATGCGGGCGTCGCGAAGGTGCAAAAACTGTCAGACATTAGTCTGGAAGAGCTGCCGCGTTTTTCTACCGGTTTTAAAGAATTTGACCGCGTACTGGGTGGGGGCGTTGTTCCTGGCAGTGCAATTCTTATCGGCGGTAACCCTGGGGCCGGGAAGTCCACGCTGTTGTTGCAAACCCTGTGCAAGCTGGCGGAACAGATGAAGACGCTGTACGTCACTGGGGAAGAGTCGTTGCAGCAGGTGGCGATGCGCGCGCATCGCCTGGGTCTGCCGACGGCTAATCTGAACATGCTCTCGGAAACCAGCATTGAGCAAATTTGCCTGATTGCCGAGGAAGAGCAGCCGAAGCTGATGGTTATTGACTCCATCCAGGTGATGCATATGGCGGATATTCAGTCGTCGCCGGGCAGCGTTGCCCAGGTGCGTGAAACCGCGGCTTATCTGACGCGGTTTGCGAAAACTCGCGGCGTGGCGATTGTGATGGTGGGCCACGTGACCAAAGATGGATCGCTGGCAGGCCCGAAGGTGCTGGAGCACTGTATCGACTGTTCAGTGTTGCTGGATGGCGATGCGGATTCTCGATTCCGCACGCTTCGCAGCCACAAGAACCGTTTTGGTGCGGTGAATGAACTCGGCGTATTCGCCATGACTGAGCAGGGGCTGCGTGAGGTCAGTAACCCATCAGCTATTTTCCTCAGCCGTGGTGACGAAGTGACTTCCGGCAGTTCCGTGATGGTGGTCTGGGAAGGGACGCGACCGCTGCTGGTAGAGATTCAGGCGTTGGTGGACCAATCGATGATGGCGAACCCAAGGCGCGTTGCCGTGGGGCTCGAGCAAAACCGTCTGGCGATTCTGCTGGCCGTGCTGCATCGCCATGGTGGGCTGCAGATGTCGGATCAGGATGTGTTCGTCAATGTGGTGGGGGGCGTGAAGGTCACCGAAACGAGTGCCGATTTAGCGCTGCTGCTGGCGATGGTGTCTAGTCTTCGCGATAGGCCATTACCGCACGATTTGGTGGTCTTCGGTGAAGTCGGGCTGGCAGGAGAAATTCGCCCTGTACCAAGCGGACAGGAGCGTATTTCGGAAGCCGCAAAACATGGTTTCCGTCGAGCGATTGTGCCGGCGGCGAACGTACCGAAGAAACTTCCAGAAGGGATGCAGGTATTTGGCGTCAAGAAACTCTCAGACGCGCTCGGCGTATTTGATGACTTATACTGATTAATCACGGCGTGGCTAAATGCCGTCGAAGATATTGACCCGGATAGTGCGGTGAGGACTTCCGGGTTTTTTGTATAATGGGTACATGGTTTACCCCAATTTTGCAGGAGGCTCTTGTGTCGTCGTTCGACTATCTTAAAACCGCAATCCGTCAGAAAGGCTGCACGTTACAGCAGGTCGCTGACGCTAGTGGCATGACCAAGGGCTATTTAAGCCAGCTGTTGAACGCCAAAATTAAAAGTCCTAGCGCACAAAAGCTGGAAGCTTTACATCGCTTTCTCAATCTGGAATTCCCGCGTCAGCAAAAAAATATCGGCGTAGTCTTTGGTAAATTTTATCCTTTGCATACGGGACATATTTACCTTATTCAACGTGCCTGTAGCCAGGTCGACGAACTGCATATCATCATGGGCTATGATGACACACGCGACCGTGCGTTGTTTGAAGAGAGCGCGATGTCTCAACAGCCAACGGTTCCCGATCGTCTGCGCTGGCTATTACAGACCTTCAAATATCAAAAGAACATTCGTATCCATGCTTTTAATGAAGAGGGCATGGAACCCTACCCACACGGCTGGGACGTATGGAGCGCGGGAATTAAAAAATTCATGGAGGAAAAGGGGATTCAGCCGAACTGGATTTACAGTTCTGAAGAGTCGGATGCGCCACAGTACCTTGAGCATTTGGGCGTAGAAACGGTGCTTATTGACCCGAAGCGTACCTTTATGAATATCAGTGGCGCGCAGATTCGTGAGAATCCCTTCCGCTATTGGGACTATGTTCCCACCGAAGTTAAACCCTTCTTTGTACGTACGGTGGCGATCCTCGGCGGTGAATCGAGCGGCAAATCAACGCTGGTGAACAAGCTGGCGAATATCTTCAACACCACCAGTGCGTGGGAATATGGCCGCGACTATGTCTTCTCCCACCTGGGTGGAGATGAAATGGCGCTACAGTATTCAGATTATGACAAGATTGCCCTTGGTCATGCGCAGTACATCGATTTTGCAGTGAAATACGCTAACAAAGTGGCTTTTATTGATACTGACTTTGTTAGTACGCAGGCATTTTGTAAGAAGTATGAAGGACGTGAACATCCCTTTGTTCAGGCACTGATCGATGAATATCGTTTCGATCTGGTCATTCTACTGGAAAATAATACGCCATGGGTGGCCGATGGGCTGCGAAGCCTTGGTAGTTCGGTTGATCGAAAAGAGTTTCAGACGCTGCTGGTTTCAATGCTTGAAAAAAATAATATCGAGTTTGTTCATGTTGAAGAGTCAGACTATGACTCACGTTTCCTGCGCTGTGTTGAGCTGGTAAAAGAGTTGATGGGGGACTAACCGGTTGAGGGCTTTTTGTGGTGAAAAGCCCTTGATAAGAAATTAATCAAAATCGGCAACAATTTGTATTGTATTTATCTGTTTTATTATTAAATATGAATATATTTATACTTTAGATATCGATAATCTATCGAGTCATATTCATTATTCTCCTCCTCTATTAATTCTAATGAATTCTTATTACTTATAAATAAAATTAAAAGTCACTTTTAATTTTACTAAATCACATAGACTGCGAAATAACACGAGATTGAGTACAATACAGCAAGACATAAGTGTCTTCTGAAATGTTCAATGGAGTGATGTTTCGGGCCTCTCCGATAGCTGAAAGATATATTCTAGTATTTAATATCCTTTCACCTCTCCTTTTAATCATTTCCATAAAATATATGTTTTCACCGTTAGCATTCTGGTAGCTATGAGCCATGGGCGGTAGCGTGTCAAAAATAAAGATACAGATTGAGGTTGTATGGCGAGGAGCGGCTTAGAAGTACAGCAGGCGGTTATCAAAGCATTATTCATGCGGGAAATAAAAACCCGCTTTGGGAAGTATAGACTGGGATATTTGTGGGCGGTGCTGGAACCAGCTGCTCATCTGATGGTGATGGTGGGGATATTTGGGTATATTATGCATAGGACAATGCCTGACATTTCTTTTCCAGTTTTTTTGATTAATGGGATAATACCATATTTTATTTTTAGCAATATAACAAATAGGTCTATTTCTGCAATTGAAGCTAATCAAGGGTTGTTTAATTATCGCCCGGTGAAACCCATTGATACTATAATAGCCAGGGCAATATTGGAAATAGCCATTTATATCTTTGTTTATATCACTCTCATGCTATTTCTTGGAGTGCTTGGTGAGGATATGGAGATAAGCGGGATTATTGTTTTGACGATCACATGGTTTTTTTTACTTTGTTTTTCATGTGGTGTTGGGATTATTTTTATGGCGGTAGGGAATGCATTTCCCGAAACAGAGAAGTTTTTGCCTATAATAATAAAACCACTTTATTTTATTTCTTGCATTATGTTCCCTTTACATTCAGTGCCTAAAGATTATTGGCCTTACCTATTATGGAATCCTATTGTCCATATTGTTGAGCTAAGCCGAGAGGCTGTTTGTGTCGGTTATATTAGCGAAGGAGCAAATCTGGAATACTTAGCTTTTGTATCATTACTAACTATAACGATAGGTTTAGTTATTTATCGTTATAGAGAAAAGGCAATGTTAACATCATGATAAAAATTGAACATTTAACTAAATCATATAAAACCCCGAAAGGGCGGCATTATGTCTTCAATGATTTAAATGTTGAATTGCCGACAGGTAAGAGCGTGGCTATTATTGGGCGAAATGGTGCTGGAAAATCGACTTTGTTGCGTATGATTGGTGGTATAGATCGTCCTGATAGTGGTTCAGTAATAACGGATCAAAGCATTTCTTGGCCTGTTGGGTTAGCGGGAGGGTTTCAAGGGAGTCTTACCGGAAGAGAAAATGTAAAATTTGTTGCACGTCTTTACTCAGGTAAATATGACCTCCGAGAGAAAATAGCCTATGTAGAGGAATTCTCAGAGCTAGGCCATTACTTTGATATGCCAATCAAAACTTATTCTAACGGTATGCGTTCTCGTCTTGGATTTGGTTTGAGTATGGCATTTAAATTCGATTATTACTTGGTTGATGAAGTTATCGCTGTCGGGGATGACCGATTTAAACGCAAGTGTAAAAATATTTTTACTCAAAGGCATAAAGAAGCATCATTCTTAATGGTGGCACATAGTGCAAATTTATTAAAGGACTATTGTGACGTGGCTATATTGTTCGATGATAAATTTGGATGTCATTTTTTTAGCTCGGTAGATGATGCTTTAAAAGAGTATAGTGAGTTACAAAGTTAAGATATGAATTATATTTTATATAATATAAATGGATTGGTATTTTAATGGAAATATCTAGAGTGACTGACCTAATAATATTAATAAGTGAAAAGGGTGGATTGCAAGCGAGGGATAATGGGTTTGCCTACTTTAAACACCGCATTAACCTTGGTTATAAAAACACCTATTATATTTATGATAGGAAAAATATAGACATTGATGGTTTGTCTGCCTTTAAAAAAAATATAGTTTTAAAAAATAGTTATAAACATAAAAAGTTATTTTATAAAGCTGATTATTTAATTCTTAACGATGGATACATGGATGTTTTTCCAGAATTTAATAAAATGCCACTTTCTAAAGGCTGGGCTCCTATTGTTTATCTTCAGCATGGAATTATTGCGTACAAGAAAATTCATTTTTACAAAGGTCACTATAACGGAAGGGTGAGATATTTCAGTACCTCATTAAAAAAAGAAAAGTATATTGTTAGTGATATTTTACAATCGAAAATAGATATCTATAATACTAATAAGTTGATAGCCAAGTATAAAGTGCCGCATCTAAAAAGTTACGTAGAAAAAAGGGATTTAAAAGACCTTTATGTTAATTTACTCCGAACATATTACTCTGATTCTAAAAATGTCGAAGAAACCGATTTAAAAATATTGAAGAAACTAATTATGAGTATTGGGTTTCTGGATTGTCGTATTGCGAACTGTGGTCTTCCCAGGCATGAGGGGTTGGTGGATGTGAAAAAGAAAAATAAGTCATTGTTATTTTTTTTCACTTGGCGCGATGAGTGGACTAAGGATAGTAATGATAACTCATTTCTACAACTTGTGAGGGAAATCAAGACATCAGATGGTATTTTACGTTTTGCTGAAAAAAATAATCTACAGATCAGATTTTATCTTCATGAAAAAATATTAGGATTAAAAGATAAACTTTATAAAATATTTGATGGAAAGATCGATTTTGCAGGGCAAGATGATTTTCATAGTGTTTTGGAAGAAACTGCAATTTGCGTAACTGATTATTCATCAGTGGCTTTTGAGTTTAATCTTCTTAAAACACCAGTCCTTTTTCTTCATTTTGATTATGATAATTATAAATATGAACGTGGGCATTTTTTATCATCCCCATATGATTTTCTTGGCGTGACTGTCAGGACCGTTAAAGAAATGGAAAGGTTTTTTATAGGTGAGCATTCCTATAAAAATATGAAACGGATGGCACAAGAAAATTATCTGAAAGTAAAAAATGATTATGAAGGATTCGGTAAAACAAATAAATATGTAGACTCGCTTATTGATTCCCCTCAACGAAATATTATATTCTTTTGCTATAATGCTTATGGCGTTGGCGGAACAGTACAAACGATAATAAACCAAGCAAACTATTTGGTTTCTATCGGTTTTATGGTCACAATAGTGTCTCTGAGAAAAACATCGGATACTCCTGTTTTAAATCTAGATCCTAGCGTAAGAATAGAATTCCTGAATGATGTAAGGAGTAGGGGGAGATATCGTACATATTCAGAGAATATATTATCAGGAATGAGGTCGAGATTATTTTACCAATCTGAAGATTTATACTCTGGATTATCTCTATTAACAGATGTTAAATTATTCAAAGTTATTAAAAGCATCAAAAATAGTATCCTTGTTGGAACATTTCCCGGTATTTGTATAAATCTCATTAAAAACTCGGATAGAACAAATAAAGTAATTGTACAGGAGCATAAAGAGTTTAACTCCCATAGCGAAGAAATAAAAAAATCTATAATAAAGTATTATAAATATGCATGGAAGATAATTGTTCTTACAGAATTCCAAATAAGTGATTATCGTAAAAATGGAATTAAACGCATCATTAATATACCAAATGGTATAGAGGATCAATACTCATTACTATCAGAGGTTATAAGTAACAAGAAAAAAAACAGAATCGTCTCATTTGGCAGATTAGTCGAAATGAAGCAGTTTGATCTATTAATTGAATCATTTTCAATCATTGCCACAAAATACCCAGATTGGAGGTTAGATATCTATGGTGATGGTGAGCAGAAATCTAGACTGCTTGAAATGATAGAAAACCTGAGCCTGCAAGCACAAATACGGATATATCCACCGACATCACTGGTCTATGAAGAGTTATATAATAGTGATTTTTGTGTTTTAACTTCCTCCAGAGAGGGTTTTGGTATGGTTTATATTGAAAGTTTTAGTATGGGGAAACCTGTTGTTAGCTTTGACATTGAGTATGGCCCAAAAGAGTTTTTACAACATGAATATAACTCTTTAGTTTCACCTTGCTTTGATATTAACCATTTGGCTAATCAAATGGAGAGATTAATGAATGACGACGATTTATTAAACGCTATGGGGAAAAATGCAAGAAGAACTTATATTGAACGCTATGAAATATCTAAAGTTGTAAGCAGATTCTTGGAGGCGTGTGATTAATGTCAAAAATAAATAAATTAATTCACAGCCCAGGGTTATTTATCAATGATGCATTGTTAAAAAGATTTAATAAGTCACAAAGGAAATCGGGAATGAATGGAAAAGTAAATGAGCTAAACAAGAAGAACAATGAATTGTCGGTTAATATGTTATTAAAGTATAATCTTGACGCAATTAAAGTTAATCTTGTGGTAGTTGATTTTATCGATGATTGTGAAAGTAAGTCAGATATCCTAAAGTATCAATGCCGATCAATCGAAAAGTATACCAATTTCAACAAAATATACTATATATCTAAAAGTATAAAAACAACAAATAATAATTATATTATATATGACACATATCAGGATTTTTTTGATAAGGTTGTGTTACGTATTTCACCAAAAAAAGAAATGTTTGTATTTATTGATATGAATTTTTTCTTTTTACGTAATGTTATTATATCTGATTTTATTAGCCCATCTGGCTCAGCAATTACCTATATAACTAAGCAATTTAAGAAAAATGAACGATTGATGGAAGTTATAGGCCTATTATTACCCGGTGCAAATGTTAATTTTACTTCAATAAATAATTATTGCTGTATCGATAATATGCAATTAATTCATTATAATGATGTTTCTAAAAGTATCGATGACCTTGATTTTTATCTTTTTGACTTCCTCCCAACTGTAAACTCATTAGTTGGTAAAGATAACGTAAATGCTACTCCTGTTCAGTATGCAAATCTTAGCTATGGCTACATGGATAAGTTCGTTTGGGTCAAATCAGTCCACGGTTCTAAACGCTGTCCTTTAGCAATAACATTTAACCATAAAATCAAGGATAGTTCTGATTTCAATACATTCTTAACCGATATTGTTCCACATGAGTCAATATCTGAAAAAGAAGTAATCTTGAAAAGCAAATACTTTGTCTCTGAGGGTTATGAGCTATTATGGGTCACGGCCCTTTAGAGCACACTTGTTGGTGAATAATTCATGAAGTCTATAATTAATAGAAAAATTAGAAAGCTCGTAACTCATCCAGGTTTGTTCATTCGGGATGCATTGATTAATAAGTACCCCCTTATTTTAAATCAATGTAATGTTCAATTGTTAACCGAAAATATTGTTGTTAATACAGAGTTTAATATCAATAAATCATTCATTCCAGATTTCAATGTAGATGTTGTGTATACATGGGTTTCTTTGGATGATGAGGTATGGAAGATAAAGAAAAATAAATATTCATCAGCTCCTGAGATGTTCGAGCTGTATGCAACAGAAGATTCTCGATATACAAATCACAATGAGATTTATTTTTCTATTACCAGTGTATATAAATATCTTCCATGGGTTAATAATATTTATATCGTCACGGATGGGCAAATTCCTGATTTACCTGAAATATTAAAAAATAAAGTCAAAATAATTGATCATAAAGACATCATTCCCGATGTCTTTTTGCCAACATTTAACTCTCACGTAATTGAAGCGTTTTTACATAAGATTCCTAACCTAGCTGATAATTTTATTTATTTTAATGATGATTTTTTTGTTTCAAGAGAATTAAGTATATCTCACTTTTTTAGGTCTAATGGGCATGCTAGTTTATTTTCAAGTTCTAAAAGTATCCTCGCGATGAATGAAAAAGGTCGTCGTACAGCAACTCTTTCTGCGTGCAATAATGTCAACAGGATATTTGAAAAGGAATTTAATGTAAATTATGATAATACTCTTGTTCATACTTACGTACCCCTTAAGAAAAAATATTATAATATCGCCTTCGATTTATTCGGTGATGAGATACGTTCATTCTTGACCAATAAATTTAGATCTGTAAACGACTTGAATTTAGCAACCTTTCTTGTCCCTTATCTTCAATATTATTTTGGCGAGGCATCTCCAAATATAGATGTGAGTATTTATTTTAATATTAGATCGCCATCAGCTCAAAGTTTTTATAAGTATTTAATTGATGCAAAATTAGATGGTAATTTACCTCATTCATTCTGTGCTAATGACTTCAGCTCTAATGAGTTTTCAGACAAGAGCTATGGTGCTAGATTGACTGAGTTTTTAATGCGATTTTATGAGTGATTTTTTATTATTAAATGTTATTTAAATGAATGATAATATTGGTGAAACTTAATGAATGAAGAAATAGAACAGTTGTTTGAATGTTTCATTGCGGCTGGAAATGAAGTTATTGGTCGCCCATCCAGAGTTACTGGAGTATTTACACTTACTTATGGAAAAGGAAAAGGTTCCAGAATTGTTTTTGGTAGTGGATGTATTTTAAATAACTTCTCTATTAATTTGGAGCAAGGTGATGCCATATTGGAACTAGGTGCGGACACATATATACGTGGCCGCTATCACATTGGTTCCGGCTCGAAGATATTGATTGGCGATAAGACAGTCATGAATAGGCATGCATTATTCACTGCAATGGAAAAGACTGTTATTTCTATTGGGAGTGGTTGTCTTTTTTCCGATATATCAATGTCTACTACTGATTGGCATTCAATAATTAGTCTTGATTCTGGTATGAGAATAAATCCCGCACGTGATATAAAAGTAGAGGATGCGGTATGGATTGGAGAAGGTGTTATCATACAAAAAGGTGTGACAATTGGTAGTGGGAGTATTATCGGTGCAAGATCAATTGTCACTAAATCATTATCTAAAAACACTTTGTCAGTTGGCATACCGGCTAAGACAATAAAAGAGAATGTTAAATGGCAAAGAGAGTTAATACCTATGGAGCCTCTCCCTGCTCGCGACTATTAGTATATTAATGGCTGTCTTCTTTTCATGGCTGGTTTTTTTAGTGTGATTTTTATATTGTTTTCTTAATGGCGGGCTTTGTCTCAGCCTTATTTTTATAGGGTGATGGAATTAGTTTGATATATCTTGGTGGTTGCGTTGAAATAATTTATTATTACTACTGTAAAAACCATTTCCCTTCCAGAATCTCCCCTTTATGAGTCACCTGATATTGCACCATTTCAGGTGACTTTCTCCCATAAAACACCGCGTTAATCTGCGTATTTGCCCGCAAATATATGCTAAATTTCTTAAACAATTGTGCATCAGGTTTAAAATTCGCCCCCCAATACTGATTTAAGTGCCCTTGATACGTTAATCCTTTGATATCATACAGCGCTCGTCCCATCACTTTTAGCGGCTTGTTATGGATCAGTGCAGATATTCCCGCAGTGCTGTTAATCGTAATGACAGCCTTGGCGTGTGATAGCATTTGAGGCATTGGTATATCGTGTACATAAATAACGCGGTCGCTTACCCCATATTGTTTGCCTAACTTTTTGATTAATGGTCCATATAGGCGATGTCCACGATCCATTGGATGGTGTTTGAACACAAGAAAGTCTGCCGCCGTTGCCTTTTTGGAAAAAGAAAACATCACATCATTTATATAGTTACGCACATCCTTGTAAGGGCTATGGTTGCGGATTTGGCTATCGTTGTATACCTGCAAAATGGCCAGAAAATAGCGCTGATCCAGTTCTGTCTGTAACTGTTCCATGATGTGCCGTTCTTTGTATCGATACCACTGCTTACGCCAGCCGGCACGGATCCAGCATTTACCTTCATACCAAGGAGAAAAGGCTTTGTGATGCCGGTATTGAGGAAACTCATCCTCGTGATACCAGCTCACGAGGTAGTACCATATCGCATGCCAGATACGTAACCTGGTTGATGGTTTTAAACTGTGTACCTCAAGTTCAGGGCGGTCAGGCAGATGGCGATAGAATTCGGGATCCCTTGGAATCGAGGAATAGGCATTAACGCCACCGCTCTCCAAAGTGATAAAGTGTGGTCGCAGATAGCCTTCTTCAAATGCTAAAAAGCGCACTCCTTTTGCTTGCGCCCAACGTTTCGCCGCCTGATGCAGCAGGCGACAGTCGCCAAAACAAAGAATAGTGTCGAATGAATATTCGAGCCATGTCTCTTTTAACCAGTGTGGAAACTGTGCTGGAGTTTGCGTGTACGTCAGATATTCTCGTTTCCGGCAGTAAAAGCGATCTCCTGCGTTAAACACGACGTTCACCGCTTCCCGCCCCTGAGATTCTAGCCATTCCGCCATATCATTGAAGAACGGTCCCATATGCCCCTGCAACAGCAGATAGCGTTTTCCTGAGAGTAGCGTATTGATCGTATTACCGTTCATAGAGAATCCTTCTCGATGTTAGTGCTTCATCGCCTTTATCAGCATCTGCAGTTTTCGCCCCTGGCGTTGCAGATACTGGCCAGAGCCGCGCGTCATTTCCATGTCTTGCCTTTTTTGTGCAAGCAGCCAATCCATAGCCATTTCTGGTGAAATGCTCTGTTTTGTCTCTGGGTGGATATAAGTGGGATAGCTAATGAGCGCGTGGTAAATCAGATCGCTAATATTGGGTTGGCGCTGCCGCCGTTCGCAGACGTACTCGTCGGTTGTCAGTCCCCAACCCGCATAGAAAGGCATGCCGTAGCAATAGACCTTTTTGCCATGCATCAGAGCTTCAAATCCTGACAACGATGTCATGGTATGAACTTCATCAACTTGCTGTATGCATTCGATAATATCTGCATCCAGTGCTACGCAATCGGCAAGCGTTGTCATCTCCTTGTCGGAAATGTGTCCTGGGCGATTACCGACCAGAACATCCGGATGGGGTTTATAGATAATGAATGCACCGGGATAGCGCTCCCGAACGGTACGTAGCAACATCAGGTTAGAGTTGATAACTGATGTACCACAGGAGATAGAGGCATCATTCTCAACCTGCCCAGTGACCAGCAGTTTATTTTTTCCCTCGGCGTCGGTAGGAATTTTCCAGTTAGCACCCAGGTTGTATTTGCTCAGTTTGCTTGCGATCAAACGCCTTTGTAATAAGTCTGCCCGTAGGCGCTGTTGAGCCGTTAGCTGTGAATGGATGAGTAAATTTTCGAGATCGCTGGGTCTGCTGGCATCATAGTAAATTCCGGTTTTATCCAGAACGAGCGAAAGCGGTGGAAGCAAGTCTGAACCTAATCCGGACGATCGCAGGAAGCCATCTTCCATGCGCCAGGTAGGAATATCGAAATGGGATGCTTTTTGTCGCCAACGCATTTCGCCTTTAACGCCCCAAACGATGCAGGCGTCGGCCTCATGCCCCTTATGGGAAAAATCGACATCATTGCCAGACGTTTTTAAAAAAGGCTTAACGATGCTCCTTTTCCAAAGCGTCATACCTGGTACCCAGAGATGCCCGCTGCGAGTGAGCAAATGCTTACGCTGTAAGCTCAGATACTCAAGTACATCGAAAAGAGTGCCTGGGTTACCCGTGTAGGGATTGATATAACGGGTATATTGTAACCAGGCGGCGGCTATCAATGCGCTGAGTGGTGCATTGCCACGACGGGTAGATATCTTCTCTGCAAGGGGGTGTCGATCATCGGTTAAGCCCCATCCGGCATACCACGGCAAACCAAAGCAAACGACCTTTTTTCCAGCCATCAATGCCTCAATGCCATACTGTGAGGTGACGGTATAAACACGCGACACCTGACGGAGTAGGGACTGTGGGCTGAAATCTTTGGTGATTAACCTGATGCGTGGATCGGTGGTCAACGATTCAAAATAACCGTTTTTTTTGCCAGTGAGCACATCCGGATGCGTTTTAATCCAAATCTCACTATGTGGATGCTCCTTTCTCGCGCATGAGAGCATCGCTGCGAACTGCCGTTCCGTTGCACCGCCTAGCGTGACGGAGATATCGCCGAAGGTTTGATCGACAACCAGGGTTACGTCCGTGTGATGGGTTTCATCAAAACAAGCGGCATGGTTATATTTTGAAAGATCGTTTTCGACAATAAATGCAGCAGCGCGCTGCGCTTCTTGCACTAAGTTCGGCTTTTCAGCTTCTTGTTTGATGAGCTCTTCCAGGCGGCTAGGGCGACTAGCATCGTAGTAAATCCCCAAATCGTCCACGATCATCCCGAGTGGAGGTGCCGCGTTAACGCCCAGACCTAGCGAACGTGTAAAACCATCTTCCAGGCGCAATACCGGTAGCCCAGCATTTTGTGCTCGCTGAATTGGGCGCAGAGAAGTGGGGCGTTCGCCCCAAACGGCAATGGCATCCACTTCGCCAGGAATCGCTGATAAAGAGGACAGCTTGCAGCATGCTTCACCTAAAAAACTCTGAAGGTGAGGGATCTGCCAGATGCCCGAAGAATAGATGCCTATCATCCTGAACGGCTTCCGTATTAATGTATTGATGGTGGCGGATACTCCGCCACGCCATGGTTATTACAGTTCCAGAATGACTTTTGCCGCCACGGCCATCTGGTAAAGAATGGTGGAAATACCGCGGGTGACTTCCAGGTTTTTGGTTTCATACTTCGGCAGAACCATAATTTCATCGCCTGGAATGATGTCATCCACGTCGTCGGCATCGACCGCTGCGCCGTCCTGGTGAATCACAATAATTTTTGATTGCCCGGATTTTTGCGTCAGACCACCGCACTTCTCGATGTAATCATCGACATCAAGCTTCTTATCCCAGGAGATAGCATTGGGGAACAGCACGGAGCCGTGGATCATCACCAGCGATGTTTTTTCCGGAACGGTGATGACATCGCCATCTTCCAGAATCACGCTATCGAGATTGTTTTCATTAAGAACAACCTGCCCTTTAGGTACCACGTTGCGCGCTTTGGCGACGAAACGACTCACCAACTGAGCTTCCTGAACGCGCAGACGGGCCTCTTCCTGCGTTGACGATTGTGAGGAAAGTGAGGCTTCTTCCAGCTTTTGTAAGGAGGTATTGAGCATCTCCTTCTGACGTACAGCAACCGAATGGCGGTAGAGCTGAATACTGCTGAGCTGAGACATGCTGTTTGGTTTGAGCTGAGCCAGCACCTGCTTCATCGTTGCACCATATGGCAGTACCACCGCATGTTCGCCGGAATGGGCGCCTTCAATACGCACCTGGATCGTTCCGGCGTAGCGGTCTGAGCTGATAATCAGCTTGTCACCATCCTGCAGTATCTTTCCCGAGGCGTTGCTTAGCGGGTAGTACTCGGTTCGCTTCATCGCCCCCTGTTGACGAATGATCGTAAAGTGCGTCGCTCCCGGTTTTGGTCGCGACCACTCCAGTGCTTCAGACACAGGGATGCTGCCGTCGTGGAATTCAAAATCGTAGCTGTTATAGACATCGCCCTCGACGCTGAAGGTGTACTGTCGAGGACCGACAACTATCGTATCGCCGTCGGAGAACTGGGACAGGTTCAGCGAACCGTTGAGCAGGAAATCGTAGAGATTGACGTGTGAACGCACGTTTTTACCCCGTTTCACCGTGATATCGACATAGCTGCCACGATCGCTATCAACGCCGCCTGCTTTGCTTAAATATGAAAGCAGAGAATCGGAGGCGACGCCGCCGTAAAGCCCGGGATTTCTAACATAGCCAGTAACAAACACTTTGACCGGCTGTGCCTGCAGTAGAGAGGCATAAACATTAACGTTCGATTGATAAACTTCCTTTATTTTGGCCGTCACCAGGCTATTAAGCTGACCGTTACTGACGCCAGTCACCTTTAGCGGGCCAACGTTTGGCACGAAGATGTTACCCTTTGGGTCAACGGGAAGCGCACCGTCAAAGTTAAACGCCCCCCATAACCGAATCTGTATGGTGTCGCCGAGGCCGATAATATAGCTCGGATTAAAACCAATGCTGCTGCCGCTATCGGCCGTCGAACCGTTGAAAAGTTGGGCGCCAAACATACGGCTTAAAGGCTGCTCCGGGGCGGGTATCGGCGTATTATCGAAGCCGTCGTTGTTAGCGTTCTGACTTTTTGCTGCCAGCAATTGTGGTAATCCTGCGGCTCCGGTGAGCTGCGGGTCTGCATTAATATCTATCGCCAGTACCTGACAGGATTGCAGAATGCTCAATACAAGAAGCGTTTTAACTAATTTCATAATAGGCTCTGTTAATAATATTGGCTGTTAATCAGTCTCTGTGATCTTCAATAATGGCGACCAATAATTTGGCCGTGCCAAAGAGCAGACAACACACCAATAACCAACTGGCTAAGAGATACGGTACGTTGGGGAATCGGGACTCTTGTGGAAGCTGCGGTGAGCTAATCACTGAGAGGGTTTTTAATTTTCGAGCGCTTTCCAAACGCGTTTTTTCGATCGCCTGTAATGAAAGCGCATACAAATCAGTATCAAACTTCACCGTAGTTTTTAGGTCTTCGAAATCAGCTGCCATGCTGTTGAGTTTTTTACCATCAGGTGCGGTAATTTTATTTTGCTCAACATCGATTTGCGCCTGTAAGGATTTAATCGCGTTCTTGGTGCTGACAACCTGAGGGGCATCTTCGCGTAAATAGGTCAACAGGTTGCGCAGATCGGCTTCCATCTCAATTTTTTTCGCAATTAACGCGTTGACCAGCGTGGTTGCCGCCTCGGCGGAGGCCGCAGGATCGAGCACATTATTGTTGTTCTGATATGCCAGCAACTGACCTTTACTGGCGTTCAAGCGAGCTTTGGTTTCCTGTAGCTGCTCTTCGGCAAACTGCATTTGCTCACGGGCAATCTTATGCGACAGTTCGTTGATAAAGCGCTCGGACTCTTTGAGCACCGCCTGGTTAAACGCTTGGGCGAATGCTGGCGTAAAGCCCTGTGTCTGGATTGATAGCAGCCCCGTTTTCTCGTCATAGTCGACGGTCAAACGGGAGCGGTAATACTCAAGGTACTGTTCTGCGGTGATTTGAGCGGGCAAATGGAAGAGAAAATCCCAGCCGCTCTGGCTAAAGGCCTCATGAAAATTGAGCTTCTTATCCAGCACCTGCTGCATATCCGGCGAGTTGATGTATTCCTTCAGATACAGCGAATCTTCTGCGGAAGAGGGATTGGATGCTCCCAGCAGTAGGCCGAAGTTGAGGCTCGAGCTGTCGAGGTCATTGGGGCGTTTCACCGCAACCTTAGACTCACTGACGTAACGAGGTTGGCTGAAAATGACCAGGTAAATGATCAGCAGGCACATCGGGGCAGCGATCACGGCTTTCCACAAATGGCGCTGAATATCGATTTGCCGGCATTTTTTCACTATTGTACGCGCCAGTCTTTTCTTTCTGGCAATAAAACGACTAAAAAGCACTTTGTTGATTTTCATGGGTTATTTGATTTTTAGGTGAATTTATTAAATGAATAAGCAGGTTAGCGGAAGATGAATTTATCCACTCCATTTATTTATTTGATTCATTTCATATAACGCATGATGTTCACGGCGATCAAACATCTCATTCCTTTGTGATAATTTGAATAGCGGCCTATATCCAATGAATTCCTTATCATGGATAATTTTGGCGAATGTTTTCTATTCCTGAACCGATGCGGTATTTTTAGCACAGTCATTAAAGCATCACAATAGTGACTATATATTACGTGGTTAACTTGTATTTATTATATTATTGAAGCTTATTGTTTAATGCATAATACGCGAGGAATTGAGCGGGTAATGATGTTGTTTAATACTTTTTTGAATGATTTTATTTTTTCTTTAAGTTGCATTAAACATTACTGATGAGGTTTATCCAGGACGAACGGGTGAGGTTTCTATTATTGGCGTAAATTCAAGAAATGGGGGGCGGGATATGCATTCAGGATGAATCAGATTTTTTGTTTTGTACGGCTGATGATATTCCTCTCTTCAAATAGCAAAACGGGAGCAGCGTTGCCGCTGCTCCCGTTAATGAGATTACTTCGAAATACGTTTGTACTTGATACGTTTTGGCTCCAGCGCATCTGCGCCCAGCGTACGTTTCTTGTACTCTTCGTATTCGGTAAAGTTACCTTCGAAGAATTCCACTTTACCTTCATCCTGGTAATCCAGAATGTGGGTCGCGATACGGTCAAGGAACCAACGGTCGTGCGAGATAACCATGGCGCAGCCTGGGAATTCCAGCAGGGCGTTTTCCAGTGCGCGCAGGGTTTCGATATCCAGGTCGTTGGTTGGTTCATCGAGCAGCAGCATGTTACCGCCAACCTGCAGCAGTTTTGCCAGATGCAGACGACCACGTTCACCACCGGACAACTCGCCGACGCGTTTGCCCTGATCAACACCTTTAAAGTTGAAGCGGCCAACGTAGGCGCGGCTTGGCATTTCGGTGTTGCCGATTTTCATGATATCCAGCCCGCCGGAGACTTCTTCCCATACGGTTTTGCTGTTATCCATTGCGTCACGGAACTGGTCAACGGAGGCCAGCTTCACGGTCTCACCCAGTGAGATGGTACCGCTGTCAGGTTGCTCCTGGCCGGACATCATGCGGAACAGCGTGGATTTACCCGCGCCGTTCGGGCCGATGATACCGACGATTGCGCCTTTCGGTACCGAGAAGCTCAAATCATCGATCAGGACGCGATCGCCGTAGGATTTACGCAGGTTGCTGACCTCAACGACTTTATCGCCCAGACGTGCTCCAGGTGGGATAAACAGTTCGTTGGTTTCGTTACGCTTCTGGTATTCGGTATTGTTGAGCTCTTCAAAGCGTGCCAGACGGGCTTTGCCCTTGGACTGACGGCCTTTAGCGCCCTGACGTACCCACTCCAGCTCTTTCTCGATGGATTTACGGCGAGCCGCTTCCTGAGAGGCTTCCTGCGCCAGACGCTGATCTTTCTGCTCCAGCCAGGAGGAGTAGTTGCCTTCCCAAGGAATACCTTCACCGCGGTCCAGCTCCAGAATCCAACCGGCAACGTTATCGAGGAAGTAACGGTCGTGGGTAATCGCCACTACGGTGCCTTCGAAGTCGTGCAGGAAGCGTTCCAGCCATGCCACAGATTCAGCATCCAGGTGGTTCGTCGGTTCGTCGAGCAGCAGCATGTCTGGTTTTTCCAGCAGCAGGCGGCACAGTGCGACGCGGCGGCGTTCACCACCGGACAGCTTCTCAACTTTCGCATCCCAATCCGGCAGACGCAGGGCATCAGCCGCGCGTTCAAGCTGCACGTTCAGGTTGTGCCCGTCATGCGCCTGAATGATTTCTTCGAATTTGCCCTGCTGTGCAGCAAGTTTATCGAAGTCGGCGTCCGGTTCGGCGTATTTAGCATACACTTCATCCAGACCTTTCAACGCGTTAACCACTTCGGCAACCGCTTCTTCAACGGATTCGCGAACGGTATGTTCAGGGTTCAGTTTGGGTTCCTGCGGCAGGTAACCAATTTTGAGACCCGGCTGTGGGCGAGCTTCACCTTCGATATCGGTGTCGATACCGGCCATGATGCGCAGCAGGGTGGATTTACCAGCGCCATTCAGGCCCAGTACACCGATTTTTGCGCCAGGGAAGAAGCTCAGTGAGATGTTTTTAAGAATATGACGTTTCGGCGGAACCACTTTGCCGACACGATGCATGGTATAAACGAATTGAGCCACGTTGGACTTCGCCTCTTTTATAGTGATGAATAGAGTTTTCAAAGGCGAAGTGTAGCTGTTTTCACCCTTCAAGCCCAGCAGGCAAATTCAGCGGCGTTAAGACACCGATAAAACGTAAAAAAGTGTTCATTACGTGGAACATTTAGCCATCAATAGTTAGCATAAATTTATTACGCGGCATGAAGCTGCACTGACGTAACGTGACAACGAGGAAGAGCCTGTGGAA
This sequence comes from Kluyvera cryocrescens NBRC 102467, assembly GCF_001571285.1. Classification (GTDB taxonomy): domain Bacteria; phylum Pseudomonadota; class Gammaproteobacteria; order Enterobacterales; family Enterobacteriaceae; genus Kluyvera; species Kluyvera cryocrescens. The sequence goes on along the minus strand of NZ_BCTM01000015.1, from coordinate 48,326 downwards.
ACAGCCAAACAATTTACGTGGCGTCTGCTGGCAGCGGGTGTTTGCCTGCTGACCGTCAGTAGTGCGGCCCACGCTGATTCGCTGGATCAGCAGCGCAGCCGCTACGCGCAAATCAAACAGGCATGGGACAACCGCCAGATGGATGTGGTGGAGAGCCTGATGCCGACCCTGCGTGATTATCCGCTTTATCCCTATCTGGAGTATCGGCAGATTTCCGGCGATCTCATGAACACGCCTGCGCTGACCGTGACAAATTTTGTGCAGGCTAACCCGACGCTGCCGCCTGCCCGCACGCTCAAAAACCGTTTCGTCAATGAACTGGCGCGCCGTGAGGACTGGCGCGGCCTTTTGGCATTTAGCCCGGACAAGCCGGGTACCGCAGAGGCGCAGTGTAATTATTACTATGCCAAATATTCCGTAGGCGATACTCAGGGCGCATGGGAAGGGGCAAAAACGCTATGGCTAAGCGGACAAAACCGGCCGAATGCCTGCGATAAGCTATTTAGCGCGTGGCGCTCGTCTGGCACTCAGGATCCACTTGCCTATCTGGAGCGTATTCGATTGGTGATGAAGGCCGGGAATACCGGGCTGGTGAAAGTGCTGGCATCGCAGATGCCAGCGGAATATCAAACCATGGCGACCGCAATTACCGACCTGGCCAATAATCCTAACAACGTGCTGACGTTTGCGCGTACCACCGGTGCGACCGACTTTACACGTCAACTGGCGGCCGTGGCGTTTAGCAGCGTCGCTCGGCAGGATGCTGAGAATGCGCGGTTGATGATCCCATCGCTGGTTCAGGCTCAGCAGCTTAATGAAGAACAGACCCAAGAGTTACGCGATATTGTTGCCTGGCGTTTAATGGGCTCCGATGTGACCGACGAGCAGGCGCGCTGGCGGGACGACGCCATCATGCGTTCGCAGTCAACCTCGCTTATTGAGCGCCGGGTGCGAATGGCGCTCGGCACCGGCGATCGCAGCGGGTTGAACACCTGGCTTGCGCGATTACCCATGGATGCAAAAGAGAAGGACGAATGGCGCTACTGGCAGGCGGATCTGCTGATGGAGCAGGGACGAGATGATGAAGCACGACAAATTCTACTGTCGCTGATGACGCAGCGTGGATTCTATCCGATGGTCGCGGCACAGCGGCTCGGTGAGCCGTATTCGCTCCGCGTAGAGAAAGCGCCGGGTTCTCTCTCTTCAACCCTGGCCAGTGGTGCTGAAATGGCGCGCGTCCGCGAGCTGATGTACTGGAATCAGGACAACACTGCGCGCAGTGAGTGGGCCAATCTGGTCAGCAGCCGCAGCCAAACCGAGCAGGCGCAGCTGGCGCGCTATGCGTTTGACCAGAACTGGTGGGATCTCAGCGTACAGGCAACGATCGCCGGTAAGCTGTGGGACAACCTGCAGGAACGTTTCCCACTGGCTTACAAGGATCTGTTTACGCGCTATACCTCGGGTAAAGATGTACCGCAGAGCTACGCAATGGCGATTGCGCGCCAGGAAAGCGCCTGGAACCCGAAGGTGAAATCACCGGTGGGGGCCAGTGGATTAATGCAGATTATGCCTGGCACCGCGACGCATACGGTGAAGATGTTTAATCTTCCAGGCTACAGCAACCCGGTGCAGCTGTTAGATCCGGAAACCAATATCAATATTGGTACCAGCTATCTGCAGTACGTCTACCAGCAGTTCGAAAACAACCGTATTTTTGCCTCTGCGGCGTATAACGCGGGCCCAGGACGGGTGCGAACCTGGCTGGGTAACAGCGCTGGGCGTATTGATGCGGTGGCGTTTATCGAGAGTATCCCGTTCTCAGAAACCCGTGGTTACGTGAAGAATGTGCTGGCTTACGATGCCTATTATCGCCACTTTATGGGCGAGAAAGAGGATGTCCTGAGCAGCAATGAGTGGCAACGACGTTACTGATATCACCGACCTGTGTTATGCTTGTACTCGCTTAAGAGTACATGCATAACACGGTGGCCTATCATGACCCAACAATCCCCTTATTCAGCTTCGGTTGCTGAACAGCGTAACCAGGAGTGGCTTCGTTTTGTCGAGCTTCTGCGCCTGGCGTATACCGACGAGCTTGCACTGCCCCTGTTGAATTTAATCATGACCCCGGATGAGCGTGAAGCGCTGGGAACGCGCGTGCGTATTATCGAAGAGTTGCTGCGTGGCGAAATGAGCCAGCGCGAGCTGAAAAATGAGCTGGGTGCGGGGATTGCGACCATTACCCGCGGCTCGAACAGTCTAAAGTCAGCGCCGGTTGAACTGCGTCAGTGGCTGGAACAGACGCTACCGAAAACTCAGGCGTAAGCGAATACGGATGTGAGTGAGCACCGGAGCTGGCGGTGGAACGGTGCTCCCTGGGTTGCGCTATGCGCGAGTCCGATCGCGATAAAGGTCGTTATGGAAAGGGCTGAGTGCCAGCACCACCGCCTGATGGTAAACGCTGCTGCGCGTCAGCACGCCCGCCGTGAATACCCCAATTGCCCCTTCTTTATTACCAATTTTATCAATGCCGGTGTATTTCGACATGACCGGCCCCAGCGCTTCGCCTGCGCGAACCTGGTCAAGAATGGCCTCCGGTAGCGGTAGCGTGGCGGAACGCGCCTCACCGCGCCGATCGCGACTTTCGATAACCACCCAGCTAAAGGTCGCACCTTCGTCAATTCCGGCTTCAATTGCCACCCAGAAATCGGCATCGGGTTTCACTCGACGTGCATTCGCCAGCCGGTTACGCGCGCCGGCGCGGGTTTCTTCGCTGCCGAAAGGCTGTTCCGGCACGCCGGTATCAACGGCAATTGCGTCGATACAGCAGGATCCTTCACCAAATATCTGGTCAAATGCCGCAAGAATTGCCTGAATTTTGGCAGGATTGGTGGTAGCTACAATAACTTGATGCATAATCTATACTCGTCGTATTTCATGTTGCAGGTATGTTGGCTGCGTTCGTTCACCTGAATCGCCGACTTGAGTCAGCGCATTGCGATTTGCTCGCCTGCCGTTATCCCGCAACGCGAAATTCGCAGAGAATCACAACCCATACAATAAAATTGTCATCGCAGTATAACGGATAAAAAACATGTTACAGGTATATCTTGTTCGCCATGGCGAAACGCAGTGGAACGCCGAACGGCGTATTCAAGGCCAGTCCGATAGCCCTCTGACGGCTAAAGGTGAGTTGCAGGCGGTGCAGGTGGGCGAACGCGTTCGTACCTACGGCATCACTCATGTTATCGCCAGCGATCTGGGCCGTACTCAGCGTACCGCCGAGATCATTGCCGATGCGTGCGGCTGCGGTGTGACGCTGGATGCACGCCTGCGCGAGTTGGATATGGGCATTCTGGAACAACGTCATCTTGATTCACTGAGCGCACAGGAAGAAGAGTGGCGTCGGCTGGTGGTTAACGGCACGCCGAACGGGCGTATCCCGGAAGGTGAGTCTATGCAAGAACTGAGCGAGCGCATGCACGCAGGGCTTGCCGCCTGCCTGAATTTGCCGGCGGGAAGCCGTCCGCTGCTGGTGAGCCACGGTATTGCGCTGGGCTGTCTGGTCAGTACGATTCTGGGGTTACCGGCACATGCAGAGCGTCGCTTACGTTTGCGTAACTGCTCGATTTCGCGGGTCGATTATCAGGAAAGCCTGTGGCTGGCGCCGGGATGGGTCGTTGAAACGGCAGGGGATATCTCGCATCTCGATACCCCTGCACTGGATGAGCTACAGCGTTAGCGGCGAATCGGGATCAGGTACTCGCAGCGCAGCATAATTGGCGGCTCCTGGTTCCGGGCTTCATCCTGCGGGAAGAAGCGTTCGATATCCAAACCCTTACGACGGGTCAGATTGAGCATTGGCATGCAGGTACCGTAAAGCGTCAGGATAAACTCCTGCAACCCGGTCCCTAAACCTTCATAGGTAAACATGACGTACTCGCCGCCCTCAAGGGTAACGGGATGGGCGTTTTGGATATGACCATTCGCCAGTTCCTGCGTTAGCGCTGTGGTATAGAACACTTCCTGCTCGTCATCTTTCTCAAGGCTTGGACGCGGCTCATGTAGCCCGTACAGAATCGGCGGAATGGATGGCGAGTTGCCGAGGAAGTCGGTCCAGAACTGTACGCGCATTTGCTGACGGAACTCGGAAATCTCTTCGAGTTTGCAGGTGTAGCTTTGGGTCACGCCCACCAGGTGAGTGGTTGGCTGCGTGACGAACTCGTATTTTGGCATTGTAAACTCGCCCAGACGCAGCGGCGGGCGCATCCCAAAAGAACTCCAGTCAGGAGAACGGCGGTACAGCGCAGGGGTGAGCGAAAACTGCTTTTTAAACGCGCGCGTGAAGGTCTGCTGAGAGTCAAAACGATATTGCAAAGCGATATCAAGGATAGGGCGTGCGGTCAGGCGTAGCGCAACGGCAGATTTAGACAGACGACGGGCGCGGATGTAAGCACCAATAGCATGACCGGTAACGTCTTTGAACATGCGCTGCAGGTGCCATTTAGAATAACCGGCCTTTGCCGCCACATTATCCAGCGATAGCGGCTGGTCTAAATGTCCTTCCAGCCACACCAGGAGATCGCGAATAATTCCAGCCTGATCCATATAATGCCCTCATCCTTAATTTCTTAGGTGCCTGTTACCAAAGTAGCGGATAATAGCATCTTTTGCTGTTTTAGGATTCAGTGTTTTTTTTATGCATAAGTGCGTTTTTACATTAGAAATGACGCGATTTTTTGTAAAGCTGTGATCTTTAAACACTTTCCCGTCAGATGTTGAATAGTCACTTAACTCAATAAATGAAAATGGTAACAATATGAAATACAAGAAATTAATGGCTGGCCTGTTACTGGGTGTCTCGAGCCTGGGCGTGCATGCAGAGCAGATTGGTTCTGTTGATACGGTTTTCAAAATGTTTGGTCCCGACCACAAAATCGTCGTTGAAGCCTTCGACGATCCGGACGTCAAGAACGTCACCTGCTATATCAGCAGGGCGAAAACCGGTGGTATTAAAGGGGGATTAGGCCTTGCGGAAGATACCTCTGATGCGGCGATTTCCTGCCAGCAGGTGGGGGCGATTGTGCTGACCGATAAAATTAAGAATGGCAAAGCGCAGGGGGAAGTGGTGTTCCAGAAACGGACATCGCTGGTGTTTAAAAAGCTGCAGGTGGTGCGTTTCTACGATGGAAAACGTAATGCGTTGGTCTATCTGACCTATTCGGACAAAGTTGTAGATGGCTCACCGAAGAATGCGATCAGCGCGGTGCCGATTATGCCGTGGGGCGATGAGGCCGGTTCGGCAAAATAAGCAGAAATGAAAACGGCGCTGAAAGCGCCGTTTTGTTTTCTTATTCCTGCAGCTCGCCGCAGAAGCGGTAACCTTCGCCGTGGATCGTAGCGATGATTTCCGGGGTATCCGGCGTAGACTCGAAATGTTTACGGATGCGACGGATGGTCACGTCAACCGTACGGTCGTGTGGCTTAAGCTCACGGCCGGTCATTTTCTTCAGCAGTTCAGCACGAGACTGAATCTTGCCCGGGTTTTCGCAGAAGTGCAGCATTGCGCGGAATTCGCTACGCGGCAGCTTGTACTGTTCACCGTTCGGGCTCACCAGAGAGCGGCTGTTGATGTCCAGCTCCCAGCCATTGAACTTGTAGCTTTCAACGCTACGACGTTCTTCGCTGACGGTACCCAGATTCATGGTACGAGACAGCAGGTTGCGCGCACGGATGGTCAGTTCACGCGGGTTAAACGGCTTGGTGATGTAATCATCTGCACCAATTTCCAGACCGAGGATCTTATCGACTTCATTGTCGCGACCGGTGAGGAACATCAGGGCGACATTTGCTTGCTCACGCAGTTCGCGCGCCAACAGAAGGCCGTTTTTCCCAGGCAGATTGATATCCATGATTACCAGATTGATATCATTTTCAGACAGGATCTGATGCATTTCCGCGCCATCGGTCGCTTCGAAAACATCGTAGCCTTCTGCTTCGAAAATACTTTTTAACGTGTTGCGTGTTACCAACTCGTCTTCAACGATAAGAATGTGCGGGGTCTGCATGTTTGCTACCTAAATTGCCAACTAAATCGAAACAGGAAGTACCAATAGTCCCTGACCTGCCTGATGCATGTCGAAAATTAACATCATCGGCGTAACATGACTAAAGTACGTAATTGCGTTCTTGATGCACTTTCCATCAACGTCAACAACATCATTAGCTTGGTCGTGGGTACTCTTCCCTCTGGACCCGACAGTGTCAAAAACGGTTGTCATCCTAACCATTTTAACAGCAACATAACAGGTAAAGAGGCACCAGACAGCCAATAAACCTACGCTTCGTTGACATATATCAAGTTCAATTGTAGCACGTTAACAGTTTGGTGAAATCAACGCTCTGGAATGATAACGCCTATCACATTTTTTCCACAACTCAAGTAGTTGCACAGGTTAACTGATAAATGTGGTGAATCCAATTGTTATTGTTCGATGGTAATGAAAATAGTTCGTATAAACATAGAGATATATGACTTCTGTTAACATTCAAAAGTGATAGTTTCAGGGGGAATAGTTTAGAGTCATTGATATGTTATGAAACATCATTTCATTGATTTTTGTTGCGTTTTTGTAAATTCGCGCTGCGCAATATGTTGAAGTACATCACATTATTGCCCGATAACAGGAAATTAAGAGAACTTTAAATGCGCTTATCTATTGTGCTGGTTTCACCAGCAAGAGCCGAAAATATCGGTGCAGCCGCCCGGGCGATGAAAACCATGGGCTTTAACGATCTGCGTATCGTTGACAGCGTCGCGCATCTGGAACCAGCGACCCGCTGGGTGGCACACGGATCGGGCGATATTATCGACGGCATTACAACCTACCCAACGCTTGAAGCCGCTTTGCACGATGTCGATTTCACCATCGCCACGACCGCTCGCAGTCGCGCACGCTTCCATTACTACGCGACGCCGCAGGAGTTGGTGCCGATGCTGACGGAGAAATCGCAGTGGATGGATCACGCGGCAGTGGTGTTTGGGCGTGAAGATTCCGGGCTGACCAACGAAGAGCTGGCGCTGGCCGATGTGCTAACCGGCGTGCCAATGGTGGCAGACTATCCGTCCCTGAACCTGGGTCAGGCAGTGATGGTTTATTGTTATCAGCTCTCTTCGCTCTTACAAACGGTGAACGTGGCGGCAACGGCAGGTGACGAAAATCAGCTGATTGCGTTAAGAGGACGTATCACTGCCTTACTCGAACGTCTGGACGTCGCCGGAGATGTAAAACTGGCTGACTGGCTGCAACAACGTATTGGCTTATTTGAGCACCGCGATACGGTCATGTTGCATCGATTGCTGCATGATATTGAAAAAAATCTCCCAGAGTAAAATTCTGTCATTGCGTTTTTGTATGGTGTTATAACCCGACATTTTGCTTAACTTATGGCTGTTGCGGTGGTTTGTCGCCGCTTACTCGGGCTGATATGAAGTGATTTCGAAACGTGACGAAGTTAGAAATTCATTGACTTGGCCGGCCATATACTTTAACCAATAGGGGTATAAGGCACAGACAGCTATTCTCGTCGTCTTTCAGGTTACAGGTGCTTGGCTGCGTTCGTTCCCCGAATCACTTACCAAAGTAAGCTTATCGGGATTCGTCCGCTTACCGCCTTCCCGTAACTCGAAATCCACAGAGATATAAATAACAGAGTACACAACATCCATGATTCGCATCAGCAGCATTATGACAATTACCACCACCACTATTACCACAGGTAACGGTGCGGGCTGACGCGTACAGGAAACACAGAAAAAAGCCCGCACCTAAACAGTGCGGGCTTTTTTTTCGACTAAAGATCAAGGGGTCCAAACCATGCGAGTCTTGAAGTTCGGCGGTACATCAGTGGCAAACGCGGAAAGGTTTCTGCGCGTAGCCGATATCCTGGAAAGCAACGCCAGGCAGGGGCAGGTAGCAACCGTGCTCTCTGCCCCGGCAAAAATCACCAACCATTTGGTGGCGATGATTGAAAAAACCATTGGCGGGCAGGATGCGCTGACCAATATTGCCGACGCCGAACGTATCTTTGCTGAACTGCTTTCCGGGCTCGCCGACGCCCAGCCAGGTTTCCCGCACGCTGAACTGAAAGCCGCCGTTGACCTCGAATTTGCCCAAATTAAACATATCCTGCACGGCATCAGCCTGCTGGGACAGTGCCCGGACAGCGTCAATGCTGGTCTTATCTGCCGCGGTGAGAAGCTCTCTATCGCTATCATGGCGGGACTGCTGAGCGCGCGTGGCCACAGCGTCACGGTAATTAACCCGGTTGAAAAACTGCTGGCCGTGGGCCATTACCTTGAATCTACAGTCGATATTGCTGAATCAACCCGCCGCATCGTGGCAAGCCAGATCCCATCCGACCATATGGTACTGATGGCGGGCTTTACCGCCGGCAATGAAAAAGGCGAGCTGGTGGTTCTGGGGCGTAACGGTTCCGATTACTCAGCCGCTGTGCTGGCGGCCTGTTTACGCGCAGACTGTTGCGAAATCTGGACCGACGTCGATGGGGTATACACCTGCGATCCGCGCCAGGTGCCCGATGCGCGTCTGCTAAAAAGCATGTCTTACCAGGAAGCGATGGAGCTCTCCTACTTCGGCGCCAAAGTGCTGCACCCGCGGACCATCGCGCCGATTGCCCAGTTCCAGATCCCATGCCTGATTAAAAATACCGGTAATCCGCAGGCTCCGGGTACGCTTATCGGCGCCAGCCGCGATGAAGATGATTTGCCGGTCAAAGGCATCTCTAACCTCAATAACATGGCGATGTTCAACGTCTCAGGCCCTGGGATGAAAGGCATGGTTGGCATGGCCGCTCGCGTCTTTGCGACCATGTCGCGCGCCGGTATTTCGGTGGTGCTGATCACCCAATCGTCTTCCGAATACAGCATCAGCTTCTGCGTTCCGCAGAGCGACTGTGCGCGGGCGAAAAAGGCGATGGAAGATGAATTCTATCTGGAGCTGAAAGAGGAACTGCTGGAGCCGCTGTCAATCATGGAACGGCTGGCGATCATTTCGGTGGTCGGTGACGGTATGCGGACGCTGCGCGGCATCTCGGCAAAATTCTTTGCGGCGCTGGCCCGTGCCAATATCAACATCGTGGCGATCGCTCAGGGTTCATCCGAACGCTCTATCTCCGTGGTGGTCAGCAATGACGATGCGGTGACCGGCGTGCGTGTCACCCATCAGATGCTGTTCAACACCGACCAGGTGATTGAAGTGTTCCTGATTGGCGTCGGCGGTGTCGGTGGTGCGCTGCTGGAGCAAATCAAACGTCAGCAGGCGTGGCTGAAGAAAAAGCATATCGACCTGCGCGTTTGCGGCGTGGCGAACTCCCGCGCGCTGTTGACCAGCGTACATGGACTGAATCTGGAAAACTGGCAGGCGGAGCTGGCGGAGGCCAAAGAGCCGTTTAATCTTGGGCGTCTGATCCGTCTGGTGAAAGAGTATCACCTGCTGAACCCGGTGATCGTTGACTGCACCTCTAATCAAACGGTGGCTGACCAATACGCCGACTTCTTGCGCGAAGGTTTCCACGTGGTGACGCCAAACAAAAAGGCCAACACCTCGTCGATGGATTACTACCATCAGCTGCGTCATGCGGCTGGGCAGTCGCGGCGTAAATTCCTCTACGACACTAACGTTGGGGCGGGGCTGCCGGTGATTGAAAACCTGCAAAACCTGCTGAACGCTGGCGATGAACTGCAGCATTTCTCCGGCATCCTTTCTGGCTCGCTGTCGTTTATCTTCGGCAAGCTTGATGAAGGTATGAGTCTGTCGGAGGCGACAAGTGTCGCACGCGAAATGGGCTATACGGAGCCAGATCCGCGTGACGATCTTTCTGGCATGGATGTGGCGCGTAAGCTGCTGATCCTGGCGCGTGAGACCGGGCGTCACCTCGAGCTGAGTGATATTGTGGTTGAGTCGGTATTACCGGAAAGCTTTGATGCCTCTGGCGACACCGAAAGCTTTATGGCGCGTCTGCCACAACTGGACGATGAGTTCGCTGCCCGCGTGGCAAAAGCGCGTGATGAAGGCAAAGTGCTGCGCTATGTTGGTAACATTGAAGAAGATGGCGTTTGTCGGGTGAAGGTGGCTGCGGTCGACGGCAATGACCCGCTATACAAAGTGAAAAACGGCGAAAACGCCCTGGCGTTCTATAGCCACTATTATCAGCCGCTGCCGCTCGTGCTGCGCGGCTATGGCGCAGGTAACGATGTTACGGCGGCAGGGGTATTTGCCGATCTTCTGCGCACACTGTCATGGAAGTTAGGAGTTTAAACATGGTTAAGGTGTATGCCCCGGCTTCCAGTGCCAATATGAGCGTCGGGTTTGATGTCCTGGGCGCGGCAGTGACGCCGATTGACGGCAGTCTGCTGGGTGATAACGTAACGGTTGAGGCGGCTGACCGCTTCAGTCTGCAAAATGTGGGGCACTTCGCGGATAAGCTGCCAACCGAGCCACATGAAAATATTGTTTACCAGTGCTGGGAGCTGTTCTGCCGGGAAATTGGTAAACAAATTCCGGTAGCGATGACGCTGGAAAAAAATATGCCGATTGGCTCAGGGCTGGGCTCCAGCGCCTGTTCCGTGGTCGCAGCGCTGGTCGCTATGAATGAACATTGCGGTAGACCGCTGGATGAAACCCGGATGTTGGCCCTGATGGGCGAGCTGGAAGGGCGTATCTCCGGCAGCGTGCATTATGACAACGTGGCTCCGTGCTACCTTGGCGGAATGCAGCTGATGATTGAAGAGAATGACATCATCAGCCAGCAGGTTCCTTGTTTTGAAGAGTGGCTATGGGTGCTGGCCTACCCAGGAATTAAAGTCTCGACGGCGGAAGCGCGGGCCATTTTACCCGCGCAGTATCGCCGCCAGGATTGTATTGCGCATGGCCGCCATCTGGCGGGCTTTATTCACGCCTGCTATTCCCGTCAACCGCAGTTGGCGGCGAAGCTGATGAAAGACGTGATTGCCGAGCCGTACCGTACCAAACTGCTGCCGGGCTTCAGTGAGGCGCGTCAGGCGGTGGCTGGTATTGGTGCGATTGCCTGCGGCATTTCCGGTTCCGGGCCGACGCTATTTGCCCTGTGTGATAAAGCGGATACGGCGCAGCGCGTGGCCGACTGGCTTGGCCAGAATTACCTGCAGAATCAAGAAGGTTTTGTTCATATTTGTCGACTGGATACAGCCGGCGCACGAGTCGTGGGATAACTGATGAAACTCTACAATTTAAAAGATCACAATGAACAGGTCAGCTTTGCGCAGGCCGTTACTCAAGGGCTTGGCAAACATCAAGGGCTGTTCTTCCCGCACGATCTGCCGGAATTCAACCTCACCGACATTGATGACCTGCTGACGCAGGATTTCGTCACCCGCAGCGCGAAAATTCTCTCCGCGTTTATCGGTGATGAAATTCCACAGGCTGAACTCGCGAAGCGCATTGGCAATGCGTTTACCTTCCCGGCGCCGGTGAATAACGTGCAGGAAGATATCGGTTGTCTGGAGCTGTTCCATGGCCCAACCCTGGCGTTTAAGGATTTTGGCGGTCGCTTTATGGCGCAGATGCTGACCCTTATCGCGGGCGAAAAACCGGTGACTATTCTGACTGCGACGTCCGGCGATACCGGTGCGGCGGTGGCACATGCCTTCTATGGCCTGCCAAACGTCAAAGTGGTCATTCTTTACCCGCGCGGCAAAATCAGCCCGCTGCAGGAAAAACTATTCTGTACGTTAGGTGGCAATATTGAAACCGTGGCCATCGACGGCGATTTCGATGCCTGCCAGGCGCTGGTCAAACAGGCCTTTGACGACGAAGAGCTGAAAGTGGCGCTGGGCCTCAACTCCGCGAACTCCATCAACATTAGCCGCCTGCTGGCGCAGATTTGCTACTACTTCGAAGCGGTGGCTCAGTTGCCGCAGGAAGCGCGCAATCAGTTGGTGGTCTCCGTGCCGAGCGGCAACTTTGGCGATCTGACAGCCGGTCTGCTGGCCAAATCATTAGGCCTGCCAATTAAGCGCTTTATTGCCGCGACGAATGCCAACGATACCGTGCCGCGCTTCCTGCAGGATGGTAAATGGGCGCCAAAAGCGACTCAGGCGACCCTGTCTAACGCGATGGACGTCAGCCAGCCGAACAACTGGCCGCGCGTGGAAGAGCTGTTCCGCCGCAAGATCTGGCGTCTGAACGAGCTGGGCTATGCTGCGGTTGATGATGAGACCACCAAAGCGACGATGCGCGAGCTGCAGGCGTTGGGCTACACCTCCGAGCCGCACGCCGCCATTGCCTACCGTGCGCTGCGCGATCAATTGCAACCAGGTGAGTACGGGCTGTTCCTTGGTACTGCGCATCCGGCGAAGTTCAAAGAGAGCGTAGAAGAGATCCTGCAAGAAACGCTGCCACTGCCAAAGGCGCTGGCGGATCGCGCCGACCTGCCACTGCTGTCGCATAACCTGCCGGCTGACTATGCCGCGCTGCGTAAGCTGATGATGAGTAACGCGTAACGTCTCCGTTTCCCCCTTCTGAACGGAGGGGGAAATAGGGAGAAATTATGTAGATATTCCGCAGAGAAAAAGGAGAAATTCCCAATAAATGCGGGAGGTTACAATATAGGATTGCGGAGAATAACCAACAGGGTTTCACCACGGTAAGCTCTCTTCATCGGCCCCATAGGCAAATGATGAACAAAGGAGTTCCCCATGTTAAAACCTGCGATGTTTGCACTGGCAATGATGCTGGCAGCTCCGGTCATGGTACAGGCTGCGGAGATAACGCTGATCCCCGCAGTGAAGCTACAGATTGGCGATCAGGATAATAGCGGACGCTATTGGGATGGCGGACACTGGCGCGACCATAGCTGGTGGAAAGAGCATTACGAATGGCGAGATAACCGCTGGCATGCGCATACGCCGCCACCGCGTCACGACGACCGCGGTCATGATGATCATCATGACAATCGTGGGCATGACAATCGCGGCCCGGGTAACGATCATCGCGATGATCATCGTCCACCACCAAATCATCACTGATCCAAAAAAAAGCCCGGCATTGCCGGGCTTTTTTTGCGTTACTGCTCGTGGCGTTTAAAGACCAGCTCGTCGTGGGTTGAGCTTGCCGAATCGAAGAAATACCCTTCGCTGTTAAAGCCGGTGAGCTGTTCGGGCTTGCTCAGGCGGTTTTCGATGATAAAACGGCTCATCAACCCGCGCGCCTTTTTAGCGTAGAAGCTAATGACCTTAAATTTGCCATTCTTCTCGTCGAGGAACACCGGCTTGATGATTTGCCCGTTGAGCGCTTTGGGTTTTACCGAGCGGAAGTATTCATCTGATGCCAGATTCACCAGCACATCATCCCCCTGATCCGCTAACGCGCTATTCAGCGTTTGGGTGATTTCGTCCCCCCAGAACTGGTAGAGATCTTTGCCGCGCGGGTTTTCCAGACGAATCCCCATCTCCAGACGATAGGGCTGCATCAGATCCAGTGGGCGCAGCACGCCATAAAGGCCGGACAACATACGCAAGTGTTTTTGGGCAAAATCGAAATCGGCTTCGCTGAAGGTTTCCGCCTGGAGCCCGGTGTAGACATCCCCCTTAAACGCAAGGATCGCCTGGCGCGCATTATCCGGTGTGAAGTCCGGATGCCAGTCGTGGAAACGCGTGGCGTTCAGGTCGGCCAGCTTGTCGCTAATCCCCATCAGCGCTTTAATTTGCGGGGCGGAGAGCTGACGCGCAACGCCAATCAGCTGTTGGGAATGCTCCAATAGCGCGGGCTGGGTATAGCGCGTCGTTGCCAGCGGGCTTTGGTAATCGAGCGTTTTAGCAGGAGAAATCAGAATTAGCATATCCAGTCCTTGCAGAAAATTTCACTCAACTTTAACAAAAAAACGCTATCAGGTGATCGATTGCTGCTATTGGCGCGGCGGTTGATCCCAACTCTCCGGCGCCAGCTGCTGGGCAATCTCCGGGTAATAGTCGGGGTCGAACACTGGCGTTACGCCCAGTTTACGCTGGCGCAGGTAGTCAGTAGCAATAATGCGTACCACCGGTGAAAGCAGCAAAATTGCCGTCAGGTTGGTGATGGCCATTAGCGCCATGATCACGTCAGCCATCTGCCAGACGAGCGGGAGATTGAGCAAACTGCCGGCGACCACCATCAGCAGTGTGGCTATGCGTAGCAGCCAAATGGCCCACGGCATATCCCAACGTAAAAAGATCAGGTTGTTTTCGGCGTAGACATAGTTTGCCACCACCGAGGTGAAGGCGAACAACATCATCACCAGTGCCACGAAGCTGGCTCCCCAGTCGCCGACCAGTACGTTCATCGCATGCTGAATGAGTTGGATACCGTCGTAGCTGGTGGTTTTGGTTCCGTGGCCCGCCAGCAATACCACCATCGCGCTTGCGCTACAGATGACGATGGTATCAATAAGGACGCCAATCATCTGAACAATCCCTTGTGCGGCGGGATGTGGAGGGAATGAGGACGCGGCGGCCGACGCGTTCGGCGTCGATCCCATGCCAGCCTCGTTGGAGAACATGCTGCGTTGGAAACCGCTGGTGATAGCTTGGCTTACGCTATAGCCCACCGCGCCCGCTGCTGCCTCCTGCCAGCCAAACGCGCTGCGGATAATCATCTCGATGATGGCGGGCAGCTCGACGATATGCCATAGCGTGATCAGCAGGCATGTCGCGACCCACAGCAGCGCCATAAACGGTACCACCCATTGGCTGAATTTCGCCACGCCCTTCATCCCGCGCAGGATCACCAGTAGGGCGAGCAGTGCCATCACGATGCCTGTGACGGCTTTAGGGATATCGAAGGCATATTCCAGCGCGTGTGCGGTTGAGTTGGCCTGCACGGTATTGAAAATCAGCCCATAGGCGAGGAGGAGCAGCAGAGAGAACACGACGCCCATCCAGCGCATTCCAAGCCCACGGGACATGTACCAAGCCGGGCCGCCGCGAAACTGTCCGCTGGCGTCACGCTCTTTGTATAACTGCGCCAGCGAACATTCAGCGAAGCTGCTGGCCATGCCGATAATGGCGGCAATCCACATCCAGAACACCGCGCCGGGGCCGCCGACGGTAATGGCTAAAGCTACGCCGGCGAGGTTGCCACTGCCCACTCGCGCGGCAAGGCTGATGCACAAAACCTGAAATGAGGTCAGACCGCCTTCGCGGGGCGTCAGGCTTCTTTTCAGACTTTTGCTAAACTGACGGATGTAGCGAAACTGGATGTAGCCGGTTCTCCATGTGAACCACAGACCGCAGCCGAGGAGCAGGTAAATCATTACCGAACCCCAAAGTATCTCGCTGATAAAGGAGAGAAAATCAGGCATTAAACGTCCTCTTGTCTATGCCGAAATAGAGGGCTGACCGCGGGAAGGTAAGGTTGCTTCGCACGATTCGATTCAGCCAATGTAAGCGCTACCACGATCAGGGCGCAGAAACTCAACCCTCAAAGTTTGATGCTTCAGTTTATCATACTCTGCGCTCTCGCGACGTCGGCGGTTGCGCTGAGGGTGCGGCGTGATATTATCGGGGCAGACCGGTTACATCCCCCTAACAGCTGTTTAAAGAGAAACACTATCATGACGGATAAATTGACATCTCTGCGTCAGTACACAACCGTAGTGGCTGACACCGGAGACATCGCAGCAATGAAGCTGTATCAGCCTCAGGATGCGACAACCAACCCTTCTCTGATTCTGGGTGCAGCGCAGATCCCTGAGTACCGTAAACTGATTGATGATGCGGTAGAGTGGGCGCGTAGCCAGAGCAGCGATCGTGCTCAGCAGGTTGTAGATGCTACCGACAAACTGGCCGTAAATATCGGTCTGGAAATTCTGAAACTGGTCCCTGGCCGTATCTCAACGGAAGTTGATGCGCGTCTGTCCTATGACACCAAAGCATCCATCGCAAAAGCGAAACGCCTGATCAAAATGTACAACGATGCTGGCATCAGCAACGACCGCATCCTGATCAAACTGGCTTCTACCTGGCAGGGCATCTGCGCAGCAGAGCAGCTGGAAAAAGAAGGCATCAACTGTAACCTGACGCTGCTGTTCTCCTTCGCTCAGGCTCGTGCTTGTGCAGAAGCCGGCGTATACCTGATCTCTCCGTTCGTGGGCCGTATTCTGGATTGGTACAAAGCCAATACCGATAAGAAAGAGTACGCACCAGCAGAAGATCCAGGCGTAGTTTCCGTTAGCGAAATCTACCAGTACTACAAACAGCACGGTTACGAGACGGTCGTTATGGGCGCAAGCTTCCGTAACATCGGTGAAATCCTGGAACTGGCTGGCTGCGATCGTCTGACCATCGCTCCTGCACTGCTGAAAGAGCTGGCAGAAAGTGAAGGCGCGCTGGAACGTAAACTGACCTTCACCGGTGAAGTTAAAGCGCGTCCGGACCGCATCACTGAATCTGAGTTCTTGTGGCAGCACAACCAGGATCCAATGGCCGTTGATAAACTGGCGGAAGGTATCCGTAAGTTTGCAATCGACCAGGAAAAACTGGAAAAAATGATCGGCGACCTGCTGTAAGACGGCATCGTTGCATGATGAAAGCCCGCTTCTCTTGTGAGAGCGGGCTTTTTTAATGCTGTAGAGAAGGGAGCTCTTCTGCGCTAACGCCGGTCATTTCGATGATGTCGGCCACCGATATCCCTTTTTTCAGCATAGCTTGGGCTATTTTACGTGATGCCTCGCGCTCACCCGTTTGCAAGCCTTCCTGAAGGCCTTGCTGAATGCCTTCGCGACGTCCTTCCTGCTTTAGCTGCTCTGCGAGCGTCATGAGTTCGTCTCCATACTGAGGCGCATGCTGCGCCATCTCAAACAGTAGTGTGCGGGCATCCTGAGCCTTTCCCGCCTGTAGCATGTAGTTTACCAGCGCAATCACCTGTTGTCCGCTGATGTCGTTGTGGGTTAACAGCGCGGCGAGCTTATCAAACAATTGGGTCAGATCGCGCTGGCGGATGTGCTTTTGAATCAACGTCAGCGCGGCTATGCTGCGGTGCTGCATGATCTCGTCATCCGCGATGACTGTGATATCGACGAGAGGGAAGTCTTGAGCGTAAATTTTCCCTGCAAGCTGTGGATCCGTAAAATGATTTAGCCAATTCATTGAATAGGGATAGGGGCTTTTTCGCCCCTGGTAAAACAGAATCGGAATCACCAGCGGCAGAGTTTTATTACCCGCTTCCAAATGGCGCTGCATGGCTGCGATTGCGTAGCGCATCAAACGGAAAGCCATATGTTTATCCGGTGAACTCTGATGCTCTATCAAAACATGGATGTATCCATCGCCGCAGGCGGTTTTTAATGAGTAGAGCATATCGCTGAAGTAGGGATGGAGATCATCTTCAATAAAGCTCCCTGATTCCAGATGCAAGGTCTGCAGATCGCATAGGCACAAAAGCGCTGGGGGCAGATGAATAGCAATAAAATCTCGCGCCGTTTCCATTTGCGAGAGGAAGGTTTTAAACACCAAATCATGGGGCGTAGGTGATCTTTTCTTAGGCATATTTGACCCTCCCTGGTCATCTTTGGCCGGAGTCTGCCATTCCCGTAAACGATGCGACAGTGAATCCTCCATTGGCTCATTGGTTTTGCGGCGCACCTCGGGAAACACCGTGGGATAACCCGTTTGGGGATTTAGTATTGCCGGCCAATCGCGTGTATCATTCCGCTTAACAGCACCGTTTTAATGGAATAATCATGAACACTTTACGCATTGGTTTAGTTTCTATCTCTGACCGCGCCTCCAGCGGCGTGTATCAGGACAAAGGTATCCCGGCACTCGAAGAGTGGCTGGCATCGGCTCTGACCACGCCTTTTAAAGTGGAAACCCGCCTGATCCCAGATGAGCAAACCATCATTGAACAAACGCTGTGCGAGCTGGTGGATGAGATGAGCTGCCATCTGGTTCTGACCACCGGTGGAACCGGCCCTGCGCGCCGTGATGTGACGCCAGATGCGACGCTGGCGATTGCTGACCGCGTGATGCCGGGCTTTGGTGAGCAAATGCGCCAGGTGAGTCTGCATTTTGTGCCGACGGCGATCCTTTCTCGTCAGGTGGGCGTTATTCGTAAGCAGGCGCTGATTTTGAACCTGCCGGGGCAGCCGAAAGCGATTCAGGAAACGCTGGAAGGGGTTAAGGACGCTGAAGGCAAAGTGTTGGTTAACGGTATCTTTGCAAGTGTACCTTATTGTGTACAGTTGCTGGAAGGGCCGTATATTGAGACCAATCCGGATGTGGTAGCAGCTTTTCGCCCTAAGAGCGCGCGTCGCGAGACATTATCCTGAATGTAATCCATTCCTGACATAACCTATCATTCCTCTGGAGTGGGATAGGGTTTACGGTATAGTAATTTTTGCTTTACACAAATCGTAAACTTATATCAACAGCTCAACTTTGCGAATGGTTCGTTATGTCAAATTACACCCGACCTCTGAATCGACAAGATTATAAAACGTTGACCCTGGCGGCATTAGGTGGCGCGCTGGAGTTTTACGACTTCATCATTTTCGTTTTCTTTGCGGCCGTGGTCGGGGAGCTTTTCTTCCCGGCGGATATTCCCGAATGGTTACGCCAGGTGCAGACCTTCGGCATTTTTGCCGCGGGGTATCTGGCTCGTCCGCTGGGCGGCATTATTATGGCGCACTTTGGCGATTTGGTTGGCCGCAAGAAGATGTTCACCCTCAGCATTCTGCTGATGGCCGTTCCGACGCTGGCAATTGGCCTGCTGCCAACCTATGTCACTGCCGGTCTGGCGGCTCCGCTTTTATTGCTGCTGATGCGCATTTTGCAAGGCGCAGCGATCGGCGGTGAAGTGCCTGGCGCGTGGGTGTTTGTGGCGGAACACGTTCCGGCGCGTCGAATTGGTATTGCCTGCGGTACGCTAACGGCTGGGCTGACGGTCGGTATCTTGCTCGGTTCGGTGGTGGCCACCCTGATTAACACGCAGCTGACGCCGCAGGCGATTCATAACGGCGGCTGGCGTATTCCTTTCCTGCTGGGGGGGATCTTTGGCCTGGTGGCGATGTATCTGCGCCGCTGGCTGCAGGAAACCCCGATCTTCCTTGAGATGCAGCAGCGTAAGGCGCTGGCGCAGGAGCTGCCGATAAAATCAGTGGTGCTCAAGCATAAGCAGGCGGTAGTGGTTTCCATGTTGCTGACCTGGCTGCTATCGGCAGGGATTGTGGTGGTCATTCTGATGTCACCCGTCTGGCTGCAGAAGCAGTACGGTTTTGCTCCCGCGCTGACTTTACAGGCCAACAGCGTGGCCACGGTTATGCTTTGTGTTGGCTGTCTGTTGGCCGGATTGATTGTGGATAAAATGGGCGCCAGCAAAACCTTTATCGTTGGCAGTATTCTGCTCGCCTGTTCGAGCTGGCTCTTCTACCACCTGGCGGGAGCGCATCCAGAACAACTGTTCGTGCTGTACGGGCTGGTGGGGCTGTGCGTTGGTGTGGTTGGTGCGGTGCCGTATGTGATGGTTCGCGCCTTCCCGGCAGAAGTGCGCTTTACCGGTATTTCATTTTCTTACAACGTTTCGTACGCCATTTTTGGCGGCCTGACGCCGATTGCCGTAACGATGTTGATGGGGGTGTCACCCATGGCGCCTGCCTGGTATGTACTGGCGCTGTCGCTGCTCGGCCTGGCATTGGGTATTTGGTTACGCAAAGAAGCGCCGGCGGCAGTCGGCGGCGAATTACAACGCTCCTAAGCCTGCCAGTGAGCCCGGCGCCCTCGCGCCGGGCTCGTGGTTAGCGAATGATCTCGACCTCTTTAAACATAAAGCGCTTTTTCTTCCCGTCTTCCTGGTAGCCGATGCGGATAAAGATCCTCAGGTCTTCAAGCCAGGCATAATCACTGCTCATCGCTTTCCCGTCACCACGGTCGTCGGTGCAGCTCAGCTCCAGGTAGCGCCCTGGGAATTGCTCATTCAGCATGGAAGCATCGTGCCAGGTGCTTTCCACGAGGCACACCTGGCTTTTTGACTTGCTCTTTGGTGCGTCCTGCGCATTTTGCATCACCGCCAGCCAACGGTACTGTTTACCGACGATGGGGGCGGCATTAAAGTCCGTTTCCAGCGACTGGCTAATGAGCGGGCTATTTTGCATAGAATCCCACTCTTTCAGGTTCACCAGATTGAACAGGCGCTGGTACTGAATATAGAACGGTATGCCTTTGAGAATCAGGGTATCGAGCGTCAGCGTGCTGCCATCCGGCAGACGGTCGATACGCGTTTGCGCGCTGCTGTCGTCCGGACCGGGCCATACCTGAGTAAACGTCAGGCGGCTAAACGTTGGCGTGCTATTTGTGTCGTCCAGTACCTGGCGGATCGTTTTGTTAACGGATTCAGCTAATGGGTAGCGTGCCAACGCGCTTGGATCGTTTTGCGTAAAATCAGGGAGGGTAAGCGGTGCCTCGGCGGCCGTTTTCTGTCGTTCAACCCGCGGCCCGAAGCCGGTAAATTGGTTCAGATCCTTCAGGCTGCACAGCGTTTTAATGGGGGCGATGAGTGGTTTAGAGAGCGGGGAGAAATTGGCATCGGTTGTGATGCTATTGTCGCTCACTACCGAGCCATTAAGGGAAAATGTCCGTTCAATACGTGCCCGGTGATTATGACAGTTGACCTGCATTTGCTGGATTCGGAAATCATAGGGCGCAGTGTATTTTTCGTCGCGATGAATTTGGGCGTAATCGGTGCCTAACCGAAGCTTGAGCAAGCTGCCCTGGCGATAGCTGCTGCTGAGATCGATAAACAGTTGATCTGCGTTTTTATCCGGCAGCGACAGCCCAACCCAGCGAGGTTGTGGGATTTTCTGTTGGCAGATATTTAGCGCCGGATCGGTGCTCATCAGGCTATCGGCATCAGGCTCAAAAGGGATGCCAGGGATATAGCGGCCAATGGAGCGACTGCCGTATACGCGGAGATCTTTGCCAACCGGCGTCTGAAGGTTCATATACAGCAACGTTTTCGTCTGGGTGTTGCAGTCGATATTCAGCCAAAGATCGTTGCGTGAACCTCCCGCCATCATAATTCGGTAAACCGTGTTGATGCTGCTGCCCATGTGCACGGTATTGTCTTTATCCCAATCAACGCGGGTGACGTCGTTGGCCTCTAACGCATAGCCGTAGGAAGGGAGCAGGACACTGGTGGCCAGAAACAGGCCGTAAGCCGAGGTAAATCGCATCATCAACATTCCATTTTAATTATAAGAAGCTGTTGAAAATAACGTAAATAGCGGGCGTGAGGTAACCCCAGGATAGGTAGTTGGTGGGCAAAAAAAAGCGCCGGACAGGCCGACGCTTTTCAAAAGAGATGAGGATTAGTGTTTTTCACCAATCGGCAGCACGGTGCGGCCAAACTGCTCGTTCAGCACTTCGCCCATGGCCAGGTAGATGGCGCTTGCGCCACAGATGAGACCAATCCAGCCTGCAACGTGGATAATGGCTTCGTTACCGTTGATGTTGCCAATCGCCAGCAGGGCAAACAGCACGGTCAGGCTCAGGAACACGAATTGCAGCATGCGTGCTGCTTTCAGGGTACCGAAGAACATGAACAGCGTGAACACGCCCCACAGGCCCAGGTAGGCACCGAGGAACTGCGCATTAGGTGCTTCCGTCAGACCCATTTTCGGCATCAGCAGAATGGCGACCAGCGTCAGCCAGAAAGAACCGTAAGAGGTGAATGCGGTCAGACCGAAAGTATTCCCTTTTTTGTATTCCAGCAGGCCCGCGAAAATCTGCGCGATACCGCCGTAAAAAATACCCATTGCGAGAATAATACCGTCAAGCGCAAAGAAACCCGCGTTGTGCAGGTTAAGCAGAATGGTGGTCATGCCGAAGCCCATCAGGCCCAGCGGTGCCGGGTTAGCCAACTTAGTGTTGCCCATAATTCCTCAAATCATCATTGAATGGTGAAATAATCTCCCCAATGTTGGGGCGCGGCATAATAATCAGGAGTCAACGGGCTGTCTATGATCTGATGAGGGGAAAATAAACTATTTTTCCCCTTTTACGCCTGAACCCGGTGTTTTGCCGTGAAAGGGGCAAGGTCAGATTGCCACCGCTTGGCCTAGGGCGAAAACTGGATTTATGACTCATGTTGGGATTTTGCCGATTTCCAGTCGCCAAAAAGGATTCCGCAGAAGAAATGAATATTCGGGCTTTTTTACGCCGATTTTGGGCGCGCGAGGGTGGTCGTTATCCATTTAACTTATTGAATAAATATCTTTTTTCATTGGTGTTTCGTGGGGGGGGACGACGGGGGAGCGCTCAGCGCGCGTTAAATTTTAAGCGCACTGAATGAAAAATTTTTTAGCCTGCCCCTTGATGGATGACGTTGAGCCCCCATCTTGTAGTCAACCGCAGTGAGTGAGTCTGAAAAAAAACGATTCAGGGCAGTTGAAACCGTAGGTTTCGCCCTTATTACAGACTGACAACCACATGTTGAATGAATTTTTAGTGGAGACGTTTAGATGGGTAAAATTATTGGTATCGACTTGGGTACTACCAACTCTTGTGTAGCGATTATGGATGGCACTACTGCACGCGTGCTGGAGAACGCCGAAGGCGATCGCACCACGCCTTCTATTATTGCATATACCCAGGATGGTGAAACTCTGGTTGGTCAGCCGGCTAAACGTCAGGCAGTGACAAACCCGCAAAACACCCTGTTTGCGATTAAACGCCTGATTGGTCGCCGCTTCCAGGACGAAGAAGTGCAGCGTGATGAAGCCATCATGCCGTACAAAATCATCGGTGCTGACAACGGTGATGCATGGATCGATGTGAAGGGTCAGAAAATGGCTCCTCCGCAGATCTCTGCAGAAGTGCTGAAAAAAATGAAGAAAACGGCTGAAGATTACCTGGGTGAACCGGTAACTGAAGCGGTTATTACCGTACCTGCTTACTTTAACGATGCTCAGCGTCAGGCAACAAAAGACGCCGGCCGTATCGCAGGTCTGGAAGTCAAACGTATCATCAACGAACCAACCGCGGCTGCACTGGCATACGGTCTGGATAAAGAAGTCGGCAACCGTACTATCGCGGTATATGACCTCGGTGGTGGTACTTTCGATATTTCCGTTATCGAAATCGACGAAGTTGACGGCGAAAAAACCTTCGAAGTTCTGGCAACCAACGGTGATACCCACCTGGGTGGTGAAGACTTCGATAGCCGCATGATCAACTACCTCGTTGACGAATTTAAGAAAGATCAGGGCATTGACCTGCGCAACGATCCGCTGGCAATGCAGCGTCTGAAAGAAGCAGCTGAAAAAGCGAAAATCGAGCTGTCTTCTGCTCAGCAGACTGACGTAAACCTGCCGTACATCACTGCAGATGCGTCTGGTCCTAAACACATGAACATTAAAGTGACCCGTGCGAAACTGGAAAGCCTGGTAGAAGACCTGGTTAACCGTTCAATCGAGCCGCTGAAAGTTGCACTGCAGGACGCTGGCCTGTCTGTTTCCGACATCCAGGACGTTATCCTGGTGGGTGGTCAGACTCGTATGCCAATGGTTCAGAAGAAAGTGGCTGAATTCTTTGGTAAAGAGCCACGTAAAGACGTTAACCCGGACGAAGCTGTTGCTATCGGTGCTGCAGTCCAGGGTGGTGTACTGACGGGTGAAGTGAAAGACGTACTGCTGCTGGACGTTACCCCACTGTCTCTGGGTATCGAAACCATGGGCGGCGTGATGACTGCGCTCATCAACAAAAACACCACCATCCCGACCAAGCACAGCCAGGTGTTCTCTACCGCTGAAGACAACCAGTCTGCGGTAACCATCCATGTGCTGCAGGGTGAACGTAAACGTGCTTCTGATAACAAAGATCTCGGCCAGTTCAACCTGGACGGTATCAGCCCAGCGCCGCGCGGCATGCCGCAGATCGAAGTAACCTTCGATATCGATGCTGATGGTATCCTGCACGTGTCTGCGAAAGACAAAAACAGCGGTAAAGAGCAGAAGATCACCATCAAGGCATCTTCTGGTCTGAACGAAGAAGAAATTCAGAAAATGGTTCGTGAAGCCGAAGCTAACGCTGAAGCTGACCGTAAGTTTGAAGAACTGGTTCAGACCCGTAACCAGGGTGACCATCTGCTGCACAGCACTCGTAAGCAGGTTGAAGAAGCGGGCGAACAGCTGCCAGCTGACGACAAAACCGCTATCGAGTCTGCGCTGACTGCGCTGGAAGCGTCCCTGAAAGGCGAAGACAAAGCCGATATCGAAGCGAAAATGCAGGCGCTGGCTCAGGTTTCCCAGAAACTGATGGAAATCGCTCAGCAGCAGCACGCACAGCAGCAAGCTGGCGCTGAAGGCGCTGACGCTTCCGCGAACAATGCGAAAGACGACGATGTTGTTGACGCTGAGTTCGAAGAAGTGAAAGACAAAAAATAATCGCCCTGATGCAGGGTAGTTAATCGGCACGGGCGTAGGAGATCTCTCCACGCCCGTGCTCGTATGTTAAGGGGCTGAAAAACAACAATGGCAAAGCAAGATTACTATGAGATTTTGGGCGTTTCCAAAACAGCGGAAGAGCGTGAAATCAAAAAGGCGTATAAACGCCTGGCCATGAAATTCCACCCGGACCGCAACCAGGGTGATAAAGAGGCCGAAGCCAAGTTTAAAGAGATCAAAGAGGCGTATGAGATCCTGACCGACGCGCAGAAGCGTGCGGCCTACGATCAGTACGGCCATGCAGCCTTTGAACAGGGCGGTATGGGCGGCGGCGGCGGTGGTTACGGCGGCGGCGCAGACTTTGGCGATATCTTTGGTGACGTATTCGGTGACATCTTCGGCGGTGGCCGCGGTCGTCAGCGCGCATCCCGTGGCGCTGATCTGCGTTACAACATGGATCTGACGCTGGAAGAAGCGGTTCGTGGTGTGACCAAAGAGATCCGCATTCCAACGCTGGAAGAGTGTGATGTTTGCCACGGCAGTGGGGCGAAAGCGGGTTCACAGCCGCAGACCTGTCCAACCTGCCACGGTGCAGGCCAGGTGCAGATGCGCCAGGGCTTCTTCGCCGTACAGCAGACCTGTCCACACTGTCAGGGCCGCGGTACGCTGATTAAAGACCCGTGCAACAAATGTCACGGTCACGGTCGGGTAGAGAAAACCAAAACGCTGTCCGTGAAGATCCCTGCGGGTGTCGATACCGGCGATCGTATTCGTCTGTCGGGTGAAGGCGAAGCGGGTGAACATGGTGCGCCGGCGGGCGATCTGTACGTTCAGGTGCAGGTGAAACAGCACGCTATCTTCGAGCGTGAGGGCAACAACCTGTACTGTGAAGTACCGATCAACTTCTCCATGGCGGCGCTGGGCGGCGAGATTGAAGTTCCGACGCTCGACGGTCGCGTGAAGCTGAAAGTACCGGGTGAAACGCAAACCGGCAAACTGTTCCGCATGCGCGGCAAGGGCGTGAAGTCCGTCCGCGGTGGTGCGCAGGGTGACCTGCTGTGTCGCGTGGTTGTTGAGACGCCGGTGAGTCTGAACGAGAAGCAAAAACAGCTGCTCAAAGACCTGCAGGAAAGCTTCGGCGGTCCAACCGGTGAAAACAATAGCCCTCGCTCCAAAAGCTTCTTTGATGGCGTGAAAAAGTTCTTTGACGATTTAACGCGTTAATCACTGCCGCCATATCAGACAAAGCCCGGGATTGCGAGATTCCGGGCTTTTTTTATCGCTTAAATACCCGATGGCCGGGAGCGAAGGAAAGGCAATACGCGGATGTCACGCGCGGTCCGAATGAGGCTTCTCAGGAAAAAAAATAGTTCGGAAAAGACGAGTCTTTCGCAATGAATAATCTAATTTTAACGATATGTTTAGCGATGTAAGATAGTAATCACGAAGTATTTACTTGATAGAGAGTATGAAAAGTGAAACATATTCAGCGCTTTTTTAACAATGATGCCTCCGGCGGCATTCTTCTGATTATTGCCGCGGTAATGGCGATGTTGATGGCTAATATGGGGGCGACCAGCGGCCTGTATCATGCATTCCTGGAAACGCCGGTACAGCTGCGCGTTGGTGCACTGGAAATCAATAAAAACATGCTGCTGTGGATTAACGACGCGCTGATGGCGGTCTTTTTCCTGCTGATTGGCCTTGAGGTCAAGCGTGAGTTGATGCAAGGCTCGCTGGCGACGCGCCGTCAGGCTATTTTCCCGGTGATTGCCGCGCTGGGCGGTATGGTTGTACCGGCATTGGTATATCTGGCCTTCAATGCCCAGGATCCTATCGCCAGCAGCGGCTGGGCGATACCTGCTGCTACGGACATTGCTTTTGCCTTAGGCGTGCTGGCGCTGCTCGGCAGCCGGGTACCGGCTTCGTTGAAGATTTTCCTGATGGCGCTGGCAATCATCGACGATCTGGGCGCGATTGTGATTATTGCTCTGTTCTATACCAGCGATCTGTCGCTGCTGTCGCTGGGCGTTGCTGCGGCGGCTATCGTGGTGCTGGCCATTCTTAACCTCAGCGGAGTGCGTCGTACCGGTATCTATATTCTGGTGGGCATGGTTCTGTGGACGGCGGTACTGAAATCGGGCGTGCACGCGACGCTGGCCGGTGTGATCGTTGGCTTCTTTATCCCGCTGCGTGAGCAGGAGGGGAAATCCCCGGCGAAGCAGCTTGAGCACGTGCTGCATCCGTGGGTGGCCTTTATGATCCTGCCGCTGTTTGCCTTTGCTAACGCCGGTGTTTCGCTGGAGGGTGTGACTTTCAGCGGCCTGACGTCGATGCTGCCATTGGGGATAATCGCGGGCCTGTTTATCGGCAAGCCGCTGGGGATCAGCCTTTTCTGCTGGCTGGCGCTGAAGCTGAAGCTCGCTAAACTGCCCGAGGGCGCTAACTTCTCGCAGATCATGGCGGTTGGCCTGCTGTGCGGGATTGGCTTCACCATGTCTATCTTTATCGCCAGCCTGGCCTTTGGCAGCGTCGACCCGTCGCTGATCAACTGGGCGAAGCTGGGCATTCTGGTGGGCTCCGTGCTGTCGGCGGTGGTGGGATACACCTTGCTGCGCGCGCATTTAAAGCCGCAAGCGGCGTAAGTATCGAAAATGATGATTAAAGGAGAGGGGAGCACAGGGCATGTCGCATATTAATTACAACCATCTGTACTACTTTTGGCATGTCTACAAGGAAGGTTCGGTCGTCGGAGCGGCGGAGGCACTCTACCTCACGCCGCAGACTATTACCGGGCAGATTAAGGCGCTGGAAGAGCGCCTGCAGGGCAAGCTGTTTAAGCGTAAAGGGCGCGGTATTGAGCCGAGTGAACTGGGTGAGCTGGTGTTCCGCTATGCGGATAAGATGTTTACCCTGAGTCAGGAAATGCTGGATATCGTTAACTATCGCAAAGAGTCAAACCTGCTGTTTGATGTCGGAGTGGCCGACGCGCTGTCAAAACGGCTGGTGAGCGGCGTGCTGGATGCTGCGGTGGTAGAGGACGAACAAATCCATTTGCGCTGCTTCGAATCCACGCACGAGATGCTGCTGGAGCAGTTGAGTCAGCATAAGCTGGATATGATTATCTCTGATTGCCCAATTGACTCTACGCAGCAGGAAGGGCTGTTCTCGGTGAAAATTGGGGAGTGCAGCGTGAGCTTCTGGTGCATGAATCCGCCGCCGGAGAAACCATTCCCAGCATGCCTGGAGGAGCGTCGGCTGCTGGTGCCTGGCCGTCGCTCAATGCTGGGACGCAAGCTGCTGAACTGGTTCAACGTTCAGGGGCTGAAGGTGGAGATTTTGGGTGAGTTTGATGATGCGGCACTGATGAAGGCGTTCGGTGCGGCGCATAATGCCATTTTTGTTGCGCCTACGCTGTATGCGCATGATTTTTACGCGGATAACAGCATCGTCGAAATCGGTCGAATGGACAGCGTCATGGAGGAGTATCATGCGATTTTTGCCGAACGTATGATCCAGCACCCGGCGGTACAGCGTATTTGCCATCGCGATTATTCTGCGCTTTTTGCCGAGCCCGTTAAGCCCGTTCGCTGAACGAGAAACGCCGTCAACGGGGTTGATTAACCTGATATCAGCGCTAAGCCGGAGCCTATCACCCGATGAGTGCTCCGGCTTATCAGGCCGGCATTCTGTTTATTCTCTGCGTTAAGCAGGTCAAATATCCAAATGACAGACGTAAAAAAACCCGCATAAAGCGGGTTTTTTTCAAAGCTGATAACAAGCGGGCGATTAAGCCAGTTTGTTGATCTGTGCAGTCAGGTTTGCTTTATGACGTGCAGCTTTGTTTTTGTGGATCAGACCTTTAGCAGCCTGACGGTCCACGATTGGTTGCATTTCGTTAAATGCTTTCAGTGCAGTAGCTTTGTCGCCAGCTTCGATAGCTGCGTATACTTTCTTGATGAAAGTACGCATCATAGAGCGACGGCTAGCGTTGTGCTTGCGGGCCTTTTCAGACTGAACGGCGCGCTTCTTAGCTGATTTGATATTAGCCAAGGTCCAACTCCCAAATGTGTTCTATATGGACAATTCAAAGGCCGAGGAGAATGCCCGTTTAGCCTTCTTTTGTCAATGGATTTGTGCAAATAAGCGTCGCTAAAATGACAACGCTGCATTACGTAGTGATGGCGCAGGATTCTACCAGCTTGTGGCCGACGAATACAGTCTTTCTGGCACAAAAATCACCCGGCCCAACTATATTTTCTTGCCATTTCGCTGGATGCCGATGAAATCATTCCCACTTTCGGCGACGAGGTGCAATAGCGGGTTAACGTGAGCTGTTGTACAAGGTATACTCTGACGATTTTCACTCTTTTGAGCCAGACATGAAGCTGATACGCGGCATACATAATCTCAGTCAGGCACCACATGGGTGCGTACTGACCATTGGTAATTTCGACGGTGTGCATCGTGGGCATCAGGCGCTACTGCAGGGCTTACGTGCTGAAGGCAGGGCGCGAGGTTTACCCGTGGTGGTGATGATTTTTGAACCGCAGCCGTTGGAACTTTTCGCGGCTGATAAAGCCCCTGCGCGCCTGACGCGTTTGCGTGAAAAGCTGCGCTATCTGGCCGAAAGTGGAGTGGACTACGTCGTTTGCCTGCGCTTTGACCGTCGCTTTGCCGCGCTAACCGCGCAGGCGTTTATCAGCGATCTGCTGGTCAAGCGTCTCGGCGTTCAGTTCCTGGCCGTTGGGGATGATTTCCGCTTTGGCGCTGGTCGTCAGGGCGATTTCTTGTTATTACAGAAGGCAGGTGCGGAGTTTGGCTTCGACATCACCAGTACGCAAACCTTCTGTCATGGCGGTGTACGCATTAGCAGCACCGCGGTGCGTCAGGCGCTGGCCGAGGATAACCTCGAGCAAGCCGAAAACCTGCTGGGCCATCCGTTTACCATCTCCGGACGCGTCGTGCACGGTGATGAACTGGGCCGCACCATCGGTTTCCCGACGGCGAACCTGCCGCTACGTCGTCAGGTCTCCCCGGTAAAAGGGGTGTATGCGGTAGAAGTGATGGGGCTTGGCGATAAGCCTTTGCCGGGCGTGGCCAATATTGGCACACGTCCAACGGTTGCTGGCGTTCGCCAGCAGCTGGAAGTGCATTTGCTGGACGTTGTAATGGACCTTTATGGTCGCCACATAGATGTAGTGCTGCGTAAGAAAATACGCAATGAACAGCGATTTGCTTCGCTGGATGAGCTAAAGGCGCAGATTGCGCGTGATGAATTAACGGCCCGCGAGTTATTTGGGCTATCAAACCCGGCTTAAATGCCTACGTAAAAATACGGAACCGAGAATCTGATGAGTGACTATAAATCAACCCTGAATTTGCCGGAAACAGGGTTCCCGATGCGCGGCGATCTCGCCAAGCGTGAACCGGGAATGCTGGCGCGTTGGACCGAAGATGACCTGTACGGCATCATTCGTGCCGCGAAAAAGGGCAAAAAAACCTTCATTCTGCATGATGGCCCTCCATATGCGAATGGCAGCATTCATATTGGTCACTCTGTAAACAAGATTCTCAAAGACATTATTATTAAGTCCAAAGGTCTGACCGGCTATGACTCGCCTTATGTTCCAGGCTGGGACTGCCATGGTCTGCCGATTGAGCTCAAAGTTGAGCAAGAATTCGGTAAGCCGGGCGAGAAATTCACGGCAGCGGAATTCCGTGCGAAATGCCGCGAATACGCTGCGGGTCAGGTTGACGGCCAGCGTAAAGACTTTATCCGTCTGGGCGTGTTGGGCGACTGGCAGCACCCATACCTGACGATGGACTTCAAAACCGAAGCCAACATCATCCGTGCGCTGGGCAAAATCATTCACAACGGCCACATGCTGAAAGGCGCTAAGCCTGTTCACTGGTGCGTTGACTGCCGTTCTGCGCTGGCAGAAGCGGAAGTTGAGTATTACGACAAAACCTCACCATCTATCGACGTGGCATTCCACGCGGTTGATGCTGATGCAGTCAAGGCGAAATTTGGCGCAAGCAGCGTCAATGGCCCGATTTCTCTGGTTATCTGGACTACCACCCCGTGGACTCTGCCGGCAAACCGCGCGATCTCTATCTCTTCTGAGTTCGAGTATGCGTTGGTGCAGATTGACGGTCAGGCTGTCATCGTTGCAAAAGATCTGCTCGATAGCGTCATGGCGCGTATCGGCGCCAGCGATTACACCGTACTGGGTACCGTCAAAGGCTCCGAACTTGAACTGATGCGCTTTACCCATCCGTTCATGGGCTTCGACGTACCGGCTATTCTGGGCGACCACGTCACTCTGGATGCCGGTACCGGTGCGGTACATACCGCCGGTGGCCACGGCCCTGACGACTACGTGATCAGCCAGAAATACGGTCTGGAGATTGCTAACCCGGTTGGCCCAGACGGCGCTTACCTGGCGGGTACCTACCCAGGATTAGACGGCGTGAACGTCTTCAAAGCCAACGATAAAATCGTTGAGCTGCTGACGGAAAAAGGCGCGCTGCTGCACGTTGAGAAAATGCAGCACAGCTACCCATGCTGCTGGCGTCACAAAACGCCAATCATCTTCCGTGCCACCCCACAGTGGTTCATCAGCATGGATCAGAAAGGCCTGCGTATTCAGTCGCTCAAAGAGATCGACCGTATCGAGCAGGATGGTCTGGCGCAAGAAAACCTGAGCGGCTGGATCCCAGCATGGGGTAAAGCGCGTATCGAATCGATGGTCGCCAACCGTCCTGACTGGTGTATCTCCCGTCAGCGTACCTGGGGCGTGCCAATGTCGCTGTTCGTGCATAAAGACACCGAAGAGCTGCACCCACGTACCACCGAACTTATCGAAGAAGTCGCTAAATACGTTGAGAAAGACGGTATTCAGGCGTGGTGGGATCTTGACCCGCGTGAGATCCTCGGCGACGACGCTGATAACTACGTGAAAGTGCCGGATACCCTGGACGTTTGGTTTGACTCCGGTTCTACCAGCTACTCCGTGGTTGATGCGCGTCCTGAATTTGGCGGTCACACGCCGGATATGTATCTGGAAGGCTCTGACCAGCACCGCGGCTGGTTCATGTCCTCCCTGATGATTTCCACGGCGATGAAAGGCAAAGCGCCTTACCGTCAGGTGCTGACCCACGGTTTCACCGTGGATGGTCAGGGCCGTAAGATGTCCAAATCTATCGGTAACACCGTTTCTCCGCAGGATGTGATGAACAAACTGGGTGCGGATATCCTGCGCCTGTGGGTGGCATCTACCGACTACACCGGCGAAATGGCCGTTTCTGATGAAATCCTGAAGCGTGCTGCCGACAGCTATCGTCGTATCCGTAACACCGCGCGCTTCCTGCTGGCAAACCTCAACGGTTTTGATCCGGTAAAAGATATGGTGAAACCGGAAGAGATGGTTGTTCTGGATCGCTGGGCGGTTGGCTGCGCGAAAGAAGCGCAGGAAGACATCCTGAAAGCGTACGAATCCTATGACTTCCACGAAGTGGTTCAGCGCCTGATGCGCTTCTGCTCCGTAGAAATGGGCTCGTTCTATCTCGACATCATCAAAGACCGCCAGTACACCGCGAAAGCGGACAGCGTGGCGCGTCGTAGCTGCCAGACTGCGCTGTACCACATCGCAGAAGCACTGGTTCGCTGGATGGCGCCAATCATGTCCTTCACCGCGGATGAAATCTGGGGCTATCTGCCGGGTTCTCGCGAGAAATACGTCTTTACCGGCGAATGGTACGAAGGCCTGTTTGGCCTGGCGGAATCCGAAGCCATGAACGATGGTTTCTGGGATGTTCTGCTGCAGGTTCGTGGCGAAGTGAACAAGGTTATCGAGCAGGCGCGTGCTGACAAGAAAGTCGGTGGCTCGCTGGAAGCCGCGGTGACTCTGTACGCCGAACCTGAGCTGGCGGCGAAACTGAACGCGCTGGGCGAAGAACTGCGATTTGTCCTGTTGACCTCCGGTGCGAAAGTTGCGGATTATGCGCAGGCGACCGCTGATGCTCAGCAGAGCGAACTGCTGAAAGGTCTGAAAGTGGCGCTGAATAAAGCCGAAGGTGAGAAGTGTCCGCGCTGCTGGCATTACACTCAAGACGTTGGCAAGGTGGCGGAGCACGCAGAAATTTGCGGCCGCTGTGTAAGCAACATCGCCGGTGATGGCGAAAAACGTAAGTTTGCCTGATGAGTCAATCTGTCTGTTCAACAGGACTGCGCTGGCTGTGGCTGGTGGTAGTCGTGCTGATTATCGACTTAGGCAGCAAATACCTGATCCTCCAGAACTTTGCTCTGGGGGATACGGTGTCGCTGTTCCCGTCGCTTAATCTGCATTATGCGCGTAACTATGGCGCTGCGTTCAGCTTCCTAGCTGACAGCGGTGGCTGGCAGCGCTGGTTCTTTGCCGGTATTGCGGTGGGGATCTGCGTTATCCTGGCGGTGCTGATGTATCGCTCCAAAGCGACGCAGAAGCTCAACAACATCGCCTACGCGCTGATTATTGGCGGCGCACTGGGTAACCTGTTCGACCGTCTGTGGCATGGTTTCGTCGTCGACATGATCGATTTCTACGTCGGTGACTGGCACTTTGCGACGTTCAACCTGGCCGATACCGCCATTTGCATCGGCGCGGCGCTGGTAGTGCTGGAAGGCTTCCTGCCGAAAAAGCAGGCATAAAATAATCCCGGAGGGCGTTGCGCGACTCCGGGATAGATAAACAGCCTGTTTCTGTTTGCCCGTTAGCCATTGTGCGGCGGGCATACAGATAAAACAAAAGCACAGAAAACGTTGTCATACTTATAACAATCATCGTCATTCCAATGTCGTAAGATAAAAGGCTGTCCCTGCATGTCTAAATCGATTCAAAGCAATAGCGCGGTGCTGGTGCACTTCACGCTGAAACTCGACGATGGCTCTACCGCTGAGTCAACCCGTAGCAATGGCAAACCGGCGCTGTTTCGTCTGGGTGATGCCACGTTATCTGAAGGGCTGGAGCAGCACCTTCTTGGCCTGAAGGCCGGGGATAAAAAAGCCTTCTCGCTGGAGCCAGATGCGGCGTTTGGTATCTCGACGCCGGACCTGATTCAGTATTTCTCCCGCCGCGAATTTATGGATGCGGGCGAACCGACCATCGGTGCAATCATGCTGTTTACCGCAATGGATGGCAGCGAAATGCCGGGCGTGGTTCGTGAAATTAACGGTGACTCGATCACGGTTGATTTTAACCACCCGCTGGCGGACCATACCGTTCACTTTGATATTGAAGTACTGGAAGTCGATCCGGTACTGGAGGCGTAAAATGCAGATCCTGTTGGCCAACCCACGCGGCTTTTGTGCAGGCGTTGACCGCGCTATCAGCATTGTTGAAAATGCGCTCGCTATCTATGGCGCGCCCATCTATGTGCGTCACGAAGTGGTACATAACCGCTACGTGGTGGACAGCCTGCGCGAACGCGGCGCGATCTTTATCGAGCAGATTAGCGAGGTGCCGGATGGCGCGATCCTGATCTTCTCTGCGCATGGCGTTTCCCAGGCCGTGCGTAACGAAGCCAAAGGCCGGGATTTAACGGTATTTGATGCAACCTGTCCGCTGGTGACCAAAGTCCATATGGAAGTTGCCCGCGCCAGTCGCCGTGGCGAAGAGTCCATTCTGATTGGCCATGCCGGTCATCCGGAAGTGGAAGGCACCATGGGGCAGTACAGCAACCCGAAAGGGGGCATGTATCTGGTTGAATCGCCGGAAGACGTCCTGACGTTGGCGGTAAAAGACGAAAGCAAGCTGTCATTCATGACCCAAACCACGCTTTCGGTGGACGACACGTCGGACGTCATTGACGCGCTGCGCCAGCGTTTCCCGAAAATCGTTGGCCCGCGTAAAGATGATATTTGCTACGCCACCACTAACCGCCAGGAAGCGGTACGATTACTCGCTCAGCAGGCGGATGTCGTGCTGGTGGTCGGCTCGAAGAACTCCTCCAACTCCAACCGTTTGGCCGAGCTCGCTCAGCGGATGGGCAAAGCCGCCTATCTGATTGACGATGCGACGGACATACAGGAAGCCTGGGTGAAGGATGCCGCCTGCGTCGGTGTAACCGCTGGGGCGTCGGCGCCGGACATTCTGGTGCAGAACGTGATCGCCCGTTTGCAGTCGCTGGGCGGTGGTGAAGCCATTACCCTCGAAGGCCGTGAAGAGAATATCGTCTTTGAAGTTCCGCGCGAGCTGCGTGTGGATGTTCGTGAAGTCGAATAAATTAATTCTCCCGCAGATGTGAAAAAATGCCAGGCTTAACGTCTGGCATTTTTTATGGAGAAATCATGCGCCTGCCAATATTCCTGGATACCGATCCCGGCATCGACGATGCTGCGGCAATTGCCGCCGCCATTTTTGCGCCTGAGCTGGATCTGCAGCTCATGACCACCGTGGCGGGTAACGTCTCCGTCGAAAAAACTACCCGTAATGCCCTACAGTTGCTGCACTTCTGGAATGCCGATATTCCGTTGGCACAGGGGGCGGCGGCACCGCTGGTTCGCCCACTGCGCGATGCTGCATCGGTGCATGGTGAATCCGGCATGGAGGGGTATGACTTTGTTGAACATAGCCGCCAGCCGCTGGCAAAACCGGCGTTTCAGGCGATTCGCGATGCACTAATGCTGGCACCGGAGCCAGTTACGCTGGTAGCTATCGGGCCGTTAACCAATATTGCGCTGCTGCTGACCCAATACCCTGAATGCCGCTTTAACATCCACCGTCTGGTGATCATGGGCGGTTCTGCCGGGCGCGGTAACTTTACGCCAAACGCGGAGTTCAATATCGCTATCGACCCGGAAGCCGCCGCGCTGGTGTTCCGCAGCGGTCTGGACATTGTGATGTGCGGGCTGGATGTGACCAATCAGGCGATGCTGACGCCGGAGTATCTCGCGTCCCTTCCTGCGTTGAATAAAACCGGTAATATGCTGCACGCGTTGTTTAGCCACTATCGCAGCGGCAGTATGCAAAGCGGCTTGCGGATGCACGATCTGTGCGCCATTGCGTGGCTGGTACGTCCTGAGTTATTTACGCTGCAATCGTGTTTTGTCGCCGTGGAGACTCAGGGGCAATATACTGCGGGTACTACCGTCGTGGACATCGAAGGACGGCTCGGCCAGCCTGCCAACGCGCAGGTGGCGCTGGGGCTGGATGTTGCCGGTTTCCAAACGTGGGTGGCTGAGGTGCTGTCGCGCGCGGTGTGATCATTACCAGGGAACCGTATTGCCGCGAAAGTCGAGATATTCAAGCCCAGGGCGCTGCTGTTTTTCCAGCAGCACGTTGACCAGCAGCGGTATGGTTTCCTCAATGGTATAGGGCGCATCAGGGCCGCCCAGCGCCGTTTTTATCCAGCCGGGTGCCATC
This sequence comes from Kluyvera cryocrescens NBRC 102467, assembly GCF_001571285.1. Classification (GTDB taxonomy): domain Bacteria; phylum Pseudomonadota; class Gammaproteobacteria; order Enterobacterales; family Enterobacteriaceae; genus Kluyvera; species Kluyvera cryocrescens. Next base: position 12,450 of record NZ_BCTM01000015.1, on the reverse strand, counting down.
GTCACCAGCGGTCGTGCCTTCATCGTCGGACGCGCCGCCAGGCTGCGCATAAACATATTCAGCGCCGCTTTACTTCCCCGGTAAAGTTCACGCTGACCGCTTTCGTTGTTGGCAATACTGCCTTGTCCTGAGGACATGACGCCAATCAATCCCCCGGCGGTGACCTGTGCCGCGAATTGCTCAATGACCCGCATCGGCGACAGCGCGTTGGTCAGCATGATCTGCATAAACTCATCGGTGCTAATTTCACCGATGGTCTGTGAGGGATCGCGGTTGGTGGTTCCGGCATTCACGAACAGCATATCAATCGTCTGGCCGCTGAGCCGCTGGCTAAGGGCGGTGATTTGAGGCGATTCACAGATATCCAGTTGTTCAATGTGGACCTGCTGCGGATATTCGCCCGCCAGCGCGTGCAGCGGCGTATGCTGCGCGCTATCGCGCACGGCGCCTATCACCTTCCAGCCGCGCTGAACGAATGTTTCTGCCATTGCGTGGCCCAGGCCTCGTGAGGCTCCAATCAAAAGTAGGGTTTTGCTCTGCATAAGATTTTCTCCCGTTCGCGAATCTCGCGTGATGTCGAAAATATAGAAGTAAACAATAGATGGCGGAAGGCGCAGCAATTACAGTGATTACCTGCACCAAACGCCTTATCTCATTCGGAGCCAACGATGAACGAACCTGATTTCAATTTGCTGCTGGCGCTGGATGCGCTATTGAGCGAAGCCAGCGTCGCCGGCGCTGCGCGCCGTTTGGGATTGAGTGCTTCAGCGATGAGTCGGACACTCACCCGACTGCGGACGACGACCGGTGACCCACTGTTGGTGCGTGCCGGTCGGCGGATGGTGTTAACACCGCATGCGCAGGCCATTCAGCAACGGGCGAATAGCGCGACGATGGAGGCGCGATCGGTGTTGACTCCAGCCGTATCGGCGCTGACGTTACCTGGGTTGGAGAGAACCTTTACGCTGCGTACCAACGAAGGGTTTATCGAGACTTTCGGTCCGCGTTTGATGAGTGCGGTGGCGGCGGTTGCGCCGGGCGTGTGCCTCTGCTTCGTCCCTAAAGCCGAGAAAGATGCGGCTCCGCTGCGTGAAGGACGGGTCGATCTTGAGATTGGTGTGCTCAGTGGAATGGGGCCGGAGATTCGTCTGCAGGCGCTATTTCGGGATCATTTTATGGGGGTGGTGCGGCAAGGGCATCCGCTGTTGCAGGCCGAGACGCTAAGCACTGAAGGCTATGCGGCTTATGGGCATGTGGTGTCATCGCGCCACGGTAAAGCACAGGGGCCGGTCGATAGCGCGTTGGCTGAACATGGTATGCAGCGCAAAATTGCCGCTATCGTACCGGGGTTCTCAGCGGCAATCGCGGTGGCTCAGTGCTCGGACTTGATTGCGCAGGTTCCCGCCTCTTGGTTTGCTGGCCTGCAAAGGCGCTTCGGTGGCCGCGCGTTACAGGGCTTTGCGCTGCCGGTGAAAACGCCGCCGATTACCGTCTCGCAGATGTGGCACCCGAGAATGGAGGTTGATCCGGCGCATCGCTGGCTGCGCCAGCAGGTGCTTAGCGTCTGTCAAACACCGGATGCGGTAAGCTTTTCACCAAGATAATCAATCATCGCCCGCATCCTGGCGGGCATATGTTTGTTTCGCGTCCACAGCAGCCACAGGTCGCCGCTGTAATCGCTGATAAATTCCCACTCGGGGAGTACCTGCACAATTTCGCCGCTGGCAAGCGCCTCGCGCGCGGTAAAGAGCGGCAAACTGCCAATCCCCAAATGATGCTTCACCGCGTCCAGCCGCACGCCGGTATGGTTGGCAGCATAGCGCCCACGCGTTTGCACGGTTTCCACGTTATCGCCGCGACGAAACTTCCAGCGCGAATCGGCGGGTGTTTCACCAAGGCTGATACAGCTGTGTTCGCGCAGGGCCTGCGGATTGTTGGGCATGCCGTGACGACGTAAGTATTCCTGCGTAGCGCAGATAACGTGGCTAACCGGCATCAGCGGCCTGCCATAGAGGCCCGGTGACGGCGACTGGCTGATGCGAAGGGCCAGATCGACACCGTCGTCAATTAAGTCCATATACCGGTCTTCCAGCCGCAGACAGACATCAACCTCCGGGAAGCGGGAAAAAAACTCCGCCATCAAAGGGTGAACCACAAAGCGGCCAACGGCTTTAGGCACGCTGACGGTCAGTTTCCCCTGCGCAACGCTTTGGCGGCTGCTGCCAGAATCGAAAGCCATCTGCGCCGCGTTCAGCATCTCCTGGGCGTGTTCATACACCATCTTGCCGGTGTCGTTCAGTGCCAGTTTACGCGTGGTGCGGTGCAGCAGCTTGCTGCCCAACGCCTGTTCAAGGCGCGAAACGCTACGGCTCATGGCTGAAGGTGTCGCCCCCGCGATTTTTGCGGCAGCCGAAAAACTGCCCTGGTCGATAATCAATACAAAAGTCGCAAGGTCGGGGAGCAAATTAGGATTCATTTGTGCATTCCAGGCAAAGATGCATTGAGTGGATACGGGATTATCGTCGTGGATAAGATGAATATACTCTGCTCATCAAGAGGAGAACAACCATGACTGAACGCCTTTATTACACCAGCGATGCCACTCAGGGGCAGGCGAACATTATGAGCTGTCTGGCTGAGCCGGATGGGCGCTACGCTATTACGTTAGATCGCACGCTGTTTCACCCGCAGGGCGGTGGGCAGCCTTCGGACGCCGGCTGGATTGGCGATGCCGCGGTGCAAAGCGTGATCACTCGCGGCGATGCCGTGGTGCATATCGTTGACCAGGCGTTGCCGCTGGGGGAGGCCCTGTTGCGCATTGATGCCGCTGCCCGTCAGTACCATGCGCGATTACATTCAGCCGGGCATCTGATAGGGATGGCGGGTGAACGGTACGGCTGGCAGCCGGTTAAAGCGCATCACTGGCCTGGGGAAGGGCGTATTACCTTCGCACCAGGGGAGTCTGCCGTGCTGCCCGCCGCCGAGGCTTTGTTGGCGATTATCAGCGCCTGGCAGGGAGAGGATCTTCCGCGGCGAATAACCTGCGAGAGCGGCCTGCGGCAGGTAGGGTTTGGTGAACTTCCGGCTTACCCCTGCGGTGGGACCCACGTCGCCCGTTTATCTGAAATTGGTGATGTGACGATAACCCAACTGAAACTCAAAAAGGGGCAAATGATCGTTCACTATTCGTTAGTGCCCTGAAGACCTTACCCGTAATAAGGCTACGTTGATTGGCTGTGAGTTTGCGCTTTTCCGGTTGTTATCCCACCACTGCGCCACATTGTGAGCGAGTTTGACTTCTTTCCCCCTGTGCGGCAATGATTCATCCTGCGGGATGAATCATGTCTTTTACTGATATTCCTCTCTGTTTATCATTAAATTCTAATTATGGACGTTTTCGGCTGGCGACCCTACAGCGGGCTAGTTACTCTGAAAACGATTTACGCAATTTAATAAAAGAGAATAGCTATGCATGAAGCACAAATCCGCGTTGCCATTGCGGGCGCCGGTGGCCGTATGGGACGGCAGTTAATTCAGGCCGCGATGGCGATGGAAGGCGTTCAATTAGGTGCCGCGCTGGAACGCGAAGGTTCCTCTTTGTTGGGCAGCGATGCCGGTGAACTGGCAGGCGCAGGGAAATCTGGCGTCACTGTTCAGAGCAGCCTTGAGGCGGTAAAAGATGATTTTGACGTGTTTATTGATTTCACCCGCCCGGAAGGGACGCTAACGCACCTGGCGTTTTGTCGCCAGCACGGCAAAGGCATGGTGATTGGTACCACCGGTTTTGACGATGCTGGTAAACAGGCTATTCGCGACGCCTCGCAGCAGATTGCCATTGTTTTTGCCGCCAACTTTAGCGTCGGCGTCAACGTGATGCTGAAGCTGCTGGAGAAAGCGGCCAAGGTGATGGGTGACTACACCGACATTGAAATTATTGAAGCGCATCATCGTCATAAAGTGGATGCGCCTTCAGGAACCGCGCTGGCGATGGGTGAAGCGATTGCCGGTGCGCTCGATAAAGATCTGAAAGAGTGCGCAGTCTATTCTCGTGAAGGCTATACCGGCGAACGTGTACCGGGAACCATCGGCTTTGCCACCGTGCGTGCGGGCGATATTGTCGGCGAACATACCGCCATGTTTGCGGATATTGGCGAGCGCGTAGAGATTACGCACAAGGCCTCCAGCCGTATGACGTTTGCCAATGGCGCAGTGAGATCGGCTTTGTGGTTAAAAACAAAGTCAAATGGTCTTTTTGATATGCGTGATGTGCTAAATTTGAATGAGTTATAAAATTTATTACCCATCGTGATGTGGTTATTGTAGTCATAATTACTTGATTACACAGGGCGATATTTTATCGCCCTTAATTTTATCCGTTTTTCCGTTTAATCATTGTTAAAGGCGTATTTTTCTATATTTTCTGGCGAATGTATGTTGGTTATATGTAAATTTTGACCATCTGGTCCACTTTTTTACCTTCTCTGGTCTCATTTGACACTCTTCCTGGTCCGCAAGCGTTTTCTACAATGAGTTAGTTGATCTTTTTAACCTCTTCTGGCGACTGATTTCACCAGTGCCACAAAATAATAATAAAAATTGTCCTTTAAGGTAGACTTTTGTCGAGGCTGTCTCTAGAATGCCGCCGTTTGCCAGAAATACGTCGGTAAGCAGATTTGCATTGATTTGTGCCATTGTTATGAATTAATATGCAAATAAAGCGAGTAAATATTCTCTGGAGGGTGTTTTGATTAAGTCAGCGCTATTGGTTCTGGAAGACGGAACCCAGTTTTACGGTCGGGCCATCGGGGCAACGGGTTCGGCGGTTGGGGAAGTCGTTTTCAATACTTCAATGACCGGTTATCAAGAAATCCTCACTGATCCTTCCTATTCTCGCCAAATCGTCACTCTTACTTATCCCCATATTGGTAATGTCGGCACTAACGCCGCTGATGAAGAATCTTCTCAAGTTCACGCCCAGGGTCTGGTTATCCGCGACCTGCCGCAGATTGCCAGCAACTACCGTAACACTGAAGACCTTTCTTCTTACCTTAAGCGCCATAACATTGTGGCGATTGCCGATATCGATACCCGTAAGCTGACCCGTTTGCTGCGCGAGAAAGGCGCTCAGAACGGCTGCATCATCGCCGGTGATAACCTCGATGCGCAGCTGGCGCTGGAAAAGGCCAAAGCGTTCCCAGGCCTGAACGGCATGGACCTGGCAAAAGAAGTGACCACGGCTGAAACCTACGGCTGGACTCAGGGTAGCTGGACGCTGGCAGGCGAACTGCCGGAAGCGAAGTCCGAAGAAGAGCTGCCGTTCCACGTCGTCGCCTACGATTTTGGCGCCAAACGCAACATCCTGCGTATGCTGGTAGACCGCGGCTGCCGCCTGACGGTGGTTCCGGCGAAAACCTCTGCCGAAGAGGTTCTGAAAATGAATCCGGACGGTATCTTCCTGTCAAACGGCCCCGGCGACCCGGCTCCGTGTGACTACGCGATTGAAGCGATTGAAAAATTCCTCCAGACCGAGGTTCCGGTCTTCGGTATCTGCCTGGGCCATCAGCTGTTAGCGCTGGCCAGCGGTGCGAAAACCATCAAGATGAAATTCGGTCACCACGGTGGCAACCACCCGGTGAAAGATATCGATAACAACGTGGTGATGATTACCGCGCAGAACCACGGCTTTGCGGTTGATGAAGCGACGCTGCCGGCTAACCTGCGCGTGACCCACAAATCGTTGTTCGATGGCACCCTGCAGGGGATTCACCGCACCGATAAACCGGCGTTTAGCTTCCAGGGTCACCCTGAGGCGAGCCCGGGGCCGCACGACGCAGCGCCGCTGTTCGACCACTTTATCGAGTTAATTGAGCAATACCGTCAGTCCGCGAAATAATCAGGAGTTAAAGAGCCATGCCAAAACGTACAGACATAAAAAGTATCCTGATTCTGGGCGCGGGCCCGATTGTTATCGGTCAGGCGTGTGAGTTTGACTACTCCGGTGCCCAGGCGTGTAAAGCGCTGCGTGAAGAGGGTTACCGCGTCATTCTGGTGAACTCCAACCCTGCGACCATCATGACTGACCCTGAAATGGCCGATGCGACCTACATCGAACCAATTCACTGGGAAGTCGTGCGCAAAATCATCGAGAAAGAGCGTCCAGATGCCGTACTGCCAACCATGGGCGGCCAGACTGCACTGAACTGTGCGCTGGAGCTGGAACGTCAGGGTGTACTTGAAGAGTTTGGCGTCACCATGATTGGGGCGACTGCCGACGCAATTGATAAGGCTGAGGACCGCCGCCGTTTCGACGTGGCGATGAAGAAAATCGGCCTCGATACCGCGCGTTCCGGCATTGCGCACACCATGGAAGAAGCGCTGGCGGTTGCTGCTGACGTGGGCTATCCGTGCATCATCCGTCCAAGCTTCACCATGGGCGGCACCGGTGGTGGTATCGCCTACAACCGCGAAGAGTTCGAAGAAATTTGCGAACGCGGTCTGGATCTGTCCCCAACCAAAGAGCTGCTGATTGATGAGTCGCTGATTGGCTGGAAAGAGTACGAGATGGAAGTGGTGCGTGATAAAAACGACAACTGCATCATCGTCTGCTCTATCGAAAACTTCGACGCCATGGGCATCCATACCGGTGACTCCATCACCGTAGCGCCAGCCCAGACGCTGACCGACAAAGAATATCAAATCATGCGTAACGCCTCGATGGCGGTACTGCGTGAAATCGGCGTCGAGACCGGCGGTTCCAACGTCCAGTTCTCGGTAAACCCGAAAGACGGTCGCCTGATCGTTATCGAAATGAACCCGCGTGTATCCCGCTCTTCGGCGCTGGCTTCGAAAGCAACCGGCTTCCCGATTGCTAAAGTTGCGGCAAAACTGGCGGTCGGTTACACCCTCGACGAACTGATGAACGATATCACCGGCGGCCGTACTCCGGCATCCTTCGAACCGTCCATCGACTACGTCGTGACTAAGATCCCACGCTTCAACTTCGAGAAATTTGCCGGCGCGAACGACCGTCTGACCACCCAGATGAAATCTGTCGGTGAAGTGATGGCGATTGGTCGCACCCAGCAGGAATCCCTGCAGAAAGCGCTGCGCGGCCTGGAAGTGGGCGCAACAGGCTTTGACCCGAAAGTGAGCCTCGACGACCCAGAAGCGCTGACCAAAATTCGCCGTGAGCTGAAAGACGCGGGCGCTGAGCGTATCTGGTACATCGCCGATGCCTTCCGTGCGGGCCTGTCCGTCGATGGCGTCTTCAACCTGACCAACATTGACCGCTGGTTCCTGGTACAGATTGAAGAGCTGGTTCGTCTGGAAGAGAAAGTGGCTGAAGTGGGGATCACCGGCCTCAACGCTGACTTCCTGCGCCACCTGAAACGTAAAGGCTTCGCCGATGCGCGCCTGGCGAAACTGGCTGGCGTACGTGAAGCTGAAATTCGCAAACTGCGCGACCAGTATGACCTGCACCCGGTCTACAAACGCGTCGATACCTGTGCGGCAGAGTTCGCAACCGACACCGCTTACATGTACTCCACCTATGAAGATGAGTGTGAGTCCAACCCGTCAGTTGACCGCGATAAAATTATGGTTCTCGGCGGCGGCCCGAACCGTATCGGCCAGGGTATCGAATTTGACTACTGCTGCGTACACGCCTCACTGGCGCTGCGCGAAGACGGTTACGAGACCATCATGGTCAACTGTAACCCGGAAACCGTGTCGACCGACTACGACACCTCCGACCGCCTGTACTTTGAGCCGGTTACCCTGGAAGACGTACTGGAAATCGTGCGCATCGAGAAGCCAAAAGGCGTCATCGTACAGTACGGCGGCCAGACTCCGCTGAAACTGGCGCGTGCGCTGGAAGCCGCAGGCGTACCGGTTATCGGGACCAGCCCGGATGCCATCGACCGTGCAGAAGACCGCGAGCGCTTCCAGCATGCGGTTGACCGCCTGAAGCTGAAGCAGCCGGCAAACGCCACCGTGACCGCCATCGAAATGGCGGTAGAGAAAGCGAAAGATATCGGCTATCCGCTGGTGGTTCGCCCCTCTTATGTACTCGGCGGCCGAGCGATGGAAATCGTCTACGACGAAGCTGACCTGCGTCGCTACTTCCAGACCGCCGTCAGCGTATCTAACGATGCGCCAGTACTGCTGGATCGCTTCCTCGACGATGCAATTGAAGTCGATGTGGACGCAATCTGTGACGGCGAAATGGTGCTGATTGGCGGCATCATGGAACACATCGAACAGGCCGGCGTGCACTCCGGTGACTCCGCGTGTTCTCTGCCTGCCTACACGCTGAGCCAGGAAATTCAGGACGTGATGCGCCAGCAGGTGCAGAAACTGGCCTTCGAACTGCAGGTTCGCGGTCTGATGAACGTGCAGTTTGCGGTGAAAGACAACGAAGTCTACCTGATTGAAGTCAACCCACGTGCGGCCCGTACCGTACCGTTCGTCTCTAAAGCCACCGGTGTACCGCTGGCGAAAGTGGCGGCGCGCGTGATGGCAGGCCAGACGCTGGCACAGCAGGGCGTGACCGAAGAAATCATCCCACCGTACTACTCGGTGAAAGAAGTGGTGCTGCCTTTCAATAAATTCCCAGGCGTTGACCCACTGCTGGGGCCAGAAATGCGCTCCACCGGGGAAGTGATGGGCGTGGGGCGTACCTTCGCGGAAGCCTTCGCTAAGGCGCAGCTGGGCAGCAGCTCAACCATGAAAAAACAGGGCCGTGCGCTGCTCTCCGTTCGCGAAGGCGATAAAGAGCGCGTGGTTGACCTGGCCGCGAAGCTGCTGAAACAGGGCTTCGAGCTGGATGCAACCCACGGTACCGCGGTCGTGCTGGGTGAAGCGGGTATCAACCCACGTCTGGTGAACAAGGTGCATGAAGGTCGTCCGCACATTCAAGACCGTATCAAGAATGGCGAATACACCTACATCATCAACACCACCGCAGGTCGCCAGGCGATTGAAGACTCCAAGCTGATTCGCCGCAGCGCACTGCAGTACAAAGTGCATTACGACACCACCCTGAACGGCGGCTTCGCCACCGCGATGGCGCTGAATGCTGATGCTACCGAGAAGGTGATTTCAGTTCAGGAAATGCACGCGCAGATTAATAAGTAAGCGTAAGGCATAAAAAATGCCGGGCAGATGCCCGGCGTTTTTGTTTTGTAGGTCTGATGAGCTTTCGTTTTCAGGTATGTCACCCGGCAGCACTTAACCGGGCCGGGTGACGGGGTTATTGTTCCGTGGCCGGCATGGCGGCGGCGGTCTGCTGCGACTTACTGGCCTGTTCTTCACGGTATTTCAGGTTATCCCAGATGCGGAAGAACGGGTAATACATCACCAGCGAGATACCGAGGTTAACGATTTGCAGCACCGAGCCGGAGATATGGCCGCCGGTTGCCAGATATCCGCTGACCACAATCGGCGTGGTAAACGGTAATGCTATCCCGGCCGGTTTCGCCACCAGGCCGGTAGTCATCGCCACGTAGGAGACAATCACCAGCACGACTGGGGTCAGGATAAACGGCACCACCAGATAGGGGTTCATCACGATCGGGATCCCAAACACCATCGGCTCACTGATGTTAAACAGGCTACCCGGCGCGGCAATTTTGCCGAGCTGCTTCATCTGCACGCTGCGGCTGCGCAGAATCATGAAAATCACCAGCCCTAACAGCGCACCGGTGCCGCCTGGCGCAATCCAGAGATCGTAAAACTGCTGGGTAATAATGTGTGGTATCGGCAGGCCGTTCTGGAATGCCTCCAGGTTCTCGGACATATTGCTCAACCAAACCGGGCGGATAAACACAAGTACGATGGTGTCGCCGTGCAGGCCCAGCATCCACAAAATACCAATCAGCAGCACTGAGATAATCATTCCCGGCAGCGAACCGCCGACGTGGCTCATCGGAATACCTACCAGTTCGGTGATCATGGTATTGATATCGCCAAATGGCGTCGCTTCAACCAGCAGGCGCAGCGCCAGCACCACCGCCAGCACGCAAAAGCCGGGGATCAGCGCAAGGAATGATTTCGCCACCGCCGGGGGGACGCCTTCCGGCATGCGGATAACCAGATTACGGTCGTTCACGAAGCGGTAAATTTCCGTCGACAGCAGGGCAATCAGGATGGCCACGAACAGCCCCTGGCTGCCAATTTGCCCCATCGGCATGACCCCTTTTACCAGCTGCGCCACATCGCTGCCCGCCGGTGTAAACATGATGTGCTGAGGAATGGTCATCACGAACGCGACCAGGGATACGGCCCCGGCGGTCAGCGGATCAAGGGTGCGGTACTTCTCCGCCAGGCGGTAGGCGATACCGAAGCTGGAGATAAGCGCCATGATGTCGTAGGTCGCTTTTACCGGGTAGAGGACTTTCTCCTGCCAGGTTGGGCCGAATAGTTCGCTCATCAACTGGCCGTAGCCGGGTACTGGCAAATAGGCGAAGATCAGGAAAAATGAGCCTATCAGCATAAACGGCATGTTGAGGATGATACCGTCACGTACCGAAAGCACGTGCTTTTGTCCGGCGATCTTAAGCGCGGTCGGCAAAACATATTTATCAATTATCGATTTATTCACAGACACTCCCTGCCCGGAGCAGACGTTGCCGACCGGGTTTTATTGTTTTAGTTATTGTTTGCCGAACTGCGGCAGCCACGCGTTATTGATACGTAACACTTCGTCGACCAGCGTCGTCGCCAGATTGACGTCGGCCACTAATGGGTTGGCAACCAGCGCCAGCAGCGCTTTATCTTTGTCGCCGTGCACCGCGGCGTCGATGGTCAGACGTTCGAAATCTTTCACCTGCTGCGTCAGGCCGTTCATCAGCGGCGGCAGTTTGCCAAAGGCCAAAGGATGCGCGCCAAGCGCGTCAATCAGGCAGTTGGTTTCAATTACTGCATCGTCCGGCAGCCCTTGAATGGCGCCGTTGTTGGCGGCGTTGACCACCATTTCAACGCCAAGATTGTTATGCAGTGCATTAATCAACTGGACCGCTACTTCGGAATAGAAGGAACCGCCGCGCTGGCTCAGCTCTTCGGGTTTCTTATCCAGATGCGGATCGGCGTACAGTTTGAACAGAGACGCTTCCACCTTCATCACCTGCTCAGCGCGGGTGCCTTTACTGTCGGCATCCACCAACTCGTCTTCCAGCATGGTGCGGGTTTGCCAGAAGTAACGATGATAAGGGCAGGGGATCGCGCGCAGCGCCCGCAGCAGCGATGGCGGCCATGGGATCGCTTTGATGTTATTCATCGACAGCTGCTCGCCATCGCAAAGCATTTCAATCACATCGTCGGTGGCATCGCGACCGTTCGCCAGAACCTTATGCACCCACACCATATGATTGAGGCCGGCAAAGCGTAGCGATACCTGGTCGTAGGGGAGCTTCAGCATGTCGGCAATCATGTGGTGCATGGTGACCGGCACGTTACACAGACCGATGATTTTGGCGTTGCTATGGCGTGATACCGCTTCGGTGACGATCCCGGCGGGGTTGGTGAAGTTGATGATCCACGCATCCGGGGCCAGTCGCTCTACGCGCTTGGCAATATCCAGCATCACCGGGATGGTGCGCAGCGCTTTAGCGAAACCGCCAACACCGGTGGTCTCTTGTCCCAGTAGCTTATGGCTTAAACCCAGCCGTTCATCGGCCGCACGCGCGGGGAGTTGGCCGACGCGTAGCTGGGTGAGAACGAATTGGGAGCCTTCAATGGCGCTATCGGCATCGAAATGAACCGATACCTTCACCGATTCCAGCCCGCTTCTGTCGAGCATCCGGCGGGCGAGGGCGGCAATGATCTCGACCTTCTGACGCCCCGCTTCGATGTCAACCAGCGCCAGTTCCGCCATGGGTAAGGAGGCGTGGCGGGTAATTAATCCTTCAATCAATTCCGGGGTATAGCTGCTGCCCCCACCAATAACGGTAATTTTCATCGTCTGCTCCACGGCCTCAGGCCATCAGTTGGATCGCTTTATCGAGTACGCGATCGCCGCGCATGGTGCCGTAATCCATCATGTCGATAACCGCCACCGGTTTGCCAAGCGGCGCTGAGATTTCGCTCAGGCGAGCCAGTTCAAACTGCACCTGTGGGCCAAGCAGCACCACATCCGCCTGAGCAAGCTGCTGCTCAATCTCGGCGACCGGATAGGCGTTGATCTCCACCGCCAGCGAACGCTTCTCGGCTTCGGCACGCATCTTCTGCACCAGCATGCTGGTGGACATTCCGGCTGCGCAGCACAACATGATTTTTTTCATTACAACTTTCCCCTCGTTTGAAAACATATTTCATACATTAGCGGTTTTGCTGAGGATGAATGAAAATTATTTTCATGAGTGTGATCGCGGTTAAAATATTGCTTAAGCTTATGGTTAAAGGATAAAAATGTGACCATCGCAAAAAAAATGAATAATTCAGGCCCGCTTTGCG